>NZ_SJPX01000001.1:0-1200000 GCF_007860175.1 Rubripirellula reticaptiva | reverse complement strand
TGAACTAAAATTTTCAGTCGGCACGGACGACACTCGTATCCAAGTCTCACAAAGCGGACGCGGCCGAGTGACACGCATGACCCCGGCACCGGGAACACCGGAATCTTTCGAGCTGGAACAGTGTCGTGGCCTGATGTTGTTGACCAGCTTCATGGATGACGTCATCTTCCGATCTGGCAACTGCGAAGTGGTGATGGTGAAACGGCATACGCATTCACCCGCTCTACCAGCCGGCTAGACATTACCAGACCCTACGATCAGGAATTATCCTGGCAATGGATCTCGCCAGGCGTAGGTCCTGGTTTACGCAACGTGGCAAGCTTGGAAATACTCAATGTGCGGAATCACTGGCTCGGTTTGGCGTGACGATCGCTCTGCGATCACGCCTGATCATCTGAAAAAGATGACCGACACGATCGCGCACCGTGGTCCCAACGATTCACAGATCTGGATGAACCCCGATCACCGTGACGCCTACGGCAATCGAATCGGGGTCGGCTTGGGATTCCGCCGTCTCAGCATCATTGACCTCGAAGGTGCTCGGCAACCGCTTTCCAACGAAGACGGTACCGTCCGATTGGTTTTCAATGGCGAGATCTACAACTTCCAAACCTTGCGGCGACGTCTCGAAGGCACCGGACACACGTTCGCGACTCACGGCGACGGCGAGTCGATCGTCCACTTGTATGAAGACCTTGGCACCGACTGCTTTGATCAGCTTAACGGGATGTTCGCGATCGCGATTTGGGATGCCCGACGCAACCGCATGGTCTTAGCACGCGATCGCATCGGACAAAAGCCGCTGTACTATGCCGTCAAAGATGATCGACTGGTTTTCGGTAGCGAACTGAAATGCTTGGCTGCGGTACCCGGTGTCTGTACCGAGATCGACCCTGCCGCCATCGATGAGTTCCTAACCTATCAATACATTCCTCATCCCGGCACGATCTGGAAAGGAGTTCGAAAGTTAGAACCTGGTCACTATGCCATTTACGAAAATGGCGAGCTGTCCGTCCATCGATACTGGAATTTTGACCCATCAGTCGAGCGTCCAATCCGCCCCGCCGAGGCTCAAGAACGACTCCGCGAACTGCTCAGTGATTCGGTAAAGCTACGACTACAAGCAGATGTTCCGCTCGGGTCATTTTTGTCCGGTGGTATTGATTCGTCCTTGATCACTGCCATCGCACAGTCTCAATCGCCAAACCCAGTCAACACATTCAGTATCGGTTTTCCGATCGCCGATTTCGATGAAACGGTCTATGCCGCACAAGTTGCCAAGCACCTGGGCACCAAACACACGCGATTCGAAGTAACGCCCAGTGGCGTTGATGTGATCGACAAGTTGGTGTGGCATTACGACGAACCGTTTGGCGACTCATCGGCGGTTCCCACCTGGTATCTTTCGGAACTGACCAAACGCGAAGTCACTGTGGCGTTGTCAGGCGACGGTGGCGACGAACTGTTCGCCGGTTATGAACGGTATCAAGCGTTATGGTTGAGCCAAAAACTGCAACGGTTATTTCCGATTCAAAGGATTCCCGGCATCGGTTTGATCCGGCGGTTGCCCGACTCAAACAAGCGTCGATCGATCGTGCGGCGTGGCAAACGGTTCCTTGAAGCACTTGGTCAACCAACTGCGCGACGCTACTTGAATTGGCTGCAGATCTTCCCGGAATCGCTTCGCGCGTCGATGTACACGGACGAGTTCGTGGCATCCCTGCCTGAATCCGATCCGTTCGACTTTCTAGATTCGGTGTGGGCACGAAGTGAAGGACGTGATGTCGTCACGCGAGCGAGCACGTCGGACATTCTGTCGTACTTGCCATGCGATCTCTGTACGAAAGTCGACATCGCATCGATGGCACACGGTTTGGAAGTTCGTCAACCGTTACTGGATTACCGGATTGTTGAATTCGCCGCATCGTTGCCCGTCGACATGAAGTTCCGCGGGCGACGCGGAAAGTTGATTCTGCAGGACACGTTCGGATCGATGATCCCGCCATCGATCTTCACACGGAAGAAGATGGGATTTGGCATCCCGATCGGTGCCTGGTTCCGAAACGAATTGAAACCAATGGTTCACGACACACTACTAGCCGACGATGCCAAGATCGCACCGATTTTCCGCAAAGAAGCCGTCGCCGAACTGGTCCGCTCGCACGAAACGAACGAGCAAAACCACGGCTACCGATTGTGGAATTTGCTGACCCTCGAAAAGTGGCTGCGGCAGTGGACTTAGGCCGGGCCGACACTTCACGTGACCAGAATGCTCTAGTCGCGGTCGCCAAATTGGAAACCTGAGTTGTTGCTCACCTTCCCTCTCCGTTTCTCGGCATACACTGCGTAAAGAACGTTGAAACGCAGAGTCTTGAAGACGAAAGTAGGGAGGCGCAATTCGTTGACACACCCTACGTCCAGCAAGTCGCCCACAAAAAAGCCCGAAACCAGAAACTGCTGCACGCAGATCAAACCAATCCCCGTCCCACGTTCAGCAACCTGGGCACGCTTCGTGGTGCTTCTCACGGTTCTTCTGGTTCGTCAGGACATTCGCCAACGCATTCTTGGCTTGAAACGATGCAGCCTTCGTGATCCCCGTTAGCGCATTGGGAACTCGGGCCACCACCACTCTTGCAGTAAGCGATCCTCAACTCACCACCATGGACAGTTATCGTTTCAGCCGTAACATTGCAGGTCGCTGCGCAAAACTTTGTCTTGACACAATAAACATCGGTGGCATCAGCTCTTTCTGCATACTCACCCGTCCCAGTACCTTCATCACACGATGAAAACGATCCCGACTGCACAACAAATTCCTTCGTATTCGCAGGACAATCGTAAGAATCAACTTGAACCCAGCCGTTCAAAACTATTGGTACGCCCGCACCGTCGGTTTGAAAGTTAGGTGTACACGATTCCGCGACACATGTTTCGGATTCATCGACACTGTATTCACTGACGCAATCGTTTGGACCACCAAGGTCAAAACACTCTTCATCTGCGATTGACCAAATCTGCGGCATTAAGAATGGCAGAACAAAAGCAGCCGCAACGACTCAAGACTTCATAACAACACCCTCGTGTTTAGACCCAAACTAACGCAATGGCTTATTAATGCGACCAACAACGCCGTCGACAAAAAATCAATGTCATCTGAGTTCACCGACGCCCAGGTCAGATCGATTACTAGCTTGCCGCTCCGATGTGTATAAACCGTGCGTTTCGGAACCCAGTAACCATCTACCTGTGTCAATTTAACGACGCAATCACTGTGCAATTGCTCGCCAGTTTTTTCACGTTGCCCGTTCGTCAATTTTTTGTATTTTGGCGTGGCGAACCGTGATCTTGTAACCCAATAGTCTTGATCGCTTTCAACCGCTAAAATACATTTCCATAGTCAAAGTATCTGGCATCACTGATAGCAGGTAACAACTCCGTTGGCAAATCGCTTGCTTGAACTTCCGGCACTGTCGAATCGTCAACGGCGAGGTAATAGGCAATTACCTTATCAAAAGGCGAATTCTTCAACAGATCTCCGTAGAACGCGAATCCAAATGATCGAAAATTGAATGGTGTTAGGTAGGGATAGTTACGACGTGTTTCCAGTAACTTTGCAAACCCGACTCGACTTTCAGGCGGAAACAAGAAAGAAACATCCGGCGAAAAAACGCCGCCTCCCGTGACCTGCAATCCGTTCTCCGTTTGAGAGATGATTCCGCCCCCGACGTTAGCGTTTGAAGGATTTTGATCAACCGCATGCTCCGTTCGAACACGCTTGAATGCGTGAATAGATCGATCCGATCGTTCATCGAATCCATACACGCCTTCCTGGGTCCACTCGATATCATCCCCACGGCCCTTAATACTGTCGATCCTGTATTCGAATTCTCCAGCTACAACTGATGCACGAGCAGCCATGGCTTCCACAACCAAGGCTCCGAACCCAGGCTTGGATTTCAGAATCCCATCTTCTGCGCTCGCTACCGTAACTTCCCCAACGCAGGCCAAGAAGATGACAGTCATTATCCAAAAAGATCCGGCTCGACAACTAATGTGGTATTTCATTGCATTGCTTACTGAAGGAGTTGAACGGGAATCGAATGCACATTGCTATCAACATTGACTAAGAGCACACTATCCAATCTGTCATCAGACGAAATCACTTGCCAAAATCAACTTGATAGAATCGCGGTCCAAGTTTCTTGTAGGTTCCAATGAGTGCGACCGCATTTCGTTGCCTAAGCCGAAACCTCACACCTTCAACGGGGTCACTCAATAGTCTCGCAAAAACCACTACATTCCCGTCCTCAATCCTTGGAGACTTTGGGTAAATTGTTACGCTAGGTTTGTTTATTAGTACAATTCGCTCCGACATACTTGATTCAGTTACGTGGCCTTCGGCTAGGTACGATGCCGAAACAGTAATTGCGAGCGGGCTGACAATTGATGACGGATCGACCAGAGTCGCTACGCAAACCTCTCGACTCGACTCATCTCCTCGTGGAGCGACCGACGTACGACTGACTTGAACCTCGACACCGTTGACATCCACATCAACTCGTTTCAAATCCGTCTCACGAAATCCGCGAAGCACAAATTCAAGTGTTGGGGCCTGCGAAGAAGAGCGATCAATCATCCATCGATTTGAAGGAACGGAAAGCTGAAAGTCACCAACGATGTCATAATAGAAAACAATTTGTTTAACGAAACTCTCTTTGCGGTCATCAACCCCGTTTAGTGTTACCGTCTGCTCATGCCTACCTGTTCGCTTACCAGCTTCTGTGTAAACTTTTAGCAAGGTTGACGATCTCGCAAGGACCACGCGACGCCCCGGAACGACCTTCAAGCAGCCGCATGAAACTGTCGCTCCGGTAATTCTTTGCGTAGATTCTTTTTCGTTATTGAGCCTAATCGCGGCAGAAAGCTTATCGCCCGGTCTTGCGACCCCTAGCGAAACGATGCTCCTTCCGTCACACAACGCCAGCCTTTGTTCAGTCTGGTCGCTTTCGTTATTGAGATGCGAACCTGTTTCTTCTCCGTCTCCACGCGTTATTCCTGCTGCGATGGCGACGCTGAGCAGTGCAAGTGAAACCGAAAGGATATTTTGGGTCAACAAGCTCCCAGTCGGCGCGACGTTGCTTAGCGTCGCGACTTTTCTGGGATGGCGACTTTTGACGACTACTGTTTTCACAAGTCAGTCCTTTTTAGTGATCGGGAGAAACATCCAGTCTTGAAATTTCGGATCATTCACTCATCTGTTTGAAGAATGCTCAACCGAGTTCAGCACCTTCAATCAATTTCTGTTTGGTCCCAAACGAAAATACAACCGCTTTCAGAATGCCGCTGGTTATACGTTTCATTCCAGCCGCGTTCGAGAAACTTTCGGTTGCTGCCACGCTCTCACCGCAACTTAGCGGGACAGCCCCCCCCCCCCGTCAACAAAAATGCGCCGCGATTTTTCGGAAGTTTTTGATTTTCGCAATTTGACACTATTTGCGGTTCGCTTGAGGGATCTCGGTCGGAACGGCGACGGACTCGCAGCATTAGCCGATCTACTTTCTTGGTGGTGCTACGTCGTGCAGCGTTGCCCCTTGCTCGTCGCTTAGCACCAAGATCGCGAATCTTGTTGCTCCCTTTGCATCCGCTGCACTCAGACTGGCATAGTCGAAACGTCCTCGTGCGTCGCTGTATCCGTCCTTGTAAAAGCGAACCGATCCGTCGGCATACTTCGCGTAAACCTTGACGTAGGTCGTTCCGATTGGGCGTCCGTTTCGCGAGTCGGTCACTTGCAATTGCCCCATCGCTTCAGAAACGTACGTCGTTAGGTTTCCTCCGTACGATAGCGCGGTCGAACGTGACACTCCGGAAACCACTTCGACCAAGAGTGTTTGACGCCGCATGCCTTCATCCAAGTCAACATTGGCAACTCCGTTGGTATCCTTGAAATCGATCGACTCGCTTCGCAGCGGTCGTACCATCGCCATCTTGGCCAAGTCGTCGCGAACGAAGGGTGCCTTGCTGAACAACAATTCCAAGTCGACGCCGTACAGATTCAACGTCGCCGATCGGGTTCGTCGATGATCGATCCGGACCGAGCCACCATCGACCCGCACGATTAATTCTGGCATTTCGTCCGACGCCACCGCTTGACGAGTTTGTCGATCGATCATGGCCAAGTCGCCACTGCCTTCGGCGATCACTTTGTCGCCAGCGTCGAAAGCATCCTTTGAAACGACCTCGTTCGCGGTGTCCCAACCATGAACCTGATCGAGCTGTGATTGCAGTTCTCTAAACCGAGCGGCCCAGCGGGGAATCAGATGACCTGCGTTAGCAACAGCGATCTTTTCAGCACGTGCGTGTTCGCCGCGATGCATCGCCAAGTACGCGTCCATGTAATCGTATTGCAACTTGGTCGCCACGGTCGTTCGATCAACTTTGTCGAATTCCGCGATCGATTCGGCGATGCGGTTCTGGATCAGAAGGTAATACGCTAGCGTCAGTCGTTGCTCGGGCGAGATTTCGCGAGCGTAGGCGACTGTATTTAAGAATTCGCGGTATTGAGCCAAGAATGTTGGATCCAAAATTTCATCCGATTCGCCCAGCCGATGAATGCGCGCACGAACTAGCGGCGAATACTCGAGGATCTCGTGACGGCGACGTTCAATTGGATCCACCGACAGTAGCGAACTGTCGAGCACCGGACCAACATCACGGGACAAACCATCTTGCATCGACAAAAACGTTTGGATGCCGGCTTCGTCATTGTGTTTCAGCGAAAACGCCCAAAGTTCGTCGACCATCAATCGGTTCGCAACCAGCGAGTCGGTGATCGCGCGATAGACCAATGGGTCAGACATCCGGTGTGTGACTAACGACCAATCAATTTTACGGACATTGGCATCCCTTAAGAACGTGGCTATCTTGTCCGCCGATCCGTCGCGAGCAATGGCATTCCAGTTGTTCGTGTCGCCCGAAGTCGCTTCGTCCAAAACATCAAATGTCTTCAGTTCCGTTTTGGCCACTAACGTTTCCCCGTCTGCGGCTGTTGCCGGATAGTGGGCAAACTTGCCCGCGACGGGAAAGTAAAATTCGTAGCTGATCGCGTCCACGGCGAACGGCTTTAACGTGACGACACGGCTATCAAGCGTCTTGGTGCCGGTCACGGGAATGCTGCCAGCAGGAATCTGCCACAGCACATTGAACGACTGCTGTTGGGGCGTCGGATTCGATAACACCGCTTGCCCACGATAGACCACACCAGCGACGAATTCGGTGACTTCCGCAGCATCAGAATCGTCGACACGAGTAAAACGTCCTCCGATCATGATCGAATTCGGTTGGCCATTCGCACTGAGTCGTTGAAGCCGCTTGGTCACCACCGCAACACCGTGCGCAGGTTTGAACCACGTGTCGGGTGCCGAGGGCAGATCGATTTCACCGGCCGTGATTGGCAGCCCGCAAAAAGCGAGTCCCATCAGGGCAGCATGCCGCGAATCACTGGGACGCAGCAGGTCGGCCGAAACGGAAATCTTCTCTGCCGATCCCGACGCTAAATCGGACCAAAAGCCATTCGCGTCAATCAATGATTCCGAGGCTGGCCCCGATACGGTCCGCACTCGGTCCCAGTGACTTTCGGCCCATTGCCGTGTCGAATCGAGTTCGCGGAAGAAAACGGTTGATGATCGTCCCAATCGCCGACGGCTAAGTGCCGCCCACTGATTTGCGTCCGGCAAACCCGGGACATTGCGACCAAGAGACTTCGCCGCATTTGCGCGAAGCTGTATCTGACCACCGCCGAATGCAAACTCATTCGGACCGAACGGATCGGCAGCACCTCCGCCACCCATTCCGCCGTTTACGGAACCGCCAAAGGGTTCTCCCATGGCCATATCCATCTCCACGCCCAACATGCTGTCCGATACTTCCATGTCAGATCTCGACTCCATCAACTTTTGCTGGAGCGCCGTTTCGATACCGAACCGAACCGCCGCGACGTCGACATCTTGAATCGCCACTCGCTCGCGCAGTTCCCGTTGCACGACTTCGCGAATGTCGGGAACTCTCATCGCCAGCATTGCCCGCTCGGCAGCGTTTAGCCGATTGTATTGCCACATGTTGGTGAAACCGGACAAGTCATTGCCGAGCAACCAGTGATCGACAAATTGCTTTTCCTTCTTGTTGGTTAAGTACGGTGCGATGACATCGTCGAAAAACGTGCGGTCATGCACCCACAAAAACACGTGCAGTTCGTGACTAGCCAATCGCGAATACGCATCCAACTTGGCCGCCTCGTCCAAATCGGACCAATGACCAAGTACATCGAAATCTTCCAGACGCGAATCCGATACCAACGTCTTGTAGAGATTCAGCAATGACGCGACCGAACCAATGGTTTGAACCTGAGCACTGCCGAGGCTCTGCAGGTCGATCGGCGAGTCAGGCGACGCCACCAACACTGATTGCTCCATCGAGTAGTCTGTCCCCAAGTCCAACGTTTTTGCCAAACGCAAATCACGAGTCTCGGCATCCACCAGCTGCCCCGTCACCGTCGTTTGAATCACGGTTACGGGATCGCAGACAACGATTCGTAAAATCGGCATCCCGTCGATCACGTCGGCAGGGATCGTTACCAGACCATCGGCGTCCGGTCGCAAATTGGCGACCACGATGCCGGGATCCGCCAAGAAATCAAAGTCCGACGCAACAGCCTGCGCCGCCTGTCTTGCTTGCCGTTTCGCCTTATCGAGCCCGCGACTCGCCCGCGCCGGTGCACTCGGTGGCGAGACTTCTCCTTCGGCGGCAGACTGACTTTGGCTTTGGGTTTCGTCGGTTTCCCAGGGATTCAGAATCAATCCCGGCTGCGGCAACATTACGCCTGGGAACTTAGCCGCATAGCGACGCCGAAGCACATACTGATACTCGTCACCGAGTCGCAAATCACCAACATAGCCCGCGCCGATACGACTGACACTGCGACCGGTCAGATCAGGTAGCGGCAGATGCAACATCGAACCCGACGACGCCTGATCAAAGTAACGCTTGGCATACAAGTGAACTCGGGCCAGTGCGGTTTCGCCCGACAGTTTGATTTTGATTCCGTCGGCATCACGTTGGACGTTGGCAATGGAAATCGGCTTGGTGATGTTGGTTGATCGATGTCGTGTCTGTCCGACCGCTACACCAGCAATGACCGGACCGCCAACAATCGAGATCGCAGTCAGTTCGTTGGTTCGTCGGTCAATCAAACTGAAATCGCCGGGCGGCAAATTCGTGATCGTTAGCAAACCATCGCGAATCGACAAGTGATCCGTTTCGTCGGTGCGAACCGTACGATCGTCCGCCGCCACCAAACGGAATCGAGAAGACGGTTGACCGAGTATGTCAGAGAATTCAGGCCACGAAAGTTCGATAGGGTTTCCTGCGGCGGCGAAAACTTCGCTTGGCCAAAACCGTTGCACATCATCCAGACGGTGAGTGTGCGAGATTCCACCGGAGACCGAAAACTCGATCTGATCAGCACCATCGAGTTCGCCCAATCGGACTCGGCCGTCGGGGCCGGCTTGCAATGTTTGCCGAACTGGCTGATCGCGATAGATCGTGTTGATCGAAATCCCCACGACCGCACCCGGCACGATCTCGCCGTTACGGCCACGCACTTCAATGACATAGTCGTTGTCATCACGAGTCAAGAAAGCATCATGGATGTTTCGTGTTTTCCGGATGCCGGCGATGTTCCAAGTCTGCGATGTCGAAACAGCGACCGCTTGCGCGTCCGTGACCGGATTCACGATTCCCGACAGCGTGGCAACGATGCTGGCGAGCCTTGACGGAACCGAATAGGGCACCACCAATTCGCCAGTCTGGGTGAGTTCAATCTTTTCCACTTCTTGCGTCGACGTGATTCCGTCAAGATCGGTCGACTCGATCAAAACATGTGCTTTGTCGATCATTGACGGAGCGACCAGCACGCCCGTCATCGACAATCGCGGCCGGATCAGCAATTCGGTTCGACCGCCCGATTGCAAAATCGACCGATCGAGGTGCATCGCGGCATCCAGTTCGTAGGTTTCGGCTGGATGCAAAAGCGTCACCGATTCAGCCAGCACGCCATCACTGATGATCACTTTGCGAGTTGTATCAGCGGATGCGAGCGGAACCAGAATGGTTCCCTCGGCGTCAACGTCAGCATCGGCATCTGCCTTGAATGTTTGCGAACCCATCCACACGGTTGCACCGGAGACCGGCTTGCGATTTTCGTCAATGACCGTGAACGCCATGCCATCGGCGACCGTGGTAACCACATGGTCAAGCGACCCGCGGCGGATCATGGCTCGACCGCGTACACCGTTGCCGATTAAGTCAACTACCCAGACTCCCCGTCCCGTGATTTGCGGCAATTCAATTATTTGACGGTGGCGGCGGACGGCAGGCTGGTTGAACGCTTGCTTTATTTCATGAGTCGCGACCAGACCGTCCAAGTCGATATCCGTATCCAGCGGTCCATCATGGCTACGACAATAAGCCGGCACGTTGATTTCGTAGATCCGAACTATCAGTTCATCAACATTCTTCAAGTCCACCGACAGCGAAGTCGGCGCATCGGCGTCAAAGAACATCGGGTTGGTGGGCGACAAACGCAACTCAACCGCATCCCGCAGGGATTGGCGGCGTGAACTGGCTAGCATTTTGTACCAACGTGCCTCGTCTGCGGCGCCGTACAACAGCTTTGTTTCCGCAAACACTTGTCGCAGGTAAGCCGGTTTTAAATACGCATCAAAGGCTGAGGTCGATTCGGCATCGACCAAAAAGTGTTCCAAGTGAGCTCGCAGAACATCATCTTCTTTTCCGATAGGTGGCAACAATGCCATTCCCATGTAGTCACTGCGCACGTCGGCGGGATGAGGGTTAGCGTCATTCCACTTTGAAGCGACCAATGGGCTATTGCGAGGCAACTTCAAGTAACGCAAGAACAGCTCGCGATCAAATTTTCCTCGCGTCAAATTCGCCTCCAACAAACGAAACGCCGCTGATGCTTTCAAGCTGTTGTAACTAGCCGGCAAATCTCGCACGTACGTTTCGACGCGTGTCAGATACTCAATTCGAGCTTCTGGTTGAAAGGACAGATCGACGTCGGCGCTCGGACGCAGACGAACCAAGACGGCCGACACCATGGCTTCGTCATCAGCAACGCCGGGCACTTTTAACGCCAGCGCTCGCAACTCTTCAAGAGTCAATAACTTGTGCGCTGCAAGATCACCAAATCGCTGATCGGCGAGCCGCCGACTTGTCAGTTCTTGCGAGACAAGTTCACCGAGTTTTGGAATCGATGGTGTCTTGATCTGGCCTAGCAAAACGGACAACGGGATTGTGTATCCAGCGGTCTCGCCACGTAGAAAACGGTCGGCCAAGAATGCCAGTGCAGCAGGCTTGAACTCGCCGCCTTCGGCAATGGCCTGCTGGATCAACCCCTTGGCTGCCAGCACTGATGGATTCAGCTCACTGGCGTAGCGACGCTGGTTCCGTGTTATCGGTGGCGCCGAATCAAATTTGACGCCGAGACGTTTGACCAAGTGGTCAATCGTTCGCTGCGGCGACTGTTCGTATGTCAACAAACGCTGGCGATCAACCATTGCGTTGATCGCCGCAATGGCGGGTCCTGGTGTCTTGGCAGCCCACTCGGCAAGCACGGCTTCGGCTTTTTCAAGCTGGCCAGTCGTTTGGTAGTGCAGGCAGTGATAGAAGAAATAGTCGTCGGTCCCAGGCACCAGCGTATCGATCGCGGCCTGACGATCGTCGGCGAGTGCGAATCGTTCGATCCATCCGATCGATTCGGCCTGAACGACGGTATCAAGCCAAGTCCCGCCCAAGAATGTGAACAACAATCCGGCAACGACGGACCGAGTGACATGTGCCATGACGACCACCAAAATTCAGAGAAGAGAATCGAGACGAGACCCGAATCTTCGAGTCTAGAGAGTCAAACGATCAGGATCCAAGTTTGTTAGGGAAAAAATCCCAAAGTATCGAAACCAACTTTTCTCGATCTGGCCACTCGGCGACTTCGCGACAGGCACCAGCCTAGGCGAGATGTTCGATCAGTTGACCGATTTGGGCTTCGGTGTGACTGGCCGACAACGAAACCCTGAGCCGGGCGGTACCTTCGGGAACCGTGGGCGGCCGGATGGCGGGCACGTAGAAGCCGGCGTTAGCCAACGATTTGGCAGCGGCCAGTGTGTCCCTGTCGGTACCGATGATGATCGGAACAATGGGAACGACCGATTCGATCGCCGAGGTCTCGATCGAAAGCGCGTCCCGCAATTGCGACGACCATTGCCGAACTCGCGAGCGGTGCTGGGGTTCATGGTTGATGGCATCGATTCCCGCCAGCGCGGATCTCACGGCCGATGGCGCCAGTGACGTGCTGTAAATCAGCGATCGACATTTGTTGACCAGATAGTCGATCACAACTTGGGGACCGGCGACGAAACCACCTTGACTTCCGATTGCTTTGCTGAGCGTGCCGATACGGATCGGGACACGTCCCTTCACGCCTAAGGCTTCGCACATGCCACTGCCGCCGTCTCCCATCACACCGGTCGCATGAGCCTCGTCTACGATCGGAATCGCCTCAAAACGGTCGCACAAGTCGCAGAGCTCCGGCAGCGGCGCGACAGTCCCGTCCATGCTAAAAATCGTATCGGTCACGATCCAAACTCGTTCGTACTGATTCCGTTTCTGTCGCAAAATCGACTCGACCGTGGCCATATCGCGGTGCGGATAAACCAGTCGGTCGGCGGCGGACAAACGGCAACCGTCGATCAAAGACGCGTGATTGAATTGATCACTCAGAATCAAATCGCCTGGACCGGGCAATGTCGCGACGACGCCGCTGCAGGCTGCAAACCCGCTTGGAAACAACGTCGCCGCTTCCGTCGACTCTAGCTTGGCGATGCAGTCGGCAAGGTTTTGATGATCAGCGGTCCAACCGCATACCAAACTGCTAGCGCCGCTTCCGCTGGCACAAGCACGGGCACGGATGCCGGACAATTCACGTGATGCAAGTCCCAGGTAATCGTTGCTGCCGAAGTTGATGAACGACCGACCGTCCTCGACAAACGTTGTTCCCACAGGCGACCGGGGCACAAGTCGACGCCGGCGACTGGTTTGATCCAGTGCATCGAGTTGGGTTTGAAAGTGATCGAAATGATTGGACATTAGGACTGCGAATATTGCCGATTGAACTGCACTTAGATTTTGATGAAAACACGTTTCCGATACAGCCACAGCAAAACAGAAAACATGATCACAAGCGTGGCAGCACCAATCAGTGCACCCGCATAGGAGACGCCGAAGACTTCGAAGACACCATGACCGAAATGACGCAGCAGGAAGTTGTGAATCGGTCCCTCCAACGTCCAGCTCATCACATAGATCAGTATGGAATTGGAACCGATCACGAGAAAGGGGAATGCCCAACGTTGCCATTTGCCGACGTCACAGATCACATGCAACGTCGCCAACCACGTCATGCACCACGCGCCACTATACAGTGCAAACGTGGGGGTCCAGATGCGTTTGACGTTGGGGCAAACGTCCGTCCACTGCAACAGCAGCGCCAATGAAAACCCAATCACAACTGCGGCGACAAACCGAATCAAACGGGATCGTAGTTCGAGCGGCTCCTTCAACCATGTGCCGGCGATCAAGCCAAAGATCATCGTCGCCATCGTTGGGATGAATGACAACATCGCATAACCGCCACCGGAGTGCGTGAACGGTTCTGGTCGAGGAAACCGATTCATGAACCACACATCAACCCGCCACGACAGATTGCTGTTCTTGTTCCAACGGGACGCGAATCCATCATGATGGTGGGGCCAATCGGCGGGGACTCCGACGGCAGCGTAGTCAAAATCGGCGGGTGGGGCTGGCGACAAAGCAAACGCCGCCCAAAACAGAACCAAGATCATGGCGGCCGACACATAGTGAACCCACCGCGGCGTTAGCGAGATCAGGAACACAAAGAAATACCCCAGTCCGATTTGTGTCAGCGTGTCATCGAAAGTGAAGTTGGTTTGGTCATACCCCTGTGAACGCAGCGCGATGCCCAACAAAACCAAGACGACCGACCGCCATGCGGCATGCCACAGCATCGACGCCATGGATCCGCCACGCTTGATCCGGCTAGCGATTGAAAATGGCATCGCAACGCCGACCAAGAATGTGAATCCGGGCTGAATCAAATCGTGCAGAGAACAGCCTTCCCAGGCCACATGCGTGGTATGGAACTGAATCCATTGAAACAATTTTACGTCCGGGAACCGCTCGGCCAGTCGATCCAAATGCAGAATCTCGGCCAGCATCAAAAACATCACCATTCCACGGTAAGCATCGATGCTGACCTTGCGATCGGCAACTTTGGGTGACGGATCGTCGGAGAGGTCGGATGAAGTCATGTTTCTGCAAAGAGTAGTACGGATGGTGGCAAAGCGAGTATCTTAGCGGAACTTTACTGACTGGACCGCTTCATCACATCCTGACCGAAGGCCTCTAGCTTGAACACGCCGACCGATGACAAACCCATCATTCGCCTGGATGACTACTTAAAATTTGTAGGCTTCGTGGCCACCGGCGGCGAAGCGAAGGTGCGAATCCAGGCTGGCGAAGCCAAGGTCAATGGCGAAGTCGAAACTCGCCGCCGCAAACAGTTGTCGACCGGCGACGTGGTCGAGTTCGACGGGGAAACAATCGTGGTTGAACCGATGGTCTAGAGTCGAATCGGCCAGGTGGCGACTTTGTCGGTCGTAACGGATCCCCACCAAGTCAGCCCCCCAGGAAAGTTCTGGCATCGCCGAACCGATGATGTAGCTAGCGGACAGTCCCGAAGGATTAGGTTGCCGCAGCGGATATTCTGCGGCGGTCATCTGCGTCGCTGATTCAAACGATCAATACCAAACGATAAAGGCAAGCCAACAGCTTGTTTTTAACGGCGGAAGGAACTGCCTGTTATGAGACGAACCGTCCGATTCAACCGATTTGTGTTGGCTTTCTTGGCCGTAGGCGTGACGGCAACTTCGGCGTGTGCCGATTGGCATACATTTTGGCACGACTTGAATGTCGGCTACAAACGCAATAACGCATGGCCCGAACCATTCAACGAAGCCGATGCGATGCAAGTCGCTGCCCCGTTTGAGATCATGAAACACAACGGCTGGCGAATTCACAACACGATCGGCCACGAACTTTTCCGCGAAAGCGACGGTGCGTTGTTGGCATCGGGCAACCGACGGGTCCAATGGATCGCGACGCAAGCCCCAGCACTGCATCGCGATGTGTTTGTGATGCGAGGCATGACGCCAGAAGAAACCCAGGCACGAGTTGCTTCGGTTCACCAAACGCTGGCTAGCTTGAACATCCAAGGGCCAAGACCTGCGGTTATGGTGACCGATGTCGAACCGGGTACCTCGTCCGGTGCTTGGGCGACCAAGGTCAGCCGCGAATGGTTGAACAACTTGCCAAGCCCTCAATTGCCGGCCACCAGCGCCGGGGGCAACCAATCCGTGGCAACGCCATCCGGCAACTAACGCACTGGTCATTGGCCGAAATATTCGGTTTCAACGAAGGCGGGTCCGATAAAATCGGAGCCGCCTTTTTTCGTTCAAACGCGTCACATCGACGGCACACAGATTCAAGTTCACCGCGTCATCCTGCCGATCCTCAACAACGGAACCTTTCAACTAATCAAGACAACTGTCACAGTCGCCGCTTGATTTAGCCGCGTTAGTGCCTTTTGGGGAAACATATCGTGAAACCTGCGATCAAAGCTCGCCGAGCGCTTCTTGCCTCGATCCTTGTCGGCACAACGGTTGCATCGACAGGCTGCTCGAGCGGCGGATTTCCAATGGCATCGATGAACCCATTTGCCAAATCAAGTCCGTCGACATTCGAATCGTCGACGATGGGCGAATCCGTTGCGTCGTCAGATAGCGGTGCGGGAAGCCAAGTCAAGGCGGTCGCGGTTAGCACCAAGAATGCAATCGGCAAAACAGCAACTGCGATGACAAGCGTCTTTCGACGCAAATCAGAAGAGGTTGTGGATAGTCCTGACCAAGCAGATCCGCTTCGGCTGGATAACAAGCCAGACAAGGTCAACGCAGAAGTCTTCGTTGCCAATGGTCAGCTTTGGGAATCGACAGGCGACTTTGGCAAGGCAATGGAGAGCTATACCAAAGCTCTCGAAAGCACACCAAATCATCCTCAAGCGCTCAACAACATTGCTCGACTGCACTTCACACAAGGCAACTTGCCGCAAGCGGCCAAGACATTTCAAGTCGCGATCAATCAAACTCCCAATGACGCAGGTCTGTACAACGATCTTGGTCTGACGCTCAGCAAGATGGGCAACCATGCCGGTGCGATCGAGACTTTGGAAAAATCATTGCAACTTGCACCGGGCACTTCTCGATACGCCAACAATTTGGCCACAGTCAAGTTCGAGTCCGGCGACCCTGCATCCGCGATGCAGGTATTGGCCCAGAACAACAAGCCAGCCGTCGCACACTTCAACATGGCCTACCTGCACTTCAAGAGCGGCCAGTTGCCACAGGCACGGGCACAGATTTCCGAAGCTTTGAAATTCGAATCACAAGCGGGCGGCGACGTTGCAGTGGGACGCGCTATCGAACGATCACGAGAAATGCTTGCCCAAATCGATGCCAGCAGTGGCACCGTTGCTCAGGCAGCACCACAGGCTTCGCAACAAGTGGCTCAGTACGCAGCCGCGGCACCCCAGCCCAACATTCAGCAAACCGGACGCCCTTCAAACACCGCGAACCTTGGCGTTGCAAACGTCTCGGCATCATCGTCGATTGGTCCTGCGACCGCTGCGATCACGGCGGCGCCGAAACCAACCGGCCAGGTCGAGTCCGTGGATTTAGGCGCTGAAGCTAGCACGCCATCGAAAGCGTCATGGTCACAAGCCTGGAATCCAAACTGGCAGCAAGAATCCAGTGCTCCCGCGACGACGCCAGAAACCAAGGCGATTCGCCCAACGGAGGCAACGCCTGCGGAAACCAAGCCAACGGAAGTGAAACCGGCGGCGATTCGCCCAACGATGGCGACACCATCCGCATCGACGACTGCACCGGCCAGCAGTGGATTCACGATGCCGGAGTAAACTGCGGGTTCCGGTTCAAGCGACGCGTGAAGGATCATGTCTGAACTTCAGTCCGTTGAAACCAACGGACTGAGCCGCGTGGATTTGGACTCAGTTACAGCCGAGGTAAAATTCTACTTTGCCGTTTCTTCTAAGTCTGACGAAAACGGCAAGGGGTCACCGTGCAGCTCGGCAAGCGCGTTAGCCGCGGCGTGCTGTTCAGCATCTTTTTTATTGCTGCCCCAGGCGGCGGCGAATTGGCGATCGGCGATCACCGCGGTAATCAGAAATGATTTGCGGTGATCGGGCCCTGCATCGCGAACCAGTCGATACACCGGAGTGCTGGCGAGTTCGCGTTGAGCGTACTGTTGCAGTGTCGACTTAAAATTGTTCGAGCCTTGCGATTCAACCGCGTGCCGAACTTCGTCGGCTAGCCAAACTTTTAGCCGAGGACGGACGACTTCATCTCCGCCGTCCAAATACATCGCCGCGATCACCGACTCGAACACGTCGCTTACCAAAGATCGGGGATAGCTGCGGTTACGAGTGACTCCACGGCCAACAATCAGGCACCGGTCAAACCCTAGCTCGATCGCAACCTTCCCGCACGATCGCCGACTGACAACGGCTGACTTAATTTTGGTCAAATCGCCTTCGTTGTATTCGGGGTACTCTTCGAACAGCCAAAGGCAAACCGTTAGCCCAAGTATGGCATCGCCCAAAAACTCAAGTCGCTCGTTGCTGGCCAATCGATGCACCGCACCCGAGGCATGCGTCAGAGCGGACAACAACAGGGTCGGGTCTTTGAACTGGTATCCTAGAATCTGCTGGCAAAGCGCTAGTTTGGAATCTTGGTCGGTACCGTCAATCTCGCCAGTACCGTCCACCAGGTGAATCGCTGGCGACATTGGGGGTGGTGAATCATCAGAAGCGTTCACGGTGTGACATGCGCATGCGTTTCCGAAGTGCGCCCGTAAGTTGAGAAGGATTTTCCCATCATGGGAATCGGAACCAAAGCGATTCCCGTCACACGCCGGCGATCGGATGATTCAGTTTCAGTAATCGAAGCAATCAACCAAATGAAACCCGCCCGCCGGTGAGCGACGTATCCCCTAGATTAGCACTTCGCCGGGAATCACACCAGATTCAACCGCTTCACCGATTCCGTTCTTCCGTTAGGCACCTCGAGTCACTCGGCCGGCTTAACAATTCGTTCAATGTCGTCGATGACCAGATAGTGACCATGGTCCGACGTCACAATGACCGCGGTAAAGTCCGCCGCGTTGTTTTCGTCGATCCAGTTCATCACTGATCGAAACGCAGCATCGCCACTGGCAACGGCTCCGATCGCGTTATCAAGATTGTTGGCGTGATTCGCCCAATCAACGTCACCGGCTTCGATCAGCAACCAAAAACCCTCGATCGATTGCTCCAATACCAACAATGCTGCTTCGGTCATATCGGCCAACGTGGGGTTTTCGTCGATGTCAGCTCGGGAGTACTTCTCAGTTCCCTTTGCGTCGAACGTCGGATCAAAATTGCCGTCGGCGGTTTGGAATGGCAGGTGTCCACCTTGACCCCCAAAGTACCCCAGCAGTCGCGAACCATCGTCCGCAGCCTGCTGTGCAGCCGCCATCAGGTTCTCGCGTCCCCGCTTACCCTTGGTTCGCTGAGCGACGACATAGGGTCCGCCGTGGTCAATATTGACGCGGCGCAAGTCATCCTGATGCAAATACTTGTTGCCAGTCGCAAAGTTGTCGCCTTGCGTCGAGTCCTTGTCGACGCCTTCACCCCATCCGCCACCAATCAAGACGTCGACACCCGGTAACGGCTTATTGCGGTGAGCCGAAGAAGGCAATCCGATTAGATCACGCGAGATGTCTTGATAGTCGCCACGTGCCACATTGTTAGCGTAAGCAGCCGCCGGCGTAGCGTGGCTAACCGGAACACTGGTGACGATGCCGACCATGTAATCGTCATTGGCCTGAAGCGCCCTAGCCAGCGGCTCAACTTGCGTTCCATCGATCGCCACATTGATCGAACCGTTATAGGTCTTGATGCCACTGAACAAACTGGTCGCCGACGCTGCCGAATCGGTCACTGTGTGTGGCCGTTCACGATCGAGCCCCATCAAATAGTCAAGCGCCGGCTTCTCGTTCCATGGTGCGTCACCACCGCGAGTCGAGTCAAACCCGCCGGTGGCCGGCTTGTCGCCGCTCAGCATTGTTTGCGAATTGACGTCGTACTTTGCACCACCGTTACGTGCACTTGTCACGATCAGACCAAAATCGGTTGGCATCGAACGTTCATCTTGGATCGACAACCCGGTCCCCCGACCGCTGCTATAAGCGTTGCGGTGTTGTTGGTACAGCGCGGCTGCCCGAGTGGTTTGCCAGTCCATTCCGTCGAAGACAATCATGATGATGTTTGTGAAGCCAGCATCGATCGCCGATTTTTGCAATTGATAAACGTCGGTCTGATCAAAGTAAGTTGCAGTCGAATTAACGGAACCTTCGGGAACGCTGCCGTACAAATTTTCAAGCCGAGCAGGGTCTGCGTAGGCACTGCCTTCGGCACGCAGCGAATCAAGCGTGATGCCGAAGGTATAGACGGGGATCAAACGATTACTGTGATTCAACCAAGTGCTAAAGCGATCCGCTTGATTGCCCCAGTGGCCCCAACTCGCTTGCTGTTCGCGCACTGCATTCGATTGCATCTCACGTAGGTAGTCAGCAGTGTTGACCTGGGCTTCTTGTTCCGCTTGTTTTGGCTTTTCGCTAACCGTTGTTTCCTGGCCATGTAAATCTGCAGCATAAAACACAAGGTACATAACGGTTAAAGAAGCAACGCGAATCATGATGTCCGGCCGGTAGAAAAAGTGAGAGGGATTCGATCGTGGCAGGCCAGAAATCGATTCTGGAGTATCGAGATATTAACTGCCGAATGAGCTCTAGGTGAAACGCTGGCTAGTTTTGCGAAACTCGGCCCGCAGCCACTAAATACTCTTGTCTGTCGCGACCTGTACCTACGCCCGTTCGCAAGTACAAACGGCCATCGACGGCGACGGGCGTGGCAAATATCGAGTCGCCAGTTTGATTTTCGGCGATCGGTTCAAATCGGTCGGGCGATGCTTTGATTACAAAAACCTCGCCCGCTTCGCTAGCGATGTAAATGTGATTTCCCACCAAGGTTGGCGATGCGCTAATGCCACCGCCGAACAACCTTCGCTTCCACATTTCTTTTCCGTCGACTGTTCGCCAACAATACATGACGCCGGTGTCGGCAACCGCAAAGACGTAGTTCGAAATCGCCAACAACGATTGCTCGTAACACTTGACGCCGTTGCTCCACAGCTCTGCTTTGGATCCATCTCCGCTGACACACCAAGTACCGGACACTGGATTGCCGCCGCTAACGATGACACGTCGGTCATCCCAAACTGCCGTACCGCAAATGGCTTCGGTGGTCGTGTCGATGGACCACAGCACTTTTCCCGTCAGCGAATCATAGGCGGCAAACATCCCGGCACCGGCCAACAAGATTTGCCGTTGTCCGGTAATGGTCGCAGCGATCGGCGACGCGAAGTTCAGGTTGCTGGGCCGACTGACTTTCCATACTTGCTTGCCAGTGCGACAGTCCAGCCCGTACAGGCCGCTGTCGGGGCCATCGTACTCGGCGGCGACAATCACCAATCCATCTTCAACCAAGGGACTGGCGCCATACCCGAACTGGAACAGTCGCGGCTTAAACTCGGCGACGCGTCGTTGCCAAACGATGTTTCCCGACGTGGTTACTTTTGACAACCAAATCGCGTCGTCGGTGTGGAAAGTAACGAACAGATGTTCGCCGTCGAAAGCTGGTGTTGGCGACGCGTAGGAATTGTGATTGTGGATGTCGGCCGGCAAAGTGCCTCGGTGCAGCACCCATTGGTTGACGATGCGACCGCTTTGTCGATCAAACTTGATCAGCGACTGAGTCTGCTTGTCGGCTTCGGCAGTCGTCAAAAAAATACCTTCGTCGAGAACCAGCGGCGTGGAATGGCCTCGGCCCGGAATGGCGGTTTTCCAAGCGATGCCGTCGCCGGTTGTGAAATTCCATTTCAGCGGTGCTTCGGTCCCCGCGGCGGCGTGATTGTTGCCGTCGCTGCCGCGCCACTGAGTCCAGGTATCGGCCGTGACCGATGTGGCTTCGATCAACATTCCGATCGAAATTACGACAGCAGCCGAAGTGGCTGACCGGAGAGACCGTCGAATAGCTGGTAAGCTGGTGCGTCGAAACATCTTAGACTTTCGATTTTGAATAGAAAAGCAACTCAGTTCCCCAAACCCGAAAAGTAAGCAACATGCGAGCAGGAATTGTCGGCGTCGGCTTCATGGGCTGGATCCACTATCTAGCTTATCAACGAAGTCCAAACGCCGAAGTGGTCGCGTTTTGTTCCAGCAATCCAGCCAAGCGCGCAGGGGACTGGACATCGATCCAAGGCAACTTTGGTCCGCCAGGCGAAAAAATCGACGTTTCGTCGATCAACGTTTACGAAACCATCGAAGGAATGCTGACGGACGAATCGATCGACATGATCGACATTTGCTTGCCGCCGGCCATGCATGCCGAAGCCATCGACGCCTGTGTGCGCAGCGGAAAACGATGTCTGTGCGAAAAACCGCTGGCGCTTGATGCGACCACTGCGACCCGGTTGGCTACCGATTCGGGCAGCGGGAACTTGGCGGTCGCGCACATTTTGCCGCTAATGCCTGAGTTCAAAATCTTGGTCGACGCAGCCGAAGACGGACGCTACGGCAAACCGACCGCCGGCCGATTCAAACGAACGATTGGCCCGCCAGACTGGATTCCCGATTTTTACGACGCCGCAAAAGTGGGTGGACCGTTGGTCGATTTGCACGTTCACGACGCGCACTTGATTCGATTGCTATTCGGGATGCCCAAGTCCGCCACGACGGCGAGCCAGCGGCGGTGCGGTGTGCCAAAGTTTTATGAAACGGTTTTTGATTTCGGTAACGACGAGACGGTCGTTTCGGCCGGCGGTGGCGTGATCGATTCATCCGCCCGAGGCTTCACGCACGGTTACGAAGTCAGTTTTGAAAACGCAACGATTCAATTCGAATTCGCTGGTTACGCGGACGGTTCGACCGCGCTGATCCCCGTCACTATCATGCACAACGACGGACGCGTCGAACGTCCCGAGTTTGGTGATGGTGATCCAGTCGACGCGTTCGTTCACGAAATCAACGCGGTCGCGAAATGGATCGACGAGGGCGTTGTATCACCGTTCTTGGATCCGCGGATCGCCGCCGACGCGCTGGCGATCTGTGAAATGCAGATGCCAAAACGCGACTTGAATACTATGTGACCGGTATGTGGTGACCAGTCTGTGACTGGCGACGGTGTTAAGCCAAACTCGAAAGAGCTTCAATTTCGGCTGCGGTGAACTTGCGTTCCAAACGTGCGCCCATTTGAGCCACAACTCTTGCGGATGCTTCGCTGGCCAAGTGGCCAGCTTGGCGCCACGACATGCCATTCGTGATTCCGAATAACAGCGCGCCGGCGTACATATCGCCCGCACCGGTCGTGTCGATCGCCTTCACGGCGACGCCTTCGATCGGGAACGCTTCGCCGCCGTGCATGATGATTGAGCCTTTTTCGCCCAACGTCAGTGCGACGTTTTCTGCGTGATCATGGATCGCCTTGGCACAAGCGATCGGGTCGGATTCACCGGTCAGACTTTTTGCTTCTTCTTCGTTGCAAAACAGCAAATCAACCGGCCCAGTAACTAGTTCCCAGATCTCGTCGCGAAGCATGTTGATCAGGAACGGGTCCGAAGCCGTGAAGGCGATTTTGACGCCGTGCTTTTGAGCCAAGTCCATCGCACGATAGGCGGCTGCCTTGGTGTTCTCGCCGGTAAACAGGTATCCCTCGACGTAGATGTACTTGGATCGCTTGATCAATTCTTCGTCGATGTCGTTTTCGGTCAACGTCACCGACGCACCCAAATTGGTCAGCATCGTTCGCTGGGCGTCTTCGGTGATCAGCACCGCACAGGTGCCGGTTGAGTCGTCAGCCGGTTCGACGTCGATATGAATGCCCAAGTCCTGCATGTCCTTCAAAAAGAACTTGCCGACTTCGTCATTGCCGATCTTGCCCACGAATGCCGATTTGCCACCAAATTCGGCGACCGCGACGATCGTATTGGCCGCTGATCCACCGGCACAGCGGTTTAGGGGGCGACCGTCTAGTAGTCCCAGCACTTCGCGTTGGCGAGCATCGTCCACCAGCGTCATGATGCCTTTATCGACGTTCAATTCGGAGAGCACGGCATCTTCGACGGTCGCTTGGATATCGACCAAAGCGTTTCCAACGCCAAATACGTCAAAATCAGTCATCTTGCGATAGTTTCTTGTTTGGGGGGATTCTGCGTTATTTCCGTGGGCCCGGACCGGCGTGATCTGCGTTCACGGTCGAATTCGGGACCTGCGGCTGCCACGGTACCGAAAACCCGAGAAAGTCGTCAGGTGCTTGCCCTTGCAAAAACCGGCTTTTCCAGCCAAACTTTGCCCCTTACCGAAAATCCCGCGTGACCTGCGGGCTGGAATCGTTCTAGCCCCATACGGATCACGCCGGCCGGCGAAGTTTGAAAACATCGTAAAACACTGCAAAACACTTCTTTCAGTGACGTCTCTGGTTTCAACTCGCTCGACCACGTTCCCCCCCAAGCCCGCATGGCTTTTATAGCCCGCGGAAAGAAAGGCATTGCCCATGGCCCGTTACACCGGCCCGAAAGCTCGCATCAACCGTCGTCTTGGCGTCCTGATTTATGAAACTGCTGGCGCCGCGCGAGCACTCGACCGCCGCCCCACACCGCCCGGTATGCACGTCCGTGGACGTCGACCAAGTAACTACGGTTTGGCGTTGATGGAGAAGCAAAAGATCAAGCACTATTATGGCTTGGGCGAACGTCAACTGCGTCGCTGTTTCGATGCCGTCAGCCACAAGCCCGGTAACACCGGTGAGTTATTGCTGCTGATGTGCGAAAGCCGTTTGGACAACGTGATCCGCCGCGTAGGATTCACCAAGACCCGTCCGCAAGCTCGCCAAGGAATCGGCCACGGCCACTTCCGCGTCAACGGTGTGAAGGTCACTTCGCCAAGCTATATCTTGCGTCCTGGTGACATCATCGAAGTCCGCGGCCGCGAAAACCTGAAGAACGTTTACCGTGGCGTCATCGCCAACGCTTCGCCGGACGCCCTGGATTGGGTTTCGTTCGATAGCGAAAACTTGAAAGCAACCGTACTGGGCAAGCCTGGCCCTAGCGACATCAGCTTGCCAGTGGACGCGAACAGCGTCGTCGAATTCTTGTCACGATAACGCCCGCGTTCACCACTACTGGTATGACGATCGTTCGCGATTCGAAATACGACTATAATTAAAGACGATCCGCACGCGCTGTTCCCGGCTCGTGCGGATCGTTTTTTGACACACACATTTTCGCCGTCCTCGGCGATTCACTTTCCAACCGAAGTATTAGACTCATGCATTCGCCCGTTGTTGTTCTCGGTGGTGGCCCCGGTGGTTATGCGGCTGCTTTCTTGGCTGCCGACGAAGGTCTTCAAGTCACCATCGTCGAAGCCTCGCCAACACTAGGCGGTACTTGCTTGCTTCGTGGATGCATCCCTAGCAAGGCTTTGCTTCACGTTGCCAAAGTGATCAGCGAAGTCGCCGAACTGGGCGCCGAATGGGGCGTCGAGTACGCCGGCAAACCTAAGATCGACGTCGATAAAGTTCGCGCCCGAAAAGACAAAGTGATCTCGAACTTGACCGGTGGCCTTGGCAATCTGGCCAAACGCCGAAACGTGACAATCATCAAAGCGCGTGGCAGCTTTGTGAACTCGACCACACTAAAACTTGAAGGCGACGACGCTTCGATCCCCGAAGGCGGTCAACTGACCTTCGATCACTGCATCATCGCCACCGGCAGTGTGCCTGCGATGCCACCGGCATTCGACATCGGCAGCGACCGAGTCATGGACAGCACCGGTGCTCTAAAACTTGCCGACATCCCCGACAACCTATTGGTCATCGGTGGTGGTTACATCGGCTTGGAGATGGGCAGCGTCTACGCTCACCTGGGCTCCAAGGTTTCAGTCGTCGAAATGACCGAAACTCTGCTGCCGGGTGCCGATCGCGACTTGGTCAAACCGCTCGCCAAACGCATCAACAAGATGTGTGAAGAACGAGTCTTCTTAAACACCAAAGTCGGTTCGCTGACCGAAGTCGGCGACAAGATCGAAGTCACATTTGAAGGCCCCGGCAAATTCGGCCACGAACAATACGACCGCGTCCTGGTCAGCATCGGTCGCCGACCGGTCACCAAAGGCCTAGGTTTGGAAAACACGAAGGTCGAAGTCAACGCGCGTGGCTTCATTGTCTGTGACAACCAACAACGCACCGCTGACACCAACATCTTTGCAATCGGTGACGTCGCCGGCGATCCCATGCTGGCTCACAAAGCGACTCACGAAGGACGCGTTGCTGCCGAAGTCATCGCGGGCAAGCCAGCCGTGTTCGACAAGCGCGCAATTCCCGCGGTCGTCTTCACCGATCCCGAAATCGCTTGGGCTGGTTTAACCGAAGACGAAGCGAAACGCGACGGAATCACCGTGGACGTCGAAGTCTATCCGTGGGCGGCCAGCGGCCGGGCTCAGGCACTCGGAATCACCGATGGCCTGACCAAATGGTTGGTCGACCCCGAAACCAACCGCGTGCTTGGTTGCGGCATCGTCGGCAGTGGCGCTGGCGAACTGATTGCCGAAGCTGTGTTGGCAATCGAAATGGGTTGTGAAGTTCATGACATCACCGAATCGGTTCACCCGCACCCAACGCTCAGCGAAACGCTGATGAACGCTGGCGAAGTTCACTACGGTACGGCAACGGAAGTCTACAAGCCGAAAAAGAAGACAACGCCCTCGGCTTAATCGCAGTTCGATCGGCTGTAGTTTATTCGGCGGCCCAGCGAGTGGCCGCTTTCATGATGGATCGCGGCAAATGTCGCTGCCGACAGCACCGCGGTCAATGAAGCGCGGCGCGTACCCGTCATGTGCTGGTACGTGCCCCAAGCATGTCCTAGTACAACTCGCTCAATCGACTCCGAAACGATTGCAGCGAAAAGACAGGCCGCAGCGTCGACGCCGACCGCATATCCCCACTTCACCCGACCAAGTGCAACGATGATGGTCAGCATTGCCAGTGCGATGGTGATCACACCATAGTGTTTGCGCGATCAAAAACAACCACGGAATTCAGTCAAACAAGACCTGATAGCACACGCTGATCCTGACCGACTTACCGAAATGTAAATCCAAGCCAGCGACCAGAAAAAGTACCCGACCAAGGGCTACGGCGCAGAAAGACGACCGCGTGAGTTCGTGGATGATGCATGTGTGAATGAGTGCCGTGAATAAAGCAATCAGGAACCTGAACGCACAACACGGTCACCGCGATCAAAACATGTAACATCAAAAACCCAAGCAGTCGCTGTACCACGTTTCAGGTTTCGATCAAACAATCGAAGAACAAGGCTCCGCAAACGTCATCGCATTCCTCAGCCGCAGCTTCCCAACGATGGAAACGCAATCGTGACTTCCATCATGAAGAATACACGACCAACGTCATGCAGTTGCATTTGCCTCGGTTAAGAGACTTGGCAAGCGGCCTGAACGGTTTCTAGCATGGCGGCTTCTTCGGGGCTCATGCGGCCATCGCTTGAGATGGTGTTGGCGATCGCAGCCAGAACTCTTTGTTTTTGCGGTGGTGTCGCCGCAGTGAGGGTCTCGGTCGCCTCGCGGAACAACGCGTCATCCAGGTGATCGGCCGAGATTCGATTGGCTTCGCCCAAGCCAAGTTGCGCCCAGCCACGCATGAATTCGTAGTCCGAGATTGTCGTTTCACCGTCGCATGCACTCAGAGCCGACAAGATGACCGCTGACGCCGCAGCAAACTGATCCGGATCAAGCGTTTTCGAATCGGGCCGTTTCGACCTCGGTTGGTCGCTCGTTAACAAAGCACCCGCGAACACAAAATTCATGATCTCTGCGGCTGGGCGTGATTCGTTATGACTTGGCGCGACCAACACATCGTCGTGGTAGATCGGAACCGTGTCGCCGGCTGGATCGATCGCTGCGATACGATCTTGCAGCGGTGGATGCGTCGAAAACCAACGGTGCGTGATGGAGGGTTCAACGAACAGCATTGGCGCAATCAGCGAAGTCATCGGATGCCGCACGCTGCCGCCGGCCGGGTGTCCCCAAATTCGCCGCAGCGCATTGGCAAGCGGTTGTGGATTTCGAGTTCGGGCGACTGCTTCGGCATCGGCAACGGTCTCTCGCGAACGTCCGATCGACATCGTCAGTACGGTCGCAGCCAACACACCGAACAATCCAAACGGCCACAGCACTGCCCCGACCAACATCGACAGATACCCCAGCACACAGCTTCGCAAATCAGCGTCCGCAAGATCCCGTCCTAACGTGAACAACATCTCGGCGAGCACCCGAATGCTTTGCAAGCCTAACAGAATCGCCGTCATCCGCGTTCCGAGCAGCGTATCGCCATGAATCAGGTGGCTCATTTCATGCGCCACCACAGCTTGCATTTCGTCACGCTTCAAGTACTGCACCGCGCCATCGGTGATACACAGAATACAATCCTCAGGCGTCAAACCCGCCGCGAAGACATTGATGCCCATTTCAGCTGGTAAGATGAATACAGTTGGTGGCGTGGTGCCGTACGCAATCGATACTTCTTCGACGACATTGATCACACGGCGTTGGTCCAAGTTGGCCATCGCATCGACACGACGTCCACCCATCGCCAATCCGATGGCCCAGCCACCGCCGCGCTGAATGCGATGGCGTTCAATCGCTGTGATGCACAGCAATCCTGCGGCCGTCGATGCGACGCCTAATAAAGACGTGAACCAAAAAACGCGATGGGGGTCGACACAACGGTCTTCAGCGGAGATCGAGTCATCAAACGATTTTGTAAACGCTCGCGCGACGGAGTATTCGATTTTGTCAACTTCGCGTCCGTATTCGTTCAGCAGACCATCACGGGGTGCGTTCGAATTATGGTACGCGAACGCGAACACAACGGGAAACACCAACAGATAGCCGACCGCCACACCTGTCGAGACGACCGTGAACACCTGCGTCACAAACACCAACGCAAACCATCGAGCCGAAGCACGCATTGCTCGCGTTTTTCGAGCTAGAAAGTCAAACATGGGCGTTTCATCCAAGTTGGCAACCCGGAACCGTACCATAAAAAAGATCAGTGTTCCGCGATCAGCCAGTGGGTTGTTGTTCTAATTCGAACGACGGAACGTCCGTCAACGCTACACTACGCGACCAATTCGACGGCTGGCACTTGATGGATTTCCGGCTGGTCGTCGAATTGCAAGCAGACCAAGTCATCGCCAAAACCGATTGCGGCGGCGAAGACAATCGCTGGGAAACTTTGGCGACGAATGTTGAACGTGGTCGCACCGTCGTTGTACAGTCCGCGAGCGAACGCGATTCGATTTTCGGTGCTGGTCAATTCTTCGGTAAGACCAGCAACGGTCTCGTTCGCTTTCAATTCGGGATAGGCTTCGATCACCATCGCCAAACGCCCGATTGCACCACCGAGTGCCGATTCCGACGCCGCCCATGTTCCGACAACGTTTGGATCGTTGAGTTGCTGCCCCACGCCGGGCAACTTGGACGACGCTTGACTGCGGGCTGCGATGACGGCTTCAAGTGTTTCGCGTTCATGACCGAGGTAGGCCCGCACGGCTTCGACAAGCGACGGGATCAAGTCGTAACGCCGTTTCAACTGCACTTCGATCTGAGCAAAGCTGTTGCCTGCGATTTGCTTGTCCGCGACCAGACGGTTGTACGTCCGAATAATGATCGTGGCGACTGCGACGACGGAAACGATGGCGGTTCCGGCGATCAGGAGAGCATTCAACATGGCTAAGTTCTCTGCAAAGTAAGGTTAAAACGGTCGGGTATTTGAGGTTCGTCCGTGATAAAGGTTTGTGCGCGAACGAAGTGTTCGCTGGTTACTTGGTTGGTGATTGGCGGGACGGGTCATTGGCGAGGTGATGGCCAGAGTCCCCAACCAATGACAAGTTGACGCCAGTCTTCGACGATCGCGCCGACGAGGAACGAAGCGTTGGATGCGTATCGAGGTACCAGTCGCTTGGGATCGCTCATCATTCGGTAGGCCCATTCCATGCCGAGCTTTTGCCAAATCATCGGCGCTCGCTTTGCGGTTCCGGCGATGAAGTCAAACGACGCACCAAGTTGGATACAGACGGGCACACCTAGCCGTTGATAGTTTTCGTGGATCCAGCGTTCGCCTTTGGGTTGCCCAAAAGCGACCAGCAAGATTTTGGCGCCCGACTTTTTAATGCGAACGTCTTGTTCGGCTTGTTCTTCGTCGGTCAACTTCCGAAACGGAGGCGACTCGACTCCTGCGATCACGAGTCCGGGATACAGCCGAGACAAACGATCGGCGCACTTGGCGGCAACGCCTGGCTCGCCGCCCATGAAGTAAATGCCGTGTCCCTTCTGCGTGGCTCGCTGGGCCAACTTGTAGATCATCTCGCTGCCAGCAACCCGCTCGGGCAGCGGTTGTTTGTTCAGACGACTTCGCCATACGATCGGCTGTCCATCAGCGAGTATCAGATCAGCGTCCCGGGTGATCGGATGCATGTCTGGATTGCGACGATTCAGCATTGCATAGTTCAGGTTCGCCGTGATCACATAACCGGCTTCCCCCCCAGCGATCATGTCGTCGATGCTGTCGATCGATTGCTCGAGCGTGACGTGGTCAAAGGGAACACCCCAAACGACGGATCGGGTATGCCGAGAGGAGGAGTTTGAGTCGGCCATCTGTGAATTGATTGGATTGGAGCGAGAAGCGTGGAGAGTCAAAGTGATAAATTCGCCGGAGTTTACTGCCACACGAAAACAGTGGAAACGCCGGTGATAATCGACATGAATGGCGGCCACGTGTTGCAAAGGCGAATCGAGACGGTGAACGCTAGGTTACCGCAGGGACTGGGTGGGCCAGTCCGAAGCTGTTACCTTCGGTCCAATCCGGTTGTCGCGACGGTTGCAACGAATGTCGCGATTACGCGGTAAAATCCGTGCGTCTCTCCCCCCTTCGTCGCCCAACGACTCGCCTGTGTCCGATTCCACTGCGTCCGATCATGGTCGTTTGACCAAACCGTTGATCGTGCTTTCCTTCGACGCGCTGGCGACGGCCGCAATCGGTTGCTACGGATCGTCGTGGAACCAGACTCCGGCGATCGACACGATTGCCACTGGAGGCTGTGTTTGGGATCGCTGGATCGCAACCAACGATGACTCGGCCGCAGTCTTGCGCCGCTGGTTTGATGGTGGCGATAACAGCTGGGCCGATGCATGGCGAGGCAGTGGAGCCGTCGATTTGATCACCGACGATTCATCGATCGCGGCTGACGCAAAATGCTTTGATCGCGTTACCACGTTACCGCCACAAGCGACCCAGCAAGACGCCCAACCCGCGGACGAGATCGAAACAACTCAGTTGGCATCGGTGATCGCGGCAGCGGTCGAACGGGATGCCGAAGATGAACCTTGGAGCGTGATGTGGCTGCACAGCAATTTTTTGTCGACGCGGTGGGACGCGCCGCGGTCGTTGTTTCCGATTGATGAAATCGAGTTGCTAGCGCACGAAGCCGACGAAGAAGAAGTTGAACTGATCGGCAACACCGAACCTGCAAGGCTCGTTGAACCGACTCTGCCGATTTTTGAAACCGTCACTGTGCCGAAGTTGTCGTTAGCTGATTCGTCGGATCCAGACTTGGTGACGTCGTGGATGCGAACCTATGGATGTCAGGTACGGTTGATCGATTTGATGATCGAAATTTTGCTGCAATCGATCAGCGCCGATGATCCACAGCTTATCGTGGTCGGCACGGGCGGTTTTTCGCTGGGCCAAAACGGGTGGATTGGTCGCGGTTGCGGCCCCCTGCGAAGCCCAGAAATTCGCGTTCCGATGATCATCAGTGACATCGGTCCGATTCGAATGCCGCAGCCGTCGTCGGATGTCGCCATGACTGACATCCTGCGTGACTTGAGCTGCGGAGCGTCCCCGTGGGCGTCACCCAAGGCTTGGGCGGCGCGACCGTCGGACGTCGAGATTAAAACGGTATCAGACCGAGTGGAAATGGCAGCGACGACGTCAAGTTGGTTCTTTGTCCGTGATCAAGACGCCAGCGAACACTTGTTCCTGAAACCCGATGACGTCGAAGACTTCAACGACGTCGGGCGACTGAGGCTGGATGTGATTGATGACTTCAACGGCGCAAACACCGAAGACAATTCGAACAACGACGATGACAAAAAAGAAACCTCGCCGATCTAGTGACCGGCGAGGTTTCTCGTTTTAAATCATTCTTGAGATGCGATCAAAGTTTGATCGCAACAAGATCACGCATCGGTCGAAGCGTCGGGTTGCGGAGCTGGCGGTGCAGCTTCTTCGACGGCTTCAACAGCATCGCTGCTGCTGGCCGGTGCTTCTGCTGCGGGTGCTTCTGCTGCAGGTGCTTCTGCTGCAGGTGCAGGATCAGCAACTGGAACTGGCGCTGCTTCGGGAGCAGCTTCAGCGGCAGGAGCGGCTTCAGCAGCGCCACCTTCCGAGATCGTTTGAACGCTGCCTGGGACGAGTTGCTCGCCCGGTGCCAGATCGTAACCTTGGCTGCTGTCGTCGACGATCATACCTTGGTCACTGACAACGTCGCCCATCATGACTTCGCCACCACCACAGCAAGGAGCAGCTTCCATCATTGGAGCCGCTTCGACAACGCCACCGCAGCAAGGTTCAGCAACAGGTGCTGGAGCACAGCAAGGTTCAGCAACAGGTGCTGGAGCGCAGCAAGGCTCAGCAACGGGTGCTGGTGCACAGCAAGTGTCGGCAACAGGAGCCGGTGCACAGCAATCCGAAGCATGCTTTGCTTTCAGACGCGAGAACAATCCGCCGCTGCACTTTTTCGAATGCAGCTTGGCAAACAATCCGCCGTTACAGCAACCTGCTTCAACCGTGTTCATGTTCGAGGCCGCACCGATCAAAAGTGCGAATGCGGCAACGCCGCTCACCACAGTCCGATTCATAGAATTCTCCCAAGATTTCGGAGTGTTTGGTGCGATCCGAATTCGCACATCAAGTTGAAGAAGTCCAAACCCTCGGACTCCTGACCAAGCCGTCGACAACACGCCGACCGTCGCTCGGTCTCTCTCAAAAAACCGGCGGCAGCACAAAATGCGCAGCCTAGGCTGAATATGCAGCCAGTTCGATTCGTTGTTACAGTAGCCGCGGACATGAAAGTGTCAATCGGCTCAAACGAGGCAATCGACCCAAATTGCCACCGACAGGTCACCGCCGCAGTTCCAAAACGCAACCGGGAACGAAAAAAACACCGAAATTTACGGCAAAACGACAACCAAACCACCCAAAAGGGCTGCCTGTCGCCGGTGCGTCATCGTGGTACAACCAATGCGCCTGATATTTCGCACAATGACGTAAAATCGCGGGCGTCCATGACTTCCCCGGCATCCCGAGAGCCGGACGATCGGGGTCATCGGGGCCAGATCGCCGAGCAATTTGCTTGGTACGCTTTGCAGCGGATTTCAGCGTTCTATCGAGCGATGGCTTGTTGAGACTCGGGTTGCGGCGAGACTTCGTTCATCAATTGGGCCATTCGAGCACCATTTTCGAAGTCGATGAATTGAGGGCCTTCCGAGCCTCCTTGGTCCATCGCCAATCCAGAGATCCGCCAGCCCACCGATTCTCGCTCGAGTGCCCAAACCACTTCGGTATTCGTTGTGGTTCCGTCTGCACCCGGCTCGGTCCAGATGGTGTGGACGAGCATCGAATTGGGCTGTTCTGGGAAAGCTTCCGAGCGGGTGACGGTGAACTTTGCATTGGGCGATCCAATCGGAGTAACTGCGATCCCGATTCGCTTCAATTCGGCCTGGGCACGCGTCGTTAACAACGACCCAGCGCCCGTATCTGCACCGCCACGCCGAACCAGGTCCAGATATTGGCTGACCACGTCCGCCGGCGCTGCAACGTTTTCGGAATTTTCGGCTATCGATGCTGCCGACAAACTCGATTGATTCGACGAATTAGCGGCCATTTCACTGTCTTTCGAACCGCAACCGGCGACACATGCGATCACCAGGGCTGCCAGGCACGATGACCTGAAAGTGGGTGACGCAAGCGATACCGAGGATGCAAATGGAAATGACAGGTGCTTCTTTTGTGACATCAGAAAGCTGCTACTGAGGATGGGTAGGGTTGGGTTTGAGTCGGCCGTAGTTCCCGTTTAAGAAATCCGTTGCGTCTAGGTCAATAGAAACACCGGCCAATCGAAGCACTGATCAGTTAAGACAAAGAAAAACCAACCCTGAAATCGAGGCAGCAAATACCCTTCAAACCAAGAATCGCCGCCGATCAACGAAGAATGCCAAGAACATTCACCTACCGCCCTGGAACGCTTTGGCTCACAATGAGCGGCAGCCATGACCCGAAGTCTTCGACCCAATGTCAACGGCGTGATGTTTTCATTGACCCGATCTCGACAAGTACGCACAAAGAATCCAGATGCCAACGGACCCGCAAAATACAATCGCAGTCGACGGGCAGGAGGTGAATCTGCGCAACCGACCGCTAGCCGCATTTCTGGCGTGGCTTGTCCCTGGTGCCGGCCACCTGTACCAAGGCCGCACCACCAAAGGATGCCTCTTCTTTGTCTGCATCATGTCGGCGTGGATCCTTGGCTTTGCCCTTGGCGGCGGTCACGTTGTCTATGCATCGTGGGAAACGGGCGACAAACGCTGGCACTATTTCTTACAAGCAGGTGTCGGTGCGGCAGCTCTGCCGGCCTTGGTCCAAGGCAATATGATGCGGAAGGCCACTGCCAGTGGCCGAACGTCGCCAGCTTACAAACCGTTGTGGGGCGGATTCATGGCTCCGCCGTTTCGACCCGTCATCGAAAGCGAAGCCGACGAGGTATCAGCTTGGTACGCACGTCGCGGCGCAGGCTATGAGCTTGGCACGTGGTACACCGTGATCGCTGGGTTGTTGAATATTCTGGTGATCTACGATGCCTATGGTGGACCGCTTGCGATCCCGATCAGTGGACGAAAGAAAGATGACGAAAAATCAGATGTCGCGGCAACCGAAACGGCGGAAGCTTGAAGCCGCGAGACGACAACTTTGCCAAGACTGATTTCGTCGCTCTTTCATCTCAACCCAACAATACTTTCGAAACCAACCTTCCATGCTCTCCATCGCTCCGTCGTATCTTCTGTATTACGTGCCGCTGATCATTGCGATCTCGTTGGTGTTCGGTGGCACGCGTCATGAAGACACGTCGCTGGTGCTGCGTCACGCCTTTCAGACAGGGCGATGGATCACTGGGTTCATGGCGATCATCTTCGCCGTTTTATGTGTGCTCGACTGGCTTGCTTGATTGGTCGATCGATCGCCAATTCTGGCCAACCCATCACTTTCCCTTTTGTCGATCGATTGATCGGCTTCGACGTGCGATAAATTCATGCGAGTATTGACTCTTGGTGCAGGAACCGTCGGACGCTGGGTCGCCGACATGCTTTGTCGGCAACGACACAGCGTGACCGTTGTCGATCACAACCCCGAAAACGTTCGCCGCATCAACAGCGAATTGGATGTGCGAGCTATCGAGGGCAGCGCCTCTCGAAGCACCGTGCTATTTCAAGCTGATGTTTGCGCCGCCGACATGGTCTTGGCAGTGACCGGCGACGACGAAGTCAACATCGTCGCGGCCAGCATGTCCAAAGCTCTTGGCGCCCGGCGCAGTATCGCTCGAGTATACGCGCCCGCATTCCGAGACCTTTCAACATTTGATTACCAACGTCACTTCAACATCGACAGCCTGCTGAGTCTTGAACAACTTTCCGCATTCGAACTCGCCCGCGCGATTCGCAACCCCGACGCGATACCGCTGGAACACTTCGCGCGAGGTCAGTTGGAAGTCTACGAACTAGAAGTCAATTCCAAGAGCAGCGCGGTCGACCACAAACTGCGAGACCTCAAACTTCCCGCGTCGATCCGCATCGGCTCGATCTCGCGCGACGGACGCATGTGGATCGCCAGCGGTGAAGACGAAATTCATGCCGGCGACCGTGTTAGCTTGATCGGCACACCCGACACCGTCGCCAAGACTCGCGAAATCTTCGTTAGCAAGACCGAAGATAAAGCCAAGCAAAGAGTCATGATCGCGGGCGGTGGCGAAACGGGCTACCACCTGGCTGATTCACTTAGCCGCCGTGACTATCGCATCGTCATGCTGGAACGTGACCCTGATCGTTGCAGCCATATCGCAAAGATTCTGCCCAACGTGACCGTCGTCCATGCCAACGCGAACCGCCGCAGCATCATGGAAGACGAAGGCGCCGGCAAGGTCGATTACTTTGTCGCCTGCACCGGCAGCGACGAGAGTAACATCATGGCGGGCGTCGAGGCTCGCGAACTAGGTGCAGCACGAGTGATGTGTGTGGTTGGTCGCCCTGACTACGCCAACGTCGTCGGAAAGCTAGGAATCGACCGCGCGGTGTCGGAACGTGACGTTGCAGCGCGTCAAATCATGGGCTTTCTGAACGAAGGCGCGATTATCAGCCAAACTCGATTGCCCAACGGAACGATCGGCGTTTTTGAACTGGAAGTCACCGAGGGGTCACGAGTCACACAGGCCAGCTTGGCTGAACTACCGCTGGCCGGAAAATGCTTGATCGCCGCGATCCATCGTGATGGATTTGTTCGCGTCCCAACGGCGTCCGATCAGTTAAAGACCGGTGACGTCGTGGTTGCGTTGATCGACCAGGCCGCGACCGACGACAGCCTGCAATTGTTCAATCCTTCCTAACGTCCATCCAAAACGCGATGACTGTCCCAACGCCATGACTGTTTCTGTGTGGGCCGATGTTGGCGGAACGTTTACGGACTGTTTCGTCGTCGATGGCAATCAACGCCGAGCCACCAAAGTGCTCAGTTCGGGTGCCGTCTACGCGCGAGTGATCGACGTTTCAGCCGACCGTTCGCTAACACTCGATGCGTTCCCCGCCGCCGAAGTTCAAGGCTTCTGGATTTCTGCCGACGTGTCGATCGTGGGCGCTGATGGCGCACTCACGCCGATCGGAACCGTCATACGGCAGACGGACCGCACCATCGTGCTGTCGCGCAGTAAAGCCGCTAACAACGACGCCAACAGCGACGCCGAGATTAAAACGGGCACGTCGCTTTGCATTGATGCCCGACTCGAATCACCAGTGCTTGCCGCACGAATCCTGCTTGGCGTCCCACTCGACCAGGGCCTGCCGAATCTCGACGTTCGACTGGGGACCACACGCGGCACCAACGCGCTATTGACGCGGCGTGGTGCCAAGACTGCGCTTCTGGTCACGACTGGCTTTGGCGACATCCTCAGGATCGGCCAGCAAGATCGGCCTGATCTGTTCGCGCTCGCGATCGTCAAACCAAAACCGCTGACCGAATCCGTCGTCGAAGTTAGCGAACGACTCGACCACGATGGCAACGTCCTGACGCCAATCAACATCGATCAACTACGTCAAGACTTGATCGCACTTCGCGGCGACGGCATCGAGTCGATCGCAATCTCTTTGATGCATGCTCATGTCAACGATGCCCACGAGCGAATTGCTGAGGACTTGGCACGCCAAGCGGGGTTCACCCATATCAGTCGTTCCAGCGAAGTGGCGCCGCTGATCAAGTTGGTCTCGCGAGCCGAAACGACGACGCTCGATGCGTACCTGAATCCGATCCTGGCTGGATACGCCGCAAATGTTTGGGCCCAATTCGGTGGCGAATCGAATTGCCGCTTCCGATTGATGACCAGCAACGGGAATCTCGTTTCCCCCGCTGATTTTCGCGGTCGCGACAGCATCCTGTCTGGGCCTGCCGGTGGTGTCGTCGCACTCGCCAATGTCGCCCGATTTTGTGGGGCCGATCGTGCGATCGGTATCGACATGGGCGGCACCAGCACCGATGTCAGCCGATTTGAAGGCACCGTTGGACGCCGCCAAGAGTCGCGTGTTGCCGGCATTCGCGTGATGACGCCGATGATGGATATCGAAACCGTCGCTGCCGGTGGCGGTTCCATTTGTGACTATGTCGACGGACGTTTGACGGTCGGCCCCGCCAGCGCTGGCGCCGATCCGGGCCCCGCTTGCTATGGTCGTGGCGGGCCACTGACCGTCACGGATGTCAATCTGTTGTTGGGCCGAATCCCAGAAAGCCGGTTCCCATTCGCCCTTGATCGCGAGGCATCGCAGCGCAGAATCCAATCCATCGCCGAGCGAATAAACTCCGGTGCATTCACATGCACCGAGAAACTCGCCGAGGGATTCCTGCGGATTGCGATCACTCACATGGCCGAGGCCGTCCGCACGGTCAGCACCGCCCAAGGCGTCGACGTTCGCGAGATGGCACTGGTCGGATTTGGCGGTGCCTCGGGACAACACCTTTGCCGCGTTGCAACCGCACTGGGCATGAAACGCATTTTGGATCACCCTGACGCGGGCATGCTGAGCGCTTTGGGAATGGGATTGGCCAATATTGGCCGTGTCGTTGCTCGCGGCATTTATCGGCCACTGAGCGACATCACTGTCACCGAATTCAAAACAATGATAGCTGACTTGCAGGATGAAACCAGCCAGATGCTGGCGTCGGAAACCAGCTCAACGAACGACTCAGAAATCAACCACAACTTTGAGTGCGACGTTCGGTACCAAGGTACCGACGCTTCACTGACCATCTCGCTGCAACCGGTCGAATCTATCGCTGATCGATTCATCGGTTCCCACCAATCCACGTTTGGATACCACCAACCCGGCCGTTCGATCGAACTAGTCGCGGTCCGCGGCGAAGCGACCATCCATCATCCGGTCAACGACTCGAACACGACGATCGCTTCGGCTAGTCCGGCCCCGACGACCACAACGTCGATCTGGCATGATGGAGAAATGATCGAGGCCAAACTGATTGATCGCGTTGGCCTACAAACGGGTGATGACATCGATGCACCGGCGATGATCGTCGGCGACCACTCGACGTTGCTTGTCGAACCGGGTTGGCGAGCGAAGGTGTTGGATGGGGGCGTGGTCGAACTGGCACCCGTCCAAACCAAGACCGCAGCAACTTCAACGATGGCGGATGCAACCAACAAATCGCGGGGCACGCTCGATACCGATCCTGTCTTGATCGAAGTCATCGCTCGCCGGTTACAAGGGATTGCCGATGCCATGGGCGAAGTCCTGCGGCGGACATCCTTTAGCGTCAACGTCAAGGAACGACTCGATTACAGTTGTGCCGTCTTTCGTGGCGACGGATCGTTGATCGCCAACGCGCCGCACGTTCCGGTGCATCTAGGTGCCATGGGCCACACGGTACGTCACATGATGAACGTGTTTCCGACCATGTCGGCGGGCGATGCGTACCTAAGCAACGATCCATTCGCCGGCGGATCGCACTTACCGGACGTGACGTTGGTGACGCCAGTCTTTTGCGACGCTTTGGCCCGCGACGCCAAACCCGACTTTTTTGTCGCGTCGCGAGCACACCACGCCGAAATCGGTGGACGTACGCCCGGCTCGATGCCGCCCGACGCTCAGTCACTCGCCGAAGAAGGCGTCCTGATCCGCGATTTCCCGCTTGTTCGCGGCAACGTTTCGCGGCGCGACGAACTGAGATTGCTGCTTCAGTCGGGGCAATTCCCATCGCGAAGCGTTCACGAGAACCTTGCCGACATCGCTGCTGCTCAGGCCGCCGGAATGCACGGCGCGGCGGCGCTGCGAGAATTGGCGGCAACGCATTCTGCGTCGATTGTGAACGATTTGATGGGGCAAATCCTGGATCTAGCCGGCGACTCGATGCACCGCTGGATTGCGGGTTTGTCGACCGATCCGATGGAGTTCAGCGACACCTTGGACGACGGCACATCGATTGCCGTCCGCATCCAAAGGATCGGGGCACGATTGTCGATCCACTTCACGACTTCTCCGGTGCATCGCTTCGGTTTCAACGCAACACCAGCAATTACGACTGCGGCAACCCTTTACGTACTGCGCTGCGTGTCACAGTCGAATCTGCCACTTTGCGAGGGCGTGCTGCGCGACGTGGACCTGCGGATCGATCCTGGACTATTGGATCCGCCGGCCAATCCCGATCCGGCAAAATGTGCCGCCGTGGTGGCGGGAAATGTCGAAACCAGCCAACGAATCGTTGACGTTCTACTGGGTGCGATCGGCACCGTGGCGGCGTCGCAAGGCACCATGAACAACGTGATCTTCGGGGATAAAACGTTCGGTTACTACGAAACGATTGGTGGCGGCAGCGGCGCCACCGCAGACGCCGACGGCGCCGATGCGGTGCACACCCACATGACCAACACAAGGATCACAGACCCCGAAATGGCCGAGTCTCGTTTGCCAGTCCGCATTCGCCGATTCGCGATCCGGCGAGGCAGTGGAGGACACGGACGCCATCGCGGAGGCGACGGAATCGTACGAGAATTCGAGTTTCTTAAACCGCTAACACTGAGCCTTTTGACCAGTCGCCGAACGACACGCCCCTACGGAATCGCCGGCGGCGGCGCTGGCATGTCGGGCCGCAACACATTGTTATCGGACGGCGTCACCACCGAACTACCCGCCACCACAACCACCGCAGTCAAAGCCGGCGATCGACTGATCATCGAAACGCCCGGCGGCGGCGGATTCGGCTAACCAGTGTTCCTAACTTGGGCAACCCGAAGTGGCCACGCGACTCCGCTGACGGGTAATGAACTGCAAAGCAGTTCGCACCCTGCCACGGCGAAAGGTTTGCGAACACAACGCATGCAGGTGCAAGTTCACTTAGACTGATAGGGCCGATTGCAACTTCCGACTGATTTTGGATTCTCCCACCATGCAGGATCGCTACCCAAGTTCATCCCCGAAGATGCTCGTACGCATTGCGATCACGATGATGTTCATCGCCGATTCGGCATCGGTCTCGTTGGCCGCCGAGTCGTTCGATTTCGTCGCGGATATCTATTCCGTTCTTCATCGTTCCTGTTTCGAATGTCACGGTGAAGAACGCCAAGATGCCGGATTGCGATTGGATCAAGAATCAAGCTTGATGGAATCGGGAGTCCTGGAGGCGGACGATCCCAACAATAGCGAGCTCGTTCGGCGGATCGAGTTACCGCGAAACCATGACGAAGTCATGCCGATGATCGGCGATCCGCTTTCGAAATCGGAAGTTCGTGCAATTCGCAAGTGGATCGCAGCTGGCGCGGCATGGCCCGATGGTTTCCAACCGCCGCCGCATTGGTCCTACGTCGCGCCGACGCGGCCGGCGCTGCCCACCGTTTCGGATCATCATTGGCCCCGAACGCCCGTCGACCATTTCGTGCTCGCTCGATTGGACGATCGAGGTCGAATGCCCTCGGAACCCGCCAATCCCGCGGTGCTGCTTCGTCGCGTTCACTTGGACCTGATCGGACTCCCGCCGTCGCTTGATGAAGTGCGCGCATTCGAAGCGGATCCGTCGAACGAACACTTCAGCCGGGTGGTCGATCAACTGCTGACGCGAACACAGTTCGGCGAGCATTGGGCGAGGCCTTGGTTGGACCTTGCCCGGTATGCCGATTCGCACGGTTTCCAACGCGATGACCTTCGCGACTTGTGGCCTTATCGCGACTGGGTCATTCGTGCAATCAACGATGACATGCCGTTCGACCAATTCACCATCGAGCAACTTGCTGGCGATTTGTTGCCCGATGCGACGGAGTCTCAGAAAGTGGCGACCGGATTCCATCGCTGCTCACCGACGAACGTCGAAGCAGGTGCATTGCCCGAAGAAACTCGCATCGAACAAGTTCTCGATCGTGTCAACACAACAGCCACCGTTTGGTTGGGATCAACGCTCGAGTGCGCCCAATGCCATGACCACAAGTTCGATCCGTTCACGATCAAGAACTATTACCAGTTTGCCGCGTTCTTCAACCAAACCGAAATCGAAGCCGATCGATCCGATCCGAAAACCATTTCCTCGATCCGATTTCTCGGCCCGTCCATGCCGATCGCCAACACGGCGCGTGATCAAAAACGCCGCGAACTGGAACTTGTGAAGAAACCACTCGTCAGTGAACGCAAAGCATTGCGATCCGAGTACGAAGTTGACTTGGACGATTGGGCGAAACGACTCGCAAACGATTTTCAACAGTCACCCCATTTACACGTGATGAAAGTCACGGGGTTTGAATCCGAAGGGACGACCGATTCGCATCAGGTTCGCGACGACGGCGCCGTATTGTTGGTTGGTGATGATCCGCCATCGTCGGACCGGTACGTGGTATCGGCAAAAATCGATGCGACTGACATCCGCGCCATTCGCTTGGACGTGTTGACGGATCCGTCGCTGCCCGGGACTGGCCCCGGGCGCGGCGACCCAGTCCGAAACAACTTTGTGTTGAACGAGTTTTCAGCATCCTTGGTTCGCAGCGACGGAACCAAAACTCCGCTTTCTTTCGTCGGCGCACGTGCCGATCATTCGCAGGGTTCGTACGACGTGGGCAAAGCGATCGACGGCATCAAAAAGACAGGATGGGCCATCTCGCCCCAGTTTTCGCGGCCACACTGGGCACTGTTCACGCTCGAGGAACCCTTGAACGAGAGTGGCCCCATCGAGATCGAGTTTGTTTTAGATCAGCGGTTTGGCAACGCGAGGACGATCGGTTGTTTGCAACTGTCAGCCGTCTCGGGCAATCCGGACCACGACACGGTTCCCGATGCGATCATTTCGTTGCTGAACAAACCCAGCCCAGAATGGTCGGTTAAGAATCGTAACGCGTTGATCGATTTTCGATCGCAGTCTGATGTTGCGATGCTACAGTTGGACAAAAAGATCGCGGCAATCGACCGGTCCTTGTCAAAGGTTGCACCCGACACGACGCAAGTGATGTCGGAACTGGATCAACCGCGACCGTCTTACGTATTCCTGCGAGGCGACTATCGTTCGCCAGGCGAATCGGTCCAGCCGGATACGCCGGCGTTCTTGCATTCGATCGAAGAGTCGTCGGCGTCTGGCGGTAACCGGCTGGCCTTGGCAAAGTGGTTGGTCGATCCGTCGAACCCGTTGGTCGCGCGAGTGACGGTCAATCGAATTTGGGCCGAACTGTTCGGTGAGGGGATCGTGCGGACGCGCGAAGACTTTGGAATCAAAGGCGACCGACCATCGCATCCGAAGTTGTTGGACTGGTTAGCGGTCGAGTTTGTTCAGCACGGTTGGTCGATGAAGCAATTGATCAAGACGATCGTGATGTCCAAGACCTATCAACAAACGTCGGCAACCAGTCCCGAGTCATTGGAGTGGGACGACCAAAACCGATGGCTCGCGCGGGGGCCTCGAGTTCGATTGGACGCCGAAACGATCCGCGACAACGCGCTGGCGATTTCGGGATTGATTTCACTCGATTCCTTTGGCCCGCCCATTCGACCGTACCAACCCGATGGTCTGTGGACGAAGGTCGGCGGAGTAAAATACGACTACGTCGTCAGCCCGGGGAATCAGAAGCACCGTCGCGGCGTTTATGTGGTCATCAAACGAGGCGCACCGTATCCCAGCTTCACGAATTTTGACGCGGGGAGCCGGTTCGCGTGTACGGTACGGCGATCGCGAAGCAATACGCCGCTGCAGGCATTGACGTTGTTGAACGATCCGGTCTATGTCGAAGCGGCCAAGGCGATCGCGCTGCGAGCGGCCACCAGCGCAAAGCGACAGTCGGTCGAATCAACGATTTACGAGGAACTACGTCGATGCGTCGCGAGAGAACCTGGCGCCGACGAAGTACAGGCTTTGACGTCGCTATGGACGGACCAGTCCAGCGACTTGGAAAAGCATCCCGATCGAGCCAAACAATTGGCAGCGGGAATTCGGCTCGACGGCCTATCCGAAATCGAATTCGCATCTTGGTTCGGTGTCGCCAATGTGATGCTAAATCTTCACGAAACGATCACCAAGGAGTGAATCATGGAATCACATAATCCAAACATCGGTCGTCGTGACTTCGTTCGATGTGGTGGTGCGGGCTTAAGCGGTCTCGCGCTGGCACGGTTGTTGGGTTTGGAAACCAGCGAAGCGGCGACCAATGACAACCCACACGCGGTGCGACCGCCCCACTTTGCACCGCGAGCCAAGAACATTATCTATTTGCACATGGTCGGCGCGCCTTCGCAGTTGGATTTGTTTGACCACAAACCGTTGTTGTCGAAATGGGATGGTAAACCATGTCCGCCAGAGGTGACGGCCGGGCGTGATTTCGCGTTTCTCGGCAAGACGTCGACGTTGGCGGCGTCGCAGTGGAAGTTCCGTCGTCACGGCGAATCGGGGCAATCGATTTCAGAACTGTTGCCGCACTTGCACACTGTCGCCGATGACATCGCGATCGTCCGTTCGATGCACACCGAAGAAATCAATCACGCACCGGCGCAGATGTTTTTGCACAGTGGTTTCGGACGCGGCGGACGGCCTAGCTTGGGGTCATGGGTGACGTATGGTCTGGGCAGCGAGAACGAAGACTTGCCGTCCTACGTCGTGCTGTTAAGCGGTCCGCCCGGGGGTGCGGGGACGAGTCTTTGGTCGACCGGATTTCTGCCCAGTGTCTATCAAGGCATCCAGTTTCGATCGGCCGGCGACCCCGTGCTGTTCCTTTCCAGTCCCGACGGACACACGCCCGACGATCGGCGTGACGTGCTCGACACGCTTGGACGAATGAACGCGATGCACGAAGACGAAACGGGTGATCCCGAAATTCAAACGCGGATCGCCCAGTACGAGATGGCGTTTCGGATGCAAACATCCGTCCCGGATTTGATGGACATCTCCGGCGAGAGTGCTGCCACGTTGGATGCCTACGGTGCGACACCGGGCAAAGCTTCCTTCGCCAACAATTGCTTGTTGGCCCGGCGGTTGGTCCAGCGCGGCGTACGGATGATCGAACTATACGATTCGGATTGGGATCACCACAACAATTTGAAAACACGATTGCCGCAGAAATGCGGCGACGTCGATCAAGCGATGGCGGCGTTGGTCACGGACCTAAAACAATACGGACTGCTCGACGAAACGTTAATTGTTTGGGGATCCGAGTTCGGGCGAACGCCCCTCGGCCAGAGCAAAGACGGCACCGGCAAGACCGCTCCTGGCCGTGACCATCACAAAGACGCATTCACGATCTGGATGACCGGAGGTGGTGTTCGCGGCGGCGTCAGTCACGGTGAGACCGACGACTTTGGCATGGACATTGTCAAAGACGGCGTCCATGTGCATGACTTGAATGCAACGATTTTGCATCAATTGGGCTTGGACCACGAAAAACTGACGTACCGGTATCAAGGCCGCGAGTTTCGTTTGACAGACGTTGAGGGCAAGATCATCCAAGAAATCTTGATGTAGCCAGCATTGAACCTACGGCAAGTCCTTTTTCCATTCCGGAGTCAACACATATCTCGCCATTCAAAATTCGATTCCAGAACACGATTCTTTCGAACATTCGGTATGGTGATAACAGCACGTAAGTTTTTTCCGTTAGAGACTTCGCGACTAAGTCCGTGTCATTCAACTGTGGGTTTTTAATGTTCAACTCGAAACCACGTGCACAATCGTTGTTTCATGGATTGTTGTTCGGTGCCCTATTTTGGTTTTGCTGTTTCACTAATAACACGAACTTGGCTGCGGAAGACTCTCAAGCGCCCACCGAGCCAATTTTCAATCTCTCGGCTGACGAGATGGCCACTGGCCCATACGAGAAAGCCACTCGTAACTTCAGAGAGTGGTTCACTAACTGTGAGGGGAAGCGAGTAGATATCGACGAGTCAATTATCACCAGAGTAAATTCTGATCCAGCTAGACTCTCGTCACATCGCGTTAGGATGATCGTCGCAAAGGAAAAGCGTCAGTATGTGTTTACTCGCTTAGCCGAACTCGAACGCGACCATATAGATAGCCAAGCTGAGACTAAAATCCCGGACTTAAAAAAAACGGAAAATTCACCAACTGACGACAAGGGAATTTCGATCGTTGCCTCATCGATGGTGGTCAATGACGATGGCTGCTATTTTCGCGAACTCGGATCAGCCTCGGGATGGGTTCCCGTTAGCGAATCGATTGCAGTTCGAAAGCTGAGATTTCGCGACTATCGTAATCTTCCGCTATCTACAGCCGCAGAAATTCAGTTTACGATGAAGCAAAGGCTTGGGCTGACGAAACTGCTCGATCGACAACCAACTGGAGGCACAATCTTTGACGATGGCAGTATTGAAATTGAATGGGCTTCAATAAAATCGAAGGTAACGTGCAAAGCGTATTTCTCAAACTTGCACGGCATGATGCCTATAAGATTAACGCTGAATATTCAGCCACCTGCATCTGCAAGCGAAGACGATGCAAAAGCAGACGATGCACCGTTCGCGCGAACGTTAAGCAGTTGGACCAAGCGAAATAAGACATGGCAACTTGACAAGGTGTCGCTGCACTACACAACGCCCCATAAGACCATCGATCGCGGGTCGGTAGTTCACGCGGAAGCAGCAGTTAGAATTGGCAGTGGTTTTGTTGCGGAATCTGTTTTTCAGCCCCTGCCAACAAGCATTGAGCTTCCCGACAAAATTGATGAGTAGACTTGCTATTGACGTAAGGGAATCGCTTCGCGTGAGGTCTGGTTCGGGGTTTTGGGATTGAGAGGAAATCGCTTCGTGTGGCGGCGGGGTGAAACAATCGAGTATCCACTTAACTTTCGTTACGTTGTCATCGGTCGTTGGCGGCCCCGCTTGTGAAGATGCTTGTTGCTGCCTCTTCACTGCTTTGCAGTTCGATCCCCGCGAACGGAGTCGCGGGGCCACGCGGGTTGTCCAAATTTGAGTGGAAGAAAAAGGGTGACATCGCAGTGGTTTCACCGTCTGGATGGCGAGCGAGCTGGTGCTGGCCATGTCAAAACGGATGACTTTGAAACGGACATCGTCAAGGACGATCTTGACGTAGGCGGCGCCGGGTCTAGGGAAGATCCTTTTTCCATTCCGGCGACAGCTCGGGTAGATTCTTGAGCGCTTCGATGGAATCGGTGCCTGGCGTTTTATCGACCATGATTTCGCCCGCGCGTGCGACCGTCCAATTTGGATGTGGCTGAGCGGTTAAGGAAACCTCGTCGCCGGCCGAGATCGTGCCGCCTTGGATAACTCGCACGTACCATCCCGTTCGACCGGTTTGCGTGACTCGTTTCAAAACGGTGTTGTTGCCCCAGCGACGATTGATCTTCCAGCACGGTTGTCGTGGTTGGCTGACTTCGATCACGCAATTGCCGATCGTGTAGCGGTCTCCGATGCAAACGGTTGTTTCGTCGATACCGGCGATCGTAAGATTCTCGGCCATACCGCCCGCCGACATCCCTAATTCGGGAAACTCTGCAGCCCACTTTTCGTAGTGGCTGGCCGCATAACAAAGCACCGCTTTATCGCGACCGCCATGATTTTTGGTGTTGGCGACCGAATCACCGACCAATCCCATCGGGGCCATTTCGACCGGACCGTTGATCGGATTCTTGTAAAACGCGGTAGTCCATTCTCGGCGCGTCGGGTCTTCGGTCAGCGGGTCGCCTTCGGTGACGACTCGGCCGCACTGGATACTTTCGATCACGATCATGGATGGGCTCCGGGTAGGGATGCGTAAGTATCTGCCAGGAAACGATTTGCGACAAGTATTGACGGCGTCCCCTGACGCCTCGGGTCGTTGTGAAGGTGGGGTAAATCGGGTAGAATTTCGCGATTGATCGGCGGTCGAGATCCTCGACCTTTTTGCGTACCTCATCTCTGGATTTCTCCCTTGGCAGACGAAGACGGCAACGACGAAAACGAGATGGACGAAACCGGCGAGAACGGTGAGCCCGCCCAAAACGGTGAGCCTGGCCAGACTGGCAAAGGCGACACGAGTGACGCCGGTGACTTTACGCCACCCGTCAAGGCTGGCGGCAATGACATGATTTATACCGGCACCGGTGCCGGCGCGTTCCGGATGATCGACCAACCGATCGAGGACGAGCTTCGCGACAGCTATCTGGTGTACGCGATGAGCGTCATCGTCAGCCGAGCCTTGCCAGACGTCCGCGACGGACTGAAACCGTCCCAGCGACGGATTCTAGTGGCGATGAACGATTTGAACCTGACGCCCGGTGCAAAGCGGGTCAAGTGTGCCAAGATTTCGGGTGACACGTCGGGGAACTATCACCCGCACGGTGAATCGGTCATCTATCCGACACTGGTTCGGATGGCTCAAGAATGGAACATGCGTCGACTGCTGATCGACAAGCAGGGTAACTTCGGTTCGATCGCAGGTTTGCCGCCCGCTGCGATGCGGTATACCGAAGCCCGTTTGTCGCCCGTCGCTGCGGCGATGCTGGAAGACATCAAGCTGGACACGGTCGACTACACCCCGACCTATGACGAAGTCCGCACCGAGCCGACGGTACTACCCAGCAAATTCCCAAACCTGTTGATCAACGGCAGCGGTGGTATCGCGGTCGGCATGGCGACCAGCATTCCGCCGCACAACCCGACCGAAGTCTGCGACGCGGTGATCGCGTTGGTCGAAAACCCCGATCTGACGGTCGAAGACCTATTCGAAATCGTCCCCGGCCCAGACTTCCCGACCGGTGGTGTGATCTGTGGCCGCGCGGGAATTCGTCGCGGTTACAAAACCGGTCGCAGCACGATCCTGGTCCGCGGCAAGTGCGAGATCGAAGAGAAGAAGGGTTCGCGTTCCCGAATTTTGATCCGCGAAATCCCGTACCAGCAGTCGCGTGACGGAGTCGTCAAGAAAATCGCCGAACTGGTCAACGGCGACCGCATCAAGGGCATCTCGGGCATCCGCGACGAGAGCGATTTGAAGGAACCGGTTCGGATCGTCATCGAACTGAAACGGGATGCTGATCCCGAAGTGGTACTGAACCAGCTGTATCAGTTCTCGCCGCTGCAATCGACGATCTCGATGATCTTTTTGGCGCTCGTCGACGGCAAGCCTCGCGAGTTGACGCTGAAAGAAATGCTGATGGAGTTCATCCGTCACCGCGTCACGGTCATCCGTCGCCGGACCCAGTTTTTGCTGGCCCGCGCCCGCCGTCGCAAACACACCGTCGAAGGCTTGCTGTTAGCGCTAGCGAACATCGACGAAATCATCAAAGCGATCCGCGAAAGCCGAACTCAACCCGAAGCCAAACAACGATTGATGGGCATCCAGTGCCCTGCATCGATGATGGAACGGGCACTCGGCGATATTGGTTTCAAGCAATTCCAATCCGAACGAGGCGTGGCCGATTCGTACCCGCTGACAAGCGTCCAAACGGACGAAATTTTGCGGATGCGACTGAGTCAGTTGGTCGGACTGGAACAAGAGAAACTGACCGACGAGCACGCTGCGTTGCTGGCCGAAATCATCGATTACTTGGATATCCTGGCCAATCAATCGCGAATCTACGGCATCATCAAGGAAGATCTCGAAGACATGAAGCGTCGCTTCGGTGACGCTCGCCGTACTCGGATCTCGATGGAAGAGCTCGGCAATATCGACTTGGAGGACTTGATCACCGAAGAGACCATGGTCGTTTCGATCAGTCACCAAGGTTACATCAAGCGAACGCCATCAAGCGTCTACAACACCCAGCGCCGCGGCGGCAAGGGACTCAAGGGCGCCAAGAGTGATGATGAGGATCCGATCGAACACCTGTTCGTCGCCAGCACGCACGCGTACCTGTTGTTCCTGACGACGGCGGGTAAGGTGCGTTGGCAGAAGGTTTACGACCTGCCGCAGTTGGCGCGCGATGCAAAGGGCCGCGCGATCGTGAACTTGCTGAACCTCGAAAAAGACGAAAAGATTGCCGAGTGCTTGGCGGTTCGCGACTTTGACCAAGAAGGCTACTACGTCGCAATGGCGACTCGAAAGGGCTTGGTCAAGAAGACGCCGCTGGAACAATACAGCCGGCCGAAAAAGGGCGGCATCATCGCGTTGAAACTGCGCGATGATGACGAATTGGTCGACGCGGCCGTGGTTGGACCTGGAGACGAAGTCATCCTGGTCACCGCTGGCGGCATGGCGATCCGGTTCCGCGAGTCGGATTCGCGACCAATGGGGCGCAACACATCCGGCGTTAAGGGCATCGGCCTCGTCGGCGATGATGAAGTCGTCGGCATGGTGGTCGCCGACCCCAACGCAACGCTGCTGACGGTCTGCGAAAACGGCTACGGCAAACGAACTCCCTTCGGTCCCAACGCGCTTGGTGAAGACGAAGAAGCCAGCGAAGAGGAAACCAGTTCGAGCGCTCGCTACCGAACGCAAAAACGAGGCGGTAAGGGGCTTCGCGACATCCGCACCAGCGAGCGGAACGGAAAGGTGATCGGAATCGCGCGAGTCAACAATGACGACGAGATTTTCATGATGACGTCGAAGGGCAAGATCCAACGGATTGAAGCCTCGGACATCAGCGTCATTGGCCGTAACACGCAAGGCGTTCGCATCATGAACGTTGACGACGGCGACAGCGTGATCGCAGTGGTTCGCGTTCCCGCTGAAGAAGAATCGGAAGAAACCGAACAGATCGTCACCGCGCCCTCAACGCCGACCACACAGTCGGTTGGCAGCGACGAGGAAGCCAACAACGAAATCGATTCAGATGTAGAAATAGACGACGCCGACGGAAACGCGGACGCCGATGACGCATCGGACGATGAATAGAAAGCTTGCGGTCGTGGGCATCGGCCTTGCGATCCTTATTTTGATTTCGCCGCGGACCGTCATGGCGAAGGATTACCAAGTCGCAAACGCCGATGCTTTGGCGTCGGCGACGAAGGAGCTTGAACCGGGCGACACGGTCGTGCTTGCCGACGGGGTCTGGAAAGATGCCGATTTGTTGATGATGGGCCAGGGCACCATCGATGCGCCAATCTTGTTCCGCACCGCCTCGCCCGGCGGCGTGACACTATCGGGGAACACGCGAATTCGAATCGCTGGCGATCACGTTACCGTTGACGGTTTCTGCTTTCGCGACGCGTGGCACAAATCGGCACTGGTCGAATTTCGCAAGGACAGCAAGCACCTGGCTCGATCGTGCAGGCTGACCAACATCGATATCGATGATTGCAACCCACCCGATTTAAAGACTGAAAATAAGTTCGTATCGATCTACGGAAAAAACCATACGGTCGACCACTGCTATTTGGCCGGCAAGCGAAATCCCGGCGCAACGATGGTGGTTTGGTTGAGCGACGACAGCGGTGGCCACACGATCGAGCAAAACCATTTCGGACCTCGCCCGGTGTTGGGGCGAAACGGCGGCGAAACGATTCGCGTTGGCGACAGCCAGACAGCCTACCTATCGGCCAATGTCACGGTCCAAGCCAATCGGTTCGAACGCTGTGACGGTGAGGCCGAAACGATTTCAAACAAGTCATGTGACAATGTCTACCGCGGAAATCTTTTCGTCCAGTGCAGCGGAACACTAACCCTGCGTCACGGGCGCCGATGCCTAGTCGATGGCAACGTGTTTTTGGGGAACAAAGCTCGCGGTAGCGGCGGCGTTCGCATCATCGGAATCGACCACTGCGTCACCAACAATTACTTCGAGGCACTCGAAGGCGACCACTTTCGCAGCGCTCTTGCAATCACCAACGGCATCCCCGCTTCGCCCGCCAACGGTTATGAACCGGTTTCAGGTGCCAAAGTCGTTGGCAACACGTTTATCGAATGCAAACGGTCCATTTTGATTGGCGCCGATATCGAACACGACTCGCAAGTCGCCCCACAAAACTGTTCGTTCACCAACAACCTGATCGTATCACGCCGCGGTCCGATGATCGATTTGCAGAATCCCGGTGACAGGCACCGCTGGATCGACAATCGTTGTTTCGGAAAGGGGAACCGGTTAGGCGAAGGCCAAGATCCAGCCGACCCCGATTCGATCGTGACTCGGTTGGACCAACCGCCTGCGATTGACACGTCGCTGCGTGATCAAGTGACCCAGGTCGTTACCGGACCGTCGTGGCGACAACCGCCGAAGTCGCCCCGTAAAGCCGCAAGCGGAATTTGAGCGGCGTAGAAAGAATCACGCGGTGTATCGATCGAACAATCCGTTACGAAAACGTATCGATTTCATAACGGTAAACCTCAGACGCGGGAGCCGTGATTTTCTAGCCACGAAAAACGCATAAAAAAGGGCTCGGCATAACTGCCAAACCCTTTTCGTTTTTCTGAATTCGCTAGGTAATCGAACTAGGCAATCTTAGCAACCAAGTCCAAGACCTTGTTGCTGTAACCCCATTCGTTGTCGTACCACGACACGACCTTAACGAAGGTCGAATCCAATTGGATGCCAGCGTTGGCATCGAAGATCGAAGTGCGAGCGTCGCTGCGGAAGTCAGTCGAAACGACCAAGTCTTCGGTGTAGCCCATGATGCCCTTGAGTGGGCCTTCCGAAGCCTTCTTCATCGCTGCACAGATGTCTGCGTACGATGCTTCTTTTTCCAGCTCGACGGTCAAGTCGACGACCGATACGTCCGAGGTTGGAACGCGGAATGCCATGCCGGTCAACTTGCCGTTGAGCTCGGGAATGACCTTACCGACAGCCTTCGCTGCACCAGTGCTTGATGGAATGATGTTTTCCAGAATACCGCGTCCGCCACGCCAGTCTTTCTTCGATGGTCCGTCAACGGTCTTTTGCGTTGCAGTCGCTGCGTGAACGGTTGTCATCAAACCACGCTTGATGCCAAAGTTATCGTTCAGAACTTTGGCCAAAGGTGCCAAGCAGTTCGTGGTGCACGATGCGTTGCTGACGATTGCTTGGCCAGCGTAGGTGTCGCAGTTGACGCCCATGACGAACATCGGAGTGTCGTCCTTCGATGGTGCCGACATGACAACCTTTTTGGCACCCGCGTCGATGTGGCCTTGGGCCGTGTCGCCAGTCAAGAAGATGCCGGTCGATTCGACAACGATGTCTGCACCGACTGCTCCCCAAGCCAACTTGGTTGGATCGGTTTCAGCCGTCACGCGGATCGTTTTGCCGTTGACGATCAAATGGCCGTCTTTATGCGAAACTTCGCCTTCGAAGGGGCCGTGCACCGAGTCATACTTGAGCATGTAAACCAAGTAATCGACGTCCAGCAAGTCATTGATTGCCACTACGTCGATGTCGTCACGGTTGACCGACGCGCGAAATACCATGCGTCCAATGCGACCAAATCCGTTGATGCCGACCTTAATCATGTTGGTTTACCTTATTCTGATTGTGTTCGAGGAACTAGCTTCTTAGGACGGCGAACGGCCCACCAAAGACTCTTTAGCCGCGAATTATAGGAAGCGATACGAAAAGTGAAACAGCCCCCGCCATCAAGTCCGCCGCCAATGTGGCGTCGCCCCCCCGGTGTCGCCCCCGGAACTTGGCAATATGTCCATCAACGGCCGATCGCGGACCATTACGACGCCTTTGTGGAAGACGCAGCAGTATGTCGGGTCGATGCCGAAATTCTGACAAAAGTACTGCCAGGGGTGTCGAATTCTGCTACCAAGCCCGAAACAGTACTGGATTTGGGTTGCGGAACCGGCCGAACCGCGTTCCCGCTCGCGGGTCGAGGATACGACGTGATCGGAATCGATCTGAGCGAACCGATGCTCAGCGTTCTTGTGCAAAAAATCCTTGTGCAAAGAATCCAAGTGCAAAAAATCCAAGTGCAAACACTGCAAGCTCAGGCGGCTCAGACTCAGAAACCATCCGACGCTTCCACACCTGGGCACATCTTTCCGGTCAAAGCCAACTTGGTTGACCTTGGCGGAATCGCGGACGGCACCGCCGACCACGCGGTTTGCCTGTTCGCCACGATGGGCATGATCCAAGGCCGAGCCAATCGCCAAACCGTCATGCAGCATGTCGCCAGGATCGTTCGACCAGGCGGCAAATTGGTGATTCACGTCCACAACCGCTGGGCCGCACTCGCCGAATCGGGCGGGTACCGATACCTGACTCGTTCGTGGCTGCGATCAATCACAAAAAAGGATCATGACTTCGGCGATGCGACCTATGCCTATCGCGGTCTCAGCGAGATGTTCATGCACCGATTCTCGCGACGCGAATTGGTCACCGATCTGAATGCCTGCGGTTGGCACGTCGGCGAAGTCTTGCGACTTGCCATCGAAGCGGACCGCTTCCTCGGCGAATTCCGAAATGGCGGAGGCGTTGCCGGCGGATTCATCGTCGTTGCTACACGAAAGTGACGCGTCACGGTTCGATCGTGACCTCAAACGATCCGCCGTTGTCGCCCAGGTCACCAACCGCATCGTTGACTTTGAACAACAGCCAACTGTGCGCGGCAACGTCGACCACCGATTGATTGCCGATCGTTTGAACATCAATCGTCGGCAGTTCGTCTTGCCGCGGCGTTTGGTTGGGCAGCACGCACGCGATCAATTGCCCCAGCGGCCGGCCCACGACGTACTGGATCGTCACACCCTCCGGTTCACTGATCCATGGTTTCGGTTCTTGCGCAAGAGTGACTTGGCCGCTGGCGCGCACGCGGACTTTCACACCCGACGGCACTCGTACGCCAGGCGATTGCCAGCCACGATCCGCTTCAACCGTGAACTTGATCGGCTTGCCGTCCCACAGCGGATCTTGGATCGAGATCGCGACCTGCTGTTGATCCCAATCGAAACCAAAATCAAAATCATGCGTCAGCAATCGCCAACGAGCTTGGACGATGGGCCAGTCTTTCGCCAAGCGTTGGCGGAATTGCCGATTGAATGTGAGGCTGGTTTCGCGACCACGATTTGCCGCTTCGCGAAAGACGTCTCGGTATTCCGGGTAAGCTGCGAACATCGACGCGGCCGCCCAACTGAACGTGTACGACTCGACGTCACCCGATAACGTTGGCGGATACTGCATCACTTTGCCGATCGATGGGATGGTTGACTCGGCACGAACCTGGCTCATTTTGGTGAATCGCCCCCAATACGGCACATCGGCTTTGTCATTCGGGATGCCAATCGACTTGGTTTGTTGGCCCTGGCCCGAATGGGTCGACAACAATTCGGCGGTCCCTTCCATGAACCACGTCGGGCCGGCGCCGCCGAAACAGTGGAACGCCAATGAGTGAGCGCCTTCGTGCAACATCAAGTGACGTGTGTAATACTGACTCGGCTGAGCCATGATCCAGACCGAGTCGTTCAAGGCGTAACCGTACGGAAAGTCAGGAACGCGGATCGGAATCAAGCCTTGGCTGGCAAACGCTTGTTTGTCTCGCATCACGAAGGCGGTGACTTTCCAACCGGCAACCCGGTCATCGGCTAGATCCCAAAACCCGGTCCACTGGGGCACGGCCGCATCAAAGGAAGCCACCAAGGTTTCGGCTTCTTCGCGAGATTCCAAGTCCGTCGTCAACTCGATGAAGCGACCGTCGACACGATACAGATTGGTGCGGTTCTGTCCGCCTATATCCTGACCAACAGCGGTGACCGGATCACCGACCAACGTAAACACGCAAACCAACCAAGCGAAAATCCATGTTCGATTCATACCGTCATTCTAACCCGTCGTTGTTGCTAGGGTTATGCGTCTTGCTTAGCGTCCTTAGCGGCGGCGGGTGTGTCCCCAAAGCAGAGTCCGATGTGGTCGTTTATTCGGCGCTCGACCAAGAATTCGCGATGCCGATATTGGATGCCTTTGAGCGAACCACCGATCACGATACCGGTGTCATTTCGAAGTTCGATGTCGAGTCCACCAAGACCGTCGGCTTGGTCAATCAAATCATCGCCGAACAGAAAGCACCAACGTGTGACTTGTTTTGGAACAACGAAATCATGCACACGGTCCGGCTTCAAAAGCTGGGTCTGCTGGCCGAGCATGACTGGAACGTTGACGGCGGCTATCCGCGAGACATGATGTCCAGTGACGGAACTTGGTGTGGGTTTGCGGCGCGTGCTCGTGTTTTGATCGTGAACAAAAAATTGCTGACCGACCCTGCCATGTATCCCACTTCCGTCGCTGAACTTGCCGATCCAAAGTGGGCTGGCAATTGTGCGATGGCGCGGCCGCTGTTCGGGACCACCGCGACTCACTTCGCGGTGCTTCGCGAAATCAACGGTCACGACGAGACACTCGATCAACTTCGTGCGATCGAAAAGAATGCCAAAATCTTGTCGGGCAACAAGCAGGTTGCACTGGCCGTGTCGGCCGGCACCGTGGCCTGGGGACTGACCGATACGGACGACGCGATCATCGAAAAAGACCAGGGCTTCCCGGTCGCCATCGTCTACCCCGATCAAGCATCCGACCAACCGGGAACACTGCGGATTCCCAATACGATCGCGATCCTGAAAAACTCACCGCATCCGATCGCGGCTGGAAAACTAGCTGATTACTTGGTCACGCCCGAAACCGAAGACCGTTTGGCGATGGGAGACAGCAGCCAATTGCCAATCAGCCGCGGCAGCAAGTTCCCGCCACGCGTGTTGCCGGAAACACCCATCCGCTGGATGCGAGCACCGTTCGAATCGGCCGCTAACAATTGGGAAACCTGGGCCAAACATGTGCAAGCGATCTTTGAATAAACATCAAAAAAAGCCAGGACGGATCCTGGCTTTACAGCACTGGCCAGGAAGTTCCTGGCCGAATCTCAAAACTGACGTCGCAGATTAACTAACGACAGCTTCTTTCATTTCGATTTCGTAGCCTTCGCGATAAGGACGCGTCAGCATACCGTTGGCTTCTTCGTCGCCAACAATTTGCTCGTTGGCATCGTCCCACTTCAAATCGCGACCGAGCCGGGCCGAGATGCCGGCCAAGTGACACACATTCAACATTTCCATGTGAGTGTGAACGTCGCTTATCGGAGTCTCGCGAGTCTTGACGCAGTGCAAGAAGTTGGCCCAGTGCTGGGCCCGCTCGTTGTGTTCCATCGGCATGCCGCGATAAACCTTGCTGATTGCATCTTCGGGCAACGGGTTGTCCTTGAGTTCTTCAACAGGCGCGCCGACCAACTTCCTGCGATTGACGAAAATTCGACCCTTGTCACCTTCGATCAAGACGCCGTTGTCAGTGTCATTCCGGATGACCATCTCAGTGCCACCTGGGTAGGCAACATTGAACTGGAAACTCGTCGCCGTGTTGTAGCGATCATTGTCGACCGCCACGCCATTTTTGAACTCAACCGGATGAGTCGCTTTGCCACCGATCGACAAAGGACCTTCGGTTTGACCGTTCAACTTCAAAGCCCAATTGCTGATGTCAACGTGGTGAGCGCCCCAGTCGGTCAACTTGCCGCCCGAGTACTCGTACCACCAACGGAACTCGTAATGGCAATTCGTGTTCTTACCGTTTTCGCTGAGGCGATAATCGACACTTGGTGCCGGACCGAGCCAACGATCCCAGTTCAGATTTTTCGGAACATCGACCACGGGAATTGCGCCGCACGAAGGCGCGCCACCGATAGCGGCTTGCACTCGCTGGATCTTACCGACACGACCTTCGTTGACCATCGCCATGGCTTTGACAAACAGCGGGAATGTGCTGCGTTGTTGCGTTCCGACTTGGACAACACGGCCCGTTTCTTTCTGAACTTTACGGATCAATTTGCCTTCGTCGATCGTCAACGTCAGAGGCTTTTCACAGTAAACATCTTTGCCAGCCAACATCGCTTCGATCAGCGGTTTCGTGTGCCAGTGATCCGGCGTCGCAACGTGAATCACATCGATATCGTCGCGTTGCAAAATCTCGCGATAGTCTTCGTACGTGTCGGCTTTGCCTTCGCTGTGCTGCTTGTTGAATTTATCGGCGCGACCTTTGTCAACGTCGGCGATGGCGACGACGTCCAACCATTTCTTGGCCGCATTCATATTGCCGTTGGCCATTCCGCCAGCACCGATCACGCCAATCGCCATTCGGTCGTTCTTGCTCGTCGATTCATCCGCCAAGGATTTTGGGGTGGAGTAGAAGTATGGAACCGTCGCGGCACTGCCGGCGATCGCGGTCGTCTTCAAAAACTTACGACGTTGTTGGTTGATTTCGGACAAAATTAAGAGACCTTCAGATCGTGGATAGGTTGGGAAATCCGAGTAGTGGGAGAGCCGGGCAAGGCTTTCCCGAACAACACAGTTTACCACCAGCGAAGACTCGTTTTCCATTACCTTTATATTTTGACGCAATCTTGCGCCTCGATTGAGCATTTGATCGGCCTGGGCAAAATGAACGGCGGCATCCAAATTTTCAGTTTTTACAGCAATCCTGAGGCTTAAATATGATTTTCAACTGCCCCCAATGCGGAAAACAGTACCGCGGCGAGGCTTCGATGGTTGGCCGAAAAGTGAACTGCAAAGCCTGTGGCAGCAACTTTTCGATCCCCGCAAGTGACGAATCGGACGAACCCTTTTCGATGCAGCCTTTCGGCGCACGGGTGGTCGAGTCATCGGCGCCGATGGTCAATTCCGCGGCCGACGGTGATAACGATTTCATGGCGGGGAGTAACGAAATCGCGACGGCGCAAGTCTCCATGCGGGGCGGCCAGTCCAACGACGGCCGGGCACGTACGGCGGACGAAATCGACTACGAAATTTTTGGCCACGAAGCCCAATACGTCGAAATCACGCTGGATCCTGGCGAACAAACCATCGCCGAAGCCGGCGCACTGATGTACATGACCGCTGGCATTGAAATGGCGACAGTATTGGGCGACCCGTCCGAGCAAAACAAAGGGCTTCTCAACAAAGCCCTTTCCGCAGGCAAGCGAGTTTTGACCGGCGAGTCTCTGTTCATGACCACGTTCACCAACATGGGCAGTCGCCAAGCCAAAGTCGCCTTCGGTTCGCCCTATCCCGGCCGCATGATCCCGATGCACTTGGATCAATTAGGCGGCGAACTGATTTGCCAAAAAGATGCGTTTCTGTGCGGGGCTCGCGGTATCAAGATCGACATCGCGTTTCAAAAGAAAATCGGCGCCGGCCTGTTTGGCGGCGAAGGTTTCATCATGCAACGATTGAAGGGCGACGGGATCGCAATCGTTCACGCAGGCGGCACCATGATGTACCGCGAACTGAAACAGGGCGAACAACTGCGCGTCGACACCGGATGCATCATGGCGCTCGGCCCGTCGATCAATTACGACATCCAATTCGTCGGCGGACTCAAGAATGCATTTTTTGGTGGCGAGGGTTTGTTTCTAGCCACGGTCACCGGTCCGGGACCGGTGTGGTTGCAGTCGCTGCCGTTCAGTCGTTTGGCCGGACGCGTCGCCAGCAGCATGCCCGGCGTCGGTGGCGGATCACGCAAGGGCGAAGGATCGGTGCTAGGCGGACTCGGCGAAATGTTCATGGGCGACTGAGCTGATGGTGCGGGGTAACGATCTGCGGTGATGGCTTGGTAGCGCGGCGGTAGTCGAGATGAATTATCATCTCGACATCGCCCCCACTCCCAAACTCTTCCGACCATGATCGTTGCCATGAAACCTCACCCAAACCGAATTGCGAAAAGCATTTCACTGCTTTCCCTTGTGTTGGTTGCCGTCACGGCAAGCGCCGGTAACGGCTTGAACGTATTAATGATCGCCGTTGATGACTTACGTCCCGAGCTTGCCTGTTACGGTGCCTCGTCCATTCACAGTCCCAACATCGATCGTCTCGCACGCCAGGGTGTTCGATTCGACCGAGCCTATTGCCAGGTCGCCGTTTGCGGTGCATCGCGAGCAAGCTTGCTGAGCGGATGCCGTCCCGAAACGACCGGATGCTGGAACTTCAGCACGCTGCTGCGTTCAAAAATGCCCGATGTGCTGACGTTGCCTCAGCACTTCAAACAAAGCGGGTACGAGACCACCTTCCTGGGCAAGGTCTACCACAGCCCATCTGACGACGCTCCGTCATGGACATTGAAAGCGAGCGACTGGGCGCCTTCGCAACCGGGGAAGGGCCAGTCTTATGTGAATCGGAAACCAATCGGCGGTGCCAAAACCAGAAAGCGAGACGACCCGTCAACGAAGAACGGCCCATCGAACGAGAACGGTGGCAATGTTTCCGACGATATGTACACCGACGGCCACAACGCCGATCGGGCTGTCAAAATCATCGAACGTTTCGCGGACCACGACAAACCGTTCTTCTTTGCTGTCGGTTTTTTAAAGCCTCACCTACCGTTCAATGCACCAGGAAAGTACTGGGACCTTTATGACCGGGCATCGATCGAAATTCCCGCTCGCGAAGATGTCATCAACGGCGTTGCCTACGCCAATTCGAGTTGGGGCGAACTGAAAAACTATCCTGACATCCCTCGCAACGTGAAATACCTTGACGACGATAAGACTCGCGAACTGATCCACGGCTACCGCGCCGCGACCAGCTTCACTGATGCACAGGTCGGGAAACTTCTTGATGCACTGGATCGATCGGGACAACGAGACAAAACGATTGTGATCCTATGGGGCGACCACGGTTGGTACGTCGGCGACTTTGGCGTCTGGTGCAAACACACCAACTATGAAATCGCCACTCGCGTTCCTTTGATCATTTCGGCGCCGGGCGTCGAGCCGAATCGATCAAGCCTATCGATGACCGAGTTCGTTGACGTCTTTCCGACACTCTGTGAGATGACTGGATTGGAAGTCCCAGATCACTGCCAAGGCAAGAGCTTGGCGCCAATCCTGGCGGATACTTCGACGCGAATCAAGGAGGCCGCATTCAGCCAGTACCTCAAAAAGAAACCGGGCGGCGACCAGATGCGGGGAACCAGCATCCGCACCGACCGATTTCGATATACCGAGTGGCGGTCAGTCAAAACAGAGAAGCTAGATGCGATCGAACTGATCGATTTTGAAAACGATCCGGGCGCAACCTGTAATGTTGCTGACGCCCCAGCTTATGAAGACATCCTGCCCAAACTAGCCGAGCTTTGCGCCCAATCGAAAGCGGGCATTTGAAACCCGTTCATACGAAAACCCGGTCGCTTGAACCCGGTCGCTTGAACCCGGACGCAGCCTATCGGCTGAGCCCCTTCCTGATCGAACGTGGCGACGAAAAGTCAGCCAACTCGTCGGTCAGCCTTTCCAGGTCGTTGCTCAACCATTGGGCAAACGTCTCTTTCGAATCGGGCGACAAAGTTGCCGTCAGTTCATTCCAGTGATCGCCGGTCGGCCCGGGAGCGGATGGAGTTTTGTTATCGCTTGATGTTGTCATCGGAGAAAGCTCCGTTGTTTGGGCGGTCAACCCGCTAGTGATGAAACAAACCAGACCCGTGCGTTGGTATCGAGTTTTGGCTCGTACTGAGTGGGTCTTCAGAAGAGAGCCACACTCGGTACTCTAGGTTCACAGCAAGCAGTATGCCGAACATTTCAAAGAATCAGCACCACTTGCTCTAAGTCGTTTCCTGAAAAGGTTTTAAACAGACAAGAAAAGGTTGTTTTTTCGCCCTTTCATGTTGCGTTTCGGATACACAAGTGTCGCGAAATGCCAACACGACAGGCACTGACTGTTGCTTTATCGGTCAGCCTGCCACTTCAGTGTAATTCTATGCCTTAAAAGTCAAGTTGTTGTTGGAAATTCTCCCATTGTCGTGAAACTCGTCTTTTCAGCGAAGCGAAAAACGATTGCGGCAACTTTTCGGTCATCGAGTGAGGAAACATGACTGTTTGGAGCATTATCTGCCCTCGTCAAGAAATTTTTCAGGATCGATCCCAAGAATCGGAAAGGCCGTGCGAATGATGGTTTGTAACGTTTGGTGTCAATCGATGGCAACCACAACCGACGACCTCGATGCCACATTCAATTTCGCATTTCCTTTCGGAGGGGAGACCCATGATCAAAAAGATGATTCTTACCGGCGGAGTCTTGGCGCTGCTCTCAAGCGTGTCGCTTGGAACGCCACTGCTGAGTTACGCACGCTGTGGTGTGGACTGGCTACGTAGTTCCGCCAACGACTCGGTACCGCTGGAATGGGAACTTAAACGAGCCCGGCAAATGATTGCCGACTTGGAACCCGAGATCAAAGACAACGCAAAACGAATCGCGTTGGAAAAGATCCAAGTTGCGAAATTGGAAGGTCAACTGACCAACACTCGCGAAGGCTTGGCGAAAGGCCAATCCGACATCGAGCGATTGAGCCAAGACCTGCAAAACGACAACACCGTTTACACGTATGCCGGTCGCACTTACACGCTGACGCAAGTCAAAACGGATTTGGGCAACCGCTTCAAACGCTTCAAGACACGTCAAGCAACAGCCGACAAGCTGGAGCAAATGCTTTCAGCGCGTCAGGGCTCGTTGCATGCGGCACACGAACGAATGGATGCGATGATGGGTGCGAAACGTCAATTGGAAGTCGAAGTCGAAAATCTGCAAGCTCGCTTGGGTGCTCTGCGAGTGGCACAAACCAGCAGCCAGTTGAACTTGGACGACAGCCAGCTTTCGCACACTCGTGAACTGCTTGACGAGATCGCGACTCGGATCGACGTCGAAGAAGAAACGATGCATGTCGACACCGAATACTTCGGCGAAATCGACTTGGATCAACCAAGCGAAGAAGAACTGTTGGACCAAATCTCGACGTACTTCAGCACTCCTCGAAGTGATGATGCCGCCGCTTTGGTCTCGATTCAACTGAACTAGATCTTCGCATGACCTAACGACGAGAAACTCGCATCGTGTTCCCACTCACCGCCGCAACGAATGATGAAGCTAACGCCACCGGGTGGCGTTTGTGGATCGACGGTTGCGGCGGTTTTTTGTTGTTATTGGGCGACAAACTCTCGGTCGGCCGATCCGATGCCGACATCGTTGTGCAAGCCGACTGGCCACGCCGGGCCGGATCAATCAAGCGAGTTGAGGGCGACTACTTCTGGAATCCCATGAACTCTTCTGTTCCGGGTACCCCAGTCGATTCGGATAGTGCAAAGCCAGCCCTAATCCGAGATGGGCAATCGCTGGACATCGTCGGGTCGGCGAACATGAAGCTTGAAAAGCGAAGCCCGCTGTCATCAACGGCCGTCTTAACCGTTTCGCCGCCTCACCGTTTCGATCATCACGTTGATGGCATCGTGCTGGTGGACAAAACCGTGCTCATTGGTGCGGGCCGAGATTGCCATTTGCGGCATCGTGATGCGACAGACGTTGCCATCTTGGTTCACCGCCCAAAGGGCTCGCGAGCAGATTCCTTGGCGGGCTGGTCGGTCAAGTTAGGTTTAGACGGACAGTTCCAGGAGCTCGTCTGCGGGCGGCCCGTAACGCTGGGACCAATCACCATGACATTGGAGCCGGCATGAATCAGTCTCCTGACCACACCTTGAGTAGCTCGGACGCTAGCAAGGCGATTGACCCGCCTAGCCACCCCAAAGGTTGGAAAGATTTATTTTTTGCGCCCCGTCGTGACGCGGCTTTGGCCTGTGATTATGCCGCCAAAGCGTCGCTGGTCGCGGACCGCTGGAATTTAAGTTCCGATTCTTATTCACGGAAAAAACGCGTCATGTCACGTCTTTTCGATAAACTAAGGATCGGCTCGAGCAAAGAGTCTGAATTCGGCACGGCAACGGCAATGGCAACTCCAATCGCTGTGATCCTTGATCCGGATTCAAGTTCCGATGGCCTCGAGCTTGAAAACGCTTCCGATTCAGCTTGGTTGGCAGAGACTCATGTGTCCGAGCCACACTTTTCACCGCATTCGACTTCATCACCGATGAAATTCACTTATTCGCCCGGATCGAGTCCGCTTCCCCGAACCACGATTCGTCGTGGTATCGGCATGGGTGGATTTGGCGAAGTGTATTTTGCCGTCACAGATGCGGGCAAAGAGGTGGCGTTGAAACGGATCCAGCGGAATCTGGAAATCGAACTGCGCGGCGTTTCGCATTGTTTGAACCTGAAGCACCCGAATCTGGTTGCTCTGTACGACGTCTGTCCCGACGACCAAAACCAGTGGTGGGTCGTGATGGAATACGTTGCCGGACCTAACCTCCGCGAAGTGCTAGACGATTCACCGGAGGGCCTGTCCAAACCAGAAGTCGATCGCTGGTTCACGGGCATCGCCGCCGGTGTTCACCATCTGCATTCGGCTGGTTTGGTTCACCGAGATCTAAAACCGGGCAACGTGTTCGACGACATGGGAATCGTCAAAGTCGGCGACTACGGTTTAAGCAAATTCATTTCGACGTCTCATCGTGGCGGACATACCGAAAGCGTTGGCACGTTTCACTACATGGCGCCGGAAATTGGTCGTGGCCAGTATGGTCGCGAAATCGACATTTATGCGATGGGCATCGTGCTTTACGAATTGTTGACCGGCCAAGTGCCGTTCGATGGCGAGAGCTGCCAAGAAATCATCGTCAAACACATGACGTCGTTGCCCGATGTTTCGGACATCGCTGAACCCTATCGGTCAACGATCGCAACGTGTTTAGAAAAAGATCCTGCGAAACGTTTTCACACGATCCCGGAAATGTTGGAATCACTAGGACTTGCACACGCCACAGCAACCCATCAAACCGCCGTGCCCGTTCAGGCGACAATGGTTTCGACAGACAAAGTTGTCGACGAGACTGATGACGATGCGCCCGTGATGGCAACAGTTGTTGAACCGTCCACAAGTGCCGAACCGTTCGCTCGCGCTCTCCAGCTCAGTCTTCACGACCTGAATTTATGGTGGCGCACGCTGGATCGATCGCCGGTATCGAAAGCGGTGTTGATGTTGGTGGCCGGGTTTGTGTTGCTGATCAACACACATTGGCTGTTGCCGTTACTGTCGGTTATCGCGGTGTTTTATGTGCCGTACTACATCGTCAGGCAAATGGTGCTGCACGTTCACCAACAACCAAGCTTTGCGCAGGCCCAGCGATTGGCGACAACCAACGGTGCGGCGGCTCGTCCCATGACGCGGTCGCAATGGCGCGAACATATGCGAAGCGGACTGCGTGCGAAACACTCGGTACACCGTGTCGCCGAACTGAACACTTCATGGATCGCAGCGATCCTAACCGTCATCGGTCTAAGCGTGACTGCCGGCGTGGTGGGACTGCACAGCGGCCCCGTCACCGCCATGAACATTGCACCGTACGGATGGATGGCGATGGTGGTGATGATGTCATCGATGGGCATCTTGGGAATGGGAAAACTATGGGAGCGTGAAGACGGCGAAGGCCTGCCACGCCGTTTGGTATTGGCGGGCATCGGTCTGGGAGTCGGTACAGTTGCCTTTGCGATGCAAGAATTTTTGAAGCTGCCGGTCGATCATGGGCTGCTTCGTGACATTGATGCATCGGCGCTGCCGCAAGCGTTGTATACGCCTGATGGCGTGCCGATGGCATCTGCGATGATGGCGCACTTTGCGTTGTTATTTGCAGCTCTTCGATGGTGGAAACCCGTCGACCCACTACGTCGAACCCGGCTAAGCCCGTGGGCGGTCGCCGTCGCGGTGGTGGTCGAATGGGGCGTGCACCAAGTGCTGCCGATTCCTCAACCAACAGGCATGTTGATTGCTGGCGGCATTGCGATCACCGTCCAAATGGCGGCACCGTGGGTCAGCCAACGTAAAGGCGACTCGATTCTCGCAGCTACCCAGTCACTTCCCAACCAAACCCCATCCCCAACGACTCGATCAAGGAGCATGGCATGAACCAAGTCGTCTCTTATCGCCCGTCCATGATCATGGGTGGCACAGCATGGTTAGTCTTGGTGATGGTAACATCCGCTTGGTCGGCTGAAGAATCCAGCACGACCGGATCGAAGCCAGAACCGGCTCAATTGTCGGTCGCGCCGCTGGACCATATTGAATACCCTGACGATCGACCCCAGTGGCTTGTTGAAAACAAGTCGCTCGATGAAGAGCCATCGGTTCGCGGCGTTGATCACAAAATTGTGATCGTTTCGCTGCCTTGCGATTCAGCAGAACAATCGCTGGAAGAATTGCAATGGATGCAGCGTGCAGCGATTGCGACGTATGTCTCTCAAATGGTCGATGCAGGCGGTGAATTCGATTTCTATTCGCCGTCAGACGAGGAAATCGAGAACGACTTGATTTCCAAACGTTACACCGGCCAAGTCGTCCAAGGCGACTCCACGCGTTACGAGTCTGCAGTCGAGTTGCACTTTGACAGCAAGAAACGCGACGAAATTCGCGTTGCCTGGAAGAACATCGAAGTCGGCGATCGGCTAAAAGCACTCGGCGGTCTCACTACGGTCGGCTTGGTGTTGTTGATATGTACCAGCGGGTTGTTGGGAATCGTCAGCCGTCGCTTCCCAGCGTCGTAAGTTTCAGTGTCTTCGGTTGCGTTACAATAAATTTTTTCGCACTCTGAAGCAGAGGCTTGCCATGAGATCCCTATTGTCGATGGTCATTTTTGTTGGCCTGACTTTGACGGCGGCCGCTCAGAACTTTGAGATGTTTGAACCGAGCGGCGTCGTTGTGGCTCGGGTTGAAATTCGCCCAGGCCGATTGGTCATGTACGAAGGTCTCGGTGCCCGGCTCTTCTTTAGCCGTGAACCTCGATACGACTCGATCGATGGGCGTTTTGCAGGTTACTTCAATTTTGAACTCAACCGCATCCTGCGTTTTCCTCGAAGTGGACGAGGGCAAATGGAAACCGCAGACCTGGATGACTTCAATCCCTCCTACCGATTGACCCGGCGACTGGTGCGACCGCTTGGTGACCGACATTCGGTCCCAGTGCCGCTTCACGTGCCCGGGTATTTAGGGCCCGGGTATTTAGGGCCAGGCTACGTGGGTCCAGGCTATCTAGGTCCAGGCTACGTTTCGCCTGGTTTGCCCGGTCCGTTCATTACTGCGCCCGGCTTTGGTATTCCACCGCAAGTGTTTGGCGCATCGCCGCTGCCAGGGTTTGGCGGCATCGGCCCGATCGGTCCGCCGCTGCCTCAATCGGTGTTGATCGATTCGCAGACCATTCCCAATCCGCCTCTTGAACCGGTCCGCGTGCAATTGCGAAACGGTGGACCACGCGAAATTCAAGTCGGCGTCGTTGACTTGAAGACGCCTGCCAAGACACAGTCCCTGCGAATCGCCCCGGGCAGTTCGGCCGATGTCATGTTGGAACGCGAAGCAGGAGCTCGCCAGATCCAAAACTTTCGCGTCATCACACCGCTGGGCGATTCACAGACTCGCGAAATCGTCAACGACGTTCCGGCGACGGTGCGGTATGAGATCGTCGTTCACGAATGGAAGATTCAATCGGTTGCGATCGACCGAACCGCGGGTGCCGGCGACAACCCGATCGAAGATATCAACTTCCACGGCAAAAGCATTGGCAGATTTCCGTTACCGCCGGGCGACCAGTTGCAGCCTGGCAGCATTGATGTTTACCGAGCCGCAAGGAACCAAGGCAATGCCGCCGCCGTGGCTCCGATTTTGGCCGAGGAAGACAACCTTGAATCCGCACTCGATCCACTGGAACGAGCAATCTTGGAAACTCAACAGAACTTCCAACGCAACCGCTAAACACGCCGAATGAAATCTTCGGCGTAGCTTCGCACCTCGCTGCCGTTGAGCACGTGGACCATGCGCAGGCGCTGGACCTGTTCATCGCTAAACGACGTTAACGGGACATGGACCAGGTGTTTCTTGTGACGGCGGGCAAGGCGTTTCCAGCCGCTGCCCGGCGGCAACGATGACAGCAGGGCGATCTCGCGACCGCGACTGTGCAAACAAGCCGCAGCGATCAATCGTTCTTCAAGCGTCTCGGTGTAGTCGAGCCGCGTGTCTTGCCACACATCGGGAATCGTCACGGGCGGATACAGGAACATCGCGCCGCCATAGACGCTCATCCCAATACCCGGCCCGATCATTTCCTTTTCAAAATTGGTCGCAAACAGAGCCAGTGTTGACTCCGTCGCGTGCTCGGCGAACCAAGTCGTACGCCAGGGATAATCACGTGGATCGGCAGGCGAATCGAACAGCATCACACACGCATCCAACACCCCGCGACTCGGCGGAACCACTTTGACGTAGATCTGTTTTTCGTACCAGTGCCGAAGTGTGTCGCGAATGTCGATGCCATCTTTGACGCTGGTGGTGAACTTTTCGGTGCGTGCCAAATCGTTGCCGATGTTCGCCTGAGCCCGATCAATCACTCGCGTCCGAAACGCTTCGATCAAATCGTCTTCCGGCGGATAACTGCACTGACTGTACGGGTTCCATTTATAGGTCCAGCGGTCTTTCTCCGAGTCGCTCGGTCGGCGTTGCAATTGCAAGGTACACCAACTGATCGGTGGTCCCGGCAGACGACTGACCAGTGGCACCACTTCGCCGTCGGGCAAACGGGCTTGGTCGATTCCCAGCGTCACGCTGGATAGGGTCACATCCGTCGGTTGCGTCTGGTCACCATACTGATTGGCTAGTTCCGCCACGTGCAACGCAAACTGATCACCCAAGACCTGCTTAGCCGCAGTCACAATGGTGATCAAGTCAGGCGTCATTCGGCGATGAATCAACGACAGGTTGCGGATGTACTGCAGACACTTTGACAACAGCAACGGAGTGACTCGGCGAGCCCGATTTCCGAGTTCCTTTTTGTACGAATCACGCGCCGCCAACAACAACTCTTTGACGCCATCGATTTGCAAGTCATCATCGTCTTCGAGTTCGGCCCGCGCCCGTTCATACAAGTTCGTGATGTAGGGCAGTTCACCGAACAAGAACATCAACGTCCGCGGTTCGATGCGATAGCGGATCGGCGAGCAGACTTCTTCATGCTGAGGTTTTTCGATCACCGACGACGAAACGGCGACGTTCGACCCCAAGGTTCCGTCCTTGAGTTGATGGTAGGCTTCACGGATCCATGGCCAATGCAACACGCTGGTGACGATCAGAATCTTGTCGTATCGTTTTTCCAACTCAATCAACCGGATCGCCATGTGGATCATCCGGTCGCGAGTCTGTTGATCCGGCGGACGCGTGATGCTTGGCAACACCGCGGCTGCAAATTTTTCGGGCGACACATGCCGCACCGCAAATGGATCTGGCATCACGGTCGCGTAAGGAAGAAAACGATCAGTTTCTAAATCGATGAATTCTCGCGGGATGTGTTCGCCCATCGCCGCGCGAATTCCCATGATGACTCCCTGGCAGGGATCGACCGGCACATAACTGAGGGGCACCGATTCTTCATCTTCGTCTTCGTCTGATTCGTTTCCGTTGTCGTCGCTTTCACCAGTCCACGTCGTCGGTGCCCAACTCTCTTGGTCGGGCTTGAACGTTGACATCGCAGGCTGGATGACGATCGACGGCGTCGGCAAGTCCAAAACAGACTCTTCGACTGCTTCGCGAAACGATTCCGGCAGCGGCACCGCCACGCAGTCAAACGACTCTTCCAACATCCAGCGGCGAACCGTCAATGCAAATTGGCCGCTGCCGTGTACGACGGGCAACAACGCGATCTGCGGGCCGATTCGCAACAATTCGGGAACCCGAGACGTTTGCGAAAAAGTCATGAAGATTGGCCTTTTATGGAAATCGCCTAGGGATTATATTTTCTCGCTGTTCGCCGCAGAGGGATTTTTAGCCCACATCGACGCCCATGCCATCGGCACGGATTTCATTTTGGTCGGTTACACGGCGCTGCGAGAACATTCATTTGAACTTTCACGTGATGAAAGTGTCATTCTAAGCGAACGCAGGCGTCAATCGACGCCTGCGTTTTGCATTGATAGGCAGGTCATTGCTACAAAGCCTCAAAGTTGCTGTGTGTCGACGACGTTCGGCGAATCTTTCCGACACAAATTTCGTCGTTCTTAATGCGCCATCACGTAATTCACCGTCAACTCGTTCGCACGATCATCGTTCATCAGGAAACTGTGAAGCACTGGCACCGTGTGAATCGCTTCAGCCCCGTCTAGTTTCGCCTCGTCCAAACTGACCACAAAATCGCTTGATCCGTCGACCAGCGGATTCTGCAGCCGGCCGTCGGAAACATCGCCGGCGACGATGATGAACGGGAACGATGGCGTGGCCAGCTTTGATTCAAAATCAGCCCATTGCGGCCCCAGCTCTAACCCGCCCTTGCCAGTAATCCATCCGTACAGTCCGGTCGGAGCCAATCGACGAGCGATCGCGGCACCTTGGTTGGGTGGGCCCAGCATGACCATCGAACGACAACGGGGAATCACACCCGCAGGATCACCGTCGCGTTGCAAGTCTCCCAACAGGTGACGCACGACGATGTTGCCCATGCTATGCCCGACGAAACTGAACTGGGTATCGGCAGGCATCGCTTCGATCACTTCGCGAAGTGCCGCGGCGTGATCACTGATCGAACTTCGTGTCGACGCATACGCGAACCGGATCACCTCATCGACACCTGCTTTGGACAGCGTCGTTTCAAGCGGCTTCATCGAATGATGAGTTCGCATCAATCCGTGCAACAGAACCACAACGTGTCGCGGCACGGTTGGCACACCTGCAATCAACGGTTTCAGTCGATCCAGTTCTAATTGACAAGCGTCACGACTCCCCCACGCGCGTCGCACATCCTGTTCGTCGATCAGTCGCCAATGGCCAGTCAACGAATTTTGTTGGATTCGACAACCACTTCGATAAACATGATCGGTCCACAACTGAGTGCCGCCACCCGTTTTGATCGGCAGATTGAACCGCTGAGAAACGGTGGGCTCGTCTTGATCAGAATCTTGCACTTGGTCTTCTTGTTCGTCTTGGTTTTGATTTTGGTCGTCGGCAACAGCCGATCCGACGCTGATTCCGCCGATCAGCGTCAATCCGACCGTTAATATCGTAAGCGCAAGAGTGGTTCGCAATTTCATTGATCGAGCCAAGTTTCTGGTGTTGGGCGAGTTCGGTAGTGTGCCAGTTCGATGTTCGTGACACCGTTTGTTGCAGTGTTCGAAGGCCAGGTAGCGTTCCTGTGGCCCAAGAAACCAGAGCCCACAGTGCGAGCGGCGATGCGCAACAAATATGACAAACAGATGCCGTCATGTGGTTACATCATGTGGCTACGGTTCAGGCACTTCCAGGCGTTGGAGCGATGACCAGCCCCAAAAACTCGGCCTCGTCCACAATCCGGATTGATTGCCCCGCATCAACTCGGTGATGAACTGCTGCTTCTTTTTCGCTGATCGTAGCAACGGAATCAGGCTGACCGCGCACCAATAGACAGGTCGAATCATCCACGTCCGGTTGGCAAACGGCCCCCAAGCGAGTCGCCAAACGCTCGGCCTCCAGGCGACTGAGACTGCCCAGCCGACCGGTGAAAACAACGCATTGCCCGTCGAGCGGCCGGATGAATTCAGCCCGGATCATCAACCGTTGCACGTCAATTGCCGGGACATCGATCGATGCCGAAACGGGCGAAAGGACAACTCTCCCCATCGACTTCGCCGATCGCGTGAACCCCGCTTTGGTCTCACCGACGCTGCCAACGGTTTGACCGGGATAGAGAAACGGCGATCCGGCTGTTGTCGCGGGTGCGATCGGTGCAGCCGTCCGAGTAATCGATGCTTGATTCGATTTCCGATATGAAGAAGTCCGCCGAGCCGCCCCTGACCGAGGTCCCCGGTAACCCCATTCGCCCGCTTGGCCTCGTTTGATCGCCAGCGTTTTTTCGAGGGCGGGTAGCGATTCCGCTTCGCGATCGATTCCCGCCGCCAGCATGATCTTGGCACAAGCGATCGAGTCCTCCAGGGCATCATGGTGCCGAAATCGGATTCCCAACCACTCCGCAAGCGGTTTGAGCCCGAATCGTGGACGATGCGGCCATGTTCGCCGGGCCACCGCGCGAGTGCAGGTGAAGGACAACTCGGGGACGGGAAGCTCAGCCTGTCGCAGGCACGCGATCAAAACTCCGATGTCAAAACTAGCATTATGGGCAACGATGCAGTCATCGCCAATCTTCGCCGATATCTCGGACCAAAGACCGCCAAAAAGCTGTTCTTGACGCACTTTTGCGGGCGTGATCCCGTGAATTTCAATGTTTCCGGCGGCGAAATACAGCGGTTCGGGGCGGATCATCCACATCGCCGAATCCACAATTTGGCCGCCTCGAACAACGACCGCCGCCAATTGGCAAGCACTGTCGCGGCGGCGATTGGCCGTTTCGAAATCGATCGCCGTGAAGTCAGCAGAGAATTCCATCGCTCGTGATTCGCTGGGGATAAACCGCCGGAGTATGCCGTTGCATCAGTTCGATAAACCAATCGAACGCATTGTGTCACTTTCGTCAGCCGAAAAACCGGCGGGTAAACGGCCTGACAATCCAAATGACGACGGACCAGTCGAGGCAAACGATTACGAAAACCACCCGCAAGAGTGTTTCTTTTGAGTTGTTCTGGGCCGTCCGGAGACTTATCCTAGGGCGTTACGAAGGTTTAGGCAAATTCGCTTGTGACGATTATCCGGGGTCACAATTCAAGTTGTCTGAACCCACGATTCGCCTGAACCCAGATGCGCCTGCATCTAGAGGCGTCTAACCCTTGAGTCCGAGACGACGACGTCGCCGAGTATTAGTTTTTGTGGCAACACACGATCGTGTGGGCCAATTCATTCTCGCTCGCGCACGCTTGTGTTGTTTCGATCATTGCTTTTGCACCTTTCTCATCCGACTTCCTTACGAGTTCTCGCCATGTCCAAGTCGTCTTGTTCGAAGTATTCCCATCGACGCGCCACTGCCAACCGAACTCGCGACCGTCGCCGCCGAATGCTCGAGTCTCTTGAACCGCGTTGCTTGCTCGCTTCGCTTGGTGGCGAAGTCTTCATCGACACCAACGGCGATGGTATCCGCAACGATGCCGAAGTCGGTGCAGCAGACGTGCGCGTTTATGTCGACGCTAACAACGACGGCCAATTCGCAATTGGCGAACTGTTCACATCGACCGACGAGAACGGCCAGTACCAGTTTGAAAGTCTTGGCGCAGGCGACTACAACATTCGTGTGCTTGCCGACGCGGCTGATCAAACCAGTCCTCGTGCGTATCTGGGCACCGGTTACCTGACGACCTTTGAAGGCGAGGGCCCCGCGCCGACTCAGTTGTTTGAAATGAGCGAGAGCGGCGATGTGGTGACGATCGGCACACCGTCGACCACGCGCATGCACGGTCTAGTGCGAACCAACGATGGCATGCTTGTCGGCATCAACTTTAATAGCGATGCGATCTATTCGATTGATCCGCTGACGGGCCAAGAATCATTGTTGGCCGAGACGGGCAAAGAAACGGTTGCAGGTTTGGCTTACGATGCAGAAACCGACACGATCTATACCTTGATACGCGAATCGGGTGCGCTGCGTTTGAAAACAGTTGACGCGGAAACGGGAGCCTTGCGGACGCCGGTCGCTTCGACTGCTGCACTTCGTGGGATGGGCGGTGGCAGCACGTTCTATGACATCGACACAGCTACGAAAACGGCCACCGAAATTACTCGCGGATTTCTGTCGCCGTTCGCCAGCACACTTGACGTTCGCAGCGACGGTGTGATCTTTGGGCTGCAAGGCAACGACATCAAACAGTTTGCCTTTGACAACTCGGAATCTTCTGGAGTGACGGTCTCGACGCTGTCAACATCGATCGACGCGATCAGTTTCGGTGCCGACGACAACCTGTTCGGTGTCAGTTCCCCATCGACTTTCCACAGCATCGACCTAGCGACCGGTGTCGTCGATGCCGGGATTCCCATTCAATACCAAGGGCGAACAATCTCGGGAATTCAAGGCTTCGATATCGGTCCCGACGGGACGCACTACATGGTCGACCCATCGCACCTTTACACGTTCGACCCACAGACAGGCATCGCTAACCGGGCACCGAACCGCGGTTTTCCATCATCACCAATCTTCACTTCGTTGACGGTGGCAAATGATGGGTCGCTGTTCGCATCCTTCTTCAGCTCGACGATTCAAATCGGTTCGGTCGATCCGGTCACAGGCAAGGCGACCGACCTGGGCATCGTTGGCGGCAGCACGTCGTACTACCCCTCTTTGGTCGCGACCGGCATTCCATCCGATGGTGCCGCGACGATCGACTTGGCAAATGTCAGCGACTTGACCTTTGACCCAGTCCGCGACCGGATTGTCGGTTTCGATAACAACAGCGACCGATTCTTCCAATTCACGACCGATGGCGTCGGCACCATTCTTGGCACCGCTTCTCGCCCGCTGGACAGTTGGTCGCTGGCATTCAACGGCACCGATTTTGTGATGTTCGATCAGGGCGACGATGCCAGAACGTCCGTGATCAAAGTCGATCCCGAAACCGGAGCGATCAGCGACGGTTTTCAAGCGTCGTCGCGCACCCCAGCGGAGTCGTTGTTCTACACCACGCGCGGAAACAATCCGCATCGTCTGACCGTCGGCGATACCGACCTGGTTTCGGTGGACTTTGGCATCACCCGTGTCAAACCAACCCGCGATGTCGAAACCGACTACCCCACCGTGATCAGCGAACTCGTGCTTGATCCGTTGTTTGCTAGCCGTGACACCGATCAATTGGTCGAACTGCGTGGCTTGCCGGGTGGGCAACTCCCTTCGAATACATACCTGGTCGTGGTCAGCGAAGACGACAATACCCAAGGACAAATCCAAGAGATCTTTGACCTCAGCAACCAATCACTTGGCGCGAATGGCTACTTAGTGCTTTCGCAATTCGACAGTCCCCATGCGATTGCCGCGGGCAGCGCTGTATTGACCAGCACCGGAAATGGATTTGCTGGTTTGCCCAATGGCATTTACTCGGACATCGATACAAATGATGGCCGGATCGGTGGGACGTTGATCGGCCAGAACGGTTTCTTTTTGATTCGGTCCGAAATCGCACCAGGCATTGGCGACGATATCGACTTGGACGACGACGGCTTGGCCGATCCTGATGGCGTGAAATCAAACTGGACCGTATTGGACTCGGTTTCAGCACACACATTTGTCGGCAACGGCGAACAAGCTTACGGCCAAATCCTGTTGGCCGAACAAGAACTATCCGAAGACCCGACGCTGCGCACCGTCGAACCGGGGACACCGATCGTCGTTTCCAACGGCAGCGGCTATGTCGCACGTGTTGGCGAGTCGGTCGGCAGCAGCCCCGACGACTGGATCATCGGAACCGCCGTGGAATCATCCGGTGACAGCAGCGGAGACTTGCTTGAACTTTATGGCTTTGGACCGCACCTGCCCGAATCGATGTTCTTTTTGGAACGATCACTGGATCACTTCGGTGAAGCTAACTTTGTTGGTGGTGTCCGTGGCACAATCTTACAAACGTCACCGCTGGATCCTGCCAACCCCGACGCAACCGTGCTGCCGCCGTCGCCAGCGGTAGGCTACACGATCTTGGCCGATGAAAACGGCAACGGCATTCAAGACACGATTTCGCGCAGCGCCGATCCCAATGTCATCGTCAACCAAATTTTGGCCGATGTCGGATTCAACCCAAACTTTGTGCTGCCGACGATTCCACTAACTCACGCTTTCCCCGGTGTGACGATTTCAACCGCAGGTGACGACAACGAACCAATCAATTTCGAAGTCCAAGCAGTCCGCGAACGAAACTCGTTCATCACCAGCAACAACTTCATTTACTCACACGTTGGGATCGATTTCTTTAGCGAAATTCGGAAACTGCGTTTTGAATTCGATCGCCCCGCTAGCGAAGTTTCCATCGTCGCAATCGGCGCCCAGAACTCCAATAACCCCGTCTATGGAAAACTAGAAGCGTACAATTCCAACGACGAACTGATCGGCGAAATTACTAGCCGCCCCGTGATCGGCGCGAACCGTCAAACCATCACCGTCGCCGCGGACGACATCGCTTACGCAATTGCCTATGGCAGCACCGAAGTCACTGGTTCCAGCCCGTTCGGACGCCTGGACGGATTCACGTACAAGCAATCCGAAGCCACCGCCGTCACCGACGAGAACGGCAAATACGAAATCAAGCGACTATTCCCTGGTGAATACGACATCGTCGTTCAGTCCGATCCCGATAACCCGCTGCTAGGTCTTTCGAGCACGCCGATCGTGATCGACAAGTACGAAAACTTCGTCGTCGGATCCAACGTTCGGCCTAACTCGATCCCCGTGGTCGAAGCCGAGTACGCAATCACGACCAACGAAAATCCAGCCATTGGAACTTCGCTCGGAACCGTCCCGGCAACGGAACTTGATGGACAAGCCCTAACGTTCGCCATCCTGGGTGATAACACGATCGGTGTACTAATCGATTCGACGACCGGCGAACTGACCGTCGGCCCGGACACCGTACTCGACTTCGAAGCATCACCCGAAGTCACCTTCGACGTCGCCATCACCGACCCGTTCATCACCGTAATCACTCGCGTCACCATCTCGCTTACCAATATCAACGAAGCTCCCGTGGTCGATCAAGCAATGTTCTTGGTCACCGAAGGCACGCCTGCAGGCACTAGCCTAGGACAAGTCACCGCGACTGATCCCGAGGGTGGGCTGGGACAAACGATCAGTTTTGCCATCGTCGGTGGGCCTGACCAAAACGCATTCACGATCGACCCAGTTTCTGGCTTGGTGACACTTGTCGATGCAGATGCCGTCGATTTCGAAGTCGCTCAGCAGCTTCGCTTTGTGGTCCGTGTCAGCGACGATGCAGATCCCGCTGCGTCGACCGAATACGAACAGGTCATTCAAGTCGCTGATCAAAACGATCCACCGACCATTGCCACGACTGAAATCGTCACTGACGAAAATCCTGCCACGCGTCTGATCGGACAACTCGTCGCTAGTGACCCTGATGCTGATCAAACGCACACATTCCAATTGCTCGGTGGCACCGGCGCCGATCTGTTCCGTGTCTCGCAAAGCGGCGAAGTCATTCTTCGCGAAGGCGTCAGCATCGACTTCGAACAAGGCAACTCGTACACGCTGCGGGTTCGCACCATCGACAGCGGCGCACCGCCGCTGGCCGCTGAGTCAACGATCACCGTCACGATCAACAACGTTGACGAGTTGCCTGTCCTGACGACGACTTCAGCAACCGTTGCCGAAGACGCGGTTGCCGGCGATGTCGTCGCAACGCTGACTTCGTCCGATCCTGATGGTGCCGAAATTGCGACGGAAATCGCATTGCTCGAAGGATCCGATGCCGCAAACTTTGCGTTCGATCCCGCGACCGGAATCTTGACCATTGCCGAAGCGGCGAACCTGGATTTCGAAACCAAGCCAACCCAAACGGTTCACTTCCGCGTCACCACGACCGGATCCGATACGTCCAACATCGTCACCTATCGAATCAATCTAACCGACGCGAACGATCATCCAATCATCACGACCGAGCGAATCGTGGTTTCCGAGTTGGCCGTCCCAGGAACTTTGGTCGGCCGTATCCAAGTTTCCGACCCCGATCCAAACGACGTTGCCACCCTTGCAGTGGTCGGCGGAAACGCGGCTGATCGATTCACATTGGACTCGGCCACCGGATTCTTGCGAGTCGCCGAAGAGGCAACGTTTGACGCTGACGTTGAATCCGAACCATTGACGATCGAAATTCAAGTCACGGACGGGGCGGGCCTGTCCAGCACACGTGTCATCAACATCATCGTCAATGGCGTCAACGAAGCGCCAACGTTTAGCAGCGATCCGCCCGCCTCGACGACGCTCGAAAGCGGCGTGTTCTACGAATTTGTGATCCCCGAAGGTGCAATCTCGGATCCCGAAGGACGCGAATTCTTTGTTTCGGTGTTTGATCAGAGCGGACGGCTGCCAAGTTGGTTGAACTTCAACCCGGCGACACGGACACTCTCTGGATACGCAACCCCGAATTCCGTGGGAACGCACAACCTAACGCTTCGCGCATTCGAACCGGGACCGCTTGAACTGAAGACGGACCAGACGTTCGCCTTAACGGTCAATGCTGGTGCCGATGCATTGACCAACAAACGTGATCGGTTGGACGTCGATGCCAACAACTTGGTATCGCCAGTCGACGCGCTTCGAATCATCAACTTCCTCAGCCGCTATGGCAATAACGCATCGGTATCGGTCCCGCGTCTGTTTAGCGGATTTGTGGATACATCGGGTGACGGATTCGTCACTGCCTTTGACGCTCTGTTGGTCATCAACGGGCTGAAGCAAATCCCGGGCAACGCTGCGTCTGGCGAACAGTTCGGACTTCCGACGGATGATAGCGATGACACAAACGACGCAGCCTTGACCGAATACCTGACCGAATCATCGCTGTTCTAAAACCTCACTGTTTTAGTCGTCACCTTTTTGGTTGTCACAGACTTAGCCGGCCGTGGAATCCACGGTCGGCTTTTTTTCTGACATGGCGACTCTATTCCGCTAACGAGATCCCGCTATGAATCATCCGCAATCGTCCCATTGTTTTTGCATCGCGATGCTCAGCGCTTGTCTTGCCGTCTGTCATTCGGCTTTCGCCGAACCGTTGTCGTTGCACCCGACAAACGCTCGCTATTTTTTGTTCCGTGGCCAGCCGACCGTTTTGGTGACGTCGGGCGAACACTATGGTCTGTTATGCAACGCAGCGTTTGACATTGATGCGTATCTAAACGAGTTAGCGTCCGATGGACTCAATCACACCCGCATCTTTGCGGGGGCCTATCGTGAAGTTCCTGGTTCGTTCGGGATCACCAACAACACGCTCGCACCCACCGACGATGATTTCATGTGTCCGTGGCAGCGTACGGACAAGACGCATCGCGATGGTTCGCCGATCTTTGATCTGACCAAGTGGAACGATGCCTATTTCGATCGCCTGAACAAGATTCTCGAGGAAGCATCCAAGCGAGGAATCGTCGTCGAACTTTGCTTGTTCAGCCCGATGTACAAGCCAAACATTTGGGACGTCAATCCGATGAACGTCCGGAACAACGTGAACGGAGTCGGTGACGTCGGTTCGCTGCAGGTCTTTACAACCGATCGCGATGATCTTTTTGCGGCACAGAAAAAGCTTGCCGAAAAGTTGTCCGAATCGATTGCTCCGTATGACAATGTCTACATCGAAATCTGCAACGAACCGTACTTCGGCGGCGTCACCAAAGCATGGCAAAACGCGATCATCGATGCGATCGTCGCTAAACAGAAAGCGATCGGCACATCCCATCTGATCTCAGTGAATGTTGCCAACAAGTCAGAACAGATTCAATCGCCTCATCCGGCGGTTTCCATTTTCAACTTCCACTACTGCCATCCGCCGATCGTCGTTGCCGAGAATGCGAACGTGCGTGGTGTGATCGGCGAAAACGAAACGGGGTTTCGCGGAAATGCTGATTTTCTTTATCGAACTGAGGCTTGGGATTTCTTGGTGGCCGGCGGAGCAACCTACAACAACTTGGACTACTCATTCAGCGTCGAACATCCTGGCGGCACCCAATCGGGTTACACGTCGCCTGGTGGCGGCAGCAAAAAGCTCCGGCAACAACTGGGCATCCTCAAACGAGTATTCGACCGGTTGCCGTTGCCCGAACTTCATCCACTGCCAAAAAGATTTGCGACGGCGTCGAATGATTTGGTCGTATCGGCCATTGGTGACGCTTCGAGCCAGTGGCTCGTATACGCGCACCTCGAGCTGCCGGGGCGTTTGAAAGATCAGTCGCCCGAATCGTTCACGCAAACGATCCAGGGTGCTTCGATCAAAGTGCAACTCCCTCGCGGGAACTACCAAGTGGCCACCATCGACACCAAAACGGGGAAGGAAACGGTGACCCACGCCAGCGCCCAGAAAGGCGAACCGATGTCGATCAAGCTGATGCCTTTCGAGACCGACGTTGCCGTGCGGTTACAACGAAACGCGGATTGATGCGGGCGCGACCGCAGACCTGAGTTCGGCCTTGCATTCAAGGCGATGATCTAACATCGCAAAATAAAAGCCGACCGTGGAATCCACGGACGGCTTTATTATTTGTCTCGGCTCATCGCAAGCGTGAACAAGCCATCACTAGGCTTGGAACGAGCTTCCGCAACCGCAGCTCTTCACCGCATTTGGGTTTTCGAACGTGAAGCCTTGCTTTTCGAGGCTCTCGTACCAATCGACGGTGGTTCCGTCCAAGTACAGGGCACTCTTCTTGTCGACCACAACAGCGACGCCGTGATGGTCGTACTTGGTGTCGACTTTGTCGTCATAGCTGTCGTCAAAGTTCAACGTATAACTGAATCCGCTACAGCCGCCTGCTGCAATGCCGATTCGCAACACCATGTCGTCACCGAAGTTGTGTTCCTTTTGGAAACGCTTGACCTCTTCGGCGGCTCGTTCGGTAATTTTAACTGCCATCTTTCGATTCAACCCTTCGTCTTGGACGATGTCGGTGAAGTTGTTTTTCATAGCGGACCATCGCGATCGGTCGCTTATCCGCCCCCATGATATTCAGCTTGACCAGTCTGCGGCAAGCGCAAGCATCCAACATCGAACCATCGGACCTTGAAAAGCTCGTTTTTTCGGCGTTTTAGGCGTATACGGCAGCCCCCGAAGCGGCGATTTCTTCCCCAAATTGTGCTTTCGCTGCGGCTTCACGCCAGGTGGGAGTGCCAAATTCCAAGTTTCCACGTACAACGAGGGATTCAAACCAGCCTGACGACGTCCATTCCCTCCGACAGCCCCGGACACCTTCATGCGGCGAATCGGCACCCTACCTGACAAATCCACGGCCAAGAAATTCGCCGATTTTCTGTACACGGAATCCGTCGAAACCAAACTTTTGGCGGCCGACGGTGACCAGTGGGATGTCTGGGCCCGCGATGAAAAGGATGTGGACAAAGCCCGATCGTCGCTTGCTGAATTTGTTGCCAGTCCCGATGCCGATCGTTTCAACGCGACCGATCAAGCGAACCAACTTCGAGACGATCGAATCCGCCGCGAAAGCGATCGCATCGCCAAACTACGACAGGCGGCGGCAGGTTCGCCAACCGACTCGGGATCATCCGGCCCGGCCCCCAAGCCAGCCGCATCAAGCGAGCCTCCAACTCACTCGCGTCATCCGTCCGAGATTGTTCGCCGATCGCTCGGTGGCCGCGTTCGACAACAGTCGTTTCCCGTCACCATCGCTGTCATCGTCATTTCGGTCATCGTCAGCTTTACGACCAACTTTGGCAAGCCACGCGGCTCTGCCAAACCGGGCGAAGTGACGATTGAACAACGCGTCTATCGGGCACTGTCGTTTGCCGAGCGCCAGGATTACGCCAAGTCGAGTAACGATCCGTACGTTTCCATTCGCAAAGGCCAGGTATGGCGGTTGTTCACTCCGATGTTTTTACACGGTGATGAATTTCACGTCGCGTTTAACATGCTGTGGATCTTCTTCCTGGGATCCGTGATTGAACGACTGCACGGGTCACTGTTCTTTACACTGCTGCTGCTGGTGACTCAGCTCGCTGGCATGATGCTGCAAGTTTCCCTTCCACCACTGGATTGGCTACCCGTTTCGATGCACGGCACCCCCTTCGCGATCGGTGCCTCCGGTGCAGTCTATGGTTTATTTGGTTATCTCTGGATCCGGCCGACGCTTGATTTGACGTATCCCATCAGTCTGGATCCCATCAACGTCGTATTGATGCTGGGATGGTTAGTCGTGTGCATGACCCCCTACATCCCCAACGTGGCGAACGGCGCCCACCTGGGCGGCCTAGTCGCGGGCGTTATCGCGGCCGTGATTAGCTATTATGCGACCGGAAAGTTCGCCAAGCGATAGCCACCAATGAACGACGCCCCATCACACGGTGATCCGGCTGCCGGTGATCCAGCACCGACCGATTCGCAAATCGACGATTCGTTTCGGGGATCAATTAAAGAAGTTCTAAGAATTGCGATCCCGCTGATGATCAGCACGGGAACGTTCTCGCTGGTACTTTTCGCCGACCGTACTTTCTTACTCAGCTATGACGGCGCATCGATGAGTGCGTCGATGGCCAGCGGCACTCTGTTTTGGGTGATGGTGTGTTTACCGGTTGGGATCGCGTCAATGACCGGCGCGATCATCAGCCAGTACATCGGCGCAGGACAATCGCACCGTGTCGGCCGATTTCTATGGCAATCGGTATGGCTCTCGTTAGCGTTCCTGCCATTGTTCGCAGCAGTTGCGTACCACGCACCCTGGCTGTTGCGTGCCACCGGGCAACCCGACGAACTTGTGTCGCTGGAATCGACCTATCTGCGTCTGTTGTTGATCGGCGCGGTTGGAAACGTTCTAGAGACCGCACTGAGTGGATTCTTCAGCGGAACTGAAAGAACGTCCGTGATCATGTGGGTTTCGATTGCATCGGGATTGATCAATGTTGTCCTGGACATCGTGTTGATCTTCGGCTTTGGGCCTGATCCCGTCTTTGGTATCCAGCTTCTGCCAATGGGCATTGCCGGTGCCGCGATCGGAAGCGTGATCGCTTTTTGGTTCAAAGTCGTCGTGTATGTCGCGATGCTGCTGCGACCGACTCATCAAACCCGATACCGATTGATCGCTGGATTCGGCATCGACTGGCCGATGATTCGCAATCTTATTTACTTTGGACTACCCACCGGTTTGATGTACCTGACCGAAGCTGGCGGATTCACAGTGATGGTTCTGCGGATCGGAACTCTCGGCGACATCCCGCTTCGCGCGACCACGATGGCGATCAATTTCAACATGGTCGCCTTCATCCCACTGGTCGGCGTCTCAATTGCCGCCTCTGTTTTGATGGGACGGCATTTGATCGAAAGTGGCCCCGCCCGAGCCGTTCGAAGCGTCTATGCGAGCTTGACGATTGGACTGATTTACAGCGGAATCTGGATGGTGGGCTACCTTGCGATTCCAGACGTGATGATGTCGCTGTACGAAAAGAGCGTCGGTGATTCCAGCAGTATCGAAGCGATCCGTCTAGGTCGGGGACTACTGAAGTACGTCGCGATTTATGTCGTCTTTGATTCGGTGCAGTTGATATTGGCCGGCGCATTACGCGGCGCCGGTGATACCTGGTTCGTGCTGATCGGCGGCGTCGGCGCATCCCTGTTGGCGATTGCTATCGGGTTCACATGGGAACCCGATCAAAACGGTCTTAGTTGGTGGTGGACCATCATTGCGGTGTGGATCTGGATGCTGGCCACCACGATGACCCTGCGTTTCGCCTATGGCAAATGGAAAACCATGCGAATGGTTTAACGGCGGTCTTACGGCATGTCGGTAAGACTGACTTCGGTGCGATACCGTTTGCCTTCGCGATAGATGATCATCGGCGTGCTCTTACCGACCTGGGTCAACCCGACCTGTGCCACTAAGTGATCATCGCTTTCAACCGCGCGACCGCCAAATTCGACAATGATATCGCCGCGTTGCAGATGCGCTTGCTCGGCCGGTGAACCGCTGCGAACGTTCTTGACTAGCGCACCGCTTTGCAAGAAGTCATATCCCGACGCGATCAAGTCGGCGGTCGTGAAATCCGGGTCCAGCGTCACGCCAAGATAACCGCGTTGCAGACGACCGGTCGTCGCTAGTTGTTCGGCGACATTCAACGCCATGTTGATCGGTATCGCGAATCCAATCCCTTCGCTGCCGCCACTACTGCTTGCGATCGCAGTATTGAGCCCAACCACTTCGCCTCGCAAGTTCAACAGCGGCCCGCCGCTGTTGCCAGGGTTGATCGCTGCGTCGGTTTGGAAAAAGTCTTGCAAGTCAATCTTTTGCGTACCCAGCGACAGATCACGCCGACCCTTGGCCGACAGGATGCCGAAGGTCACCGAATGGCTTAGCCCGAAAGGACTGCCGATCGCGATCACGAAATCCCCGATCTCGATCGATTCGCTGTTACCGATGCGTGCTGGCGGCAGATCGGGCATATCGATTCGCATGATCGCAACATCGGTACTCGCGTCGGATACAACTCGGTCCGGATAGAACTCGCGACCATCAGCCGCCCGCAATCGAATCTCTTTCGGTGCGGCGCCATTGATCACGTGGCGATTCGTCAGCACCCAGCTTTCGCCTTTGCCTGCGGTAATGATCACACCACTACCAGCTTCGTCGTAGGATTGGCGCGATCCACCACTCCCTTCGGTCTTGTGGGCTTCGATATGAATCACGCTCGGCTTTACCAACTGTGACACACGGCGAACCAAGTGACCCAAGCGATCAAACGTGCTGAACTCTTCGGCTAATTCATTAAACAGTCGCTCGCGCTGGGCGTCGACTGAAACCGATGACATCCCAGGCGAGTCCAACGACATACGTCGCACACTCACCGATTGGTTGTCGTGGTTTTGATCTTGATTCAGATAGGTCGGCGCCTGAGGCAGCGTTGTTTGCGCAAAGGCCTGGCACGGCAATAGCGCCGTAACGGAGCACAACAACAAGCTGCGCCGCGCTAGCTTGGGAATAAAAGATGGAACCATGAATGCATCGATCGGCAAGACGGAGGAAGACCGGGAGGTTGGTGCAATCATAGGCATCGTCCACTACCACGGGCCAGCTTTTCATAAGCTTTCGTTGGTATCCCTGAGCGGGTCATTTGTAAGAACCGCTATCGACGGCGCATTAAAAAACGGCCGAACAATTGTTCGGCCGCTTCGGTGTGTTCTTGGTTTGACACATGACTTAAGAAACGATCACAACGATCGTTCGGTTAAACCGAGTCCACCTCGGCGTTATCAAAGACACGATTCCACAAAACCGTCGTTCCGCTACCGTTCTTGGATTCGGCCTTTCGTCGACAATCGATACAATCAGTTGCGTAAGGAATAGCGCGAAGACGGGACAATGGAATCGGCTTACCGCATCCATCGCAGTTTCCAAACATTCCCGCATCGAACCGACCGATGGCATCATTGATCGCGTTGAGCTCTCGGCTTTCTGCTTCAATCAGCTGGCTATTCAATTCGTCTTGGGCTGTGTCTGCCGCGGCATCCAAAATGTCGCCGGTTTTCTCTTGGTGTAATTCTCGCAACAGACTTAAGTCGCCTTCGAGCGCTCGATGCAAGGCATCGCGGCGACGAACCAACTGGTCTCGTAGCTTTTTGATCGATTCACTTCTGGACATCGCATTTACCTCATCAGGAAAAGAAGGTCGCCGCGATTGGGCGGGGTGGGGGTACAAACCGTTTTGAACACCAATTTCAAGTCGTTGTGATCTGTCGGGAAGGTCTATACGGCTTGCCGGGGAAGTTGGTTTCCCACAATCAGTGGCAAAGTGCCACTCACAGGTTAGTTCGCTCAATGATACGAACATAGGCAAACTTTCCACCTTCCTACTTGACGAAACCTGCCATTTTGTCGACCCATCGGTACCTAACTTAGGGTTTGCAAAGGATTTGCGACCCCATTGATAGCACTACTTTCCGACTGATATTTACTGCCTTAGGGAGGACATTCCCACAAATCACACCAAAAACCCCTCCGCAGAGCCACACAAGCAGTCCAAGATTGGCGTTTCCAAATTCTGTCAGGATGCTAAAAGCGGTCTAGTCGGTCCAGATTGACTCACCCCATCGGTTCGGAAGTCCGAAAAAGAGACGGGGTAAGGTTGCGCCGACACTATTGGGTGTTGGCGCGCACCCAAATACGGATTTGTTCGACCAGAAAAGGGATAGTGACGGTGAGTACGGAACACGCCAGCGAATCGCCCTTGAATGCCAGCTATGTCGGTGCCGGCTTCGAGTCCAACGACAACGCGCCCTTCACTATGCCAATCATCGGAGCACCGATCCCTGGTGCGCCATTAGTGGAAGATGCTTTGCAAACCAATCACCAGGAGTCTTCTGCCGTTTCCGAAGACACCTTGGCCGGACGTTCGCCGCAGTGGAAACCACCGGGCAATGCCGAAAACGAAATCGATTGTATCGAGTTTCGGGTCATCCGGTCGGGGTCGCCCGTTCGACGCTTGCGATTAACGGGAAGCCGTTACACATTCGGCAGCGCCGAAGGTTGTTCGATCCGTTTGAACGACCACGCGCTTCGTCCGATGCACGCGGTTTTGATTCGCGACCGCATCCGTGTGCTTGTCCGCGCCTATTCGGTACCAATCGAAGTCAACGGCATTCGAAAAACCGAAGCATCATTGCAAGTCGGCGACGTGATGCGCTTGGGTACCTATCAATTTGAGTTGGTTTCGGTCTCGTCAAGCGTTTCTGAGAATCTGGAAAACCACTTTGCCGATTCGCCATTGCGTCCCCCGCTCAGATCATCAACGTCGGTTTTCAGTTCCGGACCGCAACCGTCGCAACCACCAACCAGCATGGAACCATCCCCGCATGATCATTCGACGTCGCGATCTGCGCTGCCATCGGCCGACGACGTGATCTGGCGAGAACGACTGCGACGCGAGATTGATCAGTGGCGTGAACGCCAGGTTGAGTGCGATCAACGCGAACAGCGAATCGATCAACGCGAATCGACTCTTCGCGGTCGCGAGACCGAGTTGTGGTCGCGAGCCGAAAATTTGCACCGTCGCGAGTCTCGGCTGCAAACGCAAGAGTCGTCGGTGCTGCAATTACACGACGATTATCTGCAGCGCCAGCAAGATCTCATCGATCTGCGTCAAAAAACTCAAAACCACCAACACGAACTCGATCAGCGTGAATCTGAGTTTCGTCGTCAAGAAATCGAATACCGCGGCAAACTTGAAGAGGCGTCGCGTCAGCTTGCTCAATCACGCCAGCAAGCGGAATCAGCCACGCAAGCCGTCGCTCGGATGCGTGAACAATTCGATTCGCTCAATCAGCAAATTGATGAACTGTCGTCACAGCAACATCAGTTGTCGGCTCACGAGGGTCGCCAACAGAGCGAACATGAAGAATTGCGCGAAGAACTGGCTCGCCAGAGGGACGAAGCAATTGATGCGCATGCCCATTCGGAATCACTCCGTTTGAGTGCAGAAGCTCGCATCGAAGAGATGGAAGCCCAGTTGGAACGACTGCGATCCGAGTCCAACGACGATCACGAAGCCGAACTTGCGGCAAGCGAAAAGTTGATCGGCGAATTGCGTGCAAAGGTTGAACTGCTACAGGCATCCGTGGTCGAAGCTAGCGAAGAATCAGCTCGCCTGCGCAACGACTATGAAGAAGCTTGCCAATCCGTTCGCCAACTTGAATCCCTGGTCGCCCAAAGCAACCAGCGTGGCGACACAGACCGCGAAAGTTGGATCGCCGAAGCCGACGAGTTGCGAGCGGCAATCGACCAGCTGTCACTCGAACTTGCCCGTGCCAACGGCGAAGTCGCACAGTTGAGCGAAGCCAACGAGTCCATTACCTCTCGATTGGATCTGGTCCAGCGCGAACGTGATGAAGCAGAAACTCGACCGACACACGAAGCGTTCGATTCGCTCCGAGACGAACTGGATGCTGCCAACATGAAACTGGCAGAGATGAAGTCGGACTACGAACAGACGCTTGCACGTCTGGACGATGCCGAGCAAAAACGTCAAGAAGAAGCATCCCGGATCGCAAGCGAAGCCGCGTTACGAACCAGTGAAGACAGCGATGATTCACCGATCGCTGGTGCGGCCGCATTCGGATCTGCTGCGATTGGCGCTGCTTTGCTAGGTCACGGATTTACGGACGAAACCGAGTCGGATGCTGATGATTCCGAGTCGCAACTGGCAATCGACAACGCAATCGATCTTGGGGCGATCAACGCAGCAGACGCTCTGGATTGCCAGCCGGAATACGAACCGGAAGCACAAGCACCTTTTGCTGCCGGAGAACTCGTTACGGAGGAACCGGTATCCGAAGCCGACGAGGATGAAGTGTGGCCGACGTACCAGTGGGCCGATGCGTCGACACCAAACGACCAAGAATCTGACGACGCTGCACAACTGCAGGGCGAGTCGATTGATAATCACTCGAGTGACCATCAAGAGCCGAAACCCGCATCGCAATGGCAACCAGATTCGGAATGGGATGAAACACCCGAAGCGGACAATTCGGTCGTTCAAGACAACGCCGACAGCGCACACGACAATCTTTCGGCCTCGGTTTGGAACTACGAACCTGGCGAAGCCGAAGCGCCGCTGTATGACCAAGATCATTCGGAAAGCGAAGCCGAAAGCCATCTCGCCAGCGATGATCATGATGACGCAAATCCCGAAGCAATCGCCGACACGAACAACGGAAACGATGCGGCTGCCGAATCGCCGTTTGGTGGATCGCTGGCAAGTCTTTTGATCAAGGACATCGAAGCCGAGTCCGACATCGTTAATTCGAATGACGCTGAATTCAACGAAGCGGAATCAGGCTACGACGATTCGAATCAATGCGAATCGCAACTCGCAGACGATGAACATTACGACCGGGACCCGGCGGCCGACGTTGATGGTACGTTCTTGATGTCGAATTCAGTGGTCGATGCCGACGACTCAGTGTCAGAAAGCTCTTCGCTGTGGGGACACGACGCAGACGAATCTGATTCCTCCATGACTGACGACTCAGTACAAGGCTGGGATCGCGAGTATGTCGAAGAGTCCGATGTCGATGATGCGCCGATTTCAGCGTTGCAAGACGAATTGCCCGACGATGAATATGATCGCACCGAAATGGTCTACGACCGTTTCAATGACGAATCCACTAGCGAACCGGACGCGGCCCATTTCGATGATCCAGCATCCGAAGACGCTAACGAGATCGGTGATACTGATTCTTCCTTTTCCGAAGACGCTGACCAACCGACCAGCGACGTAACCGCAGAACATACATCGATCGAAACAACCGTGTCAGAAGACGGCGACGATGACTCGATCGAAGCCTACATGAACCGGCTACTCAACCGGGTTCAAGGCTCACCAGAATCGTTGGAAGCTACCAAGCCAGAAACCGTATCGCTGTCGATGTCGACTTCTACTTTAACCAAGAAAAGCGAGAGCCTGAACGGCGACGAAGTCGAAGCCACGGAAACTCAAAGTCCAATCGACCCCAACGCCCCCTTGGTGCCTCGGTCCCAGGCACCTGAACGCGGCAGCGACCTGTCGGCGATGCGTAAACTGGCAAACGAAAGTGCTCGTGGCGCGATCAGCCATAGCGCGAATATCCAGACACGCAACATTCAAATTGCCGGGCTGTGCAATTTGGCGGTCGCTGGCGTGGCCGTCATCGCAGTCTTGTTGGCTAGCGTCATGCTCGACGGCATGTTGTTGTACGTCGCTTGGGCGATGGCAATCATTGTTGCCGCCATCTCGGTTCGCGACGCGATGGGCAACTTTTCCGAAGCCAGACGGCGCCAAAGTTCAGCGCAAGATGACGCCGACGCGAAGGCAGAAGCGGCTGACGACGAAACCGACGAATAGCAGTGGATGCCCGCGTCGGAGTTCCTGTGTAACGGCTTTCGTGCATGAGCAATCGCCGTTCTTAGCGGATCCGATGTGGCATAATGGGGGCGAATGGAATTTCACACTTCCTTCGTTCGTTTGGTGGTCCTGATATCGCTTTCTGTGTTGGAGGCGATCTCGAGGCTTCCGGCCTTCCTCCCCCCCCCCCGCGCACCCATGAACGACGCTGCAAATCCATCCCCGGCACCACAAGACAACGCCTCGGACGCGTTGTCGCTGCAGGGCGTCTGGCAGTCGTTCGGTGATCAACTTCGACGACGGGCCCGCACACGGTTGCGACAATACGGACTGACTGGCCAAGCCGAATCGATGGACATCTGCAACGATGTCATGGCTGACTTGATTCGAAGTCAAAATTCAAAACCTAGCGATGGACCGAGCCTAACGCACGAGGAAGTGTTGTCTTACATCATGCGTGCGATCGACAACCAGGTCATCGATACGTTCCGGATGTTGGCCCGACAATGCCGCGACTTTCGACGCAATGAAACGGTCCCACCGGAAGACATGGCAATTGCCTCGGCCGCCACCACCCCCAGTCAAATTGCGATCCGCCGCGAGGTGTTCGATCGGATTCGCGAAGTCTTGGACGACGCAGATGCTCCGGCTGTCGACCTGATGCTTGAAAACCGTGATTGGAGTGAAATCGGACAATCGCTGGGCATCAAACCCGATACCGCTCGAATGCGAATCCGCCGAGCACTCGACAAAGTACGCCGAGAAATGGGACTGCCCGATGGAGACGCTTCGTGACCCACGATTTCGACTGGGACGAACTGTCGATCAACGGAATGATCAAAGCGGTCGCTCAATTGCGAAATGCGAATCCCCATTTTGGCTTGGCACAACTGATCGGGAATCCGCGCATCGATGACAACCGATTGGTCGACCTCATTTGCATCGACTTGATGCATCGTCGACGAATCGGTCAAACGGTAACTGTCGAAGAATACGTCAACGATTTTCCGGTGCTGGCGTCCGAATCGAACCTGTTGGATGTGATCGACGCAGAGGTCTGTGTGGCAAAAGAGACAGGTCATTTGATTGCACCGGAGCCCTACATTGCGAGGTTTCCAAACCTTGCAAAACCGATTGCTGCACTATTCGCAATCAACGAGATTCCAGCCGACTTGTCCGCGGGTTCGGCATCCGGGGTTATACAGCAAGACGATTTTTCGGTCGACATGTTCGCCCCAGTTGCGGACAGCGTGCTGTCAAATCCTAGACTTCTGACCGATGCGATCCAGCCGCCCGATGATGTGATGTCGCTGCCCGCACCAAACTGGTTCGCCAGCGGCCGGTGTGTGGCAGGTGAACACGGCGTCGATGGACAACCAGCACATTGGTTGTTTCGTGGTCGTGACAAGACTCATGGAACTGCATTGGCATTGAAGGTCGTCGAACTACCTTCGCTATGGAGCGTTTCGCAAACGAGCCAGACTTTGGACATCTGCGAATCTGCATCGATGGTGACTCACCCTGCTTGGGTTCAGCCGCTCGTTGCGACGGTGCAAGATCGCTATCTCGCGGTCATCCGGCCATGGATTTTCGCTCGCACAAGCGATCTCTTTAACGCGGTTTCCGAACTTAGTCCTTCACCGATGACTCGAAACCCACTTCATGATTTGGCGACCGTTGCGTACAGCCTCGCGTCGGCGCATCGGACCGGAGCGACCCACGGATCGGTGCATGGGCAAAACCTGTTGATCGACCAGCAAGGCCAAGTCCGGTTAGTCGATGCGGCCACTGGGCGACGAACCGCCGCTAGGTGGTCCCACTGCGAAGAAGGAATTTCGACCTTTTCACAGCGAAGAGGCAACGACGTTGATGACTTATTGAAACTGATCGCGACTACAATGGTCGACGTTGAACCCGAAAGTTCGACCGAACTGGTGCGTTCGATCCAGAAATCTATCGCGTCGGATCCAGACAATCCCTGCGCGACCGTGGGCGATACGCTGATGCGATGGGTCGATCGCCCGAGTTCCTACAGGACACCGTTGGAAAGACCTGACGTTGGGGCCTGGCGTCGACGAGCCAGACGTTGGTGGATTGGTCGAACGGGACCATCATCGGACCAGCGTTAGATCTTCGCCTTCTTTCATCCTTTTGCCTGACGTCATGCGTATCAAATGTCCCGAATGCGAGAGCGTCCTTTCATTCACGCTTCCCAAGACGGGCAGTTACCAACCCAAATGCAAACATTGCGGAAAAGCGTTTTGGCTAAAAGTATCGAGCGATGATCCGCCCAAAATTGGTTTTGGCCGTCTGAAGGCAAACTCACCCCAAAAACCAGAATCCACCAAGCCCGCGACAACAACCACTCCGGATCACACCCCAACCGACGTGAAACGAGCGAGTAATACCGCGGCAACGTTTGACGGGACCGACGCAACGGTCGATGCAGGATCGACGAAGGCTGGAACCGTCAGCCAAGGTTCAAGTCAAGACATCGTTGTCAAATCGGGAACCAGCGATTCATCAGTTTCCGAAATGCCAGCGAAACTGGGCGGCTACCGGATCGTGCGATTGCTCGGCCGCGGCGCTATGGGCGCGGTTTACGAAGCACAACAGGTGTCGCTGGACCGTCAAGTCGCACTAAAAACGATTCGCGATCGGCTGGCGGGCAACCCTGCTTCACTAGCCCGGTTCATTCGCGAAGCGTATGCCGCTGCTCAACTGACGCACCATAACGTCGTCCAGATTTATGACTTTGGCGAAGATGCCGGACGACATTACTTCAGCATGGAATGGGTTCGCGGCGGCCCACTTGATGCAGTTGTAAGGCAAAAGGGTTCACTGGATCCACGACTGGCCGCCGGCTATATCTTGCAGGCCGCAAGAGGACTGCAATTCGCACACCGTCACGGCATGGTCCACCGCGATATTAAACCTTCCAATTTGCTATTGAGCGATGATGGAGTGGTGAAAGTTGCCGATCTTGGATTGGTCAAAATCCCCGACCAAGCCGATATCGAATCGATCACTGCGTCCACATCCAGATCGGGTCCACTTGCCAGCGGCACCGAAGTCACCATGCAAGGTACGGCAGTTGGTACGCCCGCCTTCATGGCTCCTGAACAAACGATTGATGCGGCCAATGTCGATTCACGCGCCGACATTTATTCGCTCGGTTGCACGCTGTTCTACTTGCTGACCGGACGACCACCTTTCGACGGTCCGGTCGCAACCGAAGTGATGCAGCAACACGCTGAACAAGCTCCGCCCGACATCACCAAGATCAATTCTCGCATTCCAGAACCGCTGGCAAAAATCGTCAATCGATCAATCGCAAAACAGCCTGCCGATCGCTATCCATCCTTGGTCGAATGCATAGCCGATCTCGAGCAATTTCTAGGTCTCAGTACCGAGGGCGATTTCTCACCGTCGTCCGACCAAGCCGACCAGTGGGAACAGATCGCTGCAACGTATGGTCAAGCCGCCGCGCCACGTCGCTTGCAGGCACCGCTCTTTTATGCGGCCGCAGGCGGTGCCATTGTCCTAACATTACTTTCGTTCGGGCTAGGATTCGCATGGTGGATTATGGGCACAGTGATGTTCGCAGTCACCATCGTGACCGTGTTGACTCTCGACAGTCACCAAAGTGCGATCGTTGCGCGGATTCGATCGTGGACCGGAACTCTGTCGTTGATCGACTGGATTGCCGCAGGCATTGGCGGCGTTTTATTCCTGTTGATGATAGTCGTCGCCGGCTTGTGGACCGGTGGGTTGGCCGGCGCGATCATTGGCTTGGCTCTGGGCGCAGCGTATCACTTTGGATTGGTCGCCAGCACCGAAAAGCGTTGCAACGAACCGTTGCAGAATGCCCAACGATTTGTTCGAAATTTACGAATCGATGGAGCCGACGAAAACGGGCTACGTTCATTTGCCGCGAGGTATGCAGGCGGTCGTTGGCAAGACTTGTTCGAACGCTTGTTTGGATACGATTCACTGATCCAAATGCGACAGATTCTACGCCAAGACCCGTCCTTTACTGGCCCCACGGCCGGCTTTGGCATTCGAGATAGAGTCTGCGCTAACCTTGCCGCCCGCGCCAAAGCCAATCGACAACCAGACTTGCAAAAACGCTTGGCCAAGGTCGAACGCCTCGGATTGCAAAGCGAAGGAATGAGCGTTTCGGAAGCCGAACAGCGAAGTTGGGCACTGGCCGAAGCGATCATGAAGAGTGCACAAGTCGCACCGCTTCAAGCCGGCGCTGACGCAGTCAATGCTCGAGCGGCCACGGAAGCAAAACGCAACCAGATGAAGGCAATGCTTGCCGACGCGCGCAGCGGAAAATACAAGTCCAAGCGTGATAAGTTTGCACCGCTTCGATTTGCAATCGGTGGTCCCACACGGTTGATCATCGGCTGCGGACTTTTGGCTGTCTTCGCAGTCTGGGGAAACCACCAGGGTATGTTCGATTCGATCAAGGACATCGAAACGTTGAAAAAGATCGGGACGGGCAGCGCCAACTTCGACCAACTCGGATCCGCTGTTCGCGACGCTGCCGCGACAGCAAATCAAACGGTCGAAGGGTCCACCTTCATGGGCAGCAACATCAGCCCATGGTCGGTTGGCATTGCCGGATTGTTGATGGCGATGTCTGCTTTTGTCGCGGGGTGGCGAATGAGCCTACCGGCTTCGATTGCCACCATCGTGATTTTGATTGGCCCGGCACTAGGAATCCCCGCGATCAGCGAACTGATCCCCGCCTGGATTACTGCTGCAGGCATCGGCGTAATCATTTATATCCCAGGCATTCTCTTCGGCGAAAAATAGCCTCGAAATTGCGCGGACAACTGTACGCCAGAACATCACGCGATCACAGACTTGTTCCTATCAGTCCTGTCGCTGCCACGTCACAAGATTATCGGCATTGGTTTGGCATCCATAGTTACGATAGAGCGGGTCCCACTTCTCCGACAAAACCATCATGCCGCCCGCTTCAAATCCAACGAGCAACATTGAATCCGGTTTCCCAACCGAGCGCGGTTTGCTGCAGTTTTATCATGAGCTGCGCAGACTTGCGAAATCAATGCTTGCTCGAGAGTCGCCTGGACAGACGTTACAGGCGACAGCTCTGGTGCACGAAGCGTATCTTCGTTTAGGAGGGCCGGCAGGCGACGACGTCTCTTTGTCGATTGCCACACCAACTTGGGAAAACCGCGCCCACTTCTTAGCATCCGCTGCCGATGCGATGCGCCGAATACTGATCGACTCAGCCCGTAAGAAACAGTCGCTCAAACGAGGCGGCGATCGACGACGCCAGGACATTGATCTGGATCACTGGGTTTCGTCAGAGTCTCCGTCGGACTTTCTAGATCTCAACGCAGCGCTCGACAAACTTCAGCAGCAAAGTCCCGACAAGGCCATGGTCGTCAAGCTTCGGTACTTTGTCGGACTAACCATCGACGAAACGGCTGAAGTGTTGGAGTTATCGCCGCCGACCGTCAAACGCTATTGGGCTTACTGTCGCGTCTGGTTGCGACGGGAAATAGAATCACCCGATCATGGATGTGACACTGGTCCGACAGAGGATTTCGATTCATGACGCATTCACCGGACGAGGAAGAAGAACTGTTCTTCCAAGCGAGCCAGATTCCGGTCGCAGCCGATCGGATCAAGTACTTGGATGTTGCGTGCGGTGGCAATGAATCCTTGAAAGCGTCCGTGCTCGAATTGCTGCGAACCGAAGCAACGATCGACGATTTTATGGAGACGCCTGTATTCGATGTTGGCGTCATGGAACCTGCAAACGACCATAGTTTACCCAATCAAATTGGTCCCTACCAAATCGGCGAAACCATCGGTCGCGGTGGATTCGGTATCGTCGTCCGCGGCATGCAAACCGAGCCCTATGTTCGCGAAGTCGCCATCAAGATTTTGCGATCCGAACTGGGCGGGACTCAGGTAGTCACTCGGTTTCATAGCGAACGCCAAACACTCGCGAACCTTAGTCACACTGGCATCGCCGCGATGTACGATGCGGGCGAGACCGTTCAAGGGCGCCCCTACTTTGTCATGGAGTTGGTGGATGGAATTCCCATCGACCAGCACTTTCAATCTGTCACGATGACGGTTGAGCGATTTGTGGAACTGATTGTTTCGGTTTGCGAGGCCGTCGCACATGCCCATCTAAAAGGAATCGTGCATCGCGACATCAAACCATCCAATGTTCTGGTAACTCGCGGCACGCACCAATCCAACACTCCGTCCCAGCCAACAGTGAAGGTAATCGACTTTGGGATCGCCAAAATCATTGACGACAATATCCCCAACCTAGCCCAAACCCATCATGGCCAAATGCTCGGGACGCCAGGCTATATGAGCCCCGAGCAACTAACCCATCCAAAAGACATCGACACTCGCGCAGACGTGTATGGAATCGGTGCCTTGATGTTTCGCTTGGTCGCAGGTGTATCCCCAATCGAAGCGATGGGACAGCCGATTCACACAATCCATGACGCCTACCGTCTACTCCAGCAAGTTGACCCACCACGCCCGCGGTCCTGTGCCGATGAAAAACACGGTGCCGTGTTTCCAGTCGAAATTGATTGGATCATCGCTAAGGCGATGGAGCGAGATCGAGAACGTCGTTACGCATCCGTATTAGAAATCGCCTCCGACCTACAGAAACTGCTTCACGGTGCAGCAGTTCAGGCCGGGCCACCGTCGCGTTTGTATGTCGCGAGAAAATGGATTGCACGAAACTGGCTGCTTACCGCATCCACCCTCGCAATTCTGTTGGCGGTCTCGATCGGTGGAATCACCGCCGCAATCGGACTCAGCCAAGCAAAGCATGCATTAGCTGCCGAAGCCAATGCGTTGGAACGTGCCGTCACCCAGCGTGACAAAGCCCTCGCCGTCTCCGATTTGGTCGCTCGCATGATCGGAGCAACCGATATTGCAACCGGACACCCGGCCGACTATCCCCTTCGCCAATGGCTTTTCGATTTTCACGGTGAAATAGACGGAAAACTCGACGCCCAACCCGATGTCGAAGCCTCTGTCCGCCGCATTTTGGGCCGTTCGTTCTATTCATGTGGCGAAACTCGCCTTGCCTTCGAAAACCAATCACGTGCGTTGGCGTTATTCGAATCCCAAGACGAACCGAACTCTGTCAACATCGCGTCCATCAAAGTCGACTTGGCACTGACCAAATTTGCTCGCGCAGATTTTGCTGGCGCAATCGACGAGGCAAGCGACGCTTTAAAAGAACCGAGTCTCCCTATCAACGACCAAGTATGGGCGCACCACGTTCTTTCACGAGTCGCCTATGAGTATGGCGACTTTCAAAAGATGTACCATGAATCGAAAGTGGCTCATGAAACGGCCGTTCAATCGTCATCTGATTCGTTAGCGCTGATGATGCAACTTAATTTGTCGCAATCGTTAATGGGGGGCGGAAGGATCCGGCAGGCCAACGACCTATCGGCTGACGCGATGGAGCAGTTCTCACAAATGGACCAACCCTCCGCTACCGACATAGCATTCGCGAAAAGAGTTCGCGGCACGGTGCTTCGACGAATGGGGAATTACGACGAGGCAAAACAGTTGGTTCTTGAAGCCTTGGAAACAGATACCGAGGTCATTGGTCCAAGTGATCGGTTGGTATCCGACTATGTTCTGCTTAGCCAAATTGAACGCCGGAACGCCGGACGCGAAGCGTCAATCACATTCGCTCAGCAAGCCGTTGACATTGCCGACTCGCTGGATGCCAATCGAGGCACCGCCAGCGCGATGGCTTATGAAAACATGGCTCAACTTTTAGAGTCAGTCGATACCGGCCAAGCCATAACTGCGTGGACAAAGGCCATCGATTGCAAACGCGGCTTAGTTGGCAGTCGGCCAGAACTAGCTCGGTTCCTGTTGAGGTTGGGAAAACTACAATCTCGATCCGGACACTATTCCATGGCGATCGACACACTCGACGAAGCATTCACGATCGTGTTGAATTCTTCGGTTCGTGAAATTCTGCAAGATGCGCCAAAGCGAATGGATTCCGACCAGGTTGATACTACTTTGGTTAGCATCGGCTACGAACTCATTCGTGCACTGATCGTTACTGATAGTCTTGATCGGGCGTCGGTGGTACGAGAATCCATCATCGCAAGAACGCTAAGTATCCCTTCGCCTAATGCGAACTTGCTGTTGTCGATGGTCGAATCGGAATGGCAGTTGCAGCAAGACAACCACGAAGGTGCATCCGAGCATTTGTCGACTGCAATCCGGCTTTTGGCCGAATCCGCAGGTGGGCGTTCCAGCCACATGGAAGTCACTTTGCTTGGCGCTCGTATCGCCTTGAAACGAAGCGATTTTTCCGAGGTCGAGGCAAAGCTTGCATTGGCGAACAAGGTTGCCAGAAACCGGCACAGTACGATGCAGTCGTACAGGTGGTTGATCATAGATCACTATATCCACCTCTACGAGTTATCGGATCAGCCCGACAAACTGAGTCAGTGGACGGCCCAAAAATTGCGGGTAGAACTGGCTGATTGAGAATATTTCAAATTCGTTGATCTGATTTTCGCGTCGGTTACGCATAACCCTGTAGAGCCCGATACAGCGGCTCTCTCCTCGGATTTCGGGGATATTCCCGTCTCTGACTGGACCGCGGTCATGCGAAAACCAAGAAAACAAGCAGCAAGTTCCAAACGTCGTCATTTGTTCGAGCGACTGGAGGATCGGCGACTGTTGGCGGGCGATTTCCGCGCGGGTTCACTGAGTTCACAGGAATCGGACTTGCTGTTCAAAGGACTCGACAATGTCGCCCAATTCGCGGGCCTGGTCGCAGGTGATGGAGTGCTCAACCAACCAATCTCGATGCTGCAATCCGATGGTGCCAGCGTCAGCCTGGGCCAGATCGCGGACCCCCAAGTCGTGTTTGTCGAAAATGTCTTGACGCCGTTGCAGGCGAACTGGCAATCGTTGCAACCACGCGATCGTACATCGACAAAATTGATCGAACTACTGGAAACAACTCCCGGACTGACCGCGGATGGTGGCTTGGTTGGTGGCGGTCTCTTTGTGACTGGCGATGAGTGGTGTTTTGATCTGCGGTACGAAAAATCGTTTGGTTCCACGGTCTTAGTGAACAATCTTGGTGACGATGCGGAAGCGTTGGAAATCACCGTCTCATCACCCGCTGAAATCCTTGTAGCCGGCAGAGTTATTTATGACTTCACGTTTGGCATTGATCTGACCGCGGGTCTCAGTGACGAACAAGCGTTCTTTGTCCGTGATGCTTCGATCGCTGTTAATGCAGATGTCGATGACAACGACGCGTCCATTGATTTGCTGGTCGGATATCTCGGCAGTGACGATTCGTCGCTTGACATCGACCTGCAAAGCAAAGTTCTGATCGAGTTCGTCGATGTTGACCCAGACCCTCTAAACAACGTCACCCTGAGTGAACTCAACGGATACGGCGCCGCGGCCGCGAATGTGCGGACGATCGAGGATCAGTTTACTGCCAATATCACGGTCACCGCGACGTTGGGTGATTGGACTGCGGACGATGCAGTGTTCTTGACCTTTGCCGGAACAAGCTTCGATCGCGATTCAGTCACCTTGGAAACGCAGGGACTTGAGCAGCTTGCCCCGTTCCTGGCGACCGATGCGACCGAGAGTGTGACCGGTTTGTTTCAGTTCGCACAGTGGATATCTGACTTTCAAGCCTCCGGCGCACTCAGTGTCGAAGTGCCGTTGATGAGGAACGTGAACCTCAGTGATCTATTCGACTTTGGCAATCGGCTCAGTCAGCGAGCCGAGTCGCTTGTTGACGCTGAAACTCAGGAAGTCACGTTCGATTCAATCCAAGCGTTCGCGACGTTGTTCGGAGCAACCGCTACGTTCGACCCAGCGACTTCACAACTTTCGTTCCCCATCGCTCAAACCTTCGCTCCGACGACGCTCGAAAAGAAAATCCAGTTCGCTTCGCCCGATTCGCCTCTGTCCTTCCTAAAATCCGACAGTGTGGTGACCACCGACATCAACAGCTCGATCAGCTTTGACTGGGTGATCGATCTGTCCGATGCGGAAGCGATGGTGGCTCAGAAGTACGCCGTCAAAGACTTGCGAATCACCACCGACACTTCGGCGAACCCGACGACCTTAGCTGGCGATGGCGTGTTTGGAGCGTTCGGCTTCGACTTCGCTGAGGGAACATTTTCATCCACCAGCGGTTTCGTCGCCGACATCCTTGATCCCACGACCGGCAACGATCAGGTTTCGATCCTGAACTTGTATGCTGGGCTGGGTGACCACAACGCGTACTTCGACGATGGTTTGCGAGTTACTGGTCAGACCGACTTTGCGATCGGTGGTTTGTCAATTCAAGACGAACTGTTCACGTTACCCACAATCACAACGATGTCGGTGTCACAGTTCAGCAGCTCGTTGCCGAGAGATCCCAATGTCGTCACCGCAGGCAGCGACATGCTCGACAGACTGCGTGATTTGACGATGCAGGATGTCTACGACGCGATCGACGATGCTTTTGACGCGGTGATCGACATCGGTCTGCGTCCGGTCAAAGTGATCGAAACGGTTCCGGTAAAGATTGAGCAGATCATTGACACCGGTTTGCAGGCGGCTGGTCGCGAAGGCATCAGCGAAATCTACGCCAAGATCGACGAGCTAGCAGGTGAGGCCGCGAAGATTCAACTGTTGACGGACAACGCGATCGACGATGTCTGGGACGACTTCTCGGATGTTGCCGATGCAGCGATCGACTTGACGGTTGATGCCACCAACGGCGTCATAGACATCGCTGTAAGTATCGAGAACGCCGCCAAGGACGTTGCGATCGACCTGATCGTCGACACTGCAAAAGTCGCCGTCGACACGCTGCAATGGATTGCCGGTGGATCTCCCAGCAGTGCGATCATATCGAACACGATGAACATTGACCTCCGCTTGGTGCTTGACGAAGTCGCAACCACGGAAGCTCACATCAGTGATACCTCAGGTTTTCAGTTTGAGATCTTCATTGATGACGAAGCACCGGACGTCGAAGGGAGTCTGGGGGTACTTGGAATCACCTTGGAAGATGGCTCGATCGTAATTGCTGATAACGCGAACTCGCCAGACCCCGACTCGCCAGCTACGTTCCATGTCTGTCTGCAAGAAAGTCCGGATGCGAACGGCTACCTCATCGCAGAGGCTGACGACGCGGGCATCGAAGTGGTCAGCCAAGGCCAGTTGAAGGTGGACTACCAAGTTCGCCAAACAGCATCGACAACGCCTCAGCCGCAGCGGATGACATTCCGCGTTAGTGAACTGGACGATGAAACCGGCAGTATCCAAATCACGGACATGCCAGACTTCATCGGCATGATCGACGGCCTCGATCTGACCGATGAACTCGCGGGGCTTCCTTCGCCGCTTGTCGGTGGGCTCGGCAGCCTAGCTGACGCACTCGATATCGGCGTGTTCGGGCTCGACTTGCCGCTGATCGGCAACGCGTTGACTGGACCGGCGAACAAGGTTCGCGAACTGCAACAAAAGCTCAAGGTGGCCTTTGACGATTTGACCAGTTTCGATTTAAACGCCATGCAATGCGCGATCGCGGAAGCCTTAGGTGTCAATTGCAACCTGGCCGACACGGTTGTCCGATTTGTTACGGACGACGAAGACGACATCACGTTCAGAATTAAGGTCGAAGAGGTGATCGCTCAACAGACGATTAACTTGGATTCGAATTTAGGTTGGGATGCGCTCGGTGCAGATTTGAATACGGAGTTTGTCATCGAAGGCAACTACGAACTCGATCTGACCTTCGGAATCAATCGCAACGAAGTGTACCTGCGGACGGACAACGAAGTGATCAACGTTGGTATCGACGTCACGATGGAACGTCTGTCCAACGACCACAATTTCGAGGGTCGATTGGGAGTGCTTAACGTGGGCCTCGATTTGGTCGGCGTCGGTGGACCGGACGTTGACTTGGCCGACAAAGAAGTGAAGGTCGGACAAGCCGCCAAGATCTTTCGCGTTGATTTTGATGTCGATTTGATCGAACCAAGTGGCGACGATCGGTTGACGATGGGCGAAGCACTCGCGGCGTTTGGTTCACCAAACAACGTGATCAACTTTGACACCAGCATTCCCAATCAGGGCACACGTCTGACTGGCGGCACAGGAGCCAAGGCGGGCGACGTAGTGACCTTCGCACTCACCACCGAATCAAGCTTGCCGGGTACCCAGTGGATGCCGTCGGTCGTTGGGAAGTTCTCGATGGGCTGGCACTTCGATGGCAGCAACATCACCGGCCAAGCGCCCACCATCAAGTACGAAGATGTCGGCATCGATTTGAATGAGTTCTTCGGCGGCGTGGTCGGAAACTTCCTCGACCATTTTGGTTTTTTCCTGGATCCCGCCAAGCCCGTCGTCGACGCATTGACCGAGCCTATCAAAATCTTCCAAGACATGGTCGATGCGATCGATCCATCCGGTAGTGCGATGCTTGAACTTAGCATTTTGGATCTCGCCGACCTCTATGCAAGGAGTATCCCGGTCGACAATGGTTTTAAGGACCATCTGCAAAAGCTGATCACGTTCATTGACGCTCTGGATGTGTTGATCGATTTGCGAGAGTCCACCAATGGGCTCAATGGAGAAATTCTGTACGTTGGCGATGTCAGTTTGGTGAGAACCGCCGAGGGGGCCAGCCAAGAAATCTACGACATTGCCAACGAAGTAGCTGAAGCGAACGGCATCCTCGATTTCCTAGAAGTCAATTCGCTGTATGAAGCCGTAACGAAAGCGATTTCCGCGACAGATGAGAACGCGGCGAAAGCCGAATCCGAGGGTGTTCGTTTTCCGGTCTTGGAACATCCGACTTCCATCCTTGGTTGGCTGCTGGGTTTCAATCAAACCGAATTGATTACCTATGAAATGCCAAGTGTGGACGTGACGATTCCGCTGGCGCTGCTGATCCCGATTCCCGGTATCGAAGTGGGGCTCGTTGGTTCAATCAATGTCACGTCGGACTTTCGCGTCGGTGTCGATACGCTCGGACTCGCCGAATTCGCGAAGTCTGGTCGTGTCGCGGACATCGCCAAAGGTTTCTACATCAGCGACCGCGAGAACTCTGACGGAACTGGTGAAGACATTCCTCAGTTTACCGTCACGGGAACCGCCGCACTGCGGGGCGGAGTCGGACTGACGTTTGATCTTGGTGACGAGATTTCCGTTGGCGTGGGAACGGGCGTCAATGGCGGTCTGCGCGCAGACATCAATTTCGACTTCATTGACAATGACAACGACGGCAAAATTCGCGGCGATGACTTCTCGTCGCCTCAATCCTGCATGGTCATTTCCGGTGGCATCGAAGCGTTCGCCGAAGCCGATGTGAAGGTTGGCTTTGCGAAAAAGGTGTTCCCGATTGCCAGTGAACCATTGGTCGAACCGCTGAACCATGAAATTACTTGTGGCGGCAGCGTAATCGGTGCAAGCTTGCTGGCCCGAGTCACCAATGAAACCCTGTTCTTGCTTGCAGGCGATCTGGCTATCGAACGCTCTGTGATGCCCACTGCGACGAACGAAGCGTTCACAGTCAGGCAAGGCGCGACAGAGAATCTAGTCGTGGTCGAAGCCTTCGGGGTCACGCAGGTGATTGATACCGACATCACTCCGGTCACGTCGATCTACGTTGACGCGGGTGATGACTTCGATGTGATCACGATCGACGAAAGCGTGACCATTCCTGCGAGAATCATAGGTGGCTCGGGAACGAACCATTTGACCGGCGGTGGAGGTGATGACACGATCATTGGCGGCAACGAAAACGATGTTATTCACGGCGGTGGCGGAGCAGACACGATCACCACCGGCAATGGACTCAACTACGTTTACGGCGGTCCTGGTCGTGACACGATCACGGGTGGCGACGACATCGACGTGATCGAGGGCGAAGACGGAAACGACACGATCCACGGCGGCAAGGGCGATGACGTGATCCACGGCGGCAACGGGACAGACGTGCTGAGCGGCGAAGCGGGCTTCGACTATATCTCGGGTGGCAACGGCTTCGACACGATCAGCGGTGGAGCCGACGACGACGAACTGTTCGGCGACAACGGTGACGATACGATCGATGGCGACGACGGAGACGACTACATCGAAGGTGGCAATGGACTCGATACAATCCATGGTAATGACGGTATCGACACAATCTTTGGCGGCCCGGATGACGACACGATCAACGGCAACGCCGGTAACGACTTGCTCGACGGCGGAGACGGTGACGATACGATCAGCGGCGGTAGCGGACTGAACACGATCTGGGGACGCGCCGGCGATGACTCGCTAGCCGGCGGGTCAGAAAAGGACATTATTCGTGGCGGGACCGGAGATGACACCATCGTTGGTTACCTCGGTGACGACGAACTGTACGGGGAAGCCGACGACGACTCAATCTACGGTTACAGTCTGCTCGACTTCACTTTGACAGACGGTCAAACCGACAAGGATTTCATCGACGGCGGAGCCGGCAATGACAAGTTGTTTGGCGGAGCAGACGACGATCTGATGCTCGGTGGAAATGGCTTCGATGACATTCATGGCGGCGCGGGCGATGATGACCTCGATGGTGGCGAAGACGCCGATGAAATCTTCGGTGAGCTGGGCGACGACACAATCGACGGTGGCAATGGCAACGATACGATCCAAGGTAACGAAGGCGACGATCTGGTTCGTGGCGGAGATGGAGACGACACCATCGAGGGTAACGATGGTGACGACACGATCTACGGCGATGCCGACGACGACGTGATTCGTGGAGGTCTGGGCAATGATTTTGCAGATGGCGGTACGGGCCGAGATTCGATCTCGGGAAACGAAGGCAACGACGCTCTGTTCGGAAACAGTGGATTTGATCGTATCGAAGGCAACGACGGCGACGATGAAGTTTCCGGCAATCGCGGTGATGACCTGATTTATGGCGACAACGGCAAAGACTATGTTGAGGGAGGCGATGGCAACGATACGATCCGTGGCGGCAACGACAATGACGACCTCAACGGTGGACCTGGCGACGATTTGATTCTAGGGCACTATGGCGACGACACGATTCGAGGCGACGAAGGCAACGATGTACTGAAAGGGTACTTCGGCCGCGATACGATCGAAGGCGGCCCAGGCAACGACCGTATCGACGGCCAGCAAGATTCTGACACGCTACGCGGCGGCGATGGCGATGACATCATCGAAGGTGGCCCTGCCGACGATCGACTCGAAGGTGACGACGGCAACGATCAATTGCACGGCGACGATGGACGCGACGAACTATTCGGCGGAAACGATGACGATTACTTGTGGGCTGGCCAAGGCGTTGGCAACCTGCTCGACGGAGGCCCAGGCGACGACACAATTATCGGTTCCGACGAAGGCCGCGACGATCCCGATCCAAGCGACACCCGGTACTTCGGCGATGTAATCTTTGGCGGTCTCGGCAACGACAACATCAGTGGCTTGGGTGGATCCGATGTGATTGACGGCGGCGAAGGCAACGATACCATCAACGGAGGCAACCACGCGGATATCATCACCGGCGGCCCCGAGGACTTGAAAGACATCGACGATGACGATCAAGTGCTCGGTGGACTCGGCGACGACACGATCACCGGCGGCAGTGGTACTGATGATTTGCGAGGCGGCGAAGGCATTAACCTGATCGATGGAAACTTAGTCGCCTATAACCCGCTCGACCCGGATCCGGTTCCCTCGTTCGCAATGAATGTCGGAGACGAAGTGGCTGGCGATTGGGAACAGCTCTCCGGTTCTGCCACGATCACCGGCCCAGCAAAACTCGAAGGCGGCTTAACGCGAGTTGGCGGAATCGAACAAGCGATCTATACCGATGAAGACGGTGTCTACGTCGCATGGGTCGATTTCCGAAATGGCAATTCCGAAATCTACGTCGCTCGCCATCTGTACGGCACCGGAGTCTGGCAAGAGATTGGCGGTAGCGCATCGGGCGGAGGAATCAGCAACGATTCCGAACAGTCGCGTCGGCCGACGATCACGAAACTGGGCGACGACATCATGGTCGCATGGACCAAGATCGACGGCAACGACTTCCGCAACATTGAAACGGCCTTTGTCGCTGAGAGGACGTTCTATCGAAAGTCCACGGCAACACGTGCGGTCGGCGATCATGCCGAACTGATGCGTTACGGCGAGTTCAGTGTGTTGTTGGGTTGGATCAATACTCCTATCGATGAACCATCGCGAGTGCAGATCGACCAATACTCGCGAGTCGATTGTTTTGACGACTACATTTCCACCGTTACACCGTCGCTGCCCGCAGTACCGAGCACATTGATTGACCAAGAAGAATCGGTCATTCAGTTTGACTTAGCAATCATCGAAGACTACTTAGCGATCGGAGTGACGCTGGACCAGGGTGAAGAACGAGCAATCAAGATCTCCTTCGCTGATAAGCTTCGTGTCTTCAATCAAACAACCCTGTGTGGTGGCGGTCCGGCGATGCTCGTGCCATCGCCCCATTTCGGATTGATGACCGATGCAGGCTACTTTGACGAAGACGATAGCCACGACGTTTCGGTAGCCGTTCGCATCGACGATTCGCAAGGCACCGGACCGCTGGAACGAGAGGTTCGACTGGGTGTTCAAGGAATGTGGGCGCGTACCAGCGATCGCGAAGATCAAATCGAAGCCCATGTCTACACCGTCGGCGACTCGGCGGTACCGCTATGGCAAGAAATCTTGCAAAGCTCCACCGGCAACGCGACTAGCCTCAGCGACACGGTTGGCTACACGTCGCTGCCGACGATGGTGCAAGACGACGAATCCATCTATGCGGCATACTTCGATGACAGTGTTCACCAAGACGGCAGCAGTCTGGGACGAATCTATTACGTCACGGATCAGCTCGGTGACGTGATTTCAACTGTCGAAGAAGGAACACCGACCGGTGCGGGCATCAGCGAAACTGGTGGCGCGATCAAAGACCTAACGATCGGCAAAGACGAAGGCAATGTTGTCGTCGCCTGGACCGAACTTCGGTCCGGTCAACCGCAAATCTTCCTGCGAACCGACTTGCAAGACTACCACGTCGACCCGACTCCGTATCAGAACAAACGCAACCGTTTCGATGTCAACGACGACGGCGAAGTCACCGCTTTGGATGCCTTGCAAATCATCAACGAAATCAGTCGTCGCGGACTCGGAACGCTACCGAGAGGCCTGCGTCCGATACGATTCATCGATGCCAACGGAGACAACGAAGTCACCGCCCTCGACGCACTGCAAATCATCAATCGCCTCGGAGTTCGCTCGAGTGAATCCGAGCAACTGGCTCGACGTCTAGGACTTACCACCAACCTAGACAAAGACGACGAATCCTTCGTATACGATGCCGCGATCATCCAACTCTTCTAACCTCGTTCTGGCAGACTACTCGTTCTCGCTGCACAAGAGAGACCTTGCGAGCGCGCAAAGAGATTGGAGATAAGCTTTTCTCACCATGGATCTGATTGCACGCATTGGCAATTGCCGTGATCGCTCACGCGTATACGATCATCGTTTCTACAAATCAACGATTGAATGTTGCAACGCACGTCACAACGTCACTCGTCAAGAGTTTCGGCAAGTTAATCAAACACTCAACAAAAATGTGAACCGCGGGCCGTAAGGCACCGGAGATCGCGCGCCATCCCGTCCGCTCTACGAGGACATCCGGCTTTGTGAGCAACCAGGACCATTGACTGAATTTTACCCTCCCGCTGCGAGGGAGAATAAAGCTACGCAAGACGTTATCTCTGATCCTTTTCCCGTCTCCCACGCAATCGACAACACGAATTCATAGGGATCGTCGGGGCCAATCAGTTATTCAAATTGGAAAGTGAGGACTACGGAAATGCCCGAGTCTTCACGGCCAGCTGCTCACAAAGAAATTGCCCAGCCTAAAAACCTGATTTGTCCTGCGCAGCGGGGAAGGAGGCGACACAAACTTCGATGGAGTGGTTGTTCTAACCTGCCTCCTCGCATGCTACTCGCCGCTCGCGATGATCCTAGATGTCCGATCGATTCCTTGGCGACCTCGGAATGTTTGACACTAGTACACTAGCAGTTCGCTGCCCCGACTAGAATCGAAGCCTGCTTGGACGCAGCCTAATTCAAACGATCCGGACCAACAAACATCCCCTCCAATACGAGTGCGAACAGACATGCTCAAGGACTTGATTCAAAGGACGGCTATCTTCCGCGTTGCTGTGATCGCGGCTGTCCTCGTATTCGCAATCAAAGGGATTCCATCTCTGGCAGCTTCTCCAAACGCCAAGCCTAACTTCATTGTCGTGTTCTGTGACAATCTCGGCTACGGTGACATCGAACCCTTCGGATCAAAACTCCATCGCACACCTAGTTTGAATCGGATGGCGCGAGAGGGCCGCAAGTTCACGCACTTTTGTGTGTCCGCTGGTGTCTGCACTCCGTCTCGTTCCAGCATCATGACTGGTTGCTATTCACAGCGTGTCGGGATGCACTACAACGAACACGATGGCTTGGTGCTCCGACCGCTTTCGCCGTATGGATTGAACCCAGATGAAACAACCGTTGCAGAAGTCTTGAAAGAACAAGGGTATGCGACCGCGATCGTTGGCAAATGGCACCTTGGTGATCAGCCACGGTTCTTGCCCACGCGACAAGGTTTCGATTGGTTCTATGGTGTTCCCTACTCCGACGACATGACGCAACGAGTTTGGAAGAACGGCGACCGCTGGCCACCTCTCCCCTTGATGGAAAACGAGACGGTTATCGAAGCGCCGTGCAATCGGGATGGCTTAACGAAGCGCTATACCGAAAAGGCAATGGAATGGATCGCTGAACACAAGGACGCCCCGTTCTTTTTGTACTTTCCGCAGGCGATGCCGGGCAGCACGAAAACGCCGTTTTCGAGTCCTGAGTTCAAGGGAAAGAGCAAGAACGGTCCATGGGGCGATTCCATCGAAGAACTCGATTGGTCGATGGGCGTGATGCTGGACCAATTACAAGAACTAGGGATTGCCGAGAACACGTTCGTGATCTGGACGTCCGACAACGGGGCACCCCTCAGTCCCGACAAAAGTGACCTGAGTCGGGGATCGAATCTGCCACTGAACGGTCGCGGTTACACCACAGCCGAAGGCGCGTTTCGAGTACCAACGATCGTTTGGCAACCAGGAAAAGTTCCTGCCGGAACCGTTTGTGACGAACTAGCGACCACGATGGACTTGTTACCCACGTTCGCCAAGCTAGCTGGACGAGTTGCCCCCATGCCTCACCCAATCGACGGGCACGACATTTCATCGTTGTTGTTCGACGATGCGGACGCCAAAACGCCTTATGAAGCCTTTTACTACTACGATCAATCCCAGCTTCAGGCGGTGCGTAGCGGTCCGTGGAAACTGTTCCTACCAGTTGAGCAATTCAGCCGGCATCCACACTTCAATAAAAATCAACCACCAAGGGAAATGCTGTTCAACGTGGTAGATGACATTGCCTGCGAACATGACGTCGCCGACCAGCACCCAGAAATCGTTGGGAGACTGAGAGAGCTGGCCGAGCGTGGCCGCCGTGAACTCGGTGATACGGGTGTCAAGGGAACCGGGCAGCGGCCAATCGGCAAATTGCCAGAAGATGAGAAACCACGGCCCCAAGTGATGTAGACCAACGCTCTGAATGTGATCGAAAGCAATCGTGGTGCCCGTCATTGGATTGACGCGAAGACTGATCCACCAAGATCGCTGGCTGAACCGGAAATCGGAGAACGAAAAAGAGACAAGAACCGCTCCTAACCCGAATGACACCTAATCCGCGTAAGTCCTACTCCTGCCCTCGTTTATAGTCGCGTCTTGGCTTCTACATGAACTTGTACTTGTTCAACCTCCGTTTGAGGACGCGCAGTTAATAGCGGTCCCGTCGCGGGGAAATCGCACGTTCAAGTGCCGCTAAATCCGGCGCAAATGCCATCCAGGACGGCGTCATCCCATCCCGCTCGCATACGTTTGCCGCGAATGTTGTCTTTCACAGTAGTGTCGCGTTGCAAAACATCTAGTGCCATGCGTCGAATTGCGGCTGAAACTTCCGGCGATGTTCCACGGCGAATTCGGCTGGCATCTTCGGCAAAAGTTACATCCAAGACATAGTGCTCACTGTCTTCAATCTGCCAGTGGTCACGAATGAACTTGCTCAGGCGTTTCACTTTCGTTGGCAAGCTGCTGATGAAGAACATGCTTTCATCGTGCTCGGCGACATTACCTTCACCTTCGCGATGACGGTAAATCATGCCATCGTTTTGGCTCCCGCCCAATCGACGAAAATCTCATCATCGTCGATCGCAATGCAGAAGTACTCACGCCGTTCTTCGCGGCCCCGAGACTTCTCTACCGTCACTTGACGTCGCAGTCCCTACCAACCCAAGTTAGCCTCCTAAACGCCCACGGCTGGATAAATGGGAAGACGGTAGAAAATTATCGCGGAAGAATAAGCGTCGATATCGATCCAGCCGACTCTACAGCGAACTGACCATTTCCGGATTATAAAAAGCTAACCAAACTTTTTGGGAATCACAAAACGTCACTCTGGGCATCTAAGCAATCTAACGGTCACAACCCCACGGAACAGCGATCTCTGGTGAGTTTTCTTGTTCGTTCTCAGACAGACCGTAGCTAACGCCAAAACAGATTGTCATTTCCAAGACACCGTGTTCATCGATCAAGGCGACGCTGTCCAGTTAACTCACTAACACAAAACGGTACAGGAGTGCGGCCAGAGCAGCGCCTAGCAGTGGTCCCATGATTGGCACCCACGCGTAACTCCAATCGCTATCGCGTTTGCCCTTGATAGGCAGCAAGGCATGGACCAAGCGAGGGCCAAGATCGCGGGCTGGGTTGATTGCGTATCCCGTGGTACCACCGAGTGACAGACCGATTCCAAAGACCAGCAAGCCAACAGGCAACAAGCCAAGGGAGCCAAGTCCTAAAATTGATTCGCCAGCGGAGCCAGCATCGCCATGAGTCAGACTGGGGGTCGCCATCAAGAAGATTGGCAAGATCAACGCGAACGTGCCAACCGCCTCACAGAAAAACGCTTGCTTTGAATTGCGTATGCTGGGGTCCGTGCAGAAGCACGCAAGTTTTGCGTCCGCGTCGTCAGTGACGTTGAAGTGTTCACGATAGAAAAGGTAGACCAACATTGCACCGATCATGGCGCCTACGAATTGGGCCATGATGTACCCGCCCGCATCCAAAACGCTCATCTTTCCGGCAACCACCATCGCAACACTGACAGCAGGATTCAGGTGCGCGCCACTGAATTCGTTGGCGCAAAAAGCTCCGACAAAAACAGCGATTCCCCAACCTGCCGCAATCACAATCCAGCCGCCGTCGTTGCCCTTCGTGCGAGCGAGAACGACGTTTGCCACCACCCCATTGCCGAATAGAATCAGCATCATGGTTCCGATGATTTCGGCAGTGTAGGGAGACATCATTTCGAACCTTGTTGAGGGATGTAATTTGCAGCAACGGATTCGAAACTCTCTATTTGTTCTCGACACCACGCGTCGTCTTTTCCGAGTTCCGCCGCCATCAACTGAGCAACGGCGGGTGCGATTTTCAAAGCAGCCTCGGCGTTAAGGAATAGGGCGCGAGTTCGTCTGGCCAAGGCGTCCTCGACCGTCCGAGCCATCTCGTTGCGAACCGCCCAGATGATATCCGATTCTCGAATCGGCAGTGAATCACATATCGGCTTCGCAAGCTCATTAATCTCGGATTCCAAGGCTGTGATTGCTTCTAAATCAGCACCATAGAATCCACGCGGATCGTTCACGAGTGATGACTCTGTGTAGCCATGCAGTTTCAGCGATTGCGTTTTGCAGTTTGCCGAAGCCAGCTTAGTTTCTTTAATGACGCGGTCGACACAGTCCTCTGCCATTTTTCGCACTGTTGTCCATTTTCCGCCAGTGATCGTTAACAACCCTGAACTAGAAACGCGAATCACATGGTCACGCGATAACGACGCGGTTCGTGCCGACTTATCTCCTTTGACCAATGGGCGAATGCCTGTGAATATACTCAGCACGTCCTCGATCTTGGGAGCCTTTGACAAATAGGCCGCTGACATATCGAGCAAGAATTGAATTTCATCCACTTGGGGCACGGGTTCAAGCGTCGGATCGGAAATCGGAGTATCGGTCGTTCCCACGACTGCGTGTCCGTGCCAAGGAATGATGAAAATCACACGACCGTCAGGCGTCTTGGGAACAATCATTGCAGTATCCCCAGGAAAGAACGCTCTCGGCAAAACCAGATGCACACCTTGGCTATGTGCGAGCATCGCTTCGCAATTGCCGTCATCTAGCTTTCGAACACTGTCGCAAAACGGGCCCGCTGCATTGACGACACAGCGCGAATTGATAAGGAACTCTTCGCCCTTTTCCTGGTCGATTGCCGTCACGCCGGTGATCGCACCTTTGTCATTCTTCGTCAGATCCGTGACCGTCATGTAGTTCAGTACACAGGCACCATGATCGTGGGCGGTCCGCGCCATATTCAGAAGCAATCTCGCATCATCAAACTGTCCATCGTGATAGATGACACCGCCGCGAAATCCATCACGGCGAAGCCCGGGGACCGCAACCATCGCATGCTTAGTTGAAACGCCATGTGATCGGCCAAAGTTGTTTCCGCCGGCGAGAAAATCGTAGACCTTCAATCCGATGCCGTAAAACAAACGCTGCCAAAGATTGTGACATGGGATCAAGAATTTCAGGTCATGAACAAGGTGCGGGGCGTTATTGCGCAATAGCGTCCGCTCACGAAGTGCGTCACGGACAAGCGTGATGTTGCCTTGACGCAAATAACGGACACCACCGTGGACCAGTTTCGTGCTGCGGCTAGACGTACCTTTGCCGAGATCCGATTGTTCAACCAACAAAACATCCAGACCGCGACTGGCCGCGTCCATCGCGACGCCGACGCCCGTTGCCCCGCCTCCGATCACAACGATGTCCCATGGTGTGGTCCGTTGTCGCAAACGATCAATCGATTCGTCTCGACTCATCCCAATCACAGTCATAAATTTGGCTCCCATGCAAGCGAGCGTTGCAGAGCCTCGGCCCATCGCGCCCGCCGCCGCGCGACTTCGTCTGCCGGCATGCTCGGCTGGAATACCCTATCCGTCTGCCAGACGTCGGCAATTTCGCTGACGTCGTTCCAAAAGCCAACCGCAAGCCCAGCTAAATACGCAGCACCAAGCGCTGTCGTCTCGATAACTTTCGGTCGCACGACAGGGACTTGCAATATGTCGGCCTGGAACTGCATCAGCAAATCGTTCGCCGACGCGCCGCCGTCGACCCGCAACTCTGCGATCGGAATCCCGGAGTCTTGTCGCATCGCATCAAGTACATCGGCGACTTGATAGGCGATGCCTTCCAACGCGGCACGGGCCAAGTGCGCTCGCTTCGTACCGCGAGTGATTCCAACAATCGTTCCACGCGCAAAAGAATCCCAATGCGGTGCGCCGAGTCCGGCGAAAGCAGGGACCATGTAAACTCCATCGCTATCAGGAACACTTGCCGCAAGCGATTCAATCTCGGCTGAATCATCAATGATGCCAAGTCCATCGCGCAGCCATTGGACAACGGCCCCGGCAATGAAAACGCTGCCCTCGAGTGCATATTCACGTCTGCCCCCGACATTGCATGCAACCGTCGTTAGCAGTTTACACGTCGATACTTTTGGCTTGTCGCCAATGTTCATCAGCATGAAACAACCGGTGCCAAACGTGTTCTTGGCCATTCCGTGGCGAGTACAATTTTGGCCGAACAGTGCGGACTGCTGATCACCGGCAGCGCCACCAATCTTGATCGGTGAACCAAAGAGTTCTGCGTCCGTTTCGCCATACAGATGGCTTGACGGCAGAACCTCTGGCAAGACGGACCGCGGAACGTTGAACAGTGACAACAGGTCGTCGTCCCACTGGCAGGATTCGATATTCAACAACATCGTCCGCGAAGCGTTGGTCACGTCGGTGGCATGAACACGGCCACCGGTCAACTTCCAAAACAGCCAACTGTCGATCGTCCCAAACGCTAGTTCACCACGCTCGGCCCGCTGTCTCGCACCGGGTACGTTTTCGAGCAACCAGTGAAGCTTGGTAGCGCAAAAATACGAATCGATTAACAGGCCCGACTTCTGCTGAACGATTTCAGTGTGTCCCGCCGCGTGCAGCGAATCGCAGTATGGTGCAGTCCGTCGATCCTGCCAAACAATCGCATGATGGATCGGTTCGCCAGTCGCTCGATCCCACAGCAGCGTCGTCTCACGTTGATTGGCGATGCCGATCGAGGCCACGTCGGTGGCGGACAAATCACACTGGGCAAGCACTCGCCGTGCGACGTCCAACTGGGATTGCCAAATTTCATTCGCGTCATGCTCCACCCAGCCCGGTTGAGGATAGTGCTGGGTAAATTCCTGCTGGGCAACACCGAGAATCGCCCCCGAGTGATCGAAGACGATCGCTCGAGAGCTGGTGGTGCCTTGATCGAATGCCAGTACAACGCTCATTGAGTTCACTTGGGTAGTAAGGGGTGAATACCTATCTCGCTTACTCGGATCTTCGTCGGCTGTTCTTCCGCTACCCACAGTTTTCGAACCGTTGTGCAAAGCAACCATGGGTAACGTCAACACGGTGAATCCAAAACTCGAACTGGAACACAGCGCAAGTGACAAGAGTCCACCGAGCTTAACACTTACCCGATGCCGTTTGTAACTTGCCGTCTGCCTGCTCCTTGCCCGTTCGTGTTGCAAGCAGACGCGCGCGGTCTGCTCCGATTTCCCGTACGAGCGCACGTCTTCATGCGGTGATGAGCAAACAAGAAATTACCGGGTTTCGTAGCCGCTCGATACAAGCGTCAAAGAATCGTTCAACCGAGTCACTAGCTTTTTAGCCTGCTCGATCTCGCCGCTGGTGAAGAATTTGATCTGACCAACGTACTTGGATTCAAACTGGTTTTTCTGTGCCAGCGATTCCCAGCTCATGCCATCGATCACGTGCCATGCCGCCGCTTGCGCAACCGACTGATTCAAGTCGTCGGGACCCAGCATCGTGCATAGACGTTCAATGATTGCGTTGTTGGTGAAGTCGGCAATTGGAACTATTCGGTACTGCATCCGTGGGTTCGGTTCAGGCTTGCCGTGTTGCAAACAAACCGTGGCAAGCTTCATGCGCATCGTCTTGCCAGGTGGAATCCGCATGAATCCACCAACTTGTCCTCCTTGCGGCCCAAAGCCTTGACCAATTCCTTGGCCGATTCCCTGACCTTGGCCTTGGCCCTGCATCCCCGCACCAACCGATTGTCCACCGCCGCCTGCTTGAGCCTGCCCCTGTCCGGCTCCCTGGCCTTGTTGGTTTCCGAACTGGGCCAATACTGGCACGCCCGCAATCGCGGCGGGCAGTTTCAAATCCAAATTGTGATTCGTCAGGTTCCGCAAGATCACGCGTGCCACGGCCGCGTCGGCAGGTATGAATGTCGCTTCCAATTGTCGGGCATCGATTGCTGCAAAGAAATCTTGCGCGGTATCCGATTCTGCGGCATCGGCCGAGTCAACATCGTTCAGTCCCGCCCCATACGAAAAAGCGACCAACACTAAGAACGCACACAACTTTTGAATTCGCATGAATAGGTTTCCAGCAATACATGGATTGAGACAAACACCGCGTCCCAGACGCATCGCAGATACTGTGCCAACGGCTTTTTCCGTAAATCATTGATGCAAACTTGAAACCACACGTTTCAGAATTGAACAACCGCGGCGTTCCGCAACAGTACTCGCTGGGATGATTCGCTAAACTAGTCGAATCTGATCGCTTGCTTCTGACCACTTACCCCCCAATACCATGCGAATCTTGCTTGCTTCGATCGCCATCGGCTTGAGTTCTTTTCCAGCTTTGGCCCAAACAACGACCGAGAGTCCGATAAGCGTCAAAGATCGTGTTGATCAATACGTCGAAGTCGAACTGACCACTGATATTGACGCATTAACATCGAAACAACGCCAGATGATTGGGCTGTTGATCGATGCCGCAAAAATCATGGACGATTGTTTTTGGTACGAAGCTTACGGCGACAAATCGAAACTGCTGGCCGGCATCTCGGATCCGACGGACAATCGCTTTACCGTGATCAACTATGGGCCGTGGGATCGCTTAGCCGGCAACGAACCATTTATTGACGGCGTAGGTGCCAAGCCTCTTGGTGCCAACTTCTATCCCGTTGATATGACAAAGGAAGAGTTCGAAAAAGCGGACCTGTCCGGCAAAGATGGGCTCTACAACTTCATCCGCCGCGACGAAAACGGATCGCTCAAATCGGTCCCCTACCGCGACCAGTTCAAACAGGAAATGACCCGAGCATCGCAGTTGTTAATCGATGCCGCTGGGCTCGCCGACGACGCAGGACTTCGGCACTACCTGCTGCTCCGCGCTGACGCTTTATTGACCGACGACTACCGCCCCAGCGATATGGCATGGTTGGAAATGCACGACAATACGATCGATACGGTGATTGGTCCGATCGAAAACTACGAAGATCAGTTATTTGGCTACAAGACGGCGCACGAGGCTTATGTGCTAGTCAAAGACAAAGACTGGAGCGAGCGACTGGCCAAGTACGCGACCTTCTTACCCGAACTGCAGAAAACGTTGCCTGTCGCCGATGCCTACAAACAAGAAAAACCGGGAACCGACACCGAATTGAACGCCTACGACGTGATCTACTATGCCGGCGATTGCAATTCCGGATCCAAGACCATTGCGATCAATCTGCCTAACGATGAAACAGTCCAACTTGAAAAGGGCACTCGCCGGTTGCAGTTGAAGAACGCCATGCGAGCCAAGTTCGACAAAATCTTGCTGCCGATCGCCGACGTCTTGATCGCTGATGACCAACGTAAGCACATCACGTTCGACGCGTTCTTCAGTAATACGATGTTTCACGAAGTCGCGCACGGCTTAGGCATCAAGAATACGATCAACGATCGCGGGCCCGTTCGAACAGCACTCAAAGAACATGCGGGCGCAATCGAAGAAGGCAAAGCTGACATCTTGGGTCTGCACATGATCAACCAACTGCACCAGAAGGGCGAGATTAAAGAAGATCTGACGGACTTCTACGTCACCTTCATGGCCGGCATTTTCCGCAGCGTCCGGTTTGGCGCATCGAGCGCGCACGGAAAGGCCAACATGATTCGGTTCAACTTTTTTCGTGACGCAAATGCTTTCGAGCGTCAAGACGATGGTAAATACCGCGTCAATGTTGACAAATTTCGCGACGCAACACGGGATCTTTCGTCACTTTTGCTAAAACTGCAAGGCGATGGTGACTACGATGCGGTTGTCGATCTGATCACCACGAAAGGCGTGATCGGCGAACAATTGCAATCCGAATTAGACTTGCTAAGCCAAAAAGGTATCCCCGTCGACGTCGTCTTCCGCCAAGGAAAAGACGTTCTCGGCATTTCCAATAGCCTGAAATAGTTGAAATACCGCCCCAACGCGATACAGTTGAAATCCACGCTTTTGCTGGTCATTACGATTGCCGTTACCGCCGCCGATCATCCCAGTCACAGGATTTTAAGGATTGCCGGTCGAGAGTCCGTTTTCTTGACTGGCCATTTGAGTCGCTGGGGATCAGCAGTCATACTCGGCGGCTGACTTGGCTATGTTGCCCACTCTAAACTTCCATCTTCCTCGAATTGAAAATCCCTCCGGAGACCTCCCCTATGTATCGCGCTCTCGCTCTAACCGTGCTTGCCACCTTTTCGGCGTGCTCGCTGCTTTCTGCCGAAGACTTGGCCTTGACCGCGCCAGCCGAATCGGCCGACATGATCACAATCTTCAACGGTACCGACCTCGAAGGATGGAGCGGTGATCCCCGCCTGTGGTCCGTCAAAGATGGTGTCATCCGCGGCGAAACGACCGCTGAGAACGTAGCCGCCGGAAACACGTTCTTGATTTTTGATGACGAGATGGATGATTTGGAAGTTCGCTTGTCCTTCCGCTGCAATGCGACCAACAACTCGGGCATCATGTACCGATCGCAACACGTCACCAAAGGCGTCAAGAATGACTGGGTATTAAAAGGTTATCAGTACGAAGGACGCAACGAAGAAGACTTCCCCAACGTCCCCGGATTCATCTATGACGAACGCGGCACCCGTGGACGTATCTGCATCGTTGGCGAAGTCGCCGAATGGAACGAAGACGGCAAAAAGGTGTTACGAAATGACTTGATGGATCAAGCCGCATTCAAAGAGCTCATGAAAGTAGACGACTGGAACGACGTGGTCATCATTGCCAAAGGCAATCACATCCAGCACTACCTCAACGGCAAACTGTTGCTGGACTTCACCGACAATGCGACCGACAAGTCATTCAGCAAAGGCTTGTTTGGCGTGCAACTGCATGCGGGTAAACCCATGTGGGCAGAATTTAAGAACATCCGCTACAAGTCGTTGAAGTAGTTTCAAGATACCGACACACTTCGCCCCGCACTGACATCTGAGTCCGAGCGGGGCGTTGTTCGGTCTTAAATCACTTCAAGTTTTCCAGCAAGAACGCCCACTTATCGGCGTACTCTTCGATCTGCTTGCTGACCGGCGTTCCTGCCCCATGTCCCGCGCGTGTTTCAATGCGAATCAGCGTCGGGCGGTCACAGTTGGGTGCAACCGACTGAGCTGCCTGCAGTGCCGCCGCAAACTTAAAACTGTGCCCCGGCACGACGCGGTCATCTCGATCGGCCGTGGTCACCAATGTCGCCGGATAACAGACGCCCGGTTTGATATTGTGAAGCGGCGAGTAGGACAGCAGGTTATCGACTTGATCTTCTTCGTCGCTGCTGCCAAATTCAGATGCCCATGCCCAGCCGATTGTGAACTTGTGATAGCGGAGCATATCCATCACACCGACTTGCGGTAAACATGCGCCGAACAGATCTGGTCGCTGTGTCACGACAGCGCCCACGAGCAACCCACCATTACTGCGACCCGACAGTGATAAACGCGTTGCAGTCGTGTACTTCTTCGCAATCAAAAGCTCGGCGGCCGCGATACAGTCGTCAAACACATTCTGCTTTTTCAGCTTCATGCCGGCCTCATGCCACTCGCGCCCATACTCACCGCCACCGCGCAGATTGACGACCGCATAAACACCGCCCGCATCGATCCAGCCAACCGTTGCCGGCGAGAAACCCGGCGTGATCGAAATGTTGAACCCGCCATATCCATACAGCATCGTCGGATTGCTGCCGTCAAGAATGGTGTCCTTTTTGCGAGTCACGATGATCGGAATCTTCGTACCGTCTTTGCTTTTGCAAAACAGTTGCTCGGTCACAAAGTCATCAACGTTGAAGGCAACTTCGGGTTGTCGCCACAGGCTCACTTTTCCGGTCTGTAAATCAACGCGGTAGATCGACGTTGGTGTGACATAGTTGGTGAAGCTAAAGAACGTTTCATTCGCATCTTGCTTGCCGCTGAATCCGCCGACTGTTCCTACACCGGGTAGTGAAAGTTCGTTGATCACTGTTCCGTCGATGTGATGCCGTGTCACACGTCCCCGCGCGTCTTTCAAATACGAAACATAGAACGTCGTACCGAACAGACTGGCTGATTCCAACACGTCGGTTGTTTCGGCAATCACTTCTTTCCACGCATCACGATTTTCGGCACCGGCGGGTACCGCGATCAAGCGACGCTTCGGTGATTCGTGGTCGGTGACAAAGTAGTGAGTATCGTCAACGGACGCCACCCAAACGAAGTCAGCGTCAAATCCGGTAATCATCGGGACCACAGACGCATCGTCATCACGAAGATCCTTGATGAAGACTTGCGATTGCGGCTCGGTGCCTCGCCAGTTTTGGATCACCAAGTAGTGACCGTCATCTGTCACAACGGGCGAGAAACCCCACTTTGGCTGATCAGGTCGCTCGAGCACCAAAGTGTCTTGGCTCTGCTTGTCACCTAGCTTGTGAAAATACATCCGTTGGTTTTCGTTCGTGCCGGTCAGTTCGGCACCCTCGACCGGTGCATCGTAACGGCAATAGAAAAAACCACTGCTATCGGGTTTCCATGCGATGCTGCTAAATTTCACCCACTCAACGACATCTGTTAGATCCTTACCGCTGGTAACATCGCGAACTTTCCAAGTACGCCAATCACTGCCGCCGTCGGCAAGTCCATAAGCGATTAGTTTTCCGTCATCCGACGTTGCCGTTCCCGCCAATGCGACCGTGCCGTCTTTGGAAAACGTCATGGGATCGATCAAAATCTCTCGATCTGTGTCCAACCCCGAGGCCTTGTACAAAATACTTTGATCTTGAAGTCCGTCATTGTGCGAATACAGATAGAAGTCGCCTTTTTTCGCCGGCAAATTATAGCGTTCATAGTTCCAAAGCTCTTCCAGCCTCGCTCGTATCGGCTCGCGTTGCGGCAACGACTGCAAATAGTTCTGCGTCACTTTATTCTCAGCTTCAATCCAAGCTGCTGTCGCTTCGCTTTCGGTGTCTTCCAACCAACGATACGGATCATTGACTTTTCGTCCGAAATAATCATCGGTCACATCCACAGTCACGGTATCGGGATACTTCATGGCAGTCGCGGAACCCGTTTGGGCGAAAGAGAAAGACGGAACTAGGGAACAGGCACAGCCAATGGCAGCCAATCCAAGACGCTTCATCACAGTAAACAACCTCGGTGAAATTAGGTTTTAAAATTCAACGGTCGACGATCCAGCTTACGACCGGGTCGCCAAATACTTTGCCAAGTCATCATTGATCGTGGGTAACGTTTTCCCTGTCACGCGGGTGTACTTCGACGTATCCACGACGCTGTATCGAGGACGTTCAGCTTTGGCACCAAACTCTTCGGTCGTGATCGGAACGACCTTTGTCGGCATGTCCGCTTGCTTGAAAATCTCGCGAGCGAAATCACACCATGTCATCGCTGGTGATGCGGCGACATTGAAGACTCCACGAGCCTTAGAATCGATCAGTGCAAGGATCGCTCCGGTGATGGTCGCAGCGGAGGTCGGGTTGCAGTATTGATCATCGACGACACGCAGTTCGTCGCGGTCGGCGCCAACTCGTAACATCGTCTCGACGAAGTTCTTTGGCTTTGGCAGGTGACCATAGATACCGCAAGTGCGGATGATCAAATGATTGGCGCAAGTCTGGGCGAACTCCTCACCCGCGAGCTTCGTTTTTGCGTAGACGCCTTGTGCACGCAATGGCGAGTCCTCTCGATTGGCACCGTCCGACACTGTCGCACCGCCATATACATAGTCCGTGCTGATCTGGACCAACAACGCGCCTACCTTATTTGCTGCGTCAGCAAACGACTTTACAGCTGTCGCATTGATGTTGCGACATTTTTCAACTTCGTCCTCCGCTAGATCGACCGCGGTATAAGCCGCACAGTTAACGATCACGTCTGGCCGCTTGGCCAGAACCAACGCCTCGATAGATGCCGAATCGGCAATGTCAAGTTGATCTCGCGTCAGTGCCAAACAGTCGTCTCCCAGCGTATGACACAGAGCGCTACCGAGCTGTCCGGCCGCGCCGGTCACAAAAATCACAATGAAACCTTCCAAATCGAGAGAATCTTACCGAACTAAAGCCGGATTGTAGCCCAAATTCGCCACAAACCGGACAGCCGACAAAGTCTTCCAGATCGGTACGAGGCGACATTTCAGAAGGATCTTTCGATCCCGATGGTTTGCGCGACGATACCTCCGTAGGGACGATTGATCCGAATCAATCGATGCCCCCTTTGTTATGGAAAACAACCGCCTTCGGGCACGTCGGAGTATTCGTTGCCATGTTGCGATCTAAACACACCAAAAGAGCAGCATTGTTGAGTGCCCTGCTGACTTCGGTAAGTGGATGTGCAAGCCCAATGTCCAACGGTGTTGTTTCGACGGCAAAATTGTTTAATCCAGCCGACAAAGGTGCGATCGTCACAGAAGCTCAACCGGCAAACTTTGCTGTCGCACCAGCCGCTCAAGTTTCATCCGCAGTCTTACCAGCGATCCCAACCACCGGCATTCCCAACCGTATTTCTTCCGAAGAGCTGATCAACGCTCGCGACCAACACGGTGCCCCCGGACAGGTTGCCTTGACCGGTGGTCGGCCAATCGTTGCCGGTGAACCCGTTGTCGTGGTTGCGTCTAACGACCCATTCGCTAACTTTCAGGTCAAGGAAGTCGACGAAGTTGAAGTTGTTAAGCAAATTCCGCCCGCGACAAAACTCGAATCATCGAATCCCGCAGCAGTAAAGACAACGGTCACTCCGAAGGTTGCCGAGCCGATGGCGATCAACGATGATGAAGTAGCCAAGGCTGCCGCAGCCCTGCAGCGCGCCGAAGAAGAAAAGTCTGCCAAGGCGGCCGAATCAGTGAAAGCTGAAAAGAGGGCGAAAGAGAAAGCTAAGGAAAAGGCCGAAGCTGAGGAGAAGGACGCCGAGGAAGAGTCGCTACCCAATCCGAACGACAGCTCACTATTCGATTCGGCAGAAACACCGTCTTACGTCGGAACTCAGCCGCTATCGCTTTCCGAAGCGGTGCGAGTTGCTCTGTCTCAAAACAAATCCATCACGGTGTTGGGCTATCTGCCGCAAGAGGTCAACACCTTTGTTTCAAGTGAGCGTGCAGTCTTTGACCCTGTGTTCAACGCAGGCATTCGCGGCGGACAGCTCAATCGCCAATACCGAAACTTTATCAACACCGGTGGTGTCTTGCCTGGCGGTTTTACGCCCGGTGCGAACGAGCAGCGAAATGACTTCTTGGGTGCACCAAACCAAAACGTCTTGTCGATCACCAAGTTGCTTGAAACGGGTGGTACGATCAGCGCAGGTTTGGGAATGGACTATTTGTACGACACCCCAGTCGGTAACTTCACGTTCCTGAATCCAGCTTGGGGTACTGACATCAACCTGAGCTTGATTCAACCGCTTGGTAAAGGTAGGGGTCGCAACGTGACCACAGCACCATTGCGAATCGCGCGAACGAATCAGTCATTGGCCGCACACGAGTTTCAGGCCGAAGTCAACAAAACGCTACGAGATGTCCAGAACGCCTACTGGGATTGGAAACTTGCTCAACGCGCGCACAAAGTGACTCAGGATGCTGTTCAAACAGCACTCAAGACTCTTGAGCTCGAAAAAGAAGCCCTCAAACTAGGCGAAGGCACCTTGCCCGATTTTGAACAAGCCAACGACCAATGGCAGAGATTTCGAATCGATGACGCACTCGCGCTAAATGCGGTTAAGAAGACTCGAATCACGTTGATTCAATTGATGGGCTTACCTCTTAGCCAAATCGAATATGATTTCGCGATCGACGAGCCAAACGTCAGCGCTGATATCCAGCGAGAAATTGGCGACATGTCGGCAATGTCCCGCCCCGAAGTATTGGCAGCCCAGGCCAACATCCGAGCAACACAACTTGCTGTCATACTGGCCGCGGATACCCTACGCCCCGATCTGAATCTACGAGTCGACTACGCTGTCACGGGCCTCGAAAGTGCACTCGATGAAGCAATCGAAACCGTATCCGAGCATCGCTTCAATGACTGGGTTGTCCAGCTTGAATTCACTCGTGCGGTTGGCCAGCGTGCCGCTTGTGCGGCGCTTCGCCGTGCTCAATTGCAACTTGCACGAGCCATTGCCGAGCAAGATCGGGTCGAACAAGAAATCGCCGCAGAAGTCGCCCGAACTTGGGAAGATGTGATAACGAGTATCGAACAACTGCGCATTCAGACTGAGCGAGTTGAAACCGCTCGCGCCCAAGTCAAAGGACGCAACGAACTGTTCAGTGAAGGCGAAGGCTCACTTGACTTGAAAATTCGCGCCGAAGCAAGCTTGATCGATTCTTTATTAAAGAAGCAAGCTGCCGAAATTGCTGTTCAACAGCAAATCGTTCAGTGGCGATACGTCACCGGCCAACAACAGTTCGTCCAATTCACTGAATAGGGCTGCCGACTTCAGGCGAGAATACAAGTGGGTCGCAAATTTTTAACGACGCGCCTCTTCAATCCCCAACCCGTCAATCATTCTGTGGTAACGGGAAGGGCGGTGCCGTGCCGTGTTGTCGAAATCGATTGAGGAACTGACGACATCGGTTTTCAAGTTTGCATGCGGTGACTTGAACCGATGAAACCTGTGGAGCCGAACTGTTGCAAGGTTCGTAATCAAACTCTTGCATCAATTCCCAAGAATTCGCCTCGATCATCCCGATCTGACGGCGATTCATCGAACGCCACCGTTCGCTTCGCGATGGATCCAATTGTTCCTGGCTACGAGCATGCAATTTTTGGAGATATTGGTCAGGCATCGCATTGCTCTCTTTTCCGCGAGACACCACCATCTCACTCGAGTAATCGATGTCTACCTTTTCGCATATCGTCTTTAGGACTTGTTCTGGGGAAGCCATCAAGTCCTCATAACGGACGGTCAACTTCCGTGACTCGGGAAGTAACTCCATGGAAACATTGGCTTCGGATACGCGCTGCAACCATTCACGGCCAGCGTGAAATGCGGTATTTGGCCCCCAGTCTGCTGCGATCCAAGACAACGCGACCGCGCGAGGATCACGAACGATATGAATGAACGTTCCATTTGGGTACATCTCGGCGAGCGTGTCAATGAATCGGGTGTAAGCCGGTGTCTTGTCACCCCAGCGACTCTTGCCAACATGAACCAAAAGATTTCGATAGGCGGCTCCCACGGTGTCGGCTAACGAGACGTTCTCCAACTCTGACAATTCGTCAATCACACCCACCCAGTTCACTGAATCAAACTGGGGGAAACAACGCATCGCATCAATCACAGCGCGATATCCGCCATCGGAAAACGCACCCTCTAACATGATCGATGCCGGTGCTTCGTAAGTCATCAACAATTCGGGATGACTGTTCATCATGCTTCGCAGCAACGTGGTGCCCGAACGGTCACATCCGAACAAGAACACACATGGATCCAAGCTCGGCCCCACGTCGTTGTTAAGCTCAAACTCAATCATTGTATTTACCGATGCATCGCGAAAGATATTTGATGACGATATGAAACCAATCAAACACAGTGAGTCACAACGTCAAAAATCAGTGCACTTCGCCAGCGATCACCTTTCGAATGAAGTGGTCACGTGACCTTAACCTCAATGTGCTTTGCCACCATTTAACACCGCAATCAATCCATATTCAAGGTTTTTCACGCTCCAATATGCGATTTACATCACCTCCTATTGCCACACAAACACCACTTCAATTGTAGACGACTCAAATCGCACAAACCTGAATTCGATAAACACGCGGCATACCGCGTTTTCGAAACAACGTGGTGCAAATCCACTCCACTGCGGGCACTCTGGTAACCAGAGTGCCTGAGTCGAAATTTTGAAGCACTCGAGAAACGGGTGCATCATTCCAAGCTCAGGGACCAAGAACAGACGGTTCTGGGTGGTTTCTATACGCCCCAGCGGATGCAAAAGACTCTGATGCGATACCGACGAAAACAGCCAATCTGAAACGGCGTTGCGTTCCCGACAACATGGAAGAAGCAAACCGCGTATCTACGACAACGGTGGACTTGGCGGATGCAGCCATTTTCTCAGCCCATCGATGTTGACGGTTTGGCTCGCTCGGCCTTCCGATACTGGCGAACCTGTACTATCGCCAACATCCAAAACGAGATGGCGACAAGCGCGAACGCTACCCGCATTTCTGTTTTAGTGATCGTCTCTGCGTTCTGCACAAAGACGACGAAAACCATCGCCAACACCACGACGGAGGTGGTCACTAAATCCTGTTTGACCAGCAACATTCCAGTCTTGGCCAACGCATCGACAACGACCAAGTGCGCAATAAGTGAACCAATCGCCAATCCCAAAATAAATCCGCTTAGACCGGCTGTGTGAAAGCCAGCTAATGATGCAATGATCGTTGCAGGCAACTTCACAAAGTTTGAGTTTGCAACTTCTTTCGTCTTTCCCATCGCGACTAAGGCAGGCGACAATGTCATTGTCAGCATCGCGATCCAAGCCGAAAGACATAACCACTGACAGATCGAGCCGGCCGCATGGTAGTCCTCGTGATACAAGAACTCAAAAAAGTCCTGACACGTCACAAACACACTAATAACCATTGCGGCTCCCACTGCCAGGATCGAACCGCGGGCTGATCGCAACTGTGGCATCAATCCGTCGCTAGAACCGCGAGCGAATCGCGACAACACGGGATACAGAATCCCGGACGAAAGTTTTTCGACTACCATCCGTGGCAACATTGCGATCGCCAAACCAAAGCTATAGACGCCAAGCGTTCCTATGTCGAACAGCTTGCCCATCATCATACGGTCAACCTGCATCGCTGCGAACATCATCAGAGTGCTGACAAAGATCCAGCGTCCAAAATGGAACAGTTTCTTGGCATCGGTTTGACTGAACGCGAACTGATTGCGATAACCCGAAATCATTCGATGGCTGAATATCGTGTGCGCGACGGCCGTTGCGATCGTTCCAAGCACCAACGACGTCACGGTCGGCCAATAAAACGCCAAAATGCACATTGCGATGCTGCCGATCACCTGCGATCGGATGTCTAACCAAGCAAGTGACTTAAGGTCAAGATGTCGCTGCGACGTGTAAATCGCCGTCGATGCGGTACCGTTGATCAGCGCCGTTAACGATGCGAGCGGTATCAACCAAACCAATTCTGGCAATTGATAAAAACTTGCTACAGGCATCGCTAACAAAGCTGCGATTAACGTAATGACCGCACCACGAAAGATTCCAATCACCCAGGCGGTGTTCAAGAATTCGAAGTGATCACCGCGATCGTTTTGGATGATGCAAGGTCCGGCACCCACATCGGAAAACATGCTTATGCCTACGACGACCAAATTAACAATTGCCATTGTTCCGAATGCTTCCGGCATCAACAAATAGCTCAACACCATGTTGTTGACTAATCGAAAACACTGGCTAAATCCATACCCAGCCATCGACCAAGCGGACGCGCCTAGAACCGTCCGCGAAGGCCCTGCGACGTAGACACCTTGGCGATCTTCAGGCTTCGAAAATTCGTCGACCGAGTCGAACGACGATTCGCTTGCATTGGTCGATTCTGATTTGACGGTCAATTCAGCAACATGCATTGCAGTAAACCTGTCGCAATTGTTCTGCTGCAGCAGCCTGTCCGAACATGAGCTGCATCTTCGCTTGCGCCGCCATACCCAACTCTCGCAGTCGGCCACGATCGAAATTTAGACGAGCAATCAGAATCGTCAGTTGATCACGCAAAATGTGATTGGCGTCAATAATGGCATCGCGTTTGACACTGTCAGACAGTGTCGATCCAACCCAACATTCAGATTTGTTCTTTGGTAATGAAATGACCAATCCCGTTTGTTCATTCTCAACAATCTCGGGTAGCGAAAAAACGTTTGTTGTGATTGCCGGACAACCTTCCATCCCTGCATCAACCAATTGCCAACCAAATACATTGTCGAGCGCTGGCATCACAATTAAATCATTCCTCGCGATTAGTTGACGCACGCGTCGTCGCGATGGCGGCGCCCAATGTTTTACCCAATTCGCTGACCGAATCCGGTTGTGAAGACTTTCTCGCGATGGAGCAAATCGCCCCAGCACGGTGTCAACACCACAAGCCAAAGTCGAAACGATCGTCAACCGGATATCTGTGCCAACTGCACGCAGCGATTCACAAGCGTCAAGGGTCGGTAACAATCCCATGCCCAACGCGTCCTCAGCAATAAAAATCAATCGTAATGGCCCTTCGAATTCCGATTGACTCGCTCGCGCGTCGACTGCCGCGAACGCGGCACGCGGTACGCTATAGCTGTCGCCAACCTCACCTCGATAGACAATGACCTTCTTTGCTGCTTCGGTCATTCCAATTGACAAGTACCGATCGACAAGTTGACGCTTGGCGATTTCACTCTGTGTCGTGATTGCCCGGCACGATGGCGAAGAGAGTATTCGCGTTCCCAATCTTTCTTGCCACGGTTTGCCCGTCACATGCCGCCGAGCCGGATCGTCATGAAATGACACGACAAAACGCTTTGCATTCAGCGGAATAGTGTTCGTCGCGTGGACCAAGTCATAGTTTGAATCGGCGGACAATTGCGAGAACGACCAAAATCGATCTTCATTGCCCAAACGATGCACCGGTATCGTTCGCAGCGGTTGCAATTCGAAACCGTCAATGTCCATCCGTGATAGACACCCCATGCGGCTGACATTTGGCCCTTCCACAATGCCAACCCGTTTTCTTGCCAACATAGGTGATTGGTTTGCCAATCGATCCTGGCTGGAATCTATGAGGGTTTGAGAACGTGAAAGCATTACAAAAGACAAGGCTCGAAGACCAATCAACAAATGTATCGAAAATGCCACTCGTCGAATGATTCGAAAGTAGCTTCAAAGGGGACTAGTAGGCACCCTTGGCAAGCACAACCGCGGGGACAGTCAAGACAAGTAACTTAAAGTCGAGCCATAGACTACGCTCTTCGACGTACTCGAGATCCATTTGAACTTGTTGTTCGAAGGGGATGTCACCGCGACCACGAACCTGCCAAATGCAAGTCAAACCTGGCTTGACCTGAAGCCGTTGCCAATCTTCGCGATGATAGATCGCCACCTCTTGCGGGCATGATGGACGAGGGCCAACCAAGCTCATCTCGCCACGCACGACGTTCCAAAGCTGTGGCATTTCGTCAATGCTGAATTTACGAATGATCCGGCCGATCGAAGTGATACGCGGATCTTTACGCATCTTGAACGTACGACCATCTTTATGATGGCTTTCTGAAAGCAACTTTGCCTTCAACTCGTCCGCGTTGACTCGCATCGAGCGAAACTTCAAACACGAGAACGGCACGCCGTCTTGGCCGATTCGAGTCTGTACAAACAGTATCGGCCCGAAGTCCGTGAATTTGATCAGCAACGCCACAATCACGAACATGGGCGACAGAATCACAATCACCGTCGATGCAATCACCACATCAGTCAAACGCTTCAGACGATCGTAACTGAAAGCACTACGGACGAGATTCGCAAAACGACGAGCAAATCGGTCGTAGCGGATCGTAGCAAAATCATTAGCTGAAACAGTGGACATGGTGTATCACAGGAGAATATCGAGTCAGAAGTCTAAGTAGCGGCAATGATCACGACTTTGTCGCTGCGATCAAGCCCCGCACGGAACCGCCCTTCGACCACCAAAGATTGCAACCGGTATGCCAACAAAAAGGGTAATTTGGGGCGTTGAAATGCACCCCGTTGAAGTCGGTTAGCGGGGTTTGATCCCCGTTAGCGGTATTGTCATCAGTTCGATGAGAGAAAAACGTCGCTTCAGTTGATCGGATTGGTAATTTTTTCTCGTCAACATGAGAAAAATAATCTGATTTTTCAACCCTTTCCAAGTGGTTTCGCTGGGACACCGACGGCGGTTGCACCCGCGGGTACGTCCGATGTCACGACCGCCCCGGCACCGACTTTAGCCCCATTGCCAATCACAACGGGCCCAAGCACACAACTGTGACAACCCAACATCACGTGGTCACCGATCTGTGGCGCGCCAGGCTTGGATCCCGCGCCGATGGTGCAAACTTGATGAATTGCACAATCAGCCCCTAGGCTGGCATCGGGATGCACGATGATGGGGCCACCGTGAGGAATGAAGAGGCCCGGACCGATGGGGGCGTTCTTGTTCAAGTTGATCAGAGTAACCACCGTGAAAACCTTGTTGACGAGTGTCAGCAACATTTTCAGTGGTAACAAAGCCTGTCGATACTTGCTTAACACGATCGCACGTTGCATGCGATACAAGGTCAAAGCCCAAAAACCCTCGGATCCCCAACCTGAATGACCTTGCTTCTTGAACCTCGCAAGGTCTGCACGCCAGGCTCGCCATTGGCTATCGCCCGCCCAAGCCTTTACCGTATCTCCGTCGTATTTCATGAGTGGATTTCGGTCAAACCAATCAATCGAGCAAGCTTCTCGGCTTCAGTTATCGCATTGTGATGTGCCATCACCAATCTGGCACCAGCCTTGCCGTACTGTGCCAATTGATCAACAGGCATTTCAATCGCTTCGAGCATTTTATCGGCAAGTGGTCTAACCGCACCGGCGGGAACCAGCCATCCACAAACACCCGGCTGAACCAATTCGCCAACGCCTGCAATGTTGGTTGAAATAACAGGCCGTCCCATCGCCAAAGATTCCATGATCACAACGGGCAAGCCTTCGGCAAAACTTGATAATACAAGTGCTCGAGAATCTAGCAGCGACTCACGGACTTCGTCATCGTTCTGCCAACCTGCTAAGCGAACACATTCATCGAGTCCATAGCTCTGAATCATGGTCTCGAGTTCGCCACGCATCGGTCCATCACCTACCATGGTCAATTGGAAATCGACCCCGTCTTCATGCAATAATTTGGCAGCTTCGACCAACAGGTGTGTTCCCTTCTGCTCGTCCAATCGACCGATAAAAACTAGTCGTCGGGCAGCAGGCGGCGGTGTGAGCTCTCGACTGAAGTAATTCTTATCGAGACCACAGTGAACAACCGCAATCTTTCCCCAATGCTCTCGTTCAGTCCACCGATAAAGCTGGCTACGACCGTATTCGCTAATCGTTACTGCGAACTTCGAACGAGCCACCTTTTCGCCGAGTCTTAAGAAATGTGGCTTGTCAAATTCATGCGGGCCGTGAATGGTGAAACTATAAGTTGGACCGCCAAGCGATCGGCAAAACATCGCAACCGCTGCCGGATTCGTTCCGTAGTGGGCATGCAAGTGTTCGACCTTTTCCTGAATCAACCAACGTGTTAGCTGGCAGGATTCTAGAAAGTAAATCAAGTTACAGAACAAACCGCGATCGGAATGCCAGCCAAGCTTGATGGTCAGGGCAAGCGTCTTCAGAAATTTCCCGGGACTTGTCAGCGCCGTGACAAATGCCGCTGAAAACAAACCGATCACACCGAGATTTAGAACGATTCGAGTTCGCGACGCCTCGACTAAATCCTTCGGCTCAGAAAGGCGAACATCTGTTTGACGAATTGCAAACCGAACAACTTGGACTCCAAAATTCTCCATTGCTTCAATTTCACGACGAATGAATGTTCCGCTAGGAAAGGGATACTGATTTACCAAGTAGGCTATCTTCCCTGTAAATTCCGGTGTCGGTGATGAAACTGGAAGCTCACTGATTTGCCGGCGTGTTTCTACGAAGACACTCATTGGGTGGCTCCCTTATATTCAATTAGTTTTGTGTGTTTGGACTGTAAATGATTCACGTAAAAAACCGCAACGCCGACGAATTGGGGGAACTTAGCAAGTACATCAAAAATAGCGGCCAATCTTGCGTCCGAATTTGTGAACCCACGTCCTTGGTAGTAGCGATAGACTCGCCTCATCAAAACGGGATACCCTATCAATAGCAAAAGGCTTAGCCCGGATGTTGGCCACGCCAACAAAAGGCTGATCAGTGGCACAACGAATGCCCAGAAACATATACTTCGTAACTCTCGTACCCAGTGACGTTCAGGAGCGCCACCGTGCATGTTCGCACCCTGAGCATACGCGTGGCCGCTTCTTTGCATCCGCCGCCACCACTGTTTAAACCGAGTCATTGCGGCGTCATGCAGTGTCATCTCGCAATCAACGCGACGAATCTTCCAACCCATTGATCGCATCCGAACACACAACTCGGGTTCTTCGCCGGCAATCACAACCGGGTTGTATCCACCCGCCTGCGAAAGCGCTGCAGTCCGCAACAACGCATCGCCACCGCATGCTTTGGCATCACCAACCGGTGTGTTCCATTCCATATCACACAGTTGGTTGTAAATCGAAAAGCTTGGATAGCGTTCGCGTCGACGCCCCGCGACTGCGGCTAGAGCCGAATCTTGGTCCATTTCCGATACCGCTCGATCGATCCATCCTTTCACGATCTCACAGTCGCCATCAGCGAACTGCACGTACTTCGTTTCAGGAAACAACTCCATCAACCGGTCGAACCCTTCGTTGCGTGCCCGAGCCGCTGAAAACGGCTTCGACATATCAAGCTCGACCACCGACACGCCCATCTGTTTGGCCATGTCGACGCTGGCGTCAGAAGAATTCGAGTCCACATACACGACCGCGCGGTAACCCTGGACCGATTGCAGACAACGCTTGAGACGTTCGCCTTCGTTGCGTCCAATCGCGACCACACCGACTTCGTTTCGTACGTTTTCACTTAAGTTCATGCGAGTGCCTCGTTGATCGAAGAACTTGCATGCTGCGACTCAGATTCACCGTTATCAAAGCCGTCGCGATCGGAATGTGTTTTCTTGCAAATCACACGCGCAGGAATGCCAACAGCGGTTTGACCGGCCGGAACATCACACAACACCACCGCATTTGCACCAATCTTTGCATCGTCACCAATGGTAACATCGCCAAGAATTTTGGCACCGGCGCCAACGCTGACCCGTTTACCCAACCGGGGTGCCTGGTCCAAGCACTTTTCGTCTCGGATCCCCAGCGTCACCCCTTGGCGGATGATGCAACCATCGCCAATGACACTAGCACCATGAACCACAATCCCATGCTGATGTTCAATCGTAACGTTGCGGCCGATGCTTGCTGAATAGGGAAGTTCAATCCCATACACATGCATGCACCGGCGCTGACAAACCTTGTAAAAAACCCCCAGCAATATTCGAACGATTCGATACTTAAAACTCATTCGCCAAACGCCATAGCGATACGTGGCCAAGGCACGGAATCCGGGCCGGTGCCAATCGCTGCCATTGGCTCGATAATCCTCGCGAATCAGCGTGAATACAGAGGGGTTCACCGAATCCATCAAGTTGTCACCCCACGCATCCAAACGCTGTTTCGAACGAAGTCAACCAACAACTTCGGTGGGTCGTAGCTGGGTTTGCCTTGCAATTTTGATCGCACACACCAGGACGCGTAACTAACTGCCCAAGCCACATCGACTAATCCGGAATAGACAGCGCCATGGTTCTTTACAAAGTACCGGCGACGTGAGTCGAACCAGTATTGCGGTCGGCGTTTCGGAACGGCATTGCGAATCGTGACCCCCGAGGCTTGGCCAACTAAATGGACCACACGACTGGCCGGTTCATACGCACAGTACCAACCAACCAGCGAGGCCTGTCGGCAAAAATCGGTCTCTTCGTAGTACATGAAGTACTCGTCGTCAAGCAAACCAACATCTTCAAATACTTCGCGACGAACCAACATGCTGGCACCGGCCACCCAGCCAGTCTTGACGGCCGTATTAGAAATCGGTGGTGCAACAGTTTTGCTTGATAACACCTTCGATACCAGACCAAGTCGCAGTCCGTCATCAAACTCACTGGCCAAACTAGGAAACCGAAATGCCGACCGCTGAGGCGTGCCATCAGGATCCTCAAGTCGACTGCCCACTAAACCACACTGCGGATTTGCTTCCAAATACGCGATCAATTTCTCGAGCGATCCTTCCCGAACCAAAGTGTCCGGGTTCAACAGCCAAACGTAGTCGGGCTTTCGCTCGGCATCCGCCGCCAAGACTTCTCGAATCGCTGCGTTGTTTCCGAACGCAAACCCGCCGTTTCGATCAAGCGGCATCAGTGTGACCCACGATTTCCAACCACGATCATCGATCGCCGACTGAAGCTGGGACACAGAATCATCGCCCGACAAATTATCGACCAACGTAACGTGTACGTCGGAACGTCCCACCACATGCTTTGCAAGTGATTCAAGACAATCATATGTTAACGAGGCAGTTCGGTAATTAACGATAACAACAGATGTATGCATGACGAACAGTGCTAAGCACATACCTCATTTGCAGAATCTCGGTCTGTTCGGCGCCATGTTTTTTGCCGTCGGAAAATTGCGGCAACATACAACGGGAACTTGCTCAACACGTAGAACGGCACAATGCACAACTGCTTGATTGTCAGTTGATCTCGCCCGTGAGCGTACCAAGCCGTCATGACACCAAACCCTAAAAATCCACCGGCAAGTGTCATCAAGATCAATGGCAAATGACTTACCGGCATTGTCCAAGTGACAACCAAAATGCTTAGCATCGAGACGACCCAACACTGAACCAACAATGCCAAGGGCGGAATCAACAAATCGATCGCCGCGACCAATAATGCTGGCCGTGCCGACGTGACTGCGGATCCAACTAAACGCGGCGTTTGGGTCGCAATCGTATGCAGGTGACCGTGCTCCCACCTTTTACGTTGCTCCAACGCATTGCCACGCTCAGCGGGCAACGAAGCGCGAACAATCGCTTCGGGACAGTAGTGGGGCGAGTGTCCGTCAATCATCAAGTCGTAGCTGACCTTCATGTCTTCGACAATGTTATCACTGGCCCAATTGGGGCGACTTGCCAGCGCCGATGGAAAGGCCATTCCCGATCCATACAACACACAACCATATCCAAGCCGGTGCAAACCAAGTGGACGGACTTGGTTCTTCACGGTGGTTGCAAACCCTGAAACCGCTCCCCACGCTCCGCCGCTCTGTGCGGCTGGCATCTGATAGTTTGCTTGAACCGGACCGTCCGTCGAAATAGCTAAACGTGCCAATCGATCGATTGAGCCATCGACGACATCGCAATCCGCATCAACCATCAAGACGACGTCGCGAGGTTCTTGTTGCAGGATCTTCAATCCGTGGTCAACGGCGAAACCTTTGGCCCGCTTGGTATCGTCAAAACGCTCCGTCACCACCGCACCGAACGCGCGTGCCACGTCGGCCGTTCCGTCATTACAGTTGTCAGCAACCACCAGCAAGCGATCGCCCGGCATCAACTGACGACGAATCGAATCGATCGTGGCTCCGATAACGGATTCTTCGTTATGGGCTGGCACCAGCACATCGACGCTCGGCCGTCCGATTGATTGCGTTGGCATATCAATCGACCGACGACGAGGGAAGGAACCCACGACACACTGTGCCATCAACATGAAGGTGGGGATCAAGAAGGTCACCGCCACCATCCCAATCGTCCACTCAAACGCCGTGATCCACCCCGATGCCAAAACAGGTTGGACGATTTCAAATTCAGCATTAGCTAGTCCAAGGATCAAGAGATCACTCCGATCATAGGGACGTTGAATTTGGTCAAACTTCCCACCACTTCATTAGCTGCGTCGGTGAACTTCGCTCCACCAGGTGCCGACAACAAAACGGCACCCGACTTCAGGCTGACCAGTTCCACATCAGCGCGATTCTTGCAAGACAATCCGGTCAACAGCACCAGTCCATCAGTTTGGAAGTCGGTATGCAACAGTGAGAGAATCTCATCAGCAGGCAAATCGCCCATCGCTACAATCCGCAATCGGCTCGATTGATCGTCTTCGGTGATTTCTCGGAAGGTCTCACCTTCGTCAAGCGTCGTTTCACCAACCAAAACGACCATCACTTCTTCACCTAGCTTTGCCATCGACGCAGCCAACTGCTTTGTCGTTGCAATCGACGCATTACGCCCGTTGAGCCCAACGACATGGACCAAACGATTGGCCAGACCCGATGAAACGTGTTGCAATCGCACCGCTGCGATGCGAATTGAGTCGGGAATCAACGTCGCCTTCTTTCCGGTAGACGATGCGGCTCGCAGTTCCGATTTCGAAATGGTGCCAATTTCAGCGATGTTCATACGCTCGGCCAACGACGTCCCGGGCGTAGGCATCACACTTCGCAGCCCAATTCCCAGAACAGGAATCGACAAACCCATCAAGCACAACATAAACGCAGTTGCAAATTGTTTACGAAAGTCGTTCTTTTCTGGCATCATACTGGGAGCTGCCGATTCGATCACACGAAAACCGTGTGCGTCACCATGCTTAAGAGTTTCAAGCTGTTCGACGAACGTTTCTTTAACTTCAAGCTTTGATTCTTCGATAGCGATCGCTTTTTCAAGTGTTCGAGCAAGGATCATCGACTTGTTCATTTCGTTAATTTTTGGCTCGAGATATCCGATCGCGCTTTCAAGGTGTTCGATATGTACTCGCGAGGTTGCCAACTGCATGTCGAGCACCGATTTGATCCGCGAGGATTCTCGCATCGCTTCGACCGCCGTGGATGGGTCGTCGCCAAATGATTCCATCTGACGGTTCAGACGATCGAGTTCTTCTTCCATGTCTGCGACTGCACCATCACCACGAGCTTCCAAACGCAATTGTTCTACCTCTGCTGATAGCTCGTTGTAGCGAGACTGAGGCATCAATCCACGTTGAACAAGTGGCTCGATCCGTGACAATTCGGCTTCCTTACTTCGCAGCTTCGCTTCCACGATCGCTTGATTTCGTTGCTCGACGATGTCCGATTCCAAGTCGGTAATGCGGCTTAGCAGTGCCGTGGCCGAGACCGGTTTTTGCTTCGGCACAAAGTCGCTTTCTTTGATCGACGTCGCGACCAAGGCGACTCCAGATTCCAAACGAGCGGACTGCTCTTGCGTGGCTTGAAAGATTGCTTGTTGCGTTCGCAACTCGGATTCCATCACTTCAAGCTTTGATTTCCATTCCTCGCTTGCCACGGTGATGTCATCAACACCGTTCTTTTTGCTGATTGCGGCGTACTGCGCCTTCAAAGCTGCAATTTCGGGCTTCGCTTCTTTTTCAATCGCATTGTGCAATCCTAAAAGATGCTGGTCCAAGCCTTCATCGCGCATATTGCGAGTTCTGCGAAGACCTATCTCGACCAAATCGTCAAGCATTTCGATGCCGTCTTTTTGATCAGCCCATTCCATCGTGATCGTGACCGAACCCTCACCACCGTCAACATTGGCTTCGACTTGGCGGCTCATGAAGTCGATTGGCGCCAATAGTTCCCGTTTCTCAACCAGTTCTGCGATGGCTTCTTTTGAGTTGAACTCCTTCAACAATGTCCGAATATCCAATCCTTGATACAGTGGTGCACCGAAAAACGTTTTGTTGTAAACCAAACGCGACTCAACTTGATACGTCGTTGAGTTATGTTCCTTGGCCCAGTAATAACCAGCACCAGCACTGATAACCGCAGCAACGACCAACCATTTCCAGGTCCTCTTTGCCAGTTCGATCAGGCGAGTTTCGGCTGAACTATGTGACGATGCACTTGCACCAGCCGTTCCACCTTCCTGCGCCGAATTTGGCGATTGTGAATACGAGGAAGATGCATGGAGTTGAGTTTGGGTCATTTCAGATTCTTTTAACTTGGCGATTGAACCGGTTGATGAGATTTGAACGGAATACGATTGATTTTGTTTTGGCTATGACGGCCCAAATGAGACGGTCAAAGGAACTGCTGCTGGAATTGGAACAGGCGAGACGGCAGGTTGCGACGAGCTTCGATTCATCCAGGCAGTAATTGCACTGCTTAACATGCCGACGAGCATCAACCATACGAATCCAAAGTCGGATGCCAACCATACCGTTAGCAACAACAACATGATCGCTGCGATTGAACCAGTGATCCCACCAATCAGCAGACGATCTTCGGGATCAATGTAGATGGCAAGCAAACTGCCGCCGCCAACGACCATTACACCGAGCATGAGGAACGCTCCCAGACCCAGCAGCCCCCAACTCAACTGCAACAAGATGTAGTGGTTGTCGATCGAACGAAATTGAGCGCGAAGGTGCGGTTCGAGCATGATCTCGTGAGTGATTTTTGAACCCCATTTTCCATGACCAAGCCATGCCGCCTGTTCCATGGCATCCGCATAGACGTAATACAAAAGTTCGCGGTGCTTGGTCCCCGTGTAGGCGTGATCTTTGCCTTGAATATTAACGACATACTCTGCTTTCTCACCCGAGAATGATTCAAGTTGCTCGACCACGGTCGGCCAAATCGAAAACATCAGAAGACCGCCCAAGAGGGCCGATCCAATCAAGGGCAACCTCAGCAAGGGAAGGTAGAAAAACAAAGCCGCAACTGCAGAAGCGGCGAGTGCGAGCATCGGGCCACGCGACATCGTTCCGAAAACACCTAGCACGCAGAGTACAGGCGTCAACAAGAAAACTGGCGACAAGCGACGCTTGCGAGCCAAACGAGCACCCTCGGCAGCCCAAGGAAACAACATCGCCAGCGTCATCCCGAAATAAATCGGGTGTCCTAGTGGCCCTTCGGCGCGGCGCAAGTTCATACGGTTACCGGATTCGGAGTTGAACGATCCAGTTCGCTGGGCCAATACATTGATCGGATTGATTTTGGTGGTCGATTCAAATACCGACCACACCGACAGCCCGATGCAAGCAGCACAGGCCCAAGGCACCAACGCGCGAAGATCAGCCAGAGATCCAATCAGGATTCGTCCGAAGAAGTAGGGCAGCAACAAGGTGCCAAGGACCGCAGCAACCTCCGTCGGCGACGCCGAGTCGGACTGGAAGAGCGAAGTGATACCAATCCCAAGAAACAAGAACACCATCGCGTCGATCAAGTTAAGCCGCCGGACAAGTCGGCCACCGAAAATTGCAATCGGCACGACCATCACCACGGTAACCATCCGCAGATCGACGGTCATTGATCCAACGCCTCGCGCCAACCACGAAGGAACAAACAACATGCTCAACCAAGCCACGCGCATAGCATGAGACGGCCCGCCGGTGACGGCAGCAAGCGCCAGCACGGCGGCGATGACGATAGCGAAGATGAAGAACATGAAACAACAGAGCTAAAAAAGAAACACTTGAAGACGAACCAGAGCCTGGACTGCCTCAAACGTCAGCCGGGTGGACGTCGTATACACGTGGCAAAACGTGTACCACCCGCCACGCAAACAACCCAAGAAGCGCGGTTTCGCAGGTTCTTTGTAGCGTTCGGCCGCAACCATCCAAGCGACGGTCAATCTTGGGGGGCTATGAAATGTTACAACCGATGCCTAAGGCGACCTTATCCCCCTTTACCTAAATTAACTCGAGGTTCTGAAAATTAAATTTTTTGATCGCGCTTCACTTCAATTTTCAATTGGCAGAAGCCAGCACGCGAGAATGATAAAAACACCCGAAGCAAGCCGATCATTTCGATAAAGCGTCAAATCGAGGTCGCGACGGATAGAGAACGGCATGCCAATGAATTGAAACTCATTCAATCACCAACCGTTCATCATCCACAGTGTTAAGCGATAATGCGCTTCCATAACCGCATTCATCCATCGCGCAAGCCGAAACATGTCACAGTTAAACTGAGCCTGGTTTCATCAGCTTGTGATGGGAAGATACGCCCCCGCGGGTCGGCTGATGCCAAAAGCGAAGTCAAGACAAGAACGTGGCATCATTCGATCTCAAAAGCTTTGATTTTACGAGCATTTGGTGTCGAACAGCAAAACCAAGTGACTACGCAAAATCCGTTCTGTTTCCAACCGTTCGGACCGCTTTCCCCTTGATTCAACACTCCCAGCGAGCGATTGCCGCGTATAATATTCCTCACAATCAGAATCGCCCCGGTCCTGATTCACGCTGCGTTAACGCTAAGGGCAAAAAAGATGCCGTCTTCTGTTAACTGCATTGACATCTGATTTCTCGGAAACAGACTGACGCACTAAGATTGTGCGTTAGCAAATACTCCCGCGTCTGGGAAGCTGACATCTTTGAAATTTCCATGCGATCACTTTGATCACATAAACAAGTTCATGCCCCGACTTGCCCACCTTAGTTGCCATGGTCCACCCACACGGCCTATCGTCAAAGCCTAAAATCCTCGTTGCTTGCGAGGGTAATAGCGTCGTCGGTTCGGTGCATTCGCATTTTACGAAGTGGGGCTACGAAGTTACTGCGACGTCGTGCATGGACGACTTGCTAAAGCGATTGGCAACTAGCCCGCCAGACCTGATTCTGCTGGATCTGGGTATCGAGGGATGCGGGTTTGAGATGTTGAGCACGCTTGGACAATCGTGGCGGTCAATTCCCGTGATTGCGATGGCGGCAGATGCTACCATCGGGTTGGCGGTTCGAGCAACAAAATTGGGCGCTGTTGACGTGGTGGCAAATCCACCTGACCTCTTTCAGTTGCGAGTACTAGTTGACGGCGCCGTGCGAGACAACGATTCACGAAACCGATCACGCCGGAACGAGGCTTCCCGTCAATTGGAGCCAGATTCTCGTAACTTTGGAATTTTAGGCGAGAGCCAAGCTGTTCAAGACGTCCTGGAGTTGGTTCACGATGTTGCCGAAACCGATGCCACCGTTTTGATTTTGGGTGAAAGTGGAACCGGCAAGGAATTGCTTGCCCGCGCGATCCATCATTGCTCGTCTCGCAGTCACATGCCGTTCGTTCCGGTTAACGTCGCAGCATTGCCCGCGACGCTTTCGGAGAGCATTCTTTTCGGTCACGAGAAAGGTTCGTACACCGGTGCTGATACGACGAGCGAAGGGTGGTGCGAGACGGCTGATCAAGGCACATTGATGCTGGATGAAATCGGCGAGATGGACATCCAACTGCAAGCCAAACTGCTGCGGTTTTTGCAGGACGGCACCTACATGCGAGTTGGTTCCAATCAAGCCAGAAGCGCGAACGTTCGTATCGTCGCCGCCACCAATCGTGAACCGCAAGACATGGTCAGCGAAGGCTTGATGCGCGAAGACCTTTACTACCGATTAAATGTCTTTCCCATTCGAATGCCACCTTTGCGTGAGCGCCGCAGTGACATCCCGATTTTGGCCGAAGCGTTCTTAGAAAAATCGGTCGAGACACATCGCCGTCCTGTTGTTGGTTTTTCCAAAGACGCAATGGATTGTTTGGTCGCTTATGATTGGCCAGGCAACGTTCGTCAACTTGAAAACTTAGTCACGCGAATGGTTTTGTTAGCTCGCGAGCCGTACATCGGAATCAAAAACGTTCCGATTGAAATCAAGTCAGAAACACGATCTGCCGCAAGCGCCGTAGCTGAGACTGAAACGGGCCTGAGTCAAATGGAGTCTGTTGAAAAGAAAACTATACTTTCGGCGCTCCGTGACACCAACGGCAACGCGGTTGCAGCGGCAAAGTTGCTTGGCCTTGGTCAAGCCACCATTTATCGAAAAATCAAACGGTTCGACATCGAACTAAAACAAATCAAGTCGGCAACAAAATCAGCTTACTGATTTCTCATCGACATTCCTGTTAAGAGTGCGCTATGTACTTGATTGCCATTCACGTTCCCATCCACGTTGATGGTGCCGGCGGCAATTATCTGGCAACCGATTGGATCGAATCTCTTAGGTTACTACGTGATTCGTTAGAAGGCCGGTTTGGCCCTATCGCTGTTATCGCTCCGTCGTGCGCGTATGATCCCGAGGGATCTTCCCAGACGCTCGAAAGGGTCGACGCGGCGGGCGAAGGCTTTCAAATGATCCCTTCGTTCAATATTGATTGTTCCATTCGCGATTATTGGTTGAAACATCGGTCGGGTTGGAAACAGCAACTTCGTGACGCGGTTTCGAAAGCCAAGGTTGTTCACTCTGGATTAGACGACGTTTATCGGCCAATTTCATACGAAGGGTTTCTTGAAGGCGTTCGGCAAGGCCGCACAACTGTGTTCGTGCAGGACACCGACATCTCGGTTCAGTGTCGCCAATTGCATGCAGACCGCGATATTTTGCACCGTGGTCTAAGCGTTGGCTACAGCAAGATGTTTGAACGGTGGACTCGAAAGTCGGTTGGCCAGGCAAGCCTAAGCCTTTTGAAAGGTCAACAACTCATCGACCGATATGGCGGTTACGCCAAGAATGCCAAACTGTTCCACGACACGTCCTATTCCATTGATGACATCGTCAGTCTCGATTTCATCGTAGATCGATGTCATGCGTTGTCCAACCGTGTCGCAAGTGGTCGTGCGCCTCGCTTTGTTTATTGCGGACGATTGACACCACGCAAAGGGATCGTCGACTCGATCGATATCGTTGCGAAGTGTCACGAACTTGGCGTCCCCATTGAATTCGACATCATCGGTCACGGCGAGCAACTTGATCAAATCGAGAAACGTATTGACGAATTGAAAATGCGATCCGCAATTCGAATGTTGGGCCGAATGGCATACGGTCCCGAGTTGTTCGAAAAGCTGCGATCGTATGACGGTTTATTGTTCACGCCATTGGCCGAAGACACACCAAGAATGATCTTTGATGGTTATGCAACGGGGCTACCGTTAATCGCTTATGACATCGACTATTGTGTCGAGCGCCAGTCGGCTGAGTCAGCCACCTTTTTGATGCCTCGCGGCGACATCGAAAACTCGGCAAAACGATTGGCCGAACTGGCAATGCAACCCGAAAAACTGACCCAGCTTTCAGAAGCAGCGCATGAAGCGGCGATCTATCACGCCGCGGAAAATTGGTATCGACGTCGCGCTCAGTGGACCTTCGAAGCCGCCGAAAAAAACGGCACGCCCATGACGATGCCGCTGGCTGTGACGTCGAGTTAAATCCATCACCATGAACTCGCATCAGGCATCGAAAACTTCGTTCCCAGCGCCATCCATGCCATCGGCGACGACTCCGGATTGGTCACGCGAAGAACCGCGAATGTTCTTTGATCCATCAAGAAAATTGCTGCGCTCGATTCGGCGATATCAGTGGTGGTCATCACAAACTGGAGTGATGCGTTTGGCGGCTATCGTGGCCAAGAAACGCTGGGTGTTTTCCCATCGTTTTTGGTCGATCGTTTCTGCGGCCGACATCCCACTGACTTGCCACATCGCAGGCGGGTTGATCCTGCCACATCCTTCCGGCGTGGTGGTTCACCCGGATGCAAAGATCGGCCCAAATTGTCTGCTCGGCGCTCACACTGTGATCGGTGTAGGAAAGGTACCAGGGTTACCGGTATTGGAAGGACATGTCGACGTTCATGCCGGCGGTTGCGTTCTAGGCGGCGTCACCGTCGGCTGTCATTCGCAGATAGGTGCTAATGCAGTCGTGATCAAAGACGTACCCGCAAACGCGACTGCCGTTGGAGTTCCCGCGCGAGTGATCATGCGATCGTGACGCGGCTTAAGTCGCCCAAGACATCGGCTTGAATTCACCCGCTGAGGTCGTCAATTCCTGAGTCGTGTTGCCGCCCGGTGGCGTCTGAATCTTCAGCACGATCTCGTTGATATGTAGGGAAAAATCGGCGGAAAGACGGCTGTCGCGTCCTTCGGTCACCGCATCCGCCATCTCGGCAATGCCGCGTGCAAAATCCATTTTGTGACCACCGGTGCGATATCGGTGAGGCATTTTGGGATTACGCACGAATGAAATTTTTCTCGGGTGCACCCCTTTGATCCGAGTCATAAACGGAATCTTGCGTCGTCGCATCGAGAGGTTTGAAAACGGCTCCAGATGGACTGGCGAATCGTAGTACCAACAGTCTTCGACGGACAACGTACCAGCGTCACCAATGACTCGCATTTGATGATCGTGAGGGGCGACGATGCTGCAGGTTAGGCGTGCCACAACGCCGTCAGCGAACCGAAGGCAAACGACCGTGAAGTCGGGGGTTTGGATATCGACCGGCGTTCCCTTGTCGGCAATCAAAACGGCAGGGAATGTCGTCATGCTCTTTACCGACCCAAAGAACGCAACCAACCATGACACGTAGTAACCGGCATGTTCGAGCGTGCAACCGACTTCGAATTCGTCTTTGACCGGCCAATGACGACCGATCTCGTTGACCCAATTCTCGCAGCCCATTTGGTGGATCAAACCGTCGTCCATTTCGGCATAAATCAACCGAACCTTTCCGACCGAACCTTTCCGAATTTCTTTCCACATCGTCTGGGCGGCCTCGCCAAGCACGTTGCAGGGCGCCGAGGACAACTGCAGCCCTTTCGTTTTAGCCAAGTTCACCAGCTCGGTGGCGTGATCTAAATTGGTCGCCAGCGGTTTTTCACTGTAGACGTGCTTGCCCGCCTGAAGTGCCGCTTTAGAAACTTCATAATGGTATTTCGGGTTGGTCAGATTCGCGATCGCGTCGACCGAACCGTCAGCGAGGACTTCGTCCAAGTCCTTGTAATGCCTAGTCGAGTAGAGTTTGCAAAACTCGTCAGCATGCTGTGGAACGATGTCCGTAGCGCCGGCCAGAACCAGTTGGGGGTAGTTCAGAATCGTACGAGCGTAAAAGGACGAGACAAAACCGCATCCGACAAACACAACACGCATGAAACCTTCGCCCTCAACAACATTGGAACGGCAACCCGCCGCCTAGAAACAGCCACCAATTTGATTCGGAAGCAACGAAAACGCAATTACTAGCCCAACAAACATTGAGAAGCTGTGAGGGTCCGGCAAACAAGGCGACTACGAATTCCACTCGGACAACTCGCTTTACTCATCCTGATGAAGCATTTTTCTCGATTTGATCTGACTCTCGGGCAAGCTAACGAAAAACACGTTCAACCGAATCATCAAATCAGGCGATTCCTTAGCTGTTCCCCGGCTAATGGCGAGCTCGGCTACCTTAGCTTACGTTAAGGAAGCTTGAAGAGTTTTCCGTGTTTTTGGGTTTCAATACGGAACGACACTTGCAAAATGGAGAGAGCTCGCAGCGCGAACAAACTCAATTTTCTTCTGGAAACTCACATGCGGACGATTCTTATCACCGGCGGCGCCGGCTTCATTGGCAGCAACTTAGTTCGGCAGTTGATCCGTACCGAGCAGTACCGAGTCATCAACGTCGACAAGCTCACCTATGCAGGCAACTTGTTCTCGTTGCGTGATCTCGAATCGTCGCCGAACTACACCTTCGTCCAAGGTGATATTGGCGATGGCATGTTGATGCTGGATCTGTTGCATCGTTACGAAGTCGATGGGGTGATGAACTTGGCGGCCGAATCACACGTGGATCGCAGCATCGGTTCGCCCGGCGACTTTGTTCAAACCAATGTGGTCGGTACTTACGAATTGTTAGAAGCGACTCGCGAGTATTGGCAGTCCCTTCCCGAAGACAAGAGCGCGAGCTTTCGCTTCATCCACATTTCGACCGACGAAGTGTTCGGATCGCTGGGCGACGAAGGTGCGTTCACCGAATCGACTCCGTACTCGCCCAACTCGCCTTACTCGGCTTCGAAGGCATCGAGCGATCACTTGGTACGGGCATACCACGAAACTTTCGCGTTGCCTACGATCACCACACATTGCAGCAACAACTATGGCCCTTACCAGTTCCCGGAAAAATTGATCCCGCTGATCATTTCAAAAGCCGCAGACGGCAAGCCGTTGCCAGTGTACGGAACCGGTTTGAACGTTCGCGACTGGTTGCATGTTGAAGATCACTGCACGGCGCTGCGATTGATCTTTGAATCGGGCCGCGTTGGCACGACTTACAACATTGGCGGCGGAACGGAAAAGTCAAACCTAGATGTCGTTCATAGCATTTGCGACACGGTTGATCGACTGACATCGTCGGGCAAGAAGTCAAGTGATCAAATCGAATTCGTTCGCGATCGCCCAGGACATGATTTCCGCTATGCGATCGATTCGTCGAAACTGTCGAAAGAACTGGGCTGGCACCCGTCGGTCAGCTTCGCCGAAGGCATCGAAGCGACCGTAAAATGGTACTTGTCGAACCAAGACTGGATCGAAAGCACTCGCAAACACGGATACGAAGGCCAACGTCTAGGTATCGACAGGAACGATGGCGACGACGCAGCCGTCATCACTTCGTCAGACATGACCGACGCGGCCCCCAACCAAAACGAAGATTGTACCTTCGAAGGCGTCGTCTTCAACAAGCTTGGCAAGTACGAAGACAGCCGCGGTTGGTTGATCGAACTGTTCCGTAACGACGAAGTCCCCGCTGGGAACGAACCAGTCATGGCTTACATGAGTCAAACGCTGCCGGGCGTTTCACGAGGACCACACGAACACGTCGATCAATCGGACTTGTTTGGATTCTTTGGACCTGGTGACTTCCGTTTGTACTTGTGGGATTCGCGGAAGGACTCGCCGACGTTCGGTCAGCGATTCACTCGCATCGTCGGAGCTACCAATCCGCAGTCGGTGATTGTTCCGCCCGGCGTTGTTCACGCTTACAAAAACATCAGCTTGCACCCAGGCATCGTCTTCAACGCTCCGAACCGCCTGTATGCCGGACACGGCAAGCAAGAACCGGTCGACGAAATTCGTCATGAAGAAGCCGATGGTAGCGAATACCAACTGATCGACGCCTAGTTACCTTTTGCAACCCTCTCGCTCATTCCGAGAAGGGTAACGAACCTTAAGATATCACATCCTAGAAACGACTATTCTCTTCATGACTTCGACTAAACCTGCGTGCACCAAGGGAATCATTCTAGCCGGCGGATCCGGGACTCGAATGGCTCCGATGACGCTCGGATGCAACAAGCAGCTTCTTCCGATCTACGACAAGCCGCTGGTTTACTATCCTTTGTCGACGTTGATGTTGGCGGGTGTGAATGATGTGCTATTGATTTCGTCGCCAGGCGAAATCAATAAGTTCGAGCAATTGTTTGGCGATGGCTCGCAATTTGGTATCTCGATCCAATACAAGGTTCAACAAGAACCTAACGGACTGGCCCAGGCATTCGTATTGGGGAAAGAGTTCATCGGCAAAGACAGCGTCGCGCTGATTTTAGGCGACAATGTGTTTTACGGACACGGTTTGTCCAAGACGCTGCAAGCGGTCGCGCAATCCGATTCAGGCGGCACCGTGTTCGCCTATGAAGTCAGCGATCCCGAGCGTTACGGTGTGATCGAAATGGATGCCGATGGGCGTCCAACGGCGATTGTTGAGAAGCCGAAACAGCCGAAGTCAAAGTATGCGGTTCCTGGCATCTACTTTTTTGACAATCGCGTCGTCGCGTTTGCCGAAGCTGTGAAGCCGTCGCCGCGTGGTGAATATGAAATCACCGACGTGATCCAGCAATACATGGACGACGGTTCGCTGAGCGTTCAAAAGTTCGGTCGAGGCATCGCGTGGTTGGACACAGGTACGCCTATGGCGTTACTGCAAGCGTCTAACTTCATAGCCGCAATCGAACAACGACAAGGGCTGCGAATCTGTTGCCCAGAAGAAATTGCCGCTCGCATGGGCTTCATCACTCCCGAACAACTTGCTGAACTCGCTGACCCGATGAAGAGCGACTACGGGAAGTATCTGCAAGGTGTCGCCAAGCAATTGATCGAAGACCCGGCTCGCGTCGATGCCGTCGAAGTGGCTTGATCCGAAGTGTCGTCATCCAAGAATTATCGCTGGGGCGTTTTGGGAACGGGCTATGCTGCTCGTGAATTCACGTCTGGGTTGCAATCGCTTGAAAACGCGACCGTCACGGCCGTCGGTTCGGAATCATCCGAGCGTGCGAGCAACTTCGCAAAGTCTCATTCGATCGAAACGAGCTTTGGAACTTATGACGAAGTGATCCACAGCGACAGCGTCGACATTGTTTATGTCGGTACAGTTGCGCCACTGCATCGCAAGTTGTGCTTGCAAGCGATCGAAGCTGGTAAGCCAGTATTGTGCGAAAAACCGTTTGCCATGAGCGCTGCCGAGGCGTCCGAGATCGCGGCATTGGCAAAGGCCAAAAGCGTTTTTTGCATGGAGGCGATGTGGTCACGATTCATTCCATTGATGGTCGATATTCGCAGCCGTATTCGAAGCGGCGAAATTGGCGAAATCGTCTCCGTCGCTGCTGATTTCGGACTGCGTCAAACACCGCTGTCCAACCCGCGGTTGTTTCATCCTGAACAGGGCGGGGCTCTGCGAGATTTGGGGGTTTACCCGATTTCGCTAGCCGTTGAATACTTAGGGATGCCCGATGATGTTCGGATTACCTGCGCGTTCGGACAAGGTGGAGCGGACGTTCGAGCGGGTGGATCATTGCACTATCAAACAGGGGCAATTGCGACCGTGATGGCCGACATTTCAGCCGCAACGCCAACGGTGGCAACGATCATTGGAACCGAGGGATTCATTGAAATCCAATCGCCAATGTATCGGCCTACTCGGGCCAAAATCACTCATACCTCGATCCCCGGACCGGCGACTCAATCATCGAAATCACGATCCGGCGTGAGTGCTCGAGTGCATCATGTTGCATCCGCCGTCAAGCGACAACTTCTTAAGTCGGGAAAATCACTAGCGGCTGGCTACCGAGGCAACGGGTACCAATATCAAGCCCGCGAAGTGATGGAGTGTTTGGATCGTGGATTGACGGAAAGTTCCACGATGCCATTGAGTCAGTCGATTGAGATTTTAAAAGTGATCGACCTAGGGCTGCTCTCGAAAAACAAAACGCCGACCGATGAATAACGTTCAGGAACCTCCGCCCGCGTTTCGAGCTCTCGTTCGCGCAGCCCTCATCACCTTCATGATTACCGGTGGAATGGTCGGTTTGACCTACTTTGTCGAAGGGAAGACGCTGGCTACGCGAGCGGCAACTTCGATGGCGATGCCGGTCGGCTTGGCTTGGATCGGTTCGATGCTGTTCACGTTCTGGTTCACACTTCGGAAGCAATGGTCCGCAGGCCTTGCCTTTGGATTGATTTTCGCTTTGATCTACGTGACCGGCAACACGTATGCATCGTCGAAGTTCATGACCAGCGTGGAATGGCCGGAACAAACGATTCCCGATACGCTCGCCCAGCCTTATCGCTGCGCTGTTGTACTGGGCGGTGGTGTGATGATCAGCCCAACTGGCACAGCCGAATTGGGCATGGATGGCGAACGCGTCTTTTCAGCAGCCCAGTTGTTCCACGCTGACAAGATCAGCTCGATCATTTGTACCGGTGCTACGCCAGATGGACTGTTCAATCCTTGTGACGTTGGACGCGACTTGTTGTTATCAGCCGGTATTCCGGACGAGGCGATCTTTCGTATCCTTGGCGAAAACACAACCCAAGAGATGCAGGCGATGCGTGATTTTTTGGACAACCCACCCGAGACGTTTCCTGCCGACGGTGAAGTTATCTTGATCACAAGCGCCTTTCACATGCGACGTGCGATGCGTCTTGCCGATAAACAAGATCTGGATTTCGTGCCGTATCCTTGTGCATTTCGAACGACGGTCTATGACGCGTTCACGCCAAGCCGATGGGTGCCGACTGCCGAATCAATGGGGACTTTTGCGTCTGCGTTGAAAGAGCGTTTAGCGGGTCTGATTGGCCGATAAGGATCATGCGAGAAAAATGCACCTAACTTCACGCAGGCATCACTTGATCAACATTGGCATGATTCGATGCAGTAAAGTTTAGGTCGGCGAAAGCGTCAATCATTCTGCGTCGGGGCTTTGATCGAAGGAGTGTCCGTTGTTGGCTGCGGATCATTCGACCTGCGAAGTAAGTTCAGGGCAATCACGTTTGCGAACGTTGACTCAAACGCAACCGATGTTGTTCTTGGCATCCGCGTCGATCGTGGGCATCTTGGCAGATGCAGTGTTAAGGGAACTAACCCCATCAAAATCATCCAGTCTGTCGATCTGGATCGGATGGATCACGATTTGCACATTCTGGATTGTGTTTTTCGGCGATCGCAGCAAGAACGTTTCGGGGATAGCGACGGTTCTTGTTATGCTAGGAATTGGCGGATTGGACCACGCCATCCAGTCACGGTGGTACGAGCGGGCGACCGTTGTTTCGTTGATTGATGATGATCCCGTCCCTGCGATTGTCGAAGGAGTGATTGATCGATCACCGGTGCTTCGTCCCCACCCGATGATCAGCCGACGCAGACGTGAAAACCAGTCGCCTTGGGAAACTCGTTTGGAAGTCTCACTGCGACAGATTCGTGATGGGCGAGACTTTGTTCCGATTGATGGGCGCGTCCTGATCAGTGTTGATGGGCGCTGTGATGATTGGATGCCAGGCGATCACGTACGAGTCTTTGGTAGTCTTCGTGGTGTAGGAATTGCAACTAATCCTGGTGAAGAAAGCATGGCGAGTTTCTATCGTCGGCAAGGTCTTCATGGCCGAATGGACGTGGACCGCGCCGAGCAGATTGAAATGATCGGCAAGCTTGAACCGGGATATGGTTTTTCGCGAATGATGGCGACCATTGCTGCGAAGAGTCGTGATGGGCTGCTGGAACATTTGGGTAATACGACAGGCCCTCTGGCCGTCGCGATTGTGATCGGACAACGTGATTTCGTAGACAGCGCGACTCGCGACCAATTGTTGGTCACTGGCACGGCGCACTTGTTGTCGGTCAGCGGAATGCACTTGGCGATCGTCGTGATGATGACCACTTGGATCGCGATGCTGTTGCGGTTGCCAATGACCACCAAAGTCATCTTGGTTCTAGGTGTTTGCGTCTTCTATTGCGGAATCACAGGATCACGTCCGCCGGTGTTGCGAGCCGCCGTTTTAGTGTCAACGTTGATGTTCGCGATTTGGATGCGGCGGCCAGGGCAAGCCATCAATACGTTGTCCCTGGCCGCACTAATTCTTGTGATCTGGAATCCGGAAAACGTTTTTAGTGTTGGTGTCCATTTATCGTTCATGGCAGTCACGACGTTGGTGCTATCAAGTGGTCGAGGTCGCACGGGTTCACCAGTGGTCGACGACGCGATTCGCCGCGAGGAACAATTAACGGAACTGGCCGAATCATCACAGTCGATGCCGATCAAGCGGTTGCGAATGGGATTTGGAATCGTGCGTCAATTGCTGTGGTTTAGTCTTTGCGTTTCGATGATCAGTCTGCCCTTGATCTGGCACCAATTTAATGTTGTGTCGTGGATTAGCATTCCAACAAATGTTGTGTTGGGACCGTTCTTGTTTGCATCCTTGGCAACGGGAATCGTGACGGCAGCATGTGTGATGATCAATTCGCCGTTTACAATTGTTCCTGCGATGGCGTGCCATGGATTTTTGTCAGCGATGCGATGGATCATCGAACTGGCCGCCGTGGTTCCGACGGGGCATGCCTGGTTACCAGCGCCACCGACTTGGTGGGTGGTCGCGTTCTATGTCGTGATCGTGGCATCGCTAGGTTTTACAAACAGCGATCGCGTGCGGCGAATGCGATACGGTTGGGTAGCATTGTGGATTGCGATTGCGTTTACCTTGGCAACTCGAACAGCGCCGATAAAGGCAGACGCAATCGAAGCCACTTTTGTCGATGTCGGTCATGGGACCAGCGTGATCGCTCGCTTTGGCAGTGGTGACGTTTGGCTTTACGATTGTGGTCGGCTCGGCAACGACATGGGTAGCAGTCGGTACATCGATCAAGCAATTTGGTCGCTTGGCATCACTCAATTGGATGGTGTTTTTCTTTCTCATGCTGACTCGGATCATTTCAACGCTTTGCCGGGGCTCGTGAATCGTTTTCGTATCGATCAGGTATGCACGCCGCCGGGCATGTTGGCTGAGCCGGAATCTGCGCTCGATCCGGTTCGAGACGCGATTGCCCAACACAAAATTCCGATTCGCGAATTGTCACGCGGCAATGAAATTCGTTGTGGTAGGTCAACGATCACGGTCCTGCATCCGCTCGCACGGCGGTTGGAAGGCAGCGACAACGCGAACTCGTTGGTGCTGATGCTGGACAACGGCGGAAAACCGTTACTGTTGCCTGGCGACTTGGAACCGCCCGGCACCGGTGTGCTGGTGAACCTTCCCAGGCCTGATCCCGGGGGATTGTTGATGGCGCCGCACCATGGCAGTCTGGCAATGGACGCCGCAGTCGTATTGCAGTGGTTCCGACCGGCTGAGGCGATTGTTAGCGGTGGACAGCGCGCCGAGCGACCAGCCGTGGCGGCGATGCTGGGGACCTATGGCAGCCGCGTTCATGTGACGGCTCGTGACGGAGCGGTCCGAGTCAGGATGGATTCGAACGGTGAAACCGAGGTCCGATCTTGGTTAAGTGACCCTTGGTGAAATCTGTCGCGGTGAGATAGGCGGCGGCGAAATAGGCGGCGGCCGAAGAAAGGGTCGGGGGAGGCCCAGTGACAGACGGCGTTTCGTCGCTTTTGCGTAAAATGCCGCCGCATGCAAAGCTGCTTGGGGGCTGCGGCGCAGACATTTTTTCCCCAGCAGGTAGGATTGAGTCTTTCCCGCTCTTCTTTCTCGGACACACGCCCGCGAACTCATGTTGGCAATCCTCCGCGAGATCACGATTCCCTGTTTCTTCACCAGCTATCTGATAGTCCTGGTGTTGGAATTGCTGCGCCTGCTTGGCCGCATCCCTGGTCGCGGTTTGGCCGTGATTGTGATGATGACGGTGGGGTTATTCACGCACGTCTGCTACGTATTGCTGCGGGCTACATCGATCGAAGGTGTCGAAGCCAGCATGCTGGCGACATGGTTGGATTGGTCGTTGCTGTTAGCCCTTGCGCTAGCAATATCGTTCTTTGTGTTCTACTTGATGCGGCCCGATACGATCGTCAGCTTCTTCTTTTTGCCGGCGGTTTTAGCATTGATCGCGTTTGCGGTTTCCGTTCGTGATTTGCCTCCGTTTACTCGCACCGAAGCGGTTGAGGTGTGGCGAAACGTTCACGCAGTATCCATGGCCGGCGGTTCGGCAGCGGTATTGGTAGGTTTTTTGGCCGGCGTGATGTACTTGGTCCAGTCTTGGCGTCTGAAACGTCACCGTGCCGGTTCGGCTTTACGGCTGCCAACGCTCGAGACCCTAGGCCGAATGAACCGGCGTTGCTTGGTGATCAGCACGGTCGCCGTCGGACTGGGATTGCTGTCCGGGGTGGTCATGAATCTGAATCGCTGGGGTTACGTTAGTTGGACTGACCGCGGCGTGATGCTGAGTTTGCTGTTGTTGGTTTGGTTGTTGGGTGCGTCGGCAGTTGAGTTCTTTTATGCACCAGCTAGCCGCGGCCGGAAGGCTGTTTACTTAACGCTGGCGAGTCTTGGTTTTTTGGTTTTAGCGCTCGTCGGCGTACTGACCACGCCACATGGCCAAGCCGAAAAAGGTGCAGCCGCTGAACCCGGTGCGACGATTGAATCCACAACCGCGACAACTGTAATCGAGGAGACGACTCCTTGAACCTGCAGATGATCGGTTGTAGCCACCATGATGCGGCTGTCGAGTTTCGCGAGAAGATCGCCTTCACCAGTGACCAGGTCGGTGCCGCGCTGGCTGATTTTCACGATCGTTTTCCATCGTGTGAGTTGGTGCTAATCAGCACCTGCAACCGCATCGAACTTTATACGACATCAGGTGATAACCAAGCACTCGACCGGGATGCGGTTGCCGGATTTCTAGCTGATCAGCGATCTTTGACAACCGACGAAGTCATTGACCAAATGATTTACCGCGCTGGTGTCGAAGCGGTTGAGCACCTATTTACCGTCGCAGCCAGTTTGGACAGCATGGTGGTCGGGGAAGCACAGATCTTGGCTCAAGTAAAACAGGCCTATGATTTGGCTTGCACATCGGGTTCCGCCGGTCCGTTGACGCATAACGTATTTCAGGCCGCCAATCGCGCTGCCAAGCGTGTCCAGCAAGAAACTTCGATCCATCGTCGCCGGGTCAGTGTTCCGAGTGTGGCCGTCGGTGAAGTGATCCCCGAGGTCTTTGATTCGCTTAGCAAGAAACGTGTTGTTATTTGCGGTGCTGGCGAAATGGGTGAAGAAACCTTGCGGTATCTGATCCAGGCAGGTGCCAAGGATATTCATCTGCTGAACCGTTCGTTTGAACGAGCGGTCGCGCTTGCCGAGACCTTTGATGTAACGCCAGTGCCATGGACAGAACTGTTAGATGAAGTTGTGGCAGCCGATGTATTGATTGGCGCGACAGCGGCGACGGAGCCGATCATCGATCAAGCGACGTTTTTGCCACTGCACGCGAAACGAAAAAACCGCGTGCTGCTGATTTTGGACCTTGCCGTACCACGCGATTTCGAAGCTTCGATTGGCGATCTATCAAGCGTCTATTTGTACGGTATCGATGACTTAAAAGCTGCCTGTGAACGCAACCGGCGCGAACGTCAAAAAGAATGGCCGAAAGCAAAACAGGTCATTGCCGAAGAAACCGAACGTTTCATCAGCGCGATTCATCATCGCGGGGCCGGACCGGTGATTCAGCGGTTGCGAACGCAGGCAACCGATCTAAAACAAGATGAGTTGATGCGTTTGAAGAACAAACTCGGACTAGGCGAATCCGATGCAGCCACGGTCAAGGAAATTGAAAAGTCGTTTGATCGACTGATCAACAAACTGCTTCACCCACCTTTGACGTCGATCAAAGACGATGCCGCGGAAGGCCATCGACGTGGCTTGGTCGAGGCGGTTCGCCACCTGTTTAATCTCGGCGACGAATAGCGAGAGCTAGGACGCTACCTGGGCTATTTCGCTTTCCCCTTGTGGCAAGACGATTCGATGAATCCATTGATCAAAAACAAGTCCTGACCAATGGTTGCGATGGACGCATCGACGACTCAGTCCCAGTTGTCGTCATCGTCTTCATCGACATCATCTACGTCGTCGTCTTCGCTCCAGTCTTCGTCATCATCTGATTCGTCTGACTCTTCTTCTTCGTCGTCGTCATCCGAGTCATCGTCGTCGTCTTCTTCGTCCTCATCTTCCTCGTCATCATCGTCGTCGACTTCTTCCCAGTCGCCGTCGAGTTCGTCGTCGTCGTCGTCGTCGTCGTCGTCGTCGTCCTCATCATCATCGTCGTCCCAGTCATCATCATCGTCGTCGGTGTCATCGTCGTCGTCCCAATCATCATCGTCTTCTTCATCTTCGATAATGGCTTGGGGCGCCGAATCAGTGACCCCGTCCGCGGCAGTGCGGATCGACTCCAATGAATCACCCTCCACCGAAACGATCGTTTCGATGGCAGTTGGGTCTAGGACGGTTGAGAAAATCTCGGATTGACCGAAAACATCTGAGCTTAGAACTGGCGCGACAGAGGTACTCACGACAGACTCCTTCGTGGGTGTCGACAAATCATCAAGGGGTAAATCTGGAGGGGAATCTTCTTGCAACATCTGCCAATCAATGGGTGGCAGGGTGTCGATCGTTGATAACCCGAAAACTTGTAAAAATCGTTTGGTGGTACCGTAAAGATACGGTCTGCCCAGTTCTTCGCTACGACCAGTGATACGTATTAAATCTCGTTCCATCAACTGCCGCAGCAACTCTCCGCACGCAACGCCGCGAATTGCCTCCGCTCCCGCTCGCGAAACCGGTTGTCGGTAGGCGACGACAGCAAGAGTTTCCATCATCGGCGTGGACAGCCTTACTGCTGGAGGCAAATGTCCCAACCGAGCCAACCAAGGTGCCAGCATCGGGTGCGTCAACATCCGAAAACCACCAGCGACATGTTCGACTCGAATCGCCCGTCCTTGAGTGTCATAAACACGATTGAGCTGGCGGACAAGTGTACGAGCCTCGGTAGCGTCCGCCAAGTGAGCCAATTGGGCAACTTTTCGGGGGCTTACAGGCGCTTTTGAAATCAATAAAACCGCTTCTAACCGCATTCGCCGGACACGGGGTTCTTCGTCATCGGCTGCTGAATCGCTGGACACTTTGTCGACGTTTTCAGCCGAGCTGGATGGGAATGACGTTACTGAGTACGGGCGCGGCAATTTCGTCGCACCCTTTGCCCCGTCACAAAGACCGCGTGAAGACGCAGAAAACCCACCACTCCAAACGGCGACGCGATCAGCGGCGGGGGACCAAAGACGTTGCATGGCTTAAACTAGAATGACTTGTCCAATACTGACTTCACTTACTTCGTTCGCGCAACATCTCGCAAGCAGCCGTTCATGTCCACCTCGGTTTCTCATCCGAAATCCTTGACTGCGGTCAAGGCGAACCAACCGCCCGGCAATGGCGGGTCGGCTGCTAGCCGCCGCAAGGACAACAAAACGGCACGAATTTGGGTATCAATTGCCGCTGGTTTGATGTTGGCAATCGTCGGTTTTTTAATCATCCGTACTCAAGGGTTTGTTAGCGGAAGTGAGTTTTCGCCAACGCACTTTCAAAAACGAGACTTCCGTTTTTACGAAATCCCACTCGTTCACCTGCAAATCACGCCAATCTCTCGTTCCAGTTCGACCACCAAAGCGGCGACCTACTTACGGCAAAAAAACTTGATCCCCGTGATGACTGGGCCCCCCGATGTGTGGCACTTAGTCCAAATATCCCGCGGATTGACGGGTGCGACTCCCTTGGACGCACAATTGTTGACCGATCAACTCGAATTATCTGTTGGTGTTGACGCGTACTGGGAAAAATGGAGTACCGACCATCCGAAAATGGCCAAAGTCCTGTGGCCGGTAGTTCAGCGGTTGGCTGAACGCGAGCTGTACGTTTTGATTCCTCGTTTGATGGAAATCGCCCAGCGTCTGTCGGCGACGAACCAATCACCCGCCGATCTACAAGCCGCCATCGATCAGTATCTGCCCGAACAATACGCCAGCCTGATCATCGACCTTCGCGAGGCCGGCCGCAACGAACTGGCCGACCGGGTCCGTCAAGAAGCGACCGCTGACTATCCCAACGCCCCAAATCTGTGATCGCTTCGATGATCTACTTGGACAACAACGCCACCACGGCGGTCGATCCGCGCGTCGCCGATGTGATGGCTCGCGAGTGGTCGTCCGGCCCTAGCAATCCGTCGTCGCTGCACGCGCTCGGTCGTCGCGGGCGAGCAAAAATCGAAAACGCCATGGAGATCATCGGGCGTGCCATCGGTACGCGGTTGGACCAACCCGGCGGACCGCGATTGATCATGACCAGCGGCGGAACAGAGGCCAACAATTTGGCTCTGAGCGGTATTGGACTGGCGGCTAGCGCCGGCGATCCGGCACCCGGTCCGATCGTCATCAGCCGCATCGAACACTCAAGCGTGCTGGCCGCGGCCCAAGCGAGCCAGCGCCGGCACCAGGCTTTCCCCGGAAACGGTCGCCCGATTCGCTGGCTCGACGTTAACCAGGACGGTGAAGTTCGCGTCGACCAACTGGCGGATCTGATTTCCGGCGTGTCCGACGGCAGCGGCAAAACCGCGTCACTCGTTTCGATCATGTCAGCCAACAACGAGACCGGTGTGATTCAACCGATCGATCGGATTGCATCGATCTGTCGCGCCGCAGGTGTACCGTTGCACGTCGACGCGACCCAATCGATTGGCAAGGTTCCTTTTGATGTCGAAGCCCTTGGATTGTCGGCGGTCACGTTCACCGCTCACAAATTTCACGGTCCTGCCGGAATCGGCGCGCTGTGGATCGCTGGCGACATAAACGTGCAACCGATGTTATTCGGCGGCGAACAACAACTGGAAACTCGCCCCGGAACCGAGCCCGTCGTGCTCTTCGTCGGGATGGCCGAAGCGTTGAAGTTAGCCTTCGACGAATGCGACTCATCAACCGGCCACATGCGAAAACTGCGCGACCACCTCGAAAGCCAGCTCTGTAAATCATTCCCCGAGATCGTGATTCAGGGTCAAACCAAACCGCGATTGCCGGGAACATCGTGCCTTTCATTGGTCGGAAGTGATCGACAAACGATGCTGATGAGTCTGGATATGGCCGGCGTTGCTTGCAGCAGTGGATCAGCCTGCAGCAGTGGCAGCAGCCCGCCCAGCCATGTGTTGACCGCGATGAGCCGGCCCGAACCGGAAATTCGCTCGGCTTTGCGGTTCGGAGTGTCCAAGTTTTCCACTAACGAAGAAATATCCTCATCGATCGAACGTATATCGTTATCTCACAAACGTTTACGACAATGATTGATTGTGGATAACTACGGTTTTTCCACTCGCTTTTTCGGATGAATCGCTTACAATGCCCGCGTCGTCTCGGTAAACGCCCCAGTCTACCAGGGCCTCCTAAGACCTTTCTGCTACACAATCTTTCCGTTCCTTTTCGTTCACCGGCTTTGCTTTGAACGCGTTGGTCGAAGAAACGATCGCTGTCACGTCCTTCCCGCTCGAACGGCCCGCCGTTCGTGCCCGGCGTCGCGATACGCGCATCACTTCCGGTTCACTGCCGTATTTCATTGCCGGCGAAGAAAACCGCCTGGTAACGTTCGTTTCGACCAGCGAAACCTCGGTCTTTGAATTCGGCAACCCAATCTTGCTGATCGGTCCCAGCGGTGCCGGAAAAACAGCGATCGCAATGCACTTGGCAGCTCGTCAGGCGGTTGATCAATCGATCGACGGGGAACCTGTTAAAGTGATTCACTTCCCAGCAATCGACTTTGCCAGGCAATACGCAGAAGCGGTCGCGGCAGACGACTTGCCACCGCTAAGAACCGAGATCAACGAAGCTCCGATTCTGGTCATCGATGATTTGCATCTGATCGCTGACAAATCCGCGGCTCAGGACGAATTGGCCATGCGAATCGAGACACGAACAGCGATGGGACTAGCGACGATTCTGACATGTCGTCGCTTGCCCTCGGAAGTCCGTGGGTTGCGACCGTTGTTGGTCAGCCGCGTGTTGCCCGGATTGACGATCCCAATCGAACTGCCAACCGGTGCCTCGCGACTACAGTTGCTGCGCGAATTGGCTTTGCACTTTGGTTTAGAGATCGAGTCTGGCCTGCTGGAAGTGCTTCACGACGGACTGAGCGATAATTTGCCTGCCCGTTCGCTCGAAGCGGCTCTGAAACAGGTCTCGCTGTGGTGTCGAATGCACGAGAGCGATCCGACGATGGAAGCCATTCAGTCGGCGATCGATCGACTCGGAAATGTCAAAGAAGTCTCGCTGTCGTCGATCACCAACGCGGTCGCTCGCTATTTTAAAATGAAAGCGTCTGAACTGCGCAGCAGCTCGCGAAAACAGAATCTCGTCCGTGCCCGTTCGTTGGCGATGCTATTGGCTCGTCAGATGACGGGGAAGAGCATGCATCAAATCGGCGACCATTTCGGCGGTCGCGATCACACCACGGTCCTGCACGCGATTCGCAAGACACAGTCGCTGCTAGAGAACGATTCGGACCTCCGCCGGGCGGCCGATGAAGTCACCGAAAAGCTTTGCGTCGCGGTCTAATCGCGAACGTCACCATGTTGGTACTAATGCATGCGTCGACGCTCGCTCCTGCGCGAACTCGTCGCCAACTCACGTACGGACCTTTTCGCCGGTACGTTGAGACGCTCCCATCCAGACAAATTGAATGCCAACTCGACTACGGTTCAGACCGCTCGCTACCCGATTTTCAGCTGCGAAAACAGTGTTTCTGAGTCTTTTTTTCGGTGGATAACTTGTTCAAACCCTGTTCGAACTCTGTTGACCTTCGATCGGCATTTGTGTTGGACTTCCAGTCGCTGTGTTGGGGGATGTTGAGTTTCACGTCGTCTTACAACAACAGCCCAACAAATCCCTGACAGGTTACCCACCAAGTCGCCAAGTCGGTAACTAACGTCTGAATATTGACTTACGACAGCCAGCAGTGGGTTCCCGACAGTTTTGGCCGACGTATTACGATGACGACGTTAATTATAAATAACTTTATCTTTAGACAGACCCATCAAGAACCAAACCAGCAAGCCGAGCGGCCTAATGCGTTCGATGGCAGGACGGGGTACAACATGGCACCGTCATCAACAGTCCAACGAAGATTCTTGATAAGCCATGAAGATCACCTGCCAACGTGAATCCCTGACCAACGCTTTCTCGCTTGCTGCTAGCATCGCGCCGACTCGGTCACCGAAAGAAATCCTCCAGAACGTCAAAGTCACGGCCGCTGGTGGCAAGCTGACTCTGACGGCCACGGACATGGAAGTCGGTATTCGTTTGGAGCTCGAAGACGGCGTCGAGATCGAAGTCGAGGGCACCGCTCTGTTGCCCGTCCAGCGAACGATGGCCATCCTTCGTGAGAGCAATGACGAAACGATCTCGATGGAAACCGATGACTCGGGGATTCGCGTTCGAGGCAGTCGCAGCAAGTATCGCTTGCCAGGCAACGACCCAGACGAGTTTCCGGCTGTCGCAGGTTTCGACGAAGAAAAGTATCACGTTCTGCCGACGCGTCTGTTTCGCGAAATGGTCAAACGAACCGTCTTCGCCACCGACCCCGAAAGCAGCCGCTACGCATTGGGCGGTGTCTTGTTGGAACTGGAAGAATCAACCGTCACCGCCGTGGGTACCGATGGTCGCCGACTGGCACGCATGGAAGGCGTCGGCGAATCGATCGGTGGTCACCAAACGACCGGATCCAGCACGATCGTTCCAACGCGAGCGATTCAGTTGATGGAACGAGCCTTGTCCGACAAGGACGAGACCGTCGATGTCGCGGCTCGCAGTAACGACCTGTTGCTGCGAACCAGCCGTGCGGTGATTTACTCTCGCTTGGTCGAAGGACGATATCCGAATTGGCGACAAGTATTGCCCAAGCGAGAAAACGCGATCCAGTTGGATATGACTGTGGGACCACTGTTCGCCGCACTTCGCCAAGCGGCAATTGTGACCGATCACGAAAGTCGCGGGATCGATTTCACGTTTGCCGACGGTACCTTGAAACTTGAAGCCAGTACGGCTGAAATTGGTGAGTCACAGATTGAACTGCCGATCGCTTACGACGGTGAACCGATCACTTTGACAATGGACCACCGTTATCTGGCCGACTTTTGCAAAGTGTTGGACAATGAATCGAACTTCATCATGGAGATCGAATCGGGGGCCGCACCGGCTCTGCTGACAACCGACGATGGCTACGGCTACGTTATTATGCCAATGGCTCGCGACCGATAAGAGCAGGCGCCGGTTGAACATTCTATCTACGTTTCGCTGGCGGTTGGATGAAAGACTGTAACCAGTCTTTCAAACCCATTCTTTCGCGTGAATTTTGCTTCGACATCTCGGGCGGGGATGGCGCTCTGAATTTCGATGGTATCGACTTGGTCGCAAAGCGTCTCTAAAAACGATCGGATCAACAAGCGAGAGTGAGCCGCACCTTGGCAGAGGTGATGACGAAAGCCGAACGAAACGTGTGGGTTAGGGCGACGATCAAGCTTGATGGTTTCGGGAGCGTCGAAGACCGTTTCGTCGTGGTTCGCCGATATCCAACACAGTCCCACTCGCTGACCGGGTTCGACTCGCAACCCATGCACCTCGACACCGCGGGGACACACACGACCGATTTGTGTCAGTGGCATTGCGATGCGAAAGAACTCCTCGCTCGCCAAGGTGATGCGGCTACGATCCGCTCGCAGAAATTCCAGCGAATCTGGGTGTTTGCCCAAGTAGTCAATGATGCAGGTCAGAGTGTGGATGATGGTGTCGCGGCCGCCGGCGAAAGCCAAGTTGGCGAAACCGAGACACTCGTCACGGGTCAACGGCCGGCCTTCGACGGTGCCATGAGCCAGTGCACTGAAAAAGTCGTTGCCAGGAAGCTCCATCGCTAAATCAAACCGCTCATTCAAATACTGTTCCAAGACATTGCCGGATTTGAAGTCACCGTCCGTCGATCTGAAAACATGGATGCCCCATCCGATCCATACCTCGGCCTCGGATTCAGGAACATTTAAGAGCTGTGTCAGAGCGCGCGATTGCAGCGGCAACGCGAGATCGGCGTTGGCCTCGAAAGGTTCACCGTTCGCCAGATCCGCCACAATTCGCTGAATGATTTCACGTACCGCTGCAATGACTTCGGGGTGTTTGGGGCGGGCGAAGAATGGATCGGTTAGAGCACGAAAGACGGCGTGCCGTGGCGGATCGAGCTCGATGGGTAATTGGCGAATCGTTCGCACCGATTCTTCCGAGGGGATCGGCACACGAAATGGTGCGTCGGAGCTGTAGGTTTGCCAATCAGCGGCAGCAGATCGAACATCGCTGTGCCGCAAAATCATCGTGATCTCCTCCCCCCGAAATGGGCAACGCATGACTCCGTCTTTTTGACGAGCTTCTCGAAAAGGATCAGCACTATCGGACGATTCCAGATTCATGAGGTGTCCAATGCGAATGGGATGGATAGATGAGGAGAAGTTCCGAGCGTCTAAGACTGTATCGCAAATTGAACGGTGACATTCGTCGGTTTACCGAATCTAATATTAGCCACAACTCCCACGCCGATCTCGGTGAGTCGCTTGCAACCGACGAAAATTACGAAGGGCAGATTCTTCCCTCCAAGAGATTAACATTTGATCATTAAAAAGGGCGATTTTTGGTATTGTTTTCGTACGTCGTTGTGCAAGCGGTATTTGCTCCGCTAAGTTCAAAACGGCGCCGGAAGAGCAAGACTAATCGGCTCGAAATCATCGACGGTTGCAAACTGTCATGCGGTCCGCGTTGGTAGCAAACAGCAAAGAGTAGGTGGCTACTAGTTCCGGAAGTGCAAGATCTGCCTGTGCTCGTTTGTCAACTTCGACGGTACGATGTCTATGCTAAGATCTGTGAATCCGCGCAACGAGGCACATGAACTTATGCATTGGCAATCACTACCGAACGATCGAGTGCGGCCCGATCAATTTTGCTTTGTCATGACCAATTTGGCGCGTCATTTACGACTGTCAGCCACTTGCTCAGTGTTACTGATCTTTCTCGCTGGCTGCTCGCCTGGCCAAACCGAATCGAAGAGCTCGCTTTCGCCACCGTCGTCTGAGCAGGCAGTTCGTCCTGAATCCAACACCAGTGAGTTGGTCGCGGTCAAAACTGAGACCGAACCTGCTTGGGTGGGTTCGTTGGCCTGCAGGGAATGCCATTCACAGCGTCACGAAAGTTATCTGGATTCGCACCACAGTCGTTCGCTTACGAAGATTGATCCGAAAGCCGAACAATTAAACGTCACCATTGATCATCCTAAGAGCCACCGCAGATACGAAGTGGCCCAGCGGGGTGACTCGGTTTGGCATGTCGAAAAGTTGCTGGAATCAGACCAAGAGACTTCGGCGATGCCACCGCTCGTTTTGTCAGAATTTCCGATTCAGTACGTAATGGGCAGCGCTAAATTTGCCAAAAGCTACCTAGTCGCTGACGGAGATTTTTTGTTGCAGGCGCCACTGACTTGGTATGCAAAGGCTGATGCCTACGCTATGTCACCGGGGTATGACACACCAATGCACGGCAGTTTTTCACGCTCGTTGACAGACCAGTGTTTGTTTTGCCATGCCGGCAATGTGGAACGTAAGCCGGACAACAATCCACATCACTTCACCATCCACGAGATGTCAATTGGCTGTGAGCGATGTCACGGGGCTGGCAGTCAACACGTGGATTACCACCGGTCGGTCGCTGGCAAGAACGAAGCGTCCTCGCCTGTCCCGCCCGTTGCAAAATTGATTCAGCCAGCCAAGCTTTCACGACTCGAAGCGGAGTCGCTCTGTGCACAGTGCCACCGTCAAGGATTAGCACCCATCAGTGCGCCCGGGAAACAAGACTGGGATTTTCACCCAGGCCAGGACTTTGCGAAAGTGAAGTTCAACTACGACTTGATCACGACAGATCCGCCCGAAACAGGCTTCGTCGGTCACTTTGCACAACTCGGTCAAAGCAAGTGCTATCAGCAATCGGAGATGACTTGCATCACATGCCATTCGCCGCACCAACACGCCAGCGGCGAAGCCCTGCATCAACTCCGTCGCAAGCAATGTAATTCCTGTCACCAAAATGAAGTGGACTCTTGCGGATTAGAACTGGAAGTTCGGATGGATCAAGCGAAGAACCGCTGCGTGACTTGCCATATGCCGGTCCGAGACAGCAAGGTTCCTCACACTTCGACGAATGATCATCGAATTGCGGTTCACCAACCACAAACCCAAGAACCAAGCCTGTTGACATCTCCGATTGTTCTCCCGCTTCAAGAGCCACCGGAATCGATGAATACGGCTGTAGCGGAACGAATGGATGCTCTTGGTTTGTTCTTGCTGTATCGAATGAATACAGGCAATCCGCATATGAACGAACTTGCTCGCAATGCAAATCAGGCACTCGCGGATATAGCTAACTCGGGTCACGGTGACGCAGAGGTTTTTGGTGCCTTGGCAATGTTGACTTATTTGCAACTGCAGTCTTCGCCAAGCTCATCAGCATCCGTGAATCAACAGCGCGAATACGCCGTGCGATGTGCTCAAGAAGCTATTCGGTTGAGTCTAGATCCGAATGGGAACCCAAAGCCAACGGAGGCTTTCGGCGATGCGATGGAGATCGCCGGTACCTTCTTTTCCAAAGCGGGTCAGCATCGAAGCGCAGCCGAAGTATTCAGTGAACTGACTGCAATTCGTCGGCGTAAGGACGATTGGGCGACTCTGGGTTTAAGCCTTAGCAGGCTCGGGGCGAACGAGCAAGCGGCACTCGCACTGCGCCACGCAATTCACATCTTCGCGGCCGATCCCTATTTATATGAAACCCTGGCGATCATTCTGCAGAAATCCGATCCAGAAGAAGCAAACCGCTGCAGCGCAATCGCCAAGCGTTTACGAGCAACTCTGGATTGATGGTTCGTAGTTGCGCCACCGAATTTTATACCAGCACCTAGCCAACAAAAAAACGGCTCTGTGTACCGACCCGAAAAGGGACAGGCAATGAGTCGATTTCGTGGATCGCGTCAGACCAAGAAAGCAGTGACGAAGCATCGGTACGTACACGCTATGCGCGCCGCGAAACTTAGTAAGATTTGGGATCGGTAATTTCGCGGGCGGGGCGTGAGACTTGATCAGCCGCGTGCATTGGTTACCAGGACCGCATAGCCATCTTTGGCTTCGGAGGGGCCGCCTCTTAAGCGACCTTGAATTGGACGTGTTTTCTTGGCACGTTGTTGAGGACCTGTTCGCAGTGCCGGATCATCGTCGCGTCGGCTACTTCGAAACCGTGGCGAAACAGCAGGCTGAATTCCTCATGCGTCAATCGCCGAAGCGTTGTTTCGATGGCCGAGGCTTGCCCGACCTCTTGGTCCGTCAGCGCTGGTTGCCCGCCGATCTTGCTGCGAGCGTAAACGCTCTTGGTTTTCAGTCCCAATCGCAAGTACGCACCGCTACCGGGATTCTGTTTGAAGAATTCGATCAGCATCCGCGCCCGCAGACTGCGGACCTGGTCAGTGGCGACATCGACCAATCGCATCGATGCTTTCAGGTAACCTGGGCGCCACCGCGAGGCGCGCGTTTCGGCGGCAAGAGGACGCGATGCGTCACAGACAATCAGAAAGTCCGTTCCCTCGCGCAGGCCATCGCCCGGTTTAAACAGTGCCTCGACGCCTAGGTTGTCGTACACACCGCCGTCCCAAAGATGTAGTCGGCGATACTTGGGCTCGATCGAGTGCCAGTCGTCATCACGAAATTCGCTCCATTGGTGTCGGCGAGACTTCACGATCAGCGGACCAATCAACCCCGGCACGGCGGCCGATGCAGCCAGGGCATGCGAGAGACGAAAATCAGGATTGGTGATGTACTTGGTTTGATAGTCGCCCATCAAGTCGCGTTGGAATCGCCAGTTTTTGCCGGTCTGGTAGCACGTCGCATTGACGATCCATTCGGGTGCGATCGGCAAGTCCGCTAGCTTGCCAGTGATTCCCCATTGTCGTTCCAGTTCATCGCCAAGCACTGCGGCCCGGCCTTGCGCGATTCGCCACGGAAACATCAGCGACTTGATCACATAGGATCGCTGAACGTCACGGCTTGTTAAGAGCGAGTGAATTTGCGGAACCACATCATGCAGGTATTGCCGGCTGCTGGGCCAGCAAAACCCAGCGCGGGCAAAGACCAGCCCAGCTGCCAGGCTGCCACCGGAGACACTGGACAGGATTTTGACCTTGGGCAGCAGGTCTTCGCGTGCCAGTCGAGCCAGCACGCCCAAGTGGAAAACGGTCGCGCGAACACCGCCGCCGGAGAATGCGAGTGCGATTTTCATGAAACACAACTGGGAAACTGGCGGTTGTCAGAGCTTGAGTAGTACGTCGGGTGCGCTGGGTTACGGGCAGATACGCTACCGGCCAGGGTAACCTTGTTTGAACAGTCGAATCCACGTCAAAAATTGAGAGCTGGGTCAGAAGTCAGTGGCAAAATACTAGCCAGGAACTCCAACCGCTACCGAATCCATTCTTGGCGACAATCAAAGGATTTACCCACGTCCGGATCTTCGACACAAAGAAAGGCCAGGTGGATACGCCGCTCAGCGCCGCGAACGATTTGAACTTTGGTCGCATCAAGGTTCTTGCCACGGGCAAGTCTGGGAATGAAACGACTTTTCGCACCGCTTGGCTGTGCTGGCTCCCTAGACGCTAACGCTGCCAATGGTCAAAGAAAAATGACGATAGCCTGATCCTCTCTGACTATTGACTCCGCTCCAATCAGGGACTAGCCCAGAACAACTATACGTTTCGAGCTGAACAGCGCGAGACGTCCGGTATGTCCGAAACCAGAGCACTGCCGCCCTTTGCCCATATCGGTCTGTCTCTCTCTGAGAGTCTCACCTAATTGAATGCCACCCTTGTGGTCACAAGTCTTCCGATGTGTTGAAAACCGTCAAAGGAAAATTCAAGGCGACGGAAACCAGAAACCCAAGACTTGGCGATGACTTGTTTTGCATTTCATCGCCAAGTCGAACATTGGACATAGCCATTGGCCGCCGCTATCGAGTCTGTGACACACCTTCTACAGGTGATCGCACGTCGACACCAGGAAGCAATTCTCGCAGTTGGTCGATGGGGAGCGTCCATTTGCCGTGGTAGCCAACGTACAAGGTCCTCAGACGTGACAAATCTTTCAGACTCTCCAGTCCTGCGTTAGTCACCGTAGTCTTCGGATTCGTTGCATAGACCGGTGCGAGCACCAGAGTTTCCAAATTTTTCAATACGCTCAGCTCGCCAATCGACGCATCATTGAGATGCTCGAATGAACCGAGGTAAAGCGTGTGTAGTCTGGGTAGTTCTTGCATGTGTTTCAAACCTCCGACGAAGTTTGATTGACTTAAATCAAGCAATTCCAGAGACTTCAATGATGAGAGCCTGGTGAGGTCATCCCCAATCATTCGTCGAGATGAAGAATCGAAAACGTAAACACCGCTCAGTGAAAGCCGTTGCAGGCTGGTGAGACTGCCAATCGTGTCCAGATCGTTTTGCGTCAGATAAAGGTGCATCAAGTTGAGTCCTTTCAAATGAGTGAATTCCTTCAAGAACGCGAAACGCGAGGAGCTTCCGTCGCGGTCCGGCTTCCAGCTCGAGTCCACCTCCTGCATGACGATTTCTTCACCCGGCACAAACGTTACTTGAGACTCACGGAATTCACGCATCCTTCCCAAATCCAGGTATTCAACCTCGGCTTGCCGACCACGCTCGCGAATCGCTTGCAGCTTCGCGAAATCATCGATGGCGTTGGCGGGCAACTCGAATCGAGGCGTAGAGACTCGCACCGCATTGCGAGACGATTCCGGTCGCACAACCGCGTCTGGCTGCGCGGGCAGTTCAGCTCGAGTGACCTGCTTGGTTTTCAGATCCGCGTAAACGATCGTGTACTGATCGTCTGCTTCGGGCGAGTACCAAAACAGCGGGCGATTCGATTGGTTCAATTCTGCACCACCGAAATAGTTCCAGTCATTCTCTGGTTTCATCGAAAATTGAAATGCGATCGCCCGCCCGATAGCGGCACCAAATTCCTGAGCCGATTCTAGTGCCGCAGCCTTTTCTGATTCGGTTCCGTTATGCACCTGATTTTCGAGCGAAGCGGCAAACTTGCTTAGGATTTCCATCTGCGTGCCGGTTGAATCACCAATCGACAACCAAAGCGGGAACTTTGATTCGTTCGCTTGGGCGCACAGTCGCAACATCTCGATGACGTCGTCGAGCTTCGCCGGCGAAAGATCTTGAGGATCTTCGCTAACGACCAGCGACTCGAAACCGTTGGGCAGGGTGGTGGAAAACTGATCCTCGCTGACATCGACGTTCATTTGAATATCGGACATGATTCGCCACATTGGCACGGGTTCGCCATCGTTCATGTGTGCCGGGATTTCAAACCGGACGGCAACAATCACCGGCGCGAGTGTTTCTACGTCGAACCATGCTCGGACGACTTCGCCACCGAGGGTTGATTCGTACCCTTCCAATGTGACGCCGTCTCGCATCTGCGTACCGAGCGATTTGACACTCTCGTCGCCGATTCTGTCGACACGAAAATGGTGCAGCAACGCTTCGATCAACCTCGCTGGAGACGTTGCATCCAAAACTAAAGCTGAAGGGCCTTCCATGACGATTGCCTGTTTCGTGTCTTCCTGCAATAGAACGATGCGGTTCTGTTTTCGATCAATGATCTGAACCGTCCGCAAACGATCGTTTTCGATGCGATGCTGCGACGGAGCGAGATAGACGACCCTCTGGTAGCCTTCCATACTGACCATTTCATTGAGTGTTCCCGTAGATGAGAACTGAACTTGGCAAACCATCGATGTAAGTGACTCCAGACGTTTGACTGCCTGTGCGTAGACGTTGGAATTCTCGAACGGAATCCCGATCAAAGCGAAACCGCTAACGATCGCTGCCAAGACGGACGCTGCGACCGCAAATCGTAAGACGACCGGGTACCGCCGCGAATCGACAGGATGGCTTGTCGTTGTCGATCGAACCGTTGCCGCACTATAGGCCCGTTGCTTCACGCGTTCGATCGCGTCGGCAGGAACAGGATCACTCAGCACTGCCCACACAGCCGTTTCAAGCTGCCCATCCAGTTCTGGATGGTTTTGGTTATCGGAGTTTGGATTCATGAATGATCTCCTTGAACGACAGCCAATTGGCTGGAGAGTTTATTGCGAGCCTTGTAGAGCGTTGTGGATACCGTTTCTGGCGAAACATCCAGAGCCGTTGCGATCTCGTTTCGGGAAAGCTGTTCAAAGTACGCGAGGCTGAAGACTGCGGCCTGTTGATCCGGCAGACTTCGTATTGCCGCGCGAAGCCACGTCGCGAGTTCGGTCGCGATGAGTTGTTGGTCCGGTTGCTGTGCCGATGAAACAACATCAACACTCGGCAACGGTTCCGGCCGTCCACGGTCGCGGCGGAGTCGATCAATCGAGCGAACGGTGGCCAAGCGAACCATCAAGCCTGTCCAAGTGCGCACCGGTCCAGATTGGTGAACGGCCATTGCCTCGGTGAAGACCTCTTGGCTGACATCCTCGGCATCGTGAACCGATCCCAGGATGCGGTACGCGATGCGAAAGACGCGATCCGCATGTTTTTCAATGACTCTTCCCCAGTCAGGGACATCAGGATCAGACACATTGGGTCTCCTTCGAGAAAGTGAGTGACTACCAAGTGGTCGAGCCAAATCGCCCTCTATGACCGAGGAAGTCAGAATTTTCTCACCGCTGTTTGGGATTTTGGGTGCGAACGATCGCCATCCTACTCGGGCGTGATGGTTTCTTGGGTGACTGGTGGTGAATGGGGGACGTGTTCGAACAACTGAAACGGTTCGTCTTGGCCTTCGACAAACAAGTAGTCCGCGCCGCCAGCGATCTCACGATACGTTTGCCGGTTGCCTGATGGCCAATCGATCGTCAATTCGGTGATGTCTGACGCGCCCGCCAATCCGATCGGCAATCGATGTTGATTCGAGCACATGTATCCGTCCCCGGCGGTGACCTGGGCGTTGTGCATGCGATCATCGATCGTCGCGTGAACGGTCGCACCGACCGCGTCCGGGTGGCTTTGCGTCGCGATCAAAGTCATGCCGACCGATTGCCCTACGGATGCACCGTCATGCGTCGAATGGGTTTCGTTGATCAGCAACGCGACTGGTTCGATCAACTGCGTGATCAACAGATCGTTCAACCCGTCACGATTTGCGTCCAAGGTGGCGACTGCGCGTCCGACATGGTCTTGCGTAAAGTAGTCACCGAGTTTCGATCGATCGAGAATTTTCCATCGCAAATCAGTTCGCAATCGAAACACTTGGGCTGGCATTTGAAACGGCGTATCGTCTCTTCCCAAATCGCCGACATGTCCGTTGGCAACGAACAATTCCAGATTCCCGTCGTTGTCGAAATCAACCATCTGAGTACCGAAGCCGAGTTGTTTCATCGACGGTTCGGCCAGTTCGACACGATGGGTGCGGTCGGCCCAAACACCGCTGCTAATTTGTTCGTAAAATGTGTTGTGATCATCAAAGAAATGCGTCACAAACAAATCGAGGTCACCATCGTGATCTGGATCGCCCTGGGCGATGCCCATTGATGCCTGCGACAACGATCGGCCGCTGAGCGCGACACCGCGTGCCGTCGCGATTTCGTTCATCACGAATTCACCGGGATCGCGCGACGACGACCATAGGTGATTCGCTGACATGTCGTTGGCGACAAAAATTTCTAGTCCCGGCAAACCGTCTAAATTCGCCGCCAAGACACCTAGCCCACGGCCTGGGTTTGGATCATTGTTCGCCATCCAAGTGCTGGTCTTATCTTCAAAAGTGCCGTCACTGCGTCCGGCCCAAACTCGGTCGGCCTCGGCGTCGAAATCCAGCGGCGTGCAACTGGTCAATCGGCCCGTCGTTCGGCTGCTGCATTCTTTTTCGTAGGGACGTTGTCCGGCGCAATAGTTCGTTTCAAAAATATCAGCAAATCCATCGCCATCAAAGTCGGCAATTGCCACCGATGAAGTCCACCTTTCGCCGCTTAGTCTGACTTGGTCGGTGACATCCACCCACGTACCATCACCTTGATTGCGAAACAGTCGATTTCGGCCGATGTTGGCCACCGATAGATCGGGGAAACCGTCGGCGTTGTAATCGCACGACGAAATGCCTTGCGAGAAGCCGTGGTCGATGAATCCGGCTGCGCCGGTGACTTCGTCGAAATGGCCGTTTCGATTTCGAAACAACCGATCGGTGCCAGAGTCATCCTTCATCGGCCATCCATTCAAATTGGCCAATGCGATATCGGGCCAACCATCGAGATCAAAATCGATGATCGCGCCGCCGCCGCCGTTGCCTTGAAAGATCGAAAATCCACGATTGTCGAAATCCGAGTGAAAGGTCATCGTGTGGATCAGTCCGCACGACTTCGCGGCATCGCTGAATCGGATGTTGCCCTGATGTTTTGTTTCGATACGTCGCGAGTCCTTGTCTGCGCGGCTCCAATCGATGTGGGGAAGATCAGCAAGCGAGTCTTTCAGTTCGTCGATCATTGCTGCGGACTGCCACGGCGTCGTGGGTTTCAACTGCTTACGAATCGTTAAGTAACGTGCTGGCGCGTCGGGAACATGATCGTCGGGAAGTGTCATCGCCAATCGCGCCCACGCTTCGGCTTCCCACGGACGACCGAGACTTGTCATCGCGTCGGCAATGTTAAAAGCCCACGTTTGCGATCTAGTCTCGCGCTCGTACAAAGTCTTGGTCGCTTCATGCAATTGAGTCAGGCGTTGGTTGCGTTGCTCGATGCGACCGGCTTCGGCGTCACGATCGACCTGGCGAAGCGAACGCGCAAGCCGGTTGAGAGTTTCGCCATTGTTGGCGTCTTCGTGTTTGGCGGCTTCGTAAAATGCGCGCGCGGCCGATTCATGATTGCCCTGACGATCAGCCCAGACTCCCGCAGCCAACCAATAGTCCGGCATCTCCTCGATTCCGTCGGGCACATCGGCCGCCCAGCGTTCCAAGTTTTCAAGCTGCAGGTCTAGCGACTGGCTGGCTTCTGCTAAGCCGCGGCCGTACAACGCGGACGCTTCTAAAAATTCCGGGTGCTTTTTGACAACGGGTGTTAATCGATCGACGACCGCGTCCCAGCGCTGGTTCATCGCATCCATTTTTGCGAGTCCGTAATGCGGGCGCAAGTCGTTGGGGTTGCGATCGAGCAGCTTGCGGCACATTTCGGGGTCGGGCTCGACTTGGGCGGGTTGCGCGAGAACCGCAAGACCTTCGTCTTCACCTTGGTTGTGTTGGGCTAACCATTTCAGTTGATCCATCACCGTTTTTTCCAAACCCAGCATCGACGCGAACCCGGCTAGCGCGAATCGTTGTTCGACAACCGTCGGATGCCGCTGCGTCAGTTGTTCGTACAACTGGACGGTGTCGATTGCGCGGGCCTGGGTCAGCATCAAACGGGCGAGGCGATCATAAATCGTGATCTCGGTTTGCGGATTCGCTTCGACCACGAACTGAAGCAAGTTGATGGCTCGATCGTTCTCGTTTTGCTGTTCGGCAATTGCCGCCAACTGGAAGTGAAGCTGCGTATCGGTGGGCTGGGTTAGCAAATGTTCGCGCAGCAAACTCTCCGCCGATTCCCAATCACCTTTCGCGGCTGCTTGGCCGGCTTGTTTAAATCGGTCGTTCGGGGTCAGTACGGCTGGAGGTTTGTCTGTAGCCAACTCGCCGTCAATGATCCGATCGTTGGTGGAGGCGCGACTGCATCCGGACGACGACGCCGCGATCGCGGCGAGAACCAACAAGGCGGCATTCGTGAAGGCTAGAATTCGCATCGACGCCAAGGGGTAAGGTTAAAGCACTCTGGCAGTTCTGAGAAATGATAGACACAAGTCGGATTCCCGATCGTTGCCCTTCCTCCGCGATCACCTGCCGATTCGCGTTACTGGGTGCAGCTTATCCTGAAAAAGCAGGGTGAGGTCCATTATGCCGCCTCCGATTGCGCGAAAACTAATGTTTTTTGCGTGTTCTCGCATTGGAATCTGGGCTCATTGCTAGGACGATTGTTTCACATGTCATTGACGGGTTTGATTGATCGTTTTCCGAGCGGAGACGACGACTTTGTGGAAGTTCCTGTCGGTCGGTTCGTGACATGAAATTCTAGTAGATGTTCTCTAATTCCATTTTCCCTTTTCTGAGGAAGCATTTGATGCGAACTGCATTAAAAAGACGTGGCGGTTTTACGCTCGTCGAACTGCTGGTGGTCATCGCGATCATCGGTGTCCTAGTTGGACTGCTGCTGCCGGCGGTCCAGGCGGCACGTGAAGCTGCCCGACGAATGAGCTGCAGCAACAATTTCAAGCAAATTGGACTTGGTCTGCACAACTATCATTCCGCATACAAGCAATTGCCGAAGCAATTCGGCGGAACTTATGCTTCGCCAGGCGGAAACGACAACACATCGAACAGGGGGCGATTGAGCTTCTTGGTTGGAACGCTTCCATTCCTGGAGCAGCAAGGTTTGTGGGAGCAAATTTCCAATCCGCGCCCGTTGTTGGATGCTGGTGGTGGAATTGTGCTGACTTACCCAGCGATGGGGCCAGTCCCCTTTCGCAACAACTACGCGCCTTGGATCACTCAAGTTCCTGGTTTCCGTTGCCCGAGCGATCCTTCGGTACCATCGGCCGACCTTCCCGCCTACACGAACTATGCCGCTTCGCACGGCGATTGTTTCTGGGAACAAACAGAAATCGGAATCGAAGAGAATGGTAACACCGTGACCGACGCGACTTGGGGCGAAGGCAATGCTAAGAAGTATGCTCGCGGCGCTTTCAAAGCACGTCACACGACTCGCTTTCGTGACTTCTTGGACGGTCTGTCCGGTTCATTGATGTGTGGCGAGATCATCGCTGACACTGGTGAAATGGAACTTTCGGGTGCCGCGATTCGTGCCGAAGGTGCCATGCAAGGCACATCGCCCGGAGCGTGGGCGACCCAAGCCGGCGAAGGCGGAATCATGGTCGACCCACTGCGCCCACGGTTTTATACCGGTCGCGACGTTCAGTTGAGTCCTGGGAACGATGACCGGGGTCGGGGACGCCAATGGGCCAACGGTCGTGAAATGTTTACTCGCTTCCACTCAATCCGTCCGCCTAACAGTTACAACGTGATGCGTTGGTGGGACAACAACGGAATGTGGTGCGCATCGAGCCGGCACCAAGGCGGTGCTCACGTGTTGATGGGTGACGGAGCCGTCAAGTTTATCACCGATTCGATCGACACCGGCGATCAAACAGCGCTTCCGTTGTTGGACCAAGGTCGCGGACTTGGCAAAGAAAGCCCGTATGGCGTTTGGGGTGCCGCAGGCACAATCGCCAGCAAGGAAACGCTCTCACTAGAAGACTGATCGACCGCAAACAAGATTTGCAGTTGTCGAAATCTAAGAAGGGTGGGGCGTCTGCCTCACCCTTCTTTTCATGAAGAGTTCAGGCGAACGATGCGTGAGCGCTGATCCGATTAACCATTGAAATACTTCCCTCCCGTTCTCATAACATTCTCGATACCTATGAAAAAAGTACTCCCTCTGTTTGCCATTCTAACGTTGACTCTCGCCCTTTCGGGCTGTGGCAGTGGATCTGGCGAAGCCGTGATCAACGAACCCGTTGCAAAAGACAAGGCAACGATCGAAGCAGAAATGGCGGCTCAGAGCGCAGCCAACGCCCCGAGCGATTACAAGCGACCAGGTCAAAAGTAAGGAAGCTACTGGTTTGAATATCAATCGGTTCCGCCGACCTCCGTATTTGTTGGGACTCGCAATCGCGATATCCCTATCGCTGCAGATCGGCTGCAACCGTAGTTTATCATTTGACGACGACCCGTCGTCGAATGGTGTGGCAGCATCGGCATCGTCGGTTGCCAAGACTGCTTCTCGAACGCTCGATGAGGACCCGCCGCCGGACGCGAGTATAGATTCTCTGTCATCGGTTCGCGTCGATTCAATCCGACGATCGCGACAACAAATCGATCAAGAGCATTGGGAATCCGCTAACGAATCGCTGATGAAGTTGCTTGCGATCTACCCAACGGATTCAGAAGCCTTGTTCTTGATGGCAATCGTTTTCCACGCCAGGGGCGAGACGTCCCAAGCGATCGAACTGCTCGACGAAATACCCGTTTCTAAAAACGGATTGGCGATCCAAACAATCGGACGATCCGCCGAGTTATGTGTCGAGCTGAAGCGGTACGACGATGCAGTTAACCGCTACTTGAAACTTATCAAGCTGATCCCAACGTCAGCATTAGCCCATCGCCGCCTCGCATCGCTCTACAACGACTTGGGGCGACGACATGAAGCAGCTCGCCATGTTCGTTTGTTGTGCAAGATCGGCGACGTTCGCCAAGACGAACTGCATTCGTTGATGGTGCTAAGCGATACCAACACCGAAATCCCGTTCGGTCCCAGTGGCCGCGCCCGTGTGCTGTTCACCAAACAAAAGTTCGCCCTAGCTGCTGACGCGTTCGGTGATGACGGTGTTGATACCGCGGATCCTCCGGCAGTCCGTGCGTTCTACGGACGATGCTTGGCGGAAATGCAGGATGACGAACGACTACTACGTTGGATGGAGCAACTTGATACGCCGACCAAATCGTACGCCGAAACATGGTCGGCGATCGGTACTTGGATGGTCAACCATCAACGTTTCGAAGAAGCCGTGGGTGCTTTCGCCGAAGCGATTCTCCGCGATCCTACCGATGCTCGTTCTTACCGCCGGATGCATCAATCGCTGGTCGCACTGGGCATGAATGTTGAAGCTGAGAAGTGGGAGACGCAACAAGCGAAGCTGCGCGAAGTCACGATCGCCAGCAACGAACTGGGAACCACTCATCAGGGCGACGCCGCGCGTTACCACACGGTGATCGACGGGCTGGTTGGGCTGGGCCGTCCGCTCGAATCAGTGCTCTGGAACGCTCTTGCAATTTCCCAGCAGCCAAACGCTGCTGCACCCCAGTCGCGGGACATGCTTAACGAACTGAATCAAAAAAGGCTCGACCTTGTTCAGTCGGGCGATGCGTTTCCGTCGGCCAATATTCGGCTGTGTGGATTGGACATCAACCGTTTTCCGAAAGTTGATTTCGCCAACCTAGTTGACCCGGCGATGCTGGCCGAAGCATCCGTTTCTAAATCGCGGCAATCTATCGCTTCGGTCCAACCGCCTCGTTTCGACGACATCGCGGTTGCCGTTGGTCTGAATCACACATTCCAAGTCGCCAGTGTCGTTCAAAAATCGCAATTCATGATCCAGCAAAGCGTCGGCGGCGGAGTTGCGGTTATCGATTTTGATCTAGACGGCGAGTGTGATCTTTACTTTGCCCAGGGAGGCGCCGATCCGCCCGAATTCATTGGCCGCATGACGAACCAGTTGTTTAGAAACCTCGGTGGACAGCTGGTCGATGTGACGCAGTTATCGGCAACCACCGAGCGACGTTATTCGACCGGCGTCACCGCTGGCGACTGGAACCAGGACGGGTTTGCAGATTTGGCAATTTCTAATATCGGCAGCAACACACTGATGATCAACAACGGTGACGGGACGTTTCGATCTGAAGCGATCGATTCAAGTGACGATCGAACTCAGTTAAGCACTTCGATCGCGATGGCCGATTTATCGGGCGATGGCTTGCCGGACATCTACGAAGAAAACTACGTAGGTGATCCTGACATCGCGGCCAAGCCCAAGGTCGACGGCGAGGGCGTGCTGCAGATCGTCGCGCCATCGGATTACCAACCGGCGATCGATCGCATCTGCGAAAGTCTCGGGTCGGGCGACCGAACGAGCCGACCGGTCAGCGTTCTGGATTCGGATCGCCGAACGGGGTTAGGCATCGTGATCACGAATCTTGATTTGTCTCCGGGCAACGAAGTCTTTGTCGGAAACGACGTCCGGGCGAATCAATTGTGGCGAAGAGATTCCGCCGGGGATTGGTTTGACGCAGCACCGACGGCGGGCAACTCCTTGGGATTCGACGGATCCTTGACGGCGTCGATGGGCATTGCAATGGGTGACTTTGATCGCTCGGGCACGCCCGATTTGCATGTCACTAATTTCGAAGACAGTCCCGCTCGTTTGTATTTGAATTACGGTGGATCGTTCCAAGACCGGGCGATGTCGATGAAGTTGTCCGACGACAGTTTCAAAGTCTTGGGATTTGGGTCACAGTCGTTGGATTACAACAACGACGGTTGTGAGGACCTGGTAGTTGCCAATGGGCACGTGGAAAATATGGACTTGCCAACGTCGCCATTCCAGCAGCCACCCCAGGTGTTTGCCAACTTTGGCGATCACTTTGAATTGCAACGTCATGACGATCCGTCAAGCTATTTTGGATCATTGCACGTCGGGCGCGCGATGGCCCGATTGGATTTCAACCGTGATGGAAAATCAGACTTTGTGGTCACTCACATGGGCGAGCCGTCGGGGCTGCTAATCAATCAAACTCAAACCGACCATCACTGGCTGCAATTGTCGTTGGTGGGCGTCAGTAGCGAACGCGATGCGATCGGAGCGACGATCGAGGTGAATGTCGGCGATCAAACATGGACCGGTTGGGTCGTGACCGGCGACGGCTATCTTTGCCGCAATGAACAAGTCGTCTCATTCGGGCTGGGTGAGGAACAACGAATCGATGACGTCACCGTGACATGGCCCGACGGATCGCAGTCGCAATACTCCGAAATCACGGTGGACCAGCGATGGCTAATTGTACAGAACAATCCGAACGCGTTTTCATTGTCGCAGTAGTGCTTCGCGAAAACCGAATTCTGCGTGTTCCTTAATGACAGTCGCTAAGGTTTGTCGGTTTTGTCTGCAAGAGCGGACCAAAGCTCCGAGGGCGTTTGCGATTTCTCCGACTGCCGGCCATTCGGCCACGCTTTACGCTTCCGCCGAGACAAACTTGAGCTACGCGCCGGTTCAAGGTTGGTTTCTGCGGAAACGGCCGGGTGGCATTCCTTTTGCGCGGCGGAATGCAACGCTCATGTATTCGACTGAATCGAAACCTGTCCGCCTGGCGATCTGAGCGAGCGATAGTTTCGAATCGACAAGCAACTGGCAGATCCTGTCGATGCGCAGGCGAATAATCTCTTGATAGATCGTTCGTCCAACAATTTTTCGGAAACGAACTTCAAGCGAGCGTCGGGATACCGGAACGACCGCCATCACATCCTGCACGTTGATATGTTCGCTTTGATGATCACGAATGAACTGCATCGCCTCGGCAACATCGAGGTCCTCGACGGCAAGAATTTCTGTCGATTGGCGAGTTGCAACACCGAGCGGTCCGATCAACTGGATATGATGTTTAAGCTTCTTGCCCTGCATCAAGTGATCGAGCGACTGAGCAGCCGTGTAGCCGATCTTTCTAGATGCTGGGATCACGCTCGATAGCGGTGGCGTTGCCAGATCGCACAACACTTCATCGTTATCGACGCCCAACAGAGCAATGTCCTCGGGAACCCTCAGTGGGATTTCGCGGCAAATGTCTAGAATCTGACGCGCTTTCAGGTCATAACAAGCTAGAACCGCGACGGGACGTGGTAAGGATTGAAGCCACTTCGCGAGTTCCTTCGTTTCACGGTCAATTGATGCGCGCCCTCGCGACGATCGGAGCGGCTGGAAAACGTTGCACGCCAGACCGGCATCTGCCGCCCGTTTCACGAATGCGTTTTGACGAAGTGTCGACCACTTGAACTTCGCTTCACCACAGAACGCAAGATTTTCGAACCCTCGCTCGCGTAGGTGATCAAATGCGGCTTCGGCGATACCGGCTTCATCGATCTCGACGAGCGGAAGCTTTGGGATACATCGCGCGGCACTGACGTCAATCAACGGAATTTTCGAAAAACGCAGGGCGTCGGCAAATTGTTCGTTTTCGATCCGGGCGATGATTCCGTCGCCCTTCCAGGTTTTTAGCCAACGTGGCGGCGGTGCGTCGCGTTCCAGTTCCGGCAACCGAATCGACCACTGTTCGTTCTCGTGCATGTAGGCGGCGATCCCCTGCAGCATGCCGCGGCAATACGCATTAGATGACTCGATCAGCAGAGCGACGGATTTTGCCTTCTTCTTCTTCATTTCGGTCTAGTTTTGGCGTTTGCGTGTACTCACATGTTAATTGCGCATTCTAGCATTTCATTCAAGGGTCTCGGTTTTACAATGAGCCTTTCCAATGAATATCAAGTTACTTCCCCTATCGTTGTTTCTCGTTGCGTGGATCGCAGGGCTTCCGGATCGCGCTGCGGCCGATGCGGATTCTGGCACCATTCGAGTTTTGTTTCTCGGTGACACGGGACGCAACCACGAACCGCGACTGCGTTGCAGCGAACTGCGCCAGACGCTGCAGGACCGTGGCATTGCGCTGACATACACCGACGAAACGTCCGAACTGACGCCGAAGAATTTGGCCAATTTCGACGCTGTGTTGCTATTTGCCGATATTGCATTCGTCGATCGTGTCCATGTCGACGCGCTGATGAACTTCGTTCGTGACGGGGGCGCGTTTGTTCCGATTCATTGTGCCAGTGATTGCTTCCGCAACATTCCCGAATTTGTCGACATCGTCGGCGCCCAGTTCAAGGAGCACGGCGCGGGCGTGTTCCGTGCCCAAGTGGCTCGTCCGGAACATCCCTTGATGATCGGCTATGGAGGCTTTGAGAGTTGGGACGAGACGTATGTGCATCAATTTCACAACGACGTAAGCCGAACGGTTTTAGAATATCGATTGACCGACGGAGGTCGCGAGCCATGGACATGGATTCGCCACGAGGGCAAAGGGCGAGTTTTCTACACCGCGTGGGGACACGACGCGGTTACGTGGACCAACCCCGGCTTCCAGAACCTAATCGAGCGAGGCATTCGTTGGTCGGTCGGCCGAGACCCTCGGGATGCCGGGGACTATTTGGCGGATCAGGCATTTCCAATTCCTAAGATCAAGCCGTTGCAAACGGACCTTCCGCCGTTTGACTTCGTTGACGTTGGTGGAAAGTTGCCGAGGTACTTCGGGCGTGACGATGCGCCTGGCCAGCCGAATACTGAGAACTTGATGCAGAAACCTTTGGCGGCGGAAGAGTCGCTGAAGCACATCGTGGTTCCCGAGGGCTTTCACGTCGAATTATTTGCTTCGGATCCTGACATCAACGGGAAACCGATTTGTATGGCATGGGATGACCGAGGACGTCTTTGGATTGCCGAAACGATCGACTATCCCAACCTCTTACACGAAGACGGTTTCGGCAACGATCGAATCCGAATCTGCGAAGACACCGACGGTGACGGGCGGGCAGACCGATTCACTGTATTTGCCGAAAACCTAAGCATACCTTCGGCGATGGCTTTTTCAGGCGGCGGTGTCATCGTTCAAAACGGAACCCAAACGATTTTTCTTCGCGACAGTGATAACGACGATTGCGCCGACGTTCGCGAACTTCTGCTTTCCAATTGGGATTTGAAAGACACGCACGGCGGCGTCAGCAATTTCCAATACGGATTGGACAATTGGATTTGGGGAATGCAGGGCTACAACCAATCCGAGCCTGAAGCCGGCGGCAATGTCGTGTCTCGATTCCGCATGGGGTTCTTTCGAATGCGTCCCGATGCATCGGAGATCGAATTTATCCGCTCGACCAACAACAATACTTGGGGGCTCGGGTTCAGCGAAGAAGGGTTTGTTTTCGGGTCCACCGCAAACGGCAATCCCAGCGTCTACATGCCGATCGCGAATCGATATTACGAACGGGTCCAGGGGTGGACGCCTTCATTGACACTATCGTCGATCGCGGACAACCATTTGTTCGACCCGGTCGCCGAAAACATTCGCCAAGGTGACTGGCAAGGTGGTTACACATCGGCGACGGGGCATGCCTTATACACCGCGCGGGAGTACCCGCAAGAATACTGGAACTCGGTTGCTTTTGTGAACGGTCCGACCGGCCATTTGATCGGCGCGTTTTTGCTGAAACGCAATGGCAGCGATTTCAGTTCCCGCAGTGATTTCAATATGTTGGCCAGCGACGATGAATGGACCGCTCCGACGATGACCGAGGTCGGCCCCGATGGCCAAGTATGGGTTGCCGACTGGTACAACTACGTGATGCAGCACAATCCGGCGCCCGAAGGTTTCGAGACGGGGCGGGGCGGAGCTTACGAAACAGAACTGCGAGACAATCGCCGCGGCAGGATCTATCGGATCGTCGCTGATGATTGGGTTCGAAAACCAGTGGTGGATCTGCACCAAGTCAGCCCCGACGAATGGGTCGATGCGTTATCGCACTCGACGATGGCGATTCGAAAACACGCGCAGCGGTTGATCGTCGAGCGTGGCGATACAGATGTGGCACCGGAACTGATTGAATTGGTTCGCGACCAAACGACCGACGAAATCGGTTTGAACGTCGGCGCCATTCATGGATTGTGGACGTTGTCTGGTTTGGGATTGCTTGACGGTCGGCACGCGGATGCGACCAATGCAGCCCATGACGCAATGCGTCACCCGTCGTCGGGAGTGCGCCGAAACGCGGTGATGGTTCTGCCGCCGACGAAGGAATCGGCATCGGCGCTGTTGGACGCCGAGCTTTTAAGCGATGGTGATCGACAAGTCCAACTTGCGGCGATCTTGGCTTTCTCGGACTTCGGCGTCGCGGGTCTTTCGGCCGATACCTCGTCCGACGATGACACCCGGAAATCCGTAGCCAGCTCTCTTTTGGCCGTCATGGAAAACTACAACGCGATGGCGGACCGTTGGATTCCCGACGCGTTGACTTGTGCCGCAGCGCAATACAGTCGCCCCTTTCTTAACACGCTTGGTCTGGCGAGCGAATTGCCGCCTTCGGGCCAATCGATCATCCAACGTGTCGCCGAACATCACGCCAGAAGCGAAGCGGCCGGTGATGAACCGATAATCCTGGCAAACCTGGCATTGGCATCGACGGACGTTTTAGACAGCGTGATCGATGGATTCGCAAAGGGAAGCAGCGGCGTGACGCACCAAACGCTTGACCCTAAGACGGACAAGAAGTTGCAGTCGGTGTTCGAACGCGTTTCGTTGGAATCAAAGAGGAAGCTGATTCGACTCGCGTCTCGTTGGAGCAGCCGTGGATTGACGCGATACCGTCAAGACTTAGTAGCCGATCTGATGCGCACCGTTCACGATAGTGACGAGAGCGAAGATGAACGCGTTGCGGCCGCCACGGACGCGATCGAGTACCAGCCGTCGGATCGCGATATCGTTGTCAATGTGTTCAACGAAATCACGCCGCGAACGGAACCCACGCTTGCGGTGAAACTGATTCGTACGATGGAGGCAAGTCAGTGGAGCGGTTTGGGTGACGAGGTCGTGGGACGACTTGCCGCCTTCACCCCATCGGCCCGCCAAGCGGCGTTCGATCTGTTGCTGCAGCGCACCGAATCGACCCGATCCCTATTGGACGCGGCCCGTCAAGGAAAGGTGTCGCTTGGCGAGTTGTCTTTCGAACAGCAAAGGTCGTTGTCGTTACATCCCGACACTTCGGTCAAACGAATGGCGAATCAGTTGCTCGCCCTTGGCGGAACCGCAACCGATCCCAATCGTGTGAAGGTCCTAGACCGATATCGGCGTGCCACGTTGGTGCGTGGCGATATCGGACGCGGCAAAGAAATCTTTAACGAGCACTGCGGGACGTGCCACCTTCACGGCAAACTGGGAAAACGTGTCGGCCCCGATTTGACAGGCATGGCAGTGCATCCCAAACGAGAACTCTTGACTCACATTCTTGATCCCGATCGAAGCGTCGAAGGCAACTATCTCGCTTACACGGTGCTAACGACCAATGGTGTTGTCCACACCGGCATGCTCGCCGGCGAGTCGAAGGCTGTGGTGGAGCTGATCGACGCTCACGGCAAGATCGCCCACATTTTGCGAGACGAAATCGATCAATTGGTTGCCTCGCGAGTTTCGATCATGCCGACTGGATTCGAAAATTCGATCGATGTCGATTCGATGGCTGACCTCTTGGAGTTCCTGGTTCGTCAAAGTGAGTTTGTTCCAATACCCTTGGATCGATACGCAACCGCCATCAGCACCAAAGGCATGTTTCTGGATGACGGACCCGACCACTTTAAGTTCGTTGATTGGAGCCCCAAGGAATTCAAGGGCGTTCCGTTTCAATTGATCAACCCGCTGGGTCAGTCACGACCCAACGTCATCATGCTGAACTGCACAAAGGCACCGATCCCATCGTCGATGCCGATGTCGGTCAGGCTACCCTGCAACATGCCGGCCAGCGTCATCCACTTCTTGTCCGGTGTTGCCGGCTGGGGCTACCCGTCCCACATCAACCCGTCGCTGACGATGACCGTCCGTTTGAACTATCACGACGGAATCGTCGAAGATCACCCGTTGATCAACGGCGTTCACTTTGCCGACTACATCTCGCGAATCGAGGTACCCGGAAGCGAATTTGCATTCGGGTTCGAGCAAGGTCAGCAACTGCGTTACCTTCAAATTTCACCTCGACGCGGGGAAACGATCGATTCCATCGATCTGCTCAAAGGCGTCGACGATTCGGCACCCGTTGTTGTCGCTGTGACTGTCCAACCGATCCCGATCCCAGTCCCGTCTCGCTAACCAAAAGATTTTCCTGTGGTTCCCCCACCAACTTTTCGTACGATCGGATCGTCGCTTCGATGCGTCGGTTTGCTATTCGTAGCGTCATTGTGGCTTGCGATGGATCAGACATACGCCGACGAACCGCTTCAGAACGCTTGGCGCTACACGTTCGAAGATCCCGAGTCGGGATGGGAATTGCCTGCCTTCGACGACAGTGGTTGGCAAGAAGGTCTGGGCGGTTTCGGAACCCGCGGCACTCCGGCCGCTCGGGTCGGGACAACATGGAAGACGAACCACATCTACGTTCGAAAATCGTTCTCGCTCGAAAAGATTCCGGACCATCCCGGATTGCTGATTCATCACGATGACGAAGCCGAAGTGTTTATCAACGGCAAGCTGGTCACCTCGTTGGACAAGTGGTCGACCGCTTACGAAATCAAGCCACTTGACGACCAACACCGTCAAACTCTGAAGCAGGGCGAGAACGTTTTGGCCGTCCATTGCCACCAAGACGCTGGTGGCCAATACATTGACGTCCACGTGATCGACATCGACGATCCGCCAGCGTTGCCCCCGATGTCGCCGTTCAAATCAGATCTGATTACCCAGTGGGGCAGCGAGTTGACGCCAGAGAATGCTTGGACCGAATACCCGCGGCCCCAACAGGCTCGCGAAGCATGGACGAATCTGAACGGTTTGTGGGACTACAGCGTCACCACTGTACAACAGACAGAAACGCCGACCGATTGGGACGGAAAGATCTTGGTTCCGTTTAGCTTGGAATCGCGACTCGGTGGCGCGCAACGTATGTTGGACGCAGCCGAAACACTCTGGTATCACCGCAAATTTGACGCCAAAGTCGAAGCAGACAAACACTTGCTTCTGAATTTCGAAGCCGTCGATTATCGCTGCGAAGTTTTCGTCAATGGAATCTCGGTGGGCAGCCACCAAGGCGGCAACGCGCCGTTTTCGTTCGACATCACCGGAGCCATCGAGAATGGCAAGAACACGTTGGTGGTCCGCGTCGAAGACGAAACCGAAGCATGGCAACTGCGCGGCAAGCAAGTCGTCTCGCCCGGCGGAATCATGTACACCCAAGTGTCCGGTATTTGGCAAACGGTGTGGATGGAACAAGTCAACGCAACGCACCTGAGCGGATTGAAGATCGCTACTGATGTGAAAACGGGAACGATCACGGTCAAGGGAATGGTCGATGGCAATTCGCAAAACTGTAGACTGCGTGTCGTCGTAGCCGATGACGGCGCCGAAGTATCTGACATAGCCGGCGAAGTGGTGGCCGGTGCCGGGCACGTGACGATTAACGTCGCGCAACCGAAACTATGGTCACCCGATTCGCCGCATTTGTACGAATTGGAAGTCTCGTTGATTGACGCGGCAGGCAAAATGATCGACCAAGTCGATTCGTACGCTGGTATTCGCACCGTCGGCAAAGTCCGCGACGCGGACGGCAATTGGCGCATGACGATGAACGGTAAAGTCATTTTTCATTGGGGCCCCCTGGACCAAGGTTGGTGGCCTGACGGACTGTTGACGCCGCCGTCGGACGAAGGAATGTTGTTCGACATCGAATGGTTGAAAGAGGCCGGATTCAACATGATTCGCAAGCACATCAAAGTCGAACCTCGCCGGTACTACTATCATTGTGATCGACTGGGAATGATGGTGTGGCAGGACCAAGTCAGTGGCGGCCAGGGACCACCGTGGACACGCATGGCGCCAGATCCCGTCGATGCCGATTGGAGCAACGCAAACCACGATCAATACATGCTCGAATTGGAACAGATGATCGGCAATCTGGAAAATCATCCATCGATCGTCGTTTGGGTTCCTTTCAATGAAGCGTGGGGCCAACACCGCAGCGTTGAAACAGGCAAGTGGACCGTCAAACGGGATCCGAGTCGCTTGATCAATATCGCCAGCGGCGGCAACTTTTGGCCGGTCGGTGATATCGCCGATGAACACGCTTACCCAAATCCGGCTTTCCCGATCAACGACTCGCGATTCGATGACTATGTCAAAGTCGTCGGTGAATTTGGCGGACACGGCTATCCGGTCGAAGGCCATTTATGGGACGCCGATCGCGAAAATTGGGGTTACGGCGGTTTGCCGAAAACGATGTCTGAGTATCACGATCGCTATGAAACGTCGCTGAGCATCTTGAACCAACTCAGAGCGAAAGGCATTGCGGGCGGCGTCTATACACAAACGACCGATGTCGAAGGAGAAATCAATGGTTTGATGACCTACGACCGCAAGGTTGAAAAGATCTCTCCGAAAGAACTCAACAAGCTGCATCAAGTGTTGTTTGAACCGATCGAAACTTCCGTTCCGCGCTAGCGTCCTAGGGCGACGGGAATTTGGTTTCGCAGAGCGCGTCGAACGATTTCCAACCCGATTCCTCCCGGACTGATGAATCGGTCCGATGCTTACCTTTTCCACCATCCACGAAATATCAAGTTACTCGCCACCATGAACCTTAAAACGACGATTGCGACGACCCTAGCAGGGATCGCAATGCTGCTATCGACAACGCATGGTCGTTGCGACGAAGCAAAGACCTTCCGCCCACCGGCCGTACCGTTGGTCGCCTGTGATCCGTATTTCAGCGTCTGGTCGCAAACCGACAACCTTTGGTCGACCGAGACGACGCACTGGACCGGCACGCAACACCGAATGGCAGCGATCGTGCGAGTTGATGGAACCGCTTATCGTTTGATGGGCGCCGGTCCGCAACCGATTGCCGCGATGGAACAACAGTCGGTTCACGTACTGCCCACGCAAACGGTCTATCGATTTTCGGAAGCCAAAGTGGCCGTCAAGTTGACCTTCACAACGCCATCGTTACCCGATGACATTGCAATCCTCAGTCGTCCGACGACCTACGTGGATTGCGAAGTCACAGCGACAGACGGAAAACTGCACGACGTCGAATTCTATTTCGACGCCGGTGGCGAACTTGCAACCAACGAACTGGACCAGCAGGTTGCTGGCAACATGGCGTCGATCGCCGGAGTCACAGCGCTCGAAATCGGCACGCAAACCCAAAAGATCCTGGGGCGTTCAGGTGACGATTTGCGAATCGATTGGGGATACTTGTACGTCGCCGCTGACAATCAATTCGCACCGGTCGCGACCTTCGGTGATGCAAAATCGCTTCGTCAACGGTTTGCCAAGAAGGGTGTCGCCAGTCTTTCCGCCACAGGTCCTGAACACGCCGAACAATCATTTCCGGTGGATGCCGGCAAGGTCGTCGCGTCGATCGCGATGTCGATGGGAAAGGTTGGTGCAAAGGTTTCGAACGCATACGTCTTGATCGCGTACGACGACCTGTTTTCGATCGAGTTCATGAAAAAGCGACTTCGCCCCTATTGGCGAAAAGACGGATGGCAGGCCGACGACTTGATCTCGGCCGCGATCCAAGAACATGATGAACTGATCGCTCGCTGCGAAACCTTTGATGCCGAGCTGATGGCCGACGCAGTAAACAGCGGCGGTCAAGAGTACGCCGATATCTGTTCGCTCGCCTATCGTCAGTGTTTGGCAGCGGGGAAGTTTGTTGCGGACGAAAACGGACAGCCGCTTCAATTTTGCAAAGAAAATCATTCCAACGGGTGCATCGCGACGTCGGATGTGTTCTATCCGATGATTCCCCAGTTTCTGTTGTTCGGGCCGACGATGACCAAGTCCGTCCTGGTTCCGTTCATGGAATATGCGGCCTCGGATCGTTGGAGGTTTCCATACGCTCCACATGATCTTGGCACCTATCCCAAGGCCAACGGCCAACGCTACGGCGGCGGCGAAAACAGCGAAGACGGTCAAATGCCTGTCGAAGAGTCCGGCAATCTGTTGATCCTTTTCGGGGCACTTGCAAAAATGGAAGGGAACGCTGATTTCGCCGAACTCTATTGGCCCCAAGTAAGTCAGTGGGCGAGCTATTTGAAGGAGAAAGGATTCGATCCGGAAAACCAACTGTGTACCGATGACTTCGCCGGACACATGGCGCATAACGTGAACCTCAGTGCGAAGGCAATCATGGGATTGGGTTCGTATGCGATGCTTTGCGAAATGCGAGGAATGAACGACGAGGCGCAACAGTATCAGGCGGTCGCGAAGAAGTATGCGGCGCAGTGGATCGAGGCGGCTCGCGATGGCGATCACTTTGTCTTGGCGTTCGATCGCAAAGACACCTGGAGCCAAAAATACAACTTGGTTTGGGATCGTATCCTGGGCCTAGATCTGTTTCCCGACGAAGTACTTGAAACCGAGATGGCGTTCTATCGCAAATCGCAGAACGAATACGGTTTGCCGCTGGACAGTCGATCCGACTACACCAAACTGGACTGGGTATTGTGGACGGCGACGCTGACCCAGAATCGCAAGGACTTCGACGCACTGACGCTTCCCGTTCACCGGTTCTTGAACGCGACGCCGCAGCGAACACCGATGACGGATTGGTACTTCACGTCGACGGCCGACAAGGTCGGCTTTGACGCGCGGCCCGTCGTCGGCGGTGTCTTCTTGAAGATGCTTTACGATTCGACCCTTTGGGCCAAGCACGCGGGAAGAGACCAAACCAAGGCCAAAGAATGGGCACCGATGCCGATCCCGCCCAAGACGATCACTTTGATTCCCACCGGCGAAAAGCATGACGCGGTCTACCACTACGTCACGACCAAGCCGACCGACGACTGGTTTACCAGCGATTTTGCGATCGACGGCTGGAAGAAAGGAATGGGCGGATTGGGTACTGAAACGCCAAGCAAAACACGTTGGGCATCGTCCGAAATTTGGACGCGCCGTACCGTCAATATCAATTCGCCGATTCCCAATCAAGTCGGCCTGCGGATTTGGCACGACGAGGATGCGACGGTCTACATCAATGGGAAGCAGATCATCTCGCTGGGCGGTTATACGACCGGCTACGAAGTGTTTGAGATTCCCGCTACATCGTTGAAACAAGGCGATAACATCGTCGCAATCCACGTTCGCCAAACGACGGGCGGTCAATTCATCGACTTCGGAATCGATAAACTGGTTCTACAACAGTAGTCTCTTTTGGGTTTCGCGATTCCCGCGTCCCGTATTGAAAACACTTCCATGGAAAGCAAAACAATGATGCACCCGATTCGCTTTGTATTCGTCGCTGCGGCGATGGCAATTACCTTTTCGTCCGTTAACGCTCAGGAATCCGAATGGATTTCGTTGTTCGACGGCAATTCGATGGACGGATGGAAAAAAGTCGGTTCTGACAACAGCAACTGGGAAATCAAAGATGGTGTGATTAAAGGCACTGGCGACGCCTCGATGCTGGTGAACACGTCTGGTCCGTACAAGAATTTCAAGTATCGCGCCGAAGTTCAAATCAACGACGGTGGCAACTCGGGGTTGTACTTCCGAACGACTCCAGAACCCGGCTTCATGGATGGATACGAAGCACAGATCGACAGCACTCACACCGACCCGATCCGCACAGGATCGCTGTACGGTTTCTGTCATGTGTACCGCCAAGTCGTCAAACCCGGCCAATGGTTCACGTACGAATTGGAAGTACGCGACGACGTATGGCGCGGCCGAGAAATGACTCGAATCAAAATCACGATCGATGGCAACGAACTGTATGAATACATGGATTTTGACAAGACGTACAAGGAAGGCCACTTCGCGTTCCAACAGCACGATCCTGGCAGCATCGTGAACATCCGACAAGTTGAAGTCTCACCGCTGCCGTAGTTTCGTTTTTCATTCGTATGCTGTGGCTTTTCAAATGACATCGATCCTTCACTATCGGCTTGTTACGGCCATCTTCGCGTTGACCGTGATCGACAACGGGGCACTGCACGCGGACGTGACGGACGTAGTTTCGATCGTCGTCGTGCCGAACAATGAACCGAACGATGCTTCGAACGAATCATCCGCGAACAACTTTTACGTTGGCAATCGCGTTCCGTTGGTCCCAAGCCGACTGATCGCGTTACCGCCCGGCGCGGTAACTCCCGCCGGATGGCTGGCCGAGATGCTTCGTCGTCAACGCGAAGGTTTGACCGGTCACCTTGGTGAGATCAGTGCGTGGTTGACCAAGGAAGACAACGCCTGGCTGAGTCGCGATGGAAAAGGAGAGTACGGGTGGGAAGAAATGCCCTATTGGCTGAAGGGCTATATCGAGCTGGCGTATTTGTCAAACGACCCTGCGATGATTGCCGAAAGCAACGTTTGGATCGAGGGCGCCCTGGCCAGCCAACGACCCAACGGCGACTTTGGCCCCGACCAACGGTTCGACGATGGTACGCGAGACTACTGGGCTAACATGGTCATGTTGTTCTGTTTGCAATCGTACTACGAATATGGTGCGGCGAACGGCGAATCGGACCAACGGGTTTTGGACCTCATGACGCGATACTTCAAGTATCAATCCACCATCCCCGACGACCAGATGCTGACGGGCTATTGGCAGAAAATGCGCGGCGGTGACAACCTGCACAGCATCTATTGGTTGTACAACCGAACCGGCGACGCCGACCTGTTGCCGATCGCTGACAAGATCCATCGCTGCACCGCGAATTGGACGTTGACGGATGATTTGCCAAACTGGCACAACGTCAACATCGCCGAGTGCTTTCGAGAACCGGCAACGTACTTCCTGCAAACGCATGACAGCAGCGATTTGCAGGCCGCGTACGCGAATTTCCACGAAATACGTAAACGTTTTGGTCAGGTTCCCGGCGGCATGTTCGGTGGCGACGAAAATTGTCGCGTTGGTTTCGATGATCCTCGCCAAGCGACCGAAACATGCGGATTTGTCGAACAAATGTTGTCTGACGAAATCATGTTGCAAATCACGGGCGATCCCTTTTGGGCCGACCACTGCGAGACGGTCGCGCTGAACAGTTATCCTGCGGCCGTGATGCCAGACTTCAAATCGCTACGTTATTTGACCGCGCCCAACATGGTGCTTAGCGATGCGGCGGACCACGCACCTGGCATCGATAACAGCGGCCCATTTCTGGTGATGAATCCGTTCAGTTCGCGATGCTGTCAACACAACCACTCGCACGGATGGCCGTACTTTGCCAAGCATCTGTGGATGGCGACGCCCGACAACGGGGTGTGCGCGGCGATGTACAGCGCGTGTGAAGTCGATGCCATGGTCGGCGATGGCACCTGCGTTCGCATTGTCGAATCGACGAAGTACCCGTTCGACGAAAACATCAACTTGACGATCCACGTCGATCAACCGGACTCGTTTCCGATCTACATGCGAGTGCCGGCTTGGTGCAAGGATGCGCGGTTATCGATCGACGGCGATGTTCAACCGATCGAAAATGCGTCTGGAAAGTACATTCGCATCCACCGAACGTGGAACGATAGCGACACGGTCTCGCTAAGCTTGCCGATGGAAACGTCGCTGCAAACGTGGGCGAATAACCACGACAGCGTCAGCGTCAATCATGGCCCGCTGACCTTCTCGTTGAAAGTCGGTGAGCGCTATGAGCGAAAGAGCAGCGTTGATACGGCCATTGGTGATTCGAGTTGGCAACCCGGCGTCGATCAAGATCAGTGGCCTTCGTTCGAGATTCGTCCGACGACGGACTGGAACTACGGATTGGTGCTCGACGGAGATCAGCCCGTCATCGATTTCGAAGTACACCGCCACGATTGGCCGGCGGACGACTTTCCATTCACCACCGAATCGTCGCCCATCACGATCACGGCAACCGCGCGAAAGATTCCCCAGTGGACGCTTGACCGCTATGGACTTTGCGCCGTTCTGCAAGACAGTCCCGTCGAAAGCGATCAATCGAATGAACGTGTGACGTTGATCCCGATGGGGGCTGCGAGGCTTCGCATTTCGGCGTTTCCGGTTATCGCGAATGGGGAAGGCGGCCGTCGATGGATTGAACCCGCAAAGCCTCGTCCATCGGAGTTTCGGATCTCAGCTTCGCATACCAACGCGGGCGATTCGTTGGATGCGATCGACGACGGCCTCGAACCGCAAAATTCGAGTGACCACGATATTCCACGGATGACGTGGTGGGACCGCAAGGGAACCATGGAATGGGTCCAGTACGACTTTGCCGATCCAAAGATGATCTCGGACGTTTCGGTTTTTTGGTTTGATGATACCGGGCGAGGCGAGTGTCGCGTCCCCCAGTCATGGAAGGTGCTCTACCGCGACGGCGATCAATGGAAACCGGTTTTGGATTCGCAGACTGCGTCGGTCAAAAAGGACCGATGGGACAAGCGTGCGTTCGATCCGGTGATGACTAAGGCGATGCGAATCGAAGTCCAGTTACGCCCAGACGTTTCCAGCGGAATTTTGGAATGGATGATCGGCTCACCAGCGGCTCAGTAGCCGTGGCTTGGCGGCGAGGACATCCTTCGCATCGGCAATTTTGTCGAGTGAGCTTTACGTTCGCTAGAGCTTTCTTAGTTGTGTCGTCTCATTCGGGCATGGCGTAACTGGCACAACGAATGACATCAGGGTGACATGCCCCGACGAATTTTAGTCGTGATATTTGAACATTGTCATTGACCAACGATGGTTGATTACCCAGCACGTCGCGAAAACGTTTTCTTTGTCCAAGTACCGTTTGGTCGATCAACCGCAGACTTGTTCAGCCAGGGATCTCGACTTCGGTTGACAGTTTTTTGATTTTCGGGCTTCGACGTTTGCGAGTTTTTTCGGGAATCATCCCACGCATGGCGTCGAGTTTTCCAAAGCAAAGCAGTCGATCGTGAGGTTCAAGGGTTCGTTTGAGTCGTGGGTTTGGGATTACCGTTGCGCCGCGGTAAAGCGTTAAGACGTTGATGTCTTGTTCGGGCAATCCACTTTGGTCGATCGTCTTGCCAATGAAATCGGAACCGTCGGGTATGTAAATCTCGGTGACACCGTAACCTCGGCTGACTGTCAATCGTTGACGCACGTCGATATCCGGAAAATCAACTTGGGCTGCGATGTAGTCCACGATCGCACCGGCAATGTCTAGCTGCGTGCAGGTTTCGATTCCTTCGAGACCAGGGGACGAATTGACCTCCATGACTTGGGGGCCATCATTGCCCTCTAGCATGTCAACGCCCGCGACGCGCAGTCCCATGATCTGGGCTGATCGAACGGCGGTTTGACAGTACTCTTCCGAAAGTTCAACACGTTCGGTCTTGCCGCCGCGGTGAACGTTGCTGCGAAATTCACTGCCTTGGGCGACTCGCCGCATTGCTGCGACAACCTGGTCACCGACGACAAACGCGCGGATGTCACGACCCTTGCTCTCAGCGACAAACTTTTGAACTAAAACGTTTTGCCGCGTGCTCTGCAGTGTCTCAATGATCGCTTCGGCAATCTTGACACTGTCGGCCAAAATCACACCAACGCCTTGAGTGCCCTCGAGCAGTTTGATGATGATCGGCACCCCGCCGACTCGCTGGATCGCCGGTAGAACATCCTTCTTTTCACGGACGAAGGTAGTTTGCGGAATACCGATTTGATGGCGGCTGAGGATTTGAAGACAGCGAAGTTTGTCGCGAGAATTCGAAATCCCGGCTGACGAAGACGCTGTGAAGACATCCATCTGTTCGAATTGTCGAACAACGGCAGTCCCAAAATACGTGATCGAAGCACCGATTCGCGGTACGATCGCGTCATAGTGGCTTAGCTGTTTGGATCGGTAGTAGAGGTCGGGCTCGCCCTGTTCCAAGTCGATGGAGAACCGCAGCGTATCGAGGACTTTGACCTGATGCCCACGTTTCTGGGCAGCTTCGACGAGTCGTTTTGTGCTGTAACAGGTATTGCTGCGAGAAAGAATCGCAAGCTTCATGATCAAAACTTCGGTAGGGGCGGATGGGACATCGGTTAGTAATGTCGTTCAATGATTTGGATGACTTGCGAAATGGATGACTAATGATGTCGATGACGCGGATGACGGTTTTTTCGCGAGGGTCGGCCGCCGAAATAGGATCGGGCTGGATCGACCAACATCCGTCCTCGGACGGCTTCGCGTCCGACCAACATTCGGAAACCCATCTGAGTTCGATCGGCCAAAGTCAAATCGACCGTCCATGTTTCGCCCATCCATAATACGGACGTCAGAATGACGTACCGGATCGATGACTCGCCGCTTGAACTGCGAACATTTCGGATGTCGTGGACAGGTGCTTCACACTGAACCGAGTACTTATCGCGGCGCTGGATCGGGTGGACCTGAAATCGTACCCAAGGTGCACCATCGCGATCGAACGCTTCGATCTCGAACGCGTGAAGACTTGATGAACGAGCACCTGTGTCAATTTTCGCCTTGATGTGGGCAATTTTCAGGTCCGGCAGGCTGAGCCATTCTCGCCATCCGATGATGACAAGCGGCGTTTCACCAGACGATGGTGTCAACTGATCTGACATCGAAAGCTCCTCTAGTGAAAGCATCAAGCGTGAACATCGGAAACGTCGATAAGTGGAACGATTTTGAGCCTGGATGTCCATGCGGCGTTGGCCGCTACAATGCATGGGTTCAGTCTGGTTCTCGAGTAATCCCGACCAGTTTTCTTTTCATTGACTCCGGAGGCTTCGATGGCAAAACGTGCTAAATCCGCGATTTCTCCGTTGGCCAGTTCGCCTGACGATAAGCCAAAAGTCCGTCGAATCGGTTCATTGATCAGTCAGTTGATGTCGCGCAAAGGGTACGCCCGCAGCGGTGTCAACGAACATCTCACCGAAACGATCGTCGCCGCCATTGGCGAATCGCTGGCTGCCTCGTGCCGGGTCGGCAATCTTCGCGCCGGCGTATTACAAGTTTTTGTGTCCGATTCGGCGACGTTACAAGAGTTGAATTTTCAGAAACGGGCGATCCTTCGTCAATTTCAAAAAGACGTTGCTGGCAATAAGGTCAACGACATCCGGTTTCGCATTCAAGCGGGCTAATGATGACAAACCGCCGGGGAACCCAGATCGGCGATGCTGCGGTGGATCGATGTTGGTGGTGCGGAAGCGATCCGCAATACATTCAATATCACGATCGCGAATGGGGCGTGCCCGTCGCGGATGACACACGGTTGTTCGAAAAAGTTTGCCTCGAGGGGTTCCAGGCTGGGCTCAGTTGGCTGACCATCCTACGAAAACGCGATTCATTTCGTGAGGCATTTGACGGGTTTGATCCTCAGCGGGTTTGTCGATTTGACCAAGCCAAGGTTGATCAGCTGGTCAATAACGCGAGTATCGTGCGCCACCGCGGAAAGATTCGATCGGCAATCAACAACGCCGCCCGCGCAATCGAAGTCGGCGAAGAATTTGGGTCGTTGGCCACCTTCCTATGGTCGTTCGAGCCCAAACACCACCGATCGCCCAAATTGCGGTCCGACGTCAACGCAATCACCGAGGAATCGACCAATCTGAGCAAAGCACTGAAGAAACGCGGTTGGACGTTTGTTGGCCCGACGACCTGTTTTGCAATGATGCAGGCCATGGGCATGGTCAACGATCACTTGCGGACCTGCTACTGCTGGGAGAGGATCGAAGACGCGCGAAAAACGTTTGTTCGCCCTTGATTGGTAAGAACCGTCTCGCGAAACTATAATAAGCATCCCTCCTGGCGGTACTTCAAATGCCGCTCCCGCCTTAGCACTTTCGACATTGATCCTCTTTATGTCGCGTTTCCACCGGATCCGATCAGTTGGCCTTGGTTGTGCCATAGCTTTCGCAGTTTCGTTAGTTGCCGGACCAGTTTCGGCAGTGGAAGCGAAATTGGACACCGTCGAATTTCTCAATCACAACTGCATGGACTGTCATGACGGCCCCAACGCCGACGGTGGTTTCGATATCGCATCGCTTGGCACTGATTTGTCAGATTCCAAGACTATGTCACGTTGGATTCGTGTGTTCGACCGGGTCAACGACGGCGAGATGCCGCCCAAGGATGGTGGTGAATTGGATCCGGATGAAGCAGATTCCTTTCTGAACGAAACGTCGCTTTGGCTGCACGATTTCCAAAAAGCCGAGTTTGACAAAGCAGGTCGAGTCCGTTCGCGACGGCTGACCAACGCCCAACTTGAACGAACACTTCAGGACTTGCTGGCAGTCGATATTCCGCTGGCTCGTCTGATGCCCGAAGAACAACGAAGCGATGGATTCACGGGCATTGCCGATCATCAATCCATTTCTCACTTTCAACTTGATTCGCATCTAACCGTGGTTGATGCAGCACTTGATGCAGCAGTAACTCGTGTGACGGATGCGGAAAATCATTTTCATCGCGATTACGACGCTCGTGCGCTCGCTCGGGCGCGACCGCTCAGTCGATGTCGTGATCCTGAAATGATTGACGGCAAAGCAGTCGTATGGTCGTCGACACTGGTTTTCTACGGCCGCATCACGTCGACGACTGTGAAGGAATCGGGTTGGTACCGAATCACATTTGATGCTTCGGCAATCAACAAGCCCAAGGAAGGCGGCGTCTGGTGCAGTGTTCGGACCGGGCGCTGTGTTTCCGGTGCACCGTTGTTTTCGTGGGTTGGTGCTTTCGAAGCCGAACAGCAGCCCACCACACACATCTACGAAGCCTGGATACCGGCTGGCCATATGATCGAGATCCGTCCGGGCGACGAGACTCTTAAACGAGCCAGATTCAACGGCGGCCAAGTTGGTGCGGGCGAAGGTGGTCCGCAAAACGTGCCTGGCGTCGCCTTACACTCGATGACGGTGGATCGCATTCATCCGGCGGGTTCACTCAGCGTCGCGCGACGAAACTTGTTAGGTGATTTGAACGTCAAGATTGACACAAAAGCGAAACGGATTGATTTGGTCAGCGACAATCCGCTGGGTGATATGTCGAAGCAACTTCGACGCTTCGCGACTCGCGCGTTTCGTCGTCCGGTCAGTGAAATCGAATTGCAACCGTACCGGCAGTGGATGCGAGAATCACTTGAAAGCGGGGTATCGCCGATTGACGCGTTACTGGCTTCGTATCGTGCAATCTTGTGTTCTCCGCGATTCATGTACTTCGTTGAACCGCCCGGCCCACTCGACGATTTTGCGATTGCAACGCGTCTAAGCTATCTGCTTCGTGGCAGCATGCCCGACGCGGTCTTAACGAAGCTAGCACGCGATGGAAAGTTGCAGGATCCCCAAGTCATTCGTGGTCAGGTCGATCGCTTACTTGAAGGAAAGTACGCCAGCCAATTCGTGCGTGACTTTGCCGATCAATGGTTGGACATGTCGCAAATCGAATTTACAGAACCAGACCGAAAGCTTTATCGCGATTTTGACGTGGTCGTGCAAAACGCGATGCTGGACGAGACACATCAGTACCTCGAAGATTTGATCAAAACGAACGCAGGGGCGGACAAATTGATCCGTTCGGATTTCACGTTCTTGAACAGTCGGCTGGCTCGTTACTATGAGATTGAAGGTGTCGACGGCGATGAACTTCGCAAAGTCAAGCTGCCCAGCGACTCGCCGCGAGGCGGCCTGTTGTCGCAAGGATCGATCTTGAAAGTTACCGCCAACGGAACCAACACTTCGCCGGTGCTTCGTGGTGTTTGGGTTTCGGAACGGATTTTGGGAACGCCGATTCCGCCGCCGCCCGAAAGTGTTCCAGCAGTCGAGCCTGATATTCGAGGCGCAAAAACGATTCGCGAGCAGCTGCAGAAACACTTGTCGGATGTTTCCTGCAACGGTTGTCACCAAAACATTGATCCGCCCGGTTACGCGCTCGAAAACTTTGATGCCGGGGGACGTTGGCGTGATCAGTACATCCAGGTCAACGGTGGCAAGTCACGTCGCGGTTTGCCAGTCGACGCTAGTTTCGTTACCGCTGACGGACTCAGCTTTAACAACTTTGACGAATATCGGAAAATCGTGTGCGATGATATTCGACCGGTTGCCCGAAATTTTGCAGGTCAATTGATGACTTACGGTACGGGCGGATCGATTCAGTTTGCTGACCGATACGAACTGGACCAAATCGTTGAAAGTACTGCTGGTGACAATTACGGATTGCGGTCGTTGTTGTATGCGGTTGTCACCAGTCCCACCTTTTTGAATAAGTAAGAACGATGGCTTTGAATCAACAAGTTCAATTCAACTTTCGCCGGGCACTTGATCGACGAACCGTGCTTCGTGGCAGTGGCGTGGCGATGAGTTTGCCGTGGTTGACCGCGATGCAACCTTCGTTCGCCGCGTCCGATAAATCGGCTGCTCCGAAACGTTTTGTCGCGATGACCCTGGGATTGGGTTTGGTCGCGGAAAATCTATTTCCCGACGACAAAGGTGTGCAGTACACGCCGTCGCCTTACCTGAAACCACTGTCCGATCTGCGGGCTAAGTTGACGGTGGTTTCGGGTGTTTCGCATCCAGGGGTAAAGGGTGGTCACCGGGCCGAAGCAAGCATCTTGACGGCTTCGCCAGTGGGCACGTCGGGTAAAGCCGTCAATTCGATCTCCATCGACCAATTGATGGCCAAGCACTTGGGCGACGCAACACGGTTTCCATCATTGGTGCTTAGCACCAGCGGCAGTTCTAGCCCGTGTTACACCGAAAGCGGCGCGATGATTCCACCGGAAGATTCACCGTCGCGATTGTTTGCGAAGTTGTTCGTCGACGAATCGAAGGACCAACGCGAACAGCAGGCTGGCCGCGTTCGCCAGGGGCGCAGCATTATGGATTTGGTCGGTGAAGATGCCAAGTCATTACAGCGCGACCTGGGACTCGGCGACCGCGATCGACTGGATGCATACTTCACTAGTGTTCGACAGCTAGAAAAACGAATGGAAGAGACCGAGAAATGGGCGAAACGTCCCAAGCCCAAAGTCGACGCAAAGATGCCACGAGATATTAATGACCCCAGCGATATCATCGCCAAACAAAAAACGATGTGCGATGTCATTAAGTTGGCGCTTTTGACCGACTCGGCTCGGTTCATCTCGTTGCACATCCCGGGTGCCGGCGGAGTGATCCCGATCGAGGGTGTGGACGAGGGCTATCACAACCTCAGTCACCACGGCAAGGACGAAGAAAAGTTGGCTCAACTGGCGATCGTCGAAGGCGCGATCGTGGCTCAGTGGGGCGAATTCATTCGCGACCTGAATCGATCCGAAGACGGTGACGCAACCTTGCTCGATCACACCAACGTCTTATTGACCAGCAACCTTGGCAATGCATCCAATCATGATAACCGCAATATGCCCGTCTTGGTCGCTGGTGGAGGAATGCGTCACGCTGGTCACTTGGCGTTCGACCGTAACAACAACTATCCATTGCCAAATCTGTTCGTCAATTTCTTGCAAAACGTTGGAATGGAAATTGACCAGTTTGCGACCAGTACCGGAACCATGAATGGCTTAGGCTAAGACATTGAGTTGTGTAACTCGATTTATCTTTTTGCCAGAACTGGTTTCGTTTTCATTCGTGATTTAAACCATCGGGTTGTGGGGTTTCCGGCGATGAAGACCACGACGCCGGCCCACACAAACGCGAAACCGATGAACTGAGAGGTGCTGACGGGTTCGCCCAGGATAATCGCACCAACGATCCACTGCATCGTCGGTCCGACGTATTGCAGAATCCCAATGGTCGATAACGGAACACGCTGGGCCGCGACGGCGAACAGAGCGAGTGGCGTGATGGTGACAGCCCCACCGATCATCAACAGTGCCCAAGTCAATGCGGATAGAGACGCGGCATTGGGCGATTGAAAACCGATCAACACGTAGGTTGCCGCGATCGGGAATAGAATCCCGGTTTCCAAAGTCAAACCCTCGAACGGGCCAAGCGGCGCCTTCTTTTTCAGCAATCCATAGATTCCAAACGACAAAGCCATGGACAAAGCAATCCATGGCACGCCACTTCCCGCGATCGTCATCACAAGGACGCCGATCCCGGCCAAACCAACGGCCACCATTTGCGGCACATAAAGTTTTTCGCGCAAGATCATCACGCCTAACAGCACGTTGACCAGAGGATTGATGTAGTAGCCCAGCGAAGCTTGCAGTACTTGGTTTGATTCCACTGCGTATAAAAACGCCAACCAATTGATTCCGATCATTACGGCGGCGCACGCGTGAATTAGTAGGGTGCGCTTTTCATGCCGCGTCCAAACGATTCGACGAAGCCGTTGGACCGACGCGGTCAAGATCGCTAACAGCACGAATGACCAAATGACTCGGTGGGCAGTTAAAGCAATGGAAGGGACTGACCCAACCATTCGCCAGTACAGGGGGAAAACGCCCCAGCAAACATGAGCCAACAATGCGCAAGCCACACCTACACGAAAGGATCGGTTGTCGGTTGCGGACGTTGTTGAAGGAATCAAGGTTGGCTGTCGTTCAAAAGGACGGAATTAAGATGATGGTAGTGTGACTGGACACCCGGAAATGAACAACGGTTCGCTGGCCGTCGCCCAAACTCTAAGTTGAATTCGGGGGGAGGTACGTTCACGATCGACCGATGTATAAGTTGAGGCTTGCAGATTGCACCGACCGTATCGATGTATAATCGGCCATTGGTTCTCGTACGAAGAATACCGTCATGAAAGATCCGAAGCAGCTGAAAGAGATTCAGATGCGAGCGGACAGCTTTGCTCGTCTGATGGATGACGCCATCGAAATCCCTGTGCTGGGTATTCGATTGGGCTGGGACAGCATTTTGGGGTTCATCCCGGGCGTCGGGGATGTGGCGGGATTGTTGGCGCACGGGTTTCTTGTCGTCCAAGCCAAGCGTGCGGGCGCTCGAAAACGAATCTACCTGTGGCTGCTGTGGTACGCGTTGATCGACTTTATTGTCGGTACGATTCCAGTTCTCGGCGACATCTTTGACATCTTCTGGAAAAGCAATCGTCGTGGGGCAGCGATGCTGAGGAAGGAAATTACTCATCAAACATCGAAGAACTCGACGTTTTGACACGGGCCATTTCTCAGATGGCTAAAATGAATCAAACTGACGAACCATTTCAAATAGGAGGTCACCTTAGTGAGCCACAAAGAACTCAACGAAGCGTTAGAAATCGTTCGCCGCGAACTCTCGTCGAACGAACAACTTGATCCCACCGATGTTGCCCGTTTGCGATCGACGATGGAGCAAATCGAAACTGCGCTTCAGCATCAACCGCAGAATTCAGAATCGTTAAGCGAGAACGTTACGAGCGCTGCGTCGTCGTTTGAACAGTCGCACCCACGTTTGACTGAAACGCTGGGCCAGATCGCGGATATGTTGCAGCAGATGGGCATTTAACGCTGCTGAATCTATTTCCATAATAATGGATTCAGTAGTTTTTCGCCTTTTTCATTTCCGCGAGTCCACCCAGCCATTTTCGGTCGCGAGTTCCCGTCCACCGGTTGGACATGCTCTGCAGGCTGGCTCGAACGTCACGGTCGAGTCCCTGTTGCTTGGCAAACTCGATCGCTAAATCGAGCTGGTATCGCGATTGTGGATAGACGGGAACGCCACGTGAATCGAGCGCCCAACGCGACAGCGGAAATGTTCGCCAACCGTCGTTGTCGTCATCGGCTTCCAACATCGAAACGATGTCCTCATTCATCGCCGATGTTGCCGAATCGTGCACCTGGATGTCTACTCGACTGGTATGAGGCGAGTAGAGCGACCATGACAACCAGTGGTCCCAAACGCCCCATCGTTCGGTGAGTGGGGCGATCAGAACAAGGCCAATCACCATCGTCGTCAGCACCGACCGATGCGTACTTGGCTGTTTCTTGCCATTGACGTCTGTGAAATTGGTCGGGATTGGACGCCGGATCATCCACCAATAAGTCTGGAACATCAGCGCCGCGTTCCAAGTCAAAACACCCAAACTGTGATCGAGACTCCAGGGACCTAAGATCGCAATCAAGGTGGCATGCATCATCGTGATAATTACCCCTGCGATCGGCCGAATGCGCGGGATCAATAGAGCAAGTCCAGCGAGCAATTCGGTCGCCGGAAAGATCAACGCTAGTCGCGTCCGCATGGTCTCGTCGATGGCGTCAAGGTTAACGCCAAATGGACGAGCGACAGCCGCTAGAAAATCTTGTCCGACCGTGTGGGCAAACTGAAAATCGAACTTCCCCATTGCGCTGTAGATATAGACGCTGGCGGCCACCGGGATGATCCATTGACGCAGCCGAGCGGGATCCAGTGCCGCGAACATCAACGCGTAGATGGCCAATTGATAGGCCCATGGCTGCAATCGATGTTGATCCAGAGCAAACGACACAACCAATCCAACCACCACAACGATCCAGCCTGCGCGGGTGATCGGTGCCGCATTCCCCAATGCCGCGATCGCAATCAATGCGGCTACGATAAAAAAACTGGTTGCGTCAAGAATCCATTCCGGACAACCAGCCAGCGATGGGAAAAATGCAATCGCCGGATAGCCCGAGTCTGCGATGGTCGGGAACCACAATCGCCACGTCGTGCAAATCAGTCCGACGGCAACGCCGGCCCATAATCTTTGAAACGTAAATTCGGTGTGGTTCGTCGTCGGTGATTTCATCGGCTGCTTATGCGTTATGGCCTAGGCAACTTTGCGGCAGGCCGATGGCAAGTACTTTTTCAGTTTGGCGAGTCGGGTGGTCGTTCGTCGACGCAGCCAACTGGTCCAAACATCCAAATCGGGATTCGATGCGTAGGCATGCATCGATTGTTTGGCTCGGCCTTGAAAGTGCAAGGTGTGAAAACGGATCGGGTCAGTGTGATCAGGATGAACGCCGAAGGGTTTCGAGTCTCGCCAATCAATCTGTTTTGACTTTTTGCCGGCGAAGCCATCAAGGTGGCGGATGTGGAAATCGAATACCGAACTGTCTTGGATGGTTGCCAAGTCGATGACACGGTCAGGAATCGTGCGGGTGTAGTGAGTCAGAGCCGTCATGTCCGAAATCGATCGGTCCCAAATGCTGGGGCTGTTCGCAAACAGATCATCGAACTTTTGTTGTTGGTCCGGATCCGCGTACATGCGATTGATGAAGTCGCAAAAACCATCCAAGCAATCGAGTCGATTGATCATCAACGAGTGACCACTGATGAATGAAATCCCGAGATCAAAACTAGCAAATTTTTTGGCAATCGATTTGAGATCGCTAAAAATCATTAAATCGGAATCACAGACCCAAGCCTTGTCGACGTGGTGTTCTCGCATCCACTTCGCGACCACGAACCATCGCTCGAAACAGAACATTTCAAACGAGGGTGGATTTGGGCTGCGATGTCGGTAATGTGCTTGAAACTGCCTAATGTCCTGGTTGTAGTCGTCGATTTGGTAGTGTTGGGTTGGCCACTTCAAACGCTGATTACTGGAGTCACCAATCAGAACCACGTCCGCGTCCGGGTTGCTGATCCGAGCTTGGCGAGTCGCGATGTACAGATGCTCGGCTTTTCCCGAGTGGACGAAAATGATTGGCATCGACATGGACAGAACTCCTGTGGTGAAACTGGACTGCTTTTACAGATTTCGTTTCACGCACGTCAATGCAACCCTCTGGGTTTTGACTCGCGGCCCGTTCCCGTACGTGATCTGTCGCAAGCTAGCGAATCCAAAAAGTTAGTACTTCGGCGATCTGATCGGATTCGAGTTGTTCGTGCGCGGCCAGTTCGTCTGCCAGGCTGGCGATGGCGGGCCAGTAGGGATCGCGACCGAGATGGTGGTGCAGCGTGACGATGATCTTTTCCAGCAACTGTGTCCGTCGCTGCGGATCAGAAATGATCTCGTCGCAAGTTTGCATCGCTTTCGCCCAATCGTCTTGCCAAGGCCCGTAAAGGGCAGGATGCAGCGGTTCGCTTCGGTAGATCATTTCAGCGACCGGACCGCCCAAGTACGTCATGATTTCTCGTTGACGTTGCCAATCCAGGTTCGGGTCGACTCGCCCCCAATTGACGCGACAGTCGCCAAACCGATCGGGCAGAAATTCGTCGGCTTCGCCCCAAAGTTGCATGGAATCGATGGTTGCCCCTAGGGCGTGGGCAACGACGGCGTGTCCGGCTTCGTGGTAGGCCGTTAGGGTCTCGTCGTCTTCTAAGTCGTAATTCAACAGGAAGTCACCTGTGCTAAAGTGGTACCAGTGAAGACAATCTCAAAGTTGTAGCCGAACCAATCACCCCGCAAAATAGATCTCCCGCGATGAAAGCTCTGCTGTTAACCGAATACGAAAAGATGGAAGTCACTGATGTTGCCGAGCCCGAGATGGGTGCCGACGATGTTCTGGTACAGGTCGAAGCGTGCGGGATTTGCGGCAGCGATATCCACGGCTACGACGGCAGCACGGGTCGCCGGATTCCACCCTTGGTCATGGGCCACGAAGCGGCCGGGATCGTGGTCGATAGCGGCGCGAACGTGACGGACATGCCAAAGGGAACCCGTGTCACTTTCGATTCGATGGTCTCGTGTGGTACTTGTCACTTTTGTCGGCAAGGCAGCGGCAACCTGTGTGACAACCGAATGGTCCTTGGCGTGTCGTGCGGGGATTACCGACGTCACGGTGCGTTTGCCGAACGGATCAGTGTGCCTCGCCGGATCGTTTACACGTTGCCTGACTCGTTACCGTTCGAGCATGCAGCCCTGGTCGAAGCGGTCTCGGTGGCCGTTCACGCCGCCGCGGTGACTCCGGTAAAACTTGGCGATACGGCTGTCGTCGTCGGCGCCGGAATGATCGGTTTGCTTGCCATTCAAGCGATCCGTGCCGCGGGGGCGACGCGAGTAATCGCAGTCGACTTGAACGACAAGCGTTTGGCGGTCGCGAAAGAGCTTGGTGCGGATGATGTCCTGCGAGCCGACCAGTGCGACGTGCCTGCGAAAATTCGTGAAATGACCGGTGGCCGCGGCGCTGATGTGGCGTTAGAAGTGGTCGGTGCAACGCCAACGATCAAAACGGCGATCGAATCGGTTCGCAAAGGTGGCTGCGTCACCTTGGTTGGCAACGTCGCACCGACGATCGAGTTGCCATTGCAGTCGGTCGTCACCCGCGAAATTCGTTTGCAGGGTACATGTGGTTGCAACGGAGAATACCCGCAGTGCATCGACTTGATGAACCGTGGCATCATCAACGTCGCGCCTTTGATCACGTCAATGATCAGTCTGTCGGATGGACCAAAATGGTTTGACCGATTGCATGCAGGTGATCCTGACCAAATGAAGGTTGTCATCCAACCGCAGAAGGTTTAGTTGGTGCCGCCGGATCAAGTCTCTGTGAAACAAGTTCGCCATATAGGATTGTTTGGTGCCACCGGTGTTGGTGTCGGTGCGATCGTTGGTGGTGGGATCTTGGCTTTGGCCGGAGTCGCGTTTGCGACAACAGGTCCATCGGCAATCCTTGCCTTCGCACTTAACGGTGTGATCGGGCTGCTGACGGCACTAAGCTTCGCTGAGATGGCGTCGAAGTTTCCCGAATCGGGCGGAACCTATACGTTCAGTCGCAAAGTGTTGTCGGTTGAATCGGCGTTCACCGTGGGCTGGGTGGTGTGGTTCGCTTCGATCGTTGCCGCAGTTTTGTACGCGTTAGGATTCGCCCACTTTGGGATGATCTTTTTACAAAACGTGGCCGCACTTGCCGGTTTGGAATGGGCCTGGTTGGATCAGCCCGCATTGGTTCCAGGGTTAGCGATCGTGACGACCATCTTGCTGGCGATCAGTTTGATGGTGAAAACCGGCGGCGGTGGCAACGCAGCAAACGTTGGCAAAGTGGCTGTCTTTGCGGTGGTGATCGTCGGCGGTTTGTGGGCGGTGACACGTCAGAGCGGCGGCGATACATCGGCTGCGTTCCGCCCATTCTTTTCCAGCGGAGTTAGTGGACTGATCCAGGCGATGGGATACAGTTTTATTGCGCTGCAAGGGTTTGATTTGATCGCGGCAGTTGGCGGAGAAGTCAAAAAACCGGAAAAGACGATCCCGCGAGCGATGATCTTGTCTCTGGTGATTGCGTTAATGATTTACATGCCGCTATTGTCGGTCATGGTGGCGGTGGGAACGTCCGAGGGACAATCGATCGCGTCGGCCGCGGCGGAAGATCCCGAAGGGATTGTTGCCGTGGCGGCGCGACACTTCCTGGGTCCGATCGGTTACTGGCTAGTAATTGTTGCGGCCGTACTTTCGATGTTCACGGCACTGCAAGCGAATTTGTTTGCCGCTTCACGTATCGCTCTTGCGATGTCTCGTGATCGCACTTTGCCAACCGTGATTAGCCGGCTTAGCAAAGGCAAGAACATTCCGACGGTCTCGGTGATTGTGACATCGTCGCTGGTGTGTGTGTTGGTGTTGGCGCTGCCCGATGTGTCGGCCGCCGGCGCGGCATCGAGTTTGATTTTTCTGGTTACCTTTGCGATCGCACACTGGTTGAGCGTCTTGGTGCGACAGCGTAGCGAAGCTAGCCCACCACCGTTCTTGTCGCCGTGGTATCCCGCCGTCCCAATCGTTGGCGGCTTGGCGTGCATCGGCTTGGCAATTTTTCAAGGGATCGCGGTTCCGCAAGCCGGATTGATCGCGGTCATTTGGTTGAGTCTTGGTGGGTTGTTGTTTTTAACGTTGTTTGCGCGTAGTGCACGATTGCGAGACGTATCGAGTGTTGCGTCCAATCCGGAATTGTCGCGGCTGCGCGGGAACACGCCGCTGGTGTTGGTGCCGATCGCCAACCCCGAAAACGCCGACGCGATGATCGCGCTTGCTGAAACATTGGTGCCGGCCGCGGTCGGCCGAGTTCTACTGCAAAGTATCGTGGTGGCGCCGCCGGACTGGAATCCGCAGGAGAACCCGGAACCGACCGACCGTATTCATGCCGTTCAACGCGAACTCATTCACGCATCGGTGCGACAGGGCGTTCGCGCCGAAACGTTGACTACGGTGGCGGCGTCGCCGATGGAAGAGATCGCACGGGTGGCTCGACTGCATCGGTGCGAGTCTGTGTTGTTGGGTTTAAGTGAGATCGCCGAAGAGGGCGTAGCGACGCCCATCGAAGGATTGCTGAGCCGGTTAGATACCGATGTCGTCGTGCTTCGTGCGCCCAAAAACTGGCATCTTGTCGAACGGCAACGTATTTTGGTTCCGGTTGCCGGGCGGGGTGGTCACGATTACTTACTGACGCGGCTATTGGGCAGTTTGGCACGAAAACAGAATTGTGATGTCAAGTTTCTGCGCGTCGTTCCCACTAACACGTCAGCGGCAGATTTGAAACGGGTGAAGAAAGAACTAGATCGATTGGCGTACGACAACTTTGGCGGGCGATGCGAGCGAGAAGTCTTGTTGCACGACGACGCGATCGCGGCAGTGGTCGAGCGAGCTGACGAATCTGGATTGATCATCTTGGGCGTCCAGCGGATTGGCCCGCGACAAAAACTGTTCGGCCGATTCACTCGCCAAATCGCTGGGCAAACTAAGTGCCCAGTGATCGTGATCAGTCGCCGCGGTTAGCGCTCATCCAGCAGCGACAACAACGCTTCGTCAGTCGCCTCCGGTTCAGCGGTTGCTTGTCGGGCTACCGTGTTGATGACGCGAAGCGCATCCTGTGCCGAAACTAAACCGTTGCCGTCCACGTCATAATACGGGGCCGGCCGAACGGTTTCGGTGATCGCGTACAGTCGACCGTCCGCCTTGTCGTGAACACTTCCGCGAGCAAGTTCATTCAGGATCACGAGCGCGTCGCCGGTTGTGACGGTTCCATTGTCATTCACGTCGGCAGCCAGAATCGGGTTCTGCCAAGAATCGGGTAGTTCGCTTTCCAGGTTACCCGATAGACGTCCAACTTGGTTCAGCACTTGCAAAGCATCGAGTGCCGATACTTTTCCGTCGCCATTGACGTCGTAGAACGGTGGCGGACCGACGTCATCAGTGATCGCGAACAGGTCTCGCGTCACCGGATCGTGAACTCGCTTTCGATGCAATTCGTTGATGATCAGCAGGGCGTCACGAGCGGTAACGTCACCCATGTCATCGACGTCAAAGCGGTCGATTGGATTCTGCCATCCGAGGTTGAAGTTCATGCGAACATCGCTAACCGTGATGCTACTTTCGTCAGCCCCGAATCCGATCAAGTCAAAGTAAAGCGTCACCGCTTCGCCGGTCGCGGATGCAGGAACCGGCAACGTGATGCGGATGTCTTCGCGATTCACATCGATGATGTCGCCACTAACCGCTGCACCCGAAACAACCACACCGCTGGCAAAGTGAACCGATCCATCGGCCTGCAAATTAAACGCCGCATCACCACCGGTCATCCCAACCATCTCACCCGAAACCGAATCGGTCTCGACCGCGCGCAAAATCGCCGCCTCAAAAGCTTCCGAAGGATGCGAGCCCGCCACATCCATAGACACGCCGCCGATCGTGAACGAGATCGAACGCATCCCAGCCGGCACCACAAACGTCTGCGACAAGTCCGAAATCATCCCCACGTCTTCGCTGATTGTGGCGGTGCCATCGGCGATTGAGACATCGCCAACGATTCTCCACCCGAAAGAATCGCTTGCAGGATCCGATACTGTCATGCCAGGGTTAGCGATTCCTATAGCTGGTGCGTTCAGCAGTGAATCTGCCAGCTCTGCGGCGAAGAGCACAAAGCCCAGTGAGCCAGCCGCATCGAGGTAGAGCGTGGATTCAGAAGCAAACTTACCTTCAAACAGCTCCGTAGATTGCCAAACATGCCGAACCGGTTCGATGTCCCATGGCGTTAACGATTTTATATGTGACCGCCGCAATGCACCGGCGAGGACAGAATCCGGGTGAATGGCCGTGTCCAGCTCGCTACGATTTGGTTCAAAGACGGCATGAATGTCGCCGACTTCCATTACCCATGCTTCACCTCGAGCAGTCTGAGCCGCCGAGAAGGCGGGAACACTTGGATCAAAACCGATCGCATGTCCAATTTCATGCAGGAGTGTCGATCGGAGATCATAGCCGACGTCGGACCAACCAAATCCCGAAGCATCGACATCGATGGTTATCGTCGCCTCGGCGGGTCGTCCAAACATGTCACGGGAGACGATCTTTGCTGCACCCAGCATGCCGTGCGGTAGATCAGTCAGTGAGAAAGTGATGTTAACTGGCGGAGCGAATCCAAGTTCTTCGCTCCAATCTTGCAACGCGAACGCACCACAAACCGCAATCGTTTCGACAGTCGGCTTCTTCTCGCATGGATCAATTGCGTTGGGGTCAAAGATCGCGTCAATGGACGCACGTTGGTCCTCGGGTGGCATTGCTAGCGAAATCACCGCGCCTGTGGAAGGCATTGGCCCGTATACACCCATCGCCCGGAGTGAGAGATGCGAGAGCGGAACAAAGTGGTCCCGGGATAGAAAAAGAACGCTTCCGTCAGCCATCGTTGTTGACTTCAGTTGCGTGCGGACAATCCCAGTGGGAACATTTGGTCCCTTCAAGTCTCCCAACTGTGCTCTCAAACGCTGGCCTTCCAGATAGGCCGGGAAGAACAAGTCGGAACTTGGCACGTCGCTTACAGGACCAAATAGATAGTCCTGAAAGGGCACCAGATATCCGTGAGCACCTTTCTCGATTGGACCAGTGGCGATCGCATCGTAGTCGTTCAATCCACCAAACTCTTTCTTGTCCTGCTTATACAACTCGACGAGCTTGTATTTCCCGGCCGCTCCGTCGTCCGCGTTTTTGAACGTATCTAAGTTATCTTGCAACGACTTTCTTAAAGCCGAATTGTCACTTGCTTGTGTGATGCGAAATTCCAGCTCTTTGACGGCAAAGTCGTAGAAGGCATCCACAAACTCTTTGCCCTCGATCACGACATCCTTCATCTTTCCGGTGGTTACGTCCTTTTCTTGGATCGCCTTACCTGTTCTTTTATCCATGAGCGTTGTCTTCTGGTGGAGCTTCTCGAACAGCTCTTTGTTCAATGTGACAAGGTTGAAGTCAAAGTCACTGGCACTTCCCAGCGGCGTTTTGAACAAATCGGAAACGGATCTCCACGCCGTATTCCATTGAGACCCATCCAGCAGGTCCAGAGCACTTGTTTTTCCAGAAACAATGCCATGAACCTTTCTCGCGCGAAACAGAAACTGTTCGGCCGACGCACCGAACGAACCGCGTTCGAAGATCCCCGCGATGCCGTGTTGCTTAGCAAACGTCGAGTCACGGGCGAACTGCGCCGATATCTCTGACATTACCGAGTCACGCACCCAGACTTCGTCAAGCCGTGCGATCACTTTCGCGGCCTGATCGGCGTCCAACGCATTGATTTTTGATGTCAGGTCACCTTTTCGACCAGATCCGAGTGCGATGTCAACAGACTCAGAAATAACGTTCAGCAAACGAGCGTGAATATTCGGTAAACCGATGCGACCAACGGGCCCCATCAGTTCACCAAGTGCACCCACCATCTTTCGCTGGTTGACATCAAGTTTACTATAGGCTTTGTTGACTAGCCAACGCGTATCGGATTCCATCACCTTGGTCTGCGCATTCCAGTCGGGGTCCTTGAGCCGACGAGTGCGATTTGCGAGTCCCTCCACATCATCAAATATGTAGTGCTCCATACCGTTGGCATCCGGCTTGCCGACCGTATAGCCTTCCTTGGCGCCGTTCTTTGGTGGCTCCTTGAGCGTTCTCGAAATTTCTACGGTTAACGCGTCATTTTTTAGATTCTGAATGTCGGTTGCGTCGAGATCGGCGAGACGTGCTTTGTTCTTCGGGTCATTGAAGAAGCCTTCGACCTTCGCTTCAACAATGTCAAACTCGGCTTCTGTTTGGTTTGCGTCGCGTTTGCGAATGTCCTCCCATGTGATTTTTGGTGTCGGCGCATCCGATGTCGCCCGCGCAGCGGTTCGGCCAGGCTGAGGTGCGTCTGGCATCAAGTGATTCAGGGCTCGCCCGCCTGTCTTGACTTTGCTCAGCCTTGATGCAAACGCGGAACCAATTGCGGCTCCCGCCACAGTTTCGGCAATCATGCCGACGGCTTGGCCTTGACGGACTGGATCTCCGGACGCCAAGTCCAACGGCAGCATGAAGATTGCCTCGGCCATCGACGCTGCTACCTGGGCCGCACCCATTTTTTGCACGGCCTCAGTGATTTGGCTATAGCTCTTCTGTTGTGCACGATCGCTATTGCCACTGCCCGGAGCGACGGATTGATTGACAACGTCGACGCCAAGCGCCGCCATGTCCGCCATGCCCTGATAGATAGAAAAGATTGCGGCATCCGCCATCAAGCCGAAATGTGTTTGATAGCTGCTGATCTCAGAGTCGGGCTTACCATTTGCACCTTTGAAGGTTCGCCGATTGGCCTGTCCCTTCGCGGCCAAGTTCTGCATGACTCCGGTGACTGTATCAATTTCGTTTCGAAGTGCGCTGCCAACGGCGTTTAGACGACTGCGGAACGTGTTCATCACCGCTTCGCGACTATCAGGAATCTTGCCAGTGAACAATGACTCGTAAACGGCAGCTCGGTACACGTTGTACCTAACGATCGTGCCAATGACTGGCTTTGCCACGCCATAGATTCCTCCGGCGGCCCAATTGGTGAAGCCAGCGGCAAAGTCGACGCCCGTTGAAGCATACCGGCTAAACGAATGAGCCCCAGTAGCATAAGCGGCGCCGCCAAAAGAGACGCCCGTTTGGAAGGACAGCGTACTCACCTGGCCGCTGAATCCGGCTGGGACGCCGTTGGAGTAGGACGCCATCTGCTGCGTACGGTTGCTCAGCCCGCCGATCGCGATTCTCGCTAAGCCCGACGGATCGCGATAGTTGGCCGGATCGCCACCGGAATAGCGATACAGATTCGTATCACCACCACCAAATCCAGTCGGATCGATTGACAAGAACCGGCCAAGTGCCGGATCGTAGTAGCGAGCCGACATGTAGTACAAACCAAGCGACGCATCAAACTCCGCACCCGAGTACAGCAATCGCGATGCTGGAGAGGTGCCCAACGATTCAGTGATTGTGCCATAGGCGTTGTAGTGCAATCGATCGATGAGCGTGCCATCGTCATCAACCACCAGCCGCGTCGAATGGCTGCGATCCATCAATAGGAACTCAGCGCCGTCGGAAGCGGAAGTCTGGGCATACGTTGCCCCGGTCACCGGATTCGTCAGGTACGCGACATCGGTGACGAGCGTTCCAGCTGGATTCTCGACAAACTCTGCGACGAGTGTCTCGCCATCATAGATGAATCGGCGATCTTCAACTTCGGTCGGCTGACCACCTGGCTGAGTTGGCCTGAGCGTGACTTGCCGCACGCGGTGGTCAAACGCGTCGAACTCGTTACGGATGACCGAAAGCAAATTATCACTGCTGTCGACTGTTGTGATTTCTACAAGTCGATTGCGGTGGTCCCAACGGTAGGCAATGGACTCACCAGTGACACTGTCATCGACCTTGGTCAGATTCCCTTCCTTATCGTAGGTGAAGGTGCGTCCGGCGGCAGATTCCACGCGGTTCGCCGTCCCCACAATGATTTGTGAATCCGTTCGGTTGCCCGCTAAGTCATATGAATAGACTTCGTCGTCAGTCCCTGGACGGTCGATACCTGCCAATTGATTCGCTTCATCGTAGACGAAGGTGGACAAGCCGCGGACGTCAGTCTCCGTTCGCACGTTACCGTCGTCATAGTAGGTTGAATTGAATGAATCAACGACGTTACTGCCGAGGGAATGGACGATTGCTACCGACAATCCACGATTATCGTACTGCATTGTCGACGTGGCCACGGGGTTGCCTGTCGTGTCACGATACGTCATCAGCGACACCATCTCTGGCAGGTTGGTGATGTAATCCAAGCTCACGCTGACAGGTGCGGCAAAAGAACCACCCAGAGAAAGCTTCTTGATTCGTTGGTCAGCATCAGGTCGATCGAACTGTGATGTGATCAAAGGCGTGGCGGACGCACCGAGCAACAGTGCTGTGGACGATGTTCGACCCAACTCATCAAATGATCGATCGATCGTAATCGAATGCCCACCGGTATATTGCAAAACCTGTTGATTGAGATGGCTCGATGCATCATCGACCAACTGCAAGTCGATAGCGTTTTCACCGTCAAGGGCTGAGACCAAACGGCCATCAGCGTCGATCTCATAAGTCACTTCGTGAACAACACTACCGTCTGTGCCGATCCATTGCTCCGCGCGGGTGGCACCGGTAAGGTCAACGAGATACTGCCGTTCGCGACCATCTCGATCAGTCGACTTGGTGAGCTGTCCGGCCGAATTGTAGGTTCTCAATTGGTCACCAAACGGGTCAGTTTGGCGAATCATCAAATTAGTTGCGTCGTACTGGAAGGTTGTTTCCGTCAAGCCGCTGTCGACGATGGAAACTTGATTTCCAAATGCGTCGTATTGGATTTTCGTGACCCGATCGAGCGGATCCTTTGTCTCGGTGCGCCGATTTCGCCCATCGAAAGTGTAGGTGGTCGCCTTGGTGTCTCCGGCGGCAAGATAACTTACTAAATTGCCTACGGCATCAAACGCACTCAGCGCGGTCTTGCCTTCGCCGTCCGTGGTTGTCGCCCGATGGTTACGAGCGTCGTAGGTGTAGCTCATGGTCCAGCGACCCTGGGTCTCCGTTTGAAGATTCCCAGCCTCATCAAACTCACGGACGAGATCTGGATCGTCGCGATACTCAATCCGATCGATGCGTCCGAGTTCATCGTAATGATGGATTTGAGCGACATCGCCGGTCGCGTCAGTGATCACGGTGCGGACGCCCGTGGCATCGCTGATATAGTCATAGGTCTCGACTAAGTCATCACGGCTTGCGCCGCCAACGATGACGTGCGATGTTTTGCGACCCAGGTCGTCGTAGACCCAGTTCTCAACGTACCCGAGGGGGCTGATTCGCTCGACTATGTCCCCATTGTCGTTGTACGACATTTGCACGACGCTCGTTCTCGGCTGGGCCGCGGTGCCAGTCGGGGTTTCCTTCTGAATGACACGATTTGCACGGTCATAGACCAGCACCTCAGCGTACTCCTCGCCGCCGATCGGCACGTTTTTGATGACGTTGCCAATCGTGTCATAGTACAACTCTTGGACGAGCAATCCGTCGTAAGGTGTGTCAGCAAAACCAGGAGTGAATCGAGCTGCAGCGGGCATTGTGGGTGTAGCGGCCGACTGGGTAACTCGAATTGGACGGCTGAGCGCATCGTACTGGGTGGCTATCGCGTAGAACTGTCCCGTGGGGTCTCGCGGATCGGTTCGCAAGACCTCACGACCGATTGAGTCATACTCAAATCGGAGTATCGCTTCTTCGGGCGTACCTTCAGCGAGTACCTGCCGAACTGAAAGGTTCCTGGCATCAAACTCGGTCCGGTGAATGAATCCACGAGCGTCGATCAGCGTGACGGGATTCCCTGCGGCGTCATACTCATAGATCGTCGACGTGCCAAGGGGATCCGTTTGCTTCACGATCCGTCCAAGACCATCGTAGAGATACTCGTTCGTAAAACCGCGTTGGTCCGTTTTCAACACCACCTCACCGAGCGGGGATTGAGAGTAAGCGTTGCTGATTTGGAAGCCTTGGCCGTCGGTATCAACCAACGGTCGATCGCCAGCGTCAAAGGTCGTGGATGACGTCCCAAATTTATCTTCGGTGATCAACGGGTTCCCGTAACGATCAAGCGACCAGGTGATCGAGTCACCCGCTGCATCGGTGATGGAAGTGGCACGTCCGACATCGTCATAACCGATTGTCGTAATGTAGCCTGGGCCACCTAAGCCAACATGTGTGAGTTGACCGTTGACTTCGTCGTAGGTGAAGGTTTCTGTAAGAGTTTCTGGACGGGTAGCGGTTCCGGATGGCAGTTGACGCTGCAGTAGGTTGCCAGCCGCATCATACAGGAATGTGCTGTCGTAATCAGTGCCGCGTGGATCAACGCTACGTGACAAATAGCCAGCTGCATCGAACTCCCATCGTTCAACAATACGCGCCAAGCCAGCTCGTTCACGACCGTCCGGTCGGTCCGCTATCGCAACGTTTCCAAAGACATCAAGAGTCGTGATGGATCTGTACTCGACGCCGCGATCATCGGTTTGCTCAATGATGTTGCCAGCACGTCGGTAGACAATCGTTTTCTTGGAAGCCGGTCCAGGACTCGCTGTAGTGCCGGTCGGCTGCAGAATTTCGATCGGACGTCCAGCACCGTCGTATTTTCTTTGGATCGTGTAATGGTCACCACGCGGATCCATTGCAGCGATCATGTTGCCCGATCCGTCGTATTGATATTGCGAGGTGTGATCTTCCTGATCGGTTGTTGATCGCAGACGATTCGCCGCATCGTATTGCTTCGTCATCTTGGCGGGACTGCCAGTAGAGTCGAAATTGGGGCCGACCATCTCAACCAAGTTGCCGGCCTCATCGAACGTTACCTCGATTGTGCGGCCGAGCGTATCGGTCGTTTCATACGCCCGGTTCAGAGCGTCATATTTATGGCTGACTGTTCGCGTTGGAACGGTCATTCCGTCGACATCATGACCCTCATAGATTTCCTCGATCACATTTCCATTGCGGTCGTAGTCGTACGTGTTGACGTAACCAAGAGGGTTGGTGACTTTGATTTGCCGTCCGGAATTATCGTATTCGAACTTGTTTTGGGTCAGCGCACCATTTTCATCGTGTAATGGACCTTCTTTGACAACCAATCGCCCCACCGCATCGTAAATGTATCGATCGATCGCTGGGTCAAGTGGTGCTGAGGGAAGGCCTCGCGGACTGCTTTTGGACTCCAAACGTCCTAAAGCGTCGTAGCTGTTAATGGTCGAGAAGTACACACCTCGCGGATCTTGAACCAGAATCTCGCGGCCTTCGGGGTCATACGAATGGACCCAAGTCGCCGGAACGCCGGGGAATTCCGGCGTGCCGGTGTTCGTGGTTGACGTTTGCAAGTGCCCAGCGGCATCGTAGGTGGATGTTGTATTGAAGAACTCGCCTCGTGGATCGAGCTCCTCAGTAACGTTGCCGTAGGCATCGTAGCGATAAGCCGTGACCTCAGCATCAGCAGAATGATTCAAACTGGGAACAGCAATCTGCTGGGTCTTAGTCGTCACTCGACCTAGCGGGTCATAGTCAAACGTTGTTTCAATTCCTCTCGGATCAATAGACTTGGTACGATCGTCTTTCTTATCGTACTGATACGTTTGGATGAGAACCTCATCGTCTCCTTCAAGACCAGATGGTTTTTCAACCCTCGTCAGATTGTTTCGATTGTCATACGCATAAAATGTCGAAAACGGTTGGTTCCGGGTATAGAAGCGGGGGTCTTTCATCTCAATCAAACGTCCCGCTGGATCGAATACATATCCGGTCTTGTTCCCTTCGGCATCGATCATCTCAACGCGGCGATTTGCGTCGTCATAGACGTGCGTGGTGATATGGCTGTTGGGGACTTGGGAAGCACCGACACAGGAGGTCAGTCCCGCATTGGCAGCAATTTCAGCCACCATATTGCCTGCGGCATCATAGACGATGCATGACGTGAGACCCATTGCATTGGTCTGGCCGATTGGACGACCCAATCCGTCATACTCAAACGTCGTTGTGTGGTTCAACGGGTTGGATACCGACGTCTGGTTCCCGGCCGCGTCATATCCGTAGGTCCACTCATGATTGAGTGCATCTGTCTTTACTGTAAGTCTTCCCGCTGCGTCGTATTCGTTGGTCGTCACCCACAAGGGGTTTCGGGGGTCAGTCTCGGAAATGATATTTCCAACCGCGTCGTACCCGATCGTGATCGTCGACGTCGCTGGCTCGCTGATGGCGCCATAAGGCGAGGTGATCTCGTACGGTCTGTTCAGTCCGTCATATTTTGTGGTGGTTCGTAGAGACGCATCACGTGGATCACTGATGCTCGTGTGGTTTCCAGCATCGTCGATCTCGCTGAACACGGTGTACTCCTCGGGCGTGCCCAACGCGTACTTGGTCGCCGACAGATCGAGTTTGTCATCGTAAATGTATGCTGTTTCGTATCCCAACGGATCGATTTTTCGTTCTGTTTTACCGCGAGCGTCGTAGACCACCTGATGTTTCGCTTCATCCTGAGTTCCAAATGCATCGATCGTCTCAATGGCCCGATTCAGCTTGTCGTAGACCGTTCTTGTCTGGACCTTTGTTCCTTCAATTGACATGGTGAGCGGATTTCCGAGCGTATCGTAAGTCACGACCTGGACGATCGGAGGAAGATTTTCGCCCGTTGGCTTCGTGACGCGAAGCGTCCGGCGATCCGAGGAGTACTTGTGAGTCGTGGTTACTTGGCCGGACGAACCGAGATTCGGTGCTGGCGTATGAACCTTGGTCACGGTGTCCCAAGCCGGATCGTACTCATACTCGGTTCGATTTCCTTCACCGTCCACGCGTGCGGTGATCCGTCCCACCTTGTCGTACTCGGTTCGCGAAACGAATTGGTCATCGGTCGCCACTGCGGAATGACGCGGATCAAACGTGGCGGTATTACGGCTCAGTTTGTCATACTCGTAACGAATCGTTTCCTGTTCCGGGTTTGTTTGGGTAGTCATTCTCCGCAGGCCGTCGTACTCGTAAACGGTAAAGACGGGGGCAGCACCGGCGCCTGAGTCGATTCGGCGCGCATCGGCGAGCGTGAGCAAACTCCCTTCACCGTTGTAGGTCATTAATGTCTCACCGCCCTCGGCGTCGATGATCGAACTTTTTCGACTCATCGTATCCAGGAAGTACTGTGTCACAAAATTTCGGGGATCGGTAACCGTACTAATCTGGCCTTCGGGATAATATGCATAGGTCGTCGGTTCTGCGTTGCCGACCTGACGCGTTTGAACTCGATTTCGGTCGTCGAAGGTGTAGCCCGTGACGAATTCAATTCCGGTGCCAGCCGCTAGGACTTCACCAGTCATGTTACCGGCAACATCAAAGTGCCACTGCGTCACATGCTTCTCCGCGTCAACCCGCTCGGCTAGTTGGTCAAATACGTTGTATGACATGACGGTAAGTTGGTCGCCGGTCGTATTTGCAACCAGCGTGCTGATGACGCGATCGGCTTTGTCGTACGTGGTAACCGTCCTTTGATCAGCCAACGGCCCCGAAGCCACGGTTACCCGTCCACGTTGGTCCAACGTATGGACGATCGGCAGCCCGTGGGGTGGAATCACGGTCTCGACGCGACCGGCTGCATCACGTTTGTACGTGGTCGCGCGACCAAGCTGGTCGTACGTCGCTGTCAACTCATTGTATTGGTTGTATACCGTTACGGTGGAATCACCATTGGGGTCCTTTGTGACGTGGACATCACCTCCGTCGGCGGCGACCGCATAATTGGGTGGCAACGACGCGAGATCGTATCCATATTGTGTGACGTATTTGAGTTTGAGTGCGTCTTCGGTCACCGAGCTGGGCCGATCCAATATATCCCAAGTCTTGAGCATGACGACTTGATCGCGATCGGTCTCACGAATGACGTTCGCGTGCGCATCGTACTGCACGGCTGAGGTGTATGTGGGCGTGTCGCCTTCGCCAACGTTACGAATTTCGGTGACGCGGTTCATGACATCGCGGACATAGACTGTCGTGTTGCCGTTCGCGTCGATTGCTTCCAAAACGAAACCTGTCAGCGGATCGAGAACGTACGTGCGTGACCCGTCAGCGTAAATTTCTTGGATCGTGCGTCCCATTGAGTCGTACTCAAAGTCGACCGTGACGCCACGTCCGTCCGTAGTCACATCCGGCAGCCCACGACTCGTGTGCGTGAATGTGATCGAGACGGTATTAGGACTACCCGAAGGCGCGTTCGGATCCTCGATGGTTGTGCTAAGAATATTGCCATTCGCATCCAAAACATGTGTCGTGATTCGCCCGATTTCGTCGATAATTTCGATGGGTATATTATAAGACTCTTGACCCGCGGGGAGGGACTCATAGTCCCAATGCGTTTCCGTAGTCGCTGCGGTACCATCGGGAAAGTCGGTCTGCAGGACGATGTTACTGAAGGCGTCACGAACATAGCAGACCAAGTTGCCGACTCCGTCACGCTCAGCAGTGATGCGGCCACCGACGGCGTTTCGTGCAACTTCACTATGGTTTCGCGGACTGACAAGCGTGTCCTCGTATTGACCGTATCCGGTCATCGCATAGCGGTGCCGTTTGCCCTTGAAGTCAGTGTGATTCGCTTCTGCGTAGTACTCCGTTGCCTCATCGGCGTTTACTAGGGTGTCGCCACATTCTTCGGTAAACAAGTTGGATATCGACTTTGTGCTAGGCGACGACAAAGTATCCAAAGCGGGAGCGTTTGAGGCGCTCGTTGTTTCCTCAATCGGATGCAAGAATCCAACTTGTGCTGGCTCGAGAGAGAACGATTGTGCATCGACTCGAACGCCCGATCTTAAACGTCCATCGATCTTATCGTACTGATAAGTCTCACTAAATTGTCCTACAAGCGGATCGGCCGGATCGTTACCTCGCTTGAAGGTTTGCCCCGTCATCAGGTGAATGCCGAGCTCCGGATTCTTGTCATGGCTGTACGTGTAATTGAACGTCCGTGGAATCAAATCGGGGTCGGTGATCTTGAGCAGGTTACCGTCGGCATCGTAGTTGAAGGTTGTCGAACGATTCGCGGGATCGGTGACGCTAGCGATACGGTCGCCCGCGTGATTGAACGTCGTCACGAGTCCAACGGGGTCGGTTATCGACACCAATTTCTCGCCGCTGTGATTGAACGTTGTCACGTTGCCATTACGATCGGTAACGGTTTGCAGCAGGCCTTTCGGGTCAAAATCTTGTACCGTTCCGTCTCGGAGTCGGCGGCTAAAACCTCCGGCTGTGACGGTCATCACAGAGTAGTCATTGACGATCGGTGTAAAGATTTGGCTGTTTTCCGCAGGCGACAAGAAGATTTGCTCGAGTCCGCTGCCATCAACTAACAGAGCACCAGCATCACCGGGGTAGAGTCTTAAGTAATTTGACAGGCCCCATCCAGCCCCGAAAGCTGATTTGGTTTGATTGACGTGCGCATAGACGAATGTTTGTTTCTCCATTCTTCCAGCAAACGCGTCGCCGCTAGCACGGAGCAAGCCGTATTCGACTTCCATCGTGTACAGCCCTGTTTCGGCGTCCGACAAATCAATTTGGAGTCCCGCTCCATAAGTGAAATTCTTGGTTGCGACGGGCAGTTTGAAGAGATTCGTGTTCTCTGGGATATCGAGCTTGATCGCTTCGGCCGCCTCGATTCCTTCGGCGGTGTAGCGAACACCGTCCTTATCTACGGCGGACAATCGGTACCCGAGACGATCGCGGACTTGGTCGTAATTGGCCGCGTCCAGACCCGCGACGTTGATGTGATAGATCGGTCGTGGGTCGGCTCGCAATGAATCATACGACCATTGCAAGGCACGCACTTGTTCGACACTGGTATAGCCAACGAGGGTATGCGTCTCATTGAGTGCCCCGCTGTGGACCTCGGCTGTCGCAGCGAAACCGGCTTCGATGGAGAGAGCCTGATCAGGAAAACCAAGCAGCGACGTGGTTTGGTTGTATGGCGTGGGCGCGAGTGCTAGCAGTTGACCTGAGATAGCGGGTTGTACTGAGACGCCGCGAGGTCCTTCACCGGCCGGCAGTGGTGCAAAACGATTGGGCGTGAGACCATCGGGTCCCTCTGGGTTAACACCATAAGCGGCTTTTTGACCATTGTTGTAGAACCGAATATCTGCGGCGACCGCCGTCGTGGGAAAGACTCGATCGATTGGGACTGTCGACAGAGGACCACGAAGCAGTGCCGAAAGCGGTCCCGATGCTGCGGGATCCTCCGGTAAGAATTGTGTATAACTTGGCACGGCGTCAGCTCGCGCCAAATCTTCGATCCCGAAGATCATTGCCGCGAGGTTGTACCCGGTAACAATATCGCGTCCCTGTTGGGGCGCAAACACTAAGCCACTTTGAATCGCGATCGCCAGGTCGTCGGTGAACCCACCTTGTATCGGTTCTGTTGCAGCGATCAGTCGCGGCCGCTCGTCAATCTTATCAAAGTCCCCGAGCGGATTGCGAATGATCCCAATCGTCCCGCCAGCCGCAGCGAGGTAGAACTCTGACTTACCGGTCACTTCATCGACGAGGTAGGGATTGTAAACAAAGAAGGGTCCAATATTCGGATCAGCTTTGGGGTCACCGGCAGAGAACCGACGAAAGCCGGTCACGATCGCATACGACTCGTGAGGCCCAATCGTGTCAATAAACTGGTCTTTGGAAACAAAGGCAACGCCCTGTGTGTTGCTGACGCCGTGAACCTGGGTGGGACGGCCTTCGGTCAATCGTGGAATGAACCCGTAGGTCGTAAAATCGATCGTGTCGACGTCAAACCCACCACTAACGTCTTTGCGCAACACCGACAAACCTTGCGAGTCGGCGACTCGATCACCGACAAGAATCACGTTGGGATCGTCGGTGGTTGTCAATTCATACGGAGCGGGTCCGACAATGGTGACGGCAAGTGGGTCCTGTTCATCCACGACGGGGTTTTCGACTAGCACGCCGTCGTCGTCACGCAACTTGAGGGAGACAACTCTGCCGTTCTGACTGACCTGGGCGCGAAACAAATCGGTGCCAGGAGCGGCAACGTACAATCGGTCGCCGGTTTCGCTAATCGCGATTCCACGCAAGCCGAGGGCGCCGATTGAAAACTCCGAGCCAATGCGATTGGGGATTGCAATCGTTGAGATGACCTGGTGATATTTCGGTGAGAACGGATCGGTACTGATCACATAAATTGAACCGCGTAGCAGATCGCTGACGTAGAGTCGGCGGCCGGTCGTATCCATCGCCATATCGAACGGTTTCGCTCCGGCGGGAAGCTTGATCGCATTTACACCTTTACTGCCGTCGGTATCCGCTTTGTCGGTGTCCGGAAGAACATCGATTTGGCCGATCGCGATCGCATCGACGACGGCCACGGAACCCGCGCCTTCGAGCGTGACATAGAACTTGGTCCCGTCCGTTGAGGCAAGCGTCTTACGTGGCGCGAGGTCACCGGTTCCATCGCCGTCACGGAGTTTGAGAACCGCTTGCAGTCGTGGGTCTTGCTTCTTCGTATCGTCCTTGATCGGCAGGTAAGGCTTGCATTCTTCGCCCGCAGTGAACCCATCGAGTGTCGTGCAGACCGTGTAGAAATAGAGTTCATCGGGACCCACAGCGGCGGAAACGGCGTAGCGTTGATCTCCGAGTATTTGGATCGGATTACTCGTCAACTCCTGACGCTTGAACTTCCCGTCCAGCGGCAGATCCATCGGTCGTGTTACCGTGATCGCACCGCCGGCGACCTGTGCCCCGTCTGGGATGTCAAACGTCAATTTACCGTTGGCGAGTGTCAGCTTATCACCGGTGATCCGCACGTCGGGACCGCCGATCACGAGTCGTTTGCCAACCTCGTCAAACGAATCACGGCCGCCGATTTCGATGGTGACGTAGAGATCCTGCACTTTGCTGCCTAGCGTTGACCCATTAAATGTCGGGGCTTTGGAATAGGGATTGGCAGCAATAAATTCGTTTCCGTCAATTTCTAGTCTCAGCGTCTGGCCGGGACCTGTTGGGAAAAGAAGTTTTCCATTTTGTAGCGTCGGAGGGCTGTCCCGCGGTTCGGAACGATTAACGGCGGGGAGGATAATTACGGGAGACTGGCCTGGTGCCACAGTGACGCTTCGTTTGTCGACTTCTAACAAACCTGAAGGTCGTGTTTGGTAGGAGGACATCGTGTAGGGGATCGAAAACGCGAGCGGGACCTCCCAAAATCCGTACGCGTCATGGGCTGCATAGAATTTCGTTGACCCATCACCGGCGCCGTTACGGTCGGTTTGCATACTGCTGATGTAGTCACCGATTTGTGGGTTGCCACGCGTCGAAAGCCGTGTCGACAAGTCTGACATGGCGGTCAAGCTCGAACCGAGCGAGGGCACACCAGCGAACGCGATACCGGCGGAAGTGCCGCGGAACGTGTTGCCTTGAACTGGATCGCGACCGCCGACGCCAACGTTTGGCGGACTCGTCGTATGCACGCGTCCATTCTCGTCGACGATCATCGAGTCGACAAGAATCCAGGTAAGCTCGACCGTGCTTGCACCCGATTCGTCAGTGAGAAAAACCTCGACGGGCGAAAACAGATAGAACACGTCCCCAGGCGAGTAACCTGGTCCAGCCGGCAGTGACACGCTCACTGGATACGGATTTTCATCAGGCAAACCACCGACTTGAAACCCGCTATGAAACGCGAACCCAGGTGGCAATTGATATGGCAATGCATTTGCGTCGAGGGAGGCAACTGAAAGTTCCGTCGCTTGCGCGAGCGTTCCGGGCGAAACTCCAATCTGTGGTCCGTCGGCGGTGCCAAACAACCCGCCGCGACCGTCGACCGTCACTATAGCGTCATCGATGCGATCCTCAACGCGGAACTGTGTGAGATAGCTGCGACCACCCCGAACGACGATGACCTCCGTCATGCCCGCGGCAATGGCGGTGATGATGCCGTCAGCGGAAACGTTCAGTACTGTATCGTTCTCAACATAATATTCGGTCGCCGGATCAGCGGTGACATCGGTCAAGCTGGTCGCTTGCCGGTTACGTACTTCAAACGGTCGTTGCTCGCCCGGGACGAGGATGTAACTGTCTGGATAGACATCAACGAACTCCGTTGCCGGATCTCCAACTCGTATCACTGTCGCGGTCTGAAATCCGAGTGCTTCAGCGATGATCGTCGTGACACCATGTCGCTGTGCAATGATCAAGCCGTTGTCTGTCACTACAGCGATATCAGGATTCGTCGAATGGTAGGTTACATCGAATGCTGGGATGTCAAGCAACGTTCCGTCGTCAAGTTCCGCAGAAACTAGTAGCGAGGTAGAACCGCCAGGTCGAAGATCCGGATCGGATTCCGAGAATTGCAAACCGGTCACTTCGCCACTTGATCGAAGAATCGACACGGCTCCGGGCATCGATTCCAGCACCCCATCGCTGGCGAGGAAATTGACCACAGCTTCGGTGGAGTTGTCGCCGAAGGTGAATCTAAAAAAGCCACCGCCAAGTCGCTTCATTGTTCCGCCGGAAGTCTGTGGTGCAATGATTTCCAAAACGTCAGACTCTGAATCCGAAAGTTGGTTTCCAAGATTGACCACAAGCGTCGAACCCAATTCTCGCTGCTCGATATCCTCTGCGAGAACGTTTGGTGCCCGATTCGCAACGAACCCAAACGTTGCATTGATCGCGGCTTGGTCGATCGCATCCACATTACCGTCGCGGTCGAAGTCGGCGGCGCGGACGTAGTTCGCGTCGCCGGTGGTGCTGTTGAAGGCAGCCGCAAAGAGCGTGCTGTCGACGGCGTCGACTTGGCCGTCGTTGTTGACGTCACCGACTAGGTACAACGTGGCGGTATAGGCCCCGGCAGCGTCGCCGTTGATCGCAAACGTGTGAGTGCCCGGCTCGCTGAGAGTGATGAATGAATGACTCGGCGTGAAGTCGCCTGAGTCGACTTCGATGCCAATCGTGAGGCTGCCGGTGGGACTTGTTCGCAGTTCACCCGTGGTGATGGTGAATGCGTATCGATCGGTGGATCCGGCACTAAGGGTGCCATTGATGGGGGCGGAAATGATCGCGCGTGTCCCACCGGAGTGAGGCTTGATCGATGACACCAGGTCGACGGTGCCAGCTTCGTTGTATGTCCGCAACGAACCGAACGTGTTCGATGGAGCTGTCGTGGTCAGTCGGCCCGTCAGGTCATAAGCAAAGAAGGTGCGATCGCCGGACTGGGTGTCGATCGACGTAGACATTTGTCCGGCCCCGTCGTAGCGATACACAAAATGCTGGCCGCTTGGTCCGACCAGTTCGGTGATCTGGCCCTCACTGTTTCGCACAATCGTCAAACGCGAACCATCTGGCGCTACGATGCCGCTATCGGTGACTCTTAGGGATGTGCTGTTGTCGGTGGCGACGATTCGGGTCAGTGTAAAGTTTCCTGAGCCCTTGGTTGTGAATTCGTGATGTTGGCCGCCAGGAGAGACCAACGTGAAGGCGACGCCATCGGTGATGGTTGGCGAATAAGGCAGCCCCGTGCCGACGACGAAGTATTTGTTGCCCGACTTGCGCAGCGGCGCATCGGCATAACTTTCCAGTGACCATGTGACGTCATCATCGGCCGTCCATGCGGGTTGGAACGTTTGTACGCCGGAGGCGGCGTCGGTCAGTTCGGTGGGGGCGAAGGTGTAGCCGACTCGCTCGCCGGTGGGCAGCGTTAGGTACAACCTTGTGCCTTCGGCGAGTCCTGCGAAGGTGTCCGTCGTCGCCTTGCCGCCGATCGCGATTTGCGGATCGATCAGTGGCCATGACCAAACGCTGCCGAAGTCGGATCCTTCACCGAGTGTGGCGATGGAACTGTAGAAACGCGTCACGTCGACATCGATGCCTGCCAGCGTCACCGTCATGTCGGTCGCCGATTCGCTGACCGCGCCGGATTTGTCGGCAGAATTGATTTCCAAGTCGAAAGTGGCCACCGAAGTCAGACCACCGAAATCGCTGGCGGTGACTCGCGCGCTATAAAAACCGTTTTCGTAGTTCGACGGATCGATCGTGACCAAACGGACGATGCTGGTCGTGCCTTCACGCAGTAGGATTGGCTCGCCGCCACCTCGTGGAACCAATTCGACTTTGTATTCGGCCAGTCCATCGTCGAAGATGTCGAACATCATGTCGCGCGTGCCGGTCACGATCGGTGGCGCGAACTCGGTGATCTCGATCCGCGGTGCCGTACGATCGGCCAAATCGCGGATGAAGATCGGTCGCGTGGTGGTCGTCGTTCGGCCTTCGATGTCGGTGACGGTGGCAGTGACTTCGTATCGTCCCGGCGATGTTGCCACGAAGCTGCCGCGTCCGAGCGCATCCAGTGTGATCGGATTGCCGTCGATCGTTAGCGTTGCTTCGCCGATCGCTACGTCGCTGTCGGCGATCGGTTCGATCGTGACAGTTTGCCCCGGCGTCGCGGGGAAACTGGGCGTCAACACGAGTCGCAGGTCGGGCGAGACGGGTTCGAGCGAGGCTACCAGCGTCAATGCACGTCGCGTCTGGGTCGCACCATCGTCGGCGGTCAAACGAACGGTGTAGGTTCCCGCTTGGAAACTTTGCGGCGTCCACTCGATCACGCCGACTCCGTCGGTCACATTCAACGTCGCACCTTCGGGCAGATCGGTCGCCGTCAGGGTTACCGAATCGCCATCCAAGTCGGCCGTCGGTATCGACAACGTGAACGCTTCGCCGATTTGCGAGTTACGAAGCTGGGGTGCGTCGATCGACGGCGCTCGATTGGTCGGCAACACTTGCACTTCGACATCGACGGTGTCGGTCCCGCCACTTGGATCGCTGACCACGAAGGGCAGCGTGTACGTACCGGCCGAATCGTAGTCGACATCCCAGATGACTGTTCGTGTGGCCGGATCGAAGTTGAATCCGTTGATTGCGTTGCCGGTGTAGCCATAGATCAACGGCTCGCCGTCGGCGTCACCACCGCTGATCGAAAAGACCGTCTGATCGCCTTCGCGAGCGAACAATTTGGGAAGCGTGTTCAGTACAGGTGGTTGATTGGTGTTGTCGACCGTGATCACCACGTCATCGCTGCGTGATCCAGCACCGTCGGATGCCGTGATGCGGATGCGATAGGTGCCCGCCTGAGTCGACGAAGGTGTCCAAGTCAGCGATCCGCTGGCTCCGTCGAAGACGACGCCGCTTGGCAGTCGCGTCGTCGAAACACCTTGCACGAGCGCGGCGGTAAAGAACACGTTGTCGTTTTCAGCATCGGTCGCTACGGCGCTGACGCGAAGTGTCTGACCCTCGGCAACCGTTTGTGCACCGATGGGTTCTAGGCTCGGTCGTGTGTTGGTATCGCGGACGGTCAGCGTGATACTGCGTGAGTCGCTAAGCACGTCGCCGGCGCCGTTGTTGCCGCTGTCGGCAACGTTGAAAGTAATCGACGTCGTACCGATATCGGATGTGGTTGGCGTCCATGCAAACGTCGCTCGTCCGTAGAAATCATTTCCGACGAACGTCGCGCCGGTTGGCAACGTGCTGGACGTGAACGTCAATGGATCCTGGTCGGCATCCGTTGTGTTCAAGACCAGGGCGAACGGTTGTCCGACCAATGCAACCGAATCGAAAATCGGATTGAGTTTCGGTGGCTCGTTCGGGCTGGTCGCCTGCAAAATGAACTGAACGGTTTCAGCGAGAGGCGATTCGCCAGTTGCTTCCTTTGCGGTCACCGTCACCAAATAGTCATCCCGATCACCGGGTTGGGGTGATACCGACAGGGTTCCTGTTCCGTCGCCGTTGTCGATCAATGTCGCCCATGACGGCAGCGTCGTGGCTTGGCCGATTTTGACGTCCAACGCAATCGCGGTGCCATCGGGATCGACGGACACGATCGGAATGTCCAGCGTCGTTCCGACCGGAACGACTTTGTTCTCGATCGATGTGATTTCGGGACGGAAGTTGGCATTGCGAACGTTGATCGCTAGCGTCACCGTGTCGCTGGTCGGCGTGCCGGTTCCGTCACCGTCGTCGGTTGCGGTGAACGTGATTTCGTATCGCTGGGTTTCGGTGACACCGGTGGCGTCAAACGCAGGTGTCCATGCAAAAATCTGTCGTGCGACATCAAAGGTGGCGCCCGCCGGCAATTCACCATGCGAGTACGTTAGGTTAGGTAGCAGACCTTCAAAGTCGACGAAGAAATCTTCGCTGGTGGCGAGCGGATTGGTGGGTGCGACGGGGAACTCGGGGTCGAACGCGGCAACACGAACTTGCAGCGGTTGACCTTCAAAAATCGTGAACTCGTTGATGGCAGGGAACGCAACGGCGCCATTAATGTTGTTGACCGTCAGCGTCGATGTCACCTGAGTCAACGAAGTTCCGTCGTCCGCGAAGAACCGCAAGTCGAACACGCCGTGTTGATCGAAGCCGGGAGTCCACTCGAATAGTCCCGTGTTCGGATCCAAGAACGCGCCCGGTGGTAAATTTGGTGATACGTATCGCAACCGATCTCCGTCTTCGTCCTGACCGAACAATCGGAATGTGATCGCATCGCCTTCGTTGATTGTGCGATCGGCGACTGGCGCAAGAGTCGGCGGAACATTGTTATTGGCAATCACGATGTCGAAGGAAATACTGGTTTCGACGAATCCGTCGCTGGCGATCAGCTTCACGCCTTCGTAGACGCCCGCGTCATCGCCACCCGGTCGCCAGCGGAGTGCTTGGCCGATCGAATCGAAGACCGCGCCGGCGGGCAAGTTGTCGGCAAAGTAGAACAAGGCATCGCCATCGGGATCGAACGCGCTGACCGGAATCTCGATCAAGTCACCTTCGGTGGCTAATTGCTCGCCCACGGGTGCGATGATCGGTGCGCGATTGGCACCGCTGACGTCAACGGTCCAAGTTTGACGTTCAAAGGCACCGCGGGCGTCGTAGGCACGAAGTTCAAATCGAGTCAGCGGCGACGATCCTCGAGTCGGCATCCACGTCACTTCGCCGGTGGCCGGATTGACCGTTGCGCTATCCGGTGCATCGGTCAGCACGTAAGTGATTCGGTTCCCGTCTGGATCGGACGCCGATGCCATGTACTCGTATTCGGCCGAAGCGGCCGCGGTAAGACCTGGCTGCGAAGCGAACTCGGGCAACATGTTGGGTGGCAACGTTGCCAGCACTCGCGGATCGAAACTCAAGTCCAGCAAGTTCGGGTTCGCGATCACGACCGTTTGCGGCAGCGACGACGTGCCGGCAGCGAGCACCGTGCCATCGCCAAGGATCTGGAAGCCGTTGGCATCAGCGGGTTCGCCTTCGTTGCCAAAGAAAACTACCGAATCGTCGCCGAATTCGTCGAAGATGAGGTTGATCGGACCGGCGATGTCAAAGTCGGCGGTATTGTTGACGATGACGTCGAACAACAGCGTGCCATCGGCTCGGTTGACTCGCGTGGCCGAGTAGGAAACGCTGGTGCTGATCGAAACGTCTTCAAAGACACGGAAGGTCGTCGAGAATCCGCTGCCGCCGATCGGGATGCCCTGCTCGCTTTCGACGGACGAGGCAACACGAAGTTCGTACTCGGCCGGTGCAAGCGACTCGAACAGCAATTCGCTGGTTCGCGATGCTGCGTTGTACTGGACCGCACCGATGCCGACGGATTGTCCGGTGTCTTTGTTGACCAACGTGTAGTTCGCACCACGCGTTGCGCTGGATGGTTTGGTCGCATCGGTGGCGCTAAGACCGACGTCGAACACCAATGCGGCTCGGTTATTCTCTCGAATGATCGTATCGACAACTCGCGGCGCAGCGACAGTAAAGAAGATATCGACCTGTTCACCTTGTGTGACCAAGAATCGTCCGTCGGGCAATGACTCGATTCCTTCGACGCGTCCGGTGCCGCTGCTGGCGACGACGGTTTGACGCAGCGAAAGCGGATCCACGATCGATAATTGTCCGTTTTGCTGATGTCCGACGATCAGCGCATCGGCAAGCAATGATCCTGGCGCACCGATGGCAAGGGATTCGGCGCCACCCGCAATGGTGGCGATCACTTCAGCGCGGCCGCGGAAATCGAATCGCAGGACTTCGCCACCCGCCGGCCACGCGGTTCCGTAAAGCGTTCCATCGGAGGCGACGGTGAGCGCGTCGACGCGGATATCGCTAAACGGAGTCAGTTTGCGAGTCGCGGTGTTCAATCGGCTGATGCCGCCAGTGGTGGCGACGTAGATCGCGTTCTGGCCTGGGATAGCGGCCAGGCCCAGCGAAATGCCAGCGCCGACGCGATCCAAAACCTCGCCGGTGGTCGGGTCGAGTTGCAACAATCCTTCGCCGCCCGTCGATGCCCACAATTGTCCGGCCGAATCGAAGACGAGTTCGTAGATCGGGGAAGATCCGGTTGCGATCCGCGTCGATTGACCGGAAGTGCCAGAGATTCGGTACAACTGATTCCGGCCGGCGCCACCCGACACGTAGACGCTGCCGTCCGGTCCGACGGTCATTGCCAGCGTACCAATGCTCGCACCGGAGAGTCCCGAAATGGTGGCAAATCTTTCGGCAGCGAGCGGGCGAATAACTCGCGCAAACTTACTGGGCTGAGTCGCGCTGGTTCGCGATGGGATGCCAAACGCCGATTCTTGGAACAGTCGGTCCGCAACGGTTGTCGGTTGGGATGCTGCTTTGGGCAGCGGCGGCGTGACCACGGCCGTAATAGGCGCGGCACCGCCCAGGTTGATGTCGGCGACCAGACGCGGTGCACGAACGCCCTCGGCGACGGGTTCGACATTTCCGGCGGCGTCGATCGAGCGAACCAAGAAAGTCGGTGTCGCGCCGGAATCCGCTTCGTAGATGTAGGTGATTTCATCGGTTCGATACAGCACACTGCGGAACCGAGTTCCGCCGTCGTTGGATACCAGCAGCGAGTAGGCGGCGACACCGCTGCCGCCAGCGTCGTCCACGGCTGACCAATCAAGCTGATAACGATTGCTGCCGATCGGCGTGACCGTGAACGCGCTAGTCGGTGCGACCGCGTCCAGCGTTGCCGCGGCGACGTCGCTGTCGACCGGCGCAGCACCGTCGATGATCACCCGCGCGGTCATCTCGATCGCGTCACCGGTTTGCGGGTCATCGGTTTGGCCGGCCGCGTTGGTGTCATTGACGCTGGCAAAGAACGTGACCTTCACCGATTCACCTGGTTGAAGCAAACCGACATCGGAATCGACCGGTGGCAAACCGTCACGAGGATCGATCGCGCGCAACAGGTACGAAGCCACTCGCGTGTTGGCATCGACACCGGCCGTTATCTGCAGTTGGTATCCTTCGTCGTCGGTCAGATCAAATTCGCCGACGAAGTTCGGGCGACCGGGGGGCAAAGCGATGTTGCGACCACCGAGCGTCAGATTTCCGAGCTGGAAACTGCGTTCGTCGATCGTATCATCCAGGGGGACAAGGATTCGGATCTCGCGAACCGCTTCCGACGAATCACTGTCGTACGTTGCCGTGACGCTATACGGCAGCGGCGTTTCAAACGGGACAAAGTTTTCTTCGCCGACGCCGGTTGGTCCGGTGATGGTGACCGTGTCGCCGATTTGTTGGCCAAGATCATCCAGGTTGAACACGATCTCGTCGGCGACGATACCAAACTCTTCTTCCGGTTGAACCGCACGCAGTTCAAACGCGACGAAGGATGTCGGATTGGGCAAGCCCAGGTCGTATTGTTCGAAAGCGGGAACTGCTCCACCACCGTAAACGTTGGCGGTGTGACCGAAGTAACCACGAAGTCGCTCGATAAGTAAAATGAGCGTTGATTCGGCCGTCGCCAAGTTGGCCGCGGCATCATCGATGATTCCCGATCCGGCATCGCCGCCCAATAAACCACCCAGAGCGCTGAAGAACAGGTTCACGTTGTCCGACGTTGGTGTCGCCGTCGGCGGCGCGTCGGCATCGCGTAGCAATCCTACGTCGGCCAGCGCCGACAAGAACAGATCGGCAAACGCATCCCCGTCGCCGGCGATCGAAACAAGAGCCGCCGGCGCATCGGCATCGGCCAGGATGGCATCGCGCAGGCGAGCCGCTTCACCGCGTTGGTAGTCGATGTACTGAGCGCTGGTCAGTGGAGTTGCCGAAGCGGTGACGTAGAAGTCAAACGCCAAGTCTTCGAGTTGCATGGGGCTGAGTTCTTTCAAGAAGTTTGGATTTTCCTCCAACTCTTCTCGAAGTCCCGGATAGACGGTCACAATGCCGCCCAGTTCGGTCACGCCACTGGCTGGCAAGTCGATCGCCACCGCTCGACCAGTAAGTACGCCGTTCAAGTTCAGTTCGGGTGTGATGTCCGACGAGTCAAATGTCGAAATCGAATCGAACAGCGGCGACAGCGTTCCCGCGTCGCCTCGAATGCCAGTTTGGAACGAGAGCGCCGGGCCGCGAATGATTCCTGAATCGTTTTCAATGTTGGGAAAGGCGTACTCAATGATCGTGTACGGCGTATCGACATTGGCGAAGTTTTGGACAGCGAAACCGTAAGGGCCTGTTTCGCCCAGGCCGACCAAACTTGGTCCACCGACACCTACGTTGACTTCTAGCGGGTCCGCCGATTCGACTTGGAAACGATACGGATCGAATGCAATGCGACCGTCGGGATGCAGCACTTGAACGTCGTACAATCCGTGCGGTGCATCGCGTAGATCAAAGACCGCAATGATCTTGGTTGCATCGACACGCGTGATCGATACCGGCGCGAACTCGGCATACGTCGGGCGAACCAAACGCACCGCCGCTTGTTCCGGGAACTCGGCACCGGTGATCGTTACGGTGACATAACGATCGTCGCCGCCTGCGTCGGGCGTGACGCCCGTGATCCCGAACGGAATACGAGACGCCGTCATCGCGACGGGATATTCGTTCCGCGTTCGCGGATCGTAGGTTTCGTCTTCCAGATCAATCCGAATACCGGCGCGAGCCAGGATGAAGTAGCGACCGCCTAGTGTTTCCGGAATGACCAGCGTTTGATCGGCTTTCAAATAGCCTTGGTAAGTGGCGTCAAAGTCGAACGGCTTCGGCAGTGCTTCGTGCTTCGCATATAGTTCGTGCGAGCCGACGTCGGTGGTGCTGTCCAAGCCAACGCGAATCGTTTGACCGGGTGACGTGTCCAGTTGGAATAGTCGCGAAACGCCAACAGCCAACTGATCAGTCAGCGGGATGTCCAATCGCAACAGCGGAACCGTGACGTTGATCGCTTCGACCGAAGGCAGATCGTTGTTGCGGTTGTTTTCGCCCTCGAACACATCGTCAAAAATGTCCGTGCGAACGATGATTCGGTAGTCACCGGGAAGCGTCGCTGGGATCTCGAAGTCGAGGGTCGACGTGTAGGTATCGCCAGGATTCAGCGTGCGAATGCCGATCGGGTCAACGCGGCCGAGCAGCAAGTCACCGACGTCCCAGACGTTGTCGGCGGACAGATAGACCGCGTCGGCGATGCGAGCACTCGCCCGTTCGTCGCCCGTGTTCTGCACCGTCCAACTGACCGACGAAATATCACCGACTTGTCCCGATGCGGCCGCTGAAACGTTAACGACCTGCAAATCCGATGGTGGCGGCAGAACGATCAGCATTGGTGTTTCGCTGATGATAATGTTGTTCGTTTCGTCCGTTTCCAGCACTTCGCCGTCTGGTCTTGATGATCGCGGCACGTCGGTCGCGACGATTACGTAGTAGTCGCCGACCAACCCACGAGGAACGCGAACGGTTTGGGTGATCGATCCAGTCTCGCTGGCCGCGAGTGCGTCCTTGCGGGCAATTTCTCGCACGAAGTGATCGCTGGACACGTCTAGAAAACGGTCGCGAGATAGGTACACGCGATCGTAGTAAGGCGTTTGACGATCGGGCACCGCGCCACCGTCGTTGCTGTAAACGTAGGTGAACGTAAAGTCATTCCCGACGTCGACGCTAGATGTGTGATTCAAAGAGTCGATGACGAGGTCCGGTGCTGGAACCAGAGTGACATCCAGCGGCACCGAGACTTGGTTGTTGCCTTCGCCATCGAACTCAAGCACGGCGTCTTTGACTTGCAGTGACCGCGTCGGTCCTGTCGTCGCCGGATATGGAAGCGGACGTCCATAGCTTCCGTTGCCAAACGTTGCATCGGCGAACGCGATCAGATTGAAATCGCCGCCGATGTTGTCAGGGATTCGCACCGGGAAGCTGACTTCGTAACTCTCGCCGATCTCCAGCACGTCGCGATGACGCAGTTTGCCCAGTTCGATATCGTAAGCATCTGTCGATGTGTCCACGGACAAGAATACTCGATCGGTCCAGTCATCGACGCGGGTCGCTCGAGTTCCTGTATTGGTCACCGTGAACGAAACATCGATCAAGCTGCCGCTGTCTGGATCGACTGGCACAGCCGCCAAATTCGTGATCGTCAAATCGGCTTCGGCGTATACGACGTCAATCGGATTGGAAACGCGGAAGTTGTTGTCTTTGTTACCGTCTTCCCACGGTTTGTCCGCTAGGTAATCGACCCAGCCGGGGAACCCGCCACGGTCCCAGCGATTCAGTACCGGATTGCCATGTCGGCTCAGGGGCACGTTCGTAAAGACATGGGCGTACCAAGTTCCGCTGCTGCCCGGCGGAGTCGAGACCACCAAACTGTCCGTGAACGATTCACCGGCGCCGAGTGGGTCGGCAAAAACGTGAACCTTCGATCCGACATAGAAGTCGCGGCTCGCGTCATAGACTTCGTCTTTCGATAGGAACACGTGCTGGGACACTGACTTGGTGTCCGCTGCAATCGCGTAGTCACCTTCGTTGGTGATCGTCCAGCGAACAGTGATCGGCTCGCCCGATTTGCTCGTCGGCGTTGCTGTCACGGTTTCGACGATCAAGTCGGTGAGCGCGTCGATGACCGGAATCTCGGCCGAACCGACGTTATTGGTCGTGAACGGTCCTTCGTAAACCAGTTTCAGTGTGTTGGTTGGTCCGGCAAGGATCGCGCGAAGCTCGGTTTGCGAAAACTTCTTCAGATCGCTGATCTTCGTTTCGCCAATGGGTTTGCCCGTGGCCGCTTCGATCCGTTGCAAGACCGCTTTGACTTCGTCAAGGAACTTGTCTTCGTCGGTCAACGCGATTCGCGGGTCGACGTTCGTTCGAACCAACACGTGGCTGCCCCGCGCGGTCGGGGGCAATGTAAACTCGGCCTCTTGTGTGTAAGATTGGCCTGGTTGCAATCGTCCCGAATGCGGTAGCGCAAAAACCAGCTGGTCGCTGCTGTCGAAGACATCGTCTTCGGAAATGTAAATCGCGTCGGCCCAAGACTCACGGTCGGTTGCCGCGGTTCCGATGTTGTCCACCGTCCAAGTCAGCGAGAGTTTCTCGCCACCGACGATCGGAAGCGGGCTGCCATCGGTATCGGTGGGAACCGTTACCGTCGAGACTCGCAAGTCGGCTGGTGGCGTCAACAACACATTCAAAGGCGTGCTGCCAAAATTGGACCCATCCAAATCGTTTGGCGCGTCGGGGTTCACGTTCGATGCAAACGAGGCTTCATACACACGGCCGTAGCCATCGGCGTAAACGGTCAAAAAGTATTGGCCGGTCAGACCCGCGGGAATGTTCACGGTGGCTTCGGCTTCGTAGCTGTCGCCGATTTCCAATACACCGCTGTGGCGATAGGTGCCGACCAAGCGGTCGCCGCGACCGGGCTTTGGACCATCCTTGCCCAGCGTCAACCAAATCTGGTCCGTCCACGAACCGGGATCCGTCGGTCCCGCGCCCAAGTTGCTGACGGCATAGCGAACCGTAAACGAAGTATCGTCAAACGAATCTCCGGGCCCTTGAACCGACGTGACAACCAAGTCCGGTGGTGGTACCGGGTTGGCGTCGATCGCGACGGCTGCGGCCGCGCGGTTGTTGTTCTCGCTGGGGAATTCGTCAACGGTGTTCCGAGCATCCGTTTCGACCAACACGAACCAGTTACCCGAGATCGCTCGTGGGATTAGGAAGCTGGCGGTCGTCACGTATTCGGTCGACAATCCATTCGGCGAACCGGGGAAGCCCAGCGCCGATCCGTTATCGAGCTCACCAAGAAGGAGTGCGCCCGATGTGCTGCTGGACGACGACGATAACCAAACGCGATCCTTCCACCGACTTCCCGCCGACGGCGTGTCTGCGGTTCCGAGGTTGCGAACTCGAAACTCTACCGGCAAGAGCGTGCCCGCAGTGATCGCGGCGGGATACTCGCTTTGCACGGTGACTTGCAGGTCGGGACGCGGCTTCAAGTTAATTTGAAACGGATCGGTGAACCCGGTATTTAGAACATTGTCCGTTTCAAAGATGACATCGTCAGTATCGGTTTCAACAAAGAATCGAAATTGTCCAGTTGTCCTTGGCAATAGCACCACTTCCGTCCGTGTGATCGATTTGCCCGCTTCGATCGGTTCATCGACCGCGTACTTTCCGAACTGATACGTTTCACCGCCGCCGGTTGATTGCAAAAACAGTTTGTCTCGCCAACCCGTTTCGGTCGTTTCGCCTTCGTTCTTGATCGTCCATGTCACTTCGACTTGGGTGCCGTCGCTGAACTGGGTCGCGCCGCCGACCGAAACATCGGTCACCACCAAGTCGGCATTCGGCGGCGGTACCAGAAATACGTCGATCGCTTCGCTACGCGCCTGGTTGCCGCCACCCCCATCAGCGATGGCTGCGTTGGAGTTGTAAATGAACTCGTTAGGTCCGCCGGTGCGAACAAACACGTATTGCTGGCCACCGGTGGTTCGCGGCAAAACAAAGTTATCGGTACGTGTGTACGAGCCGCCTAGTGACAGCGCGCCGCCACGAGTGCTGCTGCCGATCAGTTTCAAACCCGTAGCACCGGTCGGATCGGGCGACATGTAGACATTATCGGTCCACGTATCGCGATCCGTCGTTGCGATGCCACGGTCGGCGTTGTTGCGAACTGTCCAACTGACCTCGATCGGTTGGCCCGAGACCGGATCACCGGCAGTTGTGACGGAATCAACAACTAAATCGCTGTAGGGAGTTCGCGACACGTCAACGAAATGATCAGGCGAACCAACGTTGGGGGCATCGTCGGCAAGTTCGAATACGGCGTCGCCAGAGTCCGTTTGCACAAATAGCGTGAACCGACCGTTGGTACGATTGGCCAACTGCACGATTTCAGTTCTTGAGTATTCGGCGCCAACGGGCACCGCGCCCGTATGCGTGTATGTGCCCAGCACGATATCGTCGGCGTCGCCGAGAATATCATCCGTCGACAAGATCACACGATCCGTCCATGTGTTTACTCGTCCGGGGCCGGCGCCGACATTTTTGACGGTCCACGAAACAGTCAAGTCCACCGGGTCGCCGACCAATAGCTCCGGTGCAATGACTTGCGATACCGTCAGATCCGCATACGGGAAAAGCGAAATCTCGACCGCATCACTGACGGCTGGCGGCGTGTTTTCGCCGCTACCCTCGTTGACGTTGTTGTTTGCATCGGGGACGACGATGAAGTGATAGTCGCCCGAGACGGATTCGGGTAAACGCACCGATAGAGATCGGGCGATCGAACCGCCGATCGCCAAGTCGTCCGCGGTGAACAGTTCACCCAAAAGAACGTCGTCGGTCGAAAAGGCGTCGTCGGATGAGAGGTAGACTGTGTCGGTCCAGTCCGATGTGGCGGCTTTATCACCGTCGTTGGCGATCGTCCAGTTGACCGTGACTAGTTCACCGCTTGTCGGCGATTGACCGACCGCAAGTGTCACGCCGCTGGCTATCAAATCGGGCAGCGGTGCGGTGCTGATCGCGATCGACGCGGTCGATGACGTCGTGTTGTTGCCTTCTGCGGTCGGCTCGATGACGCGATTGGTCGCGTCGGTCTGCACGATGACGAAGTAGTTCCCTTCGGTGACGGACGCAGGCACCACAAACGTGCTGGTCGTCGTGTAGGACGCATTGGATCCCAGCGAGCTGTTGTGAGTCACGTTGCCCAACAAAATGTCGCCACCGAAGTCGGTATCGCTGGACAAATAGACTCGGTCGACCCAACTGGTCGCGATCGTTGTCGCGGTGCCGTCGTTGCGAACACGCCAAGTCACATTGATGCTGTCGCCGATGAAGCCGGTCGCGGGAACTGTGATGGCGTCGACGATCAAATCGGCCAGCGGATCGGCGAGTGCTATCGTGATCGGTTGAGACGTTGTGTTGTTGGTGTCGCTGGTTTCGAAGACCTGATTCGACGAATCAGTTCGGATCAAGATGAAGTAGTCGTCTTGGATACCGAACGGAATCGACGCATCGATGAACGCGGTATACGACTCGCCATCGACCAGTGGGTCGCTTTGAATGACGCGGCCCAGTTCGATGTCGCCCGCGTTGCCGTAGACATTGTCTTGCGAAAGAACGACGCGGTCGGTCCACGGGTTGATCGAGGTTGCTTCGCCATTGTTTTGAACGGTCCACTCGATTCGCACCACGTCGCCGTTCTGTGCCGACGATGGGACCGTGACAGCATCGAAGATCAGATCGGGCGCGGCGAACGTGACCGTCGCCGTGAAAGTATCTTCGTTTGCTTCGCCAAAGACATCGTCACCGTCTTGATTCATCGCGTTGCCCGACGGATCGAAGATGTCCGGGCCGATGATCAGCGAGTAGTCGCCGACCGTCGATTGGCTGGCGAACGAGATCCGTACTTTGTTCATGTCCATGCCGACAACCTGACTGACCGGTACGACTCCGTTGGGTCCGATCATGGCAACATCTTGCGGCGTGAACGTTGCCAAGTCGATGTCTTCGTCGAACACCACGTCGATGAACGCGTAAGGCCGCGAAACGAAGTCGGGCGTGTACGACAAAACTTTCGGTCCGCCCGAATCGATGCGGAAGATGCCATTGAAGACGTCTTGAGTCGCTTCGCCGGCGGTCCCATCTTGGTCTTGGTCCATCGCGATCCCACCGACGTCCACGATCGCCGGACCGACCGCGATCGTGTAATCACCGGAAGTCGTTTGCGGCGCGAACGACAACGTGTAAGTCAGCGTGCCATCAAATGCGATGCTGGTGACCGGCACGACTCCATCAGGTCCCGTGATCATGACGTCGCCCGGGGTGAAGCTTGTCAGATCAACGGCTTCGCTAAACTTCACCTGCACCGATGAAAGCGGCGCGGGGCTGATGCCACGGGGTGTCAGATCGGTGATGAACGGGCCTGCACCGGCGACCAATAACGTGCCTTCGTAACGATCTTCGACTTCGCCGGCGATCGCGTCGCCATCGCTGTCCATCAACGTTCCGCCGACGTCTGCAATGCCAGGGCCGACGAAGATTTGGTAGTTCCCATCCGCAGTCGACCGAGCCAAATTGATGCGATAGGTGGTGTCATTGATTCGATCGATGCTGGTCACAGCGACACGCCCGGCCGGGCCATCGATGCGAACGTCGCCGGTCGAGAAACTGCCGCCGTCAATGGGCACGTTAAACGTGACGTCGAGCGACTGCAGCGCGCCTTGTTGGGTACCGCTGGGCGACTGAGAAACGATTCGCAGCGGTTGTCGGTCGACGGTGATCGTGCTGACGTAAACGTCGCCCGCTTCGCCACCGACGCCGTTGTTGTTTTGATCGTGCAGGTTGCCCGATGTGTCGCGGGCTGCGGGCTGGATCCGCAGGTCGTAATCGCCATCGATCGGTTGAGGCGGAAAGTACAGACGGAAGGTTGTGTTGGTTGCGTCGGTGGGCTCAACGCCGAGCGTCGGAACAAAGTTATTGAAGACAGCCGTATCGCCGACTAGGAAAAAGTCATCGTCAAAGCGAGTCTTTCGACCCTGGGCGGCGGAAAGTTCGAATCCAGAACTACCCGCCAACTCAAAGAAGACGAACTTCAGCGGGTACTCGCCAGCGGCGGGAAAGTTGAACGTCACCAAATCCGTTGCAAAGCTGCGACCGCTTGTGAGCTCAGCCGAAAAGTCGCCTACTTCCAATCGGTAACCGTCGTCGCTGCCGATCGCGAACGTGTAGGGACCGGCCACCGGTACGACCAGTGTCGTCGTTGCTTCAAACGCCAAGTAGTTGTCAGCCGGCGCTATTTCAAGTGGGTTCTGAAGCGGGTTAGCGAAGTTGCTGCTGGATGGTCCATAGTTGATGACCGGCTGTGACTCGGTGACCAGCTCGCTTCGCAGCGACTCGTTCTCCAACACGGCAATCGCCCCGTCCAGGTTCGTGAACGTATCAATCGCCCTGGCCGCCCGAACGCTATAGTCACCGGCCAGTGTTAGTGGCGCAAACGCGGCTTGAGCCGCGCGTACCGAGGGACTGATCAACTGAATCGACTTAGCGTTGAGACTTGTCGGATCGATCGGTTCGTTGAAGGTCACTGTAACGCTGGTAAGGACTGACGAGGTGGTTTCGCTGGGCAATTGCGAAACGATTCGTGGACCCGCTTTGTCGACGATGAAGGAGCCTGTGAAAACGTCCTCGACCGTTTCACCTGCGGTGCCGTCTTGGTCTTGGTCCATCGGGATTCCCGACGCACCAAGGATTTGCGGACCGACCGAAAGGGTGTAGCTGCCGGCGTTGTTGATCGGTCCAGTCAATACGATTTCGATTGCGCGATCGCTGATGGTATGGACCGATTCGATCCCAACGGTCGCAGGTCCCGAAATTGAAATGTCGCTCGCGTCGACGGAGTCGGCGAGGATCGGCGAATCGAATGTAACAAGCAGACGATCGATCGGCGAAACAAAGTCGATCGTTCCGTCATCGCGCAGCGAAACGATCTCGGCATCACTGACGCTTCGTTCGACAATCGACACTTCATCGATCAAACCAATGAACGGTGTGGCTCCGCCATACACGTTGCCACCGATGCGGACCCCCACCGCGTTCGGCGCGTATGCAAACGAGTTTTCCTGCGTCCCCACAAGGACCCCGTCGACGTACAAAAACGTCTGCGTCCCGCGTGTGGTTGCCGCGACGTGAGCCCACGTGCCGACCGTTGCGGCGACGCCGCTATCGAGCACACTGTTTGGCGTGCTGGTGGCATAGTTGCCGTCTTGAATCAGGATATTCCATTCAGCTGAGGCGTTGGAAATGCCTGCGATGCTGATCCGTCCGGTGGCCGCTACCTCTGACGGATTGACCCACGCCGCGATCGTCCACTCCGAACTCGGGGCCCAAGCACCCAAGTCAATTTGGTCGTCGCCATCGAGGGAAAACGCATTGCCACCGAGTCGACCGGGAGCGAAGCGGAGGTTGCCGAGTTGCACGCCATTTCGAGTTCCCGACTCGTCCAGATAATTCGTTTCAGCTTCGTAGCGATGATGCAGCGGAGTCTTGATTTGTGGCAACCGTGACAGCGAAGTCACCGCCGGCCCAATTGGCCGAGGCGGAGTCGATAGGAACGCGCCGTAGTCGACGTGGTCGCCCACCGGTGTTCCGCTTGGATTGTCGTTGACGAATCCGTCCGCGCCGGACGGATCGTGGGGGCCACCAACGTGTCCCCAGTAGTTGCCAGTGAAGGCTGCGTTGTCGCGATTGTTGCCGGCGTTGAACGCACCGAACTCCGTTTGGCCGACGAAACTGCTGCCCGTGACGGTGGCGATGGCCGTTGAACTGTTGGCGATTTGGACGCCGCGCGCACCGCCAAAGAAGTCAGAATCGGTGACCGTTACAGTGCTGCCTGATGTGACAGAGATCCCGTTTCGAGTGTTACCAATGGATCGATAACCGTCGATTGCCGGATCGCCGGACTCAACGTAGATCCCATCACTCGAGCTGGAGGCGACGGTCACGTTAGCAATGGAGACTGATTCCGTTGAATTTTCGCTGATGTCGATCGCGCCCGTGCCACTTGATCCGGCGTATCGGATTTCCGCGTTCGCGATCGAAGAACCACCTTGCCAGAGGTAAAAACCTCGCCAGTTGCCGGGGGTTGGCTGGGTTGTGGCACCGTCGTCGTTAGTGTCGCCGCCAACGGTATCGTCTGTGATGGACGTAAAGATGATCGGCGAGTCGGCGGTTCCTTCGGCAATCAGTGGACCGCTGCTTGCGTATAAATCGGCACTGGGGGCCATCTTGATCACGCTGCCGGGGACGATCGTTAGCGATCCGGGACTGTTGATCTGCGTCCGACTGCTCAGGTGCATCGGCAGTCCGTCGAAATCCCAAACTCGATCCGTCGTGACCGTACCACCGGCAAGTCGGACGTGATCGCCCAAGTTGTTGCGAAGGGTCACACCGTCATAAGTCGGTTGCGCCGAAAACGCTTGGTTGATCGCGACACCCGCACTGTCCGCGATCAGGACATCAGTAATCGTCGGTTTGCCGCGGCTAATTTCAATTCCTTCACTGCCGCTCGACACGATTCGCACATTGGAAATCGAGTCTGAGATCCCACCGTCGTCCGCGACTCCGTTCAGATTGATGCCCGCCGCACCACTGGCACCGGCGTAACGGACTTCCGCATGAGCGATCGACGAGTTGCCTTCCCAAAGATAAAGCGATCGCCAGTTTCCCGATTCGGGTACCGTCGCATCACCGTCCGAATTGGAGTCGCCACCGACGGTGTCGTCGGTCGTCGCCGTGAAGATGATGGGATCATTTGCCGTTCCCTCCGCAATCAGCGGGCCACTGGCGGCATAGATATCCGCTCCGGTCGTAAACTTGATCAACGTTCCGGGAGCAATCGTCAGCGATCCAGGCTGATTGATCTGAACGCGGCTAGTCAGGTGAACCGGCAGTCCACCAAAATCCCACTCGCGATCCGTCGTCACGGTCCCACCCGCCATCCGAATATGATCGCCCTCGATATTGCCTCGAAAGTTGACGCCGTCGTAGGTGGGCTGCGACGCGAACGCCTGAACAATTCCGATTCCGATACTGTCAGTGATCGTGACGTTCTGGAGCGCCGGGTTACCGTTGGTGATCAGCAATCCGTCACTGCCGCTAGCAACGATCCGCACATCCGAAAGAGTTTGGGATAGTTCACCTTCGACGATCGACCTGTCTTGCAGGTTGATACCCCCAGCATTACTGCGCCCCGCATAACGAACTTCGGCATGGGCAAGTGACGAGTCACCGTTCCACAAGTACAGCGTTGTCCAGTGGCCTGGCGTCGGGCTAGTCGCGTTACCGTCCGCATTGGAATCGCCGCCGACCGTGTCGTCGGTCGTCGCAGTGAACACGATCGGTGCATCCGCGGTACCCTCGGCGAACAATGGACCAGAAGCCGCGTAGATATCTGCGCCGGTGGCGATCTTGATGACGCTACCCGGTACAACCGTCAACGAACCGGGACTATTGATCTGAGTACGATTGGTCAGGTGGACCGGTAGACCGTCGAAGTCCCAAACGCGGTCGGTTGTGACCGTGCCGCCGGCAAGTCGCACGTGATCGCCCTCGTTGCCACGGACGACAACGTTGTCATAGATCGGCTGTGCGGCAAAAGCTTGGTTGATCGCTACGCCAGCGCTGTCTTCAACGGTGACGTTATGCAATATCGGATTGCCGCGAGTCAGTTGCAGACCCTCATTGCTGCTGGAAATGACGCGAACGTCCGACAGCGTATCGACAATTCCGTCATCTAAAGTCGTTGGATCTTGAATGTCCACACTCGATAAATTGCTACGTCCCGCATAGCGAATTTCGGAATGAGCAATGGAGGATGACCCTTGCCACAAACGCAGAGTGTCCCAGTGACCCGGTGCTGGCGCGGTTGCGTCACCGTCGGCGTTCGAGTCGCCACCAACCGTGTCGTCCGTCGTTGCGGTAAAGACAATTGGCAGAAGTGGAGTGCCTTCAGCAATCAGCGGGCCAGAGCTCGCATAGATATCGCCGCCGACTTCAAACTTGATCACACTGCCAGGCGCAATGGTCAACGAACCGGATGTGCTGATCGTGGTTCGTCCAGACACGTGCGCCGGCAGTCCGCCGAAATCCCAGACCTGATCAGTTGTGATCGTGCTGGCGTCGACTCGAACGTGATCACCACCAGCATTCTGCTGGGCAGAAATGGACAGGTAGGTTGCGGTAGCGCCCGCGCGGTGACGAAACGGCACACCATCACTGTCGGTGACATGAATCCGTGTCAGTTCGGTATCGCCCGAAACGACATCGACGCCGGTCGTGTCGCTGTTGGTGACCAAGATATCGCGAAGGACACTGGTGCCATTGTCAGTCGCATCTTGGTTCTCGTCGACATAAATCGCAGCCTGCGACGAATTGCGTCCCGCGAAGCGAACCTGCGCATGTTGCAAGTTCCAGTCGCCACTATAAACGAACAACGAATCCCAATCACCCGCCGCCGGTGCTCCGGTGACGTCGGTGGTTAGGTCTTCGCCAACGGAGTCATCTTCGGTCGATGTAAAGATGATCGGCGAAGCGGATGTTCCGATCGCGTCGACAGTCCCTGTCGCTCGCAAGAATTGACCCGTGCGAAACTTCACGACCGTGCCAGGATCAATCGTCAGCTTGATGTCATCGGGAACCGTCACGTTACCTGTGACTTCGATCGTCCCCGACCATGTGTCGTCGGTCGCCAGCGTGCCAGTGACTTCACGCGCGAGCAGCTGCCGAACTTCGAGACGCTCGATTTGTGATCTTCGCTGTCGTCGATTTTTCTGTTTTCTGGCCGATGTTGAAAATGACTGCTTCGCCGAAGCAGATTTCATGCGTCCAAAGGTCCAATCGGGCAACATCTGAGCGTCTCAATAGGTAGGTTCAAGCAGGATGATCAGAAACAACGTCACGTACCCCCAGACGTTCACCCCCAATGTTGTAGGAGCCTCGTCCCCATGCAACGATTTGTCTCGATCGGGAGCACAAATTTGTTAAATCTGATTCAAGGAGGTGGTCGTTTGTGCATCTAGTTTTGCGTTGGCCAAAGCAAATAACCGAGCGAATTGTCGGTAACCGTTGCGGGGGCCTCACATGTTCATGGAACAAACGCCCGATGTTCAATGCATCGAGTCCGTCGTGGGATCACTTTGAGTATTCATCAGCGATGGTTGGTTTGGACTTCAGGCCCGCGGTGTTGATCGTGATGATCGCGTATTCATGCTCGTTTCCATTCGTTGCTGTTTCGTCAGTGAACTCCATTTTCGCCAGCGGTTGAATCGGCGTATCACTGTATTGCAACCCTTGAAAGAGCGGCCGCCCAAAACGATTCTCGCCACCGATCTGAGCTAGAAATTCGCCGTCACGCATCACAATGAACTTTTCAATTCCACTTTGCAGGTCCGCTTCGGCATTCCAACTCAATTGGTTTCCATCAATGATGACATGACTGGGTTCGGGCGGTGGGGTAACGTCAGCCACATCCGTATTCTGCCGAAACTGAATCCATGCTTTGGCGATGTCTTCGTCAGGAAGCCAAATCATGCTGAGTCGATCCCCGTTGAATTCGGCTGCCGATATCGCCGTTGATCCGGTCGGTTCGGCCAGCCAAGCGTGATCGGTCGAAATCTCTCGTAGCGGTTCGCCGGGCTCGACCGGTAATCGCAACTTCAGACATTTGTCCAACCAGGGGATCGCCAGGTAACGCGAGTTCCCGCACTCGTGCGCTGTCCGTGGATCAATCGCAATGCCCAGCAATCCACCGCTTCGGCGAACCTTTTCGAAGAACGCCCTATTCGCTGGCCAGACTTTGGCGAATCGGCCCTCTGTCACAGTGACGCCTTCCTTAGTTCCCAGATTGCACATCATCGGAACTCGCAGCGCTGCATCGGGAAGTGCATGTGGCTGGATGGAACCTCGATCAGGATTGGCTTCGAACAAGGGGACGCCCGAACGAAGCCACGCGGCCGCGATTCGGTCAGGCTGGGTCATCACCATTCCGCCGCACCAGTGTCCGCCGCCGCTGTGTCCCCAAAGGGCAAGCGGAGCTTCGGAAAGTTCCGGGTGTCCTGACATCTTGCCAAGATCGGTGAGGGCTCGATCAAACGCACTGGCGGAACCGTTGCGTGGATCGCACCACATTTGACAATCGGCTTCCGTTGGTTGTTCGTACGATGGAGACAACAATGCGCACTGATGCTTCTTTGCTAGCGCCTGCCAATGCAAGTCGTAAGCGCCGGTCAATCCTGAACTGCACGATCCTTCGCCACAGCCATGTTGGTGAACGACGATGCCGCGAAGCGTTTGAATATTGGCGGGAATCCAGACCGTGTACTTCACCGGAAAGATCAGTTCACTAGGTTGTCCGGATGCTTCGTATCGCACCTGGTAGTAAGGAGGCTCGGTTTTCGGGAAAACATCATACGGAGGAGCTTGCGCCATCGAGGCGTGTGCAGCGAGCATCAAAGTAACGAGTACAGATCTGAAGAAGTGCGTCATGATGCAGCAAGAATCGTAAAAATGGGGAGTGGTTCAAATCGTCATTGGTGGCTGACATTGTAGTCGAGGCAACATCGAAATGAATCGCATGTGCTTAGACGTATCTAACTGGAAAACGCTTGAGGGCCGAGTAATCGTTGTGTCATGCCAACCAGATTTGTTCCCTGTTGTTGCCGCACGGCATCTAGCGAGCAGCCTCGCGGCCGGCTTGCACGACAAGCAGAAGGGACCCAAACAATACGCCAATGCCCAACAAGAATTCCATGAGCGTAAAACCTTGGCAACTTACCTTGGCGAATCAATCGCGCGGGTACATTTCGGCACGAACAGACAGACCATGGGAAGTCCAATGGGCAAGAGGGAACACAGATACGGACCAACTCCCTCGACAGTCGTTACCGAGGGTGGGATCAGACGTGGCTGGCTAGAGGGCGAAAGAGAAGCCCGTCGCTGGCTCAGTCGCTAGAGTTCACTCGCTCGTTCTAAGTGATTCTCGATCAGAAAAGCGGCTTGGCTTTCCCTTGAAACTACTTGATGTAAAAAAACAGCAATGCGCAAGAGCCGTTAATTTATGCTTTTACGCATCCTTCGAGTGGTCCATAACAGTTTGTTTTTCGGGTCGACCGTGATGGATCTTGGGAAATACCCTGGCGCACCAAGATCCGCTACTCAGCAATCAAGCTGGCATGAATTACCTATGTTTTTACTTGTGTATAGGATCGAGTTCCAAATCGCTCAAGAGTCCGCGTCACTGTGTAGGTTCACTGGACCGAAGCCGCTGCCCAGGCCTGGGCTTGTGCGGATTGCGGCTGTGATGAATTGCTTGGCTGCTTTCACAGCGGGAACCAGGCTCTCACCGTTTGCTAATCGCGCCGTGATTGCAGCTGAGAGAACGCAGCCGGTCCCGTGTGTGTGCTGGGTATTCACGCGCGGTGCGGGAAGCGTGTGAGCTCGGCCGTCGGTCCAAAGCACATCAACCGCGTCGCCGTCGAGATGTCCGCCTTTCACAAGTACGTTGGCGACACCAAATCGAGCGATCGCCTCCGCTGCTTGTTCCATCGAACGCACGTTGGTGATTTCTAACGCGGCCAGTTTTGCCGCCTCGTGAAGATTGGGTGTCACAAGAAACGCATTCGGTAAGAGCTGATGCGTGAACGCATCAACCGCTTCGTCGTCGATCAGCGCCGTGCCGTGCTTGCTGATCATGACAGGATCGACAACAAGCGGAAACGCAAATGACTTCGCCCGCTCGGCGATGGCTTCGATGTTGGAGACGTTTCCAAGTGCGCCCGTTTTGGCGGCGTTGGGAGGAATATCGGCTAAGACGGCCTCGAGTTGTGCGAGCACAAAGTTACTGTCGAGAATCTCAACCGCAGACACGGCCTGAGTGTTTTGAACCGTCAGCAGCGTGACAACGCTCGTTCCATAAACACCGTGCTGATGAAACGTTTTCAAATCAGCCTGCAAGCCTGCTCCGCCTGATGGATCTGAACCTGCGATGGTCAAAGCGACTGAAGTCATTACTAGTCCTGCAAAGTTGCTGAGAAAGTTTTTAGATCGCACTGCATCGCGTAAAGATAGGCGTCATGAACTGCGGCGCTTTTCGATGCGATATCGTCGGGCAGCGATTCGAGTTGCGCACAGAGTTGCCCGAATTCGTCGCCGGCGTGGGTCTTGATCCACGGTTGGTAAGAATGATCTTGTTGTAGCGAACTAGCCAGTTCATGACCTAGATGCTGGTGTAATTTCATGCGGGGAACCATGGCGGCGATAGTCTCGGCGAGGCTGCCTCGACGCCGCACGGGATTGGCAGCACCAGCTCGAAAGACTGCGTGTAAGCGGAAGCGACCTGGTAATCAACGTCTCGCGTACCGATCGGATGAATAGCGGCACTTAAATCAAGTTCGTGCTGGTGCCCTTTTTTGTTCGAACCAATCTAGCTCACTGTCGAGAGCGCCGAGTCCAGCAATCAAAACTTTCTGCGCCGGGCGGGACGTCTTTGCAACCGAAACTGCCTGAAACGCTGTGAGTCCTTTTGCGAACGCGTAGTTCTGACGGACACTACCTTACACGGTGTTACCAGACGGGCATCACTGTGTGTTCAGCAAGGCGGTTGATTCTGGTGTTCAGAACAACGAGTACATTGTGTTCGATACAAACCAACAACAGATTCGGTATTTGGCCGAGTTTCGTGTGGCCCGAACGAAAGCGAAGCAATGATCGAAGTCAGGCGCGGCGACATCACCAAACTGAGTGTTCACGCGATCGTCAACGCGGCCAATGAATGGATGTTGGGTGGTGGCGGTGTCGATGGTGCGATCCACCTCGCTGCGGGTGATGAATTGTAGCTGCGTGCCGTGCATTTCCCGAGCGTCGACCGGGTGTTCGTTGCCCGACGGGATTAGCGTGTGTCACGCCTGGGTTCCGGTTGCCGGCCAAGTATGTCATTCATACCGTCGGCCCGGTATGGAAGGGTGGCAATGCAAATGAGCGTGAACTGTTGGCTTCGTGCTATCGCCAATCCATGTGGCTCGCCGACGCGATTGGGGCGTCATCGATTGCTTTCCCAGCGATCAGTTGTGGCGTCTATCGTTTTCCGGTTGACGAAGCCGCTCAAATTTCGGTCCGAGCCATTCTCGAGGCCACTGCGCGCGATACTGGTGTACGAAACGTGACGTTGGTTGCCTTTGACGACGAAATTTTCGATGCGTGGCATCGAGCCGTTTTCAATCGTGAAACCAACTTAGACGCTTGAGCCGCATTTTGGCATTCAGTCGTTTGTACAGGCGGTTTGTAATCACGCCGATTGAATCGACTTTTCCTGTGGTCGAAGGTGTGTCCAGTTATCATGGACAGACTTCCCACCCAATGTAGGAGATTCCCACGGTGTATCGTTTCGCATTGTTTTTCGTGTTTTTGTTTGGCGCCGTAGCCGCGCATAGCAGGGCTGATGAGTTCAAGCAGTTGCCGCCTGCGGGTATCGAAATCGATGCCGGAATCCGCGGCGAACTATCGGCCCGAGTAGCCGATTTGGATTCGCGGATCGAGGCGTCGGCGAAAGGTTCAGCGGACGCCGATCGATGGGCGCCCGATGTCGAGGTATTGGTCCGGGCGGTTCGCTTGGCTCTCGATCACAACGGATTCTTCAAGGCATCGGAACTCAAGGATGCGGGGATGCTATTGGATGAGGCCGATCGGCGATTGAAAGCTGCGATGCGGGGCGATCGGGGACTGAAACTACTTGGATACAGCGGCCGATCGTCGGAAAAGCCCACTTTGGTGGTCGGTGGCTTTACGTCTCGGATCGACGATTCGGTCCAACCGTATGGATTGGTGATTCCCGCGGGGTACCGTGTTGGTCGGGGCGAATCTCGATTAGATGTTTGGCTACATGGCCGAGGCGACACAAAGACAGAAATTCCGTTTTTGAAAGAACGCATGACGAAGGTTGGCGAGTATGCGCCGGCGAAGACCTTTGTATTGCATCCGTTTGGCCGTCACTGTGTCGCGTTCAAATTTGCAGGCGAGACGGACGTTTACGAGGCGATCGAGCATGTGTCGCGGTTGTTTGCGGTTGATCGTGATCGCATTGCGATGCGCGGTTTCTCGATGGGTGGCGCGGGCGTCTGGCATCTTGCGGTCCATGATCCGACTCGCTGGTTTGCCGCCAACCCGGGTGCGGGATTTGTGGACACGATCGTTTATCAGGGTTGGGATAAAACGAAGCCGTTCGAGATCACCGAAAATCGACAGAAGCTGTTGAACTGGTACGATGTTTTGCCATGGACAACGAATTTACGAAACACAAACCTGATCGCCTACAGCGGCGAAGTGGACAAGCAGCGAGCGGCAGCCGAACGGGTTACATCGCTGGCAAAGCAGGAAGGCGTCCAGTACCAGCACATTATTGGTAAAGGCATGGGGCACAAGATCGATTCCAATTCGGCGAAAACGATCGATGCTGCGCTGGGGAAACTGGCCAGTGCTAAAACCGAGTCGCCAAGAACACAGATCGACTTTTCAACCTACCTGCTGCGCTATCATGAAGCCGATTGGCTGTCGGTCGAGGGACTCGAAGAACAGTTCTTGCCGGGACGCATTCGTGCAAAAATTGTGGGCGACCATGCGATTGAGATGACGACGAGCGGTGTGACTCGGTTACGTTTGGACTTTGCAAAGTCGGCTTGGCCGGGCGATGAAGCGAAAGTCACGGTGGCGATCGACGGACAAACCGTTCGGGTTAGCGATACCGGTCGGGCGACGGGATTGCAGTGCGAGATTGTTTGGGACGGTGCATGGTTGCAAGCGATGGACGATGATCCGGCGCTTCGTAAACGCCCCGGAATGCAGGGGCCGATCGACGATGCTTTTTGCGAAAAGTTTGTCTTTGTTTCGCCCAGTCGGCCGGCCACGCATGGCAAGGTCGAGCGATGGATCGATCGAGAAATGCAGTATGTATCGAAACGCTGGCAGACACTGATGCGCGGCAAAGCGAGATGGGTGAATGACGTTGATGTGACCGAAGAGATGGTGTCGACTTGCAATCTGGTTTGTTTTGGTGACTTTACTAGCAATCGATACTTGGCGAGTATCGCGGCAGGTTTGCCGATCGGTTGGAGTCGCGAACAGATCACGGTCGGCAACAAAACTTACAATCCGGTTTCTCACGCGGCCGTGATGTGTTTTCCGAATCCGAAGAATCCAAATCGTTACGTTGTCGTGAACAGCGGAATGACATTTCGTGATTTTTCGAACATCAGCAATTCACGCCAGATTGCAATGTTGCCAGATTGGGCGATCATTGACGTGGACACCACCAACGATCTGATTTTTGCAGGCGATGTGGTGGCCGATGGGTTCTTTGATGAACAGTGGAAACTAAAAACCGAGCCGACGAACGACCGCGATGAAGCTGCCAACGATTGAAGACTGTGGTGATTGCGGTGTGTGCTGCATGCACATGGGATACCCGCCGTATTTACGTGGCGAGAATGGAGGCCCGGTCGAAGAGTACTGGACGACGATGCCAGCCGATTTGAAGCGAGAATGGTTGGCTTACGTCGAATCCTACGACGTTCCCGACGATGAACTGGACGGTCCCTGTGTTTGGTTGGATCTGGATACGAAACGTTGCAAGCACCATGAATCGCGCCCGAGTGTGTGCCGTGATTTTCGCGTCGGCAGTCAAGGATGTCGCGATTGGCGGACGGCATACGGATTGCGTTGATGGCGTGATCATGTCGTGTTACTGACGTCGTTAAGAACGCTTTGTCGTAACTTGTCGGGTTCGATCGAACATGGATACGTATTTGGAATACAATACGTTTTGTCCCTCTGCGCGGTCACCTCTCTGTCCAGCTAGAGTTCGCAAAATACTTAAGACGCTTCAAGAGTCGACTCGCTTGCATGAAAGAATCGGACGTTTGGATTTTTCGCGATTCGGGCGACCTTCCTGGTTCTGTTGAATCGGCGCATACTCATTCGGTGCCGTTGTTTTTGATTGCCCTAAGCGTGGTTGGTGTTTTCCTGACCTATGCAATCACGATCGTCCTGGCTCGGCATTTGAGTCCGGATGAATTCGACGACTATATTGGCGCGATTGTGACGGTTGGCTTGTTGGCTTCGATTGCCGAAGCCGGGTTTGGCAAGTATGCCTTGCGGATCGTACCGGTGTATGCCGCAACGCAGGACACCGCGTTGTTGCGAGGCTATCTGCGATTTGCAATGCTGGGCGCCGTTGGTTTGGGCGTCGTGTTGGGCGTCGCAGCCGCCGGTGCCGAGCTCTCGTCTCTGCGTGGCAGCAAGTTGACAACCACGTTGATTGCAATTGCATTCTTGCCGGTTTTCGCAGCCGCTGGCGTTGTCGTTGACCTGCTGATGTCACTGCAGTTGCCGACTGTGGCGATGATACTTTCGCGAGTTGCTATGCCGCTTACGACACTTGTTTTGGTTGTGATCAGTGTTCGTTTTTTTACTGTGACGCCCCTGATGGCATTGCTGTGTTTTTCAGTGGGCAGTCTTAGCTGTGTGCTGTTGGGGACGGCTATTGGCAAGTTCCATTTGCGTTCCTACAAGTCATCCGAGCCACCAAAATATTGTTTTCGACCGTGGATGATTGAAGGGGTGACCTATCTGTTGTTTTCGTTTCTGATTGCTTGGCTTTTCCGATCAAGTTTGTTTATCGTCCACCACCTGCCGCACGAGTCCAACGCGTTGGCGATGTTGGCACCCGCGTTTGAAACCGGTTGTTTGGTGATATTATTGTCAAAGTCGATCGACAAGTACTATCAGCCCGCACTGGCGATCGCGATGGAGTCGGGCGACTGGGACGGGATTGTGCGGCTCGGTCGCTCTCGCTTCATGGTGCTCGGCATCGGCATCATTGCGTTTATCATCGTGGTTTTGGGTTTCGGCGACCGCATTCTTAGACTCTACGGCAACCAGTATGCGACGTCTTACGCCGAACTATGCCTGATCGCGTTGGGGTCGAGTGCGTGGACGATGTTTTCGCTAGCGCCCACGTTTTTGTTGTTCTCGGATCAGCGCAAGTCGCTGCTTGTATTGCTGAGCATTCACGCGGTGATGATGTTTACGCTGACCATCGTTTTGTTTTCATGGTACGGCGCGATGGGAGCGGCGATTGCCTATACCGTCACGATCAGTTCGTTCGCGACGTGTAACTCGGTGGCCGCCAAACGCCACTTCGCTTGGTTGAAGCGAACCCAATCGTCGCAGAGTGAAGCTATGCCGATGTTGGCAAGCACAGAGAAAGAGCCAGCGAAGGTCCGACCAAGCATTTGATCGGCGAGTGCTTCCCAAACGGGGAACGCACCGCCGATACTGAGCTGAAGTTCCGAATCGCGGTTTGGCGAGGTTCGGAGCGGCTGGTTAGCGGCGTGCAATTCGCTTGGCGATCGCTGCTCGCGAGAGCGGCATGATTTGCGCTGCTCCGCCAGAGTTGAACAGCAAGTCTTCGCGAGTCGGTTTGGAATCAGTGTTGTCGTACTGGACCAAGTACGCACCGATTTGCAGACCATCTTCTTCGTAAACTGGTGGCCAAAACTCTTCGCCACGGATTGCCAGTGTCTTCGCCAACAAGCGTGTGGCACGTCCCGAGAATCCGCTAAGAACCATGTCGAGCCGGCCAAGTGCTTCGCGGAACAGATAAAACACCAGGGCAGTGTCTTTGTCTTTGCCGCCTGCGTAATCCCAAGTTCCATCGTCCTTTTCGTAGTAGAAACCTGGCTCGGGTGCGTCTTCGTTCTTGCTAAGACGCAAGCCTGCCGAGGCGCCACCGGGTTGCGGATCGCTGTCACGGTAACGCAAAAAGAACGGGCATGAACGAGCCGATACGTCATCGACATCGTCTTCGGTGACGAAAGGGGTGCAACCGAACGCATCGGCGAACAACAGTTCCACCACAGGGTTGCTTTTCACGCTGCCGATGCAGACCATGCCGCGGTCACCTTGAGCTTCGACGAATCCTTCAAAGACTTCGGTGGCTCGCGTCCGGGCGTCTTCCAGCGAGACTTGTCCGGGGCTCCAAACCAGCGTTTGTTGCAAACGGTCTGGCATGGGAACTTGTTGTACCGAGCTATCGTCGTCGTCGTTCAAACCATGGTGCTTGGCGGCGCCCCCCAAAGTCGAGACGCCGTTGAGAAGTTCGCCAAACAGCACCGCATCGCTGGCCACGACGGTTGCGTTGTCTGGCGAAGCGGTGTCGGCGTTTTCGCGGACACCCAAGACGATTTCGATTTCACCACGGCGGGCGAGCAATTCCCAGAAATTCTCGGCATTGACCGCAAACAGGGCGCCTGGCAGTTGGTCGGCGGGTGCGTAACCATGATCGATCAAGTAGTCACAAATTCGTGACAATGCATCCAATGGGATGTACTTGGCTTCGTTCTTCAACAGCGAGGCGACTTGGTGACGATCCAAGCCCGTGTGCTCGACGATTGATTTGATGGTGCCTGGGCGTTTTCGGCGATCCGGAGTGTGTCCGAGGAGTTCCGCCAAACGGAATGCATATCTCATTGGTCTACTGACAGATTTGGAAGAAGAGAGCTAAGGGGCGAAAGTTGTTGTTAGTGTATCAAGCTGGCCGGCGGAAATACGGTTTGAACCTGCTTTGTTTTACGGACCTGCCAAGGTAAGTCGTTTGATGTTCACTAGTTTCGATGTTAGCAGTCAAATTGAAACGGTCCACAAATTAGATTTCAAATCTGAATAGCGGCGTCGAATCTGCCTCAATTGCTACTGCAATCGCGAATATCGCCCTCCGATGAGCGATCGGGGACTAGGTTCGATGCGGGAATTTCAGCCGCCTCGTTTATACTGGGGCGTTCATTCACCTTGGCCAACGCGGCTTACCGACGTGGCTCATTCGAAGCTTGGAAGCTTGATGTCGATCGTTTCTCCTTCATCGTCGTCCCGATCTCCCGGTTCCGCTGGTTCTGCGGTGACCGCCGATTCAGTGAAGCAGCCGACCGGTTCAACGGCTGCCGAGTTGTTGATTCAGGCTCGAATTATCGAAACGGCGTCCGCCTTGTGGTGGGCTGAGTTGATTCGCCGGTCTTTGGGGCTAGTGATTGCCGCGATTGTTGGTGTTTTGATTTGGGTGATCGTCGATCAGTGGATCTACTCGGCGGGTGCTTTGGTGCGATGGATCGCGTTGGTTGGATTTCTGGTCGGCTCGGGGTGGTACGTGTACAAACGTGTCCTGCCGCTGATCGGAAACGAAGTTTCGGCTGAGTACGCGGCGCGATCGCTCGAGCGAGACATGCCTGAGCTGCGTCAGGCGCTGACCAGTTACATCACCCTTCGCAGCACCGCCGACATATCGGGGTTGTCGGGACGTGTGGTGCGTTCGATCGGTGCCTCGGCAGCCGGTCGGCTGAAGAAGCATAACGCGCTGCCCGTGGAAGCGACTGGCACGCTTGCGTGGTGGATTGCGACCGCGATCGCGATGTCAATCTTGGTTGGTTATGCGGTCGTTTCACCGAAGAATTCTTTGCAGTCAGTGATCCGCTTGGCGGCTCCGATGGCAACGATTGACTCGCCGCGGCGTGTTTCGATTGCTGATGTCTTGCCCGGTGACGCCGAAGCAATTGCCGGACGTGCGGTCGATGTATCGGCAATGATCGGTGGTATGCGAGCGGACGAACAACCGATCGTTCAGTGGGATCTGCCGGCCGGATCGTCGCAAGCAGTTTTAGAACCGGATGCAGAAGGTGGACCGCGTCGATTCGTCGGTTCGTTCACACTACCTTATTCCGCATCAGGCGTGGTGCCATACCGAATCATTGCTGGCGATGCCGTCGCAGGACCGTTTAATTTGAACGTTCGGGACATTCCCGTTGTCGCACTCGATTCCGTGCTATATCAGCCACCGGGGTACACCCGCCAATCGGAATACACTCGATCAACCGGCGCAATCGAAGCGATCGAAGGCACTAAAATTACTGTTCGAGCTACGGTCAATCGCTCGGTGGCTCGCGCGGCGATCGAGTTCAATCCGCGTCCACTTGGCGATACGGTTCGAGCCACCGCTGGCGTTGCGGGAATGAAACTAGAGAACGAGGGTACTCGTCTGTCGGCGTCGTTCGTGTTGAAGGGAACACGCGGGCGGTCATCGGCGGTGGAACTGGACAGCTATCGCATTCGTGTTTGGGACCCATCCGATCAAACCAATCCGGATCCGATTATCTATCCGATTCGAGTGATCGCCGACTTGGCACCCGAAGTTGCGATCGTGATGCCAGTCAATTCTCCGAAAAACGTCCCCATCAATGCTCAGCAAATCATCGAAGTCCATGCAGCCGACCCTGATTTTGGATTGAAAGAGATTCGGTTAGAGATCCGCAGCGGCATCGACATGATTGCCCAGCCGGTGATTTGGAGTCCCAGCGCTGACAACAGAAATCGTGCCGCCGGCAACCAAGTTGCCGAATATCGGTTTCGTCCCGGCGATCAATTGCGGGGCGGTTTGGGGATGCGGATCGGTGACACCGTCGAAGTGATTGCGGTGGCGACTGACAATCGATTTGTCGAAGGTGATCAGACGATCGAACCTAACGTGACGCGGACAGACCCGATCACGTTACGGATCGTGGCCGCGGACGCGCTGCCGCCCGCGGGTGATCCGGAAAGCGAAGGTATGTCGGCGCCCGATGACCAACCGGCAAGCAACGCAAAGAAGAAGGACGATGGGGCGGGTGGTAACTCGTCTGGCGAAGGTCAACCGCAATCAGGCGGCGGCAGCGGTGGTCCAGACGCCAAACAGCAACAACCGGGCAAAGGTGAATCGGGCGGTGATTCGGGGGAATCATCAGGGCAGAACGACTCTGAAAACGAACCCTCGGACGCCGGATCGTCAGGGGACGGCCAGTCGGGTGAATCGAAGTCGAACGATTCCCAATCCGGTGATCAGTCGAGTGATCCACAGGGTAACGAACCGGGTGAGAAATCAACGGGAAGTCAAGACTCTGGTGCGTCCGGTGGTGATTCCAGTAGGGAACCCGGTCAGGAATCTGACGCGGAACCAGGCGCTGAGTCTGGCGGCACGGAGGGGCAATCGTCGGATTCGGGTAGCACGCCAAGCGGCAAGCAGAGCGACAGAAATTCATCGCCTGCGCAGAGTGGTGAACGATCGGATGGTGAAAATCAGGGTGGTGAAAGTAGCAGCAGCGGCAGCAAAGGCGAAGGCAAGAGCGATCGCCAACCAGGTCAACCCGGTTCGGCTGATGGTCAAGGCGAGCCCGCATCGCCCCAGCACGATGCCGAGGCGTTCGAACGAATCAAAGAATATCTCGACCAGAAATCAAAAGAGGGCGGTCAAGCCGAAGGACAGCCATCGCAAGGCGGCGAAAGTTCGAGCGAAACAGGTGCTGGCGAACGAGACGCCGGTGACAAAGGATCTGATCAAACGAATGCAAATCAAAACGGTGCTGAGTCCGCCGGTTCGAAACAAGGTGATGCACCGGAGTCCGGCGAGTCGGCGGCCGGAGATCCTTCGAAAGGTGAATCGTCTGGCGATCAGTCTGCATCGGACGATCCAACCGGAAGTCCAACGGACCCGCAGTCTGCTAGCGGTGAAGCTGGCAAAGCCGATCCCGGCACGGGCGAACCAAGCGGTGATCAGGGGCAATCTGGCGAGTCAGCTTCTTCGGCCGAATCGAGACAATCCGGTCAGTCAGGCGAGCCTGGTCAATCGGATGGAAATTCGGCAGCGTCGGATTCAAGCAAATCCGGATCTGCCAAATCTGACGACTCTGCCAAAGGCGAACCCAGCGCGTCCGATTCGGGCGAATCCGCTTCAAGTGGATCAAACGCTGCATCGGCGAAGGCAAGGCGAGAAAATCAAGACGACGCAAACAGCGAGATGAGTCCGGGGATGGGCGACGGCAATGACGGTTTGGGCAGAGGTGGTGACGTCGAATTGCCACCTGATGCCGTCAACACGGACTACGCCAAAGAAGCAACCGACCTGGTTTTGGATTACTTGGAACAGACTCGCGACCAACCGGATTCCGAGTTACTTCGAAAACTGAATTGGACTCCGGCCGACTTGCAAAAGTTTCGCGATCGATGGAAGGGTGTCCGCGATCTGGGCAGTCCTGCGGGCGAGGCCAAGTCGAATCAACAAATCGAAGACGCGCTGCGAAGTTTGGGGCTGCGTGAACCGGGTACGGCGACCACTGGCAATGCTCGCGACGCGGCGGATGCGATGCAAGGAATTCGTGATTCGGGAAATCGCAAACCACCGCCGGCTGCCTATCGAGACGCTTTTGACGCTTTTCGTCGATCGATGGGCAAGTGAGTTTTGCTTTGTCAGACGCGAAATTGGCGGTGGTAAATGTGTCGGGTTCATCGCTCTCGCTGTGGTTGTTAATTTAAGATGACATGATTTCGCTCTTGCCACTCGGAAATTCAACCATGACTCGCACAGTCTTTCGCAACGCTGAAGTCGTTTTTCATGATGGGGTTCGCACGGCATCGGTTGTCGTCGAAAACGGTCGAATCCTTGATGTGGACGGTGGTTCAAACGTTCAGGCAGATGAAGTGATTGACTGTGCCGGTTTGCATTTGATGCCTGGTGTGATCGACGACCAAGTTCATTTCCGCGAACCTGGCCTGACTCACAAAGAAGACTTGGCGACTGCATCGCACGCTTGTGCCGCTGGCGGAGTAACTTCGTTTCTCGAAATGCCAAACACCAAGCCTCCGGCAGTGACAGTCGAGGGCGTCCGCGCGAAGGACGCAATCGCTGCCCAAAAGTCGCTGGTGAATTATGGTTTTTACATCGGCGCTACACCTGACAACGTTGCCGAGCTGAATGCGGCGAAGGATGTTCCCGGCATCAAGATTTTTATCGGCAGCAGCACCGGCAATTTGTTGGTCGATCAACAGGAAGCACTGGAGCGAATTTTTGCGGAAACGACGTTGCCGATTTGTGCTCATTGCGAAGATGAAACGACAGTGCGAGCCAATGCGGCTCGGCTTGCCGGTACGTCGGACATCACCGACCACTCGCGAATTCGTGACGAGAACGCTGCCGTGATTGCAACTCGGCGAGCGACTGAATTGGCCCGTCGTCACCAACATCGATTTCATGTACTGCACGTTTCGACGGCCGCCGAATTGCCGTTGCTGGTCGATGGATCGCCTTTTGTGACAGCCGAGATTTGTTTGCACCACATTTTTTTCAACGTTGACGATTACCCGCGTCTGGGAAGTCGAATTCAAATGAACCCTTCGATCAAAACGAAGTCCGACAACGATGGTTTGTGGAACGCACTGCTCGACGGAACCATCCAAGTGATTGCGACGGATCACGCACCGCACACGTTGGAAGAAAAATCAAAACCCTATCCGGAGAGCCCCTCGGGTTTGCCTGCAGTCGAGAACTCGTTGGCGTTGATGTTGGACCGAGTGGTGACGGGGCGGTGTACGATTAACCAGGTCGCGTCGTGGATGTGCGATGCACCTGCGCGTGTCTGGGATATCGTTGGCAAGGGCAGAATCGAGGCAGGTTACGATGCGGATTTAGTCCTGGTCGATTTGCAGAAACAGCGAACTATTTGCGACGAGGAACAGCACACCAAGACAAGGTGGAGTCCGTGGCACGGATCGACCCTGACGGGGTGGCCAGTTGCCACGTACGTTGGCGGTCACCGGGTGTGGAGCGACGAAGCCGGATTCGACGAGTCTTTCCGCGGCGCTAAACTGAAGTTTGATCATTCACGCGGCGGATATTGGAATACGATGGGCGGAATCGGGCCGGCAGAATGAGTCCAGGCATTGGCGGATCAACTACACTGTCGGCATCGATATCACCCCCTATTTCCATCTCGCCCCTAAAAGGTTGTCCCCACCCATGAAGATTTCTTTCGCACTTTCACTGGTCTGTTTGTTTTCGGTTGGTTCGGTCGCTAGCGCCGAGGATACGGCCACGGCCGAAGCAGCCGATACGGTGGTGCTATTCGACGGCAAGGATTTGACCGGATGGGTCGGTCGTGAAGATTTGTGGTCAACCGAGGATGGACAAATTGTCGGTCGAACGACCGATAGTGACCCGATCGATGGCAATACATTCCTGATCTACAAAGCGGAAGAATTCGAAAACTTTGAATTGACGGCCGAGTTCAAGATCGAAGGTGGCAATTCCGGAATCCAGTATCGCAGCCGAGTGGTTGATGAAGCCAAGTACGTTGTGTCGGGCTATCAGGCTGACATTGACGATGCGAACAAATTTGCGGGCATTCTGTACGAAGAAAAGGCTCGCGGAATTCTGGCACTGCGTGGCGAAACGGTCACCATTGGATCGGACGGTAAAAAATCTAAGGTTCAGTTTGGCAATGCCGAAAAGCTGGGCAACGGCATTCACCCGGGCAAGTGGAATGACTTTCGTGTCGTTGCCGATGGAAACCATCTTCAGCACTTCATTAATGGCGCGATGACCAGCGAAGTGATCGACGAGCAATCCGATAAGGCCGCCAAGACAGGCATTATCGCTTTGCAATTGCACAAAGGCCCGGCGATGACAGTACGTTTCAAGAACATCAAGATTCGCAAACTATAGAGACCGTTCTTACCTTTGCTGGTGTCGAACATGCCACCAGGAGTTTTTGTTGGAAAAATCAATTTGGCCTAGCGACGACCGTACCGAAACTTTGCTTAAATCGGCAAAGAACGGCGATGTTGACGCGGTGAATACCCTTTTAGAACGACATCGTGCACCGATTCGCCGGCTGGTGGAAATGCGTCTGGATCGAAAAGTCCAGCGTCGTGTTGATGTTAGCGATGTCGTTCAAGATGTGATGATCGAAGCCAACAATCGGCTTAGCAAATACCTTGATGATCCAGCGATGGCGTTTCATCTTTGGCTGCGTCAGATCGCCTGGGACCGAATCATCGATACCTATCGTCGTCATCGTGTTTCGGCAAAGCGAAACATGGACCGCGAGCAACCAATGTCGGTTCCGGCAGGATCGGATCACTCGACGATGGAACTGGCGATTCAGTTATGCGACCCGGCGCTGACACCCGCTGCCGCGGCGACTCAGCGAGAGATCGCCGGTCAAGTCGAGGCTGCGATCGAACAACTTGGCGATCAAGATCGCGAGATCATTTTGATGCGGCACTACGAGCATTTGACGAATCTCGAAATCTCGCAAGTGATGAATCTGAATCCGCCCGCGGCCAGCATGCGATACCTGCGTGCGGTGCGGCGTCTGCGTGAGTTGCTGGAAGATCAATCGATCAATCCCAATGCCAGCGAGAGCGGCGAGTGAGCGATCGCGATCAACGGTTGGCGAATGTCTTGTCCGAGGTTACTGATGCGATCTGTCGCGGCGAAATCATTGATATTGAAACGGTCTGTACCAGCAATCCCGATCTGGCGGATGAACTAAAAAGTTTGCTCGGTGCCGTACTGGTGACGGACACCGCCGGTGCTGGTCGAGACGAGGGTTTGGTCGACGAAACAGCGGCTGGCAGTCGTTGGCGAAGTCTGCAATTGCCGACGACGGTGGGCGACTATCAGTTGATCGAAGAACTTGGCCGCGGCGGAATGGGCGTTGTTTTTCGGGCGCGGCAAATCAGTCTCGGACGCGACGTTGCGGTCAAGATGATTTTGCGAGGAGGGCTAGCAAGCGAAACGGACCTGAACCGTTTCATGGCCGAAGCTGCGGCGACGGCGAAGCTGGAACATGCCGGGATCGTACCGGTCTATGAAGTGGGTGACGTCGACGGTCGGCCCTTCTTTAGCATGCAGTTGGTTGAGGGAGTGACGCTGGCCGAGATGGTCGCTGATGGACCGCTGCCGCAGCGACAGGCCGCCAGAATCGTCGCGGACATCGCTTGCGCAATCGAGTTTGCTCACCGACACGGAGTTTTGCATCGCGATTTGAAGCCCAGCAATATTTTGATCGCCGATGATGGCACGGCGATGGTGACTGACTTTGGGTTGGCCAAGCAGATCACCGACAGCGATGAACTAACTCGTAGCGGCATGTTGTTGGGAACGCCGGCTTATATGTCACCTGAACAGGCCGGCGGTCGACGCGGTTTGGTGGGACCGGCCAGCGACGTGTACGGTCTCGGATGCGTGCTGTATTTCGCACTGACGGGACGTCCGCCCTTGGTTGCCGAATCACCGATGGAGTTGGTGATGTTGGTGATCGAACAAGACCCGGCACCGCCCCGTGCACTGCGTCCGAGTTTGGATCGTGACTTGGAAATGATCACGATTCGGTGTTTGCAAAAACCGATTGACTTACGTTACGAATCGGCCGGTGCGTTGGCCGACGATTTGAAAGCCTACTTGGATGACGAGCGGGTTGCCGCTGGCAGCGGCCGGTTCAGTCAAGTCGTCGCTCGGCTGTTCCGCGAAACTCATCACGCAGCCGTTTTAGAGAATTGGGGCACGTTGTGGATTTGGCACTCGTTGGTCATCCTGGTTGCGTGTCTGTTGACGTGGCAGCTTGACTATCACAACGTCCAACAGCGCTGGATCTATGCGGCTGTTTGGACGGTTGGATTGGGCGCTTGGGCGACCGTGTTTTGGTCGATGCGCCGGCGCATGGGGCCGGTTACGTTCATCGAACGGCAAGTCGCGCATGTGTGGGGCGCCAGCATGATTGCCATCGGCCTGCTGTTCCCACTGGAATGGTGGCTTGAGATGCCGGTGCTAAGTTTGTCGCCGATGTTGGGAATTATCAGCGCGATGGTATTTATCGTCAAAGCTGGCATGTTCAACGGCACCTTCTACTTGCAAGCAGCCTCGCTGTTGGCGGTTTCGGTGGTGATGGCGATGTATCCGGATTTTGCCCACTTCTGGTTCGGACTTGTTGCCGCCGCGTGTTTTTTCATTCCCGGTTACAAGTATGCACGTCGGCGAAATTTCGTTCGCTAAACACACGGTCCTCAGTAATCTGACAATCGAGTAACCTTGCCGTTGTGTTTTACGTTGCGACCCGTAAGGTCAGCAGCGAGAGTTGAGGTCGGCAGTTGATGCGGATTAAATGGGTGCCGGCCAACCCGCGAGTCACGTGCATCGTTGTTGGGTAACGATAGAAGTTACCTGATGCGTAACGGCTGCCGTGGAAACTGGGGCTTAGCAGGGGGCCGGCGACTGGTAATCGCCCTTGGCCACCATGGGTGTGTCCGGCCAACATCAGCGTGACGTTGTGTTGTCGAGCCCAGCCGAATTGGTCCGGGCTATGGCTCAGCAACAAGCGGAAGCCTTCCTCAGATTTGGGATCGATCGTTGGCCGTTGGTACCAAGGATGTTCGTTGCCGATGATCATCGAGCCGACTCCGCCGAGCGATGTCTTTAGCCCCCGGCTGCCGAGGTCTGTCCATCCTGCACGGTCCATCGCTTCACGAGTTTGCCACGAATCAACGATCCGTGTGTCATGATTGCCAAGCACAAAGTAGCAGCCGTCTCGAGCTCGGGCGGGGCCGAAAATTTGTCCCAGCCAATCGATGCAAGGCTGTTTATCGATGATGTCACCGGTTAGTGCCATCAAGTGCGGATTCCAGCGGTTCGCTCGTTCGACTGCGTAACCCGCGAAGTCCGGATGGATGTCGCCGGTTAAATGAATGTCGGACAAATGAGCAATGCGGTACCCGTCTAGCTTTGTAGGCAGGCCGACGATGGGCAAATCAATCTGATCAATCGACAGATCAAATACTTGATTGATGGGCAAGCGAGACTCGAGTTTGCACTTTTTCGTCAACGCCAATCGGTTCGATACCACTTGTTGCACCGGAACGACTTCAGTCTTGACCATCGCTTTCACCGCTTCGATTCCCAAGGCCGGTCGGAAGTACAACCAGGGAATCCCCAGCATCGGCCACGCGATCAAGCAAAGGATTGAGTACACCGCTAGTACCGGCGGCACCGACGCGATGTCCGCGTGTCCGCCCAACCAGTCCGTCAAGAATTCTCGCCACACGACGGCTGCGATGATCGGCCAGGCAAGCGTAAACGCAAACATGACTTTGGTACATCGTTTGATGTTTTTGCGAGGCCATCCGAACCCGTTGATGCGGTTGTAACTGGACAGCATCAAACCGAAGTGCCCCGCAAGGATGGCAAGCGAGGTGATCCATGCAAGCGTTGCAGACATCGAAATCCTAAAGCAGCTTGGGGCTCATGAATTGCACGAATTCAAGATCCGTATCCTTAGACCATTCACTCCAACGGGTGATGCTTAATCGAAAGATTGCCATGCAAGCGGTTGGCATCTCGATCCCACGGTCGGCCATCAAACTGGTCAGTTGGCTCATGCCCGGATTGTGCCCGAGCATCATCACGCAATCGTGCTGACCACCTTCGCTGGCCGCCGTTCGCCAGATCGCTTCGGGACCGGCCAAGTACAGGGATTCCAACAGCCTGATGGTCGGTTGGGTCGACCAGTTCGATGTCATCGCGGCAACGGTTTCTTGGGTTCGGACCGCGGATGACGACAGCACCAAGCTAGGGGTGGGGGCAACGTCGGCAAGCCATTTTCCCATGATCGGCGCGTCACGGTTACCGCGTTTATTCAGCGGACGGTCATGATCCGAAAGGCTGGAATCACCCCAGTCGCTCTTTGCGTGTCGCATCAAAACCAACGTTTTCGTTGCTCGACTTGGCATGGGGGGCGGTTGGGCTGCATCGGTGGTCATTTAAACTTTCGTCCTAGCCTACAATGAAAAGTCTTGCTGCCCACACTCTTTATAACGGACCTCTTGATCCATGCTCTATCGACCCTTTGGCCGAATGCGACTCTTTTCAACGGTCGCGGCGTTTTGTTTTACCGCAATCACGGCGAGTGATTCCATGGCTGATAATTGGCCGGGATGGATGGGGCCGTCTCGGGATGGAGTGTACCGTGAAAAGGGAATCATCGACGAGGTGCCTGCCGAAGGCTTGAAGGTCAAATGGCGAACGCCGATCGCAGGCGGCTACGCTGGTCCTGCGGTCGTAGACGGCCGCGTGTTCGTGTTTGACTATCAAAAAACCGCTGGCGAAGCGTTTAACAATCCCGGCGAACGAGCCAATTTGCAAGGGCAAGAACGTTTGACCGTGCTGGAGGCCGGGTCCGGAAAACAGCTTTGGCAATATGCTTACAATTGCCCCTACAGCATTTCCTATCCAGCCGGCCCACGTTGCACGCCGACCGTTGATGGCGGACATGTTTACATTCTGGGCAGCGAAGGCGACTTGCAGGCTTTGCGAGTCACCGACGGCGAATTGGTTTGGAAACGAAGCCTGAAGGAAGACTTTTCTGCGGAAGTGCCAATCTGGGGATTTTCTGCACACCCGTTGGTCGATAGTGATCTGCTTTACACCATGGTCGGCGGCGACGGACAAGGCATCGTCGCATTCGACAAGTTGACCGGCGAAGTGAAATGGAAAGCAATCGATTCGGCAGCCGGTTATTGTCCTCCGTCGATTATCGAGCATGGTGGTGCGAGGCAATTGATCGCTTACACGCCAACGTCAGTGACTAGTTTGGATCCTGCGACCGGCAAACAGTACTGGAGCATCCCGATCGAACCGAGCTTTGAAATGTCGATCGCGCGTCCCATGGTTGACGGTGACCTGATGTATGCCAGTGGCATTCGCACCGAAGCGGTGATGATCGAACTGGCAAACGATCGTCCTAGCGCCAAAGAAATTTGGCGAGGCGAACCAAAGAACGCAGTTCACAGCGCCAATGCGACACCGATTTTCGCAGACGGTGTCGTCTACGGAACCGATTGTGACCAAGGCAGCTTGATCGCGGTCGATGCCAAAGACGGTTCGCGGTTGTGGTCAACGTTCGAAGCCACCAAGCCCGACGAGAAACGATTCATTAAACACGGAACCGCTTTCTTGACTCGAGTGGCCGACACCGATCGCTATTTGATTTTCAGCGAAACCGGCGACCTGCAAATGGCAAAATTGACGGCGACGGGTTACGAAGACCTCGGTCGCTTCCACGTCCTCGAACCGACCTCAGAGTGTTTTGGCCGGTCCGTGGTGTGGAGTCATCCCGCGTATTCTGGACAGACTGTTTTCGCACGCAACGACAAAGAGATCGTAGCTGTTGATCTGGCAAAATAGACGCATGGGTTTGGGTCCCTGCTGCAAACGCGGCAGGGACCGACGAGCTATGCTTCGCCGGATGGCATGACAGCTAGTTCAGATACCGGAACAAGTCATTGGCGAAGACCACGACCATCAAGGTCAACAGCGATAGCAGTCCGATGATGGTCAGGCGGAATTCCAGTTGTTCGTTCGCACGCTTGCCGACGACCAATTCATACAGCAGGAACATCATGTGACCTCCGTCGAGCGCAGGGATCGGCAGGAAGTTCAAGATCGCCAAGTTCATGCTCAACATCGTCAAGAACATCAATTGGGGAGAGATCCCTTTTTCGGCTTCATTCTTGGCGATGTCGACAATCGCCAGCGGGCCGCCAACGTGTTTCAGACCGATGCGACCTTGCGGCAACATCTTCAAGAATCGCACGACATCTTTGAAACGACGTTGACCTTCGCGGAATCCCAGCGATAACGCCTGGCCGATCGAGTCGGCTTGCTGGACGGCTTCGCGCGGAGGCAATCCGAGTCCTCGATCGAACAAGTATCGGTCGTCTTCCTGGATGGCCAGCGTTGATGAAACGATTTTATTGTCGGTTCCGCGAGTCGCTTTGACTTCCAGCTTTGCCCCGATGGGCAAGTACTGGATCGTATCGACAAACGCATTTAATGGCGTCGTCGAAGTGAATTCCTGGCCTTCACGCAGCGATTCAAGGACCGGTGCGTATCGTTCGTCCTTCAACCACTCGGGCATGTCTGCATCGTCCATCACCAAACGGACTTCTTGCAGTTGATCGCCGGGTTGCAAAGCCTCGCCATCGGTGGACTGTTCATCCAGCACACGGCTTACCGTGGGCAATGGCTTGTAAGCAAATCCAAACGAGTTGACACCGATGTCGCCCGACAGCACCGCAGTTGGCGAAAGCGTTTGCAGCGAATCGTTGGGAGTGATCGTGATCGACACGGTCTCTGCTGCATCGTCTTGTCCTCGGCGGACTCGGAAGGTCAGTGGTTCGGTCGATCCGACCAGTTGGTTTGGCAAGCTGTAGGCGTCAACCGATTCGTTGTCAGCAACCGCTTCGATCATGTCGCCGACTTTTAGTCCGGCTTTATCGGCTGGTCCGCCGTCAACCAAGGCAACGATCGGGCCGACGGCGTAGCGGATGCCGATCGATTTTGCTTTTTGCGGCGGCAGGGTGACCTTGGTAACGGTCTTGGCCTCGTCCGCGCGCGTTAGGGTCAACTCGATGGATTCACTTGGGTGTGTGTACAAGTAATCAAAGAAGTTGGTGCCGGGCACGATCGAGGAATCGTCGATCGCCGTATCGCCGAATGCCGTGATGGTCGCGCCAGCATCGGCTTCGGTGAATGCTTCGGCAGCGACGCTTTGAGGGCGTGCGTATGATTTCGTGTCGAGTGTGACTGATTCGGGAATCGCGACACCGATCATGCGGAACTCTTTATTGTCCGGCAGCCCCTTGGGTTGCAGTTTAAAGTTGCGGACACCGTCGTCGTACTGGATGGCCACGTCGATCGGTTGGTCGGGCTTTTCGAATCCTTGCGTCAGGATCTCCATCTTCATTTCACGAAAGTGCATGTTGTCGTCATGCAACGTTCCGATCGATAGAACTTTTCCGCCCGGTTCGATTCCGGCTTGCCACGCAGGGCCGCCTGGCGTGACGCCGCCGACGATCGCGGGGCTGTAAGTGACGCCGTATCCGAACGCCATCGCAGCGAACAAGATACCGGTGATGACATTCACCACGACGCCGGCGCTGATGATGATCATTCGCTGCCAAACAGGTTTGGCGGGGAAACTGCGCGGGTCCAGCACGGGTTCTTCGGCCGTGTCACTGTCGACGGTGATGCGTTTGTTTTCTTCTTCGAGTTTGCGCGGATCGTCGTCTTGGCCGAGCATCTTCACGTATCCGCCAAGCGGGATGATGCCGATGCCGTATTCGGTTTCGCCGTAGGTGAACTTGCCCAGCGTCCGCGGAAACTTGATCGGTCCGATTTTGATCGGCACGTCAAAGCCGACATAGAACTTTTCGCATTTGACGCCGAACGATTTGGCGGCGACGAAGTGCCCGAGTTCATGAACGAAAATCACCAAGCCAATGCCCAGCGCGACTCGGCCCCACAGCATGATGTTGGTCAGCAAGGATGATACGAATCCAGGGTCATCCGTGGCGGCCAGCGGCAGGTCGACCAGCGAAAGGTCAGCAATCGGCAGGGAAGCCGCCAAAGCGATCGCATCAAAAATTGGAATCGCCGCTGCGATCGAGTCAATCAACATCTTCAGTTGTGCCTAAAACGTTCGGTCCGGACGGGGATAAATTTGTCGACCAAAATGTCGGCGTCCGGATGGGTGGGGAATGCAGGGTTTCAGTTCGGTATGTCTTATCGTGTTCGACGCGAATCCGCGTTGATTGGTTTACAGCTTAAATCGGTTTCGGGTTTCTAGCCGAGCCCAACGGTCCAGTTCCAGTAACCGAGCCAGCGGTGGGTCGGATTCGTGAGTGTGGTTTGCCAACACGTCGCGGCACCCCGAAACAATGTCAGTAAACCGAATTTGCCCGTCTAGGAACAGGCCGACCGCCTCTTCGTTGGCCGCGTTGACGACTGCACCAGCGGTACCGCCAGCCGCAGCAACCTCGAATCCTAACGCCAAACCGGGAAAACGCTCGAGGTCAGCGACTTCGAGCGTCAAATCCCATTGCCGGCCTCGGTCCAGACCCGGCGAGGCGCAGGGCAGCCGCCGCGGGTAGGTCAGCGCGTACTGGATCGGCAATTTCATATCTGGGGGGCTCAACTGAGCTAACACTGATCCGTCATCGAATTCGACCATGGAATGGATGATCGATTGCGGATGAATGACCACCTCGATCGCGTCGGCCGGCAAATCAAATAGCCAGCGTGCTTCGATGATTTCCAATGCCTTGTTCATCATCGTGGCGGAATCGATCGTGATTTTCGGCCCCATATCCCACGTCGGGTGGTCGAGCGCCGATTCGATCGTGGCGGACTGCATCTGTTGCTTGGACCAGGTGCGAAATGGGCCTCCACTGGCGGTTAGAATCAGCTTTTTGGGCTTCGGCGCTGGACAATCTGATCCCGCGATCGTCGCCGGCCCCATACACTGGAAGATTGCCGAATGCTCGCTGTCGACGGGCAGAATCTCGGCTCCGCTGGCCTGCATCGCCCGCCGAACTAGCGGCCCAGCGACGACCAAAGTCTCTTTATTCGCCAAAGCTACCCGTTTGCCTGCTTCGACGGCGGCCAAAGTGCTTTCCAGCCCGGCTCGCCCCACGATCGCTGCCACTACGACGTCCACCTCCGGGTGCTGGGCGACTTCGATCAACGCATCCGATCCGTAGTCGAGCCGGATGCCGGTCAGATTGTTGCTAGCAATCAAATCTTTGCGGGTATCCGCGAATGTTTTGGCCGATTCCGGATCGGACATCACCAACCACTGCGGGCCAGGATCGGCGGCAGCGGCGATTTGCATCAATCCGTCCAGATTGCGGTGTCCCGAGGCTGCCCACATTCGCCATTCTGACTCGGTGTCGGTTTGATTCAGATGGGTGATCACTTCGGCGGTCGCGGTGCCGATGCTGCCGGTGGCCCCCAAAACTGCCACGTTTTGGACTTTGCGATTGCTGGATTTGAGTTCTTGGACTGCAGCAGGTGCGTCATCGGAGTGGTGGGACTCTGAGGTAACGGACCCTGATTTACCCGACTGTGGGGTGGAATTGGGCGTCGATGTTGCGTCGGAACCAGGGTCAATCACAGCGAAGTGGCACAAAGTGAGAGGAACGCGAATGATGCAGCCGCAGAAAATCGATCGCTTACCATGATGGACGATCCGAACCATCGTTACGACCCGGTCGCAAAGAAGGTTGTGACGCCAGACGGTTGCCGAAGAACATAGTCAGTCCGACAATGCGTAACGAGACTGAAGATTGGGCAATCTACGCCATTTTGACTGACGATTCGTTCTGTTGGCGAAGTGGGGTAAGATGCCTTCTGAACCCCTTACGAACTCTTGTTTTCCAAAAGCGAACATTCGATAGCCCATGAGCGACAATCCACAGCGAAATGGTGACTCCAAGCCGGGCGGAAATGTCTGGTTGGTTCTGGTGTTGGTCACCACGGCGGTATTGGTCAGCGCGTTTCTGTTTGGCAGCACCCAGCGCCAGCTCCGTTATCCGGAACTGATGTCATTGCTGGAAATGGCGGCTGAGGCAAAAACGCAAGTGGCCGCGGATGCGACAGCCGCTGTCGATGAACCCATTGTTGACGAATCTGCCGGCGACGAACCAAAGGTTGACGAAACAACGGTCGCCAAAGCCGATCTAGCGGAATCGCCGGTCGACGAAGCGGGAGACCAGAAATCGGAGTCCGTCGACATCAAGAAATCGGACTCAAAAGACGCTGGATCTGCGTCTTCGGTCGCATTGCCGTCAACCAAAAAAACGTCGCGGGCGAGGCCGACATTGGTCGTCAAGTCGACCAAAAATCCAGAAATTTTGATCGAGTACAGTGAACTTCAAGACGTCTTAGTGGCTGACGAATTGATCACGGGAACCGTGATGTACCGATCCCTTGGCATGGGCGGAAACGCGCCAAAGGAAGCAGCCAAACGGGTTGAGTTTCAGACCATCCGTGACACTTACAACGAATCCGAACACGAACGTTTGGTCAGTTATTTGGAAGCATCCGGTGTGACCTGGGATAACGCCCGCCCCAGCCGATTGTTGCAAGATCATTGGCCTGAACTGTTGATGATCGGCATTCTGGTGTTCTTGGGCATCATGATGCTGCGCCGCATCGGTGGAGTTGGATCGCCAATGTCGTTCTCACGCAGCCGTGGCAAACTGTACAGCCAAGAAGAGCTTGCCCTGTCGTTTGATGACGCCGCGGGCATCGACGAAGCAGTCGAAGAAGTCCGCGAAATTGTCGACTTCTTAAAGAACAGCGACAAGTATCAGGCGCTTGGCGGACGCATCCCCAAGGGTGTCCTCTTGGTCGGACCACCGGGAACAGGAAAGACGTTGCTTGCCAAAGCGATCGCAGGCGAGGCCGGTGTGCCTTTCTTTAGTCTCTCGGGCAGCGACTTTGTCGAAATGTATGTCGGCGTAGGGGCGGCGCGTGTTCGTGACATGTTCCAGCAAGCCACCAATCGAGCGCCGTGCATCATCTTCATCGACGAACTCGATGCGCTCGGAAAGAGCCGCAGCGGTAACTCGGTGGGCGGTCATGATGAACGCGAACAGACACTCAATGCTCTGTTGGTCGAGATGGACGGATTCGTATCGAACTCGGGTGTGATCGTCATCGCCGCGACGAACCGTCCAGAAACACTTGACCCGGCACTGCTTCGTCCCGGTCGTTTTGACCGTCACGTGTTGGTGGACCGGCCCGATGTTGGTGGCCGCGAAGCGATTCTTAAAGTCCACGTCAAGAATGTGAAATTGGACGAGAAGGTCGACCTTCGAGAGATCGCGTCGATTACGCCTGGATTCGTCGGGGCCGACTTGGCTAATCTTGTCAACGAAGCGGCACTGTTGGCCGCGCGAGCGGAAAAGAACACGGTCGGCAGCGATCAATTCAATGACGCTGTTGAACGGGTCACAGCCGGTTTAGAGAAGAAGAACCGGGTGATGAACGCGGACGAAAAGATTCGTGTTGCGTATCACGAAGCCGGTCATGCGATTGTCGCTGCCGCGCTTCCCAACACCGACCCGGTCCACAAGGTCAGCATCATTCCGCGTGGTTTGGCGGCGCTCGGTTACACGATGCAACGTCCCGATTCGGAACGTTATTTGATGACCAAGACCGAACTGGAAAGCAACATGAAAGTGTTGTTGGCCGGAACGTTGACCGAAGAAATGACGTTCCAAGACATCAGCACCGGTGCGCAAAACGACCTTGAACGATGCACTGAAATTGCTCGCAGCATGGTCATGGATTACGGCATGAGTCGGCTTGGTCGAGTCAATTTCCGTCGCAGCAATCGATCGGCTTTCTTGGCTGGTGGCGGGGAGGGATACCAAACTGTGCACAGCGAAGAAATGGCGAAGCTGATTGATAAAGAAGTGACTCGTATCATTGACGATTCGCTGGCCCAAACTCGCGAGATTTTGGAACAGCGGCGTGACGTTTTAGAAGCCGTAACGCAGCGTTTGCTAGAGGTCGAAGCGATCGACAACGAAGAACTGATGCGATTGATTCGCCAGCACAGCCAAGGGCCTTGGTTGGTGCCGGGAACGGTCAGCGAAAAGCCGCTTGCAAAGTTGCGAGTCGACGATCGATCGAACAAGAATTTCAAGACTGACGCCGCTGATGGATCGTAGTCGGAAACCTTCCGATGAAACAGTAAAGTTCGGCTTGTTTCCATGTTGATTTCATCGCTACTGCGAAGGCGGCGCACTGGACGAGTCGACTGTTTCCCAACCATATCGCTTGTAACCCAGAGAAGACTGATGAGCTGCGCTCACCTGAAGAAGTTATACGACCTCTGTGCCAAAGAAGACATCAAGATCGGTGCATCCGACTTGGTCCGAATTGTCTGCAAGCAATGTGGCGAACAAGAATCGTGTCCGACACTGCTGATGGATCACATCGATGACGACAGCGTCGTAGAAGACAAGCCAGCAAAATCAACGTCATAGTTGCGGCGAGTACTTGAAGCGAAATGCACTCAAGTGCATCAACGCTGTTTGTGGGGTTTCGGCGGTTCGAAATGGCCGTCATGACGCAGTTCAATCAGCCGATCGAGTCGCGTTAAGGTGAAGACTTGAAAGACTGTTTCCTGCACGTTGGACAACACCAATCGTTGACCGCCGTTCTTGATGTGCAATTGCAGCCGAATCAATTCGTTTAGGTCATGGCTGCTGACTCGGGTAACGTCGCTTAGATCAACGATCACTTCAGCATGATCACAGTTCTCGGCAGTGCACTTTGCCTCTTTGAGCCAACCGTCGACTTGGCCCACGAAATCGTGGGATGGTTTTTGTGCATTGAATCCGATAGCCATGGAAGTTCCTTGTCGTTGATTCGAGTCGATGGTTTCGAACTTGCGATTCGCATTCATCGCAAGACTTAGTCACTCGACTTTTCTAAGTTGCATCGTGTCGATCACTTTTTCGTTCGCTAGCGCATTGGTGATCACCACCAACCATGAACCAGGAACGCACCAACGGTTCTGTTTCAACCTGTCTAACGAGTCCTGAATTGTTTGTTCGGGGTCGTCTGAAAATTCCATCAGAAATGGTTCAACACCCCAAGGCAAAAGCAATTGTCGGAAGGTCGATTCGACGTCCGTGAACGCAAAAATCGGTACGCCGCGCGGTCGCAATGCGCCAAGCACATACGCCAGGAATCCGCTGCGCGTGAACACAACGATACCCGACTGACCGAGATCTTGGGCCAGTACCGCTGCCGCTCGCAGCATCTTTGCTTTTGGTTCAAGCAGTTCAATCCGCGAGTTCAAGTCACTGCTGACCGATGGTTCGATACTTTGGATGATGTTCTTGAGCGCATCGACAGATTCAAGTGGATATAGACCCGTCGTCGTTTCGCCTGACAACATGACCGCGTCGGCTTGTTCGCGAACAGCATTGGAAACATCGGAAATCTCTGCGCGAGTTGGAATCGGTGATTGGATCATCGATTCCAAAAGGTGAGTCGCAATGATCACGGGTTTGCCACGCAACTGACATGCGCTGACCAACTGAGTTTGAACCAGTGGTAAGCGGTGGTAATCGATTTCGATTCCCAGGTCACCTCGCGCGACCATGATCGCGTCAGCCGCGTCGATGATCTCGTCCATGTTCCGAACGCCGGCTTGTTCTTCAATTTTTGCAATGATGCGAGCGTTGGATCCGCGTTCGTCCAGAAATTTGCGAAGCGTGTGGATGTCGGCAGCTCGGCGGACAAACGAAAGTGCCACAAAGTCCACGCCCGCAGCAATGCCCGCGATCAAGTCGGCTTCGTCTTTCTTGGTCAGTGCCGGTAAGTTGACTTCGACACCAGGCAGGTTGATGTGTCGGCGTGACCCGATCGAACCGGGGGTTAGCACTTTGCATCGAACGGTAGTGGTGGTCTTCGAAATAACTTTCAGTCGCATCAATCCACTGTCGATCAACACTGTCGCGCCAACGTCAATGTCGCGTGGCAAGTCTGGGTAGTTCACCGAAACACTTTTCTCGCCTTCGATCGGAGCTTCAGCGTTGGCGGTGTACAGGTGCAGTTCCTCACCAGCGACTAACTCAATCGGTTCGTCGACGCTGCCGGTCCGAATCTCGGGGCCTTTGACGTCGATCATCACAGCGACGTCGCGACCAATCTGGGCCGAAACTTCTCGCACCAATCCGATCACATCGTTGACCCACTGGCCAGTTGCATGAGCCATGTTCAATCGAAATACATCGACGCCAACATTGATCAGCTGACTTAGCTTCTCGCGCGATTCCGTTGCTGGGCCCAGAGTCGCAATGATCTTGGTGTGACGATAGTTGGGGAACTTAGCCTCCATGGAGCATGGACCGATCGAAAATTGGGGAAACAGCAGAAGAGTCGCGTACGGCAGCAACTCGATAGCAGTTACCGTACCTCGTCTTTCATTCATGCCAAGGTGTCTGTTGAGGGCGTCGAATTGCTGATAAACGGTGTCTTCGGGGGCTTGGGTTTCCAGTAAGCGTCTTCGTCAATCTTTCATGCCCGCAGATTGAGCGAAACATGCCCGCTGGTAAGGCATTCGTCTTGCCAGTCATCGTGGCAAACCGCATTCTTTAGCTCGCTAGATTGTTAAGAATCGTATTCGAAGGTTAGTTTCTGCGTGTCTGCAAGTGATTTCATGGGATCCGAGGTCGTGAAGGCGTCGATCGTTGTGATTCGGTATGCTGATTGCGAGGACGTCAGAACCTTTCTTACGACCCTTCCATTCTCTGTCTGCCCGTTCAACGTCGCTTCCGCTGACGTCTGCTGATTCATGGTTCAACCTCATTCAATCCGCGATACCGACACAGCGAAGAGCGAACGACTAGGGCTTTCGACGTTGGAGGACATTAGCAAGCTGATCCTGCAATCGAGTGGGCTCGATCAAACGCTTCGGAATATCGTTCGTTTGGTTGCCGATCGAATGCAGTCCGAAGTTTGTTCGATCTACCTCTGCGAAAATGATCGGTTGGTGTTGCGAGCGACTCTGGGGCTGGCATCCGATTCGACCGGTCGGATCAGTTTGGGTTTCAACGAAGGTTTGATCGGATACACCGCGGAAACTCGTAGCATCGTCAATGTGGGTGAACCGCAATCGCATCCGCGGTTCCATTACATCGCCGATTCGAACGAAGAAATCTATCACTCGTTTCTTGGCATTCCGCTGCAAGATCGTCAACGTTTGATTGGCGTGATGGCGATCCAAACCATCGAGCCGCGCCAGTTTGGCCCAATCGAGATCAGCACGTTGACGACGATCGCGTTTCAGTTGTCAGCAGTCGTTGCGAGTGCTCGTTTGTTGGACCAACTCGATCACGAACCTTTCAGGAACAACGATTCGCCATCAACGGACGTTGCCATCGTTCCGGTCGGCACCGATGGTCAGGTCGTCGCTGAACGGGTCGAGCCAACTGATTCACTATTGTTAAAGGGCGAATTAGGTTTCGGTGGCGTTGCGATGGGGCCGGCTTATCTGATCGACGAAGATCTTGGCGTGTCAGAGATTGGCGATGACGAACCCTTCGATTTGGGGACCGAACAGGAACGGTTGTCCGAGGCGATTGAAAAAGCAAAGATCGAAACGTTGTGTCTCGAAAAGCGAGTTGCCCAGCGACTCAGCGAAGAAGATGCAGCAATTTTCCATAGTCACTTGATGATTCTTCAGGACCGAGTCTTGTTGGAGAAACTGCGTGCCGACATCCATGACGGACGGAGTGCCGCATCGGCGATCAAACATGTGATCGGAGACTACGTCCGAGCGTTTCGCCGGTTGGACGATCCGTACTTGCAGGAACGCGCTGCCGACATGGAGGACATCGGTCGCCGGTTGTTGTCGAATTTAAGCGGACAGGTGCGTGACATCATTCAGTTGCCTTACGAAGCCATTGTCGTCGCCAAGGAAATGTTGCCGTCCGATATCGCATTATTGGATCACGCACGCATTTTGGGATTGGTTTTGGAAGCGTCCGATTCAAACGGACATGCGGTGATCATCGCCAAATCGTTAGGTATTCCCACGTTGGTGGGCGTTGCCGACGCGACGCGTCGAATTCGGCCGGGCAACAACTTGATTTTGGATTCGGCAAGCGGCGCGTTGCATATCGAGCCCGCCAAGCAAATTCGATCCGAATATCGACGTCTGAAAATTGACGGTCTTCGCCATCAAGAGGAACTCGAGCAGTTCAAGACGCGCGACGCGGTCACGGTCAACGGGACAAAAGTCACGCTGCGTGCAAACATCGGTTTGTTAAGCGATGTTTCAATCGCTCAGCAGTTTGGTGCCGAAGGCGTTGGGCTTTACCGCACCGAATTGCCCTACATGGCGCGAGCAAGTTTTCCAGATCGCAAAACACAATATGAAATCTATCGCCGCGTCGTTGAAGGGTTTCCTAGTCAATCGGTGACGGTTCGGACACTCGACATCGGTGGCGACAAGTCGTTGCCTTACTTCGATACGCCGCGAGAACTCAATCCGTTCTTGGGTTGGCGAAGTGTGCGAGTCTCGTTAGACCATCGCGATATGTTTCGCACGCAGATCGAAGCGATCTTGATGGCGGCGACTCACGGAAACGTCAAGTTGATGTTTCCAATGGTCACGACGTTGGATGAAGTATTAGCGTGCAAGATGGTCGTTGCCGAAGCCAAACAGAATCTGATGAACGAGGGTTGGACGATTCCTGACGTGCCGCTTGGAGTGATGATCGAAGTTCCAGGTGCAATCGCGATGGCAACTCATTTTGCAAAAGAAGTTGACTTTTTCGCGCTCGGTACCAACGACTTGATCCAGTACTTGTTGGCGGCCGATCGAGGGAACTCGTCCGTGAGTCATTATTACGATTCGTTACACCCTGCCGTGCTGGCTGCCATCGCCCAGACCGTCGCTACGGCGAAACGTTGTGGGAAGAACCTGTGCATTTGCGGAGAGATGGCTAGCGATCCCGCCAGCTTTGCACTGCTGGTGGGGTTGGGGCTGCGAGAGTTTTCGGTGTCGTCGCCTTCGATTTTTGCATTGAAGGCGCTGTTGTCGAAGCTCGATATCAAAACGCTTCAAAATGTTGCGGAACAGGCGATGGCCGAGTCCAGCGGCGCGCGAGTTCGCAAACTGATTAGCGAAGCATTTGGACAAGTACCAGCCAAGGATTGATCCCGTTTATGAACGGGATCCTGGCAGATGTTAGCTGCACTATCGCCGGCTACGGCTTGGCATCACCGGTTGGCATGGGTACCTGGCTGGGATGGCTTAAGTAGGCGACCAGGTCACGGATTTGATCGGCCGATAACGTGTCGAACAAGCCATCCGGCATGGGCGATTTCTCGGTGATCTTTCGCGACGCGATGGTTGCTTTGTCAATCGTGAATGATTCGGTTGCTGTTTGCATCGACAACGTTCGCTCATTTTCGCTGGTCACCAATCCGTTCACGATTCGGTCGTCTTCAAGCAACAAAATGGTCATCCGAAAGTCTTTGTCGACCACCGCGCTGGGGTCGATGATATTGGTCAACAAGTAGTCCAAGTTCGCCCGGTTCGCGCCGGTCAGATCGGGACCCACTTGGGCACCTTCGCCATACAAGCGATGACAAGTTTGGCAGGCTTTGGCAAACAACGCCCGACCCTGGCTCTTGTCGCCTTCGGCCAATTGTTTCGGAACGAGTGACTTCTTCAGCGAATCGATCGTCGCTTGTTTGGCGTCGGGCGTATCGCGAACTTCGCCCCAAACTTCGCCCACTGTTTTCGTTAAATCTGCATCGTTCATGCTGTGGATTTGACGTACTTGAAAGGCAGACAGATCTTGGCGATTGATGGACCCCTTCTCGATGGCGGCCAGCATCGCGGTTGCGAATGACGGACGTGACGCCAGGATCGACATGATCTTGGGCCGCTGGGGAGCACGGAATCGGTTGTAGGATTTGACCAACGCCTTTCCGATTTCGGGGTCGTCAAACCTCGACAAACCCTGCGCGGCCAATACGTTCATTTTCGGATTCTGAAGCAGGCTCTCGCAAATCTGACGCAGATCATCGGGGTTGTTTTGGATCAACGACGCTAGCGCCGACAATCGGATTTCGTCATCGGCTTGGACCTTACCGCTGACGATTTTTTTGAGTTCGTCGATCGCGCGGCCATCCCCGAAAACGACGCTCAGTTCGCGAACGTACGATTTGATCGCGGGTGAATCGAGACTCGTCAATTGGTTCCATGATTCCGGTTGGGGTGCCGATGCTAAACCCTTTAGTCCCTCACTGATACCCATCAATACGGTGGTCGTGAACGAGTCGTCACTTTGCTTGGCCGTGGCAGCAAGCAGATTGTTGATTGCCTCTGGATGCTCGGTGATCTGTTCGGCCAACGACCGAGAAATCAGACGCAGTGTCGTCGGCAATTGGCAAGCCATGGCGACATCGACGAGTTGTGTCGGATCTTCCATCGAGACAGGGATCAGCCCGTACCAGATCATCAGCGGCAAGTTGTGATCGTCGGCATTCGCGACGTGACCAACAAGTGCCTTGGCCAACGACGGTCGCAGAGCAACGGGCAGTCGTTGGATCGTTGATGCGAGCGTCAAATGAACACTTGCGGCGGGTTCTGTGCTGGCAAGTTCGCAGAGCTTTGTGATCAGGTCGTTTGCTTGGTCGTTAACCGATTTTGCGATCGTTGGTTCCATCCATGCCAGGCCGAGCGCGTCATCGATTGGCCACGTTTCGGTCAGCATGCGAATGATCCAAGACCGAACGTGTGGATTGGCGTGATCAAGGGCCGCGACCAAGTATTGATGATCGGTCCCGCCAATCGAATGCAGCGTCAGCAGCGACTGTACCAAAATGGTTTCATCCGTTGGATCTGCGATCGACTGTTTCAAGATCGCGACTGCGTCGGACATGTCAACTTCTTTGGCATGCCGGCGTGCCAGTTCCAGGCGAGCCTGGCGGACTAGCCAGTCGTTTGGTTGATCATGAGTGGCAACGAGTTGTTGAGTAGTCCAGGTTTGCAGATCCGTGTGGGCGGTCTCCGATGTATCGTGCTGCGAGTCGCTTGAGATCTTGAAGACTCGACCGCTGGTTCGGTGGACGCCCGTGTGTTCATGGCACTCGCCCGCATCCGCCCAATCCAACACAAAGACGTTTCCGTCGGGGCCACTGGACAGTTCCATCCCGCGGAACCACGGATCCGCGGATAGCATGAAATCATCACCGTGGCGGGCGATGTAGCCACTGCCCTTGGGTTCTAGGAATTCTTGGTTTGCCCGGCGGCCATGGAAATTCAGTGTGAACAGTTTACCGTTGTAGGATTCCGGCCAACGTCCGCCTTGATAGATCATCGTTCCGCAGTGCGCGTGGCCACCGCCGAAAGCATTGGCCACTCCATCACGAGACTCGTTCCACGCCCCCTTGGTGTCAAAGTGCCAATGGTCGGCGTGGAAGTCGATCAGTTCGTAGGTGCGTGGATTTGGGTCAAGTGTGAACGGGCGAGTGAAGTGGGCGCCGGGAATCATGTGCCAAAGGTGCCCATTGACTGTGTTGACGAAGAACATTTCGCCGACGTTGTTCCAGTCATGGCCCCATGGATTCGTGGTCCCCGTGGTCAGCACCTCGGTCTGTCCGGTGATGGGGTGATAACGCCAGATGCCACCTTCTAAGGCTAATCGTGTGTGGTCAGGCGCCCCCGGTTTACCAATACGACCGGGGCACGACCCGCCGCATCGACCGTACAACCAACCGTCCGGTCCAAATTGCAGTCCGTTCGCAAAATTGTGATAGTTAGCTTGGGCAACCGTGAATCCGTCCAAGATCACTTCGCCATCATTGTCGGGGATGTCATCGTGATTGCGATCGGGAATGAAGATCAGCTTTGGCGGACACATCAACCAAACGCCATCATGGCCGACCTCGATGCCTGTCAACATTTGCACGTTGTCAGTGAACACAGTGCGCTTTTTGAAGTGATCGCCATCGGTGCCATCAAAGATCACGACACGGTCGCGAAGATCCAATTGAAATCGCTGAGTGCGTTCGGCGTACGTGTAGTTTTCGGCCACCCACAATCGACCTTTCGAATCCCAGGTCATCGCGATCGGGTTTTGCACATCTGGTTCGCTTGCAAAGACGCTGGCGCGAAAGCCCTCGGGCAATTGAAAATTTGCTGCTGCTTCATCCGCTGGCATCAAAGTTTCGTCCGAGATCGGTTCGCTATTGAACAGTTCCGGGAAATCGGCTGCGGCGATGGTGTGACCGGCAACGAATAGAATCACGAGGGCGCGAAGCAAAGCGACTGGGGTGTTCATGAAGAACTCAAAAGGTGGGATCCGTGGCCAATGCCAATCCGGAGATTCTGATTGCGAAGACGTTCATTCTACTCTCAATCCATCAACGAATTGATTTCGTCATTCACCTTGGAATCCTTCTGGGGCGAGGCGGAGAACTTGAACGCATCGGCGACCAGGCGGGGTAACGGCGTTTCACCAAGGAAGTGCAGTGAGTGGGGGGCACGAAGCGCCAAAATTGCTGGTAGGTCACCGTACTTTACCGATCCCGGCACAAAATTGGGATCACGATAGTTGGTGACCGATGCAAACCGAAAACCGTCGGTATCGATGACTGCGTGATTAATCGACGGTCCAGCAATCGCGGCGGCGGGCGCGGCCCAAGCCGCCGTGCCCTTGGTGGCAATCAACGTGACTCGCGTCGGTTTCAGGGAATGGGCGTGGGCAGCAAGCGTTAGCAGGTCCTGGCAACGTGAGGCAACTAGCGTTGGGTTGTATCCGAACGTGAAAGCAGAATAAGAGCGAGGGTCGTCGATGACTCGCTGTGTGTTTGATGCATCGCTACCGTCCAGGAATTCACCCTGTCCGATCAAATCGGGCAGCATCACGGTGAAGCCGGCTTGGATGACTCGGTACAGCGGTGTGCCGGGTGATCCGGCGTCTTTCCAGACAGAGTTTTTGCCGCCGCTAGCCGTCCAAACCACGATTCCTTTCGAAGCATCGGGGCCCTCTGCACGCATCACCGTGACGAGTGGCAATTCACTGCCTAGTGCGGTGGCGCGGACCAGTCCAAGAGTCCATTTTCGGTGTTTTGTTGATTGCGATGCCACTTCGCGGTACGTAGTTTCGGGAGCGACATCAGCGCCCATCATGGTTTGCCAAGCTCCGCCGACAACTTGGCGAAATTGATCGATGTCTTGTTCGGTCATGGGTTTGTCTAAAGCCAATACTTGATTCGCTTGATCATCGAACCAACCACACACCGAACGTTCATGAGGGATGCCGGTTTCGGCGGGCGCCGAATGTTGGTCACCCCAAACGGTGATTTCTGATTCGTCGAAGGGTTTGAAGTCCTGTTCAATGATGGGTTCTTCAAGGCCAAGCTTTAGATGGCGATTCATCCACTGGTACATCGTCGCGCGGGTGACGTAGTTATAATTGTGCTTGAAGTTCAGCATCGGACGACAATGCACATCGGATTCGTTGCCGATCATCGCGTACAACCATTTCAGTTCCGGATAGCCATCGTTCATCATGTCGGATGTCCAGTCATCGGCGGCCGTCATCGCCTGCGGTCGTGGCGCGAACAACGCCGCCAATTCAACGTTGCCCGTGCCAATCCGCAGTAGGTTGCAATTTTCGCAGTAGCAGCCACCCTGCATCGAGGTCGACACCATGCCGTTGGGGAACGAGACCTTGATTCGCTGGTCAATCGCACCGAGCAAAATCGATTGCGTGCCGCCGCCGCTGCCACCGGTGACCGCCAGCCGATCGGCGTCCACGTCAGGCAGAGATTCCAAAAAATCGAGTGCGCGAATTGCGTTCCAGCTCTGCAGACTCATGATCGATTGCAGTCGTAGATCGGCTTCGGGGCTATAGAAGATCCATCCATCTGGATTGCCGGCCGTTTCCTCGGGCCTAGCGCCTGCGTGACGGTGAGCGATCTCGAAAGGAATTTGCACGGAATCGCCATATCCGAGCATGTCGAAGATGAACGTTACGCATCCCATGCGGGCAAGTTGTGCACATCTGGCAAGTTTCGGAGTTCGCCCGGACCAAGCAAAGTGTTCGCCGCCGGTCGCGATCTGGTTCGCCAGTTCTTGATCGGTGAACGCTTGGTTGCGTCCACCGTGGCCGTGCGGCGATAAAACACCAGGACGTTTGGTTTGAGTGGTCGTTTCATCGGTTGACTCTTTGGGATCGGTGGGCCGAAACAGCAGGCCGGTGACGTAGTGCCCCGGCAGACTTTCGAAAGCAACTTTCTCAATCGAAAAACCGTCACGCAGAACTTTGTCAAAGATCTTTGCATTCAGCGGCGTCTTTGCAGGCATCGGCCAAAGACCACAGGCGACCAAGACCCGACGACGCAGTGATTCGGCGCGAGCGTGCCAAGCGGCAGGATCGGCGGGCACGTGGAATGGGAAGTGCCCATTGAGCGTCTTCAGCTCGCCGATTCGCGCGTCGTCGGGTCGCTGGTCAGCCGCCAGAACACGAATCTCGGCATCGGACGCTGATTGTTTGACGGCATCGTCGGCCTGCGCGCCGCTGATCGATACCAAGCAGCATCCGAATACGAAAACGATTAAACTTCGTCTCAACATTATTTGTTCTCACACGACATTGTTCGACCTACCCACTAATAACCCATGCAAACGATCTTAACCGCTGACCGAAATGCCATGGGGCGACTGGTGGCTGACCGAGCCGCCGAAGATTTGCGAAATGCCATCCAGCAGCATGGTCATGCAAACTTGATTGTCGCGACGGGTGCATCACAGTTCGAAGTTTTGGAGAACCTTGTCAAAGCCGATGGCGTGGACTGGTCACTTGTCAACGGTTTTCATTTGGACGAGTACGTTGGTTTGTCCGCGGAACACCCTGCGTCGTTTTGCCGTTACTTGAAGGAACGTTTCGTTGATCGCGTCCCGCTTGCCGACTTTCAGTACCTATACGGCGACCAAGATCCCGCCGAAACCATTCAGCGAGCCAGCCGGTTGATCAGCGAATCGCGAATCGACGTCGCGTTGGTCGGAATCGGCGAGAACGGACATCTTGCCTTCAACGATCCGCCCGCGGACTTTGAAACGGCGGATCCCTACTTGCTCGTCGAACTGGATCGTCCTTGTCGCATGCAGCAGGTTGGTGAAGGGTGGTTTGCACAGCTGGATGATGTCCCCACGCACGCGATCAGCATGTCAGTGAAGCAGATTTTGAAGTCGATCAAAATCTATTGCAGCGTTCCGGATTCTCAAAAGTCGGTCGCCGTTGCGGCGACGATTGAGGGCCCGATCACACCTGCCGTACCAGCAAGCATCTTGAAAAGCCACGATCAAACGCTGCTGATTATCGACGAAGCATCGGCGGCCAAGCTTTCGCCTGAAACTGTGAAGACACTGGAACGGTCGGCATGACGGGCTTCGTTGATCTGCAAGTCAATGGATACGCGGGTGTCGACCTCAATGCCGATGAAATCAGCGATGAAGCGATCGTTGACGTTTGCGTGCGTTTGAAAGCGGACGGTGTCGACAAAATTCTCGCCACCATCATTACAGCGCCGATCGAAGCAATGCGTTCGCGAATCCGACGGATCGCGGTCGCTATTGATTCGTTTTCCGAAGTGTCGGCAGTGATCGCTGGGATTCATGTCGAGGGTCCGTTCATCAGCCCGGTCGATGGATATGTCGGTGCGCATCCGAAGGATGCTGTCATGAAAGCTGACGTCGAGACAGCGAGTCGCTTGGTGGAGGCTGGAGGCGGTCACGTTCGGCTGCTGACGTTGGCCCCCGAGATGGATTTGAACGCAGTGGTAACTCGCCATTTAACCGAACAAGGAATCGTGGTGGCCGGTGGTCACTCGGACGCGTCGGGCGATCAGCTTGACGCGGCGATCGATTCGGGGTTAACGCTGTATACGCATTTAGGCAACGGTTGTCCGGCGATGTTGCCGCGTCACGACAACATCATCCAGCGAGTGCTCGCTCGCAGTGATCGTGTTTCGGTTTCGTTGATTGCCGATGGCCACCACGTACCCGATTTTGCACTGCGGAACTATTTGCAATGCATCCCTGATGACCGAGTGATCATTGTCACCGATGCGATCGGCGCGGCCGGTCTCGGTCCTGGGCAATACACGCTAGGCGATCAAACGGTTCACGTGGATTCGGATGGCGCAGCCTGGGCCGCCGATCGAAGGCACTTTGCAGGATGCGCGACAACGATGCCAACAATGGCGAAGATCTTGCTAGATCGAGTTGGCGCAAATCCCGAGCAAATCGATCGATGGACGCGTCAAAACCCAATCACGTTACTCGGTTGATGAAGTGCGGTAGCGTTGCTTTATCGATCTGAAATCCAACAGCACGTTGGTATTGCCACGTCTCTTGCCGTTCGGGTTCATACGCCGCGAGCACTGCTGGTCGCACGGCTATGCTTGGTACTGAACCAACCGTTTTGGAACGCGCTTAGCCGTTGGATCGGGATTCGATAATGGGCTGATGCACAGACCACGCCGATTGCGGCGCCGGCTAAGTGGGACTGGACCAGTGGTGTGAAGGTTGATGAGTCGACGAATACGGTTTGGCCGGTTTGCGCTTCAAAGATTGATTTTCCTACCAATCCGATTGCCGGAACTAGCCAAAGTGCGGCTGACTTTTTGTCATTGGCCATCCAGCTTGCCCGGCATTGGTCGATGACGAACCAGACGAACAGTCCGGTGTCGATTCCGCTGAGCCCACGATAGACGTCGATGCCGTCACACCAGACCGCAATCGACGCGGTGATCCCTGCAGCCATGAAGGCCATGGCGAAGGGAAAGAACCGACGGTGTCTGCATTCGCAAACCGCGCCTAGGACACCAAACATCAGCAGGTCCCAGAACAGATGTGAACCGTCGAAGTGTGTGAAGTGCCCCGTCAGAATTCGCCACCACTGACCGTCGCCGATCAAGTCGAAGTCGACTTGGCAGAGTGTCGCCAGCGAAGGTGATGCAAACGTCGCGATGGCGGCGATCGCGACGACGATGGTGGTGGGCGTTTTCATGGTGGGTTCCTCGGCAAGTTTTTTTGCTTAAGCAGATTTGCGGCGGCGAGAATTCGTGCGGCGCCGGGACAAGGCAGCGACACCGGCTGAACCCAGGGCGATCAGCGCGGTGAATGGTTCAATCGCTCCGCCGCCGCCACCACCACCCGAACTGAATCCAAAGTCCAGGTCGACACCGCGGTTGTTGTTCTGGTCGTTCTTCCTGGGCGGTGCCGACGGCGATGGTGTTGCTGCTGATCGGTTTTGAGGGGACACGGCGGGCGTGTTGGCTTTGGTCGACACCAATTTTTGCGAACGATCAAGTTCAAAGCTGTCATTGACACGGTTTCTCAGTTGTGTCAGCTTCGCTTGAACGGCTTGGCGAGACGATCGGTCGCGAGTGATACGGATGGCGTTTCGTTGTTCGATCTTCCATCGTTTGAATTCTGCGTCGTTTTCCAATACCAACATTGACGCGTGCGGCGAAACGATCGAGTAGCCTTCGCACAGACGGACGATCTCGTCTCGCATCGAGGCACCCCCGGTTCGCTCGGCGGCCATCAATCGGGCGACGCGTTTCTGTGCCCACATCCGTTCGATTTCGCTGTTGCCATCGACATTGTCGCCGTCGGCTGGCAACTTCATGTCGACGGTTTGTTCCCAGGGAGCGCCTTGCACCTGGCCTCGCAGGGTGACCGTCACCGCTGCCGCGTCGCCGTAACGCCCGTACATTCTTAAGGGGGTGCCGTAGAACAAGTCGCCGGCGGCGGTTGGTTCAACGTCCGTGATCCGGCCACCATCGAAGGAAAGGCTGAGGTTTTCGATCGCTGGGCGAACGAGTTTTTGTCGCATCAGTTTCGCTTGCCGGCCAAAACTGTCTTCGGTCGAAACGAATGCTGCCAGTCCTCCGGCACCGGTTGCTATTTGTTCCAGCAGCGGCCGGTTCACTTCGTTGCCAACGCCGATGCAGAACACACGTACGCCGGCCGGTCGGCTGCTAATCAAACGCAACAATTCGGCTTGCTCGCCGAGCTCCGTCATGCCGTCGCTAAGCAGTACCACATTGAGCGGTCGATCGTCGTCGCGGTAGGCATAGGCAGCCGACAATGCGGGTTGCAGTACGGTGCCGCCGCGGGCGCGTTGGTCGGCGAAGAAGTCGCGAGCCTTTTTAAGATTATCTTGCGTCGGCGTTTCCATCTTTTGAAACAGTGGCGTTGGCGCCAAGTTGAACGCTAGGCAGTCAAAACGGTCTTCGGCACCGAGCGAATCGATGAACGCCATCACACTGTTGCGGCTGATCGCCAACTTGTCATCGCGAGCCATGCTGCCGGAAACATCCAACAGAAACACATAGTCCATCGGTTCGACGGATGCGCTAAGGTCTTCGCCCGGCGTCAACGTCATCATGAAGTACCCGTCCTCGCCCTTGGGGTGGCTAGTGACCACATCCAACCCCGTTCGTGCGCGTTTGGTTTGAACGGCCATGACGATGTCGCGTGACAAGTCGCCTTCGGTCAACTCCATGGCGGCTTGGGCGTAGTCCGCTTGATGCGAAACGACAACGAAATCTTCCGTATGAGATTCGCTGCGCAGTTCTTCGATAGGGACTTCGCTTTTCAAGTCGACGTTCATCGAGAATCGTCCACGAACCTTGGTGTCGAGGGGTTTGCCGTTGACGTTAGTCGCCAGCGGATAGACGTAGGTTGCCCAGTCGTGGTCGATGTCGAGTTCTTGGTAGTACTCGATCCGAACCCGTTGTTCAGCGCCTGGCGCAATGGGAAAGATTCGCATTTCAAACTGCTTGAAATCGACCTGTTCCAACAGACCAGGGTCTCGACGTTTCTGTTTGTAGCTGTTGTAGATTTCGCGAGCACGCTGCTTTTCGACGACTTCACCGATCATTTCTTTGCCGCCGATCCACATGCTGAAGTTCGACACGCTGGCTTCGCGGGGAACCGGAAAGGTGTAGAGGGCTTCGACTTGTCGGTTTTCTGTATTCAAGAAGACCTGATCGACTTGAGTTACCGCGATCGAGTTATTGATCGTGACGCGAACATCTTGAGACTGGATTTCCAAGACGCCGCCGAACCCACCGTCGGCGACCAACAGGCCGGCCGCACTGGCGGGAGAAACTTGCGAGCCGATCGCGAGCAAAGTGGCCGCAGCAAAGGCGGCCGCCACGGTGAGCCGCTGGGATTGGGACATGGTGAATCTCCGGACAATGTTGGGGGGAACGTCGGCAAAACGTTGCCGGCTAACCGTCCAGAGCCTGCATGCAAGAGAGCGCTGCGCACGAATATCGATCGTTCAGTCGAATGGGTGCTAGTTGAACAATCGCCAGTGAAAAGGCGCAGAACCCACAATGACGAGCTGATTGTTAGAATGTGCCGATAACTTTCGAACTCCCACCTAGCGACACTGATGCTGCTGCAAGAACCGAGTCACTCACCGTACGATTTGCGGTTTCAATTGCTGGGCTTTCCCGTGCGAATCGCGTGGGGATTTTGGTTGATGTCGATCATCATTGGGTACAACTTTGTCCAAGGATTGGACATGATGCTGCGGCAACTCAGCCCCGGCGTGGTGCCATTGTTGTTGGGTTGGACGTTGTGCGTGTTTGTGTCGATTTTGATTCACGAGCTCGGCCATGCGCTGGCGTATCGGCAGTACGGAATCGAATCATCGGTCGTGCTTTATCACTTTGGCGGTCTCGCGATTCCACGTGGCGGTCGGTCGTACGGAAACTTGGGATCACTGCAGAGCATTTGGATTTCGTTCGCAGGTCCGTTTGCGCAGCTAGTGTCGGCAGCGATTTTGATCGTCTTGGTGAAGTTTTTGGGGTATCGCTTGGACCAATTCCAAACAATTTTTCAGTTTCCCAATGTCCTGCAAAATGCCATCGGCGCCGACCAAGGTGAGCCGCTGTTGACGCAGAGCGTCGGGTTATACGCATTGGTCGATTTCTTTTTGTTTCCGAGCATCTTTTGGGCGATCTTGAACTTGATCCCGGTGTTGCCGCTTGATGGTGGCAACATCACAAGTTCGATCGTTGATCTGCGTGGCGGAAGTCGTCAGACAGCGCTTTGGATTAGCGTGATTGTATCGGGATTGATCGTTTTGTACGGGTTTTCTAATGGAGATCAGTACTTGGCGATCATGTTCATCATGTTCGGCATTTCGAATTATCAGCAGTTGCAACTCGCAGGCAGATGACACATTTGCGTCGCGATCACAGCCTGTCAGCGCGCTGCATTTTTTGACTCGAAGAAGTGCGCTGAACATGTCTTCGACGGTGACGAATTGTTGAAGCGAACGCGCGATTGTTCGCGACAACTGAGCGATGATTTCGTCTCGCGATAACAAAAAAAAATTGTTGTGCAACCACTTTTTCTCAAAAAAGATGTTGCGGAATCTTGAGAAGCGCGTAAAGTTACGCGCAGTTTTTAACGGTTGAAACAAAAGGCCTCTGCGGTGTTGGACACCATGGCTTTGAAGTTCAATCACACCTGGCGTTTGATGGGCCGTGGCCGTTGACTTCGAGAACTTGTTTTCGAAGTCACAAAGACTCATCAACGCTTCTTTCTCAGCGGAGAAAAGCACATGGCTAAGAAAAAAGCAACGAAGAAGAAAGCGACCAAGAAGAAAGCTGTAAAGCGCGCAACGAAGAAGAAGGCAACCAAGAAGAAAGCAACGAAGAAGAAGGCCGTAAAGCGCGCCACCAAGAAGAAGGCGACGAAGAAGAAAGCAACCAAGAAGAAAGTAGCGAAGAAGGCTACGAAGAAGAAAGCAACCAAGAAGAAGGCTGCTAAGAAGAAAGTTGCTAAGAAGAAGGTTGCAAAGAAGAAAGCAACTAAGAAGAAAGCAACCAAAAAGCGTCGCTAATAATCGCACCACTGCCGGGCCTTGTCATCAAGGCCACGTGGAATGCACTCAAAGCCGTGTCAGATTCAGTTCTGGTGCGGCTTTTTTCGTTGAATTCGGTAGCGAACGGCCGCCGAACGCCTGCACCGAATCGCGTTGTTGAATGATGTGCTGCCCGATCAAACACACGCCAAAGTCTCCTATTTTGCGTATCTTGCCAGCCGGTTTGGTCGTCGCGACAGACGCCAGGGCAACCGCGAGCAGGTCGCGATGGAAAAAACGGAGCAAGCAGCCCGAGATCCGAGGCGATCGGGCGGTGGCGTATGGCTGATGCGCATCGAAACGCTGGTGACGATGCGTTTGTTGTTGCTACAGCGTTGGCAGGCTGGCTTTCGGAGGGGCCGCAGCGGCTTTGGCGGCCAAATTGCGGACGACCGACTTGGCAATCGCATCGAATGGGGCGCGGGCTTTTTCGTCGCTGTTGATGACGTCAGCCAAGCGTCCTTCGTCACCGGCTTTGCGAAGCGTGATGTCGATGGGCAAACCACCTAGGTAGGCCACGCCAAGCTCTTCCGCTTTGGTGCGGGCACCACCGCTGCCGAAAATGTCGTACGTCTTCCCGCAATCCGGGCACAAGAACCCGCTCATGTTTTCGACCATGCCCAAGATCGGAATGTTGACCTTACGGAACATGCTGATTGCCTTGACCGCGTCCAGCAGCGCGACTTCTTGGGGAGTGCAGACGACGACGCTGCCGGCCAGTGGCAGGGCCTGGGAGAGCGTCAGTGCGATGTCACCGGTGCCCGGCGGCATGTCGATGATCAAGTAGTCCAAATCACCCCAGTCGGTCTCGCCAAGGAACTGATTGATCGATCCGTGCAGCATCGGGCCACGCCAAATCACCGCTTGGTCGGGTTCGATCAAGAATCCCATCGACATCACCGGCATGTCGCCCAGTTTGATCGGTTCGATGCGTTTTGATTCGGTGATGGCCGGTCGGCCGGAAAGGCCAAGCAGGTGGGGAATGCTGGGGCCATAAACATCGGCGTCCATCAAGCCGACTTTGCATCCCATCCGCCGCAGCGTCAGGGCCAACGATGCGGCGACGGTGCTCTTGCCGACGCCACCCTTGCCACTGCCTACGGCGATGACGCTCTTGCAACGTAAACCAATTTGACCGAGCCGAGCGGGCGGTCGCTTGTGATCGACGATTTTGATTTGGACTTCGGTACCAGGAATCGCAGCGACGATTTTGCTTTCTATCGCTTCGGCGACTTCATCGGCGATCGGTGCCGAGTGGGATGTTAGGCCGATCGTGACGACGGTTGCGTTGCCGTCGACCGTGATGTCTTGAATCTGGTCCATCGAACCGATGGGGCGACCCGATTCAGGATCGGGATGACTTTCGATGGCGGCGCGGACGGAGTCGACGGAGAGATTGCTCATGGCGAAGCGCTTGGTGGTTGGGAGGCAGGCATGAAATGGTCGCCTCTCAGTCTAGGTGCTTGGCCAGTCGTGTTAATGGGGGCAGTCTGCGGGCGTCCGCCAGATAAACGGCAAAATCGTTACACGGCAAAATAGCGACCGACGAAACGTGTCATCCCGGGCAAATCTTCGGGATGGCGGATCGTCGCTGCCACCCGAAACTCCGACAGCACCAAACAATGACCGTCCGAAAGGTCAGGTGCCGCTGCGATTTGAGCGACCGCTGGCATTGCGATCGCTAGGGCGTTGATTCGGTCGCATACCGCGACCAGATTGTCGCGATCGACGTCCCAAACGACGACGCCGCGACGGTATCCCGCCAAGTGTGCGCGGATATTGTCGGCTTCAAATGGTGAGATCGTGACAATGGACATCATCAGCGGCGGATCGACCATTGCCGGTACGAACTGGCGCGATGCGGTGAACCAGCGGCCGGGCCGAACGCGATCATCGGTGGGCAGAGCACGCTCGACCACGATCCATGGACAAACATGGCGACGATCGGTCGCCGCGGATAGCGGTTGGGAAAGGACCGACCGCTGGCTCATGATGATCTCGGTGATTTTGATTTGGAATCGGCTTGATCATCCGATTTTCCTTCGGGTTTGTCGTCCAACTTGCGCAGCAAACGTGCTCGGCTGATTCCCAGTCGTCGTGCGGCTTCGGCGCGATTGCCGTCCGCTGCTTCCACGGCTTCGTTGATTAACCGCGTCTCGTATCGCGAGACGGCATCATCAAGCGAGACCGTCATCGCTTTGATCGCAGCAGCTTGTCCGCCGGGTCGGTAAGTGCGAATGGCCAGCGGCAGATGCTCGGGTGCGATTGAGTTGCCGGTTGCGGCGCGGATGGCTTGGCGAATGGCCGCATCCAGTTCGTCGTAGTTGTTTGGCCACGGGTAGATGACCAGGCTGTCCAGCGCCGCGCGGCTGATTCGTTCAGCCGATCCTTCGCCAGCAGCGCGACGAGAATCCAGAATCGCAGTGGCCAACAATGGCACGTCTTCGATGCGTTTGGAAAGTGGTTCGATGACGACTGACAACGCGCTTAGGATCTCAACCAATCGCAAGCTAATCGAACGAGTCGCTGTGTGATCGAACTGTAGAGACATCATCGGATCGACGTCGATCGCTAGCGCATCGTCGTCGCGAACGACAGTTGGACGATCGCTACTCAGATCGCCACACAAAGCGATCAGCCGAAGTCGTCCGCCATAGGTCGAATGCAATTCCGCGAGTCGGCTTTGCGCGTCCAGCGGCATCTCGTCGAGACTTCGTACTAGTGCGGTGCCCATGGCCGATGCCGAGTCCGATAAACGATTGATCAGCGGAATCAACGTCGCGTCCAATAACTCCGGATCCATCAGCGAACCGTCCACGACCACAATCGGTTCGCCGGGCGCAGCGAGTTGATGAATGCGCGAGGCAATCGTTTCGGCGGACGATCCGGACGGACCAAAGAAACCAATGTCGGTGCGGGTTGCTGCTGCAACTTGCAATCGTCGCCGCAATCGCCGGGCACCTGTCGATGTGCCAGCCGTCGCGATCGTGGTGATGGCGGCGTGCCGGCGCCGCCAACGATCCAGACGTTCGCGCAGCGCTACGGCGTCTTTCAGTTCGGGATCAACGACACGATCATCAAACGAGCCACCGATTGCGATGGTCATCGCGTCCAGACCGGTGCCGATACGAACAAAGCGAACTTCGATCGGTGGACGTCGCGGTGCTAGACTGTTGTCGCCATCGATGACGGCGGGCAATTGGATCCGCAGTGACGCGGTGCCTCGCGCAGCAAACCCGGGCGGCGGCGACAGTGATGCCGCGATACGGTCGAGCGGATCGTTCGAAATGGCTGCGCCGGCGATACAGCGCCGGCCCAACAACGGCCCGACATCGCGCCGGAGCCAGTCGGCTGCGCCACCAGACAAGTACACCAACGTTCCATCGCTGCCGATCACCCACACCGGCGCATCCGACGCGTCGAGTAGTCGACCGAGGATGCGAATTTTGGTGCCGGTGAACATAGCGATTGCCAAACGGTCAGCGACCTAGAACACGTCCAGGATGAACTGGTGACCGCTGTGAAAACGGCGGTTGCTTGGGTAAGCGTTGTGCCATTTCTTATTGTAAACGGGGATTCGCATTTCCTGCGGATAGCGATGGTACATGTCATCACTGCTGCGGAAGTACTCCTGCCCGTAGAAGTTCTGGGGGTAGTACACGTACGGGTAGTGATAGAAGCGGTTCCAGTCGCGCGTATCCGCCTGCCCACCCCAGTTTTGGCCATAGGCCCGTTGGTCAGCCAAGGCGTTGTCGGCGGTTGCAACAATGCCGCATAGAAGCGCGGCGGCGATCAAAAGATGACGAAGCATCAGGGCGTCCCCCCTCGAGACGTGCGGACGCGGCAGGGCCACGACTGCGGTGATTTCTTGCTGGTGCAGTTTGAGCTAGTTTTTGTTCTCGCGTGATCTGTCTTGCAGTTCACCAGCCCCAGTTTTGGTCCAACGTCCTACAGACGCTCCACCAACCAAAACCCGGCTTACCGTCACTATCGGCACGCTCGGCACGATCGGTTGAGCCGATCATGCTCGGATTTTACAGAACAGACTTCTCAACCCGAGCCATTGGCACCTATGATTAACCCAGACGGCCGTTCTTGCTGTCGTAATTTTGACCGTCCGAAATTGGATGCCCCCGAATGTTTTCATCATTTCGCCGAACTGCCAAACTGGCCCACCCATCGAATCGAGCGCGAATCAACCAGCGGCCACGGGGGCTTCGGGCCCTGCGGTTCGTTTTTACGGTTGCGATTTCCGCGTGGCTAGTGGCGGGGCCGATGTTGAGCCCGCGATTGATCGCGTGCCCGTTTTGCAACGCAGTTTCACAAACGATCCGGCAAGAAATGGCCGCGATGGACGCTGTTGTGATCGCTACGGCGTCCCAAAGCGACCTGACTCGCGATAAAGACACCGGCGAAGTGTCCATGAAAGTCGACATCGTTCTAAAAGGCAACGATCACGTCACTGCCGGCAGCGAAGTCAGGGCAATCTATTACGGCGACGTGTCGATCGGACGACGGTTCATGTTGTCCGGCGTCGATCCACCGAATTTGCAGTGGTCCTGCTTGCCGGTCAACGAACGAGCTGAAAAGTACGTCAAAACCGTTGCCAAGATGGCTGAGGAAGAACCGATCAAGCGGCTGCGATACTACTACGATTTCTTGCAAGACGACGAGTCGATGTTGGCCCGGGACGCTTACGACGAGTTTGCGATCACGCCTTACTCGGTCGTCAAAGAACTAGCCCCAGAAATGGATCACGACCAACTGGTCAAATGGATCAGTGACACGGAAACCTCGACTGACCGTAAACGGTTGTTCCTAACGATGTTGGGCGCGTGCGGTAATGAGAAGGATTTGCCGATGCTGGAAGAGATGCTTCGCAGCACGCAAAAGAGCACTCGAGGCGGTTTGGACGCTTTGATCGCTTGCTATTTGACGCTGGGTGGCGAAAAAGGTTTGCCCTTGGTTGATGAACTGTTTTTGAACAACAAGAGCGCACCCTATGCCGATACTTATGCGGCCATCATGGCGGTTCGCTTTCACGGCACCGAGGGCGACGTGATTCAGCGAAGTGCACTCGTCGAATCGCTGCATCACGTGCTCGAACGAACCGATTTGGCTGACTTGGTGATCCCCGACCTGGCTCGGTGGAGCGATTGGAGCCAAGTTGAGCGGCTGAAAAATCTGTTCATCAACGCTGATCCCGACAACAACTGGGTTCGCGTTCCGGTCGTCAACTATTTGCGAGCTTGCCCGTTGCCAGCCGCAAAAGAGGCACTCGAAAAACTAGAAGAAGTCGACCCGGAAAGCGTCAAACGGGCCAACACGTTTTTTTCGATTCCCGTGCCGGCTCGTGACACCACAGGCGACGGTACGTCCGTGGAACGGCCATCCCGCCAAAAATTCGCGATGGATCAATCCGTCGCCCCGCTGGCAATCGGATCAGGCCCCATTGCTGCGGTAGTTCCGGTTGCAGCGGCGATCCGGCCCGTTACCGCGGCTGTGGTTCCGTTGAACCCTTGGCGATTGGCGTCCGTACTTCTGATGGCGATCTCGACCGTGGTGATCGCTCAGTTGCTGCTGCTTTCTGGCGGTGCTGATTCGGTGCGAAAAGATAGCGTTTAGACGCTTTAAGAAACAAAGGGTTTCCTCGAGACATGTCTGCTGAACTTCAAATGTCTTCGGTCGTAGATGAAACCTCCGACTTTCCCTATCGCGCGATAAGTCGTTCGGCCATCGTGTCGACCATTTTGGCCATATTCGCGGCTCCAGGGTTGCTGGCGGCGTTCTTGCCGCTTCTGGGGCTCAGTGTGGTCGGGATGGCTGCCGCGTTGGTGTCGCTGCGTTCGATCAGCCGTTTTCCCGACGAATTCAGTGGAAAGGGTCTAGCGATGACGGGGCTGATGTTGAACGCACTGCTATTGGTCGGTGGCTCGGCAATGCACACGTACATTTACCTGACGGAAGTTCCCGAGGGCTACACACGGGTTCAGTTCTACGACTTACAGCAGGACAGCGACGGTCCCGATCGTCCGACTGAAAAAGCCATCGCGATCCACAACCAAGACGTTTTTCTGAAAGGGTACATCCACCCATCATCGGGCAGCGGGCTGCTGAAGCACTTCATTTTGGTTCCTGACCTGGGAACGTGCTGTTTTGGCGGGCAACCCAAGAGCAGTGACATGATTGAAATCACGCTCGGTGGCGGCCAATCGACCAAGGCGGGCCTGACAAAGAAGAAGCTAGCCGGCAAATTTCTGGTCACGCCGTCGGCTCAGCAGGTAACCGATTTCGACAATAACGTTTTCTATCGAATGCGAGTCGATCAGGTCAAATAGGTCTCAGTCCGATTTCTGAGCGGTCAGGATCTCGCGAACTCGCAATCCGAACTTGTCGCCAATTTTGACCGTTTCGCCTGTCGCGATCGGAATTCCACCGGCTTCCAACGTCAGCGGTTCGTCACAATGGGCGTCGAAAGTCAGCATTGACCCCGGCACCAGGTTCACGATCCGTTCCAGTGGGACCATTTGGCGGGCCAGCGTCACGTTGACCGGCGTTTTGATCGCCAAGACGGACTTGGAATACTTGCTTTGCAGATCGATCATTGTCTTTCGAACGAACCTGGGAGTGATATAAGGATGCGATCAACGGTTCCGGGGCTGTCTGTGGGCCCGCCGTTAGAAGTGTTCGTGGGTGGCGGCATTCGGAACCCGCGATTTGGTGCCAAGATTTCGCCCAGCTAGCCGAACATCCAGCCGCAACCGACCGTCTCAATTGCAGCCGCACAGACTATGTATCGTCTCGCTGACCGCCAAAGATTGCCCAGAAGGTCTTGGGAAGCATCAAAAATCGGGCCAGGATGCTGAATTTTTGCACCATTCCCCCCGCCAGGGGGTGTGGGCGAGGGGTCTCGCTAGATACATTGGTCCCCATCGGCTGGGAAGCAATTCGGCACAATCGCCACTTCCACAAAGCTGGTGACGGCATTTACCAAACCACTGATCTTTGAAATAGAAAGCTGCGAGATGTGCTTACTGGCTGTTCAGTACCGATTGGTCCCCGAAAGTCCGATTTTGGTAGCTGCAAACCGTGAAGAGTACGTCGATAGGCCGAGTTTATCGCCTTCGATCCAATCCGGTAAACCACGGGTTCTTTGTGGAATCGACCAAAAGGCCGGCGGCACTTGGTTGGGCGTTAACCAGAACGGGTTATTTGTCGGCCTTTGCAATCGTGCGACCTCGATGCCCCTGTTCGGGCAACGTTCGCGTGGTTCGCTAGCGTTGGACCTGCTACGCTGTGGATCGGCCACACGGGCGATCGAAAAAGCCGAAACCGAGTTCGCCAAAACTCGTTACGAAGGCTGCAACATCATCATCGCCGATGCCAAGAATGGTTACGCGATCCACGCCGACGAGCGTCAAGACGTCGTCGAACTGCAAGATGGACTGAACATCATCGGTTCGCGCAACTTGAACGATCCCGATGATCAACGCGTGCAAATGGCTCGCAGACTGCTGACTCTGCAAACGCTTGACTCGCCAGTGAAGTTTTTGGCGGTTGCTAGCAAAGTGTTCGCTCGTGCTCCTGTCGGTCCTGGCCGGCCCAGCATGGTGGTTCGCAACGGTGATTACGCAACGGTCAGCAGCACGTTGATCGCGTTGGGTGTGAAGCCGCGCGATGCGATCTATCAGTTCTCGAGCGGTGCACCGGACAAAGCGAAGTACGAAGATTATTCGCCGATGCTGCGTGACATCCTCAGCCGTGGTCTTCGCGAAGCTCGCACGAAAGCAAAAGCGACCAGTTAGACCTACGACGATGTTCAGAGATTCACTACGATAGGCCGGGTTTTAAACTCCGGCCTATTTTTTGCCACCTGAATCTCACACAAACACGTTGTCGATGGTTGATCAATACTTGAATACTCTCTCGGGCGCCCGCTGTCTTGTTACCGGCGGCGCTGGTTTCATCGGTTCGCATCTGATCGATTCGTTGCGCGCACGCGGGGCAATGGTTCGAGTGCTCGACAACTTTAGCACCGGTTTCCGGCACAACCTTGATCACGTCAAGGATGACAAGAACGTCGAAGTCGTCGAGGGTGACGCTTCGGATGCTTCGGTCGTCAAGAAGTCCGTCGACGGGATCGACTTTATCTTCCACGAGGCCGCCATGGCCAGCGTTCCGCGCAGCATGCGAGAACCCGACTTGTGTCACGCTTGGTGTGCGACCAGTACCGTCGAACTGCTACGCGCCGCGGCGGCGTCAAACGTCAAACGATTGGTTTTGGCGTCGACCAGTGCGGCCTATGGCGATTCAACGTTTGTGTCCAAGCGTGAATCTGATTCGATTGCACCGCTGTCACCGTACGCCGCGGCAAAGTTGTCAGCCGAAGCGTACTGCAAAGCATTCAACAACGGGTTCGACGTCGAAACCGTGATCCTGCGCTATTTCAACGTCTTTGGCCCTCGCCAAGATCCGCAAAGCGAATACAGCGCCGTCATCCCACGATTCGTTTCGATGATTTTGTCGGGCAAGCCGCCAACGATCTACGGCAATGGCGAACAGTCGCGAGACTTTGTTTACGTGACCGACGTTGCCAAGGCCAACCTGTTGGCCGCTACCGTTCCGGGAATCGCCGGCAGAACGTTCAACGTTGCCCGAGGTGAACGAACGACGTTGCTAGAGCTTTTGACCACGCTCAGTGGGATTCTGGGGCGAGAGATCAAGCCGATCCACGAACCGGCTCGCGTTGGTGACATTCGCGATTCGCTGGCTGATGTGTCGGAAGCTCGAAATCGATTGCACTTCGAACCCGACATGTCGATGGCTCAGGGCCTAGCCAATAGCATCGAGTACTACCGCAGCATCGCTAGCTAATTAACCGCCAGCTAGGCGAGCAGCAGGCGGATGCTACTGCAGCATTTTTTCGACGTCACCGATCACTTGGGTGACGTCGATGGCGTCCGCATCGAAGACGTGGCTGGTGAAGACCTGCGAGTCCTGCGCGATAACGATCGTGATGTCCGCATCTTCGGCAATGCGATAGTCGATCGGGCCGTTTTGAGTGTCTTCGGCGATCACGACCGGAACGTGAACAACGCCCGACTGTTCAGCAAAAGTGGTGGCGACCTTTTTAAGATTTGCCGCATCCTCGCCAATGAACGTGAACAGTCCACGCAGTTTGGATGAGGCGTGCTGGCCGATTGCCGAGTCGAGTTTCGTGGCCAGTTCGATCGACTTGGGGCCAGCCTTGCGAGCGAACACCATCACCATCGGGCTAGATCCGTATCGACATCGATAGCACAGGAAGTCGCCTGGTTCGACATCGTCGTCAGTAGCGCCGCCGATCTTGGTGACGCGGAAAGCGCCGATCGGATCGCCTTGCTTCAAACCGTCGGACACAGTGCTTCCGACCGCATTGGCAATCGGGGTGGGCAACGACAGTGCAAAGGCTGTGAGTGTGAACGCGAAACACATCGAAAGGGGCAAACGCCGCATGGTCGAAGTCTCCGGATTTTGAAAAACCGAGCGGTTTATCGCGCGGATGAGAATCTGAGATGAGAGTTTTTCGTCGCGCCGTATTATCGGGCTCCGGCCAGCTTGGAAAACCCCAACGGATAAGTTTCTTAGGCAGGTTGCGGGTTTTTTGCCGGACGCAGCGGTTCTTTTGTTCACCTGCCGCTGGCGATTTCGTCGGAATCGAGGAACTTGTCACCGTTTCGGTCCCATCTTCGAAATTGCTCGATCGGGCCCATGAATTCCAGCTCGGACACGTCACCATCGCGATTCGCGTCCATTCCGACGGCCCAAGCCGGTCTATCGTCCGCCAAATTGTCGGCCCCGCCACCACTGATCGGCCGAGCAAGCGAGAACAGCAGATCGTCCTGGCTGGGATCGCCGCGTCCAATTTGCACGATCACTGTGTCGGGAATTGCTTGAACCGAATCGATCGATCTCATTCTGGACTTAAGGGCAGCGACCTCGCGTTGCGATAGTCGCCGATTGTTGTCGGCATCAAGCCACGCAAACACCGCGTCGGGAACCTCAGCGGCGCGCGCGCGAACTTGATGCTTCCAAACATTCGCCATCGGTTGGGGAGTCGGTGGGCCGACCCCTTCGATGATCAGACGCAGTTTCGGGCCATCGATGATCACTCGGGCCGGATGGTCGGTAGTAACCAACATCGATTCGATCGACGGGTCGCGGTTGATAACCTTGATTTCCGGTGCACCATTTGGGTTCAAGATTTCGACCATGATGCGAAGGTGTGCTGCAACGGTTTTTAAGCCTTCTGCTTCCTCAGCATCGATGGTGCCACTGGCATCCGTATCGAGTTGGTGGTGCAAGTCGAGTGAGTTCGGCCAAACGGTTTTCACGGTATCGCGATCGATTGCATAACTTAGCGATGACCAATCAATGTGCCCGTCCAAGTCCATTGCAACGTCACCACGCCGGTGGGATTGTCGGCGATCCCATGCGGAACGAGTCGCGATGTTCCGGACTTGTGATTCACCGATTCGATCGCCGGCGACTTCGTTTAGGTCGATACGAGCATCACCGTTTCGATCAAACGTCGGTGCAAGTTTTGTTGCTCCGCCCGCTGGGTCATCCTTGATTAGCATCCATATCGGCGAACGATTTCGATTGACATGCCGCATCGCCATCGTGCCAAACACCCGAAAGGGCGACGCGAACTGGGAAGCTTGGAACAGGAACTTTGCAGCTTCTTTGTTTTCGACGGTTCCGTTCCGGTTCAAATCGTATCGGCGAATCACATCGTTGGGTGAATCGGCCGATCGCGCGACCGAGTCGCTAAACCTTTCCGGCGAAGACTGGACATGATCCAGAAACGAATCCCATGTAGGTAGGGAATCCTCGGCACGATAAATTTCGCTGAGTACGGTATCGATCCATCTATTAAAGGATTCGGCAAGCGGCAAATCGTCGATGCGAATGTCGACGTCGATCACGATCGGACCCGCTGAAGTCGGCAGCCATATCCGATGATCGCTCGGAGGGCCCTCTTCAATCGTGGCAGCTTCTTCCGCAATTGTTTCCGTAGCTTCGGTAGTTGCCAATTCAGCCACAGGCAGAGCTTCGGTCATCGACGTTGCATCGTTGTCCGTCGGCACGTCTTCGGAATCGTCAAGTTCAGTCGCAGCGGGTGTAAATGAATCAGCGACCACCGTTTTTTCGGGACTCTTGGCAACGGAGGCTGGCGTTCTGCTGCAACCGAGCCAAGTCGATGCGAACAGAGCACCAATCGCTAACGTGGCGGGCGAGATGCCGTCGCGTGTTCGATTTCCTTTGCGATGCACGATCAAGATCGAACCACCTTGTCGATCACTTGTCCGTCGGCGATAGCGATCGGGCGGCCGCCCTCGGCGATGTTCTCTGTGGATGGATTGACACCAAGTGCGCCGCAAAGTGTCGACAGTAGATCCTTTTGGTCCATCTTTCCGTCAACGACTTCGCGGCCATCTTTGCTGGTCTCGCCATACGCTTGGCCACCTGCAACGCCACCGCCCGCCAACACGCATGTGAACGCTTGTGGGTAATGGTCGCGTCCACCCATGTTGTTGATCTGGGGTGTACGCCCGAACTCGCCCGCCCACAGGATCGTTGTCCGTTCCAGTAAATCGCGGTCGCGTAGTTCGTCCATCAAGGTCGCCCAGCCTCGGTCGAGTTGCTCGCAAAGACGGCCGACCGCGGCGAAGTTGTCGGCGTGAGTGTCCCAGCCTAGCCCGTCGCCAAGCGTGACTTCGACCAGCGGTGCGCCTCGCTCAATCAGCCGTCTCGCCATCAAACAACCTTGCCCGAAACTACCACGGCCATACTTTTCGCGAACCTCGTTGGATTCGCTCGACAGATCAAACGCTGACTTTGCATCGCTGTTCATCATTTCGATTGCCGAGCGATAGACGGTGTCGTGGGCGATCACGTTATCGCTCGGCCGTGACTGCAAATAGTCCTGCTGCATCGAACGCCACAGTTTGAGCCGCGTCTCCATACGTTTGGATGTGATGTTGCCGGCTCGATCCAAGAAGTCGACTCGCAACTGGGCAAACGCTTGGGCGTCGACGCCGCTGGCTTCGACGGCAGTTGCTGCATACTTAGGGCCCAAGAATCCGGGCCGAATCGACTCGCGTCCCAGTGGTCCCGGCGCGATCGTGACGTAGGCGGGTAAAGTACCGTCCGAGCCGAAATCCGACACCAACGCCTTCGATAGCGAACATCCGATCGACGGGTAATTCACAGGTGCGCCCGTCATGAAGCCGGTTCGCATCAGCGTCGCACCACGTTGGTGGTCGCCTTCCTTCGTGCTGACGCCTCGCAGGATGGCCAGCGAATCGGCGTGTTTGGCCAAACGCGGTAAATGTTCGCTGAATCTGATGCCGGGAACGCTTGTCGAGACTTCCTTGATCGAGCCGCCGTTGCCGTGCTTCGGTTTCATATCGAACGTGTCGATCTGGCTAGGACCGCCCGACATCCACAGCAAAATGCAGTGCTTTCGCTCGCGTCCGGCCACCTCCGTCGCCGCGGATAACGTCGGTAGCCAGCCGCTCGAAGCTACCGTCGCGACGCTTGCGCTCGCTGACTTTAGCCAGTGTCGACGACTGATCATAAGATTTGGATTCATGAGAGTGCTCTGAATTGTCGTTTGATCGGACCGCGAAACGAAGATTTCATCACGGGCACATTGCCGATTCAGCCGAGTTGATCAGCACCCAAACCAAGTCGCTGATCGCCTGGTGCTTTTCATTGGGCGAATCCGGTTCCGTCAGGTGTTTTACAAACATGGCGGTCTCCGTTTTGGTTGGCCGACGCGAAACGGTAGCCATGAAAATCGTTTCGACGATCGATGAATCATCAAAAAACGGTGCCTCAACGGCCGCCATCAATCCGCTTTGGCTAGCGTCTGTTGCCAGGGTCGTCGCGTCACCGTTAAGCAGTGCCAGGACTTGGACCATGCCAAGGGGATAGTCGCGTGACGATGACCCAGGGAAGCTCATCCGAGTCAGAAACTGATCACGATTGATGGCGAGTGCATCGTCGGTTCGGTGAAAAACGTTCTGGGCCATGCTGTCGTAGAACTGTGCCGCCGACAACGTTTTCACGGGCATGGCGGCAAACGACGAGGGCGGTGGCGCGGCATCGCCGACAAGTCGGCTGGTATGGCCATAAGCATCGGTGATCGCCAATGTTCGGTAAAGCCAACGCAGATCGAAACGATGCGCCGTAAATTGATCGGCCAAGTAGTCCAGCAGTCTCGGGTGCGATGGTCTGTTCGCAGCGTCCATCGCATCAACGGGATCCACGATTCCTTGTCCGAATAGATGCCCCCAAACGCGGTTGACGGCCGCACGAGCAAAGTACGGGTTGTCTCGCGAAGCCAGCCAGATCGTCAATTGTCGCCGCCGGTTATCGGCGGGGTCACGCTCGGGTTTCGACGCCACCCCCGGGTAACGAGGCGAGACGATCGTGTCGGTGTCCGGCAGACGTACTTCGCCGCCGGGGCGGTCTTCCAAGATCGCTTGCTGGTTCATCCCCGATTGAGACGAACTCAACTGCGCAAAGAACGCCGCATAGGCCCAGAAGTCTTCTTGCGTCCAGCGATCCATCGGATGGTCATGGCACTGGGCACACTGGATTTGGATCCCCATGAAGATGCGCGACGTAGCGGCCGCAAGTTTTTCTGGCTGAAGCGAATTTGACGTATAAAAGATCGCTGGCCCTGAATCACCGGCGCCGCCCGCCGTCAAGAACTTACCCACCAAGTGGTCGTAGGGCGTGTTCGCGAGAAACTGAAGTCGTAGCCATTCCTGCAACGACGCGACGCTGGATCGTTGGGCCGGATCGGTTTGCGACGACGATGGCAGCATCGCATCAGTCCAACGCGAAGCCATGTGAACGGCGTGCCGTGGTGATTGCAGCAACCGATCAATCAGCTCGATTCGTTTTGCGCGGCGTTTGCTCGGGTCGTCATCGCTTAAGAAATTTCGAACTTCCCAAACCGGCGGTGCGACGCCGGCCAAGTCCAGCCAAACGCGGCGAAGAAACTCAGAGTCGTCGCTGAGGGGCGTTGCCTTGATCGAATCGGATTCCCATGATTCAGCTAACATGCGGTCGATCGTTTGCGAAACCGTCGGCTCGACGTTTTCGGCCTCAGCATTGTCGGTCGCCACGCTGACACCGTGGCTCACCGCGAGCGATGCGAACAGCAATATCAAGTGACGAGCAAGCATGAGCGATCCTAACGAAGAGTTTCGGCATCCTAGATTGTAACCGAGTGGCCGACTGCCAGTCTCGAAATCATCGACTGGCTTCATGAAATCGAATCAAACATCCATGATAGAACTTCCCGATGACGTTCACGAATTTATCCGTCAGGTAACGGGTGCATCGTCGGTGTTCGATGCGTCGATCGTGCAGTCGCTGTGGAGCGGTTATGGGCAGATCTACCGCGTACACTTAGTGGGCAGTGCAGCCGAGTCCGTGATCGTCAAACACGTTCGGCCGCCCAGCAAGTCCGATCACCCACGAGGTTGGGACGGCGATCAATCGCATCAGCGGAAACTGCGATCGTACGAAGTCGAACTGCATTGGTACCGTGACTTTGCTGCTCGCTGTGACGGTGACGTTCGGGTTCCTCATTGCTATGGGACAACCTCAGGCGACGGCCAGATCATGTTCGTCCTGGAAGACCTTGATGCGGCTGGTTATCCGCTGCGTCGAGGTTCGTTGAATCGAAGCGGTGTGACGATGGGGCTGCGATACTTGGCGAATTTTCATGCAACGTTCTTAGGAGTTTCGCCGACCGGGTTGTGGAAAAGGGGAACGTATTGGCATCTCGAAACTCGCCCCGATGAGTTGGCTGCGATGGGAACGTGTGATCTGAAACGCTTCGCCGCCGACATCGATTCGGCTCTGAACGGTTGTCGCTTTCAAACGCTGGTTCACGGCGACGCGAAGGTTGCCAATTTCTGTTTTTCGGCGGACGGATCGGCAATCGCAGCCGTTGATTTTCAATACGTCGGTGGCGGATGCGGAATGAAAGACGTCGCCTACTTCTTAGGAAGCTGCCAGGACGATTCTCAGTGCGAGCGTGATGAATCGTTGTTGTTGGACACCTATTTTGAAGCCTTCCACAGTCGTCGTGCTAAAATCGTCGGAAAGACTGACGGAACCATTGGCCGCGAACTTGAATCTGAATGGCGATCGATGTACCCGGTCGCTTGGGCCGACTTCACTCGGTTCATGCTGGGGTGGTGCCCAGGCCACTCGAAATTGACTCGGTACAGCCATGATGTGGCCGCCCGAGTCGTTGAACAAATTCGATCGTCTCGGTCGTTGTGACCAGTTACAATCGTTTGACTTACCTGTTGATTTGCGTACCCCCCTTTGCCCCGACCTGTGCCCATGATTCGCTCGCTTCTTATTCTCGCCCTTTTCTGCACGGCATCATTCGCCAGTGCTGCTGACCCTTCGGGCGGTGCCCAGCCCAACATCATCGTCATCATGGCGGACGATCTTGGGTATGGCGATGTTTCCTGTAACGGCGCGACGAGCTTTTCGACGCCAAACATTGATCGGATGGCGGCCGAAGGACAACGGTTCACCAGTGGTTACTGTTCCGCATCGACATGCACGCCTACAAGGTATTCGTTTCTGACCGGCACCTATGCGTTTCGCGAAAAGGGCACCGGAATTGCGCCACCAAACAGTCCAGCATTGATCCCCGCGGGTATGCCAACGGTTGCATCGGTGCTTAAAAGTGCAGGGTACAAGACCGCGGTGATTGGCAAGTGGCACCTTGGATTAGGCGACCCCAAACCCAACTGGAATGGCGATCTGAAACCGGGGCCGTTGGAGATCGGTTTTGACCATTGTTTCCTGTTGCCGACTACCAATGATCGAGTGCCACAGGTGTTCGTCGAAGACCACCGCGTTCTGAATCTTGATCCGGCTGACCCGCTATGGGTGGGCGACAAAGCTCCGTCACCTGACCATCCAACCGGGATCACCCACCGCGATGAATTGACCATGGATTGGTCGCACGGTCACAACCAAACGATTCACAACGGCATCAGCCGCATTGGTTTTTACACCGGCGGACATGCTGCACGTTTTCGCGACCAAGATTTGTGTGATCGCTGGGTCTCGGAATCAAAGACTTGGATCGAAGCCAATCAAAAGTCACCATTCTTTCTGTTCTTTTCGTCGCACGACTTGCACGTGCCTCGCGCTGTGCACGAACGGTTTGTGGGTAAGAGCGGCTTGGGACCACGCGGTGACGCGATCATCGAACTGGATTGGTGTGTTGGTGAGTTGCTCGACACCTTGGACGAACTGAAAATTGCCGAAAACACGTTGGTCGTTTTTTGCAGCGATAACGGACCGGTCTTGGATGACGGCTACAAAGATGACGCCGTTGAAAAGAATGGCGATCACCATCCTGCTGGACCGTACCAAGGCGGCAAGTACAACGTTTACGAAGGCGGCACGCGCACGCCGATGATCACTCGTTGGTTGGGGAAAATTCCGGCCGGCGTAAGCGATGAAATGGTCTGCACGATCGACTTTGCGTCCAGCTTTGCCTCGCTTGCTGGTGCGACGTTGCCGGACGATGGTTGCTTGGACAGCCTTGACGTGTCGGGCGCGCTACTCGGTTCCCCCGACGCAGAAGGTCGCGATTACTTGGTGCAACAAGACAATGGGCAAGCCGGAAACTACGGGCTGCGCGAAGGTCATTGGAAGCTAATTCGAAATGGTTCCAAGAAGTCGAAGAACTCGAAGCTGCGATTAGAAAGTCGCAACGTTCCCGAGTTTCAACTTTTCGATCTCGATGCCGACATTGCCGAGCAAAAAAACGTCATTGGTCAAAACCCAGAAGTCGCTAAGAAAATGAAGCAACGGCTGACGTCGGTGATCGAAGCTGGCCGTAGTCGCTAGTCGGGTCTGCAAGCAACGCAGCCATCATCGTCTGGGTGGTGGCTGCGCGATTGACGCCCATTCCACGCGAGGATTCGTGATGCGTCGTTTCTCTTTCTTGGTCATCTTCTCGCTGGCATTGATCGAATTGGTGATCGCGTTCTTCTCGTCTCGGGAACCGGTCAGCCCGCTCGAATATTCGCCGAAGACTACTTCTGCCGATGAAAATGCCGACGAAAGCAGCAACACTGATCCGCCCGCTGAGTGGGGGCAGTTCGACGTCGCTAAAATTCGCGGGCCGCTCGAACCGTCGATCCGATCGTCGCTGGATTCATTTCATCGCCAAACTTCACAGAAATTTGCCAACGCCCCTGGCTTCGGCCGAAGTCGCGGCGGTGCCCACGTCCTGATGGACTCGGGTGCGGTGAAATTCGTCACCGACAGTATTGTTGAGAAGGATCCTGAGTCTGCGAACAACAAGGTCGGAGACGGCGACACGGGGCCCTATGGATTGTGGGGATCGCTGGGGACCAAGCGTGATTCATTCCTGTCACCGAACCAAAGTCCTGGTCCGACCCAGAAGGCACGTCCGCAGACGAGGAAAAACACACCGCATACGTTCGGTTTTCGCTTTCTGACGCCTGAGATCGTGGACGCGAGCGACCGCTGGACGCTGGACGAAATTCAATTGCTTAGTATTCATAACGACCGTGTTTATTTGATTGACGACAAGATCCAGCGGATGCAAGAACTGTCCGACAACACGCCTTTTCGGTCACTCGATTCGTTCGAACAAGACGCTGTTGGGGTGCTTCGTTACAGCGGCGAAGACGAGATCGTTGTTCAGGACCAAGGTGACCAAATCCGGATGGTGGGTGCAATCCGAATCAAGGCTCAGTGCCAAGCTTGTCACAGTGAATCCGACGTCGGCGACGTCTTTGGTGCGTTTACGTACCGATTCAGTAATCGTGACGAGAGTGAATTAGCCGGTCTTGGTTATTTGAACACGACTCGCATCCAATCCGATGGATTTGGCATGGTCGGCGTCGACGATTGAGATTTGCCGGGCAGAATCATCGCCGAGACGAACCAACTGGTTTCGCCCCACGGCGAATCTGCTTGGATTGGCAGATCAATGATGTCGCGCCGCAGGATCGCGATCTCGAAAGTTGTCGTGCTGTTTCCATCAAGTCCTTTCGCTTCCTTCACGTCCAGGTACCACGTCGGTTGCCACGCCGCGTTGCCATCGATCGAGTCATGGGTGCGGCGGGCGACGCTGGATTGAAATTGCATCGACGTGAACAGGTCTTTGTCGACATCAAGACAAATTCGCATCCGATCGGTCTTGGATAAGTCGTTGTCACGCGGCGTCGCACGATCGCGATCAAAGTCATCGCGGTTGATTGATGACGAAGGGCAAACAAAGGCAGCGTAGATGTAGTCGTCGTCGTAGGACATTCGCAGCGGAGTGTCGGTTGACGCTTGATTGAGTTGCCAACAGGCATCGTCAAGGACACCGTCGAGATGCGGCGGTTTGGGCGTGTGGTGCGCGTGGATGACTTGGGAACCACGAGAACGCAGCAGTCCGGCCCAAGGATTGCCGCGTGATTCGGACAATTGACGGAGGCTGGCAGGTTGTTCGCTCATGTCGTGAGATGCATTCGGGCTGTGCGATGAAGTGATGGCCTGCAGCGAAGAGTCGTCGCCTCGTCGTCTTGATGCTTCCATTCCCAACAGCACCGAGGGATGGAATTCCCAGGTCAGATCCACTTCGGCGGCGGCTTTGGCTCTGGTCGCGCCGGTGTACTCGATCAAGTCGGGACGAGGCACTACGACCGGTGCGATCGCCGAGACCTGTTGGACTTGGCCAGGCATCGACGGATCTAGGAACGTCGAGTCCGTAAAGTAGTTCTCGGGTGCATTGTTTTGTTGCGGTCCTGACTGGAATGGTGACACGGCCACGGATCGCGTGGCAGGTACGGTCGCACTTGCCAACGACACGTTGCTGGCTTGCAAGATTGAATTTAGACGCCGCCATTCGGTGCTATGATTGATTGATTGCAGGCGTAGCTTGGCCCATTTTCCAGCCGATTGGTCAGCGAACCGACGCGAAATTTCGTCGAGCACCGCTTTGTGCGTCTGGATGCTCGCTGACTCGGTCGTTTTCGTTTTCGCCAAAATGGACCACGCCAATCGGAACTGGTCTTCTTTGGCGGTTTGGTCGAGTACCGAAGCCAACGACTTCTCGAACGGTTCGCGCGACCCTTGGGTATCAAGCAATTGAGTAATTCGATGAGATTGTTTCATTCGAGCTTGAATGATCTGCAGCTGTCGGCGAGATGCAGGTGATGATCGCGGCGATAGCATTCGCCCCGAATGGAGCGATAAACCGGATGCCGTGGATTCGCCAGTTCGATGCGATGGGTCAGCGTCATAAACAAAGGTTAGCGAAAGCGAATCAATATCGGTGTGCTCCGGCGCAACCAGGTGCATCGCGTCACTGGCCAAATCGCTGGCTAGGACGCCGGTTTTGGGAAGTAGCGCGCCGGAATGCAGGGTTGTGGACTGCGACAACGTCGTGCTGTAGTGAGCGACGCGTTGGACGCCGGCGGCGGTCGCCGCTTGAAAGAAAGCCTGCTTCGTATCGGTCGACAAGGTCTCGTCGATCAACACGACGGCGGGCCGCATCACGGCAATCCATCGCAGCGCGGCTTCGTTGGGATCTTCCCCGACGGTTCTGAATCGGTCGGCACCGCTGGCACCGAGCGTGACGGAAAACTGATTGGCTAAGTCGATCGGGTCGGCGTCGTCGTTGTTGTTCGCGCCCAAGTCATCGATCAGCACCGAGGTGCGATGGCGAGACTCTAGCGACTCGCTGCCTAGGATCGACCACGCGACCGATTCGGCGGTGCGAGCGATCATCAAGACGGCGGTGCGACGATCCTTGCCTCGCCGGGTCGTCCAAGTGGTTCCGTTGTCTTCGCTGATCAAGATCGTGCCGTGGTCGCCGACGGCGCACACCGACGAGGAGCCGACTTGGCAAGCATCCCGGATCGCGACAGCGGTGGAGGTTGCTTGGGCCCACGCCAGAAATTCGGATGACCCGGTCGGTCGTTGTGGCGGGGTGGGACGCATCAATTCGGGATCGCCAACGCCGGTCCACGTACGTCCCGCATTTCGGCTTTCAAATTGACGAGTCAGCGATGGATGGGACCAATCGCCATCCGCCGTCAACGTTCCGTCTTCGTTGACCGTGACTGATTTGAGTCGCGGAAGTTCACGGTCGTCGCCTCGCAGCCAGCGTTGGCCGTTGTCGTTTGTGACTAGTACCACCGCTCGGCTGATGCGAGTGATCGCGTCGTAGGCACCGCCGACCGCGACCGCTCGGCCGGGCCCTGTCCAGACCACATCGTCGATCCGGCACCCGATGCCGCTTGAACGTGGAATCCACGATTTTCCGCCATCGTCGGTGGTGACGATCATACCGCGATCACCGACGGCTATCCCGTGACTGGCATCTTGGAAGGCGATCGAACGCAGGGTGGCGTCGGCACGCAGCGTCTCGGTTTCCGCATACCCAGGGGGGGACTCGGGCAAATCCGCCTTGGCTTTTGTGACTGTTGCGAGGTTTAGGAGGCCAACCGCCACCAGAACGCAAAAAAAACTGTGGGTAGCACAGGACTGATTGCCGAGGGTCATGTTCTTCATGCGTTCCATCCTTTGACGACGGCTGCGGCACCGATCAAAACAGCCCAGCCCAGCACCATGTTGGCGGCTAAATATAGTCCCGTCAGTAACCATCGCTGGTCCATCGCCAACGACGCTGACTCGGACGAAAACGTCGAGAAGGTGGTTAAACTACCCAGAAATCCGACTTGAAGTGCCAATCGAAGCCGCTCGTCCAGGATCGCTTCGCCAGCGCTGTATTCGATCAGTCCGCCTAATGCGGCACATCCGATCACATTGGCGATCGTGGTGCCCAACATTGATGATCCACCTGGGATCGCAATTGCGACTAAAGTGATGAAATAGCGACTGACCGAACCGAGGGCTCCTCCCCCGGCGATTGCTATCAAATTGGTCCAAGTTGTCATCGATGCCCGCCGTTTTAACCATTGCCTAAGTACCGGCACGAACTTACGTTAGCGAGCTAGGTTCGGAGTTTCGGCGAGCTACGTAAACGTCAGTTTTTTGGCGGATGATGTTCCGAACATCCGTTTATCGGCCTGAGTTCCGATTTCGGCCCGAACTTGATGCGAGCTGGGAGCGTCCCAGCCGTATTCCTGAATCACCCCTATCCTGCATTTTCAGTTCAAAGAGCACATGAGTACTGCGAAAGCCGCCACAGAGCCCCAAGTGATGACCGGTGCCGATGTCTTGGTCAAATCGTTGGTAGATCACGGCGTCGACGTACTTTTCGCCTATCCGGGCGGATGCAGCATGCCGTTGCACCAAGCACTTACCCGTTACGGCAGTTCCATCCGCACTATTTTGCCTCGTCACGAGCAAGGCGGTGCGTTCGCCGCGCAAGGTTACTCGCGCAGTACCGGCAAAGTCGGTGTCGTGATGGCGACCAGCGGTCCCGGTGCAACCAACTTGGTCACCGCGATTGCAGACGCAAAGCTTGATAGCATTCCAATGCTGTGCATCACCGGCCAGGTCCCGACCAAGGCGATCGGTAGCGATGCATTCCAAGAAACCCCAATGGCCGAGATTTGTCGCGGCATCACCAAGCATCATTATTTGGTGACAAAGCTCAGCGACTTGCCGCGGATCATGAAGGAAGCGTTTCACATCTGTCAAAGCGGTCGCCCCGGGCCGGTTCTGATCGACATGCCCAAGGACATCCAGTTGGGCGACCTGACGGGCATCGACATGGATCCGCCGATGGAACTGCCCGGTTATCACGCGGCGCCACCGACCGTTCCCACCGAAACGATTCGTCAGATTGCCGCTGCGATCAAGTTGGCACGTCGCCCAGTGATCTACGCTGGTGGCGGTGTCATCATCGGCAGTGCTAGCGAAGAACTTCGTGAGTTCATCACCAAGAGCGGCATCCCAACGGTCACCACGTTGATGGGCATCGGTGCCGTTCCGCCCGAGCACGAACACTCATTGGATTGGTTGGGCATGCACGGTGCCGCCTATGCCAACTATGCGGTTCGCGATTGCGATTTGTTGATCGCCCTTGGCGTTCGATTTGATGACCGCGTGACTGGCAAGGTCGAAGCATTTGCGAAAGACGCAAAGATCATTCACGTCGACATCGATGCATCGGAACTGAACAAAAACAAGGCCGCTCACATTCCCGTTCGTGGTGATGTGAAGCAAGTCCTGACGGAACTGAACAAGATTGTTCAAAAGCCAGAAATCACCGATTGGCAAAAGCACTGTGTCGAATTGAAGGCGAAGCATCCGTTCAAATACGACGAAAAGTTCGACGGCATCTTGCAGCAGCACGCGATCAAGACGCTCAGCGACATCACCGCCGACATGGAAACCTATGTCAGCGTCGGTGTGGGCCAACACCAAATGTGGGCAGCACAGTTCTTTAAGTTTCGCAAGCCACGCACGTGGATGTCCAGCAGCGGTTTGGGCACCATGGGCTTTGGCTTGCCGTCGGCGATGGGTGTCCAAGCAGCACACCCCGGCGCACTTTCGATCGACATCGACGGTGACGGCAGTTTCCAGATGAACATCCAGGAATTGGCGACATGTTTCTGTGAAGAGTTGCCTGTGAAGGTGTTCTTGCTCAACAACCAGCACCTCGGAATGGTCGTACAGTGGGAAGACCGATTCATGGAACGAAACCGTGCTCACACTTACCTTGGCCCAATTCATCACGAAGAGGCCAAGGGCAAGAGTAGCGCCGACCGTTACCAGTATGCCGAAGACCGCTACCCGGACTTCGTCAAGATCGCTCAAGGCTACGGATGTGGTGCGGCCACGGTGCGAAAGAAAGCCGATCTCGAAGGTGCCATTCGCGAAATGATCGCGCACAAGGGACCATATCTGTTGGATGTCCAAGTTCCGTACCAAGAGCACGTGCTGCCGATGATCCCAGGTGGTCAAACGGTCGACGACATGATCTTGGAGTAGGTGGTACGTTGCCGTTCGGAAGCCTCGCTTGCGAGGTTTCCGTTACTGCGATTTTGGCATCAGCACTTCGTTGAAGAATTCGACCACGATTGTACTGGTCTTGGGGTTCATGAACGTCATCATGTGACCCTGTTGCGGCATCACTTGCATGCGGCTGTCGACACCGGCGGCAACCTGAGCGGCGTGGAATTCTTTGCTGCCACTGATCGGTACGATCGAATCCGAGTCGCCATGAATGATTTGAGTGACCGGGTCGGCTTTGGACGTATGAGCCGACGGCGATGCAGCTTCGTAGACGCTCGGTTTCTCGCGTCGTGATCCTCCCAGAAAGTACGCCAGCGTTTGATTGTCGATCGGCAACGCGCGAAAGTCGCATGGCGGGCCACCGACGCAAATTGCGTTGATCTTTGGCAACTGAGTCCAGCGTGGATCCGATTTGGACCAATCGCTTGCGGCAGCCTGTGCGTCGATGGGTTCATCGGCAAGGGACGCCACTAAGGCCGTCAGATGCCCGCCCGCCGAATATCCGAATGCCCCCAATCGGTTCAGGTCGACGGACCACTCTTCCGCGTGTGATTTGGTCCACAGCATGGCCGAGCGGACATCGTCGACTTGCGATGGAAATTTGAACGTCGGCGCCAACCGATAGTTGATGCTGATGACCACGAAACCTCGTTCGGCCAACATTCGACTGTATCCGGCGACGGTCCATTTGTCGCCGCTGATCCAGCCGCCTCCGTGGACCACGATGACGGCCGGGTAACCGGTCGGTGGTGGCGGACCGGCCGGGGAAAAGACGTCACACAGCCCGGCTCTTCCCTCGCTGTCACTGTATCGCTGATTCGCAGTGATTCGGATCTCAGAGCTCTCTTGATCTGTCGTCGCCGTGCCATCACCCATGGCCGCCGTAGCAACGATCAGTGACAGACAAGCGATCACGGCGCGGCGAGTTGTCAATCTTCGTATCCACTGTCTTCGCAACGTCGGTATTCTAATCGTCGGCATTCCAATCGTCGGTATTATTGGGAAACGTTGCATGGGCGGCGAAACCAATTCGAGACGGGCGGTAGGACGGATGGGCTGGTGACGTATAATACGTTGTCGTCGACCGCTGCCAAAATCATTGCAGTCGCGACCGAGATCTCCAATGCCGAAAGCCACTATGTTGCCCGAACTCAATACCGTTCCCGAAGCCGTCGAGGCCATCCGTGCTGGCGAGATTGTGATTGTCGTCGATGCCGAAGATCGCGAGAACGAAGGCGACTACATCTGTGCCGCTGAAAAGGCGACTCCGCAAGCAATCAATTTTATGTTGTCCGGCCGCGGGCAATTATGTGTTTCGATCTTGCCCGATGTGGCCAAGAAACTGGAACTCAGCCCGGTCGTTGCCCAAAATGATGCACCGCTCAAGACGGCGTTCATGACACCGATCGATATTCGCACTGCCAAGACTGGCATCACGGCTGGCGAACGGGCTGAGACGATTCGAGCGCTTGCATCCTCTGACTGCAAAGTCGACGATTTCGTCCGTCCGGGTCACGTGTACCCGTTGCTGGCGAAACAGGGTGGCGTGTTGCGTCGAGCCGGTCACACCGAAGCGGCGATGGATTTGGCCCGGATGGCTGGCCTTGCGCCCGTGGCGGCATTGTGCGAAATCCTGGACGACTCGGGCGACCGCGCGACGCGCGAGGGGTTGTTTGCGATCGCAAAGAAACACAACCTGAAAATCATTAGCATTGAGCAACTGATTGCGCATCGCCGAGTCAGCGAGAAGTTGATCACTCGAAACGCCGAAGCCGAACTGCCAACGAAGTACGGTAATTTCAAGATCGTCGTCTACGGTGTCGACTACGAAGCCCAAGAACCGATCGCGCTGGTGTTCGGTGACTTGTCGACCGAAGGCGTTCCGGCGCTGGTTCGAATGCACAGCAGTTGCTTTACGGGCGATTTGATTTCGTCGCTGCGCTGTGATTGTGGCGACCAACTGCATATGGCGCTGAAAATGATTTCAAGCGAGGGCCGTGGAGCCCTGATTTACTTGCCGCAAGAAGGCCGAGGCATCGGACTTGCCCAGAAAATTCGCGCGTACGCATTGCAAGACAAAGGCATGGACACAGTCGAAGCGAATCACGCGCTCGGCTTCAAAGCCGACATGCGAGACTACGGTATCGGTTTGCAAATCTTGAAGGATCTCGGTTTGAGCGAAGTCCGTTTGCTAACCAACAATCCCAAAAAGACCGAAGCCTTCAATCTGCGCGGCTTCGACTTGCGAGTCGTCGACCAGGTCCCGATCGTGTCCGACGTCAACGAGTACAATCAAAAGTACTTGGACACGAAACGTGACAAGATGGGGCACAAGTTACCGGGCCGGTAACCACCGGTTGGAATCGTCTCGCTCGAAGTGGTGCTAACGGTCCATGCGCCGATCGTTGATGCGTCTCTCTTTAGTGCCATACAGCCCGGACTACCTCGGGTTCGAGCCTCTCTTGATTTCGCAAGATTTCGAGAACAACGTCAATCCATGTTTACGATCCGCCGATCTTCAAAAAGGAGATCGCGATCCGCACGACCCACGGGATTCGTTCGATCATAATTTTCGTCGTTCTCGCGCGAGGACGACGTTTGTCGTTGGTGTATGTGGGCCGGGCAGCGAATCGTCGCATGATTGAGCATTTTCAGCACTTGCGTCCCAGTCATCCGCAGCAAAAGCCTGCTCCCGGAAGTTTTCAGGAGTTGATGCAAACGATTGAAAAGAATCGTGAGCAGAACTTGAGAAGAATGTTTCAGAATGCAGAGATTAATTTCAAGGGAAGGGTTGGCGAGGAGACGGCCGCGGCGTTAGGTGATGACGCGCTCGCTATCGTCGAGTCGAGCACGGGGCAGAACCTTCGTCCCCACGAAAATGCCAAATCTAAAGTTGAGGAAATGTTCGAGTCGGCATTGGGCTTCGCGTACAGCGAAGTGAAGGGTGTGTTTCCCTTGCTGGAAGATGTCGTTAGCAGCTTGGCACCCATTTATGGCATTTTCAGTTCTGTCAAAGATTTGTTCTCGAGTATCAACCAATTCCGCAAGACTGTGATGGAGCGCTACCGCGCCGCGAAGGCAGTAGCGGAGATATCCCGCGGTGATGCCCAGGCGGCCGCGCAAGGTGTCACACGGATGATCAATGGCCTGCTTGTTAGCTCAGGCGTAGGAATGCTGCGCAGCACCGCACAGATTGCCGGTGGGCTGATGACGCTTCCGCTCGACGGTGGGATGCTCGCTGGCGGCATTGGCAAAGTATTTCAACTGATACAGAAGCTAGTTTCACTAGGTCTGGATTTTGCAGAACGCAAAGCGGGGCGGGTTTGTTTGCAACAGAAAATTCTGGACGCCCGGATTTTTCAAGCTTCGCCGTTAATGGGATGCTACCTGATTACTTGTTCGAACACATCGGATCTCGTCGGCATGCTTGGCACGCATACCAGCCAAGAGCATTGGCGTATCAAGGTTGAACGCTCAAAACAAAAAATCGATTTCTTGCAAAAATCTGCTCGCGATTTTATTGCCAATTCCCGCTTGGAAGTTACCGGTTTGCCGATGGGCATGGTCGTTCGAGCAGCTTAGGACGTTGTTGCCTCCGCTTATCTTGGTCTTTGCCAATCACGGAGATTGATGTTTGTCGGGTCGATCGAAGTTTGTTTTTTTAGTTGCCTTGATTGCCAAACGTGCCTATCGTTGCGAGTAACCAATCACTTTGTTACTCGCGTTTTCGGGTTCGCGTCGCCGAACTCTGTTGATGTCTTCTAAACTTCGCCGCCAAATCGCTTGGCAGGCAGCGCGTTTGATGCACTCCCGTGACGTCACGGAATACTATCAAGCCAAACAAAAGGCCGCGCGGGCGATGGTCCGGGGCTGGGTCAAACCGGCGGACTTGCCCAGCAATGCGGAGATCCGTGAACAGGTCCAAATCCTGGCTCGGCTACACGAGGGCTCGCGTCCGGCAAACCAGCTCAGGTCGATGCGACTGCGAGCGTTGTGGTGGATGAAACGGCTTGAAGAATTTCATCCCAAGTTGATCGGCAGCGTTTGGACGGGCGGAATCCGTGAAGGTTCTGACATCGACATCCACGTGTTCACCAATCATCCCGACACGATTGCGATGCGAGTCGATGCACTCGGTGGGGCGTATACGGTCGAGCGAAAGCGGGTCGTGAAAGTTGGCCAGTCGCGGGTTTTCACGCACATTCACATCCGCGATGAGTATCCGATTGAGTTGACGGTCTATTCGACATCGCTGTTGGGGTTTCGATTTCGCAGCTCGATTACCGGCAAGCCGATCGAACATGCTTTGACGGGCGAACTGGAAAAACGGATCCAAATCGAGCACGGTGTCGATCCGGATCAACTGCAAGCGAACCTCAACGACATGGATACTCGTCCCGATCGTTGGACCGTTTTCTTGGCGTTGCTGATGCCGCTTGAGAATGTTCGCGAGAATCCAAGGTTTCATCCCGAAGGCGACGTGCTTCATCACAGCTTGCAGGTCTACGACCTTGCCAAAGACGAAGCCGCCTATGACGAGGACTTTTTATTGGCTGCCCTGTTGCACGATGTCGGCAAGGCGATCGATCCCGGCGATCACGTTGCTGCGGGTTTGGAAGCACTCGATGGATTCGTTTCCGAGCGGACTGAGTGGTTGATCCATCACCACATGGACGCGCACAAAATCCGCGATCACTCGCTGGGTGCACGTCGGCGGCGACGTTTGGCCGAGCACCCTTGGTTCGATGATCTGATGCGGCTAAACGATTGTGACGTCGCCGGTCGAGTTGCCGGCGCCGAGACATCGTCGTTGGAAGAAGCTCTCGACTACATCGAACAACTCGAAGACATGTTCGGCTGATTCGAACGAGTGCTTGGGTAAGGAAAGGGGGTGGTTTCTTGAGACGCACACGCGAACCAAGCCGAGCCCATTGCACATAGACTCGAGTTGAGTTATGCCCCTTGTATGTCGCCATTTTTTAGCACGGATCGGTTCGGGCCGGCCTGCAATCGTCGCTTTGAAACGCTCCCACTAGCTTGGCGGAGTTGAATCAAACTCGCCACAGGCAAGCCACGCGATAGAACCGCCGAGTGACCCGTCGCGTCGGCTGCGCGGCTCTGTTTAACATGTTTTATCGGTCAAAGCTTTCGCGACGACTTGAAAAACGCGATCCGTGTGCTGACCCAATCTTTTATTCCCAGGACAAACTCCGCCGGGGTAAGACCACCGAGCTCGCTATGCGGACGCCGGTGGTTGTACATTTGACGCCAGCGTCCGATCACTGCCCTGGCTTTATAAAGTCCAAAGAACAGTTCGCAGGCGAGGCATTGGTCACGCAGGCGGCCGTGGAAGCTCTCCACGAATCCATTTTGCCAGCGTCTCGCGAGCTCGATGTACGAAGCTCCGACTTCGATGAATCCGAGAAACTCGCGCAACGACTTGCAGATGAACTCGGGGCCATTGTCACTGCGAATGAACGAAAGGGACACCGCGAATGGTGAATAGGTTGCTCAGCACCGACACAAGGTTGTCACCGGTGAAACGCCGATGAACTTTCAGGGCTATGACTCGCGAGTGAACTCGTCGATCACCGACAGGGCCTTCAACGGACGCCCATTCTCGGTTCGATCGAAGATGAAGTCGATCGACCAAACATGATTGGGATGCTCGGCCTTGCTCCGGGTGATGCCGCCGTCAGGATTTCCGATCTGTCGTTTCTTCGCTTTCTTTACCGGCACTTTCAAGCCTTCACGTTTCCAGAGTCGATAGATTCGTTTGAAATTCACTTTCCATCCTTCCTTCCGAAGCAGTCGCGTGAACATGCGATAGCCGTATCGAGGAAACTCACCGACCAACTCAAGGATTCGAGCAACCAATCGCTGCTTGTCTTCTTTCGGACTCGCTTGGTATCGCTGAGAGCTCGAAGGCTGGCCGAGAGTGCTGCACGCCCGACGTTGCGACTCCACTCAACTTTTTGGATCGCAGCACGTCAACGAGCCGGGCTTAGAAGTTTCCCTCAGCAGCCACCTTCGGAATTCGCCTGTCCAATTCGGCTTCAGCAAGTAGCGCTTCGAGTCGGCGATTCTCGATTTCAAGTTCTCGAAGTCGCTTCGCCTCATCAGACTTCATCCCGCCGAACTGCTTCTTCCATCTCATTCATGCCGACTCAGCAGCACCGAGCTTCTAGTAGACCTCAGCGGATGATTTTCCAGCGGCGAGCATCGCTTCGCCTTCTGCCAACGCCTTCACTATCTGCTCAGGCTTTCGTCGTTTTCGCATCTTCGTCATCAAGAGTCTCCTTCGGCCAACATTGGCTAGTGCACTCTCATAACTCATGAATCAAGTTTGGAGGAGCACGCCATTCCGTTTGCTATCCATTCATCCTTCGGCTCTCCAGCTTACTGCAGAATCTCGGCTTTCAATCCATTCTTGAATAAGTATTGCTAGCTTGCTGAAACCGCAGGCATGTACCCACCGCAAACGGGAAGTTCGAAAGCCGCTTGACCGGGTTGTTACGCAGTCATAAAACTTTGCCAGTGTTTCAGGTCGGTGAGCGTTGAAGAAAACGTGTTACCGTCTTGGGTGCTGCCGAGATGTCGATGAAGACGCCGCTGGCAGCTAGGGCTGGATACGACTCGAATATTTGTGTCCAAACGAAACTTGTTTCCTTGATGCAACAAGTGTTCTTGGCGTTAGCAAACCATTGGTATTTTCAACGGAGGAAATCTGGCCATGCTGGTTCTATCTCGACGTGCGCAGCAACAAATTACGTTCCCCGGTTTGGACATCACGCTCAGCATCCTTCAGGTGCGAGGGCGCATTGTTAAAATAGGGATTGAAGCTCCCACTGATATCAAAGTCAAACGTTCTGAAGTGGTGGACGTTGAGGTGCAACCAAATTCTGAATTTGATTCTCTCTTAACGAGCGATTCAGAATGGGGAGAAGAGGAGCATCGCCGACGTAACCAGTTAAACACTCTGCAACTTCTTGTGGATGCTGTTCAGTTGCAGTTGCGACGGGGCGATGATGTTGACGCAAAAAGGCTGATCGGTTCGCTCCTCGATAAGCTCGACGTCGCGAACTACGAGATTTCGTCTCCTGATACTTGCCAGGATAAAACAGGGGCGACGGCGTTTCGTCAGCTGCGCGTTCTAGTGGTGGAAGACTCTGAGAACGAACGCGGCTTGATGACGTATCTGCTGGCGTCGCATGGGTTCGTCGTCTACGTCGCTCGCGACGGGGCCGAAGCCCTCAGCCAATTGCGACACGGTTGTGGCCTACCTGATGTGGTGTTGATGGACATCGACATGCCCTTCGGCAATGGCATCGAAACATTGCAATACATTCGCCACGACGTGATGCTCAGCCAACTGATGGTCTATGCGGTGACAGGCTCCCGCCGCAACCTGGACAATGAGCCAGTCGGACGTGGCTGGGATCGCTGGTTTTCCAAGCCTGTCGATGTTCGGCAGTTGGTGGACGCAATTCGCGAAGATTGTTCGACCGATCAGCTCGGCACTCATCAACGGACTCTTCCATCGGATGCGTGCAAGGTGCAGCCTTGAACGACGAGGTATTGCAACGCGGCATTCGAAATTGGACGTTCAATATTGGACGCTATTCAATCGCCATATTCAGTACTGCGATCGTCATTTGGTTTCGTTCGTTATTGCAACCTTGGTTGAACGAAGAATGCCCGTTCAGTCTTTTTTACTTGAGCGTTCTGCTGACTGCCTGGGTGTCAGGCTCTGGCCCCGCTGTGTTGGCAATTGTGCTTGGCACTCTGTCGGCAGCTCAGTTCTTTATTCCTCCTGCCAGTAGCCTTTTGATCGAAGGTGTTCCCGAACTGGTTCAATTGACCATTTATGTAATTGTCAACTGCGTCGCTGTTTTGCTTTTTGACCGTGCTGAGCGGCAACGTCGCTTGGCCGAAAATCGAGCAACGGAAAATGTTCGTTTAGGAACTGATCTTCAACTAGCGGACAAGCGTAAAGACGAGTTTCTGGCGTTGCTGGCACACGAACTGCGAAACCCATTGGCACCCATTCTTTCAAGCATGGCGTTGTTAGAACGAAGTGAGGGATCAACTGAGACGGTACGGCGGGTGCGTGAGGTGGTAAGTCGTCAGACTGAGCATTTGATTCGGATCACCGACGACCTGCTAGAAGTGTCTCGTTTCTGTCGCGGACACATTGAGCTTCTGGTCGAACAACTTGATCTGCGCGATTCCATACGCGACGCCGTGGAGATGATCGAAGGGGCGTTTGCAGAGAAGTCGCAGCGATTTCAATCAGTCATTCCAGACTCGCCAGTATGGGTCGACGGCGATCGCGTTCGCTTAGCACAGTTGACAGCAAATCTGCTGGGAAATGCGTCGAAGTATACTCCTGCATCAGGGCATGTCTGCTTGTTCGTAGACCAATGCAACGGATTTGCGCACGTTACAATTAAGGATTCCGGAATAGGTCTTGCCGCTGAGTATGCCGAGCGAATCTTTGAACCTTTCGTTCAAGTCGACACCAGCCGGACTCGCGAATATGGCGGGTTGGGCGTTGGTTTGACGATCGCAAAGCGATTGATTGAGCTGCACCACGGCAATCTGTCAGTCGAAAGCCGGGGGCCGGGACTGGGCAGCACGTTTACGGTCCAGCTTCCCTTGCATCCCAATCCACTAGTCGAAACGAATCTTGACACGTCGGACATCAATCGACTTGGTACTCTTGATTTAAACACCGGTTGCAGCGGTATAGTATCGATTGACCAACCTAACAAGTTGCTCTTAGTGGATGACAACCAAGATGCCGCCAAGATGTTACGCGATCTTTTCGAGTCATCCGGTTATCAAGTCGAGCTTGCGGCTGATGGAGTTGAGGCAATCAACCAAGCATTGAGATTCCGTCCGTCCGTCATTGTTATGGACATTGGATTGCCTGGGATGGACGGCTATGAAGCGGCTCGTCAACTGCGTCGCTCCCAGCATTTCACCCACGTTAAGCTGATTGCACTGACGGGCTGGGGGAGTAAGCAAGACCGAGAACTCGCATCGCAAGCGGGGTTTGATCTGCACTTGGTAAAGCCAGTCGCGTTCGATGAGCTGTTAAATTTTGTCCGCGATCTTGAAATGGGACGACGCCAAGTTTCACAAGCGGTTAACTAATCCTACTGTGAAGGCCCGGAGGTGCGCATGGCCAAAAACATAGTCTGGCACGATGCGAGCGTGCCTTTCGAGTGAAATGTTACTCCATGGTCATCACACAAGATAAAGCAGTTGCCGTTCTCTGCTGGGAGTTCGACGCTTGTCTAGGTTTCTAGTGCGAGAATGAAGTTGGTCATAAGCGAAACTATGATTCGAAGCGTGTGGCAGTTGCCCATGTTGTAGATCGCCGTCGGACCTTGTTGCCTCATTTGGACAACGTGCAGCTCTAGCCTTCGATCACGGCGGCGACCACTTTGCATAGATGGTCCATGCGATCTTCGCTCATTCCGGCGACGTTGATTCGGCCGCTGCCGACGATGTAGATACTGTATTTCTGGCGAAGTTCGTCGACTTGCATCGGGTTGAGTCCGCTGAACGAGAACATTCCGTTTTGATCGAGCAAGAAACTGAAGTCGTGTCCCGCGCCGGTTGTCTTCATGGTTTCGACAAACTGTGAACGCAGTTGACGAATTCGCGTTCGCATTTCAGTCAATTCGGCATGCCACATTTGTGTCAGATCAGCATCGTCCAAGATGGTCGCCACGATCGCCGCGCCGTGGCGAGGCGGGTTGCTGTAGTTGCTGCGGACAAGTGCTTTCAATTGACTTTGGACGGCCGCCGACGTTGCACTATCAGCCGAAACGACCGACACCGCACCGACTCGTTCACTGTACAAGCCGAAGTTCTTTGAAAATGAACTGCACACGATTGCTTCGTCGCATACATTCGTGATCGCACGGATGGCGACCGCGTCTTCATCGAGCCCGTGACCGAAACCTTGGTAGGCAAAGTCGATGATCGGCAGCAGTTGCTTTTCCGATAACAGCGCCGCGATCATGTTCCATTGCTCGGCGGTTGGGTCGACGCCGGTCGGATTGTGGCAACAGGCGTGCAGCAAAACTGCATCGCCCGGGCGGGTCTTGGTGGTTAGGTCGTCGATCATGCCGTCGACGTCAAAAGACTTCTTGTCGGCGGCTAGGTATCGATACGAATCGTAGGGGACATTTTCGGAGGCGAAGATGGCTTGGTGGTTAGCCCAGGTCGGGTTTGAAATCCAGACTCGCGCACCCGGGATCTGGCTGCTAAGAAACGCAGCCGATTCGCGTAGCGCGCCGGTTCCGCCGGGCGTCTGCAGCACTGCGATTCGGGATGCGTCGATCGTGTCGCCAAAAACCAATTTTCGGACGTGCGTACGGTAGTCGGCTTGGCCATCGATCGGCAGGTAGCCTTTCGTCTTTTCACCATCAACCAATCGTTGCTCAGCCGCTTTGACACAGCGCAGCACCGGCGTTTGCCCCGATACGTCTTTGTAGACGCCGACGCTGAGGTTCATCTTTTCCGGGTTCGTGTCGGCCGCAAAGGCTTCGTTCAACCCCAGGATTGAATCGGGGGGGGCGGTTGCGACAACAGAAAAACGTGGCGGAATTTTCGAGGATTCGGTCATCGAACTTTTAAATAAATAGGATTTAAAGACGAACGGTGGAACTGCGAATCGTAGTCAAAGTTGGCTGATTCGGCTATTGGACCCGCCGGTTAGATGCAAAGCCGAGGCACTGGCCCCATCGCTCGCTAGGTTCCATGGGCGAGGCGTCCGGCTGCTGTTAAAACGCTTCCAAGACAGTCTACTACCCATGTCTCTATCGACGACGAGTTCCATCATGCGTTTCTACCCCTTGGTTTGGATATTGGCGATATCGGTGGCGGTTTCCACAAATTTGATAGCGAGCGAACCTGTGAAATTAAATGAACCACTTGCTGACTACACAAAGCAGCGGCAGTCTGAATTTGATCAGATTCCTGTTTCACGGCGATCCGAGTTGGCAGAGTTGGCCGACCAAGTTCGCGATGCGATCGCGGCGGGCGGTCAAGTCAATTTACACTTCATCTGTACGCATAATTCTCGCCGCAGCCATCTGGCTCAAATTTGGGCGACGGTTGCGGCGGCGGACCGAGGAATCGAAGGCGTCAACACGTTTTCGGGCGGTACAGAAGCCACCGCAATGAATGTGCGTATCGTCGCTGCCTTGGGCCGAGCCGGATTTGATGTGGCCACCGCAGCGAGCGACGTGCCCAATCCGCGGTACGACGTTCGATACAGCCATGCTGCATCCCCGATCGTTTGCTTTTCAAAAGTCTATGATCAGTCGCCAAATCCAAGTGCTGGATACTGTGCGGTGATGGTTTGCAGTGACGCGGATGCTAATTGCCCGGTCGTTCGTGGTGCCGCCACGCGATTGGTGATCAAGTATGTTGATCCCAAAGAATCGGACGGCACACCTCAGGAATCGGATACTTACGACGAGCGATGTGCCCAGGTCGCCCGAGAAATGCTGTACGCGTTTTCGTTGTTGTCGTGACTGTCTTGAATCGGCATTGGCTGTAGCAATGAATCGAACTGATTGGATCATCGTCGGTGCCGGTGTTGCAGGATGCACACTCGCCCGTCAATTGGGTTCGCAGCAAACGGGTTCGCAGCCGGGACGCCGCGTCACGATCATCGAACCCTGTGTATCGCCCGATTCCGATTCGCCGCCGCCGATCGATCAGCAACGTCCATCACGTTGGTTAACGTTGTTGGGGTCCGGCGACGATTGGAATTTGTCGACCGAACCGAGCGAGCATCTGGCCGGTCGTAAGATTGTGTGGCCGCGCGGCCGAGGTATCGGCGGCAGCGCGCGAATCAACGCGATGATTTGGTTCCCGCCGACCGAAGTGGACTTCGCCTGTTGGGAATCGGCAAGCGGTGGCCGTCGATCGATACGACAGTGGCGAGATGCATATCAAGTCGCCGAGTCGATCGTGTGTCCCGAATCACCTTGCTGGATCAGTGAAGCGTCACGACGGTTTCTGTCCGTCGCCGAGACTCTTCCCGATGCCTCGCCAATGATTTACCAGCGAATCAATCGCAACGGTCGGCGACTGGATTGGGCACCCATGTTGAAGAACACAGACGTCGTTCGCGCTACCGTTGATCGAGTCTTGTTCAAAGGCGACCGGGCCGTCGGTGTCTCGATCATCAAAGACGGATCACCGAGCGAACTAACCAGTCGTTGCGGAGTCATCCTGTGTGCCGGATCAATTGCAACGCCAACGATACTGATGCGCAGCGGTATCGGTGACGCTAGCGAACTCTCACGCCACGGAATCGACGTTCGCGTGGATCGACCGATGGTTGGACACAAGTTAAAGGATCACTTGGTGATGCCGGTGATCTTTGAAACCAATTTCAAAGATACCTTTCGGCTAAATCCTTCGGCCCGGGATGTTGCACGCTGGCAAGTGATGGGCACGGGGCCAGTTGTTTCAAACCTCGCCGAGAGCGGTGGGCTTTTTCGGGGTGGCGAGTTTCAAGTGCATGTTACGCCGACGCATTACTTGACGTTTCCGGCCGACAGTGTCGCACCGATGATGACGCTGGCGATTAATCTGACTCGTTCGAAATCGAGCGGTCAAATTACAATTCCTTCGCGTGACGCGCGTTCGCAACCGACGATTCACCCAAACTATCTCTCCGACGCAAGTGATGGTGATCGGTTGGTCAGCGCCGTCAATGACATTCGAAAGTTGGTTGGCCAATCGTCGCTTGCGCAGTGCATCACCAAAGAGGTGATTCCCGGCAACCGGCGAATTGATGAACGATCGATCAAGCAGTCGATCGCACGCTTTTCACAAACGTTGTACCACCCGGTCGGGTCGTGTCGGTACGGCGATCAAATCGATACACCGGTGGACGCTGACTTCCGAGTTCGCGGAACTGGGGGGCTTTGGGTCGCTGATGCTTCGGCACTGCCTGATTTGCCAAGTGGGAATCCGACTGCAGCGGTGATGACGTGGGCAATTTTGGCGGCTGAGTCGATCGCAGGATAGGCTGATAGCGTCGACCGAGCGTTGCAACGCATTCTTACGACGGGGGTTGCGGCGTGAGCTGTTTTCTCAAACTTACAGGTTTGATTCCGGCGATGTGATGGGCGGCATCGGCGTTGCAATCTGCATAATTGGTGCGGTTTGCCATATTCCTGATTCGTTGTTTGGGATGCTTCTACCGCGGCCTTTGGGTGTGACCAAGGTTTTCGAAAGCATGCATTTGGTTCTCATTGGGGGAATCGAGATGCTTTTGAAAGCGTTTAAGGGGCAACCTGTTCGATGTCGAGTCACACCAAAAAACGCGGAATTGTCCGCAAGTTAATTGATAATTCATTTTTGCTGATTGCCGGAGCTTTGGCTGCCCTGATTTGGGCGAATGTGGCTCACCAAACTGGTAGCCATTCGTATCATGACTTTGTTCACTTCGACGTGACATCGATTTGGAGTGGGCACGTTGATGTTGCTAATGTGTCGGCCGACCATGCTGCTGATGTGTCACTTGTTTCGGCAGTTGCACCTCACTCTGCTGATCAAGCGGCCGGCCATTCGGACGCAGGTCCGCAGGGTATTGTTTCTCAAGCAACTCACGGGCTTTCGTTTCACTTCATCATCAACGACATCCTGATGGCTTTGTTCTTTGCAATCGCCGCTAAAGAAGTTTGGGAATCTTTGTTGCCGGGTGGATCACTGAACGAGCCACGAAAAGCGGCAACGCCACTGCTGGCGACTGTTGGTGGCGTACTTGGACCAGCGCTGGTTTATATGGTTGGTACGTACCTTACCGGGTCTACTGCTAGTTTGGGCAACGGGTGGGCGGTGCCTTGTGCAACCGACATCGCGTTCAGTTACTTGATCGCGAGAGTGATCTTTGGTGCCGGGCACCCTGCGATCGCGTTCTTGTTGCTGTTGGCAATCGCCGATGATGCAGCCGGATTGATGATTCTAGCGATCTTCTATCCTCAGGCTCCGATCGTGCCGCAATGGTTGATGTTGACTGTGGTTGCCATGTGCGGGGCGATGTTGCTGCGTCGATCAAAAGTACACAGCCACTGGGCTTACCTGTTGGGCCCGGGGGCGGTTTGTTGGTTCAGTTTTTATCAAGCAAACATTCACCCTGCCTTGGGTTTAGTTCCGATCATTCCATTGCTTCCCCACGCTCATACGGACTTGGGGATCTTTGCCCGAGAGGAACTTGACCGCCACGATACGTTGAACGAATTCGAGCATTTTTGGAAGTTGCCAGTCGAGTTTTTCCTGGGACTTTTCGGGCTGGCAAATGCCGGTGTCGTGATGAGCAGCTTGGGGACAGGTACTTGGTTGGTTTTGGCCGGACTGTTGGTTGGCAAGCCTGTGGGCATCACATTGATGACGTTGTTTGCTGAAAAGGGCCTAAAACTTGAAAAGCCTGCCGGCATGGATTATCGGCACGTGGTGACTCTGGGCATGGTCGCAGGGCTAGGATTCACCGTCGCCTTGTTTGTTTCAGTGGCTGCATTTACGGTTCCCGGTGCAATCCAGGATTCGGTCAAGATGGGTGCTCTGTTAAGCTTTGCTGCGGCACCGATTGCGGTGGTGATGGGGCGAGCGTTTGGAATCGTTCCAGTCAGCGTGACGGCCGAAACTGAAAATGAAGACTCTGATGCGGATACGGTCACAGCGCTCAGCGCATAATTGACCGCCATAGTAGAGTCAGACAACCCTTTCCCTTTGCCCCCGAAGTTTCATGGATCAGGACGAACAGCCAGTCGATATTTCGAGATCGCTTCCCAAAGAAGCGATTGGCGAGGACGAGCATAAGCGGCCTCAACCGGCTGACGATCCGATTTCAAGCGACGATTCGCAGGACCTGTTTCGGGTCATGCGACACACAGTCGACCGTTTGGAAAAGGACAAGACCGCAAGAGGCGATTTGAAGATTTTGTCACGGACGTTGCGCGAGCTGCGTTACGCTTTCACGGTCTTTCGTCCCTACCGTCGGCGCCGCAAAGTGACGATCTTCGGTTCCGCTCGGACGTTGCCCGAGCATCCCGAGTATCAAGCCGCTGTGGAAATCGGTCGGCGATTTGCCGGCCACGGTTGGATGGTGATTACGGGGGCTGGCGGTGGCATCATGGAAGCTGGTCATCGTGGTGCCGGTCGCGAAGCATCGATGGGTTTGAACATCATGTTGCCCTTCGAACAGGGAGCCAATCCTTACATCGAAGGCGATGCAAAACTGGTAACGATGAAGTACTTCTTCACTCGCAAGTTGATGTTCGTCAAAGAGTGCAGTGCGGTGATTTGTATGCCGGGCGGCTTTGGCACGATCGATGAAGCGTTCGAAACGATCACGCTGATGCAGACCGGCAAGCAAACCATGATTCCGTTGGTCTTGGTGGACCATCCCGGCGGAAGCTATTGGAAGGACTTGGGGGAATTCATTCGCAAGCAATTGCTTGGCAATGGAATGATCAGTCCCGCCGACGTCAATCTGTACAAGATCACCAATTCGGTCGACGAAGCGATCGAAGAGGTCTTAGGTTTTTATCGCGTTTATCACAGCATGCGGTACGTGGGCGATCAGGTCGTCATGCGTTTGAAACGACGTTTGTCGGACGAACACATGGGACAGATTCAAGCCAAGTTTGAAGACATCATCGTCGACGGCTCGTTTCAACAGCGCGGAGCTTTGCCCGAGGAAAGTGGCGAACCCGATTTGGCCGAGATGCCGCGATTGGTGTTCCACTTCAACCGCCGGTCCCTTGGTCGGTTGCGCGCACTGATTAATTTCGTCAATCGCTAAGCGAATGGTGATGTTGGTTTCCGCTCTCCGGCGACGATGGCAAATTGAGTACTATTTCCCCAGCCCGACCATTTCTAACAAACGCAGCGCGTTGGTGGTCGGCGAAACACCTTGTCGCATTTGGTAATCAAACGTCATCTGTTCGTTGCCTTCGGCGTCTGGGCGAATCGTTTCCCGGAAGTGGACGGTGGTTGCGATCGATTGCAACTCGGGTTCATCCGCCAGTTCCAAGTCGTGCGTCGTGATTGCGCCGATGGCTTTGGAATCCATTAGGTGTCGTAATACTTGCACCACCGCGATTTGACGTTCGCGACTGTTCGTGCCTTGCAGAATTTCATCAAGCAAGAACAAGCAGACTCTGTCGTGATTTTTTGCCATTTGCCGAGCCAAGTCCACCACGCTTTTTAGTCGTTTCAGTTCCGCCATGTAGAACGAAACTCCTTCGCTGACATCATCACTGACGCGAATGCTGGTTGCCAATTCCACCGACGCCGTTTCGAAACTTTCGGCACACACCGGTGCCCCAATGCCAGCTAGCGAAACGCTCAATCCGACACTGCGAAGCATCGTGCTTTTGCCCGACATGTTGCTGCCGGTGACCAACAACAGTGTTCCCGGAGGACCGACTTGGACGTTATTGCGAACTCGTGATCCGTCGGGCAGCAGTGGATGGCCGATTGCGGTTGCTTTGACCGTGGCTTTGTCGGGGTCTGTGATCCAAGTTGCCTTGGCCCAAGTTGGGTATTCATCGCGAAGTGCAGCGATGGAAACGAGCGTCTCCAATTCGCCAAGTGCATCGAACCAGCCCGCGACTTGATCGCGATACGTCGCTTGCCAGTCTTCGAGACGTTTTAGAACCCATACGTCCCACAACCCGAACGCTTGTAGTGGCAGGTACAGCAAAAAAGTGCCTGCGGACTGACGCAGTGCGCCTGCTTTTGCGACTCGCTGCAACGCTCGCATGCCTTCGACGGCACAGCGGTCGCCGTCGACCATGCTGGATCGGATTCGAGTCAGGACACCATCCGTTTCGGATGTTTTGGCGTCCGACGTTTTTGTACTTGTCTTTGTATTTGACGTTGGCAGCCAATCGGCGGCTGAAAAGATCTCTTCGTAATCGCTGACCATCCGTCGGTTAGCCATCGCAATGGAAAAGATCTGGTGGGCAGGCCCCAGCACCATCGTTGTGATCAACAGATTGACGATGATCAACGCGACCAAGCCGACCAAGGAAGCTTTGAAAACAATGGCCGAGATTGAAAGTATGCTGCCCAGCACCACGCCAGCAAATAGCAGGCAGGCGATTACCACCGATAGTTTTGCCCATGTCGACAGCCAACCGCGGTGCTTCAACCATGCATCGCCCGTGGCCCATTCGGTAAAATGCTCGGGGTCGCCCGTGCTGTCGCCGACTTCGCGAGCCAACGTATAGAAACGCAGTCGCTGTTCACGCATCGGGGCGAGCGCATCGACGGCTGCGGCTCGCTCGATCGCAACTTTCGCAACGGCGGGGCCGGACAACCAATGGGCGAGCGTCTTGATTCCAGGCGTGGTCGCAGCCATCGAAACGAGATGGAACAGCGAGGCTCGGCCGAGCAGGTCCAAGTCGCCTGCCACTTCGCGGCGATGGCCGGCCAATTCGATCGACGCCAGTTGGCGGGTCAGTCGTTTCGTTGCCAACGTGTCCCAGTTTCGCTGCAGTCTTGCGATCAGTCGTTCGAACACACTGCGGTGTCGTTTCAGTTCGTCGATCGAATCACGGATCGGTTCATTCAGTGTTGCGGCAACAAAGAATGCCAACAACATAAACCATCCCAAATAGACGGCACCTGACAAGTTGTCGCTTGAATAGCCAACGACCCAAAACACGATCGCGGCAAAGAACAACACGACTCGGAACTTACCAATCAACCGATCCTTGGCCACCAACTCGTTGCTTTTGGCGTTGATGGTTTCTAGTTGTGATTGGTACCGCGCGACCGCATCGCTGGCGTCGTGCGGGTCAAGGTCGGGAGCCGATTCAGGGGCGGGGACGGATTCGTTCAAGGCATTCTCGATGGATATTTTGGCACTGGTGAGTGCACGGCGCTAATGGTTATCGGATCCAGGAAACGCGGGCGGCAAAGTCTCAGGCGGCGAGGCCCGCGAGTTCCGTGGCCCAATTCAAGCCAGAGTTCAAGACCGAGTTTAAAGCTGAGTTCAGGACTGAGTTCCAGCGGCGAAACCTGCGATGGCTAAATTGGATTTTCCGCCCATCGATCGTTTGCCCGTTATCACTACCTTGGTCGCGATGCGGTCCTGCAGATTGGGACGAAAGACGGCCAGCAGCAATAGCGGCAGGAACCATGCGATGTAGAGTCCGCCGCCATAGCCATGCCAGAACTGAGACGCCACCATCACCGCGGCCGATCCGCTGATCAGGGTGCCCAAATTCTTTTGAGCCGGCCACGCTGCGAAGAACGCGCACAGGATGACGAACGCAACAATCACAGGCAGTCGCCAAATCGGTTCGGGGCCCAGACTCCAAAATCCACGAAGCCCAATCGAATCGCGGTTCGGATTGAGCAGCCCAAACATCCGCCGAAAATGTTCGGTCAGCGATGCCGTGTCGTCGAACGAAAGCGCGATCATCAGCAACGCCAACATTCCAACCACACCGATTGCAAATTGCCGAGCGCCCCGTTGCCAGTAGAAACTAAACCAAAGCGGCAGCAAGAACAGCGGGTAATACACCAAACCCCCGGCGAGTCCAAGGAAGATGCCGGCGACTAACGGACGTCGATACGACAGCACCGCCCATAATAAAAGCGCGGCTGGCAAAGCATGGTCAACACGGCCGGTCATTTGAGCGGTGTAAGGCAGCATCAGGTACAGCGTCGCGCAGCCAACGCCGGCGCGAATGTTGGCAAAGTGACGATTGCCGATCAATACGATTCCCGTCACGATCGCCAAATGGGCAGCTATAGCGAGTGCCTTGGCAACGGTCGCCAATCGAGACTGCGAGTTTGACGTATCTGTCGCCGTCGGCATCTCTTGCAACGAGGCGCCGCCGATCTCGTCACTGATCGGACGCGTCGGAATCGCTGGCAACATGTTCATCATCGCATAGCCCGGTCCAAGGGCTGGCCCCTGAGTGACCTGGATCCGTGAATCGCTCGTCACGACATTCGCCATCATGAAAATGAACAACGAAATTCCGATAAAGGTCAATCCGCCACTGGTCAGGTTGGGGTCAAGCAGTGGCCGTCGAACCATCAACGGATCCAGCATCAACCGCAGCAGCAGAAACGCTTCGACGATGAACAGGTAGATGAATCCCCATCGTTGGATGTCCCGTGGACCTAGCGGAATCGGCTCGGCCACCGGCGTCTGGTCGGGTGCATCGAGTGTTTCAGCAGAATTTTCTGCTTCAGCCGTATTCTGCGTTTCAGCCGCATCGGCCACAGGATCGGTGTCGATCTGGAACAACGCGAAAATCGGCAGCGATGACGCTAGCGACTTTACTGGACTGATGTCCGATTTAGGCTTCTCTGGGACTTCTCCGCTAGACTCCGACCGCACTATCGCCTCGGACTGAACCAATTGTCGCCGGTATCCCTCGTGGACGATCAACAATCCAGGGGCCAACAAGATGATCAGCAGAATGTCGAGATTCCGGATGCTCCAGAACCGATGGAAAACGAAGTACAATCCAATGGCCAAGAACGACGACAAGTAAACCCAAGTCGTCGGGTCGGGCCGTCTGTAATAGAGCAGTATTTCGCCCATAAAATTACTCGATGAATCTCCAATCTCGAAGCTTAGCAGAATAACGGATCTTGCGGTGAAGAGAACCATGCCGTTCGCGGCCCAGCCTGGGCTGGTTCGCCGTTTTTATGGCAAATCGTCTTTTTGAAAGTCCAATCTTGTGGAATCGTCGTCCGCCAAGCTTACCGAACGAATCAACGCAGCGGCCCAGTGGATTGGCGGGCGAACCGAGTCGTCGGTCGCCGAATTGGTTCGCTGGTGCGATCAAAATTCGTGGTCCATGGACTCGACCAGCCTGCGATCAATGGCTGCGATGCTGATCGAAGACTTTGGTCGAGTCGGAGTCCAGTTCGATTCCGTTGAACTGCCCGAATTGAAACTGATCGGAGATTCCGAAGAATTGCTTCGCAAACCGACAGGCCCACTGTTGGTCTGGCACCACAATGTGTCTTCCAAGCGACGAATCTTGATGATGATTCACTATGATACCGTCTATCCCCCAGGCATCGAGCCCAATCGATGTGTGCGGATGGGGAACCGTCTGGTGGGGCCCGGAACGGCCGATGCCAAGGGCGGCATCGCGGTCATCAAGCTGGCAATGGAAGCGGTTTTGAAGTTCGGCTTGGCAGATGGCGTTGGCGTCTCAATTTTGTTGAATCCGGACGAAGAAATTGGCACCACCGCATCGAGCGAAGCCATTCACGCGATGGTTGGTCAGTTTGATCAAGCACTTGTCTTCGAACCGACGTTGCCGGACCGGTCGCTGGTCGCTAATCGCAAAGGATCCGGCAACTTTGTGTTTGTCGTCCGCGGCCGATCGGCTCACGCAGGTCGCAATCCGCAAGACGGTCGAAACGCAATCGTTCATTTGGCCAAGCTAGTCCCCGAAATCACATCTTTGCACGATCCAGACGTTGGAGTTCTGGTCAATGTCGGTCGCATCACCGGCGGCGGCCCGCTAAATCGTGTGCCCGACCATGCGGCAGTTCAGTTGAACGTGCGAGTCACCGACGCCGATGCGATGGTGCGGGTGCAGCAGTCGCTAACGGACCTGGCACAGCAGTTTTGCCAGGACGATTTTCGCGTCGCCTTGCAGGGTGAATTTCACTCGCCACCAAAGCGTGTCGACGCCGTCGGTCGAGAAATGCAGCAGGCCGTCGAACAAGCCGCGAAGTTTGCGGGACGGTCAGTTCGCTGGTCCGATACGGGCGGTGCTTGTGATGGATCAAAGCTGGCCGCCTGGGGACTGAAAAATGTCGACACAATGGGCGTTTCTGGCGATGGGCTGCACAGTCCGACCGAGTTCTGCGAAGTCGACTCGATCGCACCGGCCGCGTTGACGGTTGCCGCCCTGATTGCCAGCTTCGCTGGTCAAGAACACGCTAGTCAGGAAACGTGATAGCCACGAAATCGGCGGCGCCTGAACCTTTTCGGCCGCAAGCGTTACTATGTTCCTGCGTTGTGAATCGCGAATCGTTCTTTTCAATCCCCATCGTTGTCGGTCCCGGAGTCAGTTGTCGTGGAATCATCGGTCAAAAAGTCGTTGAATGCAGAATCGCTGCGAGCGGACCCGCGAATCGCCGAAGCCCGTCGCTTGATCGCCGAAGCTGTTGCCGACCACTCCGCCACGATGACCGCGCCCAAGGATCCTGATCCGGCACTGGTGACGTCGTATCAAGCATTGCTTGAACGATTGGGGGCGACCCGTGGTGGTCCGCCTTTCTTACCGTATCTTTCGTCAGGCTTGGGTAACGGCCCGATGGTCGAGTTGGCCGACGGCAGCATTAAGATGGACTTCATCGGCGGCATCGGCGTGCATGGTTGTGGGCATAGCCATCCGGCCATGATCGACGCGGCCATCGACGGCGCTCTAGAAGACACGGTCATGCAGGGGAACCTGCAACAGCATCCGCCAAGCATCAAGATGAGCGAACGGTTGATCGAGTTAGCCAAAAAGAATGGCGCTCGCATGGATCACTGTTTGCTTTCGACAAGTGGCGCGATGGCGAACGAAAACGCGCTGAAGATTGCGATGCATCACAACTCGCCGGCCGATCGAGTGATCGCGTTTGACAATGCATTTGCCGGTCGATCGCTAGCGATGGCTGCTTTGACGGACAAGGCAAAGTACCGTATGGGATTGCCGCTGGTCGTGAACGTCGACTACTTGCCGTTTCGCGATCAAGCCAATCCCAAGCGAAGCCAAAAATGGGCCGTCGATGAACTCCATCGATTGCTCAAACGTCATCCCGGTCGTTATGCAGCTTTTTGGGCCGAACCGGTCGCTGGGGAAGGCGGATATTATCCGGGCAGCCACGAATTTTTCGCTGCGATTTCCAAGCCGCTTCGCGATGCCGGCGTTCCGATCATCTTTGATGAAGTTCAATCCTTCTCGCGCACCTCGATGCCCTTCGCTTTCCAGCATTACGGTTTGGACGAATTTGCTGACATCGTCACGCTCGGCAAGATCACGCAGGTGTGTGCGACGCTTTACGGAAAAGACTTTGTGCCCAAGGGGCCTCTGCTAAGCCAAACGTTCACAGGGGCATCTTCGTCGATCGCGTCCGGCATAAAAATCTTGGAATTGCTAGATGCGGAAGGATGCTTTGGCAAAACGGGCAAGAATATGACTCGCCACGCTTATTTTGCCGCCGCACTGGAAAAGCTTCACCAGAAGTATCCCAAGTTGGTAAATGGTCCATTCGGCGAAGGCATGATGATTGCCTTCACGCCCGGCGATGGCAGTTACGACCAAGCGAAACTGTTGATGGATACGATGTTTGATCTCGGCCTGCTCTGTTTTCTTTGTGGTGGCGATCCCACGCGTATCCGGTTTTTGCCTCCGCCGGTCACGACGACTCACGATCACATCGATGCGGCGATCGGATTGCTCGACAAGTCGCTCGAAGCGTTTGCAAAGAAGCTGGGTTAGGCGTTCACGCTTCTCTGGGAGAGTATCGCGATGATGATGGTACGCGCCGTTCGTATTGATGACTTCGACGATCTCTTAAAGTTGGTCCGATCGGCGACGCGAGGTCTGACGTCGCTGCAGTTGAATGGTGAGCAACTGCTCGATCGAATCGAGCAGTCGGTGTTTGCAATGAGTCGCATCGGAGCGTCAACGCGAGACGAACCGTTCGTGTTGGTGATGGTCGATGATTCCAATGTGATCGATAACGAAGTAGGTGAGATTATCGGTACGTCCACGATCTACACCAAGACCGGCGGTCACCAACCGTTCTATGCCTATCAGCGGATCGTTTCCGATCATCACAGCGACCAACTTGGTGTGCGTCATCATCGCGAGCGTCTGTCGTTGTATCGTACTCACGACGGACCCACCGAAATTGGCAGCCTGTTCCTGCGCAGCCGATTTCGCGGTGGCGGACGGGGCCGATGGCTTTCGCTCGCTCGATTCATGTTGATCGCGATGCAGCCTCACCGTTTCGCCGATTCCGTGATTGCTGAAATGCGAGGCCGTGCGTCATCCGATGGCAGCGTTCCGTTCTGGGATGCTGTGACCGGCCGATTCATTCCGGTCGAGTTTGCGACTGCGGATGCCATGTCGACGATGTCGAAAGACTTTATCGAAGAGATGATGCCACAGCATCCGATCTATCTGGATCTATTACCCCCCGAGATTCGCAATGGCCTAGGGCAGGTTCACGACGAGACGCAGCCGGCGCTCAAAATGTTGAAGGCGGAAGGTTTCCACGAAACGGATTTGGTCGACATCTTCGACGCCGGGCCGGTGATCCAGTGCGAGACCAATCGAATCGAGGCGGTCCGTCGCTGTGGTGAAATGTCTGTCGGCCGAATACTGGATACGCTGGACACGACAGCCCAAGAGGTCATCTTGGCCAGCAAGCAAGGCGGCTTCGCCAGTGTCCTAACCCGTGTTGCGGTACAGGGCAATCAAGTCGACGTCCTTGCACCCGACGCCAATGCACTCGGCATCGAACCCGATTCGATGTGCTGGATCATGGCAGCCCGTCCCTAAGTTTGGCATCGCGATGTTCATCGCGTGCTTGTTCGTTTAGGGATGCGACTTGCAATTGATGTTGCCGGAACGATCCAGTGTGAAGGCGGTACCGGTAACCGGGCATGTTGGCAGCGGGCCGTCCCAGTACTGTGATGACGACAATTGTCGAAGATCCGACGACGGTAGTGACCCGGTAATGTCGATGTAACGGTTGGCTTCGTTTTGAACGGTTTGGCGGCTCAACTGGCAGCTTCGCCAGTGCGCGGTATCACCCGGTGTTCGAAACTGGGTGACCGCGATCGTAGCGACCGTGGCAGCGATCATGACCGCTGCCAGAATTTCGATCAACGAGAACGCTCGGCGATTGTTATTGAATCTAGGCATTATTCGAGCACCTCAAACATATGGAACATGGGTGTGTAAATCGAAAGCACGATGCCGCCAATTGCGATAGCAAGTCCGATCGTCAACATCGGTTCCAGCAAACCGACGGTCGCGTCGATCCGTGTTTCCAATCGTTCACGAAGGTGTTCGCATGTGCCTTGCATGGCCTTGGGAAAGTTGCCGGATTGCTCGCCGACACCGATCAGTTGGCAAAGTGTCGCGGGAAAGAATCGTTCGTTCTTTTCTAGTTCCGAACTCAGCTTTTCGCCGCGTTGAACGCTTTGTCGGATCTGTTCGCCAGCAGCTTTGACTTCACGATTACCAATGCAGTCGACGGCAATTTGGACGGCGTCAACTGGTGTGTATCCACACTCGACCATGGACGAAATGCCTTCACTAAATTGCAGAACTGCGATGTCGCGTAGCCATGGTCCGATGAACGGTAGGTAGAGGAAAGAGTTGTCCATCATGCGAGACAGTTTCGGTCGCGACCGCATGAACATCCATATCGCGACGACTGCGGCAACGGCGGGAAACACAACCCAATAGTAGTTCAGCACTGTGCGGCTCATCGCGGTCACGACTTGAGTTACGACCGGCAAGTCGACACCACTACTGCTGTAGACCGTTTCAAATTCAGGCACCACAACGACACACATAAAGATCATCAGTCCCGCGCCAGCCATCGAAATCAGAATCGGATAGCTCACCTTTTTGATGATGCGTTTTTTCAAAGCAACCTTCCGCTCCATCTGTTCGCAAACTCGTGCAAGTGCTTTTTCGAGCGAGCCACTTCGTTCGCCGATGCGAATCTGTTGAATCTGCATTTTGTTGAATGTTCGTGGATAGCGTTCCATGCCGGTGCTTAGCAAATCGCCAGCTTCAATCGTCATACGCAGTTTGGTTAGCACATGACGATATTTGCGAGTCGATCGGTCGGCTGCCAACGACGAAAGTGCCTTTGGTAGCGATAGCCCATTTTCGAGCAACATCAGGATCATCCGCAATAAATCCGCAAGCGCCGCGGGTGGAACCCGCGTCGCATCACCTGTCGTTTTTGGACCGACCTGAATCGAATTCAGCTTGCGCAAAAATCCAAAGATGCCGCCAGCGGACTGGGCGGTATTTTGGGATGCATAAGAAGTGGACTTGGCGTACATCGTTTTCGTCTTGCGGTGGATCGTTTGAGGCGACGGGCTGATTAACCAGCAGTCATATCGTTGTCACGCCGTCCATTGGCAACACTTGTCGAGTCCGTCGTGCGGCGATCGCCGCTTGTCTTGAAGTAAACCTCTTCGATCGACGTGCGACCGGCGAGTGCTTGTTCCAGCCCTGCGCGAGATAGCTCTACCATTCCCGCTTCGATCGCCAATTGATGCAGTTTCGAGTGAGGCACGCCGGCCTCGATCGCCATCGTGATTTCCGGTGTAATGGGCATGATTTCAAAGATCGGAATTCGACCCGAAAAACCACTTCCAAGACACTTTTTGCAACCTTCACCGCGATAAAACTTGGCGTCACGCGGGACCTCGCGATCAGGGTCGATCGCATCTAGTAATTTTGAGTTTGCCGGCACGGCGACTTTGCAATTGTCGCAAACGCATCGGAGCAACCGCTGCGCGACACTGCCAAGTAGCGATCCGGCGATCTTGAAATTGTCGACGCCCAAATCACTTAGTCGCTGGACGGCACCGACGGCGTCATTGGTGTGCAGCGTGCTGATCAGTAGGTGACCGGTTAGGGCCGCTTGGATCGCAGTTGTTGCCGTTTCCGAGTCGCGGATTTCACCCAACATGATCACGTCGGGGTCTTGTCGCATGATGAACTTAAGAGCGTTTGCAAAGCCCATGCCGAACTCGTTGTCGCTTTGCACTTGGTTGATGCCCGGCAATCGAAACTCCACTGGGTCCTCGACCGTGACGATATTGCGATCGACTCGGTTTAGGTACTGAAGCGCAGCATACAACGTAGTGCTTTTGCCACTGCCTGTTGGCCCGGTCACCACGAACATGCCGTGTGGTTTGTCGATCATTTCTCGCAACATTTCATAGTCGCGGCGCATCATCCCAATGTTGTCCAATTGGAAGGTTTTGCCACCTTCGTCGAGCAACCGGAGGACGAGCTTTTGGCCGTCAACGGTCGGGATTCCGCTGACTCGAAAACCGACTCGTTTGCCGTTTTCAAAAACATTCAGGTGTCCGTCTTGAGGACGGCGATTTTCCGTAGTATCCATATCTGCCATGACTTTGATCCGGCTGATGACAGAGTCTTCGATGTGATTGGGGATCGTCATCACTTGTTGCAGTTCACCGTCAACGCGATATCGCACTCGCATTTCCGGCTTGTAGGGTTCAAGGTGCACGTCGCTGGCACCGGCTGTGACTGCACCGGACAGGATGGCTTGAACCAATCGGACCACGGGTGCATCTTCTTGTTCGGCAAGCATGATCGATGTGCCGCCGTCGCTGGCATCAGAAACTGTTTCTTGCAGTTCCGTCAACTTCAGGTCGACAATCGTTTGCCGAGCCACGCTGCGATCGTCGTACACTCGGCTGATCAAAGCAACGATGTCATCTGCCATCGCGACAATGGGGTGGATTTGATATCCGGTCATCAGTTCGACTTCGGCGATCGTTTCGATGTCATCGGGCGCGACCATCGCCAAGGTCATCGTTTTGCCCTTGATATCGATGGCGCCAGCTTGCTGAGTTCGTGCGAAGTCCTCGGGGATCAGTCTCGCGATTTGCGGGTTGACGTTTGATGGATCGATGTCGATATAGGGAACTTCAAACTGTTCGGCCAGCGCATGCCCAAGTTCTGCCGTCGACAGTAGCCGCTCGTGGACTAACCAGTCGCCAATCATGGCACCGCGAGGTTTCGAGGTGAACGCCGCTTCCATTTGTTCGGCGGTCAGCGTTCCCTGTTCGATAAGCACATCACCGAGTCGCTTCATCGCTTCAATCCTTGAGGCTTCGTGGCTTGGTTTTTGGCTTGTTTGCGTCCGGTGTTTGCGAACCGAGTTGCCAACAACTGCTCAATCTTTTCTTCCATCACGGTCGGATCGAAGGGGCTGATCAGGTAATCCTGTGCGCTTGCATGATGAGCTCGCTCGACCGTTTCTAAACTTGTGTCAAGAGAGATGACCAAAACTGGCGTATTGGCGATCGTTTGGTCATTGCGCGCACGAGCGATCCACTCCAGTCCGTCACCGTCTCGTAGCTGTGTATCAATGATGATCAGATCTGGTGTCGCGATGCTGATCGACGCATTGGCTTCCGATCCGGTTGCGACCGTTTCAACTTGGTAGCCCAGCAATTCGAGACGGAATGACGTCAGATCCGCCAAGACCGGTTCGGCCAAGACCAATAGCAGTTTGATTCCGGATGAATTGAACATGTGGGGCACCTTTGGCGGTGAAGACGATAATGTCAGTACTGAACTGTAGGTCACGATGCGAGCTTGCAAAGCGGATCCGTAGACTCAAACCAGGTCAGAACCGTCGCAAATTTACCGATCAAGTGGCACATCGCCTCGGCATAATCGTTGTTGCCGGAACAAACGGTGTTGCCGGCGCGGATCGCCACCGTCGCGCAGCCTAGTTCAGTAGATCGGACACCGCCGGCGCAGTTGATAACGCACACTTCAGTACCTAGAGTTTTCGGTACAACAGCCAAAATCGCCGGATTGGTTTCAAAATTGTTCAAAGCCCTTTTCGCGTCGCTAAGGCTGGCAGTTGCCATCGTTTGCATCGGACTCAGTCTGGTCTTGGCTGGTCTGTGGCTCGATCTGTTTGAGCGGCCACTACGAATGGTGGCATTCTTTACTGTTTCTGGTGTCGCGGTTTACTGGGTCTTTATTCTTGGCGTGATGCGCAGTTTCGAAGTCGCGCAAGTCGTTCCCGATCGAATTCGCGAGGCACTCGATACGCTGTCCGAAGGACTGCTTGTTATCGACGAACGTGACCGAATTGTTTTGGCCAATGAATCGTTCAGCCGAATGGTGGGGATCGACCAAGAACATTTGATTGGACGTCGACCTGGTTCGTTGGCGTGGGATTGCAGTGCGATCGCAGGCGATAAGAACTATCCGTGGATGCGGGCGATCGAGCACCACGAGCCTCAGATCGAGCAACTGCTACGATTCAAACGTCACGATGGCAAAATGAGATTCTTTTCAGTCAACGCGTCTCCCGTGTCGGGCGAGGACCGAAAGACCCGCGGTGCACTGTCCACGTTTCGTGATGTCACGGCATCGGAAGAGTATCGGGCTCAACGCGAACATTCGCTCGCGATGCTTCGAACCAGCCGTGATGAGATCAGCAACAGGAATCGTGAACTGCAGATTCTGGCTTCGAAAGACGCGTTGACGGGGTGCTTGAATCGCCGAGCTTTTTCGGAAGCCTTTGACGAAATTTGGAAAACGATGCAGTCGACCGGTCAGGCGGTATCATGCTTGATGATCGACAACGACCATTTCAAGAACGTGAACGATACCTTCGGGCATCCCGTCGGTGACGAGGTGCTGCGTCAAGTGGCCAGTATCTTGAACGACCAATTTTCGCCACCAACATTGGTTTGCCGTTACGGAGGCGAAGAATTCTGTATTGTGATGCCCGACACAAGTATCGAAGCGGCGATCGAGCAAGCCGAACAGGTGCGGTCGTCTATCGAAGCCGTTCAATTGGCCGCAGTGCCTGAGCTACGTTTGACCGCCAGCATCGGTGTGTCCGAGTCGTGCTATGGTGCCGCTTCACCTCAGGCCCTGATTGCGCAGGCTGACGAGTGTCTGTATCGAGCCAAGGACGGAGGACGCAATCAAGTGATCGCGTTCGAATCGTAATGACGGCCACGTGTGTCTGAACTTTGCTATCGCGCCAAGAACAAACGTTTCGACAGTAATCGAGGTCCGCGGATGATCAGTTCGATTTGATCGTCTTCGCTGGCCACGTCGTTGCCAGGGGTGCTATCGATGTCGAACTGGTCCGCCTGGATCACGCTAACAGGAATAGTCTTGAATCCACGCGTGTCGACGATGGCCCGAACGACAAGCGATGCGGTTTGTCCGACGCCCACCGAACCAATTTCCCATCGGCCGGTGGCGGCGTCATAGGTGCCGGTACTTGGCGTTGCCGAGACGATTGAAAGCCCATCGGGAATGACAACCGACGTGACCACACCTGTTGCCACGGTATTGCCTGTGTTGTCGGTGAAAAACGACAGTACAATTTCGTCGCCCTCGACGGGTTCTTCGTTGTCGACGGTTGCGCGAACTTCCAAGTCGATGACGACGGGCGTGACCTGCACGCGAGCGATGTCGTCTTCGCCGTCGATCCCATTGCCCGGCGTGCTGTCGGGGTCAAACTGCCGAACCGAGGTCACTTCGGCAACGTTGGTTTGCGGCATCGGTGAGGTAGCGCGGGCGTCGATTTGCAGCGTGACGGCCGAACCGGACGGCAAGCTTGGGACTTCCCACGTGCCAGTGACTGAATCATAGGTTCCCGCCGATGGATTGGCCGAAACAAAGGTCAATCCGGTCGGCAACAAATCAAGGACACTGGCGTTGGTTGCGATGTTCGGCCCTGCATTTGTCAGCGTCAAAACAAAGCTAATCACTTCATCTTGGGTTGGTGACGCATTGTTGACAGTTTTTGTCAGCGATAGATCGGCGATTTGCGTTGTGAAGGTCGTGCTGGCTTGGTCGTCTTCACCCGCTATTTGATTGCCCGGCGTGCTGTCACGGTCGACTTGGTCGGCAGCAGTGATTTCGGCCGTGTTGGTCACACCAAGTGTATTGCCAACCGTCGCGTTGATGATCAGAGTTGGCGTTACGCCGGTCGCAACCGAACCGACGTTCCAAACACCACTTGCCGAGTTGTAACTGCCCTGGCTAGCGACAAAGTTTTCGAACACGAGTCCTTCAAGGATTCGGTCAGTGACTGCAACGCCAGTCGCATCGGTTGGCCCATCGTTGGAAAGAGTCAGCGTGTAGGCGATCGAGTCGCCAATGTTGGGCGTCGAATCGCTGATCGTTTTGGTAAGTGCCAAGTCTACCAATTGTGGTGTCAACGTGACGCTGGCTTGATCGTCTTCGCCGGCCACGCCATTGCCAGGCGTGCTGTCGGGATCGAATTGATTGCTGGTGATGATTTCAGCCGAGTTGGTTCGTTCGGTTTGTGCCACGACGGTCGCTCGGATTTCTAAACGAGCGTCTGCGCCGGAGGCGATCGAGTCGACGGACCAGATTCCAGTCGCCGAGTTATAGTTCCCGGCGCTCGGCGTCGACGAAACGAGCGTCAGTCCGGCTGGCAAGACGTCGCGAACGGTGACTCCGGTGGTTGTATCGGGGCCTGCATTGGCAAGTGTTAAAGTGAACGTCACAACGTCACCAACATTCGGGGCTGCGGTATCGACTGACTTAGTCAGCGATAGATCGGCGCTGGCCGGTGTGATGGATACCGCGGCATAATCGTCTTCCGTGTCGATGTTGTTATCAGGGGTACTGTCAGAATCGAACTGGCCGGCGGCGGTGATTTCGGCCACGTTGGCCAATGTGTCAAATCGGTTGACGGTGGCGACTAGTTGCAGCGTCGCTACGCTGCCCGATGCCAAGTCGCCGACGTTCCACCGCCCGGTGGCGGCGTTGTAATTGCCCCTCGACGGAGTGCTGTCGACGAATGTGAATCCGTCGGGAAGCAAGTCTGTCACGACCACGCCGGTTGCGTCGGACGGACCGCCGTTGCGTGTTGTGATGGTGAAGGTCACGGCGTCGCCGAGTCGTGGGCGGCTTTCGGAAACGGTTTTTTCCAGCGAAAGGTCAACGACTGGCGGCGTGACGGTGACGGAGGCCTGGTCGTCTTCGGTTTCGACGTTGTTGCCTGGTGTCGAGTCGGGATCAAACTGTCCTGCCGCGGTAATACGCGCGGTGTTGGTCTTGATGCCCTGAGTCGTGACCGACGCGTTGATGCTTAGCGTGACGGTGCCCCCAATTGGGATTTGGCCAATTGTCCAGATTCCAGTCGTGGAGTCATAGCTGCCTGCGCTAAGAGTCGTCGAGTTGAACTGCAACCCGTTTGGCAGCAAGTCGGTGACTTCCACACCGCTGGCCGCTTGCGGTCCGTCGTTGGTGACTTGGATCTGGAACGTGATGACGTCGCCGACGTTGGGCGAATCGTTGCTGACCGTCTTGGTCAGCGATAAGTCAGCGACTGGTGTGCTGAACGAAACCGACGCTTGGTCGTCTTCAGTTGCGGCGTCATTGGCAGGCGTCGAGTCGGTGTCGGGCTGATCTGCCGACGTAATTTCAGCAACGTTGATCGCATTGGTCAGGACTTGGTCGACTCGCGCAAAAAGCTCGATCGTTGGCGATACCGTCGTGTTGACTGTTCCGACGGTCCAAACTCGATTGGTCGTATTGAAACTTCCTTGGCTTGGCGTCGCACGAAGGAATGTTAACCCGGCCGGCAAGCGGTCTGTCACGTTCACTCCTGTCGCATCGTTCGGACCGGCGTTTGAAACTGTGATCACGAACGAGACTTCATCACCAACGTTCGGAGTCGAATTGCTGATCGTTTGGGTCAACGAGAGATCGATTTGTTGCCCTTGGATTGACGCTGACGCGATGTCGTCTTCTTGCGGGGCGCCGTTGGCGGGTGTCGAGTCGGGGTCGACTTGATCCGAAGCAATGACTTCTGCGGTGTTGGTCGTCAAGCTGTTTGTGTTGGTCGTTGCCGTGATCGTCAATGTTTCTGATGTTCCCAGTGCGATCGACGGGATTGTCCAAATGCCTGTCGCTTGGTCGTAGTTGCCAGTGCTCGGGATTGACGAAACAAAGGTGGTTCCGGTTGGCAGGCTGTCACGGATTTGCACGCCGGTTGCGGTGTCGGGGCCTGCGTTGGCGACGGCAACCGTGAACGTGACATTCTCGCCGACGTTTGGTGATGAGTTATTGACGGTTTTGGTCAGTGACAGGTCCGCGCTCGCCAACGTGAACGCCACCGAGGCTTGGTCGTCTTCGGTGGGCACATTGTTGCCCGGCGTGCTGTCGGCATCAAACTCGTTGGCTGCGATCACTTCCGCCGTGTTGGTTGCGGCGACGGCATCCACACGAGCTCGCAACGTCAACGTTGCCGGCGCGTTCCGGTCGAGCGTCGCGATCGTCCAGTTGCCGTTGGCGGGAGTGTAAATGCCGCTGCTCTCGATCGCACTGATCAATGTCAGACCAGCAGGCAACGCATCTCGTACAATCACGCCGGTGGCCTGGTCGTCGCCGGAGTTGGTAATCGTGACGGTATAAACGACTTCATCGCCAATGTTGGGCCGTTGCACGTCGATCGTCTTGGTCAGCGCCAAGTCGATCGATGGCGGATCGACGGTGACGGATGCTTGGTCGTCTTCGGTGGCGATGTTATTTCCAGGCGAACTGTCGGGGTCGAACTGATCGACCGCAGTGATTTCCGCAGTGTTGGTTGTGGCCGCAAACGAGTTCACCTGGGCGCGGATGGTCAGCGTTGGCGTCTCGCCGATCGCAACATTGCCAATCGTCCATCGACCGGTGGCGTCAACGTAGGTGCCAGCATTCACGGTTGAACTGATCACCGTCAATCCGGCAGGCAACAGATCGGTGACCACGACGCCCGTTGCCGTGTCGGGCCCGACGTTCGTGACGGCGACGGTGAACAGGACTTCGTCATTGACGTTGGGGCGGGCGTTATCAACAGTCTTGGTCAGACTTAAGTCAGCAACCGGTGTCGTGATCGCGACGGACGCCTGATCGTCTTCGGTGGCGACGTTGTTGTCCGGCGCGCTGTCGATGTCGGTTTGGTCGGCGGCAGTGACTTCGGCCGTGTTGGTGACTGAACCGGTTTGGTTAACGACTGCGGATAGCGTCAGCGTCAAGGTTTCGTTGTTGGCAATGCTAGGGATCGTCCAAATGCCGCTCGTCGTGTTGTAGTTTCCACGCTGGGGAGTGGCCGTCGCCAGCGTCAGTCCGGCTGGCAGCACGTCGCGAATCGAAACGCCCGTGGCTGTGCTGGGACCGGCGTTGGTCACTTCGACTGTGAAGGTAATTGTGTCACCGACGTTGGGTGACGCGTTGCTGACCGTCTTGGTTAGCGACAGGTCGATCGTTTCGGCTGATACCGCAACCGATGCTTGGTCGTCTTCTGCGTCGATGTTGTTGTTGGGCGTGCTGTCAGGATCAAAAACATCCGATGCGGTAATTTGCGCTGTGTTGGTTTTCGGGCCGACGCTGGTGACTTGACCAGTGATGGCTAGAGTGACAGGCGTTCCGGCGACGATGGATCCGACGGTCCAAATACCATTGGTATCGTTGTAGCTGCCAGTTGCCGTCGATGATCGGACGAACGTGACGCCGGTCGGCAACACGTCGGTCACGACCACGCCGGTTGCGGTCGCAGGACCAGCATTATTGACGGTGATGGTGTAGATGACTTCCTGATTTAAGTTTGGCGTCGCATCATCGACGGTTTTTGTCAGACTCAAATCGGCTTGTTCAAAGTTGGCAAAGTCAGGCGCTGTCTTGATGACCGTGCCGACTGCACCTATAACCTCGGCTGCTCCGTTGACGTCGGCTGCTCCGTTGATTTCCAATTCGATCGCGCCGACGTTTGTAAAGTCGGCGCCGCCACCGGCTGCGGCAGTGAACTGAGAAAACGGAATGAACTCGGCCGACAGAAATCCGCCCGATGTGGCTGGGATTGGCAGCGTTGTGGTGCTGAACCGCGTGGCGGTTCCGGCCACATTGTCGTTGCTGTAGATCCGCAGCGTCGCTGTTCCGCCAGCCAAGTCGGCGCGAATTTGAAGCTGAACACCCGCCGCGCTGGCGGCCAAGTTGACGCCGCTTAGTCCATTGTCGTCGATCAACGTGGCGTCATTGTCTGGTCCGTCCCAAACGACCCGCCGCGGACCTTGGCCTGTCGCCACTGAATCAAAGCTTAACTGATTGGGCAACAGTGGATCATCGACGCTCAGTTGGACCGCGCCATTGACGCTGGTCTTTTCTACGATCAATTCTCGCTCGCCCCCGATGGCTTCGGTGACGGGTGTCGCGGCAATCACAATGACGGGACCATCACCGCTTGTCTCGTCTCTAGCTTCTTGGGCGGTTTGGTCAAACGAATCGATGTTGGTCGTGATCCGACCTTTGACGTCGTCGTCGGTGATTGTGATCAGTGTCGAAACCGATCGCTGAAGTGTGTGCCCCGAAACGGTTTGCGCGGGCTGCAGAACGAAATAGTTGCCTGCGGTCAGCCGCGTGAAGGTGTAGTCGCCGTTGGCATCGGTCGTCGCCGTTTTGACTTCCGTGTCGCCTGTTCCAGGTTCGAACAATCCGTCGCCGTCGTCGCGGTAAACGGAAAGTGAGACGCTGGCCACTTCCTCGCCTACATCGAACCCGTTGCCGGAAAAGTCATCGAACACTCGCCCGGTGATGTCCGCCAAATCCGTCGCAGCAACCAACAGACGACGATCCTCGAGCGATTCGATTCTCGGACGGAACCGAGCGCTGGACGCGTGGCTTGTTGAACAGATTTGACGAAAGAGAGACTCGCGAAGCAGCCGTAAACGCCGTTTCATGACCGGTTTTTCCCAAAAAGCCTTGTTGAACGCCGCAGAAACGCGGCTCAAGACTCATTGGTTTGTCACAACTGGCTCGGTAAAACAAGCACCCTAGGAGGGAAAGGGGGAACGGGAAGAGTTTTTTGGCGATTTTGCGCCGCGTGATTCATGGACGACAGCGTTGCATAGGTCCATGAGTAGATTTATTTGTTGATCACTTTGAGCACAGTTGTTCGGTTAGAACCGCAGTTCAGCACCGAGGTTCAGACCGTGCGCCCAATATTGGTTTTCGACGGGGGTAAACAGGGGACGCAGGCCGTCGGTGACCGCGGGCGTGCCTTCGGGTGGCAGCAGATTGCTGTTCACGTCGGTGTCGATTTGGTCGCCGGCGCGGACGACGTTGGGGAAGTACACCATCGTGTAGCCTGCGGTCGCGTCTAACCAATCGGTCACGCGAATGCCCAGCGTAAAGCCGACTTCGGGGATCATGGTGAACTCGTCGCGTTCGAACTTGCCAATGTTGGTGCGTTGGGCATACAAGCCGCCGGCGTAGTTTTCAGTAACGCCGTTTTCGGTGATTGCCGTGTTACCGCGGATATCGATGGATTGGCTGTTATTGCCGACCGCGACACGCAGTAGGGATTCGAGCCAAGCGCGTTTGAAGTTCGCTTGGTGGACGACGCCTAGTTGCAAGCCATTGAATTCGTTTTGGGTTCGGAACCTTTCGTTGATCGCGATCGTGCCCGGCGCGCTAGTAAGAGTAGACGTTAGGTTCTCGGTGAATCCAAGGCTGTCATCCAACCTCAGATACCGGTAGCCCACGATCCAATCGATGCGGTCGGATTCGCCGTTCGCGTTGCAAATTCCAATCGGACACAGCCCGGCTCGGCCGTTGATCAAGAATGACTTGAAGTCACTGTTGGATGTCACGCCGACCGAACCCGAAACCGAATTGGGGAACGAGATCAATTGAGCCGTTTCAAATCCACGGCTGATGTCAAAGAACGGTCGTGCCAAGATCTGACTGCCATTGCCGGATGCTCGAAATCCGTCATTTTGGTCCCCCAAGAGCTGAAAGAACTCGCCTTCGATCGCGACCGTTCCCTGCGGTGTCAGCCAAAAACCCGAGCGAAGTCGAATCCCGCTTGCTGAATCATTGTTGATTTCACCGCCACCGAACAAAGTACTCGTACCCGGCTGTCCGAGAACGCCGGCGCGAGTTTGGGGCGTGCTACTTGGGCTGGTTGTCACCAATGAAGGCACATTCATGCCTTCGGTCCACCAATGCAAGTAGTCCGCTCGCACCCACAACCGGTCAGCGATGGTCATTGGGCCTGGCATGATATTGCCTAAACCGCCGTTCCCACCGAAACCGTTTCCGAGTGTCGGAATCCCGTTGGAGAACCATCCACCGGCCTGAGCTAGGTTGCTGGCATAGGGATCGCCACCACCATACCCAGCCGGCGCGTACGAGTTGTTTACGACAACCGGGCCGGGGCCAAGACTCGGATAGTTCGACTGTGCCAAGGCATGCGTCGCCATAAGCGCGATGGCGCTCATGAACAAAACAGCGGCGACAATGGATTGACGAGGACTCAAGCGGATTCTCCTCTGACTTTCTTGCAATTTCGCCGACTTTCGTTCAAGAATCTCGACGTTTGAACCGGACGGTCGCCAATACCGTGCCCTCGCGTCAAGACGAAAACCGATTCATCGGACCTTACCAGCCATTTTGGCTGTAGGGATTGTGCCGCATTGGACGATCACTCCGGATAAGCGGGTGAGCGCTCTACGGAGGCCCGTGTTTGAGTCCGAATTACTCTCGGTATAAGGGTGGTCGCGAATGCGCCGCTTCATAGCTTTCTACTTTTCGGTTGCTGTCATCGCAGTCTGTTTTGTGCCTGCGGTTTCGGCCCAGCAAGCCGGCAGTCCTCAATTGCGGAAGCTGGCTGTTCCTGCGGAGCACGCCAAGTCGATCGCAACGAAACTGAGTCTTCAGTTTCGTGAGATCCCCGGCGTTCGTATTGCTCCCGACGAGAAGAACAAGCAGCTTGTCGTGATGGCCCCCGAAGGCATGCAGCAAAACATTGCACGCGAAGTGCAGTCGATGTTGGCATCACACGTTCAAGCGAGCACGTCGCTTGAAGGACGATCGCCGCTTAGCGTTGCCCTCAAGCAAATCACATGGCGTGAATTTGAAGACGACCTGCAAAATCTGTCCGACACGCCACTTTCGGTTACGACCAGTCGCAACGGTGAACGGGCTGCCTTCCAATTGGTGGCTGTTCCGATCGGTGGAACGACAGTCGAAGTCGATCGTCGTAACAACTCGGTCACCGTCATCGCCCCGACGCCGTCGATTCCTGGTTGGGAAAAGATGATCACGACTTTGGACCAAGGTCGCAGCGGAACAGATGATACGACCAGCGTGCTGCGGCTCAAAAATGCAGAGCCCGCGCCGGTGCAACGTGCGATTCGATTGCTGAAGGACTTAGAAAGTCGGCCCGGGCAAACGATGGCTGCGGCACAGGTTGGCAATTTGTCGCCGTTTCGCAACGCCGTTTTCCAACAACCTGCGGGCGGTCAAATCGGTGACGGCCAAGGCGCCGCGACGGCAGACGTTCCCGCCGATATGCCGTCCGACGAAGGCGGCGCCGGTGTGATCGGCGACACCCAAATTCAGTTTGTTCCGGAACTTGGAACGATCATCATTCGTGGTGCTAAACGGGACGTCCAGCGTGTCATGGACGTGATCAAGCAAATCGAAGATCAAAGCGAAGTCACCAAGCCAGATATCGAAGTCGCTCAACTGCTGCACGCCGATAGCAATGCCGTCGCCGCGCTGTTGCAACAACTTTACACGGATGTTTTGTCGGCTCGCCAAGGCGAAGTCAGCATCACTTCGTTGGACTCGCCGAACGCACTGTTGCTGATCGGCCGCACCGAAGCGATCAAGAGCTTGAAGGAATTGATCGCCAAGATCGATACGCCAGTTGCTGAATCGAGTCGCTTGCGAGTGTTTCGATTACAGCATGCGTCAGCAGTCGACGCCGAGCAATCGATCCAGGCGTTCTTTGCGGATCGTCCGGGTGCCGGTGACGATTTGCGTCCTGCACTGGGGCCAAGGGTCCGCGTGCTGGCCGACTACCGAACCAATTCGTTGATCGTCAGTGCCGCGCCGCGTGATTTGGAAGAAGTCACCCGCTTGGTCAATGACTTGGATGTCCATCAAATCACGGCACAAAGCCAGATCAAGATATTCCCATTGTCCAATGCCGTTGCCGAAGATCTAGCACCCGTGCTGCAGTCTGCGATCAATGGCGAGGGCGAAGGCGGAACCGACGACAATATCACTCGTCCATCAACTACACTTTCGATCGTCAGTATCGATTCTGAGAACAATCAGCTTCTCGACTCGGGTATCCTTGCCGGGACCGTGATCACGGCCGATACCGGAGCCAACTCGATCGTTGTTCGTGCACCGGCTGCCAGTATGTCGTTGATCGGCGAATTGATTCGTCAGCTCGACCGGGCTCCTGGCGTCGAGTCACTTGTAAAAGTATTCACCATCGAAAATGGTGACGCTGTGAAGTTGACGACCGCGCTACAAGACTTGTTTGGTGATGACGCTGCGACCAGCGGAACCAGTGTTGGTGCCGGTAATCTTGGCGGTCTTCCACCGACCAGTGCAGGTGGTGACAACTCGTTGGTGCCGCTGCGATTTAGCACCGATCAACGGACCAATGCGATTATCGCGAGCGGTTCGTCCAACGACTTGGATGTCGTCGAAAGCATCCTATTGCGTTTGGACAGCGAAGGCTTTGCCGAACGTATTACCGAAGTGATTTGGTTGCGTCACCAAGCGGCCGCTGACGTGGCAACCGCATTGACGAGCTACGTTCAACAACGGACTCAATCGGTCAACTCGATCCAGCAGTTTCAACAAGGGCTTGGTCCTTATGACTTGCCTGATCGCGATTTAATTGTGGTTGCGGAACCGGTTACCAACAGCGTCCTGTTGAGCGTGTCACCGCGGCTTTACGAAGACGTCCGTCGTATGATCGATCGACTGGATCGTCGGCCACCTATGGTGCTGATCAAGGTGCTGATTGCCGAAGTGTCGCTCGACGATGCGTTTGAAATCGGTGGTGAAGTCGGTCTGCAAGATTCGTTGGTCTATGACCGTGGTGTTGCCTCGGATGCCCTTGGAATTGCCAGCGTGCCAGGGTTCAACTTTAACGCATCGGGCCAACCTAACCTAAACCAGGTTAATAAGGGAACCGTCGCAAGTCGTGGTGTGTCGAGCTTTGGTGTCGGCACATCCAACTCGGCGCTCGGATACGGTGGCTTTGTGTTGAGTGCGGCTAGCGATTCGGTCAGCTTGTTGCTTCGCACACTGCAAGATGCGGACCGACTGCAAATCATCAGTCGGCCTCAAATTATGACCGTTGACAACACCGAAGGCTACGTACAAGTCGGTCGCCAAATCGCTCGGATCCGTGACGTGACTCAAAACGTCAGCGGTTCGTTGGTATCGACCGAAGACATTGAAGTCGGCTTGATTCTGCGGATTCGACCACGCGTTGGCAGCGACGGATTGATCGTCATGGAAGTCGATGCCACACGTTCGGCACGCGACGGAGTCAACGGAACGCCAATTCCGGCAGGTGACGGATCTGTGGTCATCATCGACGACATCATTCGGACAACTGCCCAGTCGGTCGTCGCGGCCTACAGTGGGCAGACAGTGGTGTTCGGCGGCTTGATCCAAAAGAGCCGGTCGCAGTTTAGTCGTCGAGTGCCTTACTTGGCCGATATTCCATTGCTTGGGTACTTCTTTAAGTACGAGCAAGAAATCGAAAGTCGCAAGGAAACCCTCGTCGTCATGACACCGATGCTGGTCACCGGCGAAGAAGATCTCGAATACGTCAAGCAAACTGAAACCAGCCGGATGAGTTGGTGTTTGGCCGACGTCGTCGAAGCCCATGGTGACGTCGGACTAAGCGGTGGCTATGGATTATGGGGACCAGCAACAGGTGCCGTGATCTATCCCGACCTGCAGCCGACCATCGACCAAGTCATCATCCAAGATTCGTATCCAGTTGATGGTTCGTCGCCCTACTATGACTCAACGACAATTGATGCGAACAGTGTGATGGAACTGCAAGGTCAGGGAATGCCTAACCAGGGATTCTCGTCACCGGTCAACGAAGCACCTCGCATGCAGACGCCGATCTACACCGAACCCTATGTTCAACCGGGCGGCAACTTTCCGACACCTGCCGCACCTGTAGCACCGGCCATGCCAAGTTTGCCAGCACCGCAAGACGGTAGCGTGCCTCAGGCATCCAGCCAGTTCCTGCCGGGCGGTGCCAACCAAGTTAGTTGGATCGATGAGGTGACGCGTGCTCAGAATACGAAGTCGCAAGACTCTGGTGCAGCGAATCGTCCTCGGCCTAATCGGATTGGTTTCGGCCAAAGTGGAATGTTAGGAAGCGATTGATTTGCCCCGCAGCGATCAATCAATATGGACGGGCAATGATTTGCCCGTCTTTAGGTAGCACGGCTTTCGCAACCGGCAATCACGACGGACACCGTCGTGCGAAGCCTCTATTTTGACCCCATCATAAACGGACTCTGTGATGCGTATATCACGACGACATTTCGCTACATCAATCGCCTTGATGATCTCGGTCAGCTCGGTTGGTTGTTCGACGTTCCAAAAAAAATCCGACAAAACGAGCAAGGCGAGCAAGTCGATGTTTGATCGTTTGCCTTTTGTAGGCGACAAGTCAGACAAGACTCCGGATCCGTACCCTAATCCGGTCAAGATGGCCGCGACTTGGGCGCCGGATACGTTGGTCCAAACCGGACGAACGCCAACACGTGGCTTTGGCGGTCGTGTGTTCTTCTATGATGAAAAATCACGTCCTGTGCCCGTCGATGGGACGTTGGTCGTGCACGGGTTTGACGACACCGTGGAAGCCGCTGAAAAGGACGCAAAGCGTTTCGAATTCACGCCCGAACAATTTAAGCGTCACTTCAGCCAAACGGACCTTGGTGCTTCGTACAGCGTGTGGATTCCTTGGGACGCAATTGGTGGTGCCCAGCGACGCGTGTCATTGGTGGCTTCATTCAAGACCGCCGAAGGACATACCATTCAGGGAATTCCTGCGACGGTTCAGTTGCCGGGTGTGAAAACGGCAAAGACGGCTGAGCAAGAACTGGCAAGTTTGTCGCCTCAGTATCGGCAATTCCGAGACGCAGCGGACGGCAACGCGCCCAAGTCGGGACTGACCACCACAACAATCGCGCGGCGGCAGGTTCCCATCGGACGCACCGGAGTGCCGGGCCTGAATGTTCCTTCGGAAATCGGATCACCGTCACGGATGATTGCGACCGGTGGCAACACGCCTTCGGTCGACATTCCCTCGATGAAGCGTTCGATCGGAACAACGATCCGGCCAGCTAGCGCAACGATGCCATCGCAGTAATAGCTTTGGCCATCGTTGAGGACATTGGCAATGAAATTTTGACAGTGTTGTTGTTGCTAAGCGTTTCCACCCGCGACAATTAGCGAGATGCCAATGCCTAGCAGCACGATGCATCCGAGCAAGTACTTCCACGTTTCGCGTGGATTCTTGAACACGTAATAGATCGTGTAGGGTGGCAAGATCGCAAGGAACCCTTTCGACATTTGCTGTTTGAACGCGTGGATGACGATCATGCCGAAGGCACCGACTCCAAAGGTCGTGAATGCCGAGCCTGACAAGATCAAGAACGTGCCCATTGGATTGAAGGTGATCGTTTCGTCCACGCGACGAGACGCATTGACCGCAAGAACGGCGATACAAAGACCGCTCATCAACATGAACAACACTAGCGCCAGCATCCACCACGGCATACCGGCGCCAGCTAAGACGGCGTCGTCAAGCTTCTTGGCTTTGATCATGTCGGCTTTTGCTTTTTCAAGCGCTAGCGTTCCATGGCTGATATCGACGCCAGCGGTCTTGTGAGACTCCATTCGTACGCCGGACTCTTTGTGATAACCGCACTTGGTGCAAAACACTGACCCAGCCGCCATTTCGGCGCGACACGCCGGGCAAACCTGGGCAACGTGAGCGGAAAACCCTTCTTCGTCAAACAGGTCGTCCATGCGGCCAGGCTTGACGGCGGTGGGAGCCGGAGATGCCGGTTTGCCAGCTGCAGCTCGTTGACCGCCAGGGACTTGCTGGCCACCGGCTGCCTTCTGGCCGGTCGGGGCTGCACCACCCGGAACGCGAAGAACGGTCGCACACCCCGGACACTTGACGGCTTTCCCAGCCATGGTATCGGGGATTTTAAGTGCTTTACCGCACTGGCATTTGACTTGAATCGGCATATTGAACGAACGAAGGAGAGTTGGGAAACCGTCGGTTGACCATCATTCTACTTCCCAATCGAGACCTTATCGATACTGCTCGTGACAAGCGTCGCAGCGTCCACGGATCTGGCTGACCCCGGCGCGAGCCCCTTCGAAATCGGCCCGTTCGATCGCCGCGACGACTTTCTTTGAATCGGCGGTCATGTTGCGGCTGAGTTTTACGTAATCGTCGTCGTCTGCTTCGTCCATGCCTTCCTTCGTCAGCACTTCGCCTAACATTGCGATCAGTTCGGCGTCGCGTTTGACTGCATCGATGTTCGATTCAATCGAGGCTGCGTCGCGGCTGTTTCCTTCCAGCGAGTCGACCAATCGCTCGGCGTACTCCATCAACGGTGATCGGTCAGCAATTTCGGACCAAACGTTTTCCGGTTCGGCCTCGCGAGAAGCTAGCCCTGTGCCCGAGACCAAGTCTTGCAAGTCCGCTTTTCTCAGCTTGGCTTCGTTATAGACCTGGGTCGATCCGGCTTTGCAGTTGAATGCAGTTCGAGCCAACAAGTCGCGGGCCGCACCGGCTTCGTCTTTCCATCGTACATCACCGCTGTGTTGCTGGATCACCGCGAATAGCATCGCCAAAACCGACAGGTCCAAACGAGCGTCCTGGTATCCGCCGCTATTGAATGCACCGGGGGTCGTGATGATAGAATCGAAATGCAAACGCACTCGCTTGATTTCATCTTCTAACGAAACCGGCGAAATCAAGCCGGCCCACGAGTCCGCTGATGATTGATCGGGCTGTTGAGTTTTAGTCGGCTCGTTGGCTTTCGCTTCGCTCGCCTTGCGAAGTGAAGACAACGAAGGACGCTGGCCGCGGATCGCCTCGTCTAGGTCGTCAAAGAAGATCCCTCGAAGCTGCTCGGTGGAAACTTTGGGCGCCGGTGCACGACGCTCACCGCGTGGATTGTCGTCGCCCCAAACCAACGAACCGGCGACGACGCATCCGGCGATCGAAATACCGATAATCGATGAGTGTCGCGACATGAGTGCTCGTGAAGGTTCGCGTCGGTTTGAAGACGGCTTGATGTAGTGTGCCGCGGGTCGTTCAAGTTTACTTTACGGCGCGTATAAATCCAAAATCCGCCGCATTTCCGCGACGGCTTCTTTCATGCCGACCATGACCGCGCGGCTGACGATCGAGTGGCCGATATTCAGTTCGATCATGTCAGGGATTTGGGCGACATTCCGAACATTGGTGTAGTTCAGCCCATGTCCGGCATGCAAACGCATGCCCCCGGTCGTGACCGCTTCGCCGGCGCTAGCGAGTCGATCGAGTTCACGTTTTTGGTCATCGCGACGAGCAATCGCATACGGCCCGGTGTGCAGTTCAACTGCATCGACTCCAAGCTCGGACGCCGCACGAATTTGATCCATATCGGGATCAATGAACAAACTCACCAGGATGCCGGCATCCTTCAATCGCTGTACCGCCGATTTGACTCGGCCCGAATCGCCGGCGACGTCCAAACCACCTTCGGTCGTGACTTCTTGGCGGCTTTCGGGAACCAACAAGCCCCAGTCCGGCTGAGTCCGACAACAAATGTCGACGACTTCGTCGGCACACGCCAATTCCATGTTTGTTTTGACCGTCACGGTTCGCTTGAGCAACTCGACGTCGCGGTCTTGGATGTGACGTCGGTCTTCACGCAAATGAAACGTGATCCCGTCAGCGCCGCCCTGTTCGGCGAGCGCCGCAGCAATCACCGGATCGGGTTCGTATGTCCGCCGCGCCTGACGTACCGTCGCGATATGGTCAATGTTGACGCCAAGTTCAATCATGGGGCAGTGGGGTTTAGGTGTTAGGATTCAAATTTTAGGAAAGCACATTGGTCTTGGGTGATCGACAAGTTTCCTAATGCCTATCACCGAAGACCGAATACCTATTCCCTTAGCTATCGATTTCGACTCGTTCGCCGTTCTTATCGCGGCAATCGAGTTCAAGGTGTTCTGGGTACAGCGCTTCGCTGCCCAGGATTTGAACTGACATTTTCCCAGTGTCTTCCAACAACATCACGTCCCGACGTTTGCGGTTGTTCAGGTGTGCTGCGACATGATCGTTGACTCGGATCGTCACTCGTTCGATGTGCGTGTTCTTTGCTGCCAGCGCCAACGTTCGGATTACCTCGATCGACATGCTTTCCGCTGTCTTGACCAAACCACGGCCTTCGCAACACGGACAGTCGTTGTAGATGCTACGTTTCAAGCTCGGACGAATCCGTTGACGCGTCATCTCGATCAAACCGAATGGGCTCGTCCGCAAAATCTTTGTTCGGGCGCGGTCATTCGCCATTGCATCACGAAGGGTTCGTTCCAACTTGCGTCGATGGCTTTCCTTTCGCATGTCGATGAAGTCGTTGACGATCACGCCACCCAAGTCACGCAGTCGCAGTTGACGTGCGATCTCTTTGGCGGCGGCCATGTTCAAGCGGAATGCGTTTTCTTCGGCTGAATCATTGCCGCGGAAATTGCCGCTGTTGACGTCGATCGCAACCAAGGCTTCGGTGGGGTCGATAACGATCGAGCCACCGTCTTTCAATTGAACTTGGCGAGTGTTGATCTTCACGATTTCTTGTTCCAGCTTGTACTTGTGGAACAGTGGAACGTCGCTGTCGTAGTACTTCAATCGGTCGACGACTCGCGGCATGCACATGTTGAGGAAGTCGCGAGCCTTTTCATAAGACTCTTTTTCGTCGACCAAAATTTGGTCGATGTCGTCGCTGTAGATGTCCCGAATCGTTCGGATGATCAGATCGCTTTCTTCATAGATGACACCGGGTTCTTTGGTGTCCGCGATGCGTTTGACGATCGATTTCCAAAGCCGTAGCAGGTACTCGAGGTCATTTTCAAGTTCGTTTTCTTTGCGACCCGCGCCGGCTGTGCGAACGATGAACCCGAGTCCCTTGGGTGGATTGAGCGCAAGCAAGCAACGCTTCAGTCGCTTGCGATCGTCTTCGTCTTCGATCTTGCGGCTGACCCCGACGCGTGCGAGCGAGGGCATCAAGACCAAGTAACGACCGGGGATCGAAATGTAAGTACTAAGGGTAGGGCCTTTTGTGCCGATGCCTTCCTTGATCACTTGCACCAGGACCTCGTCGCCGCGGCGAAAGATTTCTTGGATCGGTGGTTTGTTTCGCGGTCGTCCACCTTTGAAGGCGTGCTTGGATCCGTGCCCCGTGTCACGTGCCCGTTTGGCGGCGGCTTCGGCCATCTCGTCCGATTCTCGCATTACCTCGGCCGGATCGTATCCGCCTTGGCGAAAATACTGAGGCTCGACATCGCTGATGTGCAGGAATCCGTTGCGACCGACACCGAAGTCCACAAACGCAGCTTGAATGCTGGGTTCCAAATTGACGATTTTGCCACGGTAAATGTTTCCGGCAAAAGCTTCTACGCTCTTGCGTTCCATGTAAAGCTCTTCCAGTCGGTCGTTCTCCAGCACAGCAATGCGGCATTCTTCCGGTTGCAGCACATTGATCAGCATTTCTTTTTTCATCGTTAAGCACCTCTTACGGGTGTTGGGCTGGCTTGATGCGATTGCATAGATTGCGTCAATCGCATGGACGCCGGCGGTGATTGTGTATGGATTGCGATCTCGTCGAGATCGTCGGTTTCAAATTCGTTGTCCAAATGGACGTTGGTTCGTGTGATCGTGGCGCCGCGATCGATCCAGTCATCAAGGCCAAGCAGTTCTAGAACGTCATCGGGACGTAACGACGCGGCGTTGGTGGCGATCAGCGACAGAACGATCGAGTTGCGTTCGGATTCGTTGTCTTCTACATCGATCCGCAATTCGTGGATCTGCTGGGCGACTTGCAAGTTCACCGTTTTCTTTTTGCGCTGGATTGAAACGGACTCGGACGCAAGCAACCGCTGGATCGATTCGCCGATCTGGTTCCAATCAACTGGCGAGTTGGTTGGTTGCTCGTTTGAGCCATCAAGATTTGAATGACTACGACTTGAAGGGTTGGAACTGGAAAAGCAGGGGCTCGAGATTCGATAGTCCGTGCGCGCCAGTTGGGCTTTGCCGAAACCCTCGGGAAGGCGCTTGACCGAAACGATCGACATCCCCGGTTGATTGTCACTGACCAATCGATCCATCAGCTCAGCAGGAGTGATCGAGTTGGCAAGTTCAATCTCGATGACTTCATTCAATCCTTCCATTCCGAGTGCCATCGCCGATGGAAAAACGAATCGCGGTTTCGGTGTGAAGCCTTCGGTCATCGACAGTTTTAAGTCGGCTCGGCGCGCCATCCGCTCCCACAATCGAACCAGATCCTGGTGACCGATCCATCGCAACAGACCGGTTTTTGCAAAACGGATTCGGTAACGAATTCGCAGTGCAGCTAGTGACGATTGGACCACCGATGCCGATGCCGCCGATCCGTTAGGATCGCTTGTGCGTGGCTCGTCGGTGTTGGATTTAGCAGTCACAAAAGCAGTAGTAATGGAAAAGGTGGATTAGGTCACAACCAACTCGGGTACCAGATCACCCAGTCGATCTAGCAGGTACATGTCAACGTCTCGCGCCGCTTCGAGTTTCATCACCCGCGCCGCAATTTCTTGGCACTGATTGATCGACACGCTGCGGATTGCCTTTTTGACTCGTGGCAAACTGGACGGTGGGACGCTTAAGTTTCGCACGCCCATCCCTAGCAGCAGCAGAGCTCTCGCTGGCATGCTGCTCATCTCTCCGCAAACCGCCAGCGACGTGTGTGCGTTGTCAGCGACTTCGACGCATCGGGCGATCAAACGCAGTACAGCTGGGTCGCTGGATTGGTACAGATCGGCGACGTATTCGTTGCTGCGGTCGACGGCCAAGGTGTACTGGGCCAAATCGTTCGTACCGATCGAAAGGAAGTCAACTTCGCGAACGAAGTTTTCCAGCATCACGACAGCTGCCGGAACTTCGACCATCATGCCGACGGGGATGTCGCCGCGGTAGGGAATGCCTTCGTCCTTCAAGTCTTCGGCCACCAGGTTCAACAGCATTCGAGCTTGGCGAAGTTCAGCGATGGTCGTGATCAGCGGAAACATGACGCGAACATCGCCGTGAACGGCGGCTCGCAAGACAGCACGCAATTGTGGTCGGAACAAGTCCAAATTTCGCAGCGACAAACGGATACTGCGCAGCCCCAAAAACGGATTGTGTTCTTGTTCGACAAGTGGACGATGGCCCATCTTATCGGCACCCAGATCAAGCGTGCGAATCACGACAGGACGCCCGCACATTTCGCGAACCACTTGGCTGTACGCTTGGTAGTGATCTTCTTCGCTGGGTTCCTGTTCGCTGGACAAATACAGAAACTCGGTCCGGTACAAACCGATGCCATCGGCACCGCGCTCGATCGCCGCGCTCGTTTCATGCGGGAACTCGATGTTCGCATTCAATCGAATGCGGACGCCATCGGCCGTTTCAGCGGGCAAGTCGCGAAGCTCGGCTAGCCTTGCGCTGAGCGAGTTGCGTTGCTTGATTCGCTGTTCATAGTGTTTTAGCGTCGTCGCATCGGGGTTGATGATCACTCGGCCGCGATCACCATCGACAATGACTTGGTCGCCCGCACCGACGCTGTCCAAAAACGGTCCGATGCCGACGACGGCTGGCAATTCCAATCCTTTGGCAACGATGGCCGTATGGCCGCCCGCGCCACCGGTTTCGGTCGCAAAACCGCGAACGTACCGGCGATCCAGATTGGCTGTTTCGCTTGGCGTTAGCACATGTGACAGCACGATCACGGGCTCGCTCAAATCAGACATCGGCCCGCGCTTGACAGCGCCGAGTTCACGCAAAAGTTGCTTTTCGATGTCCAGCACATCTTCGGCACGATCCGCTAGAAACGGATTGGATAACTGCCGCAACGCCGCTGCATAGTTGTGCAGCACGCGATTGACCGAATACGCAGCCGTCAGGTATTCCGTGTTGATCCGGCGACGCAGTTCCGCGTGCAGTCGCGGATCATGCAGCATTTGCAATTGCGCGGCAAAGATGTCGCCGGTGTGTTCACCAGCAACCGCAGCTGTTTCCAAGCGGCTGGTTTCAAGACGTGCCGAGACTGCGTCGACGGCTGACTGCAGGCGCGCGTACTCCTGGTCCGCCTGATCGGCGGGGACTACAGAGCGAGGAATTTGATAACCATCCGCATCCAGCACTAGCGCCGGACCGATAGCGACTCCTGGCGAGACAGGGATGCCTTGCAGTTCGACCATCGTCGTGGGACAGATCGAGACTCACGCGCATCGCGATCTCTCTCGTGTTGTAGCGGCCGAACCGCTACGGACGAGAAATCGGTATGCGTTGGGGGCCGCTCCAGCAGCACCACTTTCGTGACGCGATCCATCAAATTGTTCGGTTTGATAAGTTGTGGGATGGGGCAGCGGGGAGGTGGGGAGGGCGGCCAGCGACTCGGTTTTACGAGTTGACGGCAGATTCGATCCTTTACTTCTCGCTGGTATCGTCAAAGCCCGCCTCGAAGAGGGCGGTGATTGAGTCGATTGCATCAGCCGCATCGATGCCGTCGGCAGTGACCGAAAGCTCGGTCCCCTGCGCAGCACCGAGTGTCAAAAGCGACAAAATGCTTTTACAATCAACCCATTCACTGTTTTTCCCGATCCGGATTTCTGCCTGATACTTGCTGGCCATTCGGACCAATAAGTCCGCCGGGCGTGCATGCAAGCCTTCGGCGTTTCGGACGACCACGGTTCGGGTCAGGGAGGCGTCGGTGCTCATTAGCCAGACACAAATTGATTGTCGTCGGCTTCTTGCAGTAGTTGTTGAATATCCTCGGGCGTCTTGCTTTGCTTCAAGAAGCGGCAAAACGTATCGTCCCGAAGTTGTCGCGAGATATTTTCGAGAGCGCGCAGGTGGTCGCCTGGGCGTTCGGGCGGGCTGATCAGCAGAAAGAACAACTGAACACGTTCGCCGTCGAGCGAATCAAAGTCAACGCCGCTTTCGCTAACGCCAACGGTTCCAACCAGCTTTTGAACGCTGGGGTGTTTGGTGTGAGGAACGGCGACGCCGCGGCCGATGCCGGTGCTGCCGAGTTCTTCACGCTTCATGATTGACGAAATGATGTCGTCGCGCTGGTCCGCGTTGATTTCACCGGCATCAAGCAACGCTTGAACCAGTTCTTCGATCACGGTCTCTTTGGTCAACGACGTTAGTTCGGCCCGAATGGCCTTCGTCGTAATAAAATCTGCGAACTTCATTGGGTTGCGATTCCTCGTCTGGAATTCTTGGTTGTGAGGTATTCCGCATCACACGTAATGACCGCCGCCTGCGAAGATCATTGTCGGTGATCTCATGCCGCGAAAGTCAAATGTTCCGATGCGGTAGTCGACGCTCAATCTTCGTCAGCGACGACCGGGTCGATGTGTTTGATTCCGGTGGCTCGGTGGCCGGTCTTTTTTTCTTTCAGTCGGCGTAGCTGCTGCTCAACCTTTGGAATGACCGCATCAAGTGCTGCGATCACGGTTGTGCTTTCAGCGGTCGCCACGCAGTCTTCTGCGTGCTCGGCCGAAACTTTGATCTCGACGCTAGGCTTGTCGAGTTGCTTCAGGTCGATCGTCACTTCGATGGCGTTGATTCGATCGTATAAACGACGGAGTTTTTCAACCTTTTCGACGACCAACGGTTGGTCTCCGGGTTGCAAATTACCATGACGCGCCGAAACGTTGACCTGCATGTTGCCACTCTTTCTCTCAGTGATGTGAACGGGAAGTTTCGGCCATGAGTTTCCATCGCAACAAATTGGATCTGGAATCATGGTTTCCATCAGCGCCGACGTCGTCGATTCGAACATCTGTGCCCGGCCCACGAAACTTCTGCCTAACTATCCCAAAGCATAAGCGACATCGTCGCTCAAGAATAGCGATCCTTTCGACTTATCTGCGTGTATAGCTGACGCCCCATGACAATATTGGTGGCATCGTGTTAAACTTGGCAGCTTCCGATTCCATTTCTGTGGATCCGCTTTCCTCGAACCCCCCGCTTGATCCATGGCCCGCAAGGTCGTCAGTCGCAAGGCAAAAGCCGCCGAGGCCGAAGCTGCCGAAAAGCTCATCACCGATCAAAAAGCTAAGAAAAAGTCGTCTAAGCGGACGAAAAAAGCCGCTGCTGACGTTCGATTGAGGCTTTATTGGGGCGTCTTCAGCCAGAACCTGAAACGCGTTGCGGTCTTCGAATTTGACCAGCGAAAAGAGGCTCAACAGCGAGCCGAAGAGCTCAGCAAGGGTGGCAAGTCGCCTCACTTCATCCAGAAGGTCAAAGAAGAGATCAAGCTGGAGTGAATACGGCAGTTAGACGCATCGGTTTTTTGCTGGGCATTTGGCCACTTTCCTTTGCTCTGATGGGCGGGATGTTGATGGGGCGATTCACCTGGGGCGATTCACCGGCGGCAAAGGTTGAGGATTTCACCAGTGGAGTCTTCAATGGTTTGCCGTACCGAATGCTCGTCCCCAAACCGCTGCAAGAACCAACCGCCAAGCGGGATCCAGCGGCTAGCGTCGCCACCAAGTATCCGCTAGTGCTGTTCCTGCACGGCGCCGGCGAACGAGGTGATGACAACCAGGTCCAGTTAAAACATGGCGCGAAAGAGTTCGCCCGTCGCGATCGGCGTGATCAATTTCCTGCCTTCGTCGTCTTTCCCCAGTGCCCTGTGGGCTCTCGGTGGGTCGAGTCGCCGTGGGATCTTACCTCTGGTCGTGGCGAGTTCGCTCGCGCCCCTTCGACACCCATGAAAGTGGCGCTCGAACTGGTCGATCACTTGATCGCGAACGAGTCTGTCGATCCTGATCGCGTCTACGTCACTGGTTTGTCGATGGGCGGTCAGGGAACCTGGTTCGCGGCGGCCACGAAACCAAACCGCTTCGCTGCGATGCTCGAAGTGTGTGGCGGTGGCGACCCTACGTGGGCCCAAGATTACGCCGGCATTCCGATCTGGGGTTTCCACGGGCAAGCCGACAAGGTGGTGCCAATCGGACGCGGTCGCGAGATGATCGCAGCGCTCACTCTAGGCGGACATCACCCCGAACTACGCTTTACCGAATATCCGGGTGTCGGACACGACAGTTGGACTCAGACGTACTCGCGTGACGATGTTTTCGAGTGGCTATTTTCCCAGTCCAAGCAGACTTCCAAACGCTGATCGTGTGCGTGTTGATGGTTGGTCGGCCTGCGAAATTTCCCGCGTCCGCACTCTCTCTGGCACATTCCCACCATGCCAAGTTCGTCGCTTCAATTGTCTGACTTACGAGTTCCGGCCGAATGGGAACCGATCGAATGTGTCTGGCTCGCATGGCCGCACTCACTGGACACTTGGCCCGGACTGTTCGACGCCATCCCTGGCTTCTATGCCGACTGGGTTCGCCTGATTGCCGAGTCGACGCCCGTCCGGATTTTGGCTGGCGGTGATGTCGCTAAGTCATGTGAAAAATGGGTCGGGTCAATCGCCAATGTCGACATTGTTGATGTCGCGACCAATGATGCTTGGGTCCGCGACTACGGCCCGACGTTTGTCGCCAATCAAAGCGATGGACGGATCCATGCGGTCGACTGGAAATACAATGCTTGGGGCGGCAAGTATCCGCCCTGGGACGCGGACGATGCGGCCGCCAAACTGATCGCTGCTCATGAAAAGATTGCGGTCCAGTCCAGCCCTCTGTGTGTCGAAGGCGGTGCATTGGAATTCGATGGTCGCGGCCGGCTGTTGACGACGCCCGAGTGCTTGATCACCGACACGCGAAATCCGAACTGGACGAAAGCTCAGGTTTCGCAAGAACTGCACCGGCGACTGGGGGTCACTGAAATTGTCTGGTTGGATGGTGGCGGTCTCATCGGCGACGATACCGACGGGCACATTGACCAACTCGCTCGCTTCGTTGACACGAAAAATGTCGTCGTCGCGGTTGCTGACGATGAAGACGACCCGAACTATCCCGGGTTAGAAGAAAACTTTCGGCAACTGCACCTGTGGGCTGACGCGACCAAACCACGAGTGAATGTTCATCGATTGCCGATTCCGCCCGAACGCAAAATCGGCGGACAGCGGGTGCCCGAGAGCTATTGTAATTTTCTGCGATTAGGGCCTGATCGTTTGTTGGTGCCCACCTTTGGCGCTGGAACCGATGGCCAGGCGATCGCGATTCTTGGCGAGGTGTCCGGCGTTTGTCCCGAGCCGGTCGATTGCCGAAACTTAGTTTGGGGTCTGGGGGCGTTGCACTGTGCAAGTCGCGAACAGCCTGCGGCACACAGGTCGTAAATTCAGGCTCAAAGTCTGGTATTGCAGCAACTCCGTGCGTCCGAATTTCGTTGCTCGGTACACGTTGACCGGCCCCGGCATTTGCCTGGGTTCCAGTCCGGATCCTATCCATCGGTGAAACCGTCAGGCTATAGTTCAAGGCACTGAATTCGCTCCCCGTATTTTGAAGTGATGCGATGTTGTGTTTGCGTGGATGTCTTGCTGGTTTGTTTTTGCTTGTCGCCTCATGGGCTTTGGCCGCTGATCGCGACGCGCTCTTGAAGCAGCCGGCCGCCGGGATCAACTTTACGTCGCCGGTCGATTATTCGTCGGAATTGCCGTTGGTTGATGTCTTTCGCACGTCGCGGAAATGGATCTCGCAAACCGAGGGTGCAGCCTGGGGCAAGGGCCCCGAGTTGGAACTGGATCCCCACGGTTATGTCACGAAGCTTCAGCCCGGTTCGTGGGTCGAAACACCCGTCTGCAACATTGAAGGTGGCCACTATCCAAGTGGTGTCTACACGTTGATCTATGACGGTGAGGGTGAAATTGAAATCGGCGGTGCAGGAAAAGTTACCAAGCGAAATAGTGCCGGCAACTACAGCGTCATGGTCGACGCAAGTCGCGGTCCGATCTGGGTTCGTGTTCGCCGTATCGATCCCGAAAATCATGTCCGCAACATTCGATTGATCATGCCCGGTTTCCTGGATACCTACCAAGACAATCCATGGCGTCCTGGATTCATGAAGCTGTGGTCGTCGATGAAAGCTTTCCGCAGCATGGACTGGCAACATACCAACAACTCGACCATCAAGAACGCAGATGACTTTCCGTCGATGGAAGATGCGAACTGGACAGAGCGAGGATTGCCGCTAGAAGTGATCTGTGACTTTGCCAACCGCACCCGTCAAACGCCTTGGGTTTGCGTGCCTCACTTAGCAACCGATGAAGCGGTTCGTCACATGGCAATGGTCATCAACGACTCGCTGGACAAAGACGCGTGTGTGATTGTCGAGTATTCCAACGAAGTTTGGAACGGCCAATTCATGCAGTGCCAATACGTTCAACAGCGCGGTGTCGAGCTGAAGCTTGGCGATAAACCGTGGGAAGCCGGTTGGAGCTACACCGGCAAACGTTCAATCGAAGTCTTCAAGATTTTCGAAGACGTGTTCGGCGGCACGGACCGCTTGATCCGCACGTTGCCATCTCAATCGGCGAACGCCTACGTCGCAGGTAAGATCGTCGAAGCGGCGATGAAAGATGGTTCTGCCGACGCGCTTGCGATTGCACCCTACATGGGCATGAACGTTCAGCCCGAAAAGGTTGCCGAGATCCTGACGCTTGGCGTCGAAGGAATCTTCAAGAAAGCGAATGATGAAATCTTGCCCGAAACGATTCGTCACATCCAGGACAATTTACTGGTTGCCAAAAAGAACGGCTTGGCATTGGTTGCTTACGAAGCTGGCCAACACTTTGTTGGCATCGGTCCGGCGATGAACAACGATGCCCTGACCAAGCTGCTTCATGATGTCAACGCCGACCAGCAAATGGGCGTTTTGTATCGTAAATATCTTGAGGCCTGGTCGGAAAACGGTGGCTCACTGATGTGTCTGTTTTCGTCGACCGGGTCTTGGTCCAAGTATGGTAGTTGGGGGCTGACTCAGTATGCCGATGACGATCCCAGTGCGTCACCAAAACTGAAAGCCGTGTCGGAATGGGCCACATCAACAAAGTGACAAGTTTGCGGCTTGCTGGCTATTGAGAATGACCTGAAACCAGGCTCCCAGGCTCCCAGGCTCCCAGGCCACCGGTGCGACCTGGGAATGGGGGGGATCGATTCGCGCGTCGTGCTAAACGATTTCCGGGACTTCGTAGCCCTTGCGATACTCGCGGCGAAGCAGCTTGTTAGCCGCTTCGCTACCTTCGCCGGTGAACTGTTCCGTCTTGGTGTCCATCGTCAACATCGGGCTGATGTGGACTTGGTCACTGTTCATCGTCAATTCATAGGCTTTCAGGTGATCTTTCATTTCACCGATCAGGGTTTCCCACTGGGTAAGATCAACTTGTCCAACACGATCGCCACTTGCCGCTTCGCCGGCGCGGAACGCGATGTTGGCCAAATTGCACCAACCGGTACTGTCATTTCCGACTTCGATTTCCGCATTCAAGATCGATCGGTCCTGGGTGCGAACGGCCTCGATGAAGTTGGCTTGGTGTTTGTCGTCGCCGTTGCCGCTGAACGAACGAATCTTTTTGCCGTCTTTGTCGAAAGCAGTGCCACGACCTCGCTGGCCTTCGTAGCGACCGCCTTCGCAGTATGCGACATAGCCGCTTGGTGGCCCTGGTTGCGCCGGGCTCTTCTTGCTGCCCGGAGCCGCTGGCAGATTTGACAGTCCGATCACAACCGGAATCGCACCAGTGTCAAAGTATGCGAAGTGAACGTTGGGGGTTTGGCCTGCATCGTTGTACGCAATCCGCCCGCCGCCGCCGAGAATCTGTTTCGGCAATGCGACCGAATCTTGGAAGACCGTGTTGCGAACGTCATCCAAAACGTGAACGCCCCAGTTGCCCATCTCACCACTGCCGGTGTTCCAATCCCAGTGCCAATCGTATTGCAGATTGTCACGATAGATCGGTTGATCTTGAGCTGGGCCAAGCCACAGGTCATAAGCTACGCTCTTGTCGATTTCGAGCGGCGTATCCCGCTTTCCGATTGGCCCACGGATGCCATAGCGATTCACTCGGGCTGCTTGAATTTCACCAAGAGCTTTTTCTTCGTGTAAGAACTTTTTGATTTCGGCTTGCATCGGATCGGATCGTTGTTGCGTTCCGATTTGGCAAATTCGGTTGTACTTGCGAGCTGCCGCAACGGTTTGTCGGCCTTCCCACTGTGAATGCGAGAGAGGCTTTTCGACGTAAACGTCCTTGCCCGCTTCCATCGCCCAGATGGCTGCCAAGCAGTGCCAGTGATTGCAGGTTGCAACCACGACGGCATCGATGCCATCGGATGCAATCAGTTCACGTAAATCGGTGTAAGTCTTGGCTTTGGGAAAGCGTTTTTTCGCAGCTCCCAAACGAGATTCGTCGACATCGCACAAAGCGGCGATGTTGACTCCGTCAATCTTGTCAAAGCTGCCCATCAATTGGCCTGCACGGCTACCGCAACTGATGAATCCGATGTTGATTTCGCTGGTGGCATTGGCCGCGCGGGAAACGCGAGGTGACAAAGCTGTGGCGGTGCCAGCGGCGACCGAGGTGGCGAGGAAGTGACGACGATTCAAGCGGGTCATATCGAAAAATTCCAAGGATGGTGTGAAAGAAGGTGTAGAGGGTGATGGAGTGAGTGGGGGCCGACAGTGCCTAAGTAACTCAATCGGAAAACCCGTTGGGGGCTTTCATTGTCGCTGATGACGCCTGGCCGTGCAGGCGCTGAATTGGCTTTTCTGGCCGAAATTTATTCGCCAACTGGCAGAAACTGCACCGCATCGACGACGACGTAGCCGTCTGCATGATCGGTTTCAATTCGAACCAAGCCGCTGTCGCCAAAATCGTAAATTCCCAGTTTGTGGAAGAGGCCCTTGATCGGTGGTTTTTCGCGTTGATTGACGGTTGATTTTGTGGTGCCGCCCAAGTGAGTGACGGTGACTGGCACGTTGGATGCGCGATTGTTGTTCGGTGGATAAGACAAACGCACTTCATAACGGCCGGGCTTTAAATCTGCCTTGAATGTGGCAGACTTTGCCGTGTCTCGGTCGTCTTGGTTGTGGTGATATCCGCTGTCTACAAACGGAGAATTGACATCTGATAGATTCCAGTCGCCGGTGAAAACGGCCGACGTGTCGTCGATGACGGTGCCATCGATCTTCTTTGAATTGTTGCGATAGACTGAGTCTAGTTTTAGCACTTGCCCGTCTTCGACTAGCTGGGTTTGTAGCGAGTCGTAATCCAAGTCTTGAATGGCTTTGGCTTGATCGATCGAAAGGCATGCCGCTGTGGCAGCCGACTGGCCCAAGACCATGAAGACCGGTTCCATACGGATCGATCCGAACGCGATATGGCTGGATGAAACACAAACGGGAACCAACAGATTTTCGCACTGTGATTTCTTAGGAACAATCGAACCGTAGGCGATTTCGTAAGGACGCGGTGTTTTGACACCAATGTCACCCTCGTTTTGCACGTGACCGTCTGGCGTGACGTAGCGTTGGACGTTGTGGGAATCGAGGGTGTACGAACCCATGCCGACCGAAGAGGGTGTGTCGACGCGATCCAAGCAGTCGTGTTCGGTCATCACGTAGTCGCCAATCATGCGTCGTGCTTCGCGAACGTAAAGTTGGTGTGGCCATCCACCCGTGTCGCGGAATTCGTCTTTGGGCAGCCCCCATTTCGCAACCGGCTCGCGAACCTCGTCGGGAACGCGAGGGTCGTTCGCCATGAAGTACATCAGTCCCTTTTGATATTGCTCGTGCTCGGCAATGATTGCTTTCCGTCGATCGTAATCGGCGTTCGGGTAGTCATAGTTCATGCCGATGTTGTCGGTGCTAAACGGACCATGATTGTTGGTGTCCGTTTTGTGGTTGGGCATCGGATCAAATTTATTGAATTGATCTCGCCAGCCATTGTCAAAGACACGCAGCAGCAATTCATATTGAGACGCGTCGTAGCCGTCTGGTTTGGGTAACGGAATTCGGTTTTCGGCAATGTTCGTCAAGCACATGCGGAAGCAGTAGGCTTGAATTCGATCATCGCCATCACCTCGCTTACCCGGTGGAGCCGCTTGGATTCGCGGCAGTAATCCACTGTTGGGATCGCCAGGAACGACGTACGGATCGGTCGCTTCTTTAAAGTAGTGTGCATGATGCAGTACTCCAGTTTGGATTCCGTTGTACGTTTCGTTGTAAGTCGCGTTCGATTCGCGTCCGACGTGAAATTCGACACCGGCGGCTGCCATCAAGTCGCCTTCATACGTCGCGTCGACGAACATCTTGCCACGATACGTTCGCCCGTCGGTGGTTCGAAACGATTCGATGCGGCCTTCTTTTTTCGTCACGCCTGCATCGCTTCGATCAAGCCACTGATTCCGTTGGACAGGAATGGAGTATTCGGCTATCCAGTCTTCGAAAATTTGTTCGGCGACGTGCGGTTCAAACACCCACATCGTTGAACCGTCGCCCGCCGGGCCGGGCGGACTTTGGTTGCGGTCACCGAATTCAGATTGCGATTGCTGTTTCCAAGCTTCCGGGCGTTGGTAGTGTTTCCAAACCCGATGATAAAATTGTCGGCTTAGACCACCGATGGCGTCTTTCTTGCCCGTGTCGGTCCATCCCAATCCGCCCGAGGTCAAACCGCCCAAGTGGGTTTCGGGACACACGATGATCGCTGTCTTGCCCATTCGCACCGTTTGAACAGCCGTCGTGATCGCTGCGCTCGTTCCGCCATAGATGACAACGTCATAGGGCGGGTGATCTTCGCCGATGCAAAACGACGGGCAGAGGCCAATCGCAATGGCCATCAGACAGGCGGCAAAGATGGCGCATTGGTTGCTGGGATACTGCATAGGATTCATAAGGCAGATTTTCGGTGGGGACGGTATAGGTGTGAGTGTTCAGGTGTGATCTGTTCAGGCTAGATCTCAGGCGATCGTACAGGGTCTCGCCGTGCGGGACGCCCAGATTAGCACGCGTGAAACTCAATTGCCAAATTGCCGCTCAACTTTGTCGCGACTGGTGCATAGTCGCTGCCGATAACCAAGATGATGGTGAGTCGGATTCTTCCGGTCCGGTAAAGGTGCACGATTCAAAGTTTGGCGGGATATGCGGTCGATTCAAGCAATCCGAGACTGCTTCGCAACGATGCTTTGCGTCGTCTGCTGCGCCGTTGCGGTCGCTGATGAGCCGAAAAACAGCAAGCTGATTCGGATGCCGATCCCAGAAGGCGCCTTTGGCTCGGTTCAGGACGAGACGGTTTCGTTGGCATTGAACCACCAGCTTTTAAGGCAACAAGGTCTCAAATCACCGTTCACCGGTCAGAAGAAGACGCTTGATTGGTTGGATATGGCGATAGAGTCGGACGCTGTGCTGCAGGTTGCCGGAGAAGTCCAGTTGGCGCAGGACTTCCAAACAGATGAACTGATTCCGATTGATGCTCCCGAGCCAGTCGACGGCGTGGATTTGTCGACGGCGGATGACCAAGTCACGTTGGTGGCAACCAGAGCCGAGTTGTCGGCGGTGCTGCGAATGATCGCAGACCACCACCATTTCAACTTGGTCCTTGCGCCCGATGTTGAGGGACCGGTGACGGTCAGCATTCGCGGCGCCACGTTGGATGAAGTTCTGGATGCGATCTTGGGCGTGGCCGGTTTTTCTTGGCACCGTGTTGGAAACTTACTGTACGTGACCGGCGCTCCCAACGAGGGAATGGATCCGCGAGTCCAAGGGCGTTACCTGCAGGTCTATCCGCTCGATTATGTTGCCGCCAACGACGTCGAAGGTGTCGCCAACAGTCTGCTGTCACAAGTGGGCAATGCCTTCGTGACCGAGTCCGATCCGACTGATCATCTGCGAACGCGAGAAATCTTGGTCGTCGAAGATACCGCTGCGAGCCACCAGCGCATTGCATCGTACATTGCACAAATTGATGTGCCGCCCAAGCAAGTCCTGATCGAAGCGCATGTGCTGCAAGTCACACTGACGAACGATCAACGGCACGGTGTCGACTTGCAGTCGTTGGCAAGAATTGAGAATAGCAATATCGAATTGAAGGGTTCTGGTTTCACAGGATCGACCGATTCGGGACCGTCCGTCGCGCTCAGCGTGAAGGGCAAAGACATGACCAGCCTGATTGAGTTGATCGAAGAATGCACGAACTCGCGGACTCTTGCGTCGCCGAAGTTGTCAGTCGTCAATCAACAGGAAGCCAAGATCCAAATCGGTCAGCGTCTTCCTTATTCGGTGTCGACTACCACTCAAACAACGACGGTTCAGTCGGTCGAGTTTTTGGACGTCGGGGTGGTGCTGACCGTTCTGCCCGTCATCACGGATGATGGCAACGTGTTGATGACGGTGCTGCCCAAAGTCTCGGGCGGTAAGATTCTGCAAAGTGGTTTTCCCGAAGAAGAAACCACCGAGGTTCAGACGACCATCATGATCCCCGACGGCGGCGGTGTCGTGATCGGCGGACTGATTCGCGAAGAGAGCCTGAAATCGCGTTCTTTCGTGCCGTGGTTGGGCAGGGTGCCGATGTTAGGAGCTTTGTTTCGGCGCAAAGCTGACGAAACGCGACGCACCGAAGTCATCGTCGCACTCGTTGCGCATGTGATTCATGACGGTGTCGGCCCGCGCCAGCAGGAAGTCATGGATCTGCAACAGGCTGCGCCATTCTATGAAAGCACCGAACTGATTGACGGTCGCTTTTCTTCGGTCGTCATCGAGCAATAGCTCTCCCTTCTGTCGCACAGGCTGCCAGCCTGTTTCGTTCGGCACTCTGCTTTGTCCGATCCTTTCGTATAAGCACGTGACGCAGATGCCTTTACCGCGAAACGCCGAAGATGTCCCTGTTGCTATGTCGTCACGTTCCGATATAACGACATGTTCAGTCGGGGCAATTGGACCCGCTGTGACGAACCACTCTTCTTGAATAATGGCATTTCCATGCAAACGATTGACGTTCGACAACTCGCCGGCAAGATGCGTAACTCGCCCATCGACCTCATTGATGTCCGCACGCCGGTGGAGTTTCGCGAACTTCACGCTGATGGCGCGTTGAACGTACCACTCGATGGCTTGGTCCCTGCAGAACTGTTGCAGTCGCGCGGTGACCGTGCCAATGAACCGCTCTATCTGATTTGCAAAAGCGGTGGCCGGTCCGCAAAGGCTGCCCAGAAGTGCATTGACGCTGGATTCATGAACGTTGTGTCAGTTGATGGTGGTACATCAGCCTGGGCACAGGCGGGATTGCCAATCCAGCGAGGAAAGAAGGCGGTATCCTTGGAACGTCAAGTCCGAATTTTGGCGGGGCTACTTACGCTCGTTGGCGCCATGCTTGGATACTTTGTGCATCCTGCTTTCGTTGGGCTTTCGGCATTCATCGGCGCGGGATTGATGTTCGCCGGAATCACGGACACCTGTGGAATGGGAATGATGTTGGCCAAGATGCCTTGGAACAAGGTTGGCGATGCAGGCGCTTGCCAGGTTGGGTAGATCACGTTTCAAAATTCAGTGGCAGCAAAGCGTTCACGAGAATCAACAACTTAGGAAAACGAAGCGATGAAAATCGTCATTATCGGTGGAGTTGCGGGCGGGGCATCAGCGGCAGCGCGAGCGAGGCGTTTGTCGGACGACGCCGAAATCATCGTACTTGAACGAGGTGCATACCCTTCGTTCGCCAACTGCGGATTGCCGTACTACGTTGGCGGCGAGATCCAGTCTCGCGAAAAGTTGCTCGTTGCACCTATCGCGATGCTTCGTACTCGCCATCGTTTGGATGTTCGCGTGCGATGTGAGGTAAAGTCGATCGATCGTGCGGCAAAGGAAGTCACGGTGCACGATCTGGAATCCGACAAAACCTACAGTGAATCGTACGACAAATTAATCATCGCGACTGGCGCATCGCCACTGCGACCACCGATCCCCGGCATCGACTCGTCGCTAGTGTTAGAGCTGCGGGATTTGAAGGATGCCGATCGAATGCACTCGTTGGCAACCTCAGACGCCAAGCATGCAGTCATTGTGGGTGCCGGTTTTATCGGGATCGAAGTCGCCGAAAATCTGCACCGTCGTGGTATCGAAGTGACGATCGTCGAATTAGCCGATCAAGTGCTTCCGCCCTGGGACCACGAAATGATGGCTCCGATCGAAGACCACTTGCAAGCACAAGGCGTCAACCTGCGCCTGCAAGACGCCGCCGCCGGTTTCGTCGAATCCGATTCAGGGCTGCAAATCCAATTGAAGTCTGGCGCGGTCATCGACGCTGATTTCGCCGTAGTCTGCATCGGCGTGCGTCCGGAAAATAAACTTGCAGTCGACGCATCGATTACCTGTGGTGATCGCGGTGGCATTGTGACTAGCGAAAATATGTTGACCTGCGACCCTGATATTTACGCTGTTGGTGATGTTGCCCAGGTAGTCGACTTTGTCACCAAGCAACCCGTGCAAATTCCACTAGCCGGACCGGCAAACCGCCAAGGACGCATCGCCGCCGATCATATCTTTGGTCGGTCATCGACGTTTCGTGGGACGCAAGGTACCGCGGTGGTCGGCGTATTTGGAATGACAGCCGCGATGACCGGCCAGAGTGAAAAGCTGTTGCGGCGCAGCGAAACTGAATTTGAATCGGTCTACATCCACCCGACCGATCACGCCGGATACTATCCCGGTGCGAAGCAGATGACGTTGAAGTTGTTGTTTGATCCAACCACTGGGCGAGTGCTGGGTGCCCAGTGCATTGGCACCAATGGCGTCGACAAACGCATCGATGTGATCGCGATGGCGATCCAGGGCGACATGACAGTATATGACTTAGAAGAGGTCGAGTTATGCTATGCACCTCAGTACGGTCACGCCAAAGATGCCGTCAACATGGCCGGGTTTGTGGCGTCGGGTGTCGTGCGAGGTGACCAACCGATCGTGCATGAAACCGTTCTCGAATCCGGATTGCCAAGCAACGCGTTTGTGTTGGATGTTCGATCGGCGGCGGAGTTCGCGGATGGTCATATCGCCGGCGCGACGAATATCTCGATCGAAGAGCTTCGCGATCGACTTGACGAGTTGCCACGCGACCAGAAAATCATCGCCTACTGCAAAGTCGGTCAACGTGGATATTTGGCAACCCGCGTGCTGATGCAAAACGGGTTCGATGTGTCGAATCTCAGTGGCGGCTATCTCAGTTGGTGCCGGTCATCTGAAAGCAGGAATGTGGACGATTCAATTGCTTGTTGAATCGCAGCATCACTGAGAGCTTATTGTCCGCCAAACGATGCTCCGCGGATGCCGTCACCATCGGTGTAGTCCATTGGTGCGTCCAGCCCGTCGGTTAACAGCAAGCCGTCCACGTTTGCACTGGCTTGCGCCAGTTTGCCGCGGGCAGCGATCAACCGGATCGATGATTCGTAGTAACTGCGGCGGACAATCAACACTTGCAAAAAGTCCAGTTCGCCGGCCCGGTAGGCTTCTTCGGAAAGATCCAAGCTCTTCCTCGCTTGCGGAATGATCTCTTGGTCGTACTTCAGCACCGTTGCGATCGAAGCGTCATATTCTTGAGCCACGCGAGCGAGGCGTGACTTGATCGACTGTTCGATCCGCTTCACGTTTTCGATTGCACGGGTGTAGTCTGCGTAAGCTGCTGAAATGTTGCCGCTGTTCTTGTTCCAGACGGGAATAGGCGCCGACACTTGTAGGTTGATCATCCCCGAGTCGGTCCCATTGTCGTACCCGGCTCCAAACTGTGCGGTGACATTGGGGATCATCTGCACTTGTTGACGTTTTAGCAGTGCTGACTTCTCACACACCAGTGCATTGGCGACCGCAAGTTCGGGGCTGGTCGCAATGATTTCGCCATAGGCGGCGTCCCAAGACGGCGAGTGGGATTGCGTGTCGAGTTCGGCGACCAATCGTGAAGGTGCCAATGACGAGAGGCCTGCGATTGCGGCCAAGTCTTGCCATGCGGCGCGGTAGTTGATCGCCAACTGTTCGCTGGCCAAAGTCACCTCGCTTAGTAACGTCTTCGACTGCAAGACTTCGATCAGAGTGCCTTCTTCGGCGTTCTGACGTTCGATCGCGACTTCGACGCCTCGCTCGGCCAGCTTTGCAAACTCGAGCGTTGCATCGAGCTGTTTTTGGGCCGCAAGAGTTTCGTAAAAACGCACTCGCACATCGGTCAGAATGCGATAACGTTGGGTTTCGATCTCGTTGCGTTGTGCCGACGTGGTATGTGCCAGTACTTCGCGGTTGAGCGCTAGCTTGTTGCCGCGAACAAATTCTTGCTCGATGAACAATCCGTGTTGGTCGGTGTTTCGATCGGCGATCTGCTGTCCAAAGTAACCGAGCGTCGGATTGGGGCGGACGCCGACTTGGCTGCGCAGGCCTGCCGCTTTGCTAAGCGTCGCGCTAGCAGCCGACAACGCTGGATTATTCGAAATCGCAGCCTGTTCAACCTCGGCGAGTGTGTAGCTCGATCCAAATTGGGCTTCGGCAGCGATCGGTACCGCAGCCTGATCGGGCGTCGGGATGGACATCGTTTCCGATTCGTCCGACGGGATCACCACGGGTTCTAGATCTATCGTGTCGATTGCGATATCACTGCTGGACACCGTCGCGTCTGAATAGCTCGGCGCCACATTCGCGTCTGCGTTGTAGCCGACAAGCGACACGCCACTGGCGGTTGGTGTTCGTTCTGTTGCGGCAGAGTCCGAGACCGCTGGGGCTGGGCTAGCCGCGATCGGGGTGGCCTGAGCGACCGGCGTAATTGGGGAAATGGTCGATCCGGTCGGAGTGCCGCCGATGGTCGCACACCCGCTAACGGCAAAGGTGATGAGTAGCTGCGAAGCGATCGAGAGGGTTTTCATGACATCCTGTCTTTGAAACACGTTTGCTGGTTGTCAATCCTTTTGCACATCCATGCACAATGAATCGGCACCGTTGCCCATGCTCGTGTGCATCGGCAAAGACCGCGGTTTAGGGTGATGCGATGACCGGCAATTGCCAAAATCGATGCGTCCAAACGCCGGTGAATCCGTGCAATCGGTACAACCGACTCGCCGGGGCTCGGTCAAACGCTAGCCCGTGAATGGTTTGCCAATCAGTTCGTCCCATTTCTGTTTCTGTTCCGGCGTCAGAATGTCCATGATGTGGTTCACCGTGTTTAAAGTCACCGCCGATCGCCACATGTCATAGGGCGGCCGGCGTTCTTCGCGATCAAACCGGCGCGGTGGTCCATCGCCATCACCGAATTCATCCGGCGGTGGTCCGTCGCCCCCGCCGAATCCACCCAGTGGTGGGCCGCCTTGGCCCATCCCAAACCGGCGCGATGGATCATGATCAGGGGGGCCACGTCGTCCGCCGTCACGCCCACGTGATGGATCATCGATACCGAGTGGACCGTTGCCGCGGTTGGGCCGAGTCTGGTTGATGATTCGGTTGATGTCGATTCGCTGCTGGCGTGACAACTCAAGAGCCGCGACGACTTCCGATGTTTTGAACGTGAACGGCAATCGCCTTTGCCGAGCAATCTGTCGCAATCGTGTCAGCTGGTCTTTGCTGAGATATCCGGATACAGAAACATCGAACTCGGTCAACAAGTCAGTCATCTCGTCGTTGCCAGTGCTCAGTCCGCCCAGGTACTGATTCACCATCGATTGACGTTGCGAGTAAAATTCGTCGATCGCATTTTCAATCACTTCCGCCTTCGCAGGATCCATCGCCAGTTCGGTCTGCACCGCACGGTCACCCAGGTGCATCAACAGCGAAACGTTGTCCAAAATCGTCAGTTCGTTAACCATTTTAGACACTCGGTCCGAGGTCGCTTCCAATTCACTTGCCAATGCTTGGTCGTCGGATCGAACGTCCATGAAGTCACGATAGAATTCAAGCGACGTCTCCAAAAAGCTGCGGCGAAGATCTTGCAAGTCTGGCCGATACGCGAGTTCGCTTTCGCTCAAACTGCTAAACGTGTCCACGGCAGACCGAGCCTGCAGGAAACTTTGTTCGGCCAGTCGTCGCTGTTCAGTCTCACGATCGAGTGCGCCTCGCGTAGCTTGTTGTTCTCGCCAAATGATCAATGTTGTTGCTGACAATGACAATGTCGAAATCAGTAACAATCCGCTGGCAACCGCAACGACTCCGTTGTTGCGTCGGCGCCATTTTGCGACTCGTTCTAAAGTCGTTGGCGGTTTGGCTTTGATCGGTTTGTCATCGAGCCAACTTTGCAGGTCATCCGCAAAGTCGCCTGCAGTCGCATAGCGTTCGGCGGGCAGTTTCGCGATCGCTTTGCGAACGATCGTATCCAATTCAAGGGGCAGTGAGGCCTCGATCGATCTTGGCGACAAAGGTTCTTGATCGGCAATCTCGTTCAACATTTCGCGATAGCCATCGCCGCGAATCGCCGGTTGCAACGTCAGCATTTCGTACAGCGTTACGCCCAACGAATAAATGTCGGTGCGATGATCCAGTACCGCGCGGTTCCCCGACGCTTGTTCAGGGCTCATGTATCGCAGCGTTCCCATCGGGTCGCCTGTACGAGTCAGCGATGAAGTTGTGTCTTGAACTTGGGCAAGGCCAAAGTCGGTGACCCACAGTTTGCCGACCGAATCCAGCAACAAGTTCGCCGGTTTGATGTCACGGTGGATGACACCATATCCGTGTGCATGGTCCAGTGCGTGCGCGGCTTGGACAGCCATTCGCACCATCGAATGAAAGTAACGTCGCCGATCCGCATTCGTGTTCAATGCCGTTGACTCGATCTGGCGTCCCGTCACCGTTTCACTGGCGTCCGCGACGTTGGTCTTCACGCTGGTTTTTTCACTCGGGTTGTGATTTGGCGAGTTCGAATCGCGAACATTCCCAATCAAATCTGCCAGCGTCTTGCCGTCGATCAACTGCATCGCATAATAGTGCACACCACGGTCGCTTCCGACCGCATACACGGGCACGATGTTGGTGTGGTGAAGCGCTGCCGCGGCATGGGCTTCGTTGCGAAACCGCTGCAACCGAACTTCGTCCAGCCCGCTGGCAAACGGCAATACTTTCAGCGCCACCCGTCGCCCCAGCGACAACTGAATCGCCTCGTAAACGACTCCCATGCCGCCGCGTCCTAATTCGCCGACGATTTGAAAATCGCCGATTGGCTTGGCCGTGAATTCGGCATCTGGCACGACCATCGCGGCTGGTTTGGGCGGGCCCATCGCATGGATCATCGCTAACCCTTCAAGCGATGGCCGAAGTTCGCCCGCGATATCCGCGTGCTTGGATAGGTACTCGTCCAGCGATGGCGCGTTGCCGTGGTCCAGCATCCTCATGTAACGCTTGACGGCGATGACAACTTTATCGTCCTCGCCGTCGGATTGCGGCGTGACTGGTGAGTCTTCCGTCAAGTCATCGTTGGGCATTAGGATCCTCCCATGGTCGTTTTCAATTTTGCCAAGCCACGTACCCAAAGTTTTTCAACGCTGTTGACACTGCGTTCCATCATTTGTGCAACCTCTGCGAACGGAAGTCCTTCGACATGACGAAGCGTGATCACTTGTCGGTAGTCCGCCGGCAGCGACTCCAGAGCTTCGGCAAGTTGTAAGAACGCTTCGTTACGTGCGAAATGTTGGCTCGGCGACGTCACGTCACCTGCGATTTTTGAATGCAGGAAGCCCGATGCGCTCGCCAGACTTTGATTCAGACTCTGTTCCATCCGCGGATCTCGCTTTTGAGTCCCCAGATATCGGCGGACATGCATCGACAAAATGTTCGACAGAATTCCACGCAACCAACCTGCAAACTCTTCTGCCGATTCACCACGAAATTCTTCGATGCTGCCATGTGCCGCTAAACAAACCTCTTGCGCCAGATCCGATGGATCGGCTTTACCTTGCATGTGATTGTGTAGCCCCGTCCGCGCCAGGAACACCAAGTATTTGCGATAGCTCAGCAACAATTCGCCAAGCGCGTCGGCGTTACCATCGCGAGCTGACGCCAACAATTGTTCGATCGATTCACGGTCTGGGGTTGATGCGTTCGACACAGTTCATTCGAAGTAAGTTAGGGGAACCCGATGATCCATTTTGACAGGATTCACGTCGAAAAAAATCGTGTAGCCGCAAAATTCGCCATTCGCAGCACCCCCTTAAAAACAAAGTTGCCACCAACCGCAAATTCCGCCACCGGGAAAGTCGATTTTTGAAGAGACTCCGTAATCGCTTGGTTTGGGACCACATTGCTGCGCTTCGCAGACCAAGAATCGACATCATACCGCGGCCACCATATTCGGCGACGATAACCCAGTCGCCCAGTAGCTTCACGACTTCATCATCAAGCAGTCAAGAAAATCACAGCCGCCGACCAGGGCTGCAGCAGAAGTGCCCCATGGCGTTCAGAAGCAATCAGCCGGAATCGGCGACGGTCCAAAGACCGTCAAGAACGGGGTTTTAAGCGCTGGCGACCACCAAGCAAAACCCTTACCAGTACCCAGGGCGGGACTCGAACCCGCAAGGGCGTAACCGCCCGGCAGATTTTAAATCTGCTGTGTCTGCCAATTCCACCACCAGGGCATGCCGTAAATTACGGTTTTTTGATGTTTCCGGCGATCCCCGATTGGCGTCGGGGTCGCTGGCGGGACTTTTTTGAATGTCCAACGCTCATCAGACGCCATTCTAACGTGATCGTCTCTGGGCGGGTATCCACGATAAACGTCAAAACTGTACGTCATTGTTCGGCTCGGATGTCTCCCTTTGAGGCCCAATTGTTGCCGTACTTTGTTCGGCACGGCGTAGCGATCGAGGATGTCAGCACTGTCGATGGGCTGCCTTGATCGCCCGACCTTACTAATTCTCACTCTCAGCACGGCAGCGTCGTTGGTCTGCATATTCACCGTCTAACGAACCGTGTGGACGCTCACCATCGCGGAAGTATCGCTACCGGCCAGATCGTCCCATTCCACCGGACCAACTCCGTTGTGATCTTCGGCTTAGGAGGCGATGATGCAAGTGACGCCCCATTCGTAGTAGGCGGACTTGATGCCAAGCCGCAAATTGACGACGGTCCAAGCAAAACCCGCGATGACAACAATCCCAAGCACAATTCCAAGCTGAGTCTCTTGTGTTTTTTATTATTTGATCGACATGGTTCAGTGCACCGATGGCGGGCAATGAAATTGAGAACAGACACTCGGAGGCATCGGTTGGTTTGTTTTGTGTGATTTGGATCTTATTGCTTGATCTCGACGTCTCTGCTGTAAGACCAATCGTTGTGACCGCCTGAAAATCGTATCAAGCGAGCACTGGGAATTTGATCGGCCAACGTTTTGGCATGTTCAATGGGAATGATCTTGTCGCCGATGGCGCCGAAAATATCGACCGGTCCAGCGTAATTCCTCAGTGCCGCCGCATTGTCCCAGTTGTCGAGCAGTAGCGGACGTACGGGAAGAAAGTAGAACCGCTTCGAGGCCACGCTTAGCAGCGAATCAAAGGGAACCACCAAGACGATTTTGTCTGGCGGAGTCTCTTGTCTTGCAAGTGAGCAAGCAGGCCCACTGCCAATCGATTCGCCGAGGACACAGATCGGTGTGTTGGGATATCGCGACCGTAAAATGCGATATGCCTCGGCTGTCGCCTGGTTGAATGATTCAAGGCAAGGTTTCCCATCACGCGCGCCGTACCCTGGATATTCAACGACGTAAAAAGAGTCTTGGTCCGACATTCGGCTGAGAGCGTAGTCTCGATCGGCAGCCTGGCCCGCGTTTCCATGCGTCATCAACCAAATGGTGCGCGCGTCGTCGACTTCGCGGCAATAGCCGATCGTGCGATCAGCGTCTGTCCATGGGGTTAAACGCGTGGCCACATCGAGATGTGATGGAAAGAAGATCAGCGACCGTTGGTAAAAAAAGACAACCGTCACGATTGCGATGTACGGAGCAATTGCAATGGCAAATAACCGTAGGGCGCGCTTTGTTATCGACCGAGTCAAAATGGAAAGTGCCTTGCTATACGGTTGAAGTCACCGAGGGCAGCCTAAGGACGAGCTTGGCCGCTCGGTGTCAGTTTACTCTTTGGTGCCAAGGCTTTGCCATTCCCACCACCAAACGTAAGTTGGCGAGTCTGCCCGAGATTCCTGGGTTTCGCCAGATTGGTTGGCTATCTGTCGGTTGGCTAAGCCAAGTACTTCATGGTGATTCCGACGCACCACACCGTGATAACCGGAATCAGCGTCAACGCACTCCACCAGTCGATCGTTTCTCGCTTTAAAAGGGCAGGAACAACTGTGGCAACGAGCAGACACATCGAAATACCAATCGCCACGACTGGCGGCAACTTCGTCTAGAAATGCAATGTGTGCGTATCCAACAATCAGCAGTGCAAAGACTAGGAAACCCGTCCACGCGAATCGCCTGCGAACACCTTGACGCTTCGTCTTGTGCAAGACTCAAACCAGCACGGGCAAGCCAACAACGTATCCGGCATCCACGGCGAATCGGTGTACCAGATGCCTATGATGTACCCCTGTTTGTCAATCGTTCCCGGGGCACGATCAGTCCAAAGTCGAATGTTTTCACGTCGTCGCTGTCGACTTAAAGCTTCGATATCTTTAGCAAGATTCAATACAGGAGATTCCACTCTCGTTCGTTCGATTTACTCGTTCGCTTTTCTAGTCGCCGCGTCAGAGGATGACGCCGAGTTTTGCGAGCACCAGGAACAGGCCAACGGATGCTGCGGTGCCAAGGTTGACGATCGTTGCAGTCCTCGTTTTTCTCATCCAGTAGAGCAGTGCCGAGCATCCCCAGCCGACGCTAAAAGTGAGTATCGCGGCTGCGGCTGTCATACCCTTGGTAAGTTCGGGGGTCCAGTATCGCTGGCGAGCGCTCATCTCCAATGTTTCAGCAATGATCATCATGGCAAGCGTCGAGCATGCGATCCCAAGCCCACTCGCAAGCAGCAATAACCATGTCGATCGACTGCCTTGAGGTGTCGCGGTGCCATCGCTGGAGTGTGGTGGCTTGTACGGATTCAACTCAGCCAATCAGTTGCAAAAAGAGAGGAGACCGGAGCCTTTTGTTCGCTGCGTTGCTATCGGTCGTGTTTTTGTTGTAGCGTCGATTCGATACGAAGCAGCGAGTCGCGGATTTCCGCGAGCAACGAATTTGCATCACTCGGATCCTGACTCACTGCCTCGAGAGCTGGACGAGACGAGCGAGACGAAACCGTATCTCGTTGGTTCAAGACAGCTTCGCGAAACTGTTTTGCATCGACGATACCTGTCAGCGAGACCAAGGAACCTTGTCCGGATTGGCCTGCCGTTTCGACCGTAAGTGTGTGGAGGTCGAACAGACGCATGATCGGTCCTTGGACCATTCCCATGTCCGTGATTTTTTCAAGCGGGATCGTTTTCTCGACTCGGACAAGGATGCCTTTTTTGACCTTCAGTGCTTTGTCGGTCAGCACGCATTCCATCTTGTCCAAGTAGCGTTTCGTAACCACCAACCCAATCGGGAACCAGAGCAACAGAAGGGGAATTCCAACAATGGTCGCAATCATCGCAACGGCCCCAGAAAGCAACCAATAGGTACAAACCTTCGGGTTGAACTGAGCCGTTCGGATGCTGTTTTCTTCGCTCATCGTCTGTGGTCTTTCCCATTTTTCTCGATGGTGTATCGGATTAGTGCGAGGGCGAATCACTCTTTCAGTGTCTTGCTAAGCCCATCCAGATTGTCCGTGTTGATCAGGTCAACGCCAGCTTCTTGCAACGCTTTCCAGCTGGTCGGGTTGTCGGGAATCGCCCAGAACCGAAGGATGCGGCCTTTCGCGTGAGCTTGTTTGACAATCGTGTCAAGCTTTTGCTTTTCTTCGGTCGTCATTTCCCCTTTGCCTTGCCATTTGAAATGGCTGCCCCAGCGATCACTGATCATTGGCATCAAGTAGACCGGCATATCGCTGTCCAAGTCGGATAGCCGCCCATCCAGTCCAGCAAAACGTTCCATGTCAGCCTCGACGGTTGCGAACGGCCGGTCGCCACTGATGACGACATTCACGGCTTTCTCTGTTCGCTCGCCGCCTTTGGTGACGGAAAACACATCCGGATACTCGCCGAGCAGATTGTCTAACGCGTGGTAGGTGGCTGTGCCCTCATTTTTGAAGTCAATCAATAGGGTGATGACTGGGCCACCTCGGTAAACACGTCCACCGTTTTGTTTCACTCTTTCGCTTAGTGGATCAAGGTAGAGTTTTTTTAGCGTCCTCGACTTTGCCAATTCCGCTCGCGAGTGAGCTACCAGCAACTCGCCGTCGACCAGGAAGATGTCCGCCTCGACACTACAGAATCCGTGGTCGAGAGCGTCCAACAGTGGTCGCTCGTGCAGGTAGTCGTTGTGTGCGTGAGCTTGCTTGAGCGGCACGACACTGGGTGCTGTCTCGGCAGCCCCGACGGGATTCAGTTCAGTACAGCCAAGTAGGGTGATCATGGCAGCAGCACAGTAAAGCCAGTTGGAAAAGGCTGTCTCGGAAAATTGCAGCGAGCGATGGGACTGCACTGATTTGATTGGGAGTGTCATGTCGTTCTCGGTAACCTTGCCAATCACGGTGTGGTGGTGAAAGGCTTTCAGTAAAATTGTAATTTAGTGGCCTGCCCCGGTGTAACTGTGAAGCACTCGGGGGACAATGCAAGTAGAAGTTCACTGGCTTGCTCAAAGGATTCTACTGTGATTGGTCATCGGCGCGTGCGTGTTCTTGTTTCTTCGATCGTTGGATTGATGGTCGCGTTGATGTGGCTATCAATCGGGCGTGTTTCACTTGCTCAGGAGACGGCTGACGTGCCATGGAAATCCGTTGATGCTGCGATCGAAAAAGGCTTGCCCAAGACGGCAGTTGAGCAATTGGTACCAATTCTTCGCGATGCGCAAGCCAACAAGAAGTATGACGTTGCAATCAAAGCGGTGTGCTGGAAAGTGGCACTCGAGGCCGAGATTCAGGGCGGTTTGCCGGAAGAACGAATCAAGCGTCTGAGGGCCGAGATTGATCAAGTGCCCGAACCGATGAAGCCCGTGATGGAAGCGGTGCTAGCGAATTGGTATTGGCATTACTTTCAACAGAACCGTTGGCGTTTTTTGCAGCGAACGCAAACCAGCGATTCTGCGATGGAAACTGTGGGCGAGGATTTTACGACATGGGATTTGCCTCGCATTTTGAACAAAATTCGCGAGCAATTTCAAGTCGCTCTGTCTTCGGATTCGCTATTGAAGTCGACTTCGGTAGCCGACTATCGCGGATTGCTTGATGGGACCGAGTCTGCAACCGAGCTGCGTCCGACGCTCTACGATGTGATTGCTCACAATGCAATCGAATTTTACGCATCGGGGGAACAAGCAGGTGCAGCGAAAAAAGACTCGTTCGAAATCTCGAGCGAGTCGCCGATCTTTGGCGATGCTAATGCATTCATAGCTTGGTTGCCGGAAACCACCGATGACGAGTCGTTGACGCTCAATGCGGTGAAGTTGTTCCAGTCATTGCTGCAGTTTCACCAGGGCGATTCTGATCGGTCGGCATTCTTCGATGCCGACTTTCTGCGGTTGAAGTTTGGCGAGAACTTTGCCTTTGGCGATTCCAAACGCGAGCGATTTCAAGTATCGCTACGGCGCTGCGCTAGTGAGTGTGGGGTTAGCCCGATCGCGGCCCGGGTGCTGCACCGGTTAGCGGAGTCGCTTCGGGAAGCGGGCGATTTGGTCCAGGCTCATTCGATCGCGGCAGATGGCCTAAGTCGTTTTCCTGATTCGGTTGGCGGCCGAGCTTGTTACAACCTGATTCAGTCGATCGAAGCGCCTTCGTCAAGCGCGGTCACCGAGCGAGTTTGGAATTGGTCAAATCAAACGACGAGCGATGTTGACGACAATCCTGTTGTCGAGGTTCGTTATCGAAACGTTACGCAAGTCCATTTTCGTTTGGTTGAGTTCGACTTTCGTGATTTTGCAAACAGTAGTCGATGGCGGGTCGAACAGATCGAGACTGGTAAGCGATCTGAGTTGTTGGCGAAGCCACCCGTCGCGTCATGGTCGGTCGATCTGCCGGTGACCGATGACTATCAAGAGCATGTTGAGACTCTTTCGCCGCCGAAAATTGATAAGCCGGGTTCGTACTATTTGATCGTCAGTCACGATGCGAACTTTGGCCTAGAGCAAAATCAGCTTTCGATTTGCGAAGTTTGGGTCAGCGATCTGTCGATCGTGGTTCGCAACCACGGGGGCGAGAGTTTGCTTGACGGGTTCGTGCTAGATGCTCGATCAGGCGAACCGATCGTCGGTGCCAAGGTCGAGGGGTGGGCGATGGAGCAGAATACGCAGCGCCGCGGCCCGATGACTGCCGTGCGGACCGACGCGAATGGGATGTTCCGTTTCACGGGGCGAAACCAGCGGCAGATTGTTTTGCACGCGTCTCATAAAGATCAGACTTTGTCCACTGAAAGCTCCTATCACTTGTATGCACCGAGGAAACAAAACACGACGGTTCGTCAGACGATTTTCTTCACCGATCGCTCGATCTATCGACCTGGTCAAACGATTCAGTTCAAGGGCATTTGTTTACTGTCGGATCCAACGAGCAATCGCTACGAAACGATGTCGCGAGAGAACGTCGCGGTGGTGTTTTCGGATCCAAACGGTAAAGCGATTGAATCGCTGAATCTGCGGACGAACGACTATGGCAGTTTCACTGCGAGCGTTACCGCACCTCGTGATCGGTTGATGGGGCGGATGACTTTGGCGGTCCAAGGAGTGCCATCGGGGCAGACTGCGGTCACGGTCGAAGAATACAAGCGACCCAAGTTTCAGGTCGAACTTGCCTCACCCAAGGCGGACGTCAAGCTAGGTGGCAGCGTTGTCGTGGCAGGCGAAGCAACTGCTTACACCGGTGCTGCGATCGATGGGGCAAGTGTGTCGTGGCGAGTCGTTCGAAGTGTCCGATATCCGGTGTGGTGGCTGAGGTCATGTTGGTGGATGCCCCCGGTTCAAGGTGCCAGCCAAGAAATTGATCATGGCATTACGACGACAGACGGCTTGGGTCGATTTGAAGTTCCGTTCGTCGCGAAACCGGACCTGTCAGTTGCCGAAGACTCGCAGCCGTCGTTTGACTACATGGTCTATGCCGACGTGACTGATCCTAGCGGCGAAACTCGTTCGGATCAGCGCTCGGTTCGTGTCGGATACACATCGCTTTCGGCGTCGATGACGACCGACGATTGGTTGACGGATGAGTCGCCGACCGAGATCGCGATTCGTACTGAATCACTTGACGGCCAAGCACGCGCTGCCAGTGGGACGTTGAAAGTTTATCGGTTGAAATCGCCAGCCAAGGTGTCGCGGCCGCGTTTGTTTCAGCAGTATCGTCGCCCTGAATTCGCTGGGCCGAGCGATGGTGAAAAGCCGGATCCCGATTGGACGAACCCTGATTCATGGCCGCTGGATGATGTTGTTTCGCAGCAGGAATTTGCCACTGACGGTTCCGGTTCGGTCGACGTTAGCGTTGATCTGACGGCGGGACTCTATCGTGCGGTTTTGGAAACGACCGATATGTCCGGCAAGGCGGTTCGTGCGGAATTGCCCATTCGTGTGCTTGATCCGGATGCCAAAAAGTTGGAACTGAAGGTGCCGTTTTTGTTAACGGCAGAGAAAAATTCAGTTGAGCCTGGTCAAAGTTACTCGGTCATTTGGGGCAGTGGCTATCCATCGGCTCGTGCGTTCATCGAGATCGGACATCGTGGAAAGATCGATCAAAGTTTTTGGACGGACGCGAATTCGACTCAAGTTGAAATTCGGCAGCCGGTTAAGGAATCGATGCGTGGCGGATTCACGGTTCGCGTAACGATGGTTCGCGAAAACAGGGCGCATCTTGAACAACGAACGGTCGAGGTGCCATGGTCGAACAAGAACCTAACGGTGCGGTGGGAACACTTTGTTTCGAAACTGAAACCCGGCGCGAAAGAGACATGGACGGCCGTGGTCGAGGGCCCTGACGCCAAACTGGTTGCTGCCGAGATGGTGGCAACGCTTTATGACGCGTCGCTGGATGCGTTTCTGCCGCATCAATGGCTGGATCGCTTCAATGTGTTCCGTCGGGAATACACGCAAGTGTCGCCGTCGTTCGCCAATACGCCAAAGTACTTGCAAGCGATCTTCAACGGTTGGCGAGTTGATCATCAAGACGAGTCATTGGTCTACCCAAGGTTGCCGGATCAGTTGGCTCGGCCCATGTTCGGCGGCCGATTTGCTCGTGGCCAGATGATGCGAAAGGGAGCGATGGGGCTGGGAGTCATGGACGATGCGATGGCCGCGCCGATGGCATCGTCAATGATGATGGACGGTGCCAACGAATCCGCCGCGTTCGCGGCTGCGCCGGCTGGTGCCGCATCGGGTGAAGATTCGCCGCCCGCGGCGGACGCGGTTGCGAAGGCCGACTTTGACAACGTTTCGGTTCGCACGAACTTGAACGAAACGGCGTTCTTCTTTCCCCAATTGATTGCCGGGACGGATGGTTCGGTGCGGATGGAGTTCACGATGCCAGAGGCTCTGACGAAGTGGAAGTTTATGAGCTTTTCGCATGATTCTGATCTTCGCAGCGGATCGCTTGCTGACACCGTCGTCACGGCTAAGGACTTGATGGTGGTTCCCAACCCGCCCCGTTTTGTTCGCGAGGGCGATGAAATCGAGTTTACGGTCAAGGTGGTCAATCAATCGCCGACCCGCCAAGCCGGATCGCTCCGCTTGACGTTTGCTGATGCTCGCACAGGCAATTCCGTTGACGACAAACTGTCAAACGTGGATGTCGATAAACCGTTCGAAATCCCGGCTGGTCAGTCACAAACCGTTGCCTGGCGGATCAAGGTTGCCGACGGGCTTGGCGTTTTGACTTTCAAAGCCATTGGATCGACGGGGCGACTGTCGGATGGTGAAGAAGGGTACCTGCCGGTGCTGTCGCGGCGAGTCTTGGTGACCGAGTCGATCACGCTGCCAATTCGAGGGAAACAATCGAAGTCATTCGAGTTTGAAAAGCTGATGAAGTCAGGTACGTCGGATTCGATTGGGCATCAATCGGTGACGGCGCAAATGGTGTCGAATCCGTCATGGTACGCCGTGATGGCGCTGCCGTACTTGATGGAATATCCCCACCAGTGCAGCGAGCAGACGTTCAACCGCTTGTACGCCAATGCGGTCGCACGGCATATCGCCAGCAGTGATCCCAAGATCCAACGGGTCTTTGAGCAGTGGCGAGCGACACCGGCACTGGATAGCCCACTGGCGCAAAACGAAGACCTGAAGTCGATCTTGCTTGCGGAAACACCATGGGTACGGCAATCGGATTCCGAAAGTCAGGCTCGCCGTAACGTCGGAATCTTGTTTGATGCCAATCGGCTGGATAACGAGATGTCGCGAGCAATGATGCAGTTGTCGGATCTTCAGCGTGAAGACGGCATGTGGTCGTGGTTCCCCGGTGGCGGGGCAAACGAGTACATCACCTTGTACATCGCGACCGGATTCGGCCGGATGCGTCATCTCGGTATCGATGTTGATGTTTCAATCGCTGTGAAATCGCTTGATCGGCTGGATGCGTGGATGACCCAGCGATACGACAAAATTATGGCATCCGATCGTTCAAAGGATCATTTGTCATCGACGATTGCACTGTATCTGTACGGGCGCAGTTTCTTCATCAAGGAACATCCGATCGCCCCCCAGCACCAGATCGCATTCGATTATTGGATGTCGCAAGCCCAAACGTTCTGGTTAGGTCTTGCTAGTCGGCAATCGCAAGCTCACGTCGCCGTCGCGATGAAGCGACTGGGACAAACCGCAGCGGCCGAAGGGGTTATGAAGTCGATCAAAGAGCGATCGGTTAGTAGCGACGAGATGGGAATGTTCTGGCGAGACACTGAGAATGGTTGGTGGTGGCACGCAGCGCCGATCGAGACGCAAGCGATGATGATCGAAGCGTTTGACGAAGTGATGGACGATGCCAAGGCAGTCGAAGACTGCAAAGTGTGGCTCTTGAAACAGAAACAAACTCAGAATTGGACGACGACCAAGGCAACCGCAGACGCCGTGTATTCGTTGCTGCTTCGTGGCAGCGACACGCTCGCATCCGATTCGCTGGTCACACTTTCGATGGGCGGCAAAACAGTAAAGCCGTCTGCTGTCGAAGCTGGAACTGGATTTTATGAACAACGATTTGTCGGGCCACAGGTATCGCCAGAGTTAGGCGAAATTACCGTGACGAAGGTCGATGATGGTGTCGCGTGGGGCAGTGTTCATTGGCAGTATTTCGAAGACATTGCCAAAGTGACGCCGCACGCGGGCACACCGCTGAAGTTGACCAAACAGCTTTACGTCAAAAAGAACACGAATGACGGGCCGACCTTGGTCGCAGTCGATGGCCCAGTCGGCGTGGGCGACGAGCTGGTTGTGCGAATCGTGCTGCAATCGGATCGTGATATGGAATACCTGCACTTGAAGGACTATCGCGGCAGCGGCACCGAACCGGTCAACGTGTTATCGCGATACAAGTTTCAGGACGGTCTTGGGTACTATGAATCAACTCGAGACACTGCCAGTCACTTCTTTATCGATTACCTGCCCAAGGGAATGTACGTGTTCGAATATTCAACGCGAGTCCAGTTGCGAGGCGAATATCAAACCGGGTTCGCAAACATCCAGTGCATGTACGCGCCGGAGTTCGACACACACAGCGAGAGTTTGCCAATTGTGGTGAAGTGATTCTCCGTTTTGCAACATTCAAAACATTCCGCCGCCACCGGGCGCTGGTTTCGTTGGGTTTGTGAACGTATCGCTCGTGGGATCGAGCGATGGTGTTTCGCGGAAGAGTGCTTGAACGCGTGGTTCAAGTTTTTCCAACGTGCTGACGATGACCTTGGTCATTTCATCGTCGATGCCGGCGCGTATCCGCTCGAGGTAGGGCTGCGATCTGATCACCGAATGCAATTCTTTTATCAGAATGTCGGGGCGGGTTGTTTGGGCGGCAATCGTGGGAAGAGTTTCAATCCACAGTGACTCGTTCTGGTGAATGGTCGTCGCCGGATCCGGCTTGGCGTATTCCCACCCCGGTCCAACCGCGGTATGCAGAAACAGTACCGCTTCATCGGCGAAAGCCTCTGGATCTTGTTCTAGATTCCGGACGAACCAATCGTTGCGCTGAACTTGATCGTGCGAATCAAAATCCAGCGACATTCTCGCTTCCAGGATCGTTGGCAACGTGATTCCCAAGCGATGTGCAGCGACGAATTGATCCAAACTGATCACGTTGGTATTTGGGAAATCGGCGAACTCATCGAGCCACGGTTCGTTCAATCGATCTTTTAGAATGCGAAATTCGCGTGACTTAGCGATCCCATCACGAATGTCCTCGCGCAGGCCGGGTTCATCTTCGAGTGGCAGGTTCGTCGAAATCGCGATCTTCAGACTGATCTCTTTCGCGTATTGAAGGCTCATATCGGAGAGTTGGTCACTGCTGACAATGGAGCAGAGAGTTTGGTGAAGCTTGAGTGCTGTGTCACGGTTTTCGGGGTTCGCCGCCCACTCGCCGTACTTGAAACGCGTGATCGACCACAAACATGCCGATCGGCTTTGTTCGTTGCCATTGGAAAGTTCGCGGGTGATCGCCGCGATGCCTGGGTCGGGCATGATCCGGCCAACGTTAGCGTTGAACTGAGTCATGTACCACTGCGATGGATCCGATGTGTCACCACTTGAACTCCATCCACCGAATCGTCGGGCAGAAACCAGGATCGCTTCGGCTGCATCAACGTCGTCCGCATCAGCCAAACTGACGACAGCGTTGATGGCGTCGCCAAGCGTGTCGACGTCACGTTCGATCACCAACAGTTCAGTCCAGTACGAAAGCGGTTTTCCCTTGAACAGTTTCTCAGGTGCAGTCAGTAGATTGGAATCGAGTTCGGCCACTTGAACGTTGACGCTCGAGTCTTCGGTTTCGATGCGGACGGTTGATCGTCCAGATTCAATCGTGATGATCACGGTGGCTAGAATCGCAGCGGCCCCGGCGCCAGCGGCAAGCCATCGCAGCCAATGACGCTGGCGAGGCGGATCACTGGATAGGGATGGAGCTAGCGAGGGCAGGGACTGCGTCAACATCGGATCGGGATCGGCAGCTCCTATGGCCTTGTTGATGATCGATTTGAGTGACGAAGTCGGCGCAAAGGTTTGCAATCGATCGGCGACTTCGCTGGCCGAATTCGGCCGCTGGTTCGGGTCACGCTGCAACAGGTCAGCGACCAAGTCAGCAAGTTCGACCGGAACATCCGCACGGATTTCTCGGATGGGTTTGGCTGGACGCGTTGACTTTTCCAAAACCAGTGGCGCGATACCACGCTGCCAATCGTGGGCGGTTTGTCCGCTAATTAATTGAAACAGCGTAGCACCGACACCATACAAATCGGCCCGTCCGTCGACAGCTTCACTATCGGTCAACTGTTCGGGGGCAGCGAAAGCAAGAGTTCCGATCACGTGGCCCACCGTTGTCAATCGCATGTCGGCGATTGGCTTGCTTTGATCGAGGACCAATCCCAGATCCAAGAGCTTTACGTCGCCACCGCACGTCAACATGATGTTGGATGGTTTGATGTCACGGTGAACCAAACCTGCGTCGTGAACGGCGGAAAGAGCCGAGCAGACGTCTCGCATGATCGCGCAAGCCGGTGCGATATCTATGGGCCCGATCCGGCGGATGATCGCAGACAAATCCAGGCCGTCCAGGTACTCCATCACCAAATAGTGCCAACCTTGTTGGTCGCCGGCGTCGGTCGCGGTCACGATGCCGGGATGCGATAGAGCCGCGACCGCTTGTGTTTCGCGTTCGAATCGGTTGACCCACACCGAATCGAAGCCGCGTCCGCGGGGCAGCAATTTGATCGCGCACGTTTTCTTTAGCCGCTGATGCTGAGCCAAATAGACGGCCCCCATGCCACCTCGACCGAGTGGCCGGATCAGCCGGTACGGTCCCAATGTTTCGATGGGCGGCATGACGCTGTCAAGTCGCATGACGGGTGACCCGGCGGCGTGAAAGATTGCCGCTTGGCAGTCCGGTTCGGCCACGACTGGATCGGGTTCCGGAACGTTGCTGCGGGACAGGATGGCACCGAATGAATCGTCGCTGGCGGGCGAATTGATTTGGTTTTGGCAACGATCGCAGGCTTCGATATGTCCTAGCAGTTGCTCAAATCGATCGGCCGGAACTCGGCCAAATCCAAAGTCAACGAGTTCTTGATCGGACGGATGTTCCAGGCTTGCAGTGGCAATCATGTCTTGGTCTCCGGCAATGGTGAAAACGAATTCTGTCTATCAAGTCCTTCGAGAACGATTGGACACACCAGCGGAATTATTTCGGTATTTACATCTTCGCGCCTAACGTATCGTCAGCAAAGCAAAGAATTCGGCTCAAACTTCGTCGATCAAACCGGCAAGTTCGGTGCGCAGTCTCTGCAAAATCCGTGCTCGTGCCTTATAAACGGTCCACCGGGTTACGCCCAAAGACTCGGCTACTTCGTCGGGATTTCGGCCGTCCACGACGGTGGCCCAGAACGCTTGCCATGTTTTATGATCGAAGCGGTCACGGTAGATCGCGACCGCTTGGGTCAGCAAAGTGTGGCGATCTAAATTTGCATCCGTCGGTGGTTCATCAAGTTGCTCGGGGAGAGCCAACTGCTCGGCAGCCGATCCAAGCTCATGCTCCTGTGGCCGGTTGCGGCGAGAATCAGCGATCCGTCGTCGCGTGATGGTCCAAAGCCAGCCCCGGAATTTTGCGTCGGCGCGCGAGGGATCAAAGTTGGCTAGATCTTTGGACACCGACATCAACACATCCTGAGTCACGTCGGCTGCATCACTGGACTGCAATCCCGAGCGACGGATCCAGCGATAGACCAGTGGTCCATACAAGTGCACAAAGCGACTCCAAGCATCGGGGTTCCCTTGCCGTGCGGCAACCAGCAGCGAATGTGGCGTCGATGGTTCGATCAGAGCATTCAAGCTAGGTCGTGGGGTGAGAGTCGAGCAGGTATTGCCATGCGGTTTATCGATCGTAGGGGGGCAGCAATTGGCACCGCACAACCTCTTATCTTAATTCATCGACCGCCGAACGTCCGCTGACAGATGCCGTTTAGACTAATGCATTGGCGTCCAGGAAGAAAACACGGTCACACGGTTACAAGTAGTGAAAACAGTGACATCAGCGTGGACGGCAAGGGAACTACCGCAGTCCAGGCAATGATTTCGAAGTTGGCTGCGATGATCGAGACCGCAGCACTAAGAATGGTCGCATGTCGAATCGTCCCGAAGCGTTCGGCGTTGACCGAATCGATTGTCGTCTTTTCGGTTACCACGTTGTCTTTTGTGAGACAAACGAGCGCGACGAAGATCAGCGGAAAGGCGAACGCAGAAGCACGCGTGATGTCGAGCACGATCAAACAGGATGCGATCGAAGCCACAGCCGCAGCAGTGATCAATCCGGCCCGCATCCAATTGCCTGATCGATAGCCTGCCCAAATCGCTAACAAGATTGCGATCCAACCGCCCTCGAAACACGACCAGGCGGCCATTTGAGCAAGCGTCAGCGAGCCAACCAGATTTTCGCCCAACATCGATGTGTCTGCGGAGGTCCAATTCATGGATGCGGATATGGTCGAGCGACTAATCGCATAAGCGATCAACGCCACAAGTAAGACTCCCCAGCGACGAACGCTTTTTGCCCAGTCGAATTGGTTAACCGCCAGAATCAACAATCCAATCAAACCGAGCGAAACAATCGCCCGTTCGTCGGACCAAATTGCCAAAAAAGCCGCCAGCCCCAGCAACCATGGTCGGTCCATCATCATGATCGTCAGCGCGATCATACCGAGGGCTACACCATCGAACGGTTTGGGTGCAAAGTTCATTGAAAAACACGCGTTTGATGCATAGAGTCCCGCCAACAATGTGCCCATCGCAATTGCGGTGACGCGGTCGTCCGTCAATCGATAGGCCACCGTGATTCCACCAAGCAGATAAATCAGCCCACCCAGCGTCGCGGGGATGTAGGGATGGAAACCTAGCTTCGTACTTGCAAACAGCAGAATCGAACCGGTCAAACGTGGCGTCAGTTTCGCGCCGTGACTTCGTTCGCCTGGATCATCTGGGGTCGTTAGCGGTGCTGTATCAGCGAGAGGAGAGACTGACTTCAGTTGATAGGCGGGTGGCAACGAGGAGGGAAGGTAAAAAATCACTGCTGGCGAGCAACTGAATAAGCCCGCCATGGCGACCACGAATAACCAGCTCTTCAGAACCCAATAACGACCTTCGACAAGAGTGTTCATGGAGACGATTTGCCTGGCGTTCGTTGCGATAAAATAAAATGAACCAAGTGTTCGATCGAGATACCCACTATCAATACGCTAGGGGCGACCATTGGCAGAGCGTATCGATCCCATGCAAAGGGTATCCAAGAAATCAACATGACAAAAGCGACCAGCCACCAAAGTGCGATCAGCATCAATGTCCAGCCTCGGTCATTCGGACCATGCCACAGGATCAGCCTGATCTGATTGCCCAGTAAAGCGATCAGAACGAGCATTGCAAAACGGCTGCCACAAACCAGCGTTGCCACGGCGCTGACACGTGAGCCGACATCATGAAGTCGTCCGCCCAGAATTTGTTCTTGAATGTCGGCGGTCAGCCTGTGTTCGTTTGACAGCGCCATGACGCCGTCGACGGTATCGTGATAGAGCGATGGATTTGACACGATGCACAGAATCGCCGCGAGCGAGCAGGTTGCGAAAATTGCTAGCGCACTTTTCCATCGCGTTTGCGGATCAGGCCACTTCCATGGCACGGCTAGTCCAATCACGACCAAACCAGCAACGCCGACTACCACCAACGAATTCATCTTCGAACCGCATGCCAAAGTGAGTGCCGCTGTGGTCGCAGCACCTACCAGTGATAGGCGGCTGATTGACCGGTTTTTTGCATCCACCAGTGCGATCAACCCGATGATAAACCAAATCGAAAAGCAGACCGCCACGATATCGATCATGGCATGTGAGTAAGCGTCGACGACGATCGGGTGCACGGCAAACAGCGTCGAAGCAACGAGGCCGCTGATGACACGATCGCATTGCCAGCCGATCACTATGATTCCGATAGCAGCCAAGATACCGATCAGACACATCAGACGACGAACCGTTCGTAAGTCTGAGTCTTCGATGGGCAGTTGTTCGCCACGCAGTACTTGTTCAGCAATGGTTGGGTCGACGCGAATGGCAACTTGGCGACGCTTTTCGAAGGCTTCGTTGGTTCCCCATGCACCCGGCATATTAGCGAACATCAGATAGAACGAACCGAGGATATCTGGGGTCGCAATCCGTCGTCCGGTGGCGTGCAGGGTTGCCCCGATCAAATACTTTCCTAATGCCGGGTTTTCGCGTGCGGGCAGTAATTGCCAATCTTTGTGTCCAAAGTCGCGCTCGACGAAGGCCAAGTCATAGTAGTATGCCGATCCAACCCAGTAGACTTCGTCTTCGTGAAATCGATCGACAGGTGGAAAAGTGAACTGCACCACGATCAGAACAACGGGAAGGCAGAACGCGATCCAGCGCAAGCTTGATTGTTTGCGTTTGGATTCGCGATCGTCATTGGAGTTATTGCGATTGGTCACGCTTTTTCGTCGGCTGTCGAATCCAGTTTTGATAGGCCCAGGTGTGCAGGTCTCGAGGGCTGAGCCGAACGCGCATTTGCTAAATAGTCGCCGCGGCTAAAGTACTTCTCTAACCAGACGTAAGCGACGATAAAGAAATAACGGCTGCCCATTTCCTTGATTTTTAGCTTTGCAACTCCGGTGCGTCGATTTCGCCATGTGATCGGAATCACCGTCCATGAATACCCTCGCACGATCGCTTTGAGCGGCAGTTCGACTGTCAAATTAAAGTGAGGCGAGATGATTGGTCGGCATCCCTCGATCACGGTCTTGCGATACGCCTTAAAAGCGTTCGTCGTGTCGTTGAGCGAGATGCGAAACAAAATGCGGATCCAAAAGTTAACCATCCGGTTCAGACGCAGCTTAAACCATGGGTAGTCGATGACTCCGCCGCCTTTGATAAACCGACTTCCGAAAACGCAGTCCCAGCCTTCATTGAGCAGATGCCAGTAGCGGACCACATCGCGGCAGTCGTCTGATTCGTCCGCCATCATGATCACGATCGCATCACCCTTAGCGACATTCAGCCCCGCGACAATCGCGCGGCCAAATCCGCCGTCACCTTGGTTCTTGATCGGGGCAAGATAAGGGTTCTCGGCAGCGAGCGATTGCAAAACTGACCATGTCGAATCGGCACTATGATCGTCGACCACCACAATTTCGTGTGGAATCGTTTTTAAGCTAAGTTCTAAATGCAAATGTTGCACTGTCGACGCAATGCATTCGGCTTCATCCTTGGCCGGGATGACGACGCTGAGCAATTGCAACGACTGATCGCTTATCCGCGCTTCGGCGGGCTGACTTGAAGTCGTGTCGAGTTCATCGCGATTCATCAAAGCAAGATCCCGTGCGGCGGTGATTCCGTGCGGTGGTACCACACAATCAGTATAAGTTTGATTGATCCAGCCAATCGGGATGCTGCTCGGCATGAGCGGCAATTTCGTCAAAGATTTCTTCGGTCGTCATCGTTGGGCTCCAATCCCAGTGCCGCTTGGCCGCCGTAGAATCCAGAACGACCCAAGGAAGGTCAAACGGCCGCGTGTTATCATCGGACTCGACTTGATGATCGCCCCAACGATTGCTGCACCACTGGCTGACTTGGGCAAGCGATCGTGCCGATGTTAAACCGCCCGAAACATTGATGATTGGCGGTCGGTCATTGTTGGTTGGGGCATTGATTTGGTTGACGACGAGTCTTGCCAGATCTTTGGGGTGCAGGCAATCGCGGACTTGCAACCCTCGGCCGCCAAATCCGTTGAAACGAAGCGGCGCACGGGCGCGCCAAGATCGCAGCCAAAAAGAAAAAATGCCTTGGTCGGCGCGGCCGAATTGAGTTCCGCCGGCCAAAATTCCGCAGCGATTTACAAACACAGGGATGTCGAACGCGTAGCCATACTCCAGTGCGATTGCTTCCGAGGCTAGCTTCGTGGCACCGTAGAGTGACACAGGCGCAGTCGTGGAAAATTCTTCGCCGATGCCACGCTCGGTTAGCCCCGTTAGCTCGAAGCCGCTCTCCAAACCGAATGCGTTGTTCGTTTCCAACACCGGCAGCGACGCCAGGGGCGGAATCGAATAGACACGGGATGAACTCAGCAGCGTGAAGCCGGCTCGCCAGTGGCGACATTGCTCTAGCAAGTGCGTCGTCCCGATTAGGTTGTTGTCGACAACCTGCCGTGGCGAGCACTGGGCCGAGACGCCTGCTAAAACGCTTGGGTGGGCTGCGGCGTCGATCACCCAGTCGCATGTTGGCAGCGATTGCAAGTCGCCTGGTACTCGAACATCGGCATGAATGAATCGGACACCTCGTGCCGACAGCTCGCTGACATTGCTGGCCGACCCACTTCTCGACAAGTTGTCGATGCCAATGATCTCGCAACCCGACAGATGTTCGGGGATTGTTTGAGCCAATGTTGACCCCACAAAGCCACAAACTCCGGTGATCAGAATTCGCTTCGGCATGAGTTGCAGCGTTAAAAAGGTACACGACCTGGGATCGACCAAAAAACGGATGGCCGACAATGCTTGGGGCAACCATCGTACCACAGACGCGTTGGTCACCTCGCTGCGGTCGGTGCCGATTTGGGCGGGGCCGACCATCGCAGTAGCCCGCGTATTTGCGGGCGTTAGCAATGCAAGATCTTTAACAAGATCCACTACGTTTGATGACGCCTTCGCGCGACCAGCCTTCGAACAGGCTGCACTAGCGGTCCGCGTTAGGCTTGTTGCAAATTGGCGACGGGGTGGGGCGTTTTTACGCGAGCTACGAAGTCGGGCCAAACTTCATCGGCAAGTTTGGTCTCGCCCAGCGTGATGGTCTCGTTGACGTTGAGATTGCCTTCGAGAATGTGAGCCGAGTTGAGGGCGTAGAATCCTGGCACGCTGGTGACAATCGGTGGCAGACGAGTGCTGTAGTCGATCGTTGCCAGTGCGGCGACGTACTTGGCACGGGCCACTTTGAAGTCAAGCACGTTGTCGCGAGAAAAGTGGTCGTACATTTTCTCAAGCGTCGACAGGCACTTCTCTTTGTAGTCGTCGTCGGTCTCGTTGAGCCCTTCGTGATCGTCGGGAAGGTACTTGGGCAGGTAAACCAAATGGTTTCCACCAAGCTGAGTTTCCGAATTTACGATCGTCGACATCTCGATCACAGCGGTCAGCGGGACCCAGGTATCGGTGATGTTGGTGACGTAATAGGGGCTGATCGGTTCTTTTAAGAGCATCGATGCGCAAACAACGCCTAGGTAGCGGATGGCGTCGAGCTTTTGTTTTTCGACGCTTGTCAGTTCGTCGCATGACTTCGAAATCAGCGGCGATGCGATGGTCGATACGACGTTGTCGAAACGTTGGGTGCCACCATTGCCGAACGTGACATCCAAGCCGGGGCCATCGTTTGCCGTTGCCACTTGTATGACCGGTGACGACGTCCTCACGGTCAGGCCTTGCTCGGTCAGCACGTTGACCCATTGGTCCAAGATTCGTGCATAACCGCCCGGGACGTAGCCGAACATTTCTTTCTTGGCACCGCTGCGACGGGCTTTGTACATCCGGGCGGTATGTGCCCAAATGAATGCAGCGGAGGTTTGTTTGTAGGCGTCGCCAAGCTTGGCTTTCAAAAGCGGCAGCCAAACTTTTTCAAAGGCACCGTTGCCTGACCAGCGTCGCAGCCATTTTTCGACGGACAGCTTTTCAAGACGCCGCCAGCTCTTGATCTTCGACGCATAGAAAATCGTGCCGCCCAGTCGCAGTCGCTCGAACATCGACAGCGGCGGGAACTTCAGGAATTCGGCAGTGTTGCTCATCGACAGCAACTTGCCATCGGCATAGAAGCCGGTCTTTGTTTCGACCCAATCGATTTCGCTTTCAAGCCCGATCTCGGACAGGACGTCACGAAGCTTTGAATCGCTAAGCAGCGTGACATGGTAGAAGCGATCCCAGACGATGTCGCCCAATTGCCACGCGCTGGTCAGTCCACCCATGACAGGTGCGGCTTCGGCGATGGTGACGTCTTGGCCACGGGCAATCAAATCACGAGCGATCTTTAGACCCATCACACCGCCACCGACGACGAGCCATGACCGACGTGGAGCATCTTCTGAAATCGAATCCGGCACGACTAGTTGTTCCCAACGCGGTGTCGACCGAGCAATTTCAGTGTCAGCCAGATGGTCTTGAATACTTGCATCTTGCTGTCGCCGCCCTTTTGGTCGTAACGCAAACGCAGCGGAGCTTCGCCGAACATGACGCCTTGGCTGCGCAGTTTCAACAGAATGTCAGCCATGCACGAGAAGCCTTTTTCGCCAACAAAATTGTCGCCGTGTTCGGCAAACGCTTGGCGGATCACCGATGCACGGTAAGCACGGTATCCTGAGGTGTAATCGCGAACGCCACGCGTCGGAAACAGTGTCGTAAACAGAACGCGTGCACCGATCGACAGGATGTGTCGTTCGAACGGTACACCGATGACGCGGGCACCGGGCTGGAAACGCGATGCAATGACAACGTCGCAGCCTTCGTTGATCATGCTGACCATGCGGTTGATCAGCCCAGGTGGGTGCGTGTTGTCGGCGTCCATCGTGATGATGATGTCGCGTTCGCCGGCGCGGTCGACAGCTTCGCGAAGACCATCGCGGATGGTGACGCCGAGGCCCGAGTTGACTTCGTGCTTGACCAAGTGGATTGGCATTTGGAATGACATCTGTGATGCGATTTTCGCAGTGTCGTCCTTGCTTCCGTCATCCACGATGACGACCTCGTAGGGGAGGCCACTGTCGGCGAAAGCTTCGCCGATTCGTTCCAGCAGTTCTGGCAACGCTTCTTCTTCGTTATAGGCCGGCAACGCCATGAACACTTTTACCGGACGGAATCGCATTGAATCGCGAGACTCGTTGGCTGACTGAACTTGAGAAGCTTCTTGGGCTTGCGTTTCCGGACCGGTAGATTCGTTATTCATGGTGTGTGGGGCCGACGCATGTCAGGCGTTACTGGGCAACGGTGGGGGTGTTGGCAGGACCCGCAGAGGGTAGCTGTCAGGGTTTCCAGTGTTATCGCTACAACCCATCACCACAAGACTTAGAATGGTGAACTTTTAACCACTTTTTTCACAGTGGCTAGAAATCCCCTTAAGAAACAGTTTGCGACCCTTTGGATTGCGCCACTAAAATGACCAAAATCGCCAGTCCGATGGCTAAGCAAACGCCATTGACGCTGGTTAGGACCCGAACGGCCGTGACGCCCGGGTCGAGTCGCCCCAAGATCATGCGAGTCGAAACGTAATTGAACAGGGGAACGGCCCACAATCCGGCTAGCCCTATGCGCCAGATTGTCGGAATCATGGCCCAGGTTGGGGGCGATTTTACGAGAATCGCTGCAAGCGGCCCGACCATCAGCATCGTGTCATAGGACTGGTGATACAGGCTGACCAACATTGTCAACAGGATCAGGCCACCGGTGACGCCGACCAGCCCATCGTCCAGGCCTTGGCGACGGCGGCGATTCAATATCACCATCGATGGAATCAGAATCACTGCCATCACGATCAGGTGGGTCGCTTCCTTGGGATCTTTGCCGGCCCACTTCGCGGCAACCGCCAACACGTCGACTCGGGTCCATGAAAACACTGGCGACTCGTCGTCTTGAGCACGGTGAATCTCTTGCGTCGTTTCGACGTCGTCTCGCAGTATTTCGATGCCACGTCCAACGTCACCGTCGCCTTCACGGTAAGCAAGCCAAGCGAACGGAACGCCAGCGGAAACGACACTGAGAATGGCGCCGATGATGATCGCTCTGACATTGCCGCGAGCCAGCATCAAGAAACCGAGCGGCAAGATGTAGGTGGGTTTCGATGCTACGATCGCCAGCATGATTGCTGACATCCAAGGACGGCGATCGCCCCAGTGAATCGCTAAGTACGTTGCCAAGATCAATTCGAACGTGAAGTAACCGTCGAATAGTGTGATGTGCCCGCCGCGTGAAAACACCAACGCAGCAGCTACCGCAAACGTTAAATCCCAACGGATCGGATGCCTGGTCCAATCGGCTTGAGTCGATCCTGGTCGGGGCGATGACGACACAACCGAAGACGACACGATGATGCCGATTGCAAGTACGACGGCAACGGAAAATGCAAAGAATAAAACTTCGGCAGTGTGCAGCGGCAGCAGCACAAACGGAGTGTGCAGCACCAAAACCGATGGCAAGAAAAACGGAATCTGTCGCGCGACTGGATTCGCCGCCGCGTAGTCAGCGCCGTAGGGACTGATGCCTTCCAGGACTGCGCGCGTCGGAAAGTAGATCCCGTTGTGAAAGTCGCACATGCCCTGCCGCGACGGATCGAATGGCCCGGGCGTTTGGTACTGCTTGACGGTTCGCGCGGCCGTCAACGTGACACCGATCACAAACAAGGCAATCGCCAGCAACGCGTAGAAACGGTTGCCAACTTCGAAACGACTAGCCATTGGTTTTGCCTAATAATCGACGCGTCGCTGCGGTCACATCGTCTTGTCGCATCAGTGATTCGCCAACCAGTATCGCTTTGACTCCGCCGCGGCCGAGCATCAACACGTCGTCGTTGGTCACGATACCGCTTTCGCCGACGAGCAATCGATCAGCGGGAATCGAGGGGCGCAGATCGAGTGTGTGCGAGAGTGATGTCTTGAATGTTTTCAGATCGCGATTATTGACGCCGACCAGCCGAGTCCCCGTGGCCAGCACGGCATCCAAATTGGACGGTTCGTACAGTTCGATTAGGGTTTGCAATCCAAGTTCGGTGGCTTGATCATGTAGTTGTTTCAGTTCGCTTGGTGACAAGCACTCGGCGATCAGTAATACACAATCAGCGCCGACGATGCGGGCTTGCAGCAGTTGGTATCGGTCAATGATGAAGTCTTTGCGGAGCAGCGGTAGATCGACGGCTGAGCGAACTTGTCTTAGATATTCCAGCGAGCCTTGGAAAAACGGCTCGTCGGTCAGTACGCTGATGCAGGCGGCCCCGCCGTCTTCGTAACACTTCGCCAAGGTGGCTGGGTCAAAGTCTTTGCGGATCAGCCCTGCCGACGGACTGGCCTTTTTGACTTCGGCGATCAATTGAACTTCGTCACCGGCGGCTAGCGCCGCGTGAAAGTCACGGCACGGCGGCAGGTCACCGAGCATCGATTCGAGTTCCGACGCTGGTACGCGGTCGCGATCGGTTTCGATCGTGATCCGGGTTTGGTCGATGATTTTATCGAGAATCGTCATGATGCGGTTGCCGCTAAGGAATTGTTCGGAAATAGCTCCGGAATTCACAAACTCAAAATTACCCTCACGCCCCGCGGGAGGGTCGGACACGGTAGCGGCCGGGGAGGGCCGTATGCGAACTCTCTCCGGTACCTTCTCCGGTCGCTTCGGCGTCCGACTATCCCAGAGGGAGAGTCGTATGCCGAACTTATTTCAGCACGACTCTTAGTGCTTGAAGTGACGTCGGCCGGTCAGCACCAACGGTAAGTTGTACTTGTTGCAGGCTTCGATCACTTCGTTGTCTCGGCGTGAACCACCAGGCTGGATGACAGCGACGACGCCTGCTTCGGCAGCGGCTTCAATCGAGTCGGGAAAGGGGAAGAACGCGTCCGATGCCAGCACGGCCCCATGGCCGCGATCACCAGCTTTGTCGATCGCGATTTCGACGCTGTCGACACGGCTCATTTGGCCTGCGCCGACGCCGATCAGTGACGTATCTTTCGCCAACACGATAGCGTTACTCTTGACGTGGCGGACCATTTCCCATGCGAACGAAACGTCATCCCACAATTCGTCAGCGACTTTGGTTTCCGTGACCGTTTTCCACTGCAGCATAGAACTGGTCATGCGATCGGCATCTTGCACCAAGACACCGCCCGAAATGAACCGGCGCTGAATCGAGGATGGCGGTGTGTCCAAACGACCGACTTGCATCAAGCGAACGTTTTCGCGCCACTTTGGTTTGCTGGTCAACAGTCCAACCGCTTCGGCTTGGAAGTCCGGCGCGACGATGGCTTCGATGAACAGCCCTGGTTCGCACAGCAGTTCGGCGGTTTCTCGGTCGACTGTTCGGTTGAACCCTAGCACGCTGCCGAAGGCGCTCAGAGGATCGCCGGCGAGTGCTTTGCGGCATGCCCGCGCGAGTTTGGCGTCGGTGGCTGCGCCGCAGGGGTTGTTGTGCTTGATGACCGAGACGGCGGGGCCACCGAAACCGCGAACGATTTCCAGTGCCGAGTCGAGGTCCAACAAGTTGTTGTAGGACAATTCTTTGCCGCTGATTTGGCGTGCCGATACCAGGTTCGCGCTACGCACGGTCGGATCGATATACAGGGCGGCACGTTGGTGTGGGTTTTCGCCATAGCGAAGTTGCGTCTTGCGACGAAGCGTCACATTCAGGCTGGCTGGGAACTCGCCGCTGATCGTGTCGCCTCGCATGAAGTCGGCGATCGCTCGGTCGTATCCGGCTGTATGTTCGAAAGCGTCGGCGGCAAGCTTGCTGCGGAAGTCAAGCGTCGTGCCGCCAGCATCGTCCAACTGGCCAAGCAGTTCGCTGTACTGTTGAGGGCTGGTGGCGACGGCGACGTCGATGTGGTTTTTGGCTGCGGCACGGACCAGGCTGGGGCCGCCGATGTCGATTTGTTCGACGCACTCTTCGCGGCTAACGCCCGGGCGGGCGGCCGTTGCGGCGAATGGGTATAGATTCACGACCACCAGATCAAACGGGATGATGTCGTGTTCTTCGATCGCGTCCATGTGATCGTCGCGGTCGCGAATCGCCAGGATGCCACCAAAAATTTTTGGGTGCAGTGTTTTGACGCGGCCATCAAGCATTTCTGGAAAACCCGTGTAATCGGCGACGTCTTGAACGTCGATGCCGGTTTCTTCCAGGTGGCGGCGAGTGCCACCGGTGCTGTAGATCGCTACACCGGCACGTTGCAGTCCAGCAGCCAAGTCGGACAAACCGAGCTTGTCGCTGACGCTGATCAAGGCAGTGCGGATGGGGGCAACGTCAGAGGCAGTCATAGCGATCCGGAGTGGTCAAACGCGGAGAAAAACGCGAGGCAAGATGGTATCTAGGGCGCTCTTGTGTACTCGCCAAAAGCCGTAAACGTCAACGGGGCGATGCTAGAGACGCACGGCGATTCCCGCTTCTCGCATCGCTTGTTTGGTTTCGGCGATCGTGAATTGGCCGAAGTGAAAGATGCTGGCCGCCAGCGCCGCGTCGGCCTTGCCGTCGCGAATTGCCTCGACCATGTGCTGAGGCGAACCGGCCCCGCCGCTGGCCACGACCGGGATCGAAACCGCTTCGCTGACCGCCGAGGTGATTTCGATGTCATAGCCGTCGCGAGTCCCGTCGGCGTCCATGCAGGTCAATACGATCTCGCCGGCACCGAGTCTTTCGATCTCTTTGGCCCACTCGACCGCCATCAGTCCCGTCGGCTTGCGGCCGCCGTTGATGTGGACTTCCCAGACTTCTTTGCCGTCTTTGATGATGCGTTTGGGGTCGATATTGACAACGATGCACTGACTGCCAAACCGATCGGCGGCGCGGCGCACAAAATCGGGATCGGTGCAGGCGGCAGAGTTGATCGACACTTTGTCGCAACCGGCCGACAGCAGGGCTCGCACGTCCTCGACCGTTCGCACGCCGCCGCCAACGGTCAACGGCATGAAGACTTGTTCGGCCGTTCGCCGCACGACGTCCAGGATGATGTCGCGTTCTTCATGGCTGGCCGTGATGTCCAAAAACACCAACTCGTCCGCACCCTCGGCCTCGTACCGACGCGCCACTTCGACCGGATCGCCGGCGTCACGCAGATTGACGAAATTAGTTCCCTTGACGACGCGGCCTTGAAAAACGTCCAAGCAGGGGATCACACGGGCGGCAAGCATGGTCGAAAATCTCGGTTTACGAAAGCAAGTTTGATGCGGTCGATTGGCACTGGTCCAAATAGCCGACGCCAAACATATTCAAATGGTTCATCAGATGATAAAGAACATAGACGCCCGTTCGCCGTTGCCAACCGGCGGCCAGTGGGAATGCATCGTTATAGGCGTCATAAAAAGAATTGGGACAAGACCCGAACAGCCTCAGCATCCCAAACTCAGCTTCGCGACAACCGTAGTAGATCGCCGGATCAATGATGACAGGTTGTCCTACGGCGTCGCACGGGTAATTACCGCTCCATAGATCGCCGTGCAACAGCGACGTCGCGTCCTCTCGCCCAGCCAGCAGTTGTTCCATTCGGTTGATGATCGTTTCCGTGTCTTGCCGAAGCTGTGAACTGGCCAACCCCTGATCGACTGCACATTTGAGTTGAGATCTAATCCGCTGGTCGGCCACAAATTCGGGCCAGCATGATTGAGACGAATTTGTCCGAAGCGAATTCCATTGCCGAGTCGACCCGATGTAGTTGTCGCGGTCGAGTCCGATCCTGGTGCCGAGCGAACTGCGATGTAGGCTGGCTAACGAACGTCCAAACTTGGCAAAGAAGTCCGTCCCGCGTTTGCCCGGTTCGATCCACTGCGTCACTAACCAAGCTCGGCCATGGATCACTCCACTGGCAAGGACTTCGGGAACGCCAATCGCATCCGCTGCTCGCAGCCGACTGAGTCCATCTCGTTCACATTCAAAGTTATCCGCAAACGAAGCGTCATTCGATTTCACAATGACAGTTTCGACTGTTTCGTCGCGAAGACGCACTTCGACGCGGACCGCGTCGCTGATGCAGCCACCGCCGACGAGCGTCATGTTCGCGACGGTGACGATGCTCGGCAGCAGTTGCCGAAGCGATGATTCAATGTCACTCGCTGGCATGGATCAGGTGGGGGTGGCAAGACTGGTTTGCATTTGAGTTTCGATCGCTTGCGGTGTTTGCAGCGGAACCAACAAATCCGACCGTTCGGCACGAACGGCCTTTTCGGTTTCGTAGCGCATGCGGGTCGCTGTGGCTTCGGCTTGAACGAGTTTGTCGTATTGCTCGCCCGTCATCACGCGAGTCGTTTCGCTTAGCAATTCCGGATCGTACGTCAGACCCGGATGGTCTTGCGCGGTCGCATACTTTTCGATGCCAACCTTGGCCGCGTACAGTTTTTTTTCAATCTCGGCGACGCGGTCGTCGGCGGTTTTACGAGCGATCCCCTGTGGTTCTTTCTTCGCCGCGCTGCCGAACGGATCATAGTCATCGCCCGCGTGCGTTATCCGGTCCCACCAACTCGGATAGCGACCAAAAATGTTGGTCGCGATGCGATCGGAACGATTCATCATGTAATTCGAAACAGCACGACTGCGTTTGAAGAACGATGTCGGAATCAAGGCATGATCCCAGACTGTTTTTGACTTCACGGCCATGTATCGCACATTGGCAATCAATTCGTAAAGCAGTCCCAGACTGACTTCATTTTCAAGCATCTGGCGATACGTGACGCCGTAGTTGAGCGAGCGTTCGGTCAAGTAGTTCAGTTTCGGCATGATGTTTCTCACGCCGCCGCGTCCCCAGGTTTTGCACGTTCGGGCAACGCGTTGTTCATTGAATAGATCCGTCAGAATCGAATCCACCAACTCGCCACCGATTTGCCGTACCTCGTCGTCGGTCATCGGGCGGTCGATGTAGTGCTCGCTGTAACGGGGGAACGTTCGCTCGCTGACCAAACGAATAAAACGGTCAACTTTGTCCTCGAACTTCAGCGCCAAAAAAATCCCGTGCTTATTTGCCTTGCTGGTGATGAAGTCACGATTGATTGCGTCGATCCCATCAACTTCATACAGCACGGCTGAACCCTTAGTCGCGTCGAGTGTGCGGCGAACTTCTAATTTGCCGATCTTGCGACGTTTGAAGAATCCCCACTTCGTATCCGTGTCGCCTGTGTCGTAGCGATGCACGATGATCCAGCGGTGCAGCGGATCGTCTTTGGACAGTTTCCGTTGCAGGCGATTCGCTTCCGCTTCCAGCCACTGGGCTTTGGGTTGAAACAGAAAAGTGCGGCGGTTGATGTCAAATTCGTGTACGGCACCGAGCGAGACGTCGGCCAAGTCTTGAGCACCGCTGGCGATTCCGCCGACCACTTCTTGGCTGCGAGCGACGTACTGATTCCACCTGCCAACGGCCTTTAAAAACTCTCGTTGCGTTTTCAGTTGACTTGGTTTCTTCTCGTCGCTAACCGGGATCAATGAAGCGGTCAGCATCGCTTCGCCGCCAATTCGCGAGTCGCCGACGATGTAGAAGTTGATGTCGTGATCGGCGGCGGCTCTCAAGAACTGGCTCTTGGCCAACTGCTTGAATGCGACGGTCGATCCCGAGGGTGTTTCGTAGTAGTTGTTGGGGATGATAATTGTCATTCCCGACCACTGTTGCAGCAGCGATTGGTCGTGGTCGACGGCGCGAATCAGGTCGAGGAATCCGTAGTACGAAACGTCCCAGACATCCAGGCTGCTGCCGAAGTAGTCAGCAAGCTGAGTCCATTTATCGATGTCGGTGGTCGTCGTTTTTTCGTTAGCGATCAGCAGGAAACGTGATCCGTCTTCACGTAAGTAACGCTCGGAAACACGGATGAAGGTTTTGCGATAGTCGACGCGGCGGTACTTTTCATGATCGGGGCTCGACTTTGGCCGTTGCAGGTCCAAGTCGACGCCGAGTGCGAATCCTTGATAGGGAATCGCGTTAGCCGAGTCGCGGATGCCAATGCGAGTTTCGACGACTGTGGTCACACCGGGTGCCAATTCACCAACCCGTTTTTCGTATGCTGCGGTCAACAGATCGATTTCGGCATTGTCGGTGCCGAAGAATACGATTTGTTGGTTGTCCAGGTCGCCGCCGAGCAATCGAACGTGCGATCGGATGGCGCGATACAGGTACTTTTGGTCAAACGTTTCGTCGCCCACGTTCGTCACGCCCCAGATGACTCGCGTGGACTCGCCCGGCGCTAAACTGTTCAGGCATGTGATCGGCGACAGTTCGATCGGGAATCGAACGTGCAGGTCTTCACCGTTTTCAAAGTTTCGAAAAGGGCGTCCAATTCCGCTTTCTAAACTCGACTGCGGTGACACAGGATGACGAAGTCTGAATGATCGTTTGCGAGGGTCGTCAGCAATGTAGTCGCCGATTCGAAGTCGAATGCCAGCCGTGTCGAAGGTGTACGTTTCCTCCGGTGCAAGCGAATGGTTGATTTCTAGATCGACGCTGTTGACGAGCAACCATTCGTCGCTTTCCAGGTAGATTCGCACTGTGTAGTTGGGCGGTGTTGGCATGCCGCCACAATTGCGAACGGTTAGTTTGTCGATCGAAACCAGCGAATCAGGTTCCATGACGGTGTATTCGCTAGCGATATCGAACGTGACCAGTTCTAAATCGTAGGGCGAGTCGTAGGTTTGCTGACCGCCACGCGAATCGGTGACGACGATTTGGAATCGACCGTCGTCGCCCGGTTGTGCATCACGGGCGCGATATCGTGACATCGATCCGGTGCGGCCTGGTCGGCCGTCGATGCCGCCGGGGTTGGATCGCATGATCGTTCTTGTTTGTGTACGGCCCTGCGAGTCACGATAGGTTTTTGTTTCGGTCCAGTGATAGCTGTTGCCACCTTTTCCGCCAGGACCGCCCGATCCGCCGCGACCAGCCTTGCCGGCAAAGCCAAGATCGCCCCCGACCAAGTTGCCTTTGATCAGCATCAACAGACCGGTGTTGTTTTCGTCGACCGAAACAATGGCCGTACCGCCGGCGCCACCTGGTTTGCCATCGGTGGGTTCACCCGCATCGCCGCCGTCACCGCCCGGACCGCCGTTGCTGCCTGATGTAAAACGAGTCGCATTGCGCCCGCGGTACCCTTGGCTGCCGGGGCCGCCGTCGCCGCCCCGTCCGCCGTTGCCACCCTTGCCGCCAGTGCCACGGATGTAGAGATAGCCTTCGGTGGCGATTGCAACGTGATCGCGCACGGTCGATCGCTGCTTACCAGCCGGTTGAATTTCGCCGCTGATCGATAGCGTGCCGCTGTTGCGGTCGCCGTGTCCGTAGTCGAGTACCAATTGCGCGGCGCCGGCGTGTTGGCCGGGGACTGCTTCGGTGGCATCACCGCCGCGGCTGCCTCGCGTGCCTGGTGACGCGGGTGGGTTGTAGAAGTTTTGTCCGTCGTGACCGCTCGGGCCGTCGCGCCCGCTGATATCAATCACGCCAAGCAACACTGCTTCGGCATCCGATGCAAAGCAACCAGCGTCACTGAAGCTAGGCAAAGATTCGTCGGGAGAGTATGGAAACGGCAAGATGTGATCAGATTTTTGGTGGCGAACTATTCAATAATGACGTGGAAAAAATTCCGACATTTACAATCTCAATCTCATTTTCCCGACTCTCCCAGAGGGAGAGTGAAATTCTGAATTTGTTTTCGTACGCTTTCTAAACGGGGTCGGCATACAGATCGAGCAGTTCCTGCGGAACTCGCTGCAGTTTACCGTTACGGTCAATCACACCCAGAGTCACTGTGGCTTCGACCAACGTGACTCCGTCTCGAGTGATGGTGTAGTCGTGGATGATTTTGGCAGCGGTGACTTTTGCGATCCGTGTTTGGATATTGATCACGTCATCGTACTTGGCGGGACTGCGATAGCGACAATCGACGCGTACGACGACGACAAACTGGCCGGCTTCTTCCATCGACCGATAACGACCGCCACTGGCCCGCAGCAGTTCGGTTCGGCCGATTTCGAAGTACTGTAAATATCGAGAATGATGCACCAACCCCATCGGGTCACATTCGTCGTATCGAACTCGTTGTTGGACTGTATGTTCTCGCATTGTTTATTTTTCGTTGATTGCTTACTCGCTTCGCAGACTCTGAAACAGTTTGGCCCGCGCCAGACGCCAATCGCGTTCGATGGTCGCCACGCTGACATCCAAAACTTCGGCGACCTCGGGGATCGACAAACCGGAAAAGAACCTCAGTTCGATGACTTCGCGCCCGCGGGGCGAATCCTTTTCCAGCTCGTCGAGGGCTGCTTCTAAGTCGACGAAGTCGCATTGGTTACTGGCTTCGAAATTGTCTAGAACGATGTCGAGCGAGCCACGTTGGAATTCGCCGCCTCGTTTGGTGGTGCGTCGGGCGCGGGCATGATCGACCAGAATCTGACGCATCGCTCGGTTGGCCATTCCGAAAAAGTAGCGTCGGTCGGCTGCATTGGCGACGGCGTCGGAATCAAGTAGCCGCAAGCAGGCTTCGTTGACCAGAGCTGTGGCCTGCAACGTGTGATCGGGCCGTTCGCGACTCATCAGCGCCGCGGCCATGCCCCGAAGTTCGCTTTGCAGTTCGGTGAAGAGAGCTTCTTTGGCAGAATCGTCTCCCGACTTGACTCGCTGCAACAGAATCGAGACTTCGTGTGGCGACTCGGACATGACGGATACTCAGCTTGAAGGCGGTCGACGGGGGCTCCACCAACATAACATCTCGAGCCCAGCATCGACCGCGCATGAAAAACCCCCGCACCTTTTACAAGTGCGAGGGATGAAAGCGATCGTGTGGCGGGACGCCAAATTACCATCCGTAGACTGGTTGGACGGCCGGTTGGTAGATCGGTTGCGGGTTGTAGTAACGGTTGTCGACGGCGCGGGCACCGCTGAAACTGTTTTGACCCCAGTTGGCTTGGGCACTTGCGTTTGCACGGGCGTTGGACCAATTGCCGTTAGCGATTGCTTGGCCATTTGATTGGGCAAAGCCACCCCAGTTGGCTCGAGCGGTCGAGTTGACGTGCGATCGGGCGCCCCAGCCATTGGCTGACGACTGGCCGTTTGAGATCGCGGTGCCACCGTTGGCGATGGCTGTGCTGTTGCCGCTGGCGAAACCACCGTTGCGGCCGCTGCCGGTCATGTTGGCTTGTGCGAATCCGCCGTTACGAGCAACTGCGGTTGCGTTGAGCCGAGTGTTGCCACGGCCGCTGGCGTTAGCGATCGCGGTGCCGCCGCTTGAGTAGCTGCTGGCGGTGACTTGAGCACTTGCGTCAGCGGCGAATAGGCAAAGGGCGGCCAGGGCGATCGTGGTGGTGATGCGGGTCATCGTAAGGTTCCTTGGAAAAAAGTTGCGTGAGTTGGTTTCATGTTTGAAAGTCAAAGTTGGCTTTCATGGGAGTCATGCGGGAACCTTGTCCAAACCCCTTAACTCTTTTTCAATTTTCTTTTGATGCGTCTACTGCTGTTTGAGGATTGGGGGGCTAGGAACCAACGAAAAAACGCCGAATCCATCGAAGGAATCGGCGTTGGTGATGAAATCGTTAGGTAGGTCTTACCAATGAACGGCTCTGGGGCCATTCATCGTGAAGGCTAGTTGAAAGGATTCAGACGTCGACCCAGCGAGCGCAGGTTTGTGCCGCGGCGAACGGGCTGGCTAGGCTGGCTCGAGCGTGTTGGTGGGGCGGAAAACTGGACGTGTTCGTTTCGGTCTTCGATGACGCCGCCTTGGCCGGGGTAGACCACCTGGCCGGGAAAACCGCCTTGGCCTGGGTAGACGCCCTGGCTCGGACGCCCAGGTTGGACTGGGCCAGGGCTGGTGCTTTGACCGCCTGGCCGGGCACTGTAAATCACGTTTTCATTTCGGTCTTCGACGATGCCGCCGCCATGATTGACTCCGCCGACTTGTCGCCGTGAAAGGTTTCCGTGCGGCACACCGTTGGACGTCCACTGGGTTCCCGAGACATGCCACTGGACGCCGTTGACATCGGTTTCGTAGCGATTGACTTGGCGATACGAACCTGGATCGACGTTGGATCGGTTCGGGTCGAGTACGCTTTCGCGAACCGTGTTCTTGTCCGTTCGTACGATGACGCGACCGGTGAAGGGATCGTACTGGACGTCAGAAACCTGACGGCCCGAGTTGTAAATTTCGGGGTTGTACCATCCTCCTGCACTGATCTGGCCTCCTCCATTAACAGGGACGCCGCCATTGATCGGGGCACCACCGTAAACTGGATTTCCGTTGATCGGTCCTGGGCCGCCGACGCCAATTTGACCTGGATTGAAGTTTTGGGCCGAAGCACCCGAAGCCGTTAGCGACAGCGAAGCGACGAGAGCGAGGGCGGAACGTCGCGAGATGATTTTCAAAGACATGGTCAGTCTCTCTTGGGGGGTAAAACGGGGAGCTTATTCAGCATACTCGGGAAGTGACAGTCAAACCTGCGTCGTATGTCGTTCAACCCCTTGAATAAATCGAAGGAAAAATGCAGAATTGCTGTTCTGCAATCCCTCAAACCGGACCAAACGCCCCGGCGGGTGCTGGTATTTCGCGTTTTCGATGATGGATTTGCGATCATCGAGCACCTCGCAAGGCACGTCGCACAGCTGCTTTGACGTCATCGGTCAGGTCGCCGTTTTGCAGCTGTTCTTGGATTTCTGCGATTGTTCCGCTCAATCGAACACGTCCAATGTTGGGGTTCGAGGACGCGATGTCTAGCGAGACCTGGTTGCCACTCTGGCTTACCGATACCGATTCGCCGTCACCAGAAACGGACGACGAAACCGACGAAGATGCCGATTGCCGAGTGCCTGGTGAGCTGCCGACGGCCGATGAACCTCCGCCCATGACCCCTCGGTTCGCTTGATTTGCTGGAAATCGATTGTTCCAGCGGGGCATCGGCATTCGGCGGATTTCACCGCCGGCGACCAGCATTTCTGGGATGCCGCGACGGATCACCATCAGCCCGATTCGCGGATTCGGGTGCCCCAAGTCGGCTGAGGTGCGGACGGGATTTTGGTCGACCTCGGTCAGGATGTCGCCGGCTCGAAGTCTCATTTCGGCGGCTGGACTGCCCGCGGTGACGCTCTCGATCACCATGCCCGTGTCGGGGCGAAGCAGCGGTAAGTGCATCCGTAACAGTTCTGGAACTTCGGTCAGTGCCATTCCCCACTCGTTGGCGATGGAGTTGTCTGCGATTGCCGTTAGAGGGTCATTTTGGGCCGGCAAAGTGGTGGCCGTGACGGTCAGCAGAGCGGCGGCGATGAAAAAGCGTTTCATAGGATGGCTCGGTGGTTGAAGGCGTTGTTGGTTTATTGAACAAAGAACTTGAACGAAGAAAAGGCCGTCGTCGTCCCGCAGGGCGACGAAGACCGGTTGGAGATTGGTTTCGTGTTAGCGGCGGTTGAAGACTCGGTGGTTCGAACCGCTGTTGAAAGATCCATTGCTGACCGGAAAGGTCTGGTAGGTCGGCTGGCCCCATTGGCGAGTGTGGCTGTTGGACCAGGCGTTGGTGTTTTGGCCGAATCCTGTCGATTGGCTGCCGCCGTAGACTTGGCCGTTTTGGATGCCGGTTTGGCCACCCGAAATGACACGACGGTTGCCGCCGGTGCTGGTCACGCCACCGTGGCTGAAGTGGGTGCCGCCTGGTCCGATGTTCAGATTCATGTTGTGAGCGACGCCACCCGGACCGGCTCCGGCACCGATTGAGTTGCTGATTGCCAAGCCGTTGGGACCGGCCCCGAGAGCGAAACCGTGCCCGAATTGCATACCGTTCTTCGAGCTGCTGCGGCTCTTGACGATCGAGATCGGGCCGGTCGCCGATCCGCCTGCTCCGGCGAATCCGTTGCCGATGTCGACCCAAGATCCAGCCGACTGGGCCGATGCGGTGGATGCGGAAAGCGAAAGAATAGAGGCCAAAGCCAGGCCAGCGAAAATGGTGCGAACGACGGTGGTCAGGGTGATCGAGTGAGTCATGGGATTTCTTTGATTTGGGCGTTTGCGGGAACTTGGCGACCCGTTTGGCCGCCTCACCCAAACCTGCGGCAATTCCGTAAAAACCCCTTAACGTTTTTCAGAAAGTTTTTCCCAGCTACTTCGGGCTCCACCAAACCTGGACGTCATCCAGCTTGATCCGCCCCTCGCCCGATACTTCGATCCGCAGCGTCGTATCGGTTACTGGCGGCCAAGTTTGGTCGGTGGTTTGGAATGTGCCCTCGGCGGCGGTCCACTGATCGGCCGCCGGTCGGAATTCGATGACCTGTGATGCGTCCAACCAAACACGGCACGTCGCCGGTCGGTCGTCGACCGTTTTCGCCCAAATCTCAATTCGGTAGTTCGACGCCGGCTGAACCGGAAACACTTGAATTACGCTTCCGCGGGTTGCAGCGGGAATCATCAAACACTGTTCGCCGTCATGCGAATCATCTCGAATCACACGAGCATCCGCGTCGTCGGTCCAATAACGAGTTGAGCCAAGTTCGAAACCACCGTTCAGCACGGCAGCACGAAACGGACCTTCATCGGCGACGGGGACTTCAAAGTCGCTAATCCGAGGGATGGTCACTAACGATTCCAAGAACGTTTTCATCGCTGGCAGCTTTTCGTTCTCGGGTGCAACCTTCTGCATCGATCCGTAACGCAGGCCCAGCGGACGAATCACCGTCAGCATTAAGTCAGTCGCCGGTTCCAAGATGCGAGCCCGCTGGATAGCCTCTCTCGATTCTTTGTACCGCGTGGTCGCACCAAAAATTCTGGCTTGCCCCAGCATGGCTGCCGCCCGGTGGTCTGTCGTTCTTGCTTTGGCAAAGGCTTCGCGATACGCCGTCATCGCCTCGGCAAGTCGGTCGCGGTGTTCGAAACATCGTCCAAGTCCCCAATCAATCCAGTCATGGTTTGCGTCAATGCGTTTGGCGGCGTTAAGGTGTGCCGTCGCTCTGCCGATTTGCGCAGCACTGGGCCGTTCGTCTTGCAATTCCAGCAATCCCGCCACGGCGTGAGCAAGGGCGGAATCAGGTGATCGCCGAATCGCTTCCTCGGCAGCCAGCTTCGCTTCGTCGAATCGATCCTGACCAAGCCGAATTGATGCCAACAGTGCGGGGAACTTCGGGTCTTTGGCCGATCGATCCGCCATCGCTTTGACAACCTCGGCCGCCTCGTCGCGCCCCCTCAAATCATCCGCGCGGACCAGAGATGCGTCGACAATTGGAACTAACGCTAGTGTCAGCTTCGAAGTCTCGGTGAACCGGTCGATCGCTCGGTCGACACGTGCCGCATCATCAGAGTCAAAATCGTAGATTGCCAGTCCATGTTGCCAGCCGACCCAGGGCTGTTCACCTTCGAGTTGGTTTCGCGACAAACGATCGGCTTCTGTCGCATCCGCCAAACTCCATCGGCGAAGCTCGGCGGCTCGGCGTTTTCGATCGGCTGCGTCGAACTGAGAATCGGCCGCCGGTAAACGCTCGATCAGTCTTGCTTGGGCGCGATACATCGATGATCGATCGGCAAACGCAAAACACTTCTGAGGTTCGATTGCGATACAACGCCCGATGGCTTGGATCGCGGCGTCGTATTGGCGTGGGTCGTCGCCACCGTCTCGCTCGGCCATTAAGAATTCGACCTGGGCGAGCGCCAAACTGGTCCAGTAATGGTTGGGTCGCTGAGTCGACGCGCGGAGGAACAAGTCGCGCGACGTGACCAATGAGTCATCACCCTGGTAATTGCGAAAGAACAGTTCGAAATTCGGGTCCATCGCCGCAATCATCGACAAGACGCCCAGACCATGTGAGTCCGTCGCAGTCTGAGGCAATCCAAGCTCACTGGCAGCCAAGCGTGATCCCTTCATCAATCGAAACTCGGCAGCGCGACGATACCAGTGGGCGGCTTCGGAACGGCGAAACATCTCGATTCGCCGGCTGACGATTTCAGCCGATCTGCATTCGCTCTTGCCTTCACTGGTGCGCAAAAATCGTCGCGTCGCGCCGAACAGTCCGCCGTTTGAAGTAATTCGCCCGATACCCGTCAATCGCGTTCCAGCGGTCTTGATCAGCATCGCGTCGAGCAACATCCATTGCTGGTAAACGTCCCATCGCAGCCGGTCTGCTTGTTCGGGTGAAAGATCGCTCGCCGGTAATCGAAACCACCAATCGGGATGATCCCAAACGCCAAGCGATTCCAATGACGCACGACAAGCGGCAATGGAACGGCTGTCGCGGGCTAATACGTTGTAGAGACTGGTTTCGTCGGCGTATTGATAGAAGTCGACGATGCGGCTCAGCTGAATCGCTTTCTCGGCGGTTTCGTCCTGGATGTCGCGCAGTTCGGGTTCCTCGTCAAGCGAGTCAATGGCGCGATTCAAGACGCCGAGCGCCGATGAGTATCGATTGGCAGCAATTTCCTTCTCGGCCAAATCGATTGCGCCTTCGGCAGACGTTCGCAGCTCAATCAGTCGTCGGGCGGACACGACATCGAGCGCCAACGCGTTGGCATTGTTCTCTCGTTCGATGCGAAACTGTTTCGCCTTTAGCGTGTTCCAGATCGCGGACCCCGATATCGAACCGACCGTGACCAGAGTCGCTGCGACAGCCGCCGAATAGGCCAGCGTGCGGTGGCGACGGACCCAGCGGCCGATCAGCACCGGCCGCGAATCGCGATGGACCGAAACAGGTTCGTCCGCTAGCCATCGTTCGATGTCCGTCGCCATCTCCGAAACACTTCCGTAACGACCTCGGGGTTCACGCGACATGGCTTTTAAGCAAACCGCCTGCAGCGCTGGTGGAACATCGGCGACGATATCACGTGGCGGCGGAAATTCACCAGCGATGATGCGAGGCAACAGACGTTTGAGCGAGTCGTCGCGATGTGGCGGAAGTCCTGCCAAGATTTCGTATAGCGTTGCGCCCAGCAGATAGATGTCCGTTCGCGTGCTGATTTCGTCGATCCGTCCGTCGGCTTGTTCGGGACTCATGTATTGGGGCGTGCCCACGGTGCCACCAAAACGTGTCGGCGTCGAGTCGCTATTTTGCCGAATCTCATCAATGATCGCCTGAGTCATCGATTCGCTTTGCGGCGCATCGAGCAGCTTTGCCAAGCCCCAGTCGACGACCAGCGTTTCACCATAGGGACCAACCATGATATTGGCCGGCTTGATGTCGCGGTGCAAGATTTTGCGGCTGTGGGCATAGCTGATCGTATTGCAGACATCGACAAATTTTCCCAACAACTGGCGCAAACCCAGTTGCCGCACCGACGGCGTTTCATGCGGATTGGAATCATGGTAGTCAACAATCGCTTGTTTAAGCGTGTCGCCTTGAATGAACCGCATCGCGTAGAAACGCCGTCCGTCGGGCCAAGTTCCCATCGCGTAAACCGGCACGATGCCCGGATGTTCTAGCCGCCCGGTGACTTCGGCCTCTTGGACGAATCGTTCGCGAGCTTCACGGTGATTCTTCCACTGGGGTTTGATCTGCTTGATTGCGACTTGGCGGCCGAGTTGTTGATCCAGCGCGATCAGTACTTCGCCGAGTCCGCCTTGTTGATGCCGCGACAAAATTCGAAACCGACCGGTTTCGCCGTCATCGTTTGACGGACTGTCCGGATCAAAATGATCAGTCACGGCATGATGCGGTTCGGGCGATCCGTAGTCGTCGACGACTTGCTTTGCGATAAAAGCCGATTTCAAGAAATCTTCGCCGGCGGCGGCTTCATCGGCGGCCAGCAAATCATTGACCTTGGACCTTAGATTTTCGTCACCTGCACATTGACGATCGATGAATGCGTCCCGCTCGGTGGCCGGCAGGTCGAGGGCGTCGAAGAAGATTGATTCAACGCGAGCGGCGTTCTCAGGATCTGGATCGCTCAAAACGGCTGGGCTCCCAACTGCGGATATGGCTGAGCACTAGGATAGCGTCTGGTTGTTGCGGAAATGGTTCTCGCGACACCTATTAACACGTCCTGGCACCGACTAAATTGTTCGCCTATGAACAATCTATTTGAATTAAACGACGATGTCGCGGTCGTCATCGGCGGCACGGGCGAGCTTGGCGGAATGATGGCGGAGGCCCTCGGGTCCTTCGGTGCAAAAGTGGCCGTGGTCGGCCGCAATGCCGAACGTGGAGACGCCCGAGCCAAGAAGATCACTGACGCCGGCGGGCAGGCCAAATTCTTCGCAGCCGACGGGTTATCGGCCGAATCGCTGGACGAAGCTCGTCAAGCGATCAAGAAATGGTCGGGCAGTCCGGCTTCAATTCTGGTCAATGCGGCCGGCGGAAACCGGCCCGACGCCACGATCCCGCCTGGCGGCGATATTTGTAAATTGCCGCTCGATGCGTGGCGTGACGTCTTTGATCTGAACTTGGTCGGCGGTGCTCTGTTGCCGAGCCAGATTTTCGGACCCGACATGATCGCCGCAGGCGTCGGCAGTGTGATCAATATCGCCTCGATGTCAGGCATGATCCCGTTATCCCGCGTCGTCGCGTACTCGGCAGCCAAAGCGGCGGTCATCAACCTGACGTTGTGGTTGTCCCGAGAATGGGCGACGACCGGCGTTCGGGTCAACGCGATCAGCCCAGGTTTCTTTCCTGCTGAACAGAACCGAAAACTTTTGTTCAACGATGACGGTTCGTATACCGAGCGTGGTGGACAAATCATTGGCCACACACCGATGGATCGATTCGGCAAGCCTGACGAATTGGCCGGCGCAGTTGTATGGTTGGCCAGTCGACGAGCATCGTCGTTTGTGACCGGCCAAAATATCGCGGTCGACGGCGGCTTTGCTTCGGTCACCATCTGATCGGTCGTTCCTCGGCAATCCTCTGTAAAACTTAACTTTCCCATCACCAAAATAGATTCAAGAACATGAGCGGACTGAACATTCCTAGCGGCGAAAAAGCAATCGATTTCTGTGCACTCGGTGCATTGGTTCACCGTCTTGATCCGGGCGTGATCCCGTTTCGCACCGCTAACAATTTTGAAGTCCACGTATCCGGTGGCGAATACAACTGCGCCGCTAATTTGTCATCTTGCTTTGGTTTGAAGACCGCCGTTGCTACGGCTATGGTCAACAACCCGATCGGTGAATTGATCCAGCGCCAAGTCGCGGCGATGGGGGTCAAGCCGTTCTACAAGCACTTCAAGCACGACGGTGTTCGTGGCCCTAACATGGCGACCGTTTACAGCGATCGCGGTCAAGGCGTTCGTGCCCCGGTTGTGTTCTACAACCGAGCCAACGAAGCGGGCGGAATGCTGAAGCCAGGCGACTTTGACTGGGACAAGATGTTTGCCGGTGGCGTGCGTTGGGTTCACAGCGGCGGGATCTTTGCAGCATTGTCGGAAACCACCGCCGAAGTCGTGATCGAAATGATGGAAGCCGCCGGCCGCGCCGGTGCAATTCGTTCGTTCGACCTGAACTATCGCGCCAAGTTGTGGGACACCATTGGTGGTCTGGCGAAGGGCCAAGAAATGATGGCCAAGATCGTCAAGAACGTCGACGTTCTGATCGGTAACGAAGAAGACCTGCAAAAGGGTTGTGGCATCAAGGGACCAGACGTCGAAGAAAAGTCAGACGGAAAGCTGGACCCCAAGAACTTCTTCAAGATGATCGGCGATGCGGTCGAGAAGTTCCCCAACGTCAAAGCGGTCGCGACAACGTTGCGAGAAGTCCACTCGACCAACCGGCACTCGTGGAGTGCCGTGCTTTGGTACGACGGCAAAGAATACATCGCACCGACTGCCGAACTGGACGTGATCGATCGCATCGGTGGCGGTGACGGATTCGCGTCGGGCTTGATCTACGGCTTGATCAACGGACGCACGCCCGAAGAATCGCTGAAGCTGGGCTGGGCCCATGGCGCTTTGTTGACGACCTTCACCGGCGACGTCAGCCGAGCGATCCTGCCAGAAGTCGAAGCTTTCGCCGAAGGCGGCAGTGCACGAGTTCAACGCTAAAAACTCGAAGCGTTTTGTCGATTGAATCAGCCGCGCCGCGGTTGCGTCGGTTTCGTCAACCATAAACTGGGAGTGTCGCCGAAGCGGCTGATCATTGCGTTCGCAAACTGAATTGATCAATCGTTGTCGTCGACGCTACGCGGTCGGCGCCTGTGGCAGTTCCAAGAGGCTGATGATTAGCGGCAGCAGTTGTTTCTTGCGGCTGACGACTTGTTCGAGTTCGTACAGCTTGTCTTCGAGTTGCGGATAGCTGATCTCTTCCCAACCGTCCGGTTCGCTACTCATCAGCAACAGGCTGCCGTTGCTGGCGATGTCGGTAATCAGCAGCGCCGAGAACTCCAGCGAGTTCTGCGCGGCCATTTCTTCCAGCGCTTTGGTGAGTTCGTCTTTACGTTGCCAAAAAAGGTCAAAGCCGATCTCTTCGATTTGTGAAATCGAAAACCGCCGACCCGATTCTTCGAACTCTTTGCAGTCCTCGCGGACGACTTGTTCAGGAGCACAGGATCGCAGCGCTGAGCCAACTTGAAAGAACTCGTTGGCATACTCGCCCATATCGACATCACAAAGTTGTTCAAGCCAATCAAGCATTTCCCGGTCGACGTCCGTTGTCGTCGGTGAACGCAGGAACAACGTATCGCTGATCATTCCCGAAGCCATGCATAACGCGATGCTAGGTGACGGGTTGATGCCGGCACGCTGGAACATTTTGGCCACCAAGGTGCACGTAGACCCGACCGGTTCCATGTAGAACCGCATGGGGTTATTTGACTTTAGCGATCCGCCCAACCGGTGGTGGTCCAATACTTCGATGATGTCCGCGTCTTCAGCACCCTGGACCGCTTGCGACAACTCATTGTGGTCGACCAGAACGATTTCGATCTTGGGTGGATTGACTAAGTCGGTCTTGCTGATCACGCCGAACAGTTTTCCGTTGTCAACGACCGGAAAGATCGTTTGCGAACTGCGGAAAACCTGATGTCTCGCCGCTGCGACCGGCAATTTCGATGACAACTTCATGAAGTTGGTGTCGATGATTGGCTCGATCCGCTGCGCCGTCTTGATCCGCATCGTGGTGGTTGCGGTATCGTACGGGCTGGTGATGACAGAGACACCTTGGGCCTTTGCCAATTGCATCAAGCCGCTCGACAGTTGAAACCCGCCGGTCACAACCAATGCACGCACGCCCATTTCGAGCGCGGGAAGTTGGATCGTTGGTCGATCACCGCTAACGACCAGCAACTTTTCAGGCGGAAACTCTTTCATCCGTCTGGTGAACCCTTCGGCGCTCATCGCACCGACGGTCACGACATAGTCATCGACTCGGTCCGGTTCGACGCTGTGCAGGAACTTGCCATCGACGACGGAGTTTACTTTGGCCAGAGTGCTGGTCACTTGTCGTGATCGGGTCGGGTCGACGCCGCCTTGCAGCATCAATTCAAGCAGGTCCAAAAGCGTCACGATTCCGGTCACTTGGCCTAGTTCGTCCAGCACGGGAATCGATCGGATTTCGTGGTCGTTCATCCGTTGATAGACGTCAAAGAACACATCATCTTTGGTCGCAACGACCGGCTTGCGATTGCAGACGTCTTCTAATTCGGGGCGGATGTCCATGATGATCCGCGGCGGCTGCAGTTTCGCCTTTTTGAGGGCAAATTCTGTTCGCTCGTTCGGCGTACCGCAGCATGCCGCGACGGCGTCGGGCCGCGTCGTCCGACGCAAAAAATCGGCATACGCAAGCGCGCTGCAGATGGCATCGGTGTCGGGATTGCGGTGACCGAAAACGAAAAGCGACATAGCAAATTAAACCGTGTTGTGGGTGCCGAGGATTGATTCGGCGGCCGCCAAAATCACCTCGGGTTCGCTCATCCGGCCTTCACCGCGAGTCCGGCAACTGAGCCAACCTGATTCTGGGCCGACGAAGTGGCAACCGTCATTGCCAAGAGTGACGACATTCCGTTTGACCGACGGCTTGTTCCACATTGGATCGCTCATCGCCGGAGCCAGCAAAACGGGACACGTGACTTGCAGGTACAGGGTGCTTACCAAGTCATCGGCAGCGCCGCCTGCGAACTTGGACAGTAAATTCGCAGTCGCGGGTGCGACGATCATCAAATCGACACCATCAGCCAGTTCGATATGCGGCCCAAGCGGATAACGGGTGTCAAACATTTCCGTCGCAACCGGTCGCGACGATAGGGCCGCAAGAGTGGGGGCACCGATGAAAGCACCAGCCGCCCCGGTCATCGCAACGCGAACTTTGTAGCCGGACTGAGCCAACCGACTGCACAGAATGGCGGACTTGTACGCGGCGATCCCGCCACCGATGGCCAGCAAGATGTTCTGGCGTGGACGATTCATCGGTTAGCTGATTTCATAAAAGGCCAGGGTGACGAAGAGGGCCCAAAAGGTCGTTCACAGCCCTCCCGACATCCGGGAGGGAGGAACATTAGCGATCCGAATCTTACAGATCCGACATGTCCAAATCGGGGCCTTCCGCCAACGCAATCGCAGCGTCCAGGTCGGCTGACATTGCGACTTCGTTGTCCATGTTCAGGACAATTTTGTCTTGCATGATTTCCTGCAGCACGATCGACATTTTGTCGTGAGTGTCCACGTTCACAAGCGCGCGGCTGCCCTGGTTCAGTTGCACCAAACGTTTTTGAATCAGTGTGCTCAGTTTGAAACGTCCACCGACCTTGTTGACGATTTCTTCTTCTTTTAGTTCTTCGAGCATGGTTGTTTTTCCTTTTGGTCTTTCAAAATTTGACAGATCTCGGCGACCGCCACATCGACGGATCCGTTAATGATTTCGTACTGATATCGATGCAGATACTGCATCTCACTGACCGACGTTTCGAGTCGCGCGGCAATCGCGTCCTCGTCTTCGGTTTTGCGAAGCCGAAGGCGTTTTTCCAGTTCATCCATGCTGCCGGGATGGATGAAAAGCGAGATTGGGTTAAAGGTCTTGTTTTCAAGGATTGTCGTCGCACCTTGGACGTCAATCTCCAAAATTACCCATTTTCCAGCTTTCAGGCCAGAGGCGACCTGTGACTGTAGCGTCCCGTACCAGTGCCCGAGGCCAAACACTTCCTTGCATTCTAGGAACTCGTTGGCCAATTTCCGCTTGCTGAATTCGTCTTTCGACAGAAAAAAGTACTGTACCCCGTCCTGTTCGCCCGGTCGGGGCGGTCGCGTCGTTGCCGAAACGCTCAAAACCAGCGGCAATTCGCATTTGCTCATCAATTCGCGCACGACGGTGCTTTTTCCGGCCCCGCTGGGGCCCGAAATGATGATCAATCGGCCAGGGTATCCGTCACTCATTCCAGATTCTGAACCAGTTCTCGCATTCGTTCGATCGCACATTTGATTTCGACGACGTGTGCCGAAACCTCCGAATCCGACGCTTTGCTGCCGATGGTGTTGGTTTCGCGGAACATTTCTTGGATGACGAAGTCTAGTTTGCGGCCAGTCGGTTCGCGACGGTCGCTGTCGTCATCGCCTGTCAAAACGCGATTGAACATTTGCAAGTGGCTGTCTAGGCGAGTGATTTCCTCGCTAATGTCGACTCGATCCGCATAGATTTGCGTTTCTCGCAGCAGGTCGACTGGCTGGACGTCGATGCTGCGCTCGGAAAAAATCCGGTCGATCTTGGTTTCCAAGCGTTGCCGATACGCCTCGACTGCCCGCGGAGCCAAAATGCGGATTTGTTCCAACGCGGTCGCGATTAGTTCGACATCGCCTCGAAGCGTTGATGCCATGTGAGCGCCTTCGACTTCGCGCATCCTGTCCAAGTCTTCGATCGCAGCGGTGATCCCCGATTTCACAAACGACCACAGTTCGTCGTCTTGTCGGCGGTCTTCGCGAGCCGCAACCAGCACGCCGGGCAGCGTCATTAGCGACGATAATTCAATCGTCATCGCCGGGTCATTCAAATCGTCTCGGACCTGCTGCAATTGCTTGGCGTAGGCCGACAGAACATCGGTATCAATGCCGGGGCCACTGCCGCCGTCGGGTTTTCGCCACGAAACGGCCAACGAAACGCTTCCTCGATGGATCAAGGAACGAGTCAAACTTTCAATTTTGTTGTCGATCGCCGACAGCGAATCGCTAATCCGCGATGAACACTTGAAACCGCGATTGTTGACCGTTCGGACTTCGACGGTCAGGGTCCCCAATTCACCTTGCTGGGCCGCGTGTCCTTGGCCGGTCATGCTACGCACGCCAGCAGGATTGAATGATTTCATAGGTTCAACGCGACGTGGAGATCGCCGAAGCTTTCAGGGGGATGAGTTCGGCGTCCGGGTGCTAGCACGATGGTCATCGGCCTAGGGTAACCCGTCTGTGTGCGATCGAAATCGCCATCCGGCAGCTGGGCTCCGATCTTGGCCTTGGCTCTTGAGAGCGGAATTATTCGGCGGTTGTTTCTTCGGCCGTCGTTTCTTCAGGAGCGGCGTCTTCAGCCACTGGCTCGTCGGCTGGCGTCGTCTTTTCGACCGGAACCATGGCGGGTTCCGGCGTTTCGGTCAGTTCCGCGTCGGCGTCTGGGCCGCTTAAGCTGGCACCGTCAAAGCCGCCCATTGGTGGAATCACGAGTTCGTTGCCGGTCTGGGTGGCTTGATCGCCAGGGCCCGCTGACAGCGTCGAATCTGCGATCGGCGACGGCGCGTGAGTGCCCAGCAACCACATCGTGAAAGCACAGGTGAATCCCCAAACGGCTGCGACCACGACGGTAATCACGGTGAAAGTGTCACCCGCTTTACTGCCGAACGCACTTTGTCCGCCCGGACCGCCCAAGGCACCCGTCAAACCGCCGCCTTTGCCCCGTTGGATCAAGATCAACAGGATCAAGAACAACGACAAAAAGCCCATCAAGAATCCCAGCAGGGTGCTGGAAACACTACCGATTAGCAGAAACGTCATCGAAATACCAAGAACTGTAGATTGAATGGAGAAAGGGGGAGCCGCCGACCTTCACAGGCCTTCATTGTTTAGGCGGGGTTGATGATGCCCATGAAGTCTTCGACCTTCAAGCTGGCACCGCCAACAAGTGCACCGTCAATGTTCGGTTGGCCGAGCAATTCCTTGGCATTGTTCGGCTTGACGCTGCCACCGTACTGAATTCGCATTTGGCCGGCCACATCATCGCTGAACAATTCGGCCAGCAATTTGCGGATGAACGCGTGGACTTCTTCGGCCTGTTCGGGCGATGCCGTCTTGCCGGTTCCGATCGCCCAGACAGGTTCGTACGCAATCACGACGCCAGCGGCGCGAGCTTCGTCGAGTCCTTCAAGTGATCCACGCAGTTGGGTTTCAACGACTTTTTCGGTGTTGCCCGCTTCGCGGTCTTCCAAGGTTTCGCCAACACAGACAATCGGCACCAAGTTGCCAGCCAGGGCGGCGTGCAGTTTTTCGCTAACTTGCTTGTCGGTTTCGCCCATGATCGCCCGGCGCTCGCTGTGGCCTAGGATCACGAATCGGCATCCGACGTCGGTCAACATTGATGGATTGACTTCGCCAGTGAAGGCTCCGTCGGCAGCGGCGTAGACGTTCTGGGCGCCCAGTTCGACAGGGCTTCCAGCGACAACATCAGCAATCGCGTCCAGATAAACCGACGGTGGACAAAGGGCGACTTCGACGGAAGGGTTCTTGCCGACGCCAGCGACGACTCCCTTGGCAAGCGCGACAGCGTCGGCTTTGCGGGTATTCATCTTCCAGTTTCCAGCGATCAAAATTTGACGGCTCAAGCGAGTGTCTCCGGGTTCGGTTGTGTGAGTGTTCGGTCAAGGTGTGTCGGTTGCCCGGCGATGGTCCTCTACAGTGCAAGCAGCAGCTTCAAAGGGCCAGAATGGGTCGATTGCTCGAAAAACACGCCCGAAAACCTTAGGCAAGCCGCGTAATGTACCACCGGGCGGTGGGAATCGTCGAGACCAATGAAATATCGCCCCGCTGATGAGGAGTTTTCGTTGGCCTGGAATGCGGCGCAAGCTGGCCAGCCCGCAGCCAGTCAACTCAGCCCAGCGGCTTGCGGAACTGAACCAACACGTGATCGCGTGCCGAAAACCAAGGCGGCCGGTAACTGGCGGTCGTTCGTTTCTTGGACCCGACCAAACGGCGGTAGCCGGCTAAATAACGACGAGTCAGTTGCGGCGCGGCACGAAATATCAAGTTCATCGACGTTTCCCGGCAAACCTTGCTGAGCGTCCTTCGGCTGTGTGAAAGTGTTGAAACCTTGGCGACCTCGCAGCCCAATTGGTTGGCCGCCCAATGGCACCACGCCGGATTGATGAACGACAAATGTTCGGGATTCGCACAGTACCAATAATCGTTGCCCATCCAACGCCAACTTGGGGCATCAGTGTTTCCGGTTCCCAGGATCAGCACTCCCCCAGGCCGCAGCACGCTGATCGCCAAGCGGATGAAGTGCAGCGGATCGTGAGTGTGTTCCAAAATGTCAAACGCGGTCACGACCGAAAACCTTGGATGGCTTTCTGACGTTTCCAACGATGCTAGTTCTTCAAAGTCGCGAGCGATGACTCGGACGCCGCTATCTTCAGCTCGCGAAACAGCTTCGGGTTGAATCTCGATACCACTCTTTTCGTGACGCGCATCGAGTGAGTTCAAAAAACGACCGTCAAAACAGGCAATGTCCAGAATCGAATGCGTGGTCGTCGATGGTTTGCCAAGCGATTCGATCCAAGCGGCCGCCATTTGCCAATCCGGTCGCTTGTCGGCACCGCTATTCCAGTAACCAACATCGCCGGTCTCGTACAGCATGTCCATCTGGACCTTTGACGGTCGCGGCCACCGGAATTGCAAACTGCATTGCTTGCATTGAACAAGCGACCCGCCCGGCAACGCGACTGGCAGTTGTTGACCGGCCACGTGGTCCGCGTCTGGCAGTTGCCCGCGAGGAATCAGGTCTTGGCCTTGGCAGCTCGGACAGGCGGCAATCTGTGTTTCCACTTGAGCTGGCGAATCAACTTTCAACGGTGCGGAAGGTACCGAGGGATAAAGTACCGAAGAACTAGGAGCCATCTAAACCACTTCTATGAACAAATAAGATGCGATGCGTTTCACGGTAGGCGTTTCATACAAGAATGAAAATGTCAATTCTGTGCGTGCTAGAACGCAAGTGCGCCGTCGACGCTAAGGCTGGTGTACTCCAAAGCCGAAGCCAAACTGCGCTGCGCACAATCAGCGTTGCCGTGTTTCCCGGTTCGTTGCTACCCTCGCCAACGTCTGCATCGACCGCACCGGAAACGTCCATGATCGTCATCGCTCGAAACTTTGGCCAACTCGGCAACCGACTCCTGTTGTCCGCCAACCTAATCGCGGCTGCGCGCGAACACGGCGTGCAGTTGTTGAACCCGTCGTTTGCTGGATACGCCCAATACTTTGAATCGACCGCTAACGATTTGTGGTGCCGATTCCCCGTCGCCGAATCTGCTAACCAAGCTTCAGGCCCACCATCGCCAGCACTGCGCACCACGCTGTACAAAGCCGTCTACTTGTCCGGCCGAACGCTTTCGCACTTGCGCATGACGAAGTTTCCGTTTCACATCATTCGTATCACCGATGAACAGCGGTACGATTTGCGAAGTCCCGAATTCATACGCAAAGCCCAAGGCCGCCGGCCTGTCCTGGTCAGTGGTTGGAAGTTTGACGCGGGCAAACTGCTGCATAAACACGCCGACACCGTTCGCCAGTTCTATCGCATTCGAACCGAGCACCAGCAACGCATCGATGAATTGATGCGCCGCGTGCGTGCACAGGGCAACCATGTGGTCGGAGTACACATTCGCCAAGGCGACTACGCCAAGTTTCAAAACGGCCGATACTTTTATTCAATCGATCAATACGTCGCGGCGATGAAACGCATCCGCAATCAATTTTCGGATCGCCAAGTGGTGTTCTTGGTGTGTGGGAATGTGCCGCTGGGCGACAAAGACTTTGGTGACTTGAACGTTTGTCTGGGTACCGGGCAGATTATCGAAGACATGTATTCGCTGGCTGCCTGTGACACATTGGTCGGGCCGCCCAGCACGTACACCGGTTGGGCTTCGTTCTATGGACGTGTGCCATTTCGGTGGATGGAATCGGTCGATGAAGCATTCAACGTAATTGATCCACCGTATTTGGTTGGTGCCGACAATGCACAACCGATGGCTTGCGCGGCCTGATTGGGGATGCTTTCCGATTGATCTCACTGCAACTGATTTCAGTGCAGAGTTTTGAGTGTTTTAAGTGCAGTGTGATGTTAGAAACTGACGATTAAATCGATCAGACGGGGCGCAGGTCGCCAACATGCGAAACTTGTTACTAGCTTGTTGAATCAGTATTCGTGCGTATCAACCATTTCAACAGCCTTCTCGACGGCGGCGCTGCAACGGCAGCCCGTCGATTGCATGCTGAACTGTTGAAGTCCGGTGTCGACAGCCGTTTTCACTATTCACCCAGCCAACTTCGGCGACCCGAGTTCGATGCGTCCTTTGGCCAAACCCGCTGGCAACGACAGGGATTGGCTGCGCGAGCGATTTCGTACGCGACGTTTCGAAAACGACGGCAAGCACTCAAACGTTTGACCCGCATGCGACCGGATGGCGAAGAAGTCTTTACATCGCCTTACGGTGCACCGTACACGGCGTGGAACCGGACTGACTGCGAAGCCGAAATCTTGCAACTGCACTGGGTCGCTAAGTTCTTGGACTACCCCAGCTTTTTTGGTTCGCTCGACCCGGGCCAACCAGTTGTTTGGACGCTTCATGATATGAATGCGTTCACCGGCGGATGCCATTTCAGCGACGGTTGTGATCGATTCAAAACAGGCTGCGGTGGATGTCCCCAGTTGCCGTCTCAGTCCGATTCGGTCGTGACGATTAACGACGCGAGCCGCCTTTACTTTCAGGTCAAACAAGCGTCGCTGGTCGGCGCCAACTTGCATGTCGTTGCGCCGAGCCGATGGTTGTGCGAGGCGGCAAAGTCCAGCCCTATGTTCGCCGGTGCCGGATCGATCAGCCACATTCCGTATGGTGTTCCGGTCGACGATTTCTATCCCATGGATCGCTTGGAAGCTCGCGCCCGTTTGGGGATTGATCCGAACACGACGTTGTTTTGCTTTGGCGCGATGGACGTCAAGAGTCGTCGGAAGGGATCGCTGCCAATGCTGGAAGCGCTCTCGCAGATTGCCGATTTGCCGAATGTCGAAGGGTTGGTCTTTGGCAATGGTGATTTGCCAGAATCCGATCTCCCAAGACCGCCCATTCATCATGTCGGCGCGGTTCATGGGCTGTTAGCTCTTCGTACGGTTTATAGCGCTGCGGATGTTTTTGTGTTGCCGTCGCTCGAAGATAACTTGCCGCTCTCTGGTCTCGAGGCGATGGCGTGTGGAACGCCGATTGTCGGATTCGACGTGGGTGGAATTCCCGACTATGTACGGCCAGGCAAAACCGGCCTGTTGGCTCGGGCGGCTGATTCGGAAGACTTGGGTAAGAAACTGCGTACCATGATCATGGATCCTGCCACCATCGCCGAACAGGGTTTGCGTGCTCGGCGACTGATCGAATCTGAATTCGGCGCGTCTCGCGAAGCCGCCGCCTACCGAGCCCTCTACGCGGCTCTTCTTGAAACGGCATCGGCGTCGCGGTCGATGGCTGCCTGATCGGCCGGTGTTTCAACGACCCTCGCTTCGTCGTTCGGCGGATTGTCTTGATGCTTTATCATTAGGTGCGTTTAGATTTCTCGATCCACCGATTGCCCGTCTTCATCACTCGCGGGCGAGATGTTCTACTGCTTTAACGTCTCTTTCCGCTTATCTTGCGAAGCCAATCCATGCTTGACCTCTACGACAAAATCCAAGAAGCCGCCGCATCGATCCGTGGGCAATTCAACACGGTCCCCAAAGTTGGCATCATTTTGGGTACCGGCCTTGGCAACATCGTTGAAGAAATCGAAATCGAAGCCACCATCGAATACGGTGACATTCCCCACTTTCCAACTTCGACGGCTACCAGCCACCGCGGCCGATTGGTGTGCGGCAAACTCGCTGGGGTTCCGGTGATCGTGATGGAAGGTCGCTTTCACATGTACGAAGGCTACCCGCTAAAGCAGATCACTTTGCCGGTTCGCGTCTTCAAAGAACTTGGCTGCGAGTTGATGATCGTCAGCAATGCCTGCGGTGGTTTGAACCCATATTACAGCAACGGTGACATCATGGTGATTGAAGACCAAATCAACCTGATGGGCGACAACCCCTTGATCGGAATCAACGACGATCGCCTGGGACCGCGCTTCCCAGACATGTGCGAATGCTATGACCCGACCTGGGTCGACCGTGTGATCAGCATCGGTCGTGACCAAGGGCAAGGATTGCACAAGGGAGTCTTCGTCGCAGTCGCCGGACCGAACTTGGAAACGCGAGCCGAGTATCGTTTCTTGCGAACGATCGGCGCTGATGTGGTCGGGATGAGCACGGTACCGGAAACGATTGTTGCCGTTCACTGCGGACTCAAGACGATCGGTCTAAGCGTGATCACGGACATGTGCTTGGCTGACGCGCTCAAGCCAGCCAATGTCGAAGAAATCATCGCCACCGCTAACGAAGCCGCGCCGCGATTGGTAGCAGTCGTCAAGGGCATCGTTGCCGAAGCCGGCCAAACTAGAATTGCCTAACCGCGATCCGGCGATTGGTTTTCAAACTTCTTCACTCAGCCGACGGCGAATTGGAATGAACCCGCAAACCGCTGCCGACTTCATCCGCTCGATCACGGATTTGAAGCCCCAAGTCGCCATTATTCTTGGCAGCGGCTTGGGCGGATTGGCGGATAAGATCGACTCGCCCGTTATTATCGCTTTTGACCGGATCCCCGGTTTCGGAACGTCAACGGCTAGTGGTCATCGCGGACAACTGGTGTTTGGATCAATCGAGTCGGTTCCGGTGGTCGCGATGGCAGGGCGATTTCATCGATACGAAGGCTGGTCGAACGACGATGTCGCGTTTCCAGTCGATGTTATGAACACGGTCGGCGCGTCGCACTTGATCGTGTCGAATGCTGCCGGCGGCGTCAGTCTAAAATTTCGCGTCGGCGATATTGTCGTTCTGCAAGATCACATTAATTTTATGTCGGGCGTGTTTGCTAGCGATCAGGGGGCACCTGAAAAGTTCGCAGCGCCTGGGTGTTTCAATCGACCGGCGATGACGTACGACGCGGCGATGTCGCAGGCGGCGTTCGAAGCTGCCATCGAATCCGGGTTCGATTGCTATCCGGGTACCTATCTTGCCACGTTTGGGCCGACCTACGAAACGCGAGCGGAATACCGGATGATGCGGCGGATCGGTGCCGATGTCGTTGGAATGAGCACCGTGCCGGAAGTGCTGGCCGCGTCGCGGTTGGGAATGCGAATTCTCGGCCTTTCGATGGTCAGCAACGTCGCAAACCCCGACAAAGCCGTAAAAGCTAGCCATGACGAAGTGCTAGAGGCGGGAAGGGCTGCAGAGGTTAAGATGGAAGCGATCGTTCGTAAAGTCTTGCAACAGATCAGCTCTTCTCCTCTTCAATCACCGCCCGTCTAACACGGTTCGTTCGAAATGCCAGACGATCCAAAATCACGTGCAACAAAATCGACGGGCTCCGCACGCAGATCAACGGGCTCTGGACCCAAAAACGATCCACTTGTGGTGCCCCGCGAGACGCCGTCGTCCGGTGCGGACATACTAGCATCGCCCGACTACACGTTCTCAATGACAGAACTAGATAACGATTCGCTTCGTCATGAGATACTTTCGGTCGCAGTTTCACCGGATGATGAAAAACTAACCCAAGTACAAATCTTAGGCGCATGCGGCCAGGATCACGCCATGATGCGGATTGATCACCCTGTGCGATTGCAGGTCGATGGTCCGCTTGGCGATTACGCGTTCGCGTGGTGTGCCGACCTGGACGTGCGTTTGACCGGTTCGGTCGGCCATGGTGTCGCCGAGGGTCTGAACAGTGGCGCCGTTCGAGTTCGTGGCAACGCCGGTGTCGGAGCTGGTACGGCGATGTCAGGCGGTACTTTGGCGATCTACGGATCGGCCAACGATCGCTGCGGCGCCGCGATGCGGGGCGGCAACATCTTTGTTCGCGGAAATGTTGGCGACGAATGTGGTGTCGGTGCCCTTGGCGGAATGATTGTCATTGGTGGTGACGCAGGTCTTCGGCTCGGCGATGCGATGAGCAACGTCACCGTGTTCATTCGTGGACGCGCAAAAACACTTGCCGATGGCGTCGTCGAAGCACCGCTGCGTAAACGCGAGCAATTGCGACTCGGTCTACTATTGATCAATGCTTCGATTCGTGGCGATGCCAAAGAGTTTCGACGGATCGTTCCCGAAGCGATGCTGCAGGCGGAAGAAGCGAGTCGCGGCGAAGTCAATCCGAACTGGCGTTAACGTCATTAGTCTCTTGGTCATCTGAACCTAACATGAACATGTCTCCTAGGATTGATCGACTTGCTCCGTTGGTCTTTGTGCCACCGGCAATGGGCATGCCTTGGACGTGTGCTCCGGTGCAAACCAATGGATTCCCGATCCGGCGTTCCGATGGATCTGAATTGAGTTTGGATTCTCCGCTGTTTTGGTTTGACCCTCCATGGGACTGGGTCGATGCCGATTCTGCCGATGTGATCGCAGAATCGGTGGCTCAGCGTGGCATCGTTGTCTCGGCCCTGCGTCGTGACCTGTCCGATTCCGAAACACCTTCGGCTCTGCACGTCAATCACCGTACGGGGCGACCGACCGATCATTCAGGCGACTCTTGCAAACTGCAACCGCTGCCTCGCATAGTCCCCTACCGCCCCGAACGGTACGGGCTCTGCGCCGCGGACTTCGACGGCGCTTCGATTGTCGATGTGCGTTTAACGGTCACCCGTGATGATACGGGACGGTTTGCTTATTCACCCGAGCAGATCAAACGATGGGAACAGGCTTCGGAAGAGCGTCCGCTTGCCGGCGGTAGTTGGGCTCCCGCGGCGACCTTCCCGCCAGACATCCCCAGCATGGATCGACTGCATTCGAAACTGAATCAAATCCGAATGCTCTCACCTTCGTCCGCCGTGTTTGTGTCCATCTCGCCCTACCGCTTGGATCAAGATTTGCCTCAGGTCATCCAGCAGAAACCCGACGGAGTGATCCTGCGCGCCGATGATGTCCAGTTCGACGGATTGACATTGGTGGCGATGACTCGCCGTGCCCGCCAATGGATGAAACACGAAAACGTCGCCAACATGCCGCTTTGGATCGTACCGGGCGATATTACACCCGACGATGCAGTCAAGTTGATTGCGTTGGGAGCCTCGGGTGTGGCGATCGATTCTTGGTGCAACGCGATCATCGAATCGGCTGAACAATCCACCGAGCAGTCCACCGCCGCACGAATGGGCTTCAAATCGGCTCGTTCAACGCCATCGACCTTCTTGATCGAACTGGTGCAACATCATCTCGAGGAATCGCTCGAACGATTCGACGGGCTGTCACATTCGATCCTGCAAGTACCCTGCGACGAACGACTCGCTTCACTGGATGCGAACTGGGCCAATTCGCTCGGGCTACGGCATCTCGCCTTTGGCGTGAAAAGCTAAGCCGCCAGCAGGAAACAAGCGGCGTATTCGTAGCTCAGGTTGCCAGCTTGAGTCGCAAACTCGCAGTCGAAGCTATGACAACAATTCGGTCATCACGTTTCCATGAACGTCCGTAAGCCGAAAGTCTCGCCCCGCGTGACGGAACGTTAGCCGCTCGTGGTCGATACCCATCTGATGCAACAACGTCGCGTGCAGATCATGGACTTCAACGGACTGGGTCACCGAATACTTTCCGATGTCATCCGTCTCGCCATGAACGTGGCCGCCTTTGAATCCGCCGCCAGCCACCCAAACGCTAAAGCAATCCCGATGGTGCCCGCGACCTTTATTGCCTTCTTTGGTGGGCGTGCGTCCAAACTCTGTTGCCCAAACCACCATTGTCTCGTCCAGCATTCCTTGTTGTTTTAGATCCGTGATCAAAGCCGCGGTCGGTTGGTCGACATTATTCGCCAAATCTTTGTGCTCGTTCATGTCGCCATGCGAATCCCAATTTGGTCGCGATCCGGTGTCAATTAATTCGATGAAGCGAACGCCCCGCTGTGCCAAACGGCGGGCGACCAAGCATTGCCACGCAAAGTCGGCGCCCGGTCCCTTGGTCTTGCGATCGATTCCATACAATTTGCGGATGTGTTCCGGTTCGCTCGATAAATCAAACGCCTCCGGTGCAGACTGTTGCATGTTGAACGCTGTTCGAAACGACTTCATCCGGGCCGCCAAAGCCGAATCGTGTGGTCGGTCGCCAAGATGTTTGCGATTGAATTGGTCAACCAACTCGAATTCTAGATCCTGCAGTTTCCCGCTTTCGCCCGGCGATTTTAAGTTGCCGATTGGATTGTTACCTGGAATAACACGTGTTCCCTGATGGAACGCCGGCAAAAAGTCGCTCGCATAGACCTGAGTACCACCGTACGGCAGATGCGGTGCGATGACGATGAAGCTTGGCAAGTTTTGGTTTTCGGTCCCCAGTCCATAGCTGACCCACGAACCCATGCTGGGCCTCGCAAACGTTGGCGATCCTGTGTGCATTCCTAGGGTGGCTTCGGAATGATCAAAGTGTGACGCCTTCATTGATCGGATCAAGCAAACATCATCCATCACGTCGCGAACATGCGGGAACAGATTGCTGACCTCGGTGCCGCAGCGATCGTTTCGTTTTGATCCGAACAAGTTGCCCATCAATTTGTCCTTGCCGCTACCGTCACGGCCATTCTTGTTCGATTTTGGATCGAACGTATCGATGTGCGACACGCCGCCGGTCGCGAAAATCATAATGACGTTCTTCGCCTTGGCGGGAAAGTGAGTTGGTCGAGGCTGGGTTGGATCATTGCCCGCTTCCGAGGCAAGCAGTTCGGCGACAACACCCGGCATCATCAGCGAACTGGCGACCATTGATCGACTGGCCAGGCTGGACGCTGCGACAGATCCCATCCACTCGCGACGATTGGGTTTTCTACTCACCATCATTCACCATCAATCTAAATAGAGGAATTCGTTGAGTCGCAGCAGGCTGAGCGTCAGGCTGGTCCATGCCCGTTTATCGAGATCCTTTGTGTCCGCTAGCCGCTTGCCAACGGCACGCAGGTGTTCGGACATCCAATCGACTTCTTCGGTCGTCGCAGGTCGATTCAAGATCGTCAAAAAGGCGTCTTCGATCCGCGCGGTGTCATTGTCATGTTGCGAGACAAATCGCTGGGCAATCAGCCCGGCTTGGTCGTGCAAAAAATCGTCGTTGATAAAGTACAACGCTTGTAGCGCGGTGACGGATTCGTCTCGGCTACTCGTGCATGCGTTCGGGTCAGGACCGTCGAATGTTTGCTGGTAAGTTTGCGCCGTCAATCGTTTGGTCATTTGATAGACGCTGCGACGGTTACTGTCGTAGTTTGCGTTGAACGGATGGTGCTGGGTGAATTCCCACTTGTCACGCGGCGGAAACGGATACGGATCCTGTTGTGGCGACAGGTCCAAGTTGCCGCCGATCATCAACAGGGTGTCACGAATCGACTCGGCATCAAGACGCTGGCGATTGAATCGCCAATGCAGTCGATTGTCGGGATCCTGGACCAAGTTAGGTGCTAGTTTTGCAATCACATCACGGCTGGACAACTGATACGTCCGCGAGGTCATGATTGTGTGATGCAGGTGCTTCAGCGACCATCCGTTTTGTATGAAATCGTTGGCCAACCAATCCAGCAATTTCGGATGACTCGGCGTTTCACCACGCAGTCCAAAGTCGCTGGTGCTGGGAACAAGCCCCCGCCCAAAATGACGCTGCCAAACGCGATTGACGATTACCCTTGCCGTCAACGGATTGTCGGGATCGGTGATCCACTTTGCCAGTTCCAATCGACCACTGCCGTTTGAAGCGGCTTCATCGGTTAACGCATATCCGCCCAGCACATCCGGGAACTTCCGCGGCACGGTCGCGCCGGGGCGATTCGGCTCGCCCTTGATTTGGATCGCCGCGTCGACCGGTTCGATATCTCGAACGGCATAAGCGGTCGGAATCTCGGGCATCTTTTTAAGGAAGGCGGCCAACTGGTTGCCCGCGTTTCGAGCTTTCCCCAGCATCTCCTCAAGCTCGTCATGCATCTTGCGTTTCTCGGCGACCGTCGCCGTTTTTTCTCGGTCTGCATTTTCGATCGAGCGTTTCTCGCAGGCGGCCAATTGCTTAGCGAGTTTGTCTTCTAGCGATCGTTTCTCTTTCGCGAACGGCGCGTAAGCTTCGTCGACTTCCTTTTGCGCGATCAGCGGAACCAAGTCGCGTTGCACTTGAAACAGTTCGATCCCGGGGAACGGATAACCGGTGCTCGCAAAGATCCCGTACAGACCGTAGTAGTCGCGAGTCGAGATGGGATCAAACTTGTGGTCATGGCACCGCGCGCATGCGATCGTCATTCCCATCATCGTTCGGCCCAAATTGTCGATCGTATCCTCGATCGTCAAATGCCACGGGTATCGCTCGACCAATGATCCAAACCGACGCGCCATGCTAAGATAGCCGGTTGCGATGGTTTGACGGTTACGTTGTTCCAACGAATCAGCCGGCAATAGGTCGCCCGCCAATTGCTCGGTCAAGAATCGATCATAGGGAACATCCTGGTTCAACGAATCAATGATGTAATTGCGATACAGGTAAGCCTGCGGAATGGGGAAGTCCGAATTGTCGCCCGCCGTGTCGGCGTATCGAACCCAGTCCATCCAGTGGCGGCCCCAACGTTGACCATAGGTCGGACGTTGCAGCAGATTCTCGACCAAAGTTTCAAACGCAGCCGTGGTTGCCGATTCGTCGTGCGTCGATTTTGCCTTTGCTGATTTTACGAACGCGGTCACTTCGGCGGGCGTCGGCGGCAGCCCCGTCAAATCGTAAGTCGCGCGGCGAACCAGCGTGATCGGATCCGCCATCGGCGCAGCCGGCATATCAGTCTCTTCGCGCCGTGATTGCATGAAGCGATCGATCGGGTGCCGCGACCAAACGGCATCCTTGACGCTGGGCGGTTCCGGCCGAGTGATTGGTTGAAACGCCCAGTGGCTTGTTTCGACTTCGTCCTGCTGGTCCGCCGTGTCGCCAGCGTTTTTCATGGCTGGCCAATCCGCATCCGACTTGATCCAGCGCCGGATCGTTTCGATTTCTTCAGTCGTCAACCGATCGCCTTCGGGCGGCATTTGGTCGTCTTCGTTTGTCGACGTGATTCGTGTTAACAGTTCGCTTTCGTCGGGCTTGCCGCGTACGATCGCGCGCTCGCCCGAGTCGGCTTCGGCAAAGACGCTTAGCGACTGGTCAAGCCGAAGGCCACCGTTCTGGTCGGCGGGACCGTGGCATTCGATGCAGTGCTGTTGGAAGACCGATGCGATGTCGCGGACGAAATCGAAGGTCGGTTCGGATGCGTCAGCGGTCAAGCTGTCGCCACTTGGAATGGATCCAGCAATAACCGTCGTCATCGCAAGCCAGATGCAAATTCTGCGAGTCATAAGGCGGGCATTCGCGGTCGTGAGGCGGGGAGGTCGATCCCCGACATCATAGCTTCATCCGTCACTGCCCGGCATGATCGAACCTTATAATCTCGCCTGGTAAATCCCGGCCCGCTGCCGTTCGACGAGTTCTCGTGCGGCGACAATTCTGTTGGGTTCGATCAATTCAGCCCAAGCCACCACGTTCCCAACGTCAGCCAAGCCGGAATTAGCACAATCCCGGCAAGTGACGTCGATAACACCACGCGAAGCGCCGTTTCGGTGTCACGTTCATACAGCCGCACCAACACGATAGGAAACACGGCCGCTGGCATCGCCGCTTGTAAAACGATGACCCGCTGCAGATCGACACTTACGCCAACCGCGGCGACAATCGTCAACATCATCGCAGGTAACAGCAACTGGCGAATTGCGATCGACGACAACACGATGTTCCGCGATCCACTCCAGTTCGTGCCACGCAGGAAATCGACGATGATTGCGCCGCTTAGCAGCAGCCCCATCGGGACCGCACAGCCGCCCAGTTTTCCCAGTGTCGACATAATCGGCGTGGGCACGATTTCGGCACCGCCAATCTGTCGCACGGCGCTGGCCGCTAACACCGCCAACAAAGCGGGGCTCAACAAGGCTCGTTTCCAATTGCCGCCCGCCGACCCGCTGATGATGAGGATCCCGATGCTCCACAGCGCCATATCGACACCGACGTTGTGCAGGATCAACTCGATCACCGCGTCCGGATAAGACTGTTCGGCGATCGGCAGCGCGATGTAGCCGTAGTTGCAGATGCCCGTACACAAAGCAAACGCACGTTGTTTTGCATCGGTGTCCAACCCGATGAACCGGCCTAGATGACGAGCGAACAAGAACGCCATCAAGAACCCCATCGCCGTCATTGCAAATCCAAAGATCGGTGGCGTCCACGCTGCTGCAGCCGAATCGAATTGGGGGCTGGTCAGAATCCGATGCCCAAAATACGACGGCAGCATCACATTGGCCGTCAAATTTGCCAGCGTCCGGTCAGCCTCCGGAGTTAACCATTCCCGGCGCCGGCAATAGGCACCCGTTGCCATGATCAAGAAAACCCCCAAGACGCTCGTCAAAGTCGGCAGGAGGTTGTGCATCCAGAATCGATTAAAAATTTGGCGAAGATCAGGGGATTTCAGCAAGTCGCATCTTAAACCATGCCGCGATTCCTCCCCAGGTGCGGCAATAATCGAACGCTTTCGAGTCCCCCGAGCCAGCTTCGGACAACATATTTGACTGCGTTTCGCCGATCCGACCGTGATTCTGGTCAACGTCTTCCTACTCCGCCTTTGACTATCTGGCGCCAGACAATAAAATAGGTTCGAACGTGGTGGCGAGTGCCGCCGCAATGTCCCCCCCGACCATCGGTTCCGGAGGTGGTCAGCCGATGCACCATTCCGGCTGATTGGCCTTCCCGCTTTCGCCGGTCACGAGTCAGGGGTCGTCGTAGACCCTTTTTTTCGAGAGAGAACCATGATTGTGAATCACTTGACCGACGGCATTGCCGATCCCCTGATGGCTTTTGGTGCTCCTGGGCCGTTGGAGCTTGCGATCATTGCCGGCATCATTTTGTTGCTGTTCGGATCGTCGAAGCTGCCGACCCTGATGCGGAACCTTGGGCGCAGCACCAACGAATTCAAACGTGGGATGAGCGAGTCGACTGACGACGAAGAACCATCCAAGCCGCGTGACGATCGGGCTTAATCGATGTTTGGACTTGGACCATTCGAGATGGTGGTCATCGGCGTCATCGCAGTCGTCCTGTTCGGCGGCAACCTCCCCGAGGTGGCACGCAAACTGGGCGGCAGTTATCGTGAATTTCGCCGCGGCTTGAACGAGGTCCAGCAACAGTTCCGGTTGGCCGAATACGAGGCCAAGAAAAATCTTTCCGTCGACGACAAAGCGTCCAAAAAGACCGCAGAACTCGCCGACGACGAAGACGAACCCGCCGGCCCCCAAGCCCCCAAGTTCACGCCACCATCCTGATCCGGCAACGACAATGTTGCCAACCGACAACACAATCGGAAGGCGGGCTCACGCTCACCACACAAGGCGACCGTAACCAACGTATCGCCCGAGCCCCGCCGACCTTGCCCATCGATAAGCCGAACGCTACCCTACGAATCCGAAATTCGGGCGATTAGCTCAGTTGGTTAGAGCGCTGCTTTCACACGGCAGAGGTCACAGATTCGAGTTCTGTATCGCCCATTTGAAGATTAACCCCGCCGAATCCAGTGTTTTGATACCGACTGACGTTCAGTCGTGCGGCATTTTCCCAGAAGCGCAAAACGGTACGTACCGTTTTGGCTACCTCTGCGAGGATGTTTCGCCATGCCTATTCTTACGTCAGCCTCTCCTAAGTACCGCAAGCATAAAGCAAGCGGGCAAGCCGTTGTCACGATCGCTGGGAAGGATCACTACCTCGGTAAGTACGGTAGCAAGCCGAGTCGGATGCTTTACGATCGACTCGTAGGCGAGTGGTTGGCATCCGGTCGACAACCACCGCCTGTCGATCCTCTGGCTCTCACAATTACCGAACTGATTGCACGCTACTGGAAGCATGCCAAGGCGTTCTATCGCCGTGCTGATGGCACATCCACCGAGACCGCTGAAAACATGCGGAAGACGCTGCGAACACTCCGTCAAGCATACGGAAACGTCGCGGTCGACGAATTTGGACCGATCGCGCTGAAAGCTGTTCGACAAAAGTTTGTCGAACAAGGTCACACTCGCGGCTACGTCAATTCAAACGTCGACAAAATTCGGCGAATGTTTCGCTGGGGCGTGTCTGAAGAACTGGTCAACGAATCGACGCTACGCAGCCTGCAATCTGTCACCGGATTGTCAAAGGGTAAAACGAAGGCGCCAGACAATTCACCTGTGCCGCCGGTCAACGACGATACTGTTGACCGAACGCTACCGGAACTGCCGCCGACCGTGGCAGATATGGTCAGAATCCAACGACTCACTGGAGCGAGGCCGGGAGAAGTTTGCATCATACGACCGAGTGACATCGATTGCACTGGGGATGTGTGGCTGTTCTTTCCCAGTCGCCACAAGACCGAACACCACGACAAGCAACGAACAATTGTTGTCGGCCCCAAGGCACAAGCGATTCTTACCAACTATCTGGACAGAGAGCCCTCCGCTTACTGTTTCGACCCTCGCGAAGTGATAGATGCTCACTTGGTCCAGCGTCACGCCAAGCGTGTTACGCCGATGTCGTGTGGATGCAAGCCAGGCAAGCGGAAGCGACGACGCAACCGAGCACCTGGCGACCACTACACAAACGATTCCTATCGGCGTGTCATTCATCGCGCTTGCGACCGTGTGTTCTTGCCTCCAGCACCGCTAAGAAGAATGCCCAAGGAATCCGATGCAGCACGAGCACGGCGATTAACAGAACGTCAACGCAGCGAGTTGGCTAAGTGGCAAAGCGACAATCGGTGGTCCCCGAATCAACTGAGACACACGATGGGAACGCTCACTCGTGAGCGGTTCGGAATTGAAGCCGTTGCCGCCGTCCTGGGGCACAGCAAGACCGACACAAGTGAAATATACGCGTTGAGGAATTTAAAGCTTGCTGCTGAAGTGGCAATGGAACTTGGCTAGCGTACAATTACGTCCGTTCGTGGCGACGGCTTCGAACACTTCAAGAACGGGTAGGCCGGTAGCTCCGGCCGCACAATTCAACCGGCTACCGGCGAACCTTTCCACCGTAGCCGATTGAATTGGCCCATCCGATGAGAAAGGTATCTGATGAGCGAAAAGGGCAGGAGCGTTGTCTCATTTGAAACATCGCAAATTGAACGATACGTCGATGTGCTTTTTATGGCCTGCGGACTGCATAACGACTGGCAGCGATTCAGGCGTGAAATAAACGAGGGCGACATCGGCGATGGTTGGCTAACCGTTGATAAGCATTTGGAGAGCATTCAGCAATTTCAACAGTCTTTTTTGTTGGTTGGTGAATCTTGTGTGCATCTACACAGCGAAGCATCGATGACGTCAACGGAAGGCTGGGGCGAGAATTTGTCGTTGAAGTACTTTCGCTGGGTGCAGCAGGGATTGAAGCAGGCTGGCAACGGTGCAACCGCCATCGGAAAGAGAATCGAGCAAGTCCTCAGCTGGTCAGGAAACTACAACCCGTGGCGAGAATTGAACGATCAAAATAAGGAGGAGAAAAATGTCTGGGTTGGATGTCGTGAAGGACTACAGAAGTGCTATCTATTGCAAGGCAACAGCATCAGTGGTTTACCTTTCGAGATGCGTATCGCGACCCACAAGCAAGCCATTTGGCCTGTCGAATTGGTGTCGACGATGGTGGGTAATCAGAGAATTGTCGCAGATGAAATGAACGAAATTGGTGGCTCTGTTTCGATTGACACTATCGCTGATTTAGCGGGTTGGAAGGAACCTTTCGACGATAGTATTCGCGGTTTGACTCGCGAATTTAATGCGAAACTCATAGAGGCAGGAATCGACGCACGAATTGGACGAAGCAAAGGAAGGTTGGTCAAGAAACTGGCCGCAGACTAAACGGCACAATCTGGCACCCTCGCAGCACAACTTGCGGCACAGAGCCGAAGTCAAGTCGCCCCTAACCTCTCTCGCATGGTCAGTCACACTCCGACACCAATGTAAGAGAGGTTTTTCTATGGTCACTCCCGACCCGTACCGTATGGTCCGCTTGAACGCGGGCGCGGCATCTATCGTCGAAGGCATCACCGGCGATCGTCCATCATCTGCCACGATGTATCGCTGGGCACAACGCGGCCTCAAAGGCGTGAAGCTGCAAACCGCTTTCGCTGGCGGGCATCGCCGAACAACTGAACAATGGATTCGCGAATTCTTCGCCGCGATCACCGAAGCCGTTGACGGCACCGCTGTTGCACCGCCCAAGCCAGTCGACCGCGACAAGCAAATTAAGCGAGCCGAAGCTGAACTTGAGGCTGCTGGCATCTAATGGAAACCAACGAAAAAAGGGCCGCCGCCAAGCAAGCCCCCTTCTGGTCACCTCAACAGCGTACACGACTGAACCACTATCCGACCATCACCACTGCGGGTGGCGATCTGTTCTTCGTTGACTGCAACGGACTGATCGCGGGGAAGCGCGCACTCATGTGCCCTCCCTCAGTTGTCGAGATTCTGGTTTGCGTGGCGTGGCTTGAGAAAAGAGTCACCCCGCGAAAGACTCCATCGATCGGCAGCTACGCGATCAAGCACGCTGTGGAGCGATGGAGTGGTCGGTACATCCCGAATGGCGCGGCAATCATCGGTGTCTACCTAGCGGGATTCCCGCAATACTGCGAAGGATACGCCTGCCCCTTGAACACCGATGTCGGCATATCATTGCCGTCCTATCGGCGGTTGCCAGAAGCCAGCGAATTGAGCGTCGAATTCTTGCTGGCCGAAAGATCATGATTCTAGACACCAAAGGCATGCTATCCACGCGGCTTTTCGCGGAGGTAACGCCTCTGATTGTGAAAGCGGTAGTCGGCGATGCAATCGCATTTCCGAAGCCGATCACAATCCAAAAGCCTTCACCGTCGATCGACGGCTTACTCGGACACCACGTAATCGATCTAGTCGGTTCTGGCTTGACGGCGGACACAATTCGAGAAGCGGGTATCTACAGTGTCACCGATCCAAAGATGATCCAAAACATCTTAAACTGGGGGATTTCTACAAAGCGACTTGGTGCCGCGATAGCGTTTCCGTTTGTGGATTTACCAACCGACACGTTTTCAACATTCGCACGACTGAAACCCGATAGGCCGTTGACGAATCGTAAGTATGAACAGCCTCGTGGCGTGGGCAATCGCATTTACATCCCTCGCGATGCCGTGCATCCGCTACGCACTCCAAATGCAACTATCGGCATTATCGAAGGCGAGAAGAAAGCTTTAGCGGCAACGCAATCTAGGCTCCCTTCAATCTCTGTTTCAGGCGTTTGGGGTTGGCAAAAGAAGCGTGAAAAGGACAAGAAAGGAAAGCCAATTGGCGAACGTGTTTTGATCGACGATCTAGCCGGGATTGATTGGCTCAAACGCCCCGTTTGGATCGGCTTCGACTACGACGAAATTCGCAAACCAGGTGTAAATCATGCTTGCGCCGAACTCGCTCGTATTCTGCACAATCATGGTGCATTGATCACGATCATTGAGCTACCACCAGGACCGCGTAAAGCTGACGGCGGACCATCAAAAAACGCAATCGATGATTACTTGGTTCGGAACGGCGATGCCTCGCTACGTCGCCTGATTGACGAACAAGTAAATCCGATAATTGAACCCAAGTCACTTCAAGAATGGCGAGAGGAATTAAAATTGGCTCGCATTGATTCCCTGCGAAAACGCGAAATCAATCTTTGTCGATCACCGACCGGTTCCGGCAAGACCACTGCGGACACCGCCGCAATGCTCTGCGTTTCGAAAAGCCTCATCATTCTGCCGACGCACAACCTTTGCCGCGAATTTGAGGATACGTGCGGCAAAGTTGGTATTGATGCCGTGGCCTATCCCGAAATGTCTGAGAAGACTTGCGACGACTACGAGACCGCTGAAAAGGTAATGAATCATGGGTTGTCGCCATCACAGGCGATCTGCCCTAGCTGTAATTATCGCGAAACTTGCGAGTATCAGTCGTTACTAGAAATTGCAGAACAGTCAGCACATAGCATTTGCACTCACCAACGCGGTGCTATGTCGTTTGAACACTTGGCCGAGGGCCGAGAGTTCATTTCGGTACATGAAGACGCAGCTGAATTTTTACGACCGGGATTGCAAGTGACATCCGGATTCGAACACGTGCGAGCAGTCGCAGACGAAGTTGTCGCTGAGATTCGGCGAAGTCACATCGGTCACGACTACAATCGAAGCGAAGAGTATTTTTTTCATTTGATGAGCGAGATTGCAGTTGAGCTCACGGAGCTCGTTCGGGCGAATGAAACTTGCCAACTAGTGCTCCCAGTTTCAACGACGATGCCTCGCGGTTGCGACAGTCGTTTGTGGAAAGCAATGTCGCAATTGGGAACTTGGCCGCCGGGTGAGGCATTGCGTTTGGTTAAAGCAATTGCAGCTGGGGAAATATGCGAGCTTGTGGTGCGGGTCGACCAGATCAAGAATCACAATGACAGCAAGACAAAAGTACACAAGTCAATCTGTGCGGTGCGACAAACTGTGTTGCCAATTACATCGCCGGTATGGCTCGCTGACGCCACTGCCGACCGCGCTGACATCGAGTCTCTAATCGGTGGTCGATCCTTGGTTGACCGCACGCCTCTGGGAGAACTTGAACAGCTGCATCCGATTTTTCAAATTGCCACGGACGTAAAGAAGGGCACATCCAAGAACAAAGTCGCCGGAATCATTCGTGGATTGCTACCGAAGCTGCAATACAAGCGGATCGGCGTAATTTGTCATCGTCTGCATGTCGCCACCGTGCTAGTTGAGGGGTCCGGGCGAATTGTTCGAGCCGAGCACTTTTTTGGCACTGCGTCCCGTGGGTCAAACGAGTGGCTAGAGCAGTGCGACTGTCTCGTAGTGCTGGGGACACCCAGAGTACCACCAGGGACCATTCGAGATCGATTGCTCAAACTTGGGCTAGTCGGCGCGATGGCTCGCCCTGAGGAGGAAACGAAGTGGGAGAACGATTACTGGTCTGCTACGACGCTATCGGGAAATCGTCAAACGGTCAGGACGCCAGCCTACTGCGATCACGATTGGCACCGAGCCTATCGGCAGATTGTTCAATCGGAGCTGAGGCAGTCAATTGGCAGAGGTCGTGCGGTCACGGAAAAGGGTATCCCTGTCATCGTTGTCACAACCGAAAACCTAGGCTTGAAACTCGTTGAATGCGATGCTGATCCGCTTACGGATTCACAAAAAAAAGTTCTCGATGTAATGAAGGATTTGACCGCTAAGGGAACCTTCGAGGGGCCGGAACAGAAGGGAGCTAACGGAACACTTTCCTACAGGGAAACTAACGGAACAGATCTCTATAAAGACTTAATAGAGAAGTGTTCCGTTAACTCGCACGCGGTCGCGATGGAAGCCGGTGTGACGGAACGTTACGCTCGAAAAATTCTAGGTGAGCTGGCAAGGAAAACTTTCGTTTCAAGAATTGGCGAGCGTGGCGGCTGGCAGTTGCGGGAGCCACGCACAATCTCAAGCGGTTCGGAGTCGCAGTCATGATCCAACTCCTTCATCTGAGGAAAGAACTATGAATGATCCGTCGAGGCAGGAAATGGCGGAGATTGGCAGCCCCACCAACGAAAAGGAACTTCAAGGCGATGATCGTTTGTTTCAAGCATTGGTTTCGGGTTGCCATATCGAGAACGCGGCTGTTGCAGCTGGCATCTCGGAACGAACGGCTTACCGACGATTAGCGAACCCGGAATTCCGAAAACAGATTAACGAAGCACGGCAATCGCTGCGGGAATCCATTCTTGCGCGGTTGGCAGACGCTGGTCATGATGCCATCGGAACACTGAACGAATTGATGGTCAGTAGTGAAGATGATCGCGTACGTTTTCAGGCTGCAAAAACGCTGTTGCACTCGCTCTTGGCGACTCAGCGTCACGACTCGATGTCTAATCGCGAAAATGCAGGCATATCGGCGAAGTTCGGTCCCTTGTCGATTGTTGTGCGAAAGGACAGCGAGGATGTCGGTTCACTCGCGATCGGAACCGATTAATGAGAAATATTGCATTTGTCGTTTCTCGAAGCAAAGACCGGCGCCCACCGAGTGACTACAGAAGACTCAATTGTTGAGAGGCGTTCGATTTCGTTTTTGGCCGGACTGAGCAGGTGCCGCTCTTGAAGAAATGCACGACGACGCACCGGTGTCTGCCATGTAACGAGCAATTTCGGACGTCAAAGACTTTTGATACCGCGTCGCGCCCGCTGAGCTATCTGGTTCGCCGCTTTGGGTTGTCCCGCAAACCTACATGACGAGTACGACCCGATCTCGCCGCTCGAAAGCGAGGCGACCAAACTCGCCAAGCAAATCGACGGTGCCGAAAACGCCTTCGCCGCAACAGCCACCAAGCACGAAGAAGGAATGTCGCCGCTCTACATCCGGCGAAATGAGATCAACGCGAACCGCGACACCGAGTAAGCCGAAACGCACGAATCCATCCTGGCCGACCTGCGAGCCATGTTCGATCCAGCCGATGACACGGTCAGCGCCTTGCAAGAACGCCTGTCGGAAATCGAAGACCGTCTTCTCGGATCGTGATCGATGAGGAACTGTCTCCAATATCGGCGGTATACAGACTTTGCTAGACTTAGATCAGCTTTGTCTGGGGCGCTCGCGAGAGGAGCAGGATCGATGCTGAAACTGAGTGAATGCGTCAAGACCGCTGAAGCAGCCGATATCCTTGGGGCATCGCAAAACACGCTGAGGAAGTGGGCTGAACAGGTGAAGTTGCCGATGGATCGAAATCCTGCGAACGGCTCCTTCCTCGCATGGTGAATGGGGAGATTCCGATATGACAGTCGCGATCGGCACCGAGGTCTACAACGTTGATAATGGGGCTGTCGTTGCGCGTGGTCGGTCGCATTCCGCAGCCCATCGCGATGCGGCGCTCGATGGTTCCGTTCGCGAACTCATTGAGGACGAAAGCGGTCGTAATATGGCCGCCTCCTTAACTGCATCACTTTCATTGACCGGATTTCAAACCGACAATCTCAAGAGCGTGTTGAACTCCGAGTCTGACCCCAAGGATTGGGAGGTTGGAGAAGCGTATAGCGAAGCCTACCTAACGAAACACAAGAAGTGCCATTTCCCGTGGGCTGACCGCTGGGACGAGAAAAAGGAGAAGTCGAGTTTGCCGGGTGCCGACCTAGTCGGGCTTCAGGAAACGAACGACAAGACTTTGCGGCATCGCTTTGCGTTCGGCGAGGTAAAGACCTCGTACGAAGCGAAGCATCCACCGGGAGTCATGTACGGATCTGAAGGGCTTAAACAGCAACTCGATGACTTGCGTGACCAGCGATCTATTCGGGAGACCCTTGTTCGCTATCTCACGATTCGCGCTAGCGGAGCATCCTGGGAGGCTGAATGGAAGTCAGCTATTCAGCGGTTCACGAAATCGAGTACGGACGTCGCAGTGTTCGGCGTCCTTGTTCGCGATGTGCAGCCGAACAAGAAGGATCTCAGCGCAAGGGCGAAAGGGGCTGCCACCAAGAAACCCGCGAAGATGCACATTGAACTGCTCGCAATCTATCTACCAGCGGGATCGATTCCGAATTTGGCAAATTACTATAGCAATAAAAAGACAGCTAAGAAATCGGCCGAGAAAAATGTTGTGACTAAGAAGAAGTTTCCTCGAAACAAGAAGGGAGGGTCATAGCGATGTTAGTCACTGAAGAAGCCCTCCGAGGCGTCGACAAGCATTGGGCGGTCACCGCGATCTCCAAGCCGGATCGTCAGCGAGGAAAGGAGGTTGCTCAAATTAGATTGGTTCGAGCGGCAACCGAACTTCAGATGGAATTGTCATTTAAAGACAAGCCGACTGACGAGGATCTACTCAGCCGACTGGCTTTAGCCTACGAGGTTGCTGCAACCGAGGGACTCGATGCGATGCTCCATGCATCGGCCGGCACCGACGCGTTGCAACAGCAAGCCCAAGCTGGCGCTTGGAGAGCTTTTGAGTTCCGACGGTTGCTGCCAGTCCCGACCGAAGATGATGAGCGAATATTTCACATTCTTCACCTTGCTTCACTCGCCTATTGCGGGGATCGCTGGACAGATCTCCGTCGATGGATGCAAGAAAACAAGTCACTGCTTCGTGCGCCCTCGGTTGTGAATCAGCCATGGGACAAACGGATCTTGTATCGACTTTTCGCCTGCTGGGTACGATTGCTTCGCAAGGATAGCTGGGACGATCTGCACCGCATTCAAGAGATCGTTGCAGGCCTACGGGAGGATCAGGAAAATTTCGAGAGCGAACTACTGGAGGGAAGCGACGGACGTCAGAGTCAAGTTATGGCGCTGAGACTGGTGGCCCTCTACCATTTTGCAAAAGCTACTGAACTGCTCGCGACGTACGTCATTCAAGGAACGCCAATCGGAATTAACGAGAAACTCGATCGACATTTCGATGAAGCATTGAAGGCAGCGCCGGCGTCTCAAGATGCAGCACTGGAAGTATTGCTGAAGTGGCTGCACATAACTTCGAGGAAAATGGTAGCTGGTTCCATCTGGTGGGTCGCCGGGAAAGTGAATTCTCGTGTCACGAAATTCGTGAAGAGTATCACCGAAGGCAGCCAGGCAATGTTCGAGTTGCTTCCTCCGCAGCGTGCGGCACTTCAGGAACAGGGACTGTTGGATCAAGCGGCGCGGGCGATCGTTGTCGACATGCCGACATCCGGTGGGAAGACACTGCTAGCCGAGTTCCGAATGCTGCAAGCGCTTAATCAATTTGAGCAGGACAAAGGCTGGGTTGCCTATGTTGCTCCGACGCGAGCGTTGGTGTCGCAAATTACGCGTCGGCTGAGACGCGATCTTGAGCCGTTCGACGTCGTTGTCGAGCAATTGACTGGAGCGGTCGAGATCGATGCATTCGAGGACGACATGTTGTCTGCTCGAGCAAAAGGGTCGGCGTTCGACATCCTGGTTTGTACGCCAGAGAAGCTGCAACTCGTTCTGCGAAACAATAGGCTCGATCACCGCCCGTTGGCTTTGGTTGTGATGGACGAAGCTCACAATATTCAGGACGAGAAGCGAGGGCTTCGTATTGAATTGCTGCTGGCCAGCATTCAGCGTGAATACAGTCGGGCAAGCTTTCTCTTGCTGATGCCATTTGTTCCAAATTCCAAGGACCTAGCTAACTGGCTTGGAAAGGAGTCCGGTAAAGTCATAAGCATTGGGACAAGTGCGTGGAAGCCAAACGAGCGAATCGTGGGTGTGTTTGACTCGGTCGCGGACCTCTCCGAAAAGGCCGGTTGGCGACTCCGGTTCAAAACGCTTGTTACGACTCCGAACACGATTCACTTAAAGGGAAGGCACAATGTTAATGGTGTAAAACCCCTCAACCTCCCGAAGAGTAAGGTGATCGGAAAACCAACCGTTGAAGCAGCAGCGATGGCGAGCGTGTTTTGCTCCCGTGGCACCAGCATCACCATCGCGACTAATACGAATCACGTTTGGTCAATGGCTCGGCATCTTGCAGCGAACCTCCCAAGGCGAAAACGCATTCACCCTGAAGTCCAACTGGTGCAGCGTTTTCTGGAGACAGAGATCGGCAAAGACTTTGAGCTGATTCAAATGTTGGATCACGGAGTTGCTGTTCACCATTCGGGGTTGTCAGACGAAATTCGATCCCTCGTTGAATGGCTGGCTGAAGAACAGAAGTTGAAAGTTTTATGCGCGACCACGACAATCGCTCAGGGGATCAACTTCCCCGTCTCATCGGTCTTTCTTGCTTCTCATAAGTATCCTTACGGGCAACCGATGAGCCCAAGAGAGTTCTGGAATCTTGCCGGCCGAGCTGGTCGGTTCGGCCAGGACTCGGTAGGCGTCATTGGATTGGCGGGCGGAAACAACGAAGATGATGTAACGCGTTTTGTACAAGAGAGTACCGGCGACCTCGTCTCACGATTGGTTGAACTCTTAGAAGGCGTCCAGGAATTGGGGCAGCTCAATAGCCTTGAGCAGGTTTTTGCTTCGGACGAATGGCGCGACTTTCGATGCTACATCGCTCACTTGATGCGAGAATCCAAATCTCTTAACGACGCTTTGGCCCACACGGAAGAACTCTTGCGAAGCACCTACGGGTACTCCGAACTTCGGTCCAGCAAGTCAAAAGAAGATACCGCGAAAGCCGATGCTCTATTGCGGGCGACGAATGGCTATGTGACCGAAATGTCCAAGCACGAAGTGAATGTCTCACTCGCTGATTCAACAGGCTTTACGCCCGAAGGGGTCAGAACTGCACTCCTTGGACTTGCCAAGCTGGACGAGAAATTAACGGTCAGCGATTGGGAGCCAAGCAGTCTGTTTGGTTCGGCTGCGTCTTCTTCTCTTCCTGAATTGATTGGCGTGATGCTCGCCGTGGGCGAATTGAAAACTTCGCTGGAGGAAATTGGAAAATCGGGAGCCGATAACGAACAGATTGCTAACATCACTTCAGATTGGGTAAACGGCAAATCATTGCGGCAGATCGCGGAGAAGTATTTCGCCGAAGATGGCATAAGCATGACCATGGCAGTATCGAAGGCTTGCAAAGCGGTTTACCGAAATCTCTGTAATGCAGGCCCATGGGGCTTATCTGCATTGAGCAAAATGCCAACGTCAGGTCTCGACTTCAACAGTTTGCCGGAGGACGTCGCGAGACAAATTAATACGCTGCCCTCGATGATTTACCACGGTGTGAAGACCGAGTCGGCTGTTTTATTGCGAATGAACGCAGTTCCGAGAAGCGTTGCAGAACCGCTGGGCAGAAAGTTTTCAAGCGACGTCAAAGACAGCAAAAGGTCGGTAAAGTCTGCCCGTGACTTCTTGCATTCGCTGACGGACAAAGAGTGGAGCGCTGCAGCCCCGAAAAGTGCCACGATGACGGGGGAAGACTATCGAGAGGTCTGGAAACAGCTTTCTGGGGAGACTGAATCGTGACAGGGGCTTATTCCGAGGTTCAGCTTGTTCAGCAGACGATGGCGTACAGGTCAGCGGAACGAGCCGCTGTCATGGACGTTCTGGGCCACTGTCCGCAATTCGACAAGCACTTCAAGACACCCAGGGGGGACGACCGATCCCGAATCAGTCGACCGTTGGCGTATGGGTGTTGCCAGTTGTTGGCCCGACATGATTCGACGCTCAAGCCACGACCGTCCGACGTGGCACTATCAACTTGTGGCGACTACCGTACTCGGCGACGTGACGCCACCGGATCCGCCTGGGCTGCTGCCGTCCGATGCTACTCTCGACACTCAAGGTTTGCGCATCGGCCAAGCGACCGAGCTTTGCGTCAAGGTTCTTAGCGACAAGTCACGATCGAAAGCCGACCGAGCAATTGCCCTCTGCTGGGTTCTTCATCTTTTCGTGGACGGTCATCAGCCGTGCCATGCTTGAAGCTTGTACGCTCCGACTTTTCCTAAGGTGATCGTGGTGGTAACTCAATCCGTTTCAGCGGTCGCGGGAAACTTTACTCCGCTTGGGACAACTTGCTTGGCGGCAGTGCATCGGCTGGCGACGTACGCCGGCGTGTTGCCGAACTGGAAAGCGTTGACGTCCCGTTGGAGCGTTCGGCCGTCTGGTTAAGGCCATCGACGTGGCTTGCTGAGTCGTCAGAGCTTGGTCGCACTCACGTTTACACAGGCGAAATCACGGAAGCGTCCCATTCGTTGTTGAAACTCTTGATGGTCTTTCGGTTGGAACGTTGTTCATGGATTGCGGGGCGTTCTTGGGTTAGCGTGCGATACGCATTAAGAGCATCGGAAAGCGCGAGTTCAAGCACAGTGTTACGTCGTCATTGCGTCGATTTCACTGGCTTCTTCTCCCTCTGTCGAGTCATCGTGCACGCTGTCGAAAATATCAATTTGCGTTGCGACATCAGACAAGAAATTGATAAAAGTTTCAATGTCATCAGGGTTTACAGAATCTTCGTCAGGACCTGTCGGAAGTGAATCCAGGAATCTTGTATAGTCCGGAACTGAATTAACCCAATCCTGTATCGCAATTTCGTCAAGCAGCTGACTCGGTGCGATCGCGTCTATGTGCGTCGTTCGTAGGCAAAGGTTCACTGCTTTAGCCAGTCGTTTTCCAGCGACGTCATTCAGTGGTGATCCGCCATTGCCTTCGGTCAGGAACTTAACGCACGCGAGCGCAAACGCTTTATGGTGCAGTGTGTCGAGCGATTGCCATGAGATTGAGAATCGCGTGGTAGACATCGCTTTCTCCGTCAATGAATAATCACTTCCGTTCCGTGTCATTTCGGCTGCCCACCAGAGTCGTCCGAGTGCATTGCGGCTGTTTTCGCCAATGAACCGTCCTATGTCGATTAGGCCTTTGCTCGGCCCCTGGGTTGAAGTATGACGCCACCGTACAAAATCAGGAAACGCGGCAACATTTAGATAAGCCCACAGTTCTCTTCTCGAAGCTTCTCGACGGGTTAGTCGCAAACTAGCGTGAACGCGGGGAGCTAACCAAGTGTCTGCTTTCTCCACCTGAGCACCAAACCTTGATTCCGCCTCAGCCACGATTGCAGCCAGCGATTCAAGGTCAATATCACGGTGGAAATCATCTTCAAATTCAGTTGTGTCTAGATTCGATCCGTTAAGTGATCGAAAGCTTTCGTCCAGCAACGTCCGAACTGACAATCGTAGATTACGAAGTTTGTTTTGATTCGTCATGGAATACTCCTGCTCGGTTTAGCTTGTGTAGTGATTTTCGAAGTGCCGCATTGCTATCGACAACTTCGCCGACGACGGCTTCCGCTCTGCCAAGGAAAATTGCCGAACTAGTTCCGGATTTCCAATCATTAGCTGCGAGATTCAGCAATTCTTGGTCGGTCTTGTCAGGAGCGATTTTTGGAAGAACTTTTTTCAAAACTTCGCTCTGCCATTCCTTGCTTGGCCAGTTCGCGTCCGACTCTTCCTCTCCAGGTTCAACGGACATCACCGAGTCCAGCACCAGTGCCATCCATACGCTTCGAGCGATTGAATAGCGATGTGCGTCATGGAGTGCCAATTCAACTGGCGCTCGGTCTTTTCGGTCTTGAAGGAGTGCGTAGAGTCCCTCGAAATCCTGATTTAGATAGACGACTGGCACTGGGCCTTCAAGCTCGACAACATGGGTTGATTCGGGATACTGCTGAGCCAGGGCAGGAGCTTCGGGGGCGCGGAAAGAAACCCACGCGACACGCAACGCGCCACCGACTTTCAGTGAGTTTGGTTCATCCACGAAAATCCACCAAGGATCGCTGGAACCAACTACACGGCCTGCGAGTCCATTTGCGGTCGCTGATGCAGTTACTGCAAGGTCAACTCGCCCGGCAAACGAATCGCGATCGACGCTCACCGAACCAGTCCATCTTCCTCGTTCGGTTGGCGAGCGAAACAGCTCGACACTGCTACGTTGGTTTGTTGGCCGACAGTTTAGCGAGGCGAAGACACGCAATTCGCCATGGTCAGTTTCGTATTGCTGGACGATTTCTGGCTGAATAGCAACGTCTAATGTTGCATCAAGACGCTTCCATTTTGGGTCGAAATGATCGTGCATTGCCACAAGTTGCTTTTGCTCCAAAACGATCTTGTCATCGAGAGTTATTCCATCGACGACGGCTTTAGTTATCGACGCCTGGAGAGGAACGGGTAAAGTTGGATAAGGGAATATTGGATTCATTTGATTTAGCCTTCTAGCTTCATTTTTCTAAGTTCAACAGAAACACACGATTGAAGTGCAGGCACCGGATGGTCCTTTACACTGCTGGTTCCACGAAAAACAATCTCTCGAGTCTTCGGGTTTGCTACGAGCCAGTCGCCTTCCATAGCACAATTGTGAATCGGCTCGATTTTTTCCCACGAGACGGGTTGCCCGCCACCTGATTCGGCTAGAAAGAGCAAGACTGGCTTTGCAAATCTCCTTTTCTTGCTTTGAGTGAATCTGCATTTGCACTCAATCACCCATCGTCCATCTTCATCAACTCGACTGCTAACCGGAGTAACTCGTGGACGTTCAGCAGAGGCTCGTGTATCGCCTCGTTCTGTGCCAACACGAAATAGTTCACGAATCGCGTCGGGGCCGTTACCAAGGTCTCGGGCGTCAGCCTTGACGAGTTCGCGAATTCGTTCCTTCGCAGCCTGAATAAACGACGACACATTTTTTCCACATCCCCACTCGTAGCTCGCTTTTAAGTCAGGCGTGTTAGTCCAGTCGTTGTGAGCGGGCGGTTCAGCGGCCCGCAAAAACAAATCGGCTGCGTCGGCCTCGGGAGTCGAATCAACCGCCAATCCTGCCAGGAGTATTGCGTGGAAGTCCCTCGCCCCAAGACTGATACCCTTCAGCGAGACCTTCTTTACCACCATTCCAGGCCCGCGAAGCATCACCAGTGAGTTGCATGATTCACTCTTGCATTCGTCCTCTGCGTAGCGAACCAACAAAAGGCCATCGTGTTGGAGTTCTTTCGATTGCCCCGATTTCTTTTTCTTGGAGACAGTCAGGCTTACAGGGGCTGCAACGACATCGCCCGTTTCGGCTGGCAATTCTGCCAACTCTTCGTTTCGCCACGCTGTAATCATTTTCGCGAACTCTGGGGCATGCTCGCGTGGGTCAACTTGGACCGAAGTTTTCGGAGATTTCTGATTGTAAGATTGTCGTCCGTCGTAGGTCTCGACTGCAACGGACAGTTTCCCCCAAAGCATGGCTGGAAAGAAGTGTTTCGCGGAGGCGGTCTCGATTTCCGAAGCTAGTTCGGCAAGCTCCTTTTCTTGGTCAGAGCTCGGGTCGTGGAAACCAACCACACATGCAGAGGTTCCCTCGCCAACTCCGCGACGGTTTATATAGAGATCGTTTGCTAGGACTTGGTTCTCCCACAGTGAGTTCACTCGCTTTGATTCGTCGTCAACATCGCCGAACCATCCTGGTCCTGCGTATGCGTTGGAGTCAAGCTCGTGCCACGTTAGGTCCGTTCGTCCGATCAACCGTAGCTCTTTCTTACCGTTCTCAGGCTTAATCAAGTCAGAGCAGAAAAGAACGGTTGCAAATCGGGATGCTCGCCATAGCACTCCTTTGCCTAAACCAAAGGCTCCCCCCTTGGACGCATTCCCTTCTTTATTGGAGTCAAGATTGTTACGGCAAAGCGCCGCGAACTTGCCTTCGCCAGCCTCCGGTCCGATCAAGCCGGTCGTCCCCGAATCTTCCACGACAAGCAGTAGAAGCTCATCGCTGGATTGAAGGTGCTGAAGGTTGGTGTCGAGTAGCGTTCCAAGCTTTTGTTCGGTGCCCGCAGACGCTTCGAGGTGCGAGTAGAGTCCTCCCCACTGCAGTGCATCGAAGTAGCTCTTCAGATCTTGACCACGGAGCCGAATCAGCTTGAACTTGACTTGGACATTCTCGCCTTCGCCCGGCAACGCCGCATCACTGGCGTTCTGTAACACTTCGCGAACAAAGCTCTCAATAGTTGGATCAAAAGCCCACACGTTCGCGTTGCCGAAGTCTCTGGCTCCATCCGATGGGGCATCTCGAAAACACCAGCGATCACCTTCTGAGTACTCTGCTCGAACAGAGGCAGGATCTTGAAGGGCGGCACGGCCCTCGCCGAACTTTAGATGAGAGGCGGTAACTCCCAATAACTGAGATATTGCTTCAAGGTTATCCTCCGATGGCTTCTTCTTGTTTGTACACCATTGGGACACTGCGGGCTGGGATGTGTCGAGAGCAACGGCAAGGTCTGTCTGTGATTTCCTTGCTGCCTTCATTGCCTTTTTTAGTCTTTCGCCGAGGTTTTCCATCTTTTTCTCCAACGGATAATTGGCATTACCAAGAAGGGCTAAGTTATAACCTTTAGGTTATATTGTCAAGTCTCGTTTTACTTCGAGTGCTTTTTTATGGCGGCTTGAGTTCAGCAAGAAGTCGTAGTGCCGCTCCTCTCCAGTCTATTTGACAGCTTTCGGCGGTTGTGGATGTCCAAACCCTCTCCAGCAAAGGCGACCGCTTGCGCAATCTCCGTCGCTCGGGTCATCGCCTTCGCCGTGAGCGGCAGTTGTCCGGTTCCGACGAAAGAAACGATCGTTTGCGGAACGTCGCTCCCTTCAAGGCTTCGTCCCTGCTCCGCATTCCCTCGTGACTATGCACTGGAGCGTCGTCGGTTCGGGCCGGGCTTTGGAGCTCGGTTCAGCCGGCCTGCGGGGAAGTGGTTCAAGCGTCAGTCGTTTCGGTCGGTTAGGGCCGCCTGCACGGCGCAAATGGACGTCCAACCGAAAAGCGGTATGTACCGTTTTGGCTACCGCGGTCGACTGTCAAATACCGCGAAACGCGGAGAATCCGTGATAGCACGCGAGAGGGCTTGAGAAAGCTGCAAACTGGTCGCTATAGTGCACTAACGCCGGATAAATGCTGAAAACTGGAACGGCCAAAATAATTTTCACACGGCAGAGGTCACAGATTCGAGTTCTGTATCGCCCATCCTGTACCCCGCCCGATGCAATGTCTGGCGGGGTTTTTCGTGCGCTCGAGCAGGCGCAGCCTCTCGTGAACGTTGCTTGCGGGCTTGCAGGCAATCGCTCTCTATCCTGCGTGCAGCAATTGACCGGTTTGGCTCAGGCTAAGTCTCGTTTGGGGATCACGGCGAACCAAGATGCGATCGATAGCAGGATCATGATTGCTAGGAATAGCGTGATTGCTGGATCGAAGCTTTCGTAGTGATCCCGCGACAGGCCCATCAGCAATGGTCCGCAGCCGCTGCCGGCTACGGTCGCGCACCAAGCAGTGCCACGGATCGCGCCCAGCGATTCGCGGCCGTAGTAGCGGACCCAGACAACCGAGCCGACCGCCAATAGCAAGCCTTGGCCGCCGCCGAAAAATACGGTGAATGTGTGCAGTGTCGTTTCGCTTCGCCCGACCAGCAAAGAACCGATGCCGATGCACAGCATCGCTGTGCCAACGCCAAGCATTCGATTCAAACGCGCAAAGTCAGCAAGCACTCCACCTCCAAGTTGTCCGGCCAACATGCACAGGCCGAAAGTCTTGAACAGGTTGCTGGGAACGCGGGCGTCGAAACCACGCTGTTGGCAAATGGTATAGAGGTAAAACACAACGCCCGTTCCGATGAGCGCCCAGGCCAAGTTCGTCACGGCGAGGATCCAAAACGCTGGCGTCTGTATCGCCTGAGCGAATGTCAGCGACGGCTCGGTCTCAATTTTGATGGGCTCGTCAAGGCCGTCATTCTTGGGGACGGCGCCGGAGTTGAGCGTGCGATGCGGTTGCCCGCCATCGACGCACTGACCAATCTCTTCAGGTCGATTCCGAAAGAAGATCAACACAAGTGGCAGGGTGCAGACCGTGACCAATAACGCGATCCCCTGATACGTTTGCCGCCAGCCGATGGAATTGATGGAGTCGGCAATCAGCCCCGGCACCCAAGCGAACGCGAGTGCTGTTCCGATGCTCATCATCGCCGACACTCGGCCGATGCGATTTCGAAACCACATCGAGATCGCATTTCCACTCAACAAGCTCAATGCTCCCTGACCGAGAAAACGTAGTAGGAAGAAAACCAGCAACAAATTCCACCAGCCCGATGCAGTCGCGGCGAGCCAGCAGGTTGCCGACACTCCCAGAACAGCCGACGCTGACAACCACTTCAATCCGAAACGATCCGACAGCGGACCGACAATGGTGAGTGGGATCGCCGCCAAGAACGTCCCCAACATGTAAGCCAATGTGAGATGACTGTCACTCATCGCAAACGCTTGGCGAAACGACGGCGTGAACGCGCTAAAGGCAAACGTTTGCCCAGGGCTGGTTGTGATTTGCAGCACCATCGCAAGCGGAATCATCAAGTATCCGTAGAAAAACGGCAGCCTGGCGGCCAATGTATCCGAAGCCCGGTGGAGCATTACGCTTCGCTTAGAGAGAACGTGAAAGCCTGTTTTGTAACGACAATCGCGTTCTCCACAATCTCAGTGAAACGATTTGCCCAGGCGCACCGTGCTATAAGCACTTCGGCAATCGAGCACTCGGGCGCTGCAGTTCAAGGACTCAGAAACTATTGAGCACCGCGCACGCGCGGCCGAAGTCGACCGACAGTTCACGGAAGTCCCCGCCGGGTTGATGGATGGCACCTGATGGAAGTTCCCTTTGTCCAGAAGCAGCTTTGAGTTCTGCGCGGGTGTGCGAAGTGCGTGGAGGTGGTGCTGGTGGCTGGTACCTTGGGGGCGAGCCATTACAATTCAGTGAAAGGCAGTTTGTGTGGATGGACTTGTGTTCGAATCCGCAGAATCACTTCTGCCAGAAATTGGCCATTGAAATTAAAGAGACTTTGTGGACTATCCGGTAATCGTGACAGCAATCTTCGGAGCTTTTGTCGTCTTTGGAGGAGTCATCGGGTATGTCAAAGCGGCAAGCAAAGCTTCTTTGATCGCCGGCAGTATCACCGGCGGACTCCTCCTGCTGTCGGCGTTTCTGATTGCGAGAGGCATCACAGCGGGGGCAATTCTTGGGATCGTTGTCTCGCTGGTGTTGCTTAGCCAGTTTGGCCCCTCGTTGCTGAAGAAGTTCAAGGTCATGCCAAACCTGTTGATTGTCGTCCTGGGATTCATCACCGTCGGCACACTTGCTTTCAGTTTTTTTCAATAGGTTCCAGGAATCAACGCGGATGGCGGCAGTTCGTCATGGACGATTGCCCTCAATAACATTCGCGCTAGTTGGTGAACACTGCGCAGAGGGCCAGGGTCTCGGAATCTAATCTGTCCAACATCTCTTTTTTGGAGACCACCGATGAAGCGTGCTAGAGATACCTGTGCGACTTTTATGATCTGCTTTCTAGCTTGCTTCCTCGCTATCGCCACGCTTTCAACGACAGCGTTTGCGGACACGCATGATCTGATTTGTTGTGGCGGCGATGAGGTGTTTGTCATCGCGATCGAAGACCCGAAGGTCAAGAAATGGAGTTGGCATTCGAAACAATCGCCATCCATTCCAGAAGACATTAGAAAACGGTTTCGTTCGACGGACGACTGCAAGCCGTGTGAAGGCGACTTGCTGTTGATCACGTCGTCGAGTGGCGCGGTCGCACTGATAGATCGATCCTCGAAAGCATGCAAGTTCTTAGCCGAATCACGCAACGCGCACAGTGCTTGCTTGTTGCCCGGTCGTCAGGTTGCGGTTGCTTCGAGTTTCGGTGGTGATCAAGTTCAGTTCTTCGATCGCGACGAAATTCAACAGCCTGCGATGGTCGTGCAGTCACTTGTGTTGTTGGGAGCCCACGGATTGGTTTGGGACGCCCAACGCGACTGCCTCTGGGCGCTCGGTGAGAAGGAGTTGCTGGCGTTGGTTGCCGATGCCAACGCAAAGCCGGCTGTACGATGGTCGGTACGTTCACGGACGTCCTTACCTAGTAACGGCGGACACGATCTTTCGCCGCAACACGATGCTAAACATCTCTACGTGACCACAGACACGCAAGTGTTGACTTTCGATTGTGACGAACTCAACTTCCTTGTCGCCGAAGGTTTTGGAGATCAAGAAAAGGTCAAGTCGGTCGATCGTCACGCCACGTCGAATCGAATCGTCTTTCACCAAGCTACGGCAGAGGATTGGTGGAGCGACACGATTCGATTCACCGACGCGAAGCCAATTCAAATCAGTGATCAGCGTCTCTACAAAATCCGCTGGGACATGCCAACGAAAGACCCGGCTGAATGACGGCACGACGTCCGCCTTGCGTCGCTGGGGTGGATTGATGGTTTTGCATTAGCGGGTTGGTGGGGGGAATGGGTTTGACGTGGGCTAGTTTTCCGTCGGTGCCGCCGATGATGTAGCTGCCGTCTTGGGTGGCCAGGATGGAGTAGGCCCAGCCGTTGACCGCTGGCAGCGTTTGTTCCACTGTGACGGTGTTAGCGTTGACGATCCGTAGCTTGCCGTCGATGCAGCCGACGCCAATCTGATTGCCGTCGCTGGACCAAGCGATGCAAAGTGGTTCGACCGGCAACCGGGCGAATCGTACAAGTCGGCCGATCGACGGTTGCCAGATTCGAACGGTCTTGTCCGCGCTGGCTGATGCCAGGTATGCGATCGGGTGATCACCGGGGCGTCTGGCGAGGTCACGCACGATGCCGGTGTGGTTGTCCAGGACTCGCAGCGGCGTCACCAAATCCGCGTCGTTGCTCCACACTCGCAGGCTCTGGTCAACACCGGCTGAAATCAACAGCCGACCACGGTCGATTGATTCGACGCTGAGCACTCGGCGAGAATGGCCGGTCAGGCGCCTGACAATTGTGGCTCGACTGCTGGCGTCCGCATGCGACTGCATTTGCCACTGGATCACTTCGGTGTCTGCGGCCCCTGTGACGAATCGATCATCCGAAAGCCAGATCGCAGAGTGAATCACATCGTCGTGCTCCGAGCTTGATGCGACGATCGAAAGGTCCGGCCACGTCGCGATTTGCCACTGTCCAACCTCGCTCGGTTTGCCACCGGCGATCAGCAATCGTGTTGCGTCTGGTGAAAATCGCAAGCTTTGGATTTGCCCGATTTCGAAATCGTGACTTTCAACAATCGCCATTGATGGCCATTTGTAAATCGAGATTCCGGCTTGTGATCCGGAAACAATCCTGTCACCGGACGGGGCCATCGCTAACGCTGTCACGGGCGGCGCTGTCACTGATGCGGCAGCGCGTTCGTTTTCGGGCTGCTCTGCAACCGAATCCAGGCATGGCGAAAGCGATACGGTAATCGCCACTGTGATTGCGATCAGCAAACGACACTGGAATTTTCGTCGAGGATGCCAAGGATTCATCCAACCAACTCGCTGATCGGAGTGCCATGCAAGCTCACTTTGACAGGGCGGCCGTCTGCCGTGTTCAAGATGGTCGTGGGATCGATCCCCAGCAATTGATAGATGGTTGCGGCTAGGTCGGCTGGCGTCACGGGGCGGTCGTGAGGACTTTCGCCCATGTCGTCGCTGGACCCGATCACTTGCCCGCCCCCGATGCCGCCGCCGGCCATCATCACGCTGAACACACGTGGCCAGTGGTCTCGACCGCCGAGCGTATTGAGTTTGGGAGTGCGTCCGAATTCGCCCATCACGACGACCAACGTTTCGCCGAGTAGTCCGCGGTCATGTAAGTCGGTGATTAGCGACGAATAGGCCATGTCGAGTGATGGAATCAGCCCTACGGGTTGTTTCGCGCCAGTGAATCCCTCCTTCAGCCGTGTGACCAAATCGTTGTGCGTGTCCCAGCCACGATTGTTGACGGTCACAAACGGAACGCCGGCTTCGACCAATCGACGGGCCAGCAAACAACACTGTCCAATCGACTTCGCACCGTAACGGCCGCGAGTTTCCGAGGACTCTGCCAACAGGTCAAAGGCACGCTTGCCGGAAGTTGACGTCATCAGCCGATAGGCTTGTTCGAAGGCGGGGTCGTCTGGTGAGCTCGATTGCACGTTTTCGTCGATGCGATTGAGGGCCCGCAAATAGGCAGCTCGGCGGTCAATCCGTTCGTCCACGATACCCGGGAACGGATCGAGATCGCGAACGCGAAAATCTTTGTTTGCTGGATCACCGCTAACTTCGAACGGAGCAACATTGGCGGGAAGATAGCCCTGGGCCAGGAACTTGCCGCCGCCAACTCGTAGGTCGGGTACCGCGACATGCGACGGAATCGAGGTTTCGCGGGAACCGAGATGCGAAATGACCGAACCCATGGCTGGATAGTTCAGTGCGGGTGTTGGTTTGTATCCGGTCAACAGATAATGCGTACCAAAATTGTGCTCGCCTAATGGCGACGTCATCGATCGAATGATCGTCGAATGCTGCATCGTCGCAGCCGTTCGTGGCAAGAGTTCGCTTACGTGAATGCCGGGCACTGACGTACCGATAACGCCAAACGGCCCGCGGACTTCCCGTGGCGAGTTTGGTTTCGGGTCGAACGATTCCAGGTGGCTTGGTCCGCCGTCGAGCCAGATCAAAATGCAAGATTTGGCCTTGGCCGGTGCCTTCGCCAGTTCCGCCCCCGCCGCGGATCGGGTTGGCAAAGCGTGCATTCCCAATCCCAGGGCAGGAATCCCGCCAACGCGAAGGAAGTCTCGACGTCCAAGCGATGTGCCGTGTGGTGTCATGGTTGACCTAATGGCTGTGAGTGAATTCATGGCAATTCAGCAGCGCCCAAAAAAAGTCTTCGCTCCGCTGATGCCTCTGTTCCGCTTCCGCTTCTTGTTCTTGTGTATTTGCATTCGCGCTGGCATCGATGCGTTCGATCCACTGAGTCAGCTCGCGGTCCGACGGAACGCGACACAATGCGTGAACATAGAGCTCACGAACAATCTCGCTGGTTGCCATTTTCTTGCTAATCATCTTCTGCAGCCGACCATCGTTGTCGATGATTTTGGCGTTCAGCAAATCTCCGTTCATCAGATGCAGTTTCGATGCGATCCCGCGACCCGAGCTGCTGGGCGTGGAACAGTTTTCGCCAGGCAGACACAGTCCAAGAAACTGCAAGCTGTCGGACGTCGACGCACGGTCGACCACGTTGATAGCCCGGTTCACGCCGTTAAAGTTCTCTGGGACGCCGGTCACGTCACTGATCGCATCGGCCAGAACTTCAGCGTCTAGCGGTTTGACGATTGCGCGGGCGTAGAACTGCATTGTGTCGTCGGTCGGACCTGTCGCAGGTGCCGCCGAGGATCGTTGGTAAGCGGCGGAGTTACAGATCAGTCGAATCAGCGGACGGAGCTTGAAATCATTTTCGGCAAAGAAACGTGTCAGTTGATCCAGCAGTCCGGGGTGCGAAGCGGGGTTGGTCGCGCGAAGGTCATCGACCGGATGAATCAGGCCACGTCCCATCAACGATTGCCAAACGCGACCCACCATGGCCCTAGCAAAGTACGAATTGTCTTTGTCGGTCAGCCACCGGGAAAATTCGTGGCGGTTATCGGCGTTCGGTGGCAGGAAATGACCACCGGGGATGCGAGGCAGCGCGTCGGATCCGGTGCGTGGGTGAATGACGGTTCCACGCCCGGTAAATCGCACATGCTGGTTTCGTTCGAACCCGGCAAAGATAGCAGCCAGCCCGTGGTAGTCGTCCTGAGTCCATTGGTCCAGCGGATGGTTGTGGCAATTCGCACATCTCAGCCGGACCCCCATCAATACTTCGCTGATGTACTCCGCTTCCTCGCGTGCAGTTGCGAAGAAACGGTGGACGGTCGCTGCCCCGTTTTGGTGCGTGTCCCCTTCGGCAAGGATCAACGACTTTGCAATCTCGTCCCAGCCGGTGTCGTCGCCAACGCGGTCCCTTAGCCAGTCGTAGAACACGTCGGCCGCGACTTCATCGGTGCCGGGTTTGCGAAGCCGCAATTGGATGGCCAAGCGATGCGTCCAGTAGTCGACGAACGATTCTGAATCTAGAAGGTCGTCGATCATGCGTGAACGTTTGGCCGGCCAATCATCATCGTCTGCCTCGTCATCAACAAAGCGTTCAATCTGAGTGGGAGAAGGCAATCGACCCGTCAGATCAAGCGACAACCTTCGCAGGAACGCGGAATCACTTGTGGGGTTTGCGGGGGCAATTCGCAACTGACGAAGGGTTGTGTTGATCTGTTCGTCAATCCAATTGTTTGTCGCAGAGCTGGGCAGCGTGAATTTTTCGGAGCCCATTGGCGTGGTGAATGAAACCGTCGCCACTTGGCCTGCGAACTGTACCGTTGCCCAGTGACGGCCGGGGGCAGTAACTGTCGCGATGCCAAAATCGTCGACGGTCACGGCGGACTCGTTTTGGCTAACGTAAACTGCCTGGGCAGTTACGTCTCGCTGAAGACCATCGTCAAAGAACGCCGTCACTTGGATTGAAACGGTCGCCGGCACAGAGTCAGCGACAAAGTCCGTTGGAGTCACTCGCAAATGCTCCAGATTCCGAAGTTGTCTTCGACGAGCACCGGTGGCGATCCAATGTTCGATCGTCTCTGCTGGTTCTCCATCGGGTTCCAGAACTTGCCCGCCGCCATGTTCCAATTGAGCAGTCGGTTTTGACAGGATCAGGCTATCGGCGGGGCGTGCAAGGTTCGCTCGGCGGCCAGAAAGTTCGCGAACGATCGTCCGATAGTCGAACTCGGGGTCACCGCCGAACAGCGAAAGGCGAAACCCGGCTTGGCCCGCCGCACCACCATGACAGCTCGCGGCGTTGCAGCCCGCTTTCGACAGCAACGGCACAATTTCGGTATCGAAATCGATCTCCGCAGCCTCTGCATTGACGTTGGACATCGCAATGATCAACGTGCTAATTAATGCAGCGCTAGAGAACAAGGCACGAGCCAATGCATCGAACTGAAGCACAGCACAGCGATCGAGCGAGGAATGTTTCATGAAGATTCGGCGTCTTTTGAGTCATCGCTCGCTGGCACTGGTTTGCCGCCGTTCTCATCGCTGTCTTCGTCATTGTCAGGTGCAAACTCGTCGGCCCATTTCTTGAGATAGTTCTGTGCCGATAAGGTCCCGTAGTTGGAAAGTTTGCCGCCATCGACGATCAGATTGGTGGCCTTGTGAACACGTTGCTTGAACCAGGGATTCTTAGCCGCAAACTGTTCCACCTGCTCGGCTGCTGCAAGGACGTCCTCAGGTGTCGCCGTCTTCTGGATGACCGGCGACATCATTTGGCGATAGATGCCTTCTTGTTCAGACGAATCGGCACGTCCTCGCATTCCCATTTGGCGTTCTTCGAATCCCATCTCGGCTAAGCTAGGCGTCTGTTTGCGACCGAGTACTTTTTCGATCGCTTGGCCGATTTTGACTGCATCGGCTTGGATACTCGGTTGAACTAGGGGAAAGTTCGCGACCACTCTCCCTTGATTCGCAATCAGGATCGTCAGCGTCATCTTTCGATGGAGACCATAGGCACCCGGACCTTCGATTCCATCCATCGAGATCATCGGTGAGACACCTTCGGGCAACGCTCCACGAGCACGGCGAAGCCAGGCCTCCGTTTCCGTCGGATCCGAGGTCAGAAAGATCAGTCGGCATTGAAGACCTTCGTCCTTCTTCGTGCTGGCGTAGTTGCCAAGCAAGCGAGTCAGCGCGATTGAGGGCCGGGTGACCTGTTGAACGAAGACCAACATGACTGGACCGTCATCGATGCCCTTGATCACGTTGACGTGATTGCCAGCGTCCTCGCCGAACACGATCCTGGCTTCGAACGGGACGACTGGCTCGCCTACCTGAGGCCCCGAAAAGATTAAGTCGTCGGCAACTGCGGCCAGCGTCAAGCAAAAAACGATCGACGACAACCAAAAGAATCGCATCACACGTCACCCAATGTTCAAGTTCAGAAGCAGCCCATTGTCGCAGTATGGAATCCACGTCGCCACGGTTCGGAATGAATTTCCAAACGGATTGAACGGAAAACCGGTAGGGTTGGCAATTAAAATTCTGCCTTGTCCGTTATCAATCGCGAATCTAAGCGCTCATCGCGTCTTTCAGGATGTTTGCGGCGGATCGGACGTGGAGGATGATTTTTCCTGGCGTTTGCCGAGCCCAGACGCTCTCGTGTCACGTTGCCGGTTCAGCTACTGATTTTGGCAACGGCGAGTTTCAGTAGTTCTCTCAGCTTTGCTGGATCCGTTGTTGAGACTTTTGCGACGAAGCCATGTTTGTGGGCAAAACGAACTTCATCGTGTGATTCGATTTGCGAAAAATTCAAACGCTGGCTGTCGTTGTACCGAGTCAATCCGTACCCGCTGCCACGCCGATCAGGATAGACCAACGCTTGGATCTCATTCTCCTTTCCTTCGCTCTCGATGAACGCGTGGATCCCAAAGGACGGATCACCTGAGATCGCATCACTTTTTTCCAGGAACAATGCTCCGATCGGTTCGCCATCCGTTTCAATCGTCCAGTACTGACCGTGCTCTTTCAGGTAGTCCAATCGCTGCCGCAACGTTTTCAAGTAGTTGACAATGTCTTCGCCCACCATGCACATGACTTGGTAAATGGGATTGTCGGGATTGAGCTCGGTGCTGCCAGCGAATCGGTTAAGCAAAGTGATGTCGACGGGCGAATTCAGTGCTCCCAATGCCGTGCGAGGAATTCCCATCAACTTGGCGGCTTGGTTTGGGCCTAACGTATCGAGCCATTCTGCCGGACGAAGCCAAGCACAAAAGGACAATGCGTCCTCGTAAAGTCCCATGCTTTGCAGCACAAGCGATAAGGCACAAAGTGGCGGAGCATCGCGAGGGAACTGGTGATGATCAAAGTTGTTCCGTTCAGGATCGTGAGCGCCACCGACATCGACGACGCAGATTGATGGATTGGCTAAGTCTTCGTCCGTTGGCTCGCGCCGCTGGATTGGGACCCCATGCAAGTGTGCCAGCAGACTGCAGGCAAGGAAATCGTCTTTGTGGGCTCCGCCCGGATGGGTCACGATCAGTTGCATGGTCATAAGGAGGCGCAATTCACAATTGGGATCAGTTTAAAATCACTCAGCACAAAAACATACCCACAATACCAATGAACGGAACCTGTCGCGATTGGCAATTGCATTTGAGCTACGCCCTGAGTTTGCTGTTCGAATGCTTCTTAACTGTTGGATTTGTTCCCCATCGAGAACTTACGTGGGCAAGTCTAGAATGTCGCTGCGAGACAGCGAGACTTGTTGCCCGATCCAGGAACTTGGCAAGTGCACTTCGGTCGGCGGTCACTGTTTGATCAGAATAACCAGTTCGTTTTATCTAGAGCCATGAATCAATCTCAGTCTAACGATCCGTTGCACGGCATTACTCTGAAAACCATTCTCGAGTACTTGGTTGCTGAGTACGGATGGGAGCAGTTGGGTGACCGCATCAACATCAATTGCTTCAACGACGAGCCGAGCATCAACAGCAGCTTGAAGTTTCTGCGAAAAACAGATTGGGCCCGAGCGAAAGTTGAACGGTTGTATTTGAACTCGATCAGTTATGACGAGCGGCACGGCAAGAACAAACCTGAAACCGATGCAGGACAGAGCGAAACGGAAAGTGCATGGGATCGAGCGCGAAAGAAAAAGAAATAGCGAAGGCAGTTGTGGGGATGCCGAGATCGCGTGATCGTTTTAATCAAAGGGATTGTCATCCGCTTCGATTGCGTCTTGCAAAGCCTTGGCTCGCTGTTGATCGGATTGGCTAAGTTTTTCTAGAGGGACGATGATCTCTTTTCCGTCGACCCGTTTTAGCTTGACCGAGTCACCACTGATCTCGATGAACTCGGCTTCGATTTTGTGCTTGCCGGTGACGTCTGTCCAAGGGTGATCTTCCGATTCGGTGTCGGTTTCTGGTTCAAACGGCGACGGCGTTGACCGAGACGAAGGTGACCGTGATGAACGCGACGGCCGCGCTGGTTGATCGACTAAGTCGGGCGCCAATTGAATCTTGGTAAGGTCCAGCACAATTTCTTCGCGTGACCCGCCACGCATTTTTGCCAACACTCGGTTCCTGGGAAGAAGTTCCATCACTTCGGCGGGATACCAGAACGAACCATGGTTTTGAGCTTGAATGATCTGGCCGCCGAAGAGCTGACGCGTCGATTGGACTCTGAGTCCGGTTGAATCCACGGGCGATGAGCGATCGTGGTAGGCTTGATTTAGCTTGACTGTTTCTTCGTAAACCGGCGACCAAGCTTTCATGGCTCGGTCCGCCGAACTGGCGACGGCGCGATTCGGATCATTTAACCGTTTTTCAATCGCGGCGACGATTTTTGGATCAGGGTTTTGCAGATTTTTTTGGGCCAACTCGTTGAGTGTTTGCACGAGTTGTGCGTCGTTGCCCGATGCCAAGCTCTTGAGCGCCAGGCGTTGCTCGCCGATGGTCAGCGGAGTTTCTTGTTGGCGCTTCCGCTCTTCTGCATCTCGCGCCATTTTTTCGCGGCGTTCAGTCGACTCTCGATCCATTTCCGCCAATTGTTCTTCGGACAAAAGGTCATAGGTGATCTTGATCGGCACACGAACCGAGACGTTACTGTCCTCGGTCATCAACGACTGCTCGAAACGTAGCGAATGTGGACGTTGTTTGACGGCATCGAAGACCCAGGTGCCTTGGCCCTGGATTGAATAGGCAGCCTTGTCACCGATCGGTGGAGCTTTCAAAAGGTACGTCTTTTTGAAAGTTTTCAGTGAGCCCTCGATACCCTGCAACTGAAAGCTTGTCTGTTCGCTTGCCGTACGTACTTTTCGCGGTGCTTGCTGACCAAACGCAGACGGAAACATCGATCGGCTTTGGCCATCACTCTGCTCGACGGTGATGTCGCCTACGATCTGCCAGGCGTCTGCATTGCCATTGCCGCCCGATCCTTGCAAGTGTTCAAACGGCAACTGCGAAATGTTGCCAATCAGATATGGCAGTTGCGAATCGCCTTCCATCGCGACCGTTTCGCCGGTCGAGCTGATCGTCAGCTTGTTGGTGGTCGATGATGTTCCCGCAAATCGATTTCGAGCAAACGGATCAGGGAACGATGGCATTCTGATGATCATTTCGCGAGGATCGCGTGTTTGATATTGAGCTTTACGTTTAGATTGTTTGGGCATCCCACCACGGAACGTCAACTGTGACCATCGATCGTCAGACTGGTTGACTTCATATCGCAGTACGCCTTCGTACGTCTCAACTTCGTCGGGCTTGTCGACTTCGATTTTGACCTGATAAGCAAACTGATCGCCCACCTTCCAGCGATAGGCCAAGCCTTCCGCCCACGCATCGCCAAACAAAATTGGCCCGCAAAGAAGCGTCAACAACAAATAGACAATTCGATAGTTCACGAGACACCTTTGCATAAATGATTTCGATCGATTTCCCCGCCGAACCTAAGATTAGCATCTTAGCTCGACCGGCTGGCAAACGCATCGAATCATTGTTTTCAGGCAAACTGGCGTCGCAATTGTTCTTTGTACCAACGTTGGCGGCAACGGCATCTTGCCACGAGACCTGGAAGAAACCTGGCAAACGCTTGGATGCTAGGAATTCCTTCAGGGGGCGTTCTCCAGGAATCCAGTGCAGCTGTCTCGAAGAGTTTTATGAGCCGCTCGGCGGGCTCGTTCCGAATCGAGTCGTGAGTTTTCGACGGTGTTTTTAAACGCCGTCGGATTTGAAAATGCTATAGCTTTTGTCATTTGCAAGAAATTCGGTGGCAGCGACCAGTAGGCCCTTGCTCTTTGGATCTTTGTCGCTGACATGTTAGACGCGGACTTGCGTCCCGTGGCTGCGCGATAGCGGTCCGAGCGACTTGAAGCAGTTGATGAAATGTATCTTTTGGGGCCGATAGTGTCCGCTCTTGGACGTGATGATTTTCAGCGTTCCATTTTTGACCATCCACTCGCCAGCCCCCTTCACCGAGTTTCCCCGCAGGAAGCTGGAATGGTGAAACTGGCCGATGATGTGGCTGCCAGTATAGAAAACGTCAATTGGGCTTAGCACAAATATTGCCCATCCTCTTCCCGAGAAGGCCTGTCTGCATGTCGGTGGTGTCGAGTGGTCGGCCAGCTTGGGACAAAATTTCTGCATGTCGGTCAACGCGGTAGCGGACGCGAGCCTGTTCATCGAGATTGGCTACGCCACGAATCATCGATTTGACTGCGGACGGCATGACGTTGGCGCCGTTGTCCTTGCCCGCCGAGTTTCCACGCTGGAAGGCGTGACGGACTGCGACGACCGCACCAAATTCACCGAGCCCGTTGAGCCACTCGAAGAACGGCAAGGTCGCTTTCACTTCTTTATAATGCGTCAAGTATGCGTGCAGCAGGTCACCCATGCGATGCTGGCTGTCCAGTTGTTCAAGTTTGTATTTGCCCAGTGCCAGGTTTCTAAGCGAATCACTTCCCGACGGCGCAATTCGGAGTTGCGTGTTTAGTTGATCGTGAAAATCCTCTCAGATCTTCTTTTTGTGCTGCGCGACCGCAACACCTGCGATCGATGCCATGTGATTGTCGTAGGCGCAGTCCACCGCCCCGACAGGATCAATTTCGCCATACCCGCTCTGATTGGCAACGACTTCGCTGTACCCGCCGTAGTCCAAGCTGTTTGCGTTTTCATGGCTTGCTGGGGGAGGCTGGCATGATGTGCTGCCCGGAGAACCGTGGAATGTCGCGAAGAGACACAATTTTCGTAATCCGAAAAATCAGGCCATTTTCGAAGTCGTCTTTTTCAACCGTCGACCATGAGCCGGACAGTCTGGTTCGGGTTGTCATCCGGGGCGGATACGTGGTGTCCGTTGCAGACGAGCGAGAAGCGATCGACGTTGGCAACCCCAACACTCAGCGATCTTGGCCACGGCGAGAGCAGAGTCTTCAATCGTCGGTCCGGTGGGCCGAATGGGTTTCAGTGAACAGCTGATTCCCATGCTCAAGCAAGGTGGCTGGCTGGCTAGATCAAGAGAATTTCGGCGAAGTCGCGCTGTGGTGGTTAGTCGTTGTGAACAAGCCTCCTTGAAGAATCGATTGGAACATCATTGCTTCGATGCCTCATGTTTGGCATTCGGTGCTGCGAGCACGCTTCAGAAATTCGCTCTTTTTGCGTGCTTTTTTGTTCGGCCGAGAACGCTTAATCGCGGGCAACGCGATCATCGGGTGACGGCGGTGTTTTCGATTCTTGCTTTTTCTGTTGTCGCCGTTGGTATTTGGTGTTATCGTTTATCGTAGATGGACGATAAAGGGATCTCATGGCAAAGCAATCTCCAAAGAAACTCTGTGATTCGACGCCGGTCAAGCTGAAGGCTGATCCGACGGCGGACGATTTCGCCAAGCTCGCGTGGGCGATCGCTCATCCGGCTCGTGTGCAAATCGTGCGACTGTTGATTGGTCGCGAGGCATGTGTGTGTGGCGAAATCGTGGACCAGTTGCCACTGGCTCAGTCGACCGTTTCTCAGCATCTGAAGATTCTGAAAGAGTCGGGTTTGATCCAGGGGGAAGTCGACGGGCCCAAGGTCTGTTACTGCATCAACGCCGAGCGACTCAAACAACTCAAGGCATTGGTGGCTGGATTGTGACCGTGTGCTCTTTTTACTCGTGTCTATCGTTTAGCGGCGATAGACGATATTAAACCGGCTTCTTGGAAGAACGGAAATGAATCAACCCGATACCTGCCCCACCGACAAAAAAGGAATCGGCTTCTTTGAACGCTATCTGACCGTCTGGGTTGGCCTGTGCATCGTTGTCGGAATCACGCTCGGCAAGATCGCTCCAGGGATCGCCAAGTCACTCGACGCGATGGCAATCTATGTCAACGATGCGCCCGTGATTTCGATTCCTATCGCAGTCTGTTTGTTCTTCATGATGTACCCGATCATGGTCAAGATTGACTTCGGCGAAGTCGTGAAAGCGGGCAGAGCGATTCGGCCTGTTGGTTTGACTCTGGTTCTCAATTGGGTGATCAAACCGTTCACGATGTACGCGATCGCCAGTTTCTTCCTTGGCACCTTGTTTCTGGGCTTCATTGGCCCCGATGCCGTCGATTACGTAAAAGCTCCTTTGGGCAGCAGTCTTGAGCTTGGTGCATCGTATGGTGCTGGTGAGGTGGTGCTGGTCGACGGAGTGAAGATGCTGCAAGTTCCGCTTTGGCGAAGTTACTTGGCAGGTTGCATCTTGCTTGGAATTGCTCCCTGCACGGCGATGGTTCTGGTTTGGGGTTCTTTGGCGAAAGGGAACGATGGGCATACGCTGGTGATGGTCGCGATCAATTCGCTGGTGATGCTGGTTCTATACGGAGTTCTTGGTGGGTTCCTGCTAGGAGTCGGCCAGCTTCCTGTTCCTTGGCAAGCGTTATTGTTGTCGATTGGCGTCTATGTCGCGTTGCCCTTGGTGGCCGGTTACATCTCGCGAAAATGGCTGATCGCAACCCAAGGAGAAGCGTGGTTTCGCGAAAAGTTTTTGCATTTCCTGACGCCGATCACGATCACAGCTCTGCTTGCAACGCTGGTCTTGTTGTTTTCCTTCAAAGGCGAAACCATTGTTGAAAACCCGCTGACGATTTTGTGGATCGCCATTCCGTTGACGATTCAAACTCTAGTGATTCTTGCACTTGGCTACGGGATCAGCAAAGCGATGGGATTCAACTACGAGTCCGCTGCTCCGACCGCAATGATCGGAGCATCGAATCACTTTGAAGTCGCGATCGCGACGGCCACGATGTTGTACGGATTGTCGTCCGGGGCAGCACTGGCGACTGTTGTGGGCGTGCTGATCGAGGTGCCATTGATGCTGGGCTTGGTCAAGTTTTGCATCAAAACGAAAGGCTGGTTCCCAGCCGAGTCTTTCGACGAAGGCAAACTGAGACGCTCTGTTTAGTATCCCCTTACCATACGAGAAAACGTGATGACAAAAGTTCAAATCTACGACAAAGCCATGTGCTGTTCGACTGGCGTCTGCGGGCCACAAGTTGATCCGGTGTTGCCGAAATTTGCCGCTGATCTTGATTGGTTGAAGTCCCAAGGTCACGACGTCGCACGCTTCAATTTGGCTCAAGAGCCAGCCGAGTTCGCTAAGAATACGACCGTGCAAAAGATGCTTGCTGACGAAGGCGTCGAGTGCTTGCCGTTGGTGATTGTCGACGATCGTGTTGTCAGTCGCAGCGAGTATCCATCGCGAGAGAATCTTGCGATGTGGACAGGTACATCGGTAAAACCAAAACCGACTTTACCGATGGCGGCCGATTCAGGTTGCTGTGGCGGCAGCACGGGTTGTTGTTAGTGAGTCGCGTGAGGTTCCAGCTTGCGAAATCGTTCGCGAGATACGATGACCGACTAACAGACAACTCCAAGTAATCGAGAAGTTTCACTATGCGATATTTAAACAAAGCGACGCGAAATTTGTTCTTCACCGGCAAGGGTGGTGTCGGGAAGACGTCGATGGCGTGCGCGGCGGCGATCCAGTTGGCTGATCGCGGGCTGCAAGTATTGCTCGTTTCGACTGACCCGGCATCGAACCTCGACGAAGTGCTTGGCACGAAACTTGGCAACCATCCGACACCGATCGAATCGGTGCCAAACTTGTTTGCCATGAACCTGGATCCCGAGGCGGCGGCGAAGGAGTATCGCGAACGAATGGTGGGGCCATACCGCGGCGTGCTGCCCGATGCGGCGGTACGCAGCATGGAAGAGCAGTTCTCGGGTTCCTGCACGCTGGAGATTGCGGCGTTCGATGAGTTTTCAAAGTTGCTTGGTGACAAACAAGCGACATCCGAATTCGATCACGTGATCTTTGACACCGCACCGACCGGTCACACGTTACGTTTGCTGACTCTGCCGTCGGCATGGTCGGGGTTCATTGAAAACAACACCACCGGAACATCGTGTATGGGGCCGTTGGCGGGATTGCAAGCTCAGACGTTGCTCTACAAACACACTGTCGAAGCATTAGCAGATTCAAACTCAACTACCTTGGTATTGGTCACCCGTCCCGAGCCGTCGGCATTTCGCGAAGCTGCTCGAACGAGCGTCGAATTGCAGAATTTGGGTGTGAACAATCTGCATCTGATCGTCAACGGTGTCTTCACAGCTAATTCGACGGACGACCCGATTGCGACGGCGATGCAAATTCGTGGGAACGATGCGATTGCGGCGATGCCAGATTCTATTCGAGGCTTCGAGCGAACGACGATTCCTTTGACCTGGGATGGATTGATGGGTGTTGATTCGCTTCGAAAAGTTGGCAAGCCAGCGGCGGATCGAGTCGATGACGACAATGACTTGCCATTGATCGATTCGTATCCGGAAGGTCTCGGTTCCTTGATCGACGATTTGGCGGCGACCGGTCATGGCGTGATTTTGGCGATGGGGAAAGGCGGCGTTGGAAAAACGACGGTTGCGGCGGCGGTCGCAGTTGCCTTGGCCGAGCGTGGGTTCGACGTGCATCTTTCGACGACGGACCCGGCTGCTCATATTGCCGCAACGATCGCGGCCGAAGATTTATCAGGGTTAACGGTTGGTCGCATCGATCCGGCAAAGGAAACTGCTGACTACACCGACGAGGTGTTGCAGACTGCGGGCGGCGATTTGGATGCCGAAGGAAAGGCGTTGCTAGAAGAAGATTTGCGTTCCCCTTGCACCGAAGAAATCGCAGTCTTTCGAGCGTTCGCGAAAGCCGTTTCCGCAGGCACCAACGGCTTTGTCGTTTTGGACACCGCGCCAACGGGTCATACCATTTTGTTGCTCGATTCGGCACTCGCCTACCACCGCGAAGTGACACGGCAAGCCAGCGGGATGCCTGAGTCGGTCGAAAACTTGTTGCCGCGTTTGCGTGACCCCGAGTTCACTCGCGTGCTCGTGGTGACTCTGCCCGAAGCGACGCCGGTTCACGAAGCAGCCAAGTTGCAGCAAGACTTGCGACGTGCGGAAATTGAACCGTTCGCGTGGGTCATCAATCAAAGTCTCGTGCAGCTCGCAGTCACAGACCCAACCCTGCGTCGTCGGCAACATCACGAGTTGCCGTTCATCGACGAAGTCAAGTCGTCGCTGGCCAGTCGCGTTGCACTGATCCCTTGGCAAGCGGTACCGCCTGTCGGACTGGCGGGACTGCGACGCGTTGTCGGTTCCAATTCCTCTCTCACGCACTAGCGAACGTAAAGACATGACCAAGAAAAATGTTCTGTTTCTTTGTACTGGTAATTCGTGCCGCAGCCAGATGGCGGAAGGTTGGGCAAGGCACTTTCATGGCGACAAGATCGAGTCGTACTCGGCTGGAATCGAGGCTCACGGTATCAATCCCAACGCCATGCAAGTGATGAAAGAAGCCGGTGTTGATATTTCGGGCCAATCGTCAAAACTTGCAAGCAGTCTTACCGATGTGCCTCTCGATTTGGTCGTCACTGTGTGTGGTCACGCCGACGAAAATTGCCCGGCGTTCTTGACGAAAGCAAAGCTTGTCCACGTCGGCTTCGACGATCCACCCAAGCTTGCCAAGGAAGCCGCTAGCGAAGATCAGGCCATGGACCAGTATCGACGTGTTCGTGATGAGATTCGCAGTTTTGTGATCGATCGATTGCCTAAGCTTCTGAATTAACGAGTTCGCTTGCGAGTGAACCGGTCCGTTCGGGTGGTGTTGGTTGACGTTGGTCTACACTACAAAAATTGTTCGCAGTATTGAAAATTCGTTCAACGCGAAACAGTTTTTGGTAGCTACGGCACTCACGAATCAATCAAACAGAAAGTCGTTTTTTCGCATGGCTGGTAAACAATATGTCGTTGTCGGTGGTAGTCATGGGATCGGTTTGGGAATCGTCAAACGGTTGATTTCGAAGGGCGATCAAGTGCTCGTGATTTCGCGGACCTGCGATCAACTTGCGGGCTTGGATGGCGTGTTGCACCTACCCGTCGATGTGACCACTGACGAAATCGCTGCAAGCCAATTGCCGGCATCGATTGACGGTCTGGCATATTGTCCTGGCTCAATCAATTTGGGGCCGTTTCGTGGTCTGAAGCCGGCGGCGATGCTAGATGATTTTCAATTGAACGTGGTCGGCGGTGTAAAGTGTTTGCAGGCGGCGCTAGTGGGGTTGAAGGCGGCCGAAAAATCGTCGATCGTTTTCTTCAGCACGGTGGCGGTGGCACAGGGCTTGCCGATGCATTCCTCGATCGCTGCATCCAAAGGTGCGGTCGAAGCCCTGACGCGAACGTTAGCCGTCGAGTTGGCCCCAAAGATTCGAGTCAACTGCATTGCTCCGGCGCTGACCGATACGCCGCTCGCAGCAAAGTTCTTGGGCAATGACGAGAAGCGTAACGCGATGGCGGACCGATATCCCCTGAAGCGAATCGGAACGGTTGATGACATAGCCGCTGCGGCTGAGTTTTTGCTCGGAGATCAATCCGGCTGGATGACCGGTCAAGTGATGGGGGTCGACGGAGGCATGTCGACGCTGCGAAATTGACGCGGAATCACCTTGAATTTTTCTTGCTGAATGGATTTTGAAACAGATGCGGTCATTGGTTTGGTTTCGTCGCGATCTTCGCGTCACCGATAATTCGGCGCTCGCCCACGCAGCGGAGCGATCGACCGATGGCGTTGTTGGGCTGTTCATCCTGACGCCTGGCCAGTGGCGTCTTCATGATGATGCCGACGCGAAGGTTCACTTCTGGCTACAGAATCTTCAGTCGCTCTCGCAGTCACTGGCGGCGCTCAATATTCCGCTTCGTGTTGTTTCGTGCGACAAGTTTGATCAAGTACCCAAGCTGGTATGCCAGTCTGTTTCTCAGTTTGGCTGCGGGGACGTTTATTTTAATGCAGAGTACGAAGTCAACGAGCGCAGTCGCGATGCCCAAGTGACCGATGCACTGCAGAGTCAATCGATCCAAGTGCACGCGTCGGATGACCGAGTCATTGTGCGGCCTGGGAAAATCAAAACTAAGGAAGATCGTCCCTACCAAGTCTTCACGCCGTATCGGCGAGTTTGGGACACTTTGGCGTGCGATGACATGACGCCGCTTGCGATTCCGCCAAAGCAGCCCAAGGTTGATTTGAAGGCATCGAAGATCCCAACCGAGTTAGCGGGATTTGATTTTTCAGCTGCTCGGCCAGATCTGTGGCCGGCAGGCGAAGCCGAAGTGGATAAGCGATTGGCAAAGTTCAAGGCGAAAATCGGATCATACGGCACTGATCGGGATATTCCGTCGATCAGCGGCACCAGCCAGTTGTCGCCCTATTTGGCCGCGGGAGTCGTTTCGCCACGGCAATGTTTGGCGGTGGCGATCGGCCGCCGTAATGGATCGTTCACGATTCCCAGTGCAACTGGTCCGGCAACGTGGGTCTCTGAACTTACGTGGCGTGACTTTTACACCGACGTCATGGTAAACGCACCTCGCGTGTCGATGCACCAACCGTTCAAACGAAGTACCAACAAGATCCGGTGGCGAGACGATCCCGACGACTTTGCAGCATGGTGCGAAGGTCGCACTGGGTACCCGATCGTTGATGCGGGAATGCGGCAACTGAATCAAACCGGTTGGATGCACAATCGGTTGCGAATGGTCACCGCGATGTTCTTGACCAAGCACCTTTTGATCGATTGGCGATGGGGCGAGAAGTACTTCATGCAAAAATTGATCGACGGAGATTTGGCGGCCAATAACGGCGGCTGGCAATGGTCTGCGTCGACGGGAACGGATTCGGTACCTTACTTCCGTATTTTCAATCCGTTTAGTCAGAGCAAGCGATTCGATCCCGATGGAAAGTACATCACCCGGTTCTGTCCTGAGTTAGGCAACGTACCAGCCAAAGCACTGCACGATTCGAAGAAATTGGCAGATTCGGTAGGCGACCCAACGATGAACTATCCGCAGTGCATCGTCGATCACAAGTTTGCACGCCAACGTGCACTGGACGAATTCAAGCGTATTGGCGATGCCCACTAATCCCACCGTAAACACACAGAAAACTGAAATGGCAATCGCAACCCTTCTTCTGCAAGTTGCTTCGACGCTGGCGATGGTGGGACTGATTTGGTTTGTCCAGGTCGTGCACTATCCACTTTTCTCGAGAGTTGGGCAAAGCGAATTCAAGCGATACGAGACGGATCACCAGCGACTGACGACGTGGGTTGTGATGCCACTGATGCTGACCGAAATTGCAACTGCGGTGTTGTTGATCTGGTATCGCCCGATGGGTGTCGGGTCGATTGCGATTTGGTTGGGGATTGGACTTGTCGCAGCGATTTGGTTAATCACTTTTACCGTTCAGGTTCCTCAGCATGCAATTTTAACGGCGTCGTTTGACGCCGAGACGCATCGAAAGTTGGTTACGGGAAATTGGTTGCGAACGGTGCTTTGGACCGTCCGCGGGGTATTGGTGCTTTGGATGGTCTGCCCTAAGACTTGACTACTTCGTGGCGAGTCTGGGGCTTCGCAGCCTCAGTCGTTTCTCAGTAAGAGCTTTCACCGACTAGATTCCTGCGGAGCCGACTGCGGCTGATCGGCTGCTGTCGTGTGCTTGCGGGATCGACCCGTTGTGGACTCGCAGAGTTGGGATCAAAGCAACTGATCCCGCCCTTCAGACCTGGAAGGTAGTCGCTATTCGAATTGCGATGCTCCAGCGTGAAGGTCATTCCGCCACGGGGGAGTCGTTCGGTCTCGCTGGCTGACAACTGCAACCGCCAGTTTCCGTCGGGCCCCAAAGTGCAACGTTCTGGATCTGTGATTTCCATCACCACCGAACGGTCGACGACCTGGCTATAGACCCTGAACCGCGAGTCTTGTCCGGACCAGTCGACCGGGCTCTGACTTGCACTGTCAAAGATTTCGTAAGTGACGTCGCACGCCTGCCCTGCTTGGACTCGGATATGGGCGTAGGTTTGCTGTAAGCGGGTTGGCAATCGTCTTGCATGAATGGTCATGGAACAAAAATTCCGAAAGGAGGGAATAGCCTCGGCTTGATTCGGTGTGCACTTTGCCGCCACTTGCCACACCAGAACTCCTAACCAATTAGCAATGCGTGTGCCGGACGCAGGGACAGGCAGTGTCCACGGTCGTTAGTGCGGTTAACGTCACGCTAGCGGCACTTTTGCGGACTCATCAACGATTTTAGAAGTACCGCGTCTGGTCGGTGATGCCTGCCGATGCTGCTTGTTTGCTGTGCTGCGTGCCCGGTTCCTGTGCAGGATGCTTGCGTGGATTCCGATCGCCAAAGCTTGGCGAATTCTTGGCTTTTCTGTTGCCGTGCCCGGTTTCTGTTGCCGAGCAATTGGCCGGGCGTGTGCAAGTGAAGCTGGTTTGAGAAAAGCTGGCTTGTCGGAACAGAAAACTGATCTGCGCAATCGGAAGTACGGGGCGTGCATTGGCGCTTGCGGGTACCGAAGGTTGAAAATACGTTGAGTAAGCTTGGTTTCGCTTGTCCCCCTTCGCTTCGCATGATTCGGGTTAACTCATGATTGCTTGTCGTGTTTGTCATCGATGTTGGTTTTCTGTGGTCGTGCTTTGGGTTGTCTCGATCTTGGGTGGTGAGTTCTTGATGGCGGCTGATGCCGAGGTCACTGCGTACTACGGCTACGAGCACTGCATTCGGCTGAGTAACTCGTCGACAACGGTGACGCTTTGTCCCGAGGCTGGCGGTCGTGTGCTTGAGTATTCGCTCGATGGAGTCAACGTGCTCTTTTTGCCTGCGGGCGACGAAGGATGGACCTACAGGGAAGGTGTGGGGAAAATGCCGATGAATGCCGGGCGGTTTGACATCGGGCCCGAGAAGATGGTCAAGCGCGGCTTCGTTCTTTGGGCTGGTCCTTGGATCGGCGAAGTTACTGGTCCGCGTTCCGCCAAGATGACGAGCGAGTTTGACCCCGTATCAGGTGTTCGATTGATTCGTGACTTCTGGCTCAGCGCTACAACTTCGCAACTGACGTGCACGCAGACGATCGTGAATGAATCGGATCATCCAGTCAGTCTTTGTCATTGGAGTCGCACATTTGCGATTGGTGGCGGGATTGCCGTCGTGCCACGATTACCGCTTGGTCGATTCCCCAACGGATACGTTCGGTACGAGAACGGAAACGTGCTAACGATCGTACCAGAGGATCCGAATATCGACGTTTCAGATCGAGCGGTGGTGGTTCGCGATGTGCCAGCGAAGCCAAAGCTGGGTTTCGATTCGCACGCCGGATGGCTCGCTTATTTGGTGCCCAACGACCATATGTTCGTCAAACGTTTTGCGACGTTCCCGGACCGGTCATACAACGAGTTTGCATCGTTAACGATTTCGATTTGGTACCCGGAAAAAGATATGGTGGAACTCGAGCCAATTGGTCCTGCCGAGAATTTGGCACCCGGCCAAGCAGCGAGTTTTTCGGAAGAGTGGTGGTTGCTGCCGCACACTTTTCCCGCTGAAAATCGCCAGGTCGATTTCGACGTCATTCAAAAACTTGTCATTGAAAAGACGACGCCATGATTAAATGATGGGCATCGTGTTTCACGCGTTGACACGGGTCGCAATCATGTTGACCTAACGCAAAATTTGTGCGTGATGGCAACCAACTCGGCTGCGTTTCACATCCGTCGGTGGGAGCATGTGACCAAAGTACTCGGGAAAAGTTGTCCAATTGTTGCAATCAGACTCGGCTGAATACCGATTATTCGACTATACGATCAGTTACTCGGCTTGAAAGCTGCGGATGCGAGAATACGCACACAAGCAACTCATAAATTTTCTGGGAACTCTGTTTGTCGTCGTCACGACAGGGTTCGTCGGCTCAGTAGGATGCGCCGAAGAATTAGGATTGCTGGTTTCAACGTCAGCAGACGCAGCGGATGCTCGTTTGCCAGCAGCGCTGAGCCGAATTGATCAGTTGGAACAGATGGTGGCCGAACTGCAGCAAGATTCCGAGCTGCGTCTTGTTGAATCTGCGTTGAGTTCGGACTCATCCACCCATCGTCCGACTCACTATTCGACTTATGACGCGGGGTGGACGCTTCGCCCGTACGATTCCGACGAGACGCCTTTCGAGTTGACCGTCGGGCTGCACCAGCAATTTCGATACACCGGTTTTGATCGTGATCAGGCAACATCGGTCGACGCCGCGGGCATCGTTCGCGAGATTCCAAACCGGAATGATTTCGACATCAATCGTGGACGCCTCGTGTTCTCAGGGTATGCGTTTGACGAAGATCTTCGGTTCTATGCGAACGTCGATTACAGCACCGTTGCGAGCAATCCGATCCAGCTATTGTTGGGATGGACTTCGTTTCGCATCAACGATCGACTTGCCATTTACATGGGGCTTGGAAAATTGCCCGGAACTTGGGAATGGACTGAGACGTCTCGATACACATTGGGCGCGGACCGAACGATGGCGACGACGTTCTTTCGGCCATCCATCACGGCTGGGGTTTGGGCGATTGGCAAGCTGACCGATGACATTTCGTACCACGCGCTGGTGGGAAATGGATTCAACACGCTATCGCTGCGTGCTTCGGAACTAGACACTCAGTTTGCATATTCGTTTCTTTCGTGGTGGGAACCGCGAGGTGACTTTGGGTCTGGGTTCTCGGACATCGAAAGTCATCAGCAACTAGCCGCGCGCGTGGGTCACGGGCTTACGTACACTCGCAACGACAGCAGCATTGACGCACAAGCGGGGGCGGAACAAACCGTGATTCGTTTGAGTGACGGGACGCGTTTGAACGAGCCGGGTGCACTCGAGCCTGGGGTCAGCGTGAACGCGTTCGATCTTTGGCTTTATTCGATTCACATGGGAACCAAATGGCGCGGGCTCAGTTTTAGCTCAGAAGTGTTTTTGCGTTGGTTACGCAACATCGAAGGTACTGCCGGTGAATCGCTTCCGTCCCAGTTTGATCACGGTTTCTTTGTCCAAGGCGGCGCGTTTATCATTCCCGAACAGCTAGAGTGTTTCGCTCGAGGATCACAAGTGTTTGGCAACCAAGGTCGCGGTGACGAGGTCTCCGCTGGTTTGAATTGGTACCTCTTTAATCAGCGATCGGCACGCTTCACGTTTGACGTAACGTCGATCGGTGACTCGCCTGCACAGCAGTCTCGAACAGGCTACGTTGCCGGCGCAAGCGGGACGCTCTTGCGAGCACAGCTTTGGACATTCTTTTAGGAAGTTGCCCAAAGCAGTGTGGGTCGGCTCGGAACCCGAACCGACGATTGGGGCTGCCCATCTTTAGAATCCTGGGGGGGGCTGGGGGGCGCTGCGTTTGCAGCACCCATGCCGGCGGCCATCATCATGGCTTGTTGGACCATTCCCATGGCGGCTTGATCAAATTCCCGTTGGTTGGTGGCGGCCAGCAGGCTGTCGAGAGCTGCGCCCACAGGGACAGAAACGGTTTCCAGCAACGCCGCGGTTTGCACCTGACTCGCTGGGCTCATGACTTTCTCGAACTCAGTCGCCGACTCTTTTGCTTTTTGAACCAGATTGTCTTTGTTGGCGATCAACAGGTCGACAAACTCACTTGGCAACCAACGTCCGTCGTGAAGGACTACCTCAACGGTTTCGGTCTCGCCGTTTTGTTTTGGTGCGGTGATTGTCCCAGTGTTTGCACTGGTTTGTTCGATGACCACTTGGTCGAGTAGTCCGTCAATCGAACCGGTTGGTGCGAGCGGCAGCAGTCCTGTTGCGTGCGCGCCTAGGCGTGGCAAGTGGTAGTTGGCAAGTTCGGTGAAAGTGGTCTCGGGAATCGATTCAAAACCCTTAGAAAGCGACATCCACTCGTACATCAATCCAACACCTGGATCATATCCTTGCTGAAGCATCGGCAGAACGCCCGGTGGCACGCTAGCGAGTAACGACGAACCAAACACGAAGTCCTTTTTCGTGGTTAGAACTTCCAACAACTTTGCGGTCATCTTTTCCATTGCGGCATTTTGGTCAGCGTAGTTTTCCAACATCGGCCGATACAGATCACGGAACTCTTGGCTGTCGAGTTCTGTTCGCACATCGTCAGGTAGGCAGTACCAAAGCACTTCCAGGTGCCCGTTCATCACCTGTGCTTTCATGTAGTCGAATTGCTGTTGCAGTTTTGGGTTGATAGGAAACGGATCCATCTGACCAATGTCGGGCGCTGAGGGAGCGACAATGTTTGCGAATCGATTGGCTGGTTGATAGCGGGATCCGCCTGACTCAGAGTTGGTCGCCAAATTGGTCGGCGACTTCGAACCGCCTGACTTGGCTTGCTCGTACAACTCTTTGGCTCTTGCACGGCTTGCTTCGCTGAGTCGATTGATCGGAACTGCAATTGTTTGTCCGTTGGCTTTACGCAGCACGACACTGCTGCCATCGACGCGTTCATATTCAGCATCAATTTTGAAACTTCCGGTCGTATCAATCCAGATTTCAGCCTGCGCCGGCAAAGCCAAACCGAAACCGGCAAGCAGCGGTATGACAAGCATTCGAAGATAGGCGGCGTGACCGATGTTGGTATTTCGCATGGATTGGCTTTCGGATTCAGGTGGGAGGCAAAATAGCCCGTCGATGTCGCGCGTGACAGCTTATCGGGTTTTAAGTGTGTTCGATTTTAGAGGCTGAATCCAGCATTATTTGGGGCGCAGGTTCCGTTGAGTTTTCCAAATCTGCGGCTCGGATCCTTGGGTATCTGATGTTCACTAGTTAGGGTTGCAGGTACATTTTGCGGACCTGAATTGCCGCGTTAGGCTCGTCGTTGGACATTGTGTTGTTATAGGCAAGGTATAGTTTGGGTCCCGGGCGTCAGTGGTACTTGACGCATGTTTTTATCTTTCGATCCGGGCGAAAATGGTTACGTTTTGTCAATAGATCGCAGAGTCCAATATGTCCAAAACGAATCCGTGTCAGTTCAGCGATGCGTTTGCGCGGTTGCGGGCCGTTGTTGCAATCACGCTGTTGGGTTCTTCCATTGTGGCGGCCGATGATGGCACCGAGGTCGCTTGGAAGAAGCATCTTGTGATGGATCGGGGGCACTGCAACACGGCGGTCGCGATCGACGCAAATTCCGACGGACTGATGGACGTGGTTTGCAGCTTTGGTGGAACGGTCAGTTTGTTTCTTGCGCCGAATTGGAATGAAGTGCATGTATTGCATCGGTTTGCGAATCGAAAGCAAACATGCATCCACAGCACCGTGATCGACGTTGACGGGGATGGCGACTTGGACTGGGCCGGCGCGGTTGCATCTGAACATCCGTTTTGGCTCGAAAACCCCGGTCGTTCGGTCAACGTCACCACGTCAGATGATTGGAAGAGTGGTGTGAAGAGGGGTTACGACGTCGATTCATTTTGGCAGAGTCGGACGATTGATCCGCAAATCACGGGTATCCATTGTTTGACGCGAAGTGACATCGACAACGATGGTCGTGATGATTTGGTGATCAACAATTTTGAACCCGACCGAGGCATCGGTGACTCGATCGCGTGGTTGTCGATTCCGATCGATCCGGCGACGGCTCCCCATTGGGATCGACATGTCTTTGCCGATAAGGACGCCCGCGGTGGCAGCCATTACATGGGTGTCGGCGACATTGACGGAGATGGATGGAAAGAAATCGCAGTGGGAGCAAAGGGGCTGCCATTCACGGATGGGAATTGGTTCGCCTATTGGAAGAACCCTGGCAAGGATAAAGTGGACGGCGTCTGGGAGAAGGTGATTCTTGCCGAGGATCAAACTGCCGCTACCAACATCTCGCCTGCGGACGTCAACGGCGACGGCAAAGTCGATTGGTTGGCATCGCGAGGTCATGGCAACGGCGTGATCTGGTTCGAGAATCCAAGTTGGAAAATTCATACCATTGATCCCGAAATTGAATTTCCACACAGCTTGACCGTCGCAGATCACGATCAGGATGGCGACATCGATGCCGCCGTTTGCGGCTTTGGAAGCGAGCTATTGATGTGGTACGAAAACGATGGCAGCGGTTCATTCACGCATCACACGCTCGATCGCAACCAACAAAGTTATCACCTCAGCAGCGTGGACATGGATGGCGACGGAGACTTGGATTTGCTCAACGCAGGCCGCGGCACTGCAAACGTGGCTTGGTACGAGAACCCGAATCGTCCGGCAAAGTGAGTATTGGATACCAACGGTTCGTTTCGAGGGCCTGTCAATCGCCCGAGCGAGCGGAATTGTGTCTTGCCCCCTCTTTCGGAATTTCGGTAGCCTCGTTTAGTCGCCCCGGGCGTTGTGTCACCCAATTCCAAACAGCGAGCTGATATCGATGTTCTGTGTCCATTGTGGAGCCGATGGAGCGGCAAAGTTCTGTTCAGCATGTGGTAAGAACCAGAGCCCGGCTTCGCTGAGCGGTGATCCCGGGGGGATCTTTTCGAGTGATGATCAATTGCTCGTGGAAAACGAGATTGTCGAAGCGGTTCTCGTCGATGAATCTGCGGATTGGACAAATTCGATTCACTATCAAACCGTGCTTGACCATCCAGTCGCGCGAGCGAGAATCGCAGCCTCTGCAAAGATCGCGAAGCCTGGTGTCACTGGCGAAGATTTGCTTGAAGTCTTCGATGCGGTCTCGCCCATCGGGTTCTCGCTAGGCAAGTTCACCAAGGCGATTCTTCCGATCTACGACAAGCTGGGAATCAAAATGGATCGGCAAACGCAAGGCGTGTTTGATACCAGTCCAGGACGTTTGATGTTGGCCGTTTTGTGCACGATTGCATCGAAGGCGTGGGTGATTGATGAAGTTCATCAATCGATCGACCAGTGTTCGCTGAGCACAGAGCTTCCCTCGGGTTTGATCACCAATCGCGGGCGTCTGCATGTGTTGATCGAGGCCTGTGATGGCTATTGCCGAATCACATTCAACGCGACGATCTCTGGTCAATTGTATGATTGGGGGAAATCGAATCGGTTGATGAGCGACATGTTCAGCGACATTTGCGCCGACCTTACCGATCAACAATCTGGCCAGCGTCCACAGTATCGACGAATCGCATAGTCAGTACCGATAAGCGTAGTCAGTACCGATAAGTCGTTGCGATTGAGATCGCACCACTGATGCCTGCCGCAAAATCACAGCGGCTGCACTGGCGTTCTTTCGTCGCCTGCTTTGCTTGCCGCCAACCAAGCTGTTTCCGGAACTCTTCGGCCCGATTTGACGAACCGGAATTTGGTCTCTTGGAATCGATCCACCCGGTCGAGTCGTTTGCCGTGGCTAAATAATCGGCCATCAAAGGAGAAGTAGGCTTCGAAGTCTTGCTGCAAAAAGATGGAGTTTCGACGGCCGGGGCCGAAAAAGTTCAAGGAAATTTGAAATTGGTTTGGTAAAGCACTCAACTGACGGAACTTACAAGGGAGCAATTTTTTGACGGCGAGCAACCTTCATGACGACTCGAGACGAACAGTACGACGACTTTGTATCCCTTCTGGGGCACTGCGAGCATCGCGTTCGCCGTTTCGTCCGGTCGTTGATGGTTGGGGCAGAGGGCATCGATGACGTGATGCAGGATGTTTCGCTGGAGTGCTGGCGAAAGTTCGAATCGTTTTCATATGCTGCGGAATCGGCGGACCCAGGCGACTCGCGGCATGAGGCCTTCATTCGGTGGGCTTGTGTGATCGCTCGATTCAAAGTGCTCAGCCGGGTGCGTGATGCTTCGCGAGAACGTTTGGTGTTTAGCGATGAACTAGTGGAGTTGCTTGCCGAGGATTCCAGTTCGTGGGCGGCGAAGGAGTCGCCACGGCAAGCGGCGTTGACTCAGTGTTTAAGTAAATTGAGTCAGGACGACCGGCGTTTGTTGCTAAGCGTACATGCGACGGGGGATTCAGTAGCGGGGATTGCCAAACAAATGGGAGTCGAAGCAAGACGTTTGTACAGTCGTGTTAACGCGTTGCGATCGGCGATGTTGAAGTGTGTTCAATCGCAGTTGGCGAGTCAGTAGTCTTATGAATCGAAAATTGCAGGAACAGATCTTCGCCTCGCTTGATGGCACTATCGGGCTCGAGGACTTTGCGTCAATGCAGCAATCGCTGATTCAAAGTGCCGAAGCACGGGCGTTGTACCTTGAGAGTGTTGAACTCTATGAATCGCTTGGCGAGACCGGTTGGCCGGGCGTTGGTACCGTCACCCCAACAGTAGCGGTTCAAGCCGTTTCCCGTCGTCAGGACTTTCCGGCGTGGTTTGCGGTGGCGGCCGTTTTGGTTGCGGTGTGTTCGCTCGCTGCGTTTGCGATTGGACGCCGGTCCTCAGGCGAATCGATTGCCCAGCGACCTGTTCAGCGACCGGCCCAGCAATTTGCTGGCCCTGTGTCCGCAAACGATGTTGAAACGATGGTTGCTGGCCATGCTAGTTTGCGTCGGGTTCTAAACGTCCGCTGGTCGGATGGTGCGGCTTCTTACCGGTCGGGGGACTTGATTCCTGCGGGCACCTTTTCAATCGACAGCGGTGTCGTCGAAATGGACTTTTTCTGTGGTGCCTCTCTTGTCGTGGAAGGGCCTGCGGAACTAAATGTCACGTCCGATTGGGAGCTGACATGTGTGTCGGGGCGACTGCGTGCGTCGGTTCCTCCTGCTGCTCGCGGGTTTGTGGTGCATGCTGCCGATTCTAAAATCATTGATCTGGGCACCGAGTTTTCGCTGTCCGTCACGAGCAACAATGCACGAGTCCGGGTGATTGATGGGGAAGTTGAAATTCATCAGTCGGCCCATGATCCGAAGCGATTGACAACTGGCGAAGACCAGTGGCTGGACGGACAAAAGGATGCATCGGAGGACGAATCGTCGATAGCCACGTCCGAGGAACTGCGGAGCCAACAGTCGCAGCTTCAGCGTCAGAAGTTATCGAGTTGGCAAGTTGCGTTTGATTCGCTTCGTAAAGACAAGCGTTTGATTGCCTACTACCCATTCGAACACGATTTGGGTGACGCGACTGGTTCGTCGCGTTTGGTAACCAACGCGGCAGTCGCGGGCTCGGCTGGTGACGGCACTTTGGTCGGTCCCGTCGTTGCATCAGTCGGGCGTTTCGGCGAGGGGTCGACCGGATTGGAATTCGATCGACCGGCCGCTCGAGTTCGCACGCGGCTTGATGGGACGTTCTTGGCTTTTACGTTCGCCGCCTGGGTTCGGATCGATGACCTTTCGCATCGGTACAATGCATTGTTTATGGGCGATGGCTACGAGAACGGCGAGCCGCATTGGCAAATTCGCAATGACGGCAAGCTGATGTTGTCGGTGATGGTTGACGACACGAAAGAGTTTTCGCATTTCAGCGAAGATGAGCAGCAGGTCGTTCAAGCGGCCGGTTTGCACCACGTTTACTTTACCGAGCCGTTTTGGGATATCACCAAAAGCGGTCAGTGGTTTCATCTTGCTTCGGTTTATGACCCGGTGGGCCGCCGGGTCGATCAGTATGTCAACGGCGTACGCATCGGCAGTGAGACGATCAAGGACGAGTTCTACACCGATACCTTACGAATTGGCCCAGCGGAGATCGGCAACTGGGGCCAACCATTTCGAAAGACGCCAGAGTTTGCTGTCCGTAACCTGGATGGCACGATTGATGAGTTGGGGATTTACAACGCTGCACTCACGGAAAGCGAAATCAAATCGCTTTACGACCAGGGAAAACCGCTTGGGTACTAGCGCTCGTCAATACTCATTCTCGACGTTCCACCGTACAGAAATATGAACTTATGAAAATTTTCACTATGCTATTCGTCGTCACTTTTATCTGCGCAGGCATCGTCCATGCCGCCGATAAGCCGAACGTTCTGTTCATTGCGGTTGACGATCTGAGACCTGAATTGGGTTGCTATGGATCGCCGATCGCCGTGACGCCGAATTTGGACGCTTTGGCGAGTGAAGGGTTGCTGTTCAATCGAGCCTATTGTCAGCAAGCAATTTGTCGTCCATCGCGTGCGAGCCTGATGACGGGAGCAAGGCCTGAAACGACCGGGTTGTTCCACAACTACGTTTCGCTGCGTGAGTTGCAGCCAGAGATCTTGACGCTACCTGAACATTTTGTAGCCGCTGGGTACGAGGCGGCGTATTGTGGCAAAATTTTTCACCAAGGCGACACCGACGAAGGACGGTCGTGGAGTCGTGATCCGGTGCGGTTCATCAAGGGAATCAAGAAGCCAATTGGGGCATACGCTCTTCCTGAAAATAACAAGTTGAAAGCCGACAACATGAGAAAAATGTTGTCCAAGTATGGCGAGGCGGCGCGACTTGGTTTGGCAGCGGGGCCGGCATACGAGAAAGCCAATGTTCCGGATACTGCTTACCTGGATGGATACAACACGCAGTTGGCTATCGAGACCATGAAAGAGATGGTTCAGGTAGATGGTAAGCCATTCTTTCTTGGGATGGGTTACAAGTTGCCGCACTTGAATTGGTGCGCACCGTCGAAGTACTGGGATCTTTACGACGCAGATTCAATTCCAATGGCGACCGAGGTGGATGCACCGGACCATGGTGCTGCGATGGGGCTGCACGCTTCATTCGAACTGCGGACTCGATCAGGCATTCCAAAGACGGGACCGATCGATCCGGATCTGTCTCGAACGTTGAAACACGCATACCTGGCGAGCGTTAGTTACGTCGATGCGCAGATTGGAAAGTTGATTGAGGCGTTGGAGAATGCTGACGTTCGTGACAACACAATCATCGTGCTTTGGGGCGACCATGGTTGGCATCTTGGCGACATGGGTGTGTGGGGAAAGGCAACGAACTATGAAATCGCGACTCGCGTGCCTTTGATGATCTGGACGCCGAATATGAAGTCGCGCGGCGTAACGACGGATGCACTTGTTGAATTAGTCGACATCTATCCAACGCTATGCGAGCTGGCTGGTTTATCGGTACCCGAGCATCTTGAAGGTGACAGTTTCGTGCCGCTACTAGATGATCCGGCGCAGCCCTGGAAGAAAGCAGCGTTTAGTCAGTATCCAAATCCAGCACTGCGGGAATGGGCGGCGAATCCGTTGTCGCAAGGGATGCGTGAGACTTGGTTCGGTCCGTTGATCAAAGAAGTTGAGTCTCGGATCATCGACCAGCAAGGAGATAAGTGGGACCGTGAACTGTTCGAGGAACACTTGATGGGTTACACGATGCGGACCGATCGTTATCGGTTAGTGCAGTGGCGTGATCACCGTGATTCGAGTGCGAAACCGGTGTTCACGGAACTGTTTGATCACCAAAACGATCCGAATGAAACGAAGAACATTGCCAGCGAGAATCAGGAACTCGTTCGCGAATTGACCGACCAGCTCCAGGCCGGGTTCGTAAGTCGCTAGCGGTCAACGCTTTCCGCGACTATTGATTTCAATTGATATCCAACGGCTCTACCCGAATTAATTCTCATGATACGAATTTCGACCCTCGCTCTTTTTTTTGTTGCGTGCAGTTTCGTTGCGTTCGGTTTCTCGGGTGGCCTGCAGGCGAGCGAGATCGACTTTAACGATGATGTGTTGCCGATTCTGGAAGAGCATTGTTTGCACTGTCACGGAGAAGATGAACAAGAGTCTGGTTTGCGACTCGACATGCGCGGCCGGATGCTTCGTGGTGGTGATTCTGGTTTGGCGGCGTTGGTTCCGAGCCATCCCGAGAAAAGTTACTTGATCGATGTGGTCAATCACGTTGACGAAGAAACGGCGATGCCGCCGGATGAGGACAAGATTCCTGCCGAACAAATTGAGATACTGACGCGGTGGATCAAACAAGGCGCTGACTGGCCCGGCCAGATGGATCAGGTCGCCGAAGACGAAGTCGACCACTGGTCGTTTTTGCCGATGCAAACCGCGTTTGATCACAATAGCATTGACCAATTCTTGGAAAGCAAGCTTGGCGAAGCAGGTCTGACCTTCAATCGTGCTGCGGATCCGCGTTCGCTAATTCGTCGGGCATCGATTGTGTTAACCGGCATCGCGCCGACTCCGAAGCGCAGTGATGATTTTGTGGCCGCCTTTGCGGTTGATGCTGACGCAGCCTATGACGCTTTGGTCGATGAACTGCTTGCGTCAGATCACTTTGGTGAACGTTGGGCCCAGCATTGGCTCGACGTGATTCGTTGGGCTGAAACCAACGGCAGTGAAAGCAATTTGTACCGAAAGAACGCGTGGATGTATCGCGATTATGTCGTGCGTTCGTTCAACCAGGACAAGCCATACAATTTGTTCATTCGCGAGCAATTAGCTGGCGACGTGATGGGCGCAGGCGACGCGACGGGGTTCATGGTTGCTGGGCCGCATGTTCCATCGGCTACGGTTGGGGCCGAGGAAACGGCGATCCGCCAAGCCCGTGCTGATCGGATCGACGAAGTCTTGCAAACGGTTGGTGCGTCGGTGATGGGAGTCACGATCGGTTGCGCGCGTTGCCACAACCACAAGTTCGATCCGATTTCGATTCAAGACTATTACGCGATGTCGGCAGCATTCCAAGACGTCGAATTTGGCAGCCGGTATCCAGAGCTTTCACCGGAGCATCCTCGGGTGGTTCGCGAACAAGAGTTGCGACGCGAATTGAACGAGCTTCGCGGTCAGATGCGGGCTCCCGGCTGGGCATGGAAAGAAGATTGGCAGGGATACCAAGAAATTCACTTCCAACCCAAAACGACTCGAGAGATTCGTGTTTCGTTTGATAACGGTTGGGTGAACGCGGACGAGTTGGAAATCATCGAAGCCAAAGGTGGCGGTCAAAACGTCGCTCAACGATCGTTCGGTACCGTTGTGCGAGGCAATCCTGCGACGTTAGTCGATGGGAAGCCTGCGGCGAAGTTGACGGACGGTGTTTTCGGGACAAAGGGGTGGATTGCGAAATCGCCTCCGAAGTCAAAGGAACGTCCGTGGGTCGAGTTTGAGTTTCCAGAGCCGGTAACGGTCAGTACGATTCGAATCAGCACCAATCGCGAGGACTTTTTAGAGACAGACTATTTGAATGGAATGAACAAAGCGAACTACGGCGAATTCAAGATCGAGTTGCGGGACGACGAGGGGAATTGGAAAGCGTTTGCATCGACGGCTGAGATGCAGAAAAGAAAATCCGGAAAGGAAAAACGGCAAGATTTACAAAGCAAGATGCAGGACGTGATCAGCGAACTGTTGGTGCAAGGACCGCAGCCCGCTTTCTTGGCAACGTTTATCGAACCGGTGGAAACCTTCGTATTGTTGCGGGGAAGTCCCGAGACGCCCCACGGGAAGGTCGATGCGGCCGGTCCCAAACAACTTGGCGGTACGCTGGATTTGATGCCCGACGCACCAGGGCCCCAGCGTCGGGCGGCTCTAGCGGATTGGTTGGTGGATCCTAGCAATCCACTAACACCTCGGGTCATGGTCAACCGTATCTGGCATCACACATTCGGGTCTGGGATTGTTTCCACGCCAAGTGATTTTGGAAAAGCCGGCGCCCCACCAACTCACCCCGAGTTGTTGGATTGGCTGGCCAATCAGTTCATTGATCCGTCGCAGCAGACGCCGTGGTCGGTCAAACGCATGATCCGAATGATGGTTTTATCGAGGGCGTTTCGTCAGTCGAGCGAACCGGAAAAAGACGGTCTGTCGAAAGATGCGTCCGCGCAATTGCTGTGGCGATACCCGCCTCGCCGTGTCGAAGCTGAAGTGATTCGTGATTCCATTTTGCAGGCCACTGGACGATTGGACGAATCAATCGGCGGACCGAGCTATCGAATTCACAACGTCAAGGCACGCTATGCCCAGTGGGAAGTCGTTGACAACCATAGCGACCAAACGTGGCGCAGAATGCTGTACCAAGAACGGATGCGCCGGGTCGATGATCACATGTTTACGGCATTCGATTTTCCGGATTGTGGACAGATTAAGGCCAAGCGTCCAGTCTCGACCACTCCGTTGCAGGCGCTGAATCTGATGAATAGCGATTTTGTGGTCGAGCAAGCTGCTTTCTTGGCTGCGCGTGCCAAACGCGAGGCTGGCAATGATACCTCGGCGCAGGTCACTCGTTGTTTCGAGTTGTTGCTCGCTCGAAAACCAACTGAAGAGGAAGCCGAAGAGGCGATTGACTTCGCAAAGCAACAAAGCCTGGCGCTTTTGTGTCGTACACTCATCAACACTAACGAATTTGCATTCCTGCCATGAACCCAGAAAAACTATCATCGATCGGGCGATCCTTACTTGATCGCCGCGCGTTCCTCGGTCAATCCGGTATGTCGATGGGAGCCATTGCGTTGTCGCAATTGCTGGCCCAGGACAAGTTGCTTGGCGCAGATCAGTTGGGGCCGATTCGGCCCGACATTGATGACAAGAATCCGTACGCTGCGCGGCCGCCACATTTCGAAATGCCGGCCAAGCAAGTGTTGGTGATTTATTTGCCCGGTGCAGTTAGCCATCTGGATACGTTTGATTACAAACCGGACCTTTACAAGTTGGATGGTCAGAAACCGCCAGGCATGCCCGAGATTACTTTCGAAGGTCCAACAGGCAACATCGCCAAGCCGTTTTGGGATTTCAAACCGCGCGGGGAAAGTGGCAAGATGGTTTCGGACTTGTTGCCGAATCTTGCCAACATGGTCGATGACTTTTGTTTTGTTCATTCGCTTTCGACCCAAACCAGTGCGCATCCGCAAGGCGAGAACTTCTTCAACACCGGGTTCACGATGGAAGGCTTTCCGTCATTTGGTTCTTGGGTAACGTACGCTTTGGGATGCGAGACCAGTGAATTGCCAGCGTTCGTGGCGATCAACGATCCTCGTGGAATGGCGCGTAGCGGTAAGAATAATTTCGGCAGTGGATTTTTACCTGCTGCTTTCCAAGGAACCGACTTTACGGCTTCGGCGCCGCCGTCGAATTTGAGTCGACCTGCTGGGTACGACGCTGCGTCGGACCGGGCAAGCGTGGCGCTACTACAAAAGTTGAACGCTCAACACTTGCAACAATTTCCAGGCGATGCGGATTTGGCGGGGCGAATTGCCAGTTACGAACTGGCTGGCCGAATGCAGACCTCGGTACCGGATGTGATGGATATCGCGAACGAGCCGAAACACGTTCACGATGCTTATGGAACCGATACCGGCACGGATCTGAAGAAGGCGTATGCGAACAACTGTATCCTGGCGCGGCGTTTGCTCGAAAAGGGTGTTCGAGTCGTGCAGCTATTCAATGGCAGTGACCCGGCCGGTGGCAACGGCATCACGAATTGGGATTCGCATAGCGACATATTAAAGACGCACGGAATGCAGGCCGAGATCATGGACCAGCCGACGGCGGCGTTGATCGCCGACCTGAAGCAGCGTGGGATGTTGGAACACACGCTCGTCGTTTGGTGCACCGAGTTCGGTCGCATGCCGTTCTTGCAAGCTAACGGTACCGGTCGTGATCACAATCCCGATGCGTTCACGTGCTTCATGGCCGGAGCGGGCGTCAAGAAGGGGTTCAGTTATGGCGAGAGCGATGAGTTCGGATTCAAGGCGGCCGTTGATGAAGTGAGTGTCTATGACTTCAACGCGACGCTCTTGCACTTGATGGGACTCAACCACGAACAGCTAACGTATTATCACAACGGGTTAGAGCGGCGTTTGACCAATGTGCACGGCAACGTGATCAAGGGGATTTTGGCCTAGCGAACCGTCGCTAGATGTCTTGCAGTTTAGGATGGTCATCGTTCGTCGCGGAATTCGTCCGAAACCCTTTAGGGAAAGGGTTTTGACGCAACCCGCGAACTTCTGAGCCGTGCCTACGAGAGAGTGCATTTGCAAAATTGCGGATAATTTGCGGCAGGATCGTCCGCGGACTCAAATAGGTCGTTATGTCCCGTTCTAACGATCCAACCCGAGCGATTTCTGAAGGCGAGTTCATGCGGCTTTTTTTGAAGCATGAACCGGCCCTGCGTGCCTTTGCGCGGTCGATTTTGCCAAACTGGAACGCCGTTGACGACGCGATTCAAGAAGCCAGCGTCACGATGTGGGAAAAGCTGGGGCAATTGCGAGACGAAGAGGGTTTTTTACCTTGGGCAAAGGTAATCCTGCGGTTCAAGTGTTTGTCGGCTGTTTCGGGATTGCGCAGGAATGGGCATTTGCTAAGCGACGAGGTTCTGAAGCAGATCGCCGATGAGGCTGAGTCGATCGACGCGGGCGAGATTGTCGAGATTCGCGAGGCATTGAATTCGTGCCTGACACAGTTTTCTGCGTCGCATCAGCAACTCTTGTTGGCGCCCTATTCGGGTGGTGGCCGGATCCAGCAACTCGCCGAGACCAGTGGGAAGTCTGTCAATGCATTCTATAAGTTGCTGGCGCGTCTACGTTTAAAACTTGCGGATTGCGTTCGCGGTCGACTGCAACCCGAGGCGACTTAGGATGAATGCGAGCGATTTAATTCATCGTTATTTGTTGGGGCTTTGTTCGAAAGCCGAGACGGGCGATCTAGAGCGGTTGTTGGCTGCCGATCCCGCATTGCGCCGAGAGTTTGCAGTCGCGGCGGCGACGGATGCGGGTTTGCGAAACGTGGCGATGGAACGCCAGATGGAGCCGCCTGCTTTGTCGCGTCCGGGCGGCTCGCTTTCGTGGGCAAAACTGATGACGGTTTTGGTTGCAATCGCTGCGGTGGCGCTGGCGTTGGTGGGCGGTGCAGTTCAGTTCACAAAGACAGTGTCGGTTGCGACGTTGGTGTCGAGTGAAAATGCAGCTTGGGAAAGTGCGCTGCCGACGACGGTGGGATCATCGCTTTCGCCGGGATCGCTAAAGTTGATAGCGGGAATCGCGACGATCCGCTTTCGTTCCGGCGCCGAGGTGACATTGGAAGCGCCAGCTCAGTTTGAGCTGCTGACATCGATGCGCAGTAAGTTGATCGACGGTGCCGTAATCGTGAACGTCCCCGAATCGGCGGAGGGTTTTGTCGTTGAGACGCCCGATGGATATGCGGTCGATCACGGAACCCAGTTCGCTGTTTCGGTTCAAGGGGAACTAGCGAAGTCGGATTTCGAAGTGCTGAAAGGTGAGATTTCGGTTCACCATCCTGCGTCCGGGAAAGACTTTCGGCTAACCGATCGCCAAGGTGCTGCGATGACTCACAAAACACTGATTCCTTACGATGGTGAAAGGCCCGAGGCTGCCTTTGCAGACACTTTGCCGCTGATTCGTGTGGGTACCGAGGGTCAGTCGTCCTATGTCATCCGGAACAATCGCCGTGGCAAATGGATTCATCCCGAAATGTTGGTGGTGAAGTGGGTCGACGATCGTAAGTGGGACAGCCGAGCGTTCTTTTCGATGGATGTTTCATCAGTGGATTTGACATCGGTAACATCGGTTCGCCTGCGTTTGAACCAGGTTGCCAGTGGTAAAGGATTCGCTTCTCGATTGCCGGTGGTCAATACATTTGCAGTCTACGGAATCACGCATGTCGACAAGCAAGTTTGGGGCGTGGACCCGACATGGGAAGATGCGCCGGATGTCGACGACGGCGTTTTGCTTGGCGTCTTTGACATTCCACGCAGTCAACAAAAGGGCGTCGTCGGAATCGAAACTAGCGAGTTGCTGGATTTTTTGAAGGCGGACCCAGACGGCAAGGTGACGTTTGTTTTGGTACGGACGACGGGGCTGATCGAAGGCGAGGATCGCGGGCTCGCTCACGCGTTTGCTAACGACGCGAACCCCGAAGCATCCGGTCCGCTGCTTGAATTTACGATTAAGTGAGTTGTCGGCGAGGTGTCATTTCCCGCCATCGTTCGCGTGTTTGTGAATCGTGGCAAGATGCTCGTCCGCTGTTCGCCGGTTAAGAATAGAAACCAACCAAGAAATCGAAATGGTCAATACGAAGAACTTTATCGTCGCATTTGTAGTGGCGACTCTCGTTGCTGCGGGAGCGGTTGATGCCACCGCTGATACGCCAGCCTTGATGCCCGAAAAGCATTTGTCGATGTTCAAGGAGCACTGCTTTGAGTGCCATGATGGGGCAACGAAAGAGGCGAATATTGATCTTGAGAATTTGTCCTTCGATGTCAGCAAGGATCTTGCAACTGCTGGGCTTTGGCAAAAGGTTCTTGGGTCTATCAACTCGGGTGAAATGCCACCTGAGGACGTCGAACCACTTGGGGACTCGGTGAAGGCAGACTTTCTTGAAGACTTGTCGCAGCGGATGGTGACGGCGCGTCAGATTCTGAGCGACTCGGGTGGCGCGATCACACTACGACGTCTCAATCGCCGCGAGTATGCCAATACGATTGAGTCGCTGCTTGGCGTTCGCCCCGATGTCACGACTTTGCCTGACGATCAGGCAACATCGGGATTCGATACCGTCGGTTCGTCTCTGTTTTTCTCTAGCGATCAGCTCGAGCAGTACTTGGCGACGGCAAGAGCAACGCTTGAGCTTGCGTTGACGTCGAAGTCGCCCATTAAGTCAAAGACGGTTCGTATTGAACCCGAGGTTGAATACAACCCGCACTATGCCGCCGCCGCAGCTGCGATGCGAGACATCGCCGCGCGGTCGAACGCGTTCCTATCGCAAAGCGAAAAACCTGCTTCTGATTTTGGGCTGCTCGATGAATACCAAGCCAGGAAGCAACGTACTGCCGAATGGTTACCGCAGCTTGAACAGTATCTTGCTCGTCCCGAGACAAAGTCCGGCATCACTTTGATCATGACGATCAAACAGGGCGGAATGACAAAAGTCAAAATGCCGGTACTGCATGAAAACGCCGATGGCAAATACGTGATTCGTTTGCGTGCGGCCATGTATCCCGACGCTGGCGAAAGGTTTCACTATCTAGAATTCACATCGGGGTACGGAACCGGCCGTAAACTATTGGGATGGCGCAAAGTCACCGCGCCGCTGAATCGTCCTGAGATCATTGAGTTTCCGATCGAGCATTCGCCGGGCCAGAAGCAACAGGTCTGGATTCACCAACGCAGTCACCAAGACCGCGGCGACAAGAATTTGGCGACGTTGGACATGCGAGCCAATGGTATCGGGACGCCGCCTGGCATCTGGATCGACTGGGCCGAATTGATCGGGCCAGATCCCGTACCCAGTCGGGCGAATCATTCCGCCAGTGAATTGCTAGAGAAAGTCGAGTTGGTAACCGACGCGAAACTCGCGAAGCAATTCCTGCACCGATTTGCGACGCTTGCCTTTCGTGGTGAGGAGCCTGCACCCGAGTTCATCAATCGACTGGTTGATCAGTATTTAGGCAGCCTCAGCAAGGGCGAGTCTTCGGTTGATGCATTGATCGGCCCGATGGCAGTCGTGCTTGCATCGCCCAGTTTTATGTACATGGTCGAGTCAACGGGCGACACATCTTCGCCGCGATTGACGGGGGCGGAACTTGCTGTGCGACTGGCGTACATGCTTTGGAGTTCGCCGCCCGATGATCAACTGCAAGCATTGGCCCGCAGCGGTGAACTTTTGAATCCAAGTGTGTTGAAACAACAAACCGCACGATTGTTGGCAGATGATCGAGCGGACGAGTTTGTTCGTGGGTTCGTGTTTCAATGGTTGCAAATGGAACGGCTGGACATGTTTCAGTTTGACGGTGGGGATTTCCCGACCTTCGACAATGCCGTTCGCGCAAATGCTCGCGAAGAGATCTTTGAAACCGTGCATCTGATGTTGAAGGAAAAGCTGCCTCTTGGGACATTGCTGAAGTCGGATTTTGTAGTCGTCAATGATTTGATGGCTGGCTATTACGGTATTTCCAACGTTCAGGGATATCACTTTCGCAAAGTGCTGGTGCCGTCTGATTCGCTGCGTGGTGGACTGCTTGGCACGGCGGCGGTTCTTGCGATGGGCTCGGATGGTCAGCGAGCATCCGCGGTCGAGCGAGGGGCGTGGGTTCTGCGTCACTTGTTAAACGATCCGCCACCACCGGCACCGCCAAACGTCCCCCAGCTTAGCCGGCTGGCCGGCGAAGTTCTGTCGGCGCGAGAACTTGCTCGCGCCCACCAGGAGCAGCCTCAGTGCACGAACTGTCACAGAAAGATTGACCCGCTTGGCTTTGGGCTGGAAAACTTTAACGCGGCGGGATTGTGGCGAGATAAAGAGATCATCGGCACTGGAAGGCAGAAGGCCGGTAAGTGGCAAATCGAAAAGGTGTTCGATATCGATCCAAGTGGACGACTTCCGGACGGTGAGACTTTCGCCGACTATTTCGCGATGCGTGACGCGGTAGCTCGCCACACGGATGATTTCGCGCAAGGGTTTACTGAGTCGCTAATCACCTACGGGCTCGGCCGGACCTATGGTTTCGCGGATCATGATCTTGCAAAAACGATCATCGACGCGGCAAAGCCAAACAACTATCAGTTAAGCGACTTCATTGACGCACTCGTTCAGTCACCTACTTTCCAAACGAAGTAGTTCGTTACCAGTTCACTTCAAACGACCATCCCTTCCTTACTTAGACGAGACGGTAATGAGCAAACGCAAACAAATTCAACGTCGTGGTTTTCTTCGCAGCACAAGTGCACTGATCGCGTTGCCCGCGCTCGAGTCGTTTGGATTCCGGCGGTTCGCGTCGGCCGCGCCGATCGACAGTGGGCCACCAAAGCGAATGGTGTTCTTGGGGATGGGATTTGGAGTGACAGCCGACCGTTGGTATCCCGATGTGAATACCGTTGGCGAAAACTATGAGTTGCCAGAAATTCTTAAACCGTTGGCAAAGCATCAGAAGGACATCACGATCATTCAGAATCTGATGCACCAGTATTCCGCTGACGGTCACTCGGGAAGCACTTTCTGGTTGACGGGTGCGAACCGGTACGCGATTCCGGGGCAGAGTTTTCATAACACGATTTCGGTCGATCAAGTTGCTGCTGAAACGTTGGGCGAACAGACTCGTTTCACATCGATCCAGCTTGCCGCCAAAGGTGCCTCGAACGACGGTCACGGGCCGGGATCGTCATTGGCGTGGAATCGATCGGGGAAGCCCGTTGCAGGACTCGATACGCCCGTTGCGGCGTTCCATCGCCTGTTCTCGCAAGACAATACGCCGCTAGCGGTACAGCAACAACGATTGAAGGAACAACGCAGTGTGCTTGATACCGTGTTGTCGGATGCAAGGTCGGTGAACCGAAAAATCAATCGTGCCGACAACGAAAAATTGGAAGAGTACTTTCAGTCGGTGCGTGAAATCGAAGTTCGGTTGGCCAAAGAAGAGACGTGGTTGGGCGTTGAAAAGAAGGTGCCTCGAGATTCCGTCAGCCAGCCGAAGGAATCACTTGAGGGCGTTGAAGAAATTCGCATGATGTACGACATCATGGTTGCAGCGATGCAAGTCGACGCAACTCGTGTCTTTACGTATCGCATGCCAGTCGATTCGATGATCGCTAGTCTTGGTGCGTCGATGAGCGCACACAGCATGAGTCACTATTCCGAAGGCGAACGCCGGACGGTCTCGGAATCGCGTGATACGGCGCATGCAAAATTGCTGGCTGAGTTCATCGACAAGTTAAAGTCGACAAAAGAGGCGGATGGGTCCAGTTTGTATGATCACGCAGCGATTACGATGGGGACGAACCTAAGCAGCGTTCACACGCTGAAGAACTGTCCAACGTTGGTGACCGGCGGGGGTGCTGGGTTCAAGCATGGTCGTCACTTGGTGATGGACGATCCCAAGACGCCATTGTGCAACCTGTGGCTAAGCACACTGCGTGGATGTGGGATTTTGGCAGGTTCGTTTGGTGACTCGACTGGAGCTATCGACGAGCTTTTCACGATCTAGGCAACGTTCCGTGCAAGCCAAACATGTGGATTGCCAATCGTCGTTGTGGATCACACAGGCCGTCGCCGCGTCGTGGTATGCTCGCTTGAAACCAAACTGACCGGCAACTAGGAATAATCTCCATGACGTTGAAGCAGCCCATTCGCCTTGTTTCGGTACTACTAACAAGACCGGCAATGGTTCGATGGATCACATTGATCTTGCTTTGCACCATACCGTTTTCCATCTTTGTCGAACCTGTTAGCGGTGCTGATTCGGACAGTCCGAATGTCATCTTCATTTTGGCGGACGATCTTGGGATCGGTGATCTTGGTTGTTATGGCCAGCAGAAATTGAAGACGCCCAATATCGATCGGCTCGCTAGCGAAGGTCTGCGTTTTACGGATCACTATTCGGGCAACACGGTGTGTTCCCCGTCTCGCGCGGTGATCATGACTGGCCAGCATCCTGGGCACGTGCATTGCCGAGGCAACGGCGAAGAGAACACGTTCGCGCTGGATCCGAAAATGATCACGCTTCCACGAATGTTTAAAAATGCAGGTTACGCCACGGGAGCGTTTGGAAAATGGGGGCTCGGTATCACGTCGGACTCCGGCAACTCGAATCCTCTGACCCATGGTTTCGATCACTTTTCGGGTTGGAAGAGTCAGAGGATCGCGCACACCTACTTTCCATCCAGCATTGTCCGCGACGGTGTCGAGCAACCGCTTCAACCGGGAACTTTCATTCATGACATGATCGTCGACGATGCGAGACAGTTCATTCGGTCGAGTGTGAGTGCCAAAACGCGGTTCTTTTGCTATATCCCGACCGCGGTGCCACATGCCGCGATGCATGCGCCGAAACAGTTGCATGAAAAATGGCGTAAGGTGTATCCTCAGTTCGATGGAAAGATCGGCACATACGGCGCCGGGCCGGACGATGATTGCCCGCCGGTTCAAAATCCTATCGCTGGTTTTGCGGCGATGATGGAGAACCTGGATAACGAGGTCGGCAGTATTCTTGACCTGCTGATTGAGCTTGGAGTCGATGAAAATACGATTGTTTGTTTTTCAAGTGACAACGGTTCTCACTTGGAAGGTGGGCACGACCCCGAGTTCTGGGATTCGAATGGTCCGTTTCGTGGTCACAAACGTGACCTTTACGAAGGCGGAATTCGAACGCCACTGTTAGTACGTTGGCCAGCAAAAATCGTTGCCGGACGAACCAGTGATCACATCAGTGCATTTTGGGACATTGTGCCGACGATGGCCGAGATCACTGGCCAAGCCGTTCCGGCACAGGTGGATGGTCTTTCGTTCCTGCCCACTTTGCTGGGGGACGAAGAATCACAAGCAAAGCATCAGTCGATCTATATGGAATTCATTCATGGAAATGCGAAACCGTATTCCAGCCGATCGTTGCGAATGGGCGATTGGAAGGCGGTTCAGTCGTCCGAGAAGAAGCTGGGAAAACAGATGCTTTCCATTGAGCTTTACAACCTGGCGGACGACGTTGACGAACAGCACGATGTGGCTGCAACGAATGCCGCATTGGTTGAGAAGATGGAACGGTACATGGATGAAGCACACCGACCATTGAAGTAGAAGTCGCAACAGGATGCCGCAGGTTGTTTATAAAGCTGCATGCCAATGTGTCACGGTTGCAGATGTTCGGGAACGGCGCGGCGAGATATTTATTCGTAAGACGATCGGGAAAAACAGTGCGATCCATTTTGTTGATATTGTTACCTTGGATTTGTTGTTTTCACGCCAATGCCGAGGCTCCGCCGAACATCGTGCTGATCATGGCGGACGATGTGGGGATTGAAGGCTTGGGGTGCTATGGTGGAGTTTCCTATCGTACGCCTGCGCTCGATGGGCTTGCCCGAGATGGCGTGCGATTCACTCACGCTTACTCTCAGCCGCTTTGCACCCCGACACGAGTGCAGTTGATGACCGGCAAGTACAACCATCGCAACTGGACGTACTTTGGCACGCTTGATCCCAATGAAACAACCTTCGGGCATCGGATGAAGGACGCTGGATACGCGACCGCGATCTTTGGAAAGTGGCAATTGCAATCGTATGACCCGCCTGATTTTCCTGGATCCGATGAAAGGCGAGGTACGGGCATGCATGCCAAGGACACCGGCTTCGATGAGTACGCGCTCTATCATGCGCTCAATACCGAGGACAAGGGATCGCGATATGCGAACCCGACGATGCTAGAGGGAGCCGCGGGCGAAGCTGGTGAGCTGAAAACGTATCCAGGAAAGTTTGGCGAGGACATTTGGGTTGATAAGACGATCGATTTCTTGGGGCGTCACCGTGATCAACCTGCGTTTGTCTATTATCCCATGGCGCTTCCGCACTGGCCCTTTGTACCCACGCCCAACAGCGATGATTGGGATCCCGAAAAGCCGGTGACTGAGTCGCTTGAGTATGCGACTGACATGATTGAGTACATGGACACGGCGATCGGTAACTTGGTTGTTGGGTTAAAGTCGAAGGGTCTGCGTGAGAACACGGTCGTGATTTTCTATAGCGACAACGGAACTCACTTGGACGTTTCGTCGCAGCTATCGGACGGCCGAACAATCAACGGTGGAAAAGGACTGACGCGGCAAACCGGAGTTCATGTGCCGCTGATCGTGTCGTGGCCCGGACACGTCAAACCGGCGGTCGTCGATTCGCTTGTTGATGCGTCGGACTTCATGCCCACGCTACTTGAGCTTGCTGGTAGCAAGTTGCCCGTAGATGTGATGTGTGATGGTGTCAGTTTTGCTGGGCAGCTCTTTGGACGGTCCGATGGGACGCGGCAGTCGGTGTTCTGTTGGTACGATCCTCGCCCTGGGTATGATAAGTCACAGTTTTCGCGAGAGGTGTTTGCGCTGGACCACCAGTACAAGTACTTTCGCGACGGGCGTTTGTTCAAACTGACGGACCGACCTCTAGAGGAATTGCCGATTGATCTTGGCGAAGCAAGCGAACAGGATCGCGCGGCGATCGCAAAGTTAAAGCACGTCATCGATTCGGCCATGGCCGGGGTCGCTGAACCGCCGCTCGTCGATATGTACGGCGAATCAATTCAATCGCAGTGAAGTTAACGCGATCGAAATAAATTTCGAGAACAAAGGGTAGTTGAACAACATGAAGATGATTCTTTCCGCCGTCACAGTTTTTATGGCCGGTTGCACTGGGCAGCGATGGACGTTGTTCGTCGCCTGTTTTGGCGCTGCATTGGTCGGTTGCTTGACTGCCGAATCGAACGTGTCTGCGAAACAGCCGAACGTTTTGATTCTTTACGGTGACGATCTCGGATTTGGGGATCTTGGTTGCTACAACGCCAAGTCAAAGATACCGACACCGAATCTTGATCGATTGGCTACCGAGGGGATGCGGTTTACTGATGGGCATTCTTCATCGGGCATTTGTACGCCAAGTCGATATGCCCTGCTGACCGGGCGACATCACTGGCGTGATTTTCACGGTATCGTCAACGCGTTTGGCGGTTCGGTGTTTAAGCCTGGACGGTTGACGATGGCCGAGATGCTTAAATCGAGCGGTTACCATACCGCGGCCATTGGCAAGTGGCACCTTGGTTGGGATTGGGAAGCAATCAGAAAACCTGGTGCGAAGAAGTTTGGCGAAGGCAGGAACGCGGGTTGGGGACCGGAGGCGTTCGAATGGGATAAGTCGATTCCGGATGGCCCGCTAGCGCACGGATTCGATCATTACTTTGGGGATACCGTCATCAACTTCCCACCATATTGCTGGATCCAAGATGACAAAGTCGTCCGCGCCCCCAGCGCAATCATGGACACATCCAAGTGGAAACCGATCAAGGAAGGAAATTGGGAGTGTCGCCCTGGTCCAATGGATGCAGACTGGGATCCGTACCAAAATATTCCGACTACGACCGAGCGCGGGGTTGAGTTCATCAAGTCGCAAGCGGATCAAGATAAACCGTTTTTCTTGTACTTTGCGTTCCCTGCGCCTCACGCGCCGATCATTCCGAATGATGAATTTGATGGCAAGTCACAGGCTGGGCCCTACGGTGACTTTGTCGTTGAAACGGATGATGCTTGCGGAAAGCTGCTTAGTGCTCTGCAGGAAAGTGGGCAAGCTGAAAACACGATTGTTATCTTTACGGCGGATAACGGTCCCGAGAAATACGCCTACGCTCGTGATCAAAAGTTTGGGCACTGGTCAGCCGAACCACTGAGGGGTTTGAAACGCGATATCTACGAAGGTGGGCATCATGTGCCATACATCATCAAGTGGCCGGGCGTCACGCAAGGCGGACAAGTTTCCGACGCGTTAGTCAGCCAGATCGACTTGATGGCGACTCTAGCGGCAGCACTTGAATTCGACTTGCCCGATGATTCAGCGGAAGATTCGCATAACCTGTTGCCGTTATTGACCGGGGAAACGGATAAGATCCGCACGACTCACATTCACAACACTCGTGAGAATGCCTATGCCATTCGGCACGGCGATTGGTTGTTGATTGATTCGAAAGACGGATACCAGTCTGGTCGCGATCAAGGGTGGGAAGAACGGCATCAATACCCGGCCGATGATGGTCAGCCAGTTGAGCTTTATGATTTGAAGAATGACATTGGCCAGCGGCGTAACTTGGCAGACCAACATCCGGCGAAGGTTGTTGAGATGCAAAAGCTAATCGCCAAAATTCGTGAACAAGGTTATTCCGCGCCTCGACTTGCGGAAGAAACCGTCAGGTGAAGATGGACGCGGATCTTGCGGAAGGATTTTCCAGTCGCGGATTTGCCGTGCTGGAAGATGCGGTTGACGCTTCGACGTGCGAGATGTTGCGAGCGTCGTGTGAACGAGTGTTCGCGGAATCGCAGCAAAGTGCGCTCGCTCGATCGAGTCGTGGTCACGTCTACGCGGCGCGGAATGTGATCACGGCCGTTCCGGTCGTGAAGAGCCTGTGGCGGCAAGAACCGCTGCTAGGGTTTCTGAGGCATTTCTTGGGGGACGAGTTTGGTCTGGTTCGTGTGTTGTTCTTTGACAAGCCGCCCGACCGGACATGGGCGTTGCCATGGCACAAGGACACGGCGATTGCGGTGAAGAACAACTCAATTGAATCGCCGTCGTTTTCGCGGCCAACATTGAAGGCTGGGGTGCCGCATCTGGTGGCCTGTGATTCGGTGCTTGCCCGTATGCTGACACTGCGATTGCATTTGGACGAAGTCACCGACGACAACGGGCCGTTGAAGGTGATTCCGCGGTCTCATGTTTCAAGTTCAAGCGAAGGTGACGGCGCCGGAGCGGCGGTTACGATCTATGCGTCGGTGGGCGGCGTGCTTGCCATGCGGCCGTTGATCAGTCACAGCAGCGGATCATCCGTCCCAGGCACGACTCGTCATCGCCGAATTCTGCATCTGGAATTTTCCGCCGACCGCAGATTGCCCGATGGAGTCGAGTGGCACGAATTTGTGTCGCTGGCAGATTGAACGCTAAATCGATTGGTGTCGAGATCAAGCGTTGGTGGTTCACGGATCAGTGATTGATGTCAATTCGCCAATCATCATAGCGCCGGAAACCGCTTGCCGGTCGGCGCAACGTAGGGGGAAGCTACTGCCCAAGATTTCGTGATGCGTCCGCATGGCGACCTCGGGATCGTTGTTCTTTTCCGACAAGTGGCCGAGGCAGGCCCATCGCAGACGCTGGGGAAGAGCTTGTTTCAAAAGCATGGCGCAGTCGACGTTGGACAGGTGTCCCTTGGGGCCACGAATGCGATGCTTTAGGAATTCAGGGTAGGGGCCTTGGTCCAGCATGTCGGGATCGTAGTTGCTTTCGATCAAGACGGCGTCGAGAGTCGCGATCGTCTCGGCAAGTCCGTTGAAGGCATGACCAAGGTCGGTTAGCAATCCGAATCGATGCTTGGAATCTTGAACCACAAAGACCACGCCGTCGGCTGCGTCATGCGGCGTCGTGATCGTTTCCACTGACACCGGACCAAAGTCAATCGTTTCGCCAGCGGTAAAGTAGCGCACATCGCAAATATGTCCAATTTTGATCCGGCGACGAACTTCGTGGAAGGTCTTTTCAGTGACGTAGACTGGCAGGCCAAACTTGCGATGGAATGTGCCCATGCTAACGGTATGGTCGCGGTGGTCGTGCGAGATCACCAACGCGTCAACGTCGCGGATGTCGCGGCCATGTTCGGCCAGTCGGATTTCAGCTTGGCGGGCACTGATGCCGGCGTCAAAAAGTAACCGAACTCCGTCGGCTTCGACGAAGACACAGTTGCCACTACTTCCTGATTGCAAGGTAATCACTTCCATGCGGTGAAGTGTAACGATGCAGGTGGGGGAAGCGAAAGGCAGAGGCTTGGACTTTTGCTCGATGACTTTTGCTCGATCAGCCGACGCGAGTGGTCGCAATCGTCAGTTCGACATCGCCGAGAGGCAGACCGATGGCGGCAGCGATTTCCTCGGCGGTGTGGCCTTTCATCACCAGTGCCTCAACATCGGCGCGTCGATTGCCAACTGGGTTTGCCGCCGGAGTCGGCGGGGCGACGTTTTGAAGTTCGCTCAGGCGTTGAATCTTGGCGTCGACTTGTCGCAATAGAGTCTGGACGATCACAATTCGCGTGTCGAGTTCGGCCTTTAGTTCTCGCTGGGTGTCGAACAGTGCGACTTGCCACCGCTGGGTTTCAGGGGGGGCATCTGATAACGGCAGTACAGGGGCTTTGGCGTTGCGGATCTTGGCGAGTTCTTTGTTGGCTGCGCGGGTGTCGGCATTGACCCGTTTCCGCATCTTTAGCGTACGACGCGCTAGCACCCAGCCGAGCATCACAAACCCGGCCACAGCCAGAAACTGTGATCGTTGAACATCAGCGATGGCGAGGGGGGCGATAGAAAGGGGTAGGATCCAGTACATACTCATTCGATCGGTTGATCACCCAGGCATCATTCAGTCGGGTTGGCGGAACTCGTATTGAACCGACATCATCAATGGCGTCGATTGTATTGATTGGTCCAGCTATGCTGGACTGGATCATGACTTCACTTACCCCAAATAGCGAAACCAACGGCGCCGAGACCGTGCGTGTGTGGCACGCGACAAGTTCATCGGGGCCCGCCGGACTGATTGAGCAATGTTGCGAAAACTGGTTGGACGAATCCGAACGAGAACGTGCGGCAAGGTTTCGGCAGCCAACCAGCCGGAATCAGCACGTGATCGGTCGAGGAATGGCTCGCCGATTATTGGGCGTCGGTGACACGTCACCCGAGTCGATACGATTTGACGTTGAAGCGTACGGCAAGCCGTTTGTGATCGAGCCTAATGTGGCCCGACGTCCATTCAATGTTGCCCATACCGACGGCTTGGTGATGTGTGGTATCGGCGAACGCTCCGACACCCTTGTGGGGGTCGACGTTGAACGACTAAACCGTCGAACCGATCCGGCGCTGGCCGATCGTTATTTTTCGACACCCGAGGTTGAGTACGTTCATTCGCATTGCAGCGACGAAGACCGACGTTTGGCGTTCTTGAGAGTGTGGACATTGAAGGAAGCATTCATCAAGGCAATCGGAACAGGACTGCAGACACCGCTGGCGGATTTTGCTTTCGAACAGATTGATTCGGATTGTCCCACCATTCGGATGCTTAATCCGAAACTTGAAAGTGATCGGTTGTGGCAGTTCTTTTCGATCACACCACGTCCGGGTTTCATTGGCGCGGTCGCGGTTGCGCCAAGCGAAAAAGTAAAGTCAACGTTCGAGTTGCACTGCTTTGACGAGCTGGTAGGTCAGAGTTAGTTACTGTGATTCGGAGTCCATGGTCAGAATCGTTTGTTCCGTATCCGGCCAGTCGATCCAAACTTTCACTCGCAGGGTTGCGGTTGACTCGATGGTTGCCATCAACGATTGCAGTTGAGCGACTCGTTTGGATGCGGTACGAATTTCTTCGGCTAGTGCGTCGTTGCGGCTTTGTTTGATTTTGATCACCCGTCGGCCCATGGTCGTACGGGCGATTTCGTAGACACCGGAGAGTCGCTGAGCCTCGGTGCTGACCAAGCCTGCTTGATTGGCCAATTGATTGGCGAAGGCTTCGATGCCAGCGTTGGACACCATGTTCCAGGGCATCGACGAATCGAGCCTTCCGGCGAAACGAAGACGGCACTCGAGTTTGCGGTTGCAGCGGATGTCGAACCGAATCCCTAGCGATACATCTTCGTCGTCCGTGCTCGTCAGCACTGCCAGTCCACGAGCACGCCGGATTGCGTTGGCTTCGATGGGTTCGACCCAACCGATTTCGAGGTCGTCGGGAATGTCAAAGTCGATCGCGATGCGCGCGACATTCGGTGGGATCGGTGCGCGAAGATTCCACGTCGGCATCGTGTCGAAGGTTTCGAACGAGAACTTGTAGGGAGGGGCAGCGATTCGCGGGCGGAGGAAAAGGTCGTTGCCGTTGTCGTCGCGAAGTCGGCCGTGGGCAAGCAGTTTGGAATTGGGCGATTGCTGGGCGGATGGTTCCCACTTGATCGACAAGTCCTCGCCACCGGACGTCAGCGCCGCGACGGTCGTTGGTTTGCGAGTGTCGATGATGTGCCAAAGTGCATCGGCAGAGGCTTCCAATTTTAGCGGCACGCTATAGGGAAACGTCAGCGTCAGGCCACTGGCGTTTCGGTTAACCAGCGTGACGCTTGGCTGCTCCTTGTCTTCGCCGTTGGCGGGAAGTTCGATCGGCGGAAGTTCGACGGCAGATTCGATGGGATCCGCGGACGCGGCGATCGCGGTTGATTGTTCGGATTCGGGTGGCGGTTCGGCATCGTCGTCAACAGCATTGTTCATGACAGGGACGGTCGTCGGCGCCAGAGGATCCGAAATCATGTTATCGGCAAGTGCTTGGTTAGTCGTCTCCGGTGCAATCGGGTGTTCTTTTTCGATGGCCGGAGCGAAGCTCTGGGTCGCTGGCATGAATGAGTCGAGTGAGAAGTTGGCGGTCTGCGAGGCGGATTCTTTTTCGAATGTTTCTAGCTCGGCTTCGGTCATCGATTCAAACGACTCGAGTGCTTCGGCAGCGTCGGTGAGGGCCGCTTGCGTTTGAGTCACCGAGTCAGCCGAGAAATCGAAGATGTCCGACTGCGGCGCAGCGCGTTTCGAGGCTGGTTTTGTGTCCGTCGTCGCGACGGGTTGTTCTTGGTTGATTTGCTGGACGACGTAAACGCTGCCTGCAACGCAGCCCGCGATGGCCAGTGCGGCTAGCGATCGGCTTAGCAGTTTGGATGGACGCGTGCGTGACACGGGAAGATCGGGTGTGTCGCGCTGTTGTTCGGGAACGATTAGGTCGGGTTCGCTTTGGATAGCGGGCTCGTTGCCAAGGATTGAATGGCGGAATCGATCAATGTGAACTTGGGACGTGCTTGAAAGTGATGTTGGTAAAACGAGCGTGTCGGTTGCAACGTGTTCGTTCCAAATCAATTGGCCGTTGTCGTTCAATGCGCAATCGGACGCATTGACTGGGCCGATCGGTTGTTGGGTTCGTGACTCGTGATCGGCGGCGATATTGGCTAGCTGCTCGCACCAGTCGTGGACGACTTCGATGGGGGGGATTCCTAATCGATGGATCACGGACGAGAGCAGTTCGGGATCGGCTGGCTCAGTGTTGGGTGTCGCAAGACGCGACGAAACCGCTGTGGAAGGCATGTCGCCAGATTCGTAGCCGAGTGAGTCCAAGTCGATTTTCAGCAGGAACTCGGTCGCTTCGTCGGGCGTCAGTTCACCTGATTTAATCTTCTCGAGGGTCGATTCGATTGTTTTTCGATCGAGCACCGGTTCGGTCCATGGGAGAGTGTGACTTTAAACAAAGTGGGAAAACAATCGGATTTTATCGGATTGGCGGGTGCGTCTGAGTTACGGTCCGCAAAGTTTTCCTATGCCGATCTAGCGGAATAACCAAACGTTGGAGGTCGGTCGTGCCGATAAATCCGTTTGGAGCGGTTGTTCTCTGTGGCTGGCCGATCGGATTTGGATTCTCGATCGACCGCGAAGGCCCAGGTGAAAGCCGTTTCGCCAGGTAAAACACCGGCCCATAGTGAGGCGGAGACGTTTGCGATGCAACGAATGACTCAAATGAAATCAATCACAATCTTGGTCGCCGCAGTGACATTGGTCATATGCGTATCCGCAGAGAGCCGACAAGCCTCTGCACAACCTCCTCGCGTTTTGAACGCCGATCTGGATTATGAAGCCAGCGGCTTTGTGATGCCTGCTAAGGGCCAGATGCCACCAGGAGCGATTGCGGGACTGACGACGTCAGGCCCTGTCCAAAGAGCCGGATATGCGGGCCAAGCCGGTCCCGGCTATGTGCCACCCATGTCGGGCGCACCCAATAACGGCATGCCGATGGCGGCAACGCCCATCAACGGCTATGCCAGCGGCCAAGCAACGGCTCAGGCCATGCAAGCCGGCGGATACGGTCCCCAAGGATCGGTTCAGCAAGTTGGTTTTCTGCAAGGCGGCGGCTGTGATAGCTGTGGTCCTGGCGGATGTGACAGCATGTGCGGCGACGCTTCATATGGACAATCGTATGGCGGGCCAATGTACGGTCAGCAAATGCAGTATGGCGGATGCGACGGAGCCTGCGGAGGAATCTGTGGCGGCACTGGTGCCTGCGGCATGGGTGGCGGTTCGGTTCTGTCGAGCGGCGGCGTGCTCGGCAAAATTTACGGCGACGATTCATGCGGTGGTTGCGGCATGGACGGCTGTGGAAGCTGTGGCGGATTGTCGAAGCTGCGTCACATCTGCATGTTCTGTCGCGGCGAAGGCTGTGAAGCTTGCCAAATGTTCCGCGGACGATCATTGATGGGATTGCTTGGGGCACTACGGCCTTACAGCAAAGCTGGCAAGGCGGCCCAACGCTGGTACGACATCTCTGCTGAAGCCCTGTTCATGGATCGGTCGGGATCGACCGGCGGTGGCGGGATCATCACTCAGCGTGGTCCGGGCCCAGGCGGAGTCGCGGTACTGCGAGGCAGTGACGCGATCAACAGCGATATCGAGCCTGGTGTTCGATTGTCAGCGGCTTTGATCTTTGGTGTCGGTGGTAACATCGAAGCGACCTACTTTGGTGGCTTGGAATGGGACGGATCAGCATCCGTATCATCGCCAGCGACCTTGATCGCCAACCCGACTTTCGACCCGCTGGCCACGTCAGGTCCGGATAGCTTTCCATTCGCAATCACCAGTGGAGCAGACCTTTACTCCTTCATTAGTGATTTTGGTGTCGACCCGGCCGGCGGGTTCGACGACACCGACCGATCGATTTCACAATCGGTGACCAGCCATGCGACGTTCAATAGTGGCGAAGTCAGCTATCGACGCCGAACGGTTGGACCGTACAACCGCTTCCAAGGTTCTTGGTTGGCCGGTATGCGTCACCTTCGCTACAACAATCGCATTGGTTTGGACATCGTTGGTCTGAACAACGACGGAACCAACGCGACACTGACCGACGGTACCCAACGGTTCTTTAGCTCGCGGGACACCATCGAGAACAGCATGTTCGGTGGTCAGATCGGTGGCGACCTTTGGTACACCATGACACCTGGCATCCAAATGGGTGTCGAGCTGAAGGGGATGTGGATGAAGAACGAAGCACGTCGCAACTACACCGTATCGGCAAACTCGATTGCCGGTGGTGGTCCCGGGACGGTCAGCGACTCGTATCGTGAGGACAACGGCACCTTGGCCTTGGAATTCTCGACTCAGTTGGTTTATCGCCTCAGCCATTCGTGGTCCTTTCGATCCGCCTACTACCTGGTTGCGATCGACGAAGTGGCTAGCCCCGAGCTGAACGGTACATTCCTGAAAGATGTCGTCGATTCGCCATCCAGCGTTGGTCGACCAGGGATGAACTTCGAATCGCTGACACTGAACGGGTTCACTTTCGGTGCTGAATACCTTTGGTAGCAAAAATTCCCTGGTCGATTGATCAGGGGAGAAAAGAATCCAACAAATAACGAAGAGCCCGCTTCCAGGCATCGCTGGAAGCGGGCTTTTTTGCGTTTCGTCGGTAATTCATCGGATTCTGAAGGAATTGGTGCCTGTTCGAATGTGCGCCTATTGTTGGTCCTTGGCAAAGGTTCAAGTGATTTTGAGGGTTCGATCGGGAACTTTGCTCAAGGTTCGGCGTCCCAAACAGTGCGATTCGTTGACACTCTCGGGGGTGCAAGTAGAATCGCAGACGCAACTTATCAAACCCTCGCAGCTTGCCCATTTTTCCTGCTTCCGAATGGGAAGGCACTGGTCCGAATAAGACGGCAAAGGCCATTTGGCAAATGACAGCGAAACTTTAGGCCGATGTTTGTCTAAGAAGCCTAAAGCCTTTGGTTCTGTTTAGACCATTCAGCAGTCAGATAATCATCGCTTTCGAGCGACTTTTCTGGCAAAATTAAACTAGTGACTCCGTTCATCCACCCAAGTCGATCGGTCCAGCGCCCGCAGGCGGTTGTTGGTCTTCAGTTTGGTAGAGACCCTCGATGATCAAACGAAACGATTCGAAGAAATCGAAACTTACCAGCCACAATGCTCCCGAGCGGACCAAACGTGAGCGCGCCAAAAAACGGCGTCTCACGCTGGAAGGGCTGGAGAGTCGCCAATTGATGGCGGTGATGACTGGCCTTCCTTCGCAGCCGGCACCGACCGACCTGCCGGAGTACACGACGCCTCGAAATATCGGGACAGTCGCTGCTGCTTCGTATTTCGAATCCGAAGGCACGTCGCTGACTGGCGCGAATGACCAGCGTTCCAACGCGGACTTCATTCCGTTGGGAACCGGCGCCGGTCAGGAAAACACCATCGATGTGGTTGGATCGCTGCCGATTACGACAACGACTGGTAATCCCAGCGGATTTTCGTCTGACCTCGATACGTTCTCGTTCGATTTGCGAGCGGGCGACATTCTTGACATCGCGACCAGTGGATCGGCAGGTCAGTTTTCGATCATTAATTCACGCGGCAGTCAGTTGTTGACCAGCCAAGTGTTGGTCGGTGGATTGCACTTTCCATTACAAACGGTCGGTAACGCCAACGGGACGATGGTCATTCCCGAAGACGGACGTTATTTCATGACCGTTGGTTCGGCAGGTCTTGCTAACGCCTACACGGTCGGACTGCGAACCTATCGCCCGGTCACCGAGCAACTTTCAGTCGGTGATGCGCAAATCATGTACCTCGACTTCGAGGGTGGTGTGATCGACAACAACATCTTCAACGAAGATTTGTTGGTGCCCGGCTTGCCAACATTCGGTTTCACAGTCGTACCAAGCTTTGAAGATTCGCTGCCGTTCCTGGGATTGGAATTTGGCGATATTGCCACGGCCAACCGGATCACGACCGCCGTTTATGACGACGTCGTTCGGGTCTTCAATGACCTTGGCGACATTTCGACGAACACGAATGGCGACTTCACGAAGACCGGTGTTCCTGGTGATTACGGGATTCGAATTCTTTCGAGCCGCTTCCAGGCACCCGATGGTTCGTACCCGCATCGTGATTGGTTCAACAGCAACTCTGACGATCCGCGGATCACTCGCCTGTTGGTCGGTGGCACTGGGTTAGACATTGGTGTCCCGGGTGTTTACGGGATCGCTCAGTCGGTGGACGTTGGTAACTTTGACCTGAGCGAATTTGGTATTTTTGCGCTCGACGGTTTCCAAGGTTCGTTGCTTGGTTTCCCAATCGCACCAGCGGCAAGCGAAGTGGATGCGACCATCCAGTTCTTGTCCAGCGTGATTTCGCACGAAGCCGGTCATACGTTCGGTATGTTGCACACGGTCAACACAAATTCAATTGCTACGATCGCGGATGCCGGCGGAACGCTGTTGGCCAATGCAAATAACTTGGGCGTTGGTCTAGACGGAATTTTTGGCACGCTCGATGACGTTAAGCCACAGTTCCGCGATGACTTCTATGCACCTGAGGTTTATGCCGGATTCAACCGTGTTACTGCGGCGCTTACCCACGCCTTGTCGACCGGTACCCAAGGTGGTGTCGGGCAAACCGGTCGCGTCTTCAATGATGTCAACCGAAACGGGGCCGACAACAACGAAGCGGGCTTGGCCGGTGTTACCGTCTACGCCGACGTCAACAACAACTCGGTATTCGACGCCAGCGAAGCAAGCGCCGTCACGGGTTCGGATGGATCATTTTCGCTGACGTTGCCGCCTGGAACGGTCAACATTCGCGCGATCACGCCGGCAAACTTTACAGCGACCACAGCGACTTCGATTTCCAGCAGCAGTAGCTCGATCAAGTTTGGTTTCAGCCAAGTGGTCGCGAACATCACCGGTACCACGTTCATTGACAACGATGGTGACGGAATTCGGGATGCGTCGGATGGTGGCCTGGCGAACGTCTATGTTTACGCCGATTTGGACGGCGACAATCGTCCTGACCTTGGCGAGCCAAGCGGCAAATCAGCCGCTAACGGCACGTACTCGATCAATTTTCCAGGCCCAGGCACGTATACGATTCGAGTGGTGACGCCGGCCGGTTTTGAGCAAACGTTCCCTGATTTGGATTCACCGACTCTTGGTGAGCACACTGTTACCTTCGACGGGACATCGCTGACCGACAACTTCAACTTCGGTTTCTTGTCGTCGAGCGACTACGGCGATGCACCTGATTCGTACGGTACGACCGTCGGCGCTAATGGTGCCAGTCACGGCATCGTCAGCGGCTTGACGATTGGTGCCAACATCGACCGTGAACTGAGCGGTTCACCATCGGTTTTGGCAAATGGCGACGACACGACCGGCGTGATCGATGACGAAGACGGCGTGCAATTGCTTTCGCCGCTTGGACCCGGCGACAGCGCCACGTTCAACGTTACAGTGACCAACACGACGGGCTTGCCCGCATTCTTGCAAGGCTTCATTGACTTCAACCGTGACGGCGACTTCTTGGACAGCGGCGAACATTTCGCCACCAACCTGCCAGTCGCTTCCGGCACTGTCGCTCAAGCGATGCCGGTGAACGTGAATGTTCCTGTCGGTGCTAGCGTCGGAACGACCTATGTCCGGTTCCGTTTGAGTCAGACATCGGGCGTAGGACCAACCGGTTTCGTGACGACGGGCGAAGTCGAGGATCACTCGTTTCCGATTTTGAACGCTGCTGAAATTGCTAACGATGATACATTCTCGGTGGCTCGAAACACGTTGTCGAACAACCTGGATGTCTTGGCGAACGACTTCCAGACGGCTGACAACCCACTTGTGATCGAAACTCTGAACACGTCCGGGACGGTCGGCCAAGTCGTTCGGTCCAACGATCGCAAAACGATTTTCTACACTCCACCGAACGGTTTCACCGGTCGCGACGTGTTCACGTACACCGTTCTTGATCAATTCGGAACACGTTCGACCGCCACTGCGGTTGTGAACGTCACGTTCCAATCGAACGTTCCCATTGCGGTCGACGATTCATTCGAAATCGCCCAGGATTCGTCGCAACGTCCATTGAACGTTCTCGATAACGACGTGCCTAGCCTTTCTGGTGGTATCTCGATTACCAGCGTGACGCCGGGCACCAACGGTGGCACGATTCAGATCATTGGTGGCGGTCAGTCGCTACGGTACACGCCGCAACCTGGGTTTACCGGCACCGAAGAATTCACCTACAGCATCCAAGACTCGGCTGGTTCGGTCAGCAGTGCGACCGTCACGGTCAACCTGTTGCCAGGTACTCGCAGCGATGACGTGGTAGCGTTCTCGATCGAGATTTTTGACCCTGTCGATATTGCAACCCCGATCACGAATGTCCAAGTCGGGCAAGAGTTCTTGGTGCGAGTTTCCGTCGAAGACCTGCGTGCTTTTGCAAATCCCGAAGGCGTCGCGTCAGCATTCCTTGACCTGCTTTACACCGATGAATTGGTGTCAACGCTGGACACCGACGGCAGCGACGACTTCCCGTTCGACATCACGTTCGGGCCACTGTTTTCGCGAGCCGATGGATTGCAACGAGCCAATGCTCAGACTCCTGGTTTGATCGACGAAGTCGGTGGAGTTCAGCAGATCACCGGCCAAGTTGCGTTCGACGGACCGGCTGAATTATTCACGGTTCGCATGAAGGCAGTTTCGCCAGGTGTGGCTCAGTTCTTATCTAACCCAGCCGATGACGCGGAAAGCGAAACTACGGTTTTGGCTTCGGACGTTGCGTTGTTGGTCCGACAACTGCGATTGGGTAAGACTGAATTGTTGATCGTTCCTACAAACGATAACTTCACGTCTGCGATCGATGATTCGTTCCCCGAAGGACGTGATAGCAACGGCCAATTGATCAACGCCAATACGATTACCCGCAGCGTCATCGATGTCCTTGCCAATGATAACTTGGGGCCAACCGGAACGATCCGCGAGTTCGGGTTGGTGACCAGCCCATCACTCGGTAACGTCTTTATCGATGACAATGGGACACCAGACAACCTGAATGATGACTTCTTCAGTTATCGTGCGAACTCGAATGCGAACGGTTTAGAACGGTTCACTTATGTGGTCGTGACCGAGGACGACATTCGCAGCACCGCCGAAGTCACGATGGCGCTTGGTAATGCGGTTGCCAACGCGGATGTTGCGATTGACTTCTCATTGGTGGGTGCTGATGGTGTCACGCCAATCACCAATGTGAGTGTCGGCGATCGTTTCGGCATTCGTGTCGATGTCGAAGACCTGCGTCAACTCGGGTCGACTTATGTCTTTGCCGGTTACTTGGACGTGCTTTACAGCCAAGGCATCATTCGTCCGGCCAACACGGTTACGGGTGACGAGTACAATTTTGATGTTGCGTTTGGTCCAGGGTTCGAAGCAGATGCCGGTGTCGGTACAGCATCGCGATTGGGCATCATTAACGAATTTGGAACGCTGCTGTCCAACGGTGCGACGGGTTCCAACCCGGCTCGTTTGGCAACGTTGTTCTTCGATGCGATCGCACCAGGGCAAGCCGAAGTTGTTGGCTCGCCAGCGGATTCGTTCCCATTCCAAGACACGTTGCTGTTCAACGAAGATGAACCTGTTGACGTTTCGAAAATTCGTTACGACAGCCTTGTCATCAACGTTGGCGGATCAGTACCGGCTAACCAAGCGTTTCAGAATCCAACCTTGGCTCAAGACGTCAACAATGACGGTTTAGTTTCGCCGATCGACGCTTTGTTGGTCATTAACGCGATGAGCCGGTTGAGTTCGGTATCGGGCGAAGGTGAAGTCGCGGGAAGCACATCGCTACCTCAGGTCTTCATCGACGTTAACGGCGATAACCGTGTCTCGGCTCTCGACGCGCTGCAGGTCATCAATTATCTGGCTCGTCAATCCAATAACTTAGCGGCCGGCGAAGGTGAAGCGGTTGCTCAGCAGTTGGTCGGGCAGTCAGGATCTACGCCAACGGACTTGTCGTCGGATTTGGCTAGCGATGCAGTCTTCGCTGACCTGAGCGGCGATGATTTGATCGTCGACGCATCGGCGGGTAGCTCGTCGGCCGTGTCATCGTCAATCGTGTCGGTTGACAGCGAAAGCGACGATGCCGAAGACGGCTCGATCGATGTCCTTGATCTGCTTGCCGATGACGTTTCGAACCTCTGGGCCTAAACCTCGAGGTTGTTTCGTCGCTCGGTGATTCGTGACTTTGACGCAGCACAACTTTGAAACTTCGCAACTGGGTCCGGCAGGACCCAGTTGATTCAGGATGCGTCAGTTGCTTCGCACGTGATCGAGTGCATCCATGGTGCTGTTTCGGCGGCCAGGAAAAAAGATCCGCACACGATCAGCATGCCGCCGGGCGTCACCGCTTGCAGTCCAGCTTGGCAGGCTTGGATGGGATCGTCGTTGACGACTGCGATTGGTCGAAGAGAGTCGGGCATCTGCGCCATCAGTTCGGCCGTTGGTCGCCAGCGTGGATTTCCGTTGAAGCGAGTGATTTGGATTCGTTTCAAATCAATGTGCTTGGCCAGTTCGGCAATCTGTTCCAGCATCGGGCCGGATGATTTGTCGATGCTGGTGCCAAAAACGATTGCGACGGGGCCGGTGGTAGCTCGGCGTTTGAGCGTCTGGCACAAAGCGGCGATGGAGTCTTCGTTGTGAGCTGCATCGATGATGCCAGTTGTTTTTTCCGATAGCGCATAGCGTTGGATTCGTCCATCGCATCGCAGATTGGCTAACGCGCCCGCGATGGTGGCATCAGTGATGTCGGCACTCTTGATGTCACCGCGAATGACAGTTGGCAGGCGGTTTCGTAGGACTTGCACGATGGCGATCGCCATTGCTGCGTTCCTGGCTTGGTGCTCGCCTTCCATTGCGACATGGGCGGCCAGAGTCTTGCCTAGCGGGTTCGTTCTTCCATGGAATGTGATTTGGGATCCCCAAACCGGATTGGGCTGCCAATCCAGGGTAAAGTCGCGACCTATTTTCAACAGCGGCGAGTTCTTCTCCGCCGCAATTCGTTCGATCACTTCGGCGGGTTCGTCCGCTCGCACGCCACTGATCACCGGCACGCCGGGTTTGATGATGCCTGCTTTCTCTGTGGCGATTTGGGCCAGCGTATCGCCCAGGACATGTTGATGATCGAGCCCGATCGACGTGATCGCCGTCACATCGGGCCAGCACACATTGGTGCTGTCCAGTCGCCCCCCCAGGCCGGTTTCCAGAACCACGGCGTCGCAGCCGCTGTGATGGAAATGGAGCAGCGATAGGGCGGTCGTTAGCTCGAAGAACGATCCCGCACCGATACCATCCGACATCAAGGCTTCGTCGACCGGTCGAACTTGATCGACCAGCGAAATCAGTTCGTTGGGGTGACAGATTTGGCCGTCGACTCGGAACCGCTCTTCCAATTGTTGCAGGTGAGGCGAGGTGTAGAGTCCCGTTTTCAGGCCCGCCGCGGTCAAAGCTGCCGCAACCATCGACGCGGTCGATCCTTTGCCTTTTGTCCCCGCTAGGTGGATGACCGCAGGCTTAGACGCCCGTTCGATATCAGACGTCCGTTCGGCGGCGGATGCCAGTTTGGTTACGGGTGCCAGTTCGATAAAGTGCCCCAGCCCCAGTCGGCCCAGCAGTTCTCGCATCCTCGTTAGTCGGAACGGGTACCGCGACGTGCCGGTAGTCAACCGCTCGTAATCGATCCGGTCGTACAAAAAACCGAGGGCATTCTCGTAATCAATTTTATCCCTGCCAGAGGAGGCCGGCGTGGATTCGTCGTGGCGAGTCGGCTGGGTCAACGTCGTATCGCACAAGAAGGAAAGAAGCATCGGTGTCGCAAACGCCGATTGCGCCCATCATGACTGATTTTGCGTACTTTGGACAATCGGCAAGGGGACAATCCGGCCGCGAATTGCCTCGGAGACTGTGGTTTGGTCTTTCGAGCCGTAAACTTTTCGAACCGTTGTCCCGGCCGCCCCGTAGCGTACAGACCGGTACCTTTCCATCATTGATACACAGTTCTCTTTCTAGAAGCTTGCCCGTGGATAACGAAGCAACCGCGGTCGCTGAGGCCCAAAACAACGCCTCATCGCAGACCCAACCCAACCCGACTGACTCGGGTGTCGTCATCGAGACTCGCAACCTGAGCAAGATATATCGCGACTTTTGGGGCCGTAAAAAGGTTCACGCCCTCAAATCGCTTGATATCGAAGTCAAGAAAGGCGAGATTTTTGGCCTGCTTGGTCCCAACGGTTCGGGAAAATCGACCACGATCAAGCTGATTCTGGGATTGTTGTTCCCCACCAGTGGCCGCGTTCTGGTCTTCGACAAAGACGCGACCGAAACCAGCAAGAACGAACGGATTGGGTATCTGCCCGAAGAATCGTATCTTTACAAGTTCTTGACCGCCGAAGAAACGTTGGACTTCTATGGTCGATTGTTCGACATGTCCAGCGCTGACCGGAAACGTCGCGTCGCCGAACTGATCGATTTGGTCGGTTTGAAGGGTGCCAAACACCGCCAGCTTCGCGAATACAGTAAGGGGATGACCCGCCGCGTCGGTTTGGCCCAAGCTCTGATCAATGATCCCGACTTGATTCTGTTGGACGAACCCACGACGGGCCTCGACCCGATCGGGACCCGCGAGATGAAGGACTTGATCCTGGCTCTTCGTGACCAAGGAAAAACCATTCTGTTGTGCAGCCATCAGTTGGCGGACGTTCAAGACGTTTGCGATCGGGTTGCGATTTTGCACCAAGGCGAATTGAAGGAGCTCGGTCGTGTGTCTGAACTGTTGAAGGTTCAGGACGTTACCGAAATTCACGCCACTGGTTTGGACGACGCGACGAAGGCCGAGATTGCTGAGCTGATCGCTCGTAAGGGCGGCGCGGTCAAGTCGATCGACAATCCGACCGCCACAATGGAAGACTTGTTCTTGAACATTGTTCGTGAAAGCGAAGCTCGGCCTGGTGCTCGCCGCGTGACCAGTTCGCCCGATCAATCTGGGGATGCCAACAGCCCTAACCAAGAGGGCGGTCAATGACGCTTCAGCCGGATGATTTTTGGTCGTTCTACGAATGGTTGCTACGGCCGAATGCCTTTTTAGAAAGTGCGGCGCTACAGGGCATCGTGCTATTGGTTCTGGCGATCGTGCTGGGGTTGCTGATCGGCTATGTCGTGTCCGCAGCTCGGTACGGACCAGTCGAAGGATTTTACGCGGTCGCGCGAGTGATTCGCGATTTGATCCGTTTTGACTTGCCGGGGACTTCATGCCGCCGCATCTACGCGCTGGCAAGATTGGCGTTCAAGGAAGCGATTCGTCGCCGCGTGTTGTTCGTCGTCGGGTTGTTCTTGGTCGTGTTGCTGCTAGCGGGTTGGTATTTGAACCCCGACAGTAACGATCCCGCCCGTTTGTACATTAGCTTTGTTTTGACGGCGACGAATTACCTGGTGCTCGCGCTCGCGTTGTTCATCAGTGCGTTCTCATTGCCCGCCGAAATTAAAAGCAAAACGATCTACTCGATCGTTACCAAACCTGTGCGTCCGACTGAAATCGTGCTCGGCCGCATGCTGGGTTTCATTGGCGTCGGTACGTTGGTTTTGATCCCAATGGGATTGGCGAGTTACCTGTTCGTGAGTCGCGGACTTCGGCACACTCACGAGGAAGTCGTTGATGTCGAAGAGCTAAGTAGTGGTCGCTTGGTCGGCGAAACCGATTACGTCCGCAACCACAAGCACAGCTTCACAATCGATCCCGATGCCGATGGGCAAGGGTTGACTGACAATGTGCGTGGTCACCAGCACGTGGTGACTCGCAAAGATGACGGGTCGTTCGTGATTGGACCGCCTACCGGGGCGCTGCGAGCACGAATTCCTTCGTATGGCGATATTCAGTTCTATGATCGTCGCGGCGAAGCTAAAGACGCTGGTATCGACGTCGGTAACGAGCAGTTGGCCGGTGGATACGGCAGTGCGGGTGTGTCTCGCTTGATCGGTTTGTCGCGTGGGGCACTGAAAGCCGAACACGGCTACGTCGAGGGTGGAACGCTGGGCAAGGCCGAGTACACGTTCTCGAACGTGACGCCAGCACGATACGGCGAAGGCATTTCCGTTGACTTGTCGGTGCGAGCTTATCGTTCTTACAAAGGTGACATTGAATCGGGCATCCGTGGTTCGATCACGATGAAGCACCCGACAAAAGAAATCGAAACCAACCCGATCGCATTCGTGGTCGACGAGTACACGGTGGACGAAAAAGTCCTGCCACTCGAAATGGAAGGCACGGACAACAACGAGACTCGTGTCTTGAGCGTGTTCGACGATTTAGTTGACGAAAACGGTCAACTGAAAATCGTCGTTCGCTGTCTCGACCGTAGCCAGTATTTGGGAATGACCCGCAGTGGTGTTTACTTGCGTCCGGCCGAGAACCCGTTCTGGTGGAATTTGGTCAAAGCGTACATGTCGATCTGGTTACAGATGACGATGGTGATCGCATTCGGCGTCATGTTCAGTACGTTCCTGAGTGGTCCTGTGGCGATGGTGGCGACGTTTGTTTGTGTCTTGTTGGGCTTTTCCGCCGAACAGGTTTACGACACGCGTCACTACATCGACGAGGGGATTTCGCGTGGTGGTGGGCCTGTTGAATCGTTGGTTCGGCTGCTTCGCCAAGATGCGATGACAACCGAATTGGACGTTGATTCGATCGCGGCTGGCGTGATCAAGACAACCGATGCTGGAATCGTCTACACGCTTGACGCGATCGCAACGGCGTTGCCGAACTTGCCCAAGATGCTCGGGACGGCGGAATACGCTGCGAGTGGATTTGATATTTTTGGTGCGTTGCTGCTGCGACACGCATTTGCCACCTTGGGCTATGTCCTACTGGCTTTCATTGTTAGTTACTTCTTCCTGAAATCGCGTGAGATCGCGGCATGAATCGTACGACTACTCTTCGTCGAAAACTCATCTACTTGGTCATTCTTGTTGCCATGTTGATCCCGCTGTATTTGCTGGGACAACCTGCTGGCGGCAAGGGCGACTTTGGTGGCGAGCTTTCTGAAATGCGGATCAAGTACAACATCGCTGAAAGCGATCTGGGCGAGATCAGTCCGGCCAGTGAAACGATGAAGCTTGCTTCGCTCGGCTTGCGAGGCGTTGCGGCAACCTTGTTGTGGAACAAGGCGCACGAATACCGTGTCAAGCACGAATGGGATCGCTTGAAAGCGACCTTAAACAACATCGCTCTGTTGCAGCCTCACTTCGATAAAGTTTGGGAACACCAAGCTCACAACTTGGCCTACAACGTTTCGAGCGAGTTCGATGATTATCGTCAGCGATATGAAATGGTCCGCGAAGGTACCGAGTTCCTGACTCGTGGTGTTCGTCAAAATCGCAACGCTCCCCGTTTGATTTGGTACACCGGTTGGTTCTATGGATCAAAGATGGGAATGTCGGACGAGAAGGTTCAGTTTCGGCGTCTGTTTTCGGATGACGAAGTATTGCACGAGGAACTTCTGACGGAAAACATTGCCGTTGACAGCCCAGAGGCTCGCGGTCCGCTCGGCAAGCCTGATAATTGGTTGGTTGGTCGTTTGTGGCTAAACCGCGGTTACGAAATGGTCGATGCAGGAGTCAAAATTCGCCGTCAAACGCCGATCAACTTCTATGAAACAGGACCAAAATGGCGTTTCCAACACGCCGAAGCGATCGAGAAAGAAGGTATCTTGGACGAACGTGCCCAGAATGCGTGGGAAATGGCAGCGGAAGACTGGAGCTCGTTCGGAAACCGCAGCATCCCGACGACCTCGCCTTTCACGATCAAGTTGGATCAGCTCGACGTGCTCGAGCGACAAAAAGAAGAGAAGATCGAGCAGTTGCGCGAGCTAGTCAAGGAAGAATTCGACGCGGAAACAAAGCGGCTTTACGACGCTTTACCTGAGGTGTTGAAGGAGACCTACAACAAGCCTCGCGAAGAAATGACCCACAACGACAAAGAGATGTACGTCTCGATCAAGGGTGGCTTGGTTCCTAATTTGCCCGCACTCGCCCGTGCGGCTGATCCGGCGGTTCGTTTGCGAGCGATTGAAATCGTTGGTGAACTGGATGACTTGGAAGAACGGTTGATCAAGACTCGTGGTTACAGGACCCAGATCAACTATCCGTACTGGAAGTCGCTTGCGCAGGCCGAGCAAGAAGAACGTACGGTCAGAGCAAGACGTCTGATCTATGAGGCCGAAAAAGCCAACGAGGATGCAGAACTCGACAAGGCAATCGCGTTGTATGAAGAATCGTTTGCCGTTTGGGCAGAAATTTTCGACGACTATCCGTTGTTGACGGTCGATGATACGGCCCAAGACTTGTTCGAGTCGCTCAAGCGTTACTCGATTGCGATCGACAGCGAAGAGATGCCTGAAGACTTTCCGCTGCGGACGTTTGTTGAGCTAATGGGCGAATACGGGCAGATCGATTCGCACATGTACACCGAGATCCAAGCCCAAGCGGAAGAGGCCATGCTGGCGCGGAAAAAGGAATTAGCGGAAGAGGAACGCTTGCTCGAAGAAGCTGCCAAGGCAGAAGAAGAGAAGGCGAGAATGGAGAAAGCTGAATCCGAAAAAGCTGCCAAAGCAAAAGAGAAGGAGGCGGCTGATAAAGCGGCAAAAGAAAAAGTTGAGAAAGAGAAGGCTGATGCCGAGCCTAAGGCTGACGATTCCGACAAGCCAGAAGCTGAATCGCCGAACAGCGAAAATGATTCGGGCGAAGAAGCTTCGGATGCAGAAGGCTCTGATGAGTAAGGGGTAGGTAGCCAATTGCGGCGGGATTCATCGTCGTCGAAAGCGAGTTCCCAGTTCTGAGTATATTTTTTGACAGGATAAAGTGACGATGGACGCAATGGATATTCTTGGTGCTCTGCTGGGGAACAAGGCGGGATCGGGCGGAGCCAGTGGTGCAGTCTTGAAGGACATTTTGGGCGGGGAAAAACGTCCGGCTCCGAGTGAACCATCACGCCCCCATCCCAAAGCCTACTCACCAAGAACCATTGACGATGCGGCAAAGAGTTTGGAAGACCTGCTTGGTGTCAGTCACGGCCATCACCAACAGCAACGCCAAGCTCCGCAATCGAAGGCTCGCACTCCTCAGGCTCAGCCCGCGCCTGAGCCACAGTCATCCGCGACGCCGTCCTGGACGACGGCCGAGACCGAAGCGATGAACGAGCAATCGAAGATTCTCGTGCGTGCGATGGTCAATGCAGCAAAATCGGATGGTCAGATTACTCGAGAAGAACAGGACAAGATCCTGAAGCAACTGGATCACGTTTCGCAGGAAGAAATCGCTTTCCTGCGCGCCGCGTTTGCGGAAAATGTTGACGTCAAAGACTTCACTTGGTCGGTCCCACTGGGATTGGAAGAACAGGTCTATACGGTCTCGCTGATCTCAATTGATTTGGACGAGCAAAAGGAAGCCAACTATTTGGCCGACCTCGCTCATGGTCTACGACTTGACCCTGCCCGTTGCAACCAAATTCACCAGAGCTTCGGCGCGCCGGTGATTTTCAAGGCCTAAGCATCCGCTGGGACTGATGTGCCAGCGATACAGTCGATTAATAAACCGGGACGCGAGCGATGAGCCAGTTGGACGAGATAGGCGACGCGGATGGTTGGCGTTGTTGGCTGTGTGATGAACCGGTCGATCCGGATATGCCGTCGAACGATCCGCGAGGGGCCAGTGTTGACACGCGGATCACGAAGGCTCGAGTCAAGAAGATGAAGAAGGACAAGACGCCCATTCCGCCCGAGCGTTTGGCTCACAAAGGCTGTAACACTGGCAAGGGTGCCGTCGATCCTGTGATCGTTTGGCCAGATCATTTGATTGTGGTCGATCCCGCGCCGATCATCGCAACGGCTGAACGTTTGGAACGAAAGGGTGGTCGCGAAGCGATGGCTCGTTGTCCCACCGATGGCGATGCGCAAGCTGCAGCTCAGTGGTTGATTGACCGGTTGTCGAGGCTTTGCCCTGGACTATCGGTGAAATCGAAGATCGATCGATCGGGCGGCCAGTTTTTGGTCAGTCTCTATGTATGACAACTTGTTTGTCTCGGCGAGATAGCGCCGTCGAATTCGAGTTTGCGGCATTAAGCGGCGTGGCGAACTGGGTTGACGAACAACGGTGTGTTCTGCTCGGCGACGCGGATTGGTTTGAGAGCTGCTTCATTGATGTTGGCGACTAACGCGCTGTATTCGATCGCAAGACGTTTGCCTTCGTAGGATTCGGGCGATTCGTGGCTCATCTTGTCAGCAATGCGGTCGGCTCTGCGTCGCAATCGATAGTCGTGGTAGACGGCGACGGCTTCGCGAAGTTCGTCCATGTGTGCTGAATCGACACCAGCGCCGCTGGTCAGGTCGCTTAGCATGACCGACACCGCGCTTTCCGACATGAAATGTTTCAGTTCGTCATTGCGCCGTCCATCCAGGCTAATCACGACATAGGGGATGTCGCCGTCGTAAGGGCGGTTGGTTTCGGCGTGGACAAGCCTTCCACCGGAAATGACGTGGGTTCTCAAAATCCGACGCTCGTCTTCATCGTCTTGCATCATCAGTGCAAAGTTTGCGACTGGAATGGTTGATCCGGGACGTGCGAACGTGATCGACTCGGTTGCGCGGAACGCTGCCCTGCGATCAAAGAGGCTCTCGCCCAATCGGCCAACTAATTTCGCAATTGCCGACGCACCATGAAGTTGCAATCCGGCCGCGGCGAACAATGGCATGCCTGCAGCATCCGCCAAAATTTGACCGAATCGTTCGAGTTCATCACCGGGGAACTCGTCGAACCCAAACTTGATCGTCAGCGACGAGTTGCGCTGGGTCAGTGCCGATGTGTAGAACACCACTGGTGTTCCAAACTCGTCGGCGTGCGGCGTCGAGAACCCTGTCCGCGGGCAGACGTCTTTGCGCATCATGTTGATGGCCGTCGACGCTTCGCTCAGCACCGGCGAACTTTTAATTGCCGAGGTCACGATCATGTCGGACGAGCGGTGAAACAAATTGCGTTTGGGATAACGACCGGTGTAGATGTGGCGAATTTCAATCGTCAGCGGCTTGCCGATTCCGATAGCTTCGAATGGCGTTCGTGTCGCAACGGGCGAAACCATCGGGCCGCGCAGATCGGCGGCAGTCAATCGCCCGGTTGAAAAGTCGATCGACGCGTCGGCGGGTGCTTTCATTGCCGACCTGGCAAAGCTAGCGAATTCACCACTTTCAGTCTTGGCTTGAATTTCGTTTTCGTCGATCAACGCGCCTCCATAGGCGTAGAACATTCCCATCGAGTTTGCCTTGCTTTTCGAAGGCTCTCCGGTGTTGTGGTTAGTACTGAGTCCCTGGACGTCGCCATTGCAGATCTGAGGACTGCTGGGCGGTTTGTATCGGAGCGGTGCTCGGCAATGTTGTGGCGACGCCGCTCGGGTAGTTCACTTGCGCCGATGACTGGCTGGTGGACCACTGGGTTTCTGCGGTTTGGCTCGCTGCGATCTGACCTGGATCGATCGGGTTTGCGCTAGGCGGCGGAGTCAGCGGGCGAAGTGTCGGTTGTGCCTGAGCACCGTAATTCTGTGGTGCGTAACTATTCTGTGGCGAATAGTTTGGGGACGCTGGCGTGATGGACTGGAACTGGTTGGCGCTCGACTGTTGGTAGCCCGGATAGACGGTCGCTGGTGGGAACTGGGTGTAGGGCTGGTATCCCGGTGGATTGGGGGCGCCGGTCAGGTCAATCACCCCCATACCGCCGCTGCGCGGATCGATCGTTCGTGGCGAGGTTGCGGAAGCCTGATTTGGATTGGGAACCGTTGCGTTGGTCTCTGTCCACGACGCCGTTTGAACACCTGAACCGATCGGAGCCTGGCCAAACGCATTGTTTGGTGCTGAGTCGCTAAACGATGCTTGGGGCTGAGTCGTTGGGGCGAAGATGTTGGCGTTGGGCTGGGGGGTAAACGAGCCAGTTGGCGGCGGTGTCACACGGGTGTTGCCACCGAACGGGCCAAGTGTCGGAGTTTGGCCGGGGGCGACTGGTGAAAGTGGACCGACGGGCCCGAACGAACCGGCGGTTACTGGTCCTGTCGTTTGGCGACAGCCCGTCAGACCAACTGCCCCAATTGTGAACAGGGCAGCGGCGGCCAGAGGCATCGCGAGTTGGATTTTTTGCATGTCCAAACACCGTGGCGGTGAGGAATTTCAGTGAACGTCGATTGAGCTTTAGCAAAAATTGATATTTTGTCGAAAGACCAGAAAGATCGGCAAAAGTGGGGTGCGTGATGCGACAACTCTGCAACTTGCCGATCCGAGCATAATGGGTGATGCTTAGGTCGCCGGTTGGCAGCGATCAGTTCGCTGCGACGAATGCGGCGACACTCCCTATCTGTATCCGTCGAAAATAGAGCTCTTTATGCGTGGAATTGCTTACATCATTGCCGTGATCGCTGCGGTGGGAATCATGATTGGCATCGGCAGTCTTCCGGTCGACAGTACCCCGGCCAACGATGGGCTTGGATCCGCCGAAGCTGCCGTGGTGACCCAAGTTGCCGCGATGGCTGAATCTGGCACGTTGACGTTAAGCGTGCCCGAAATGATGTGCCCCTTCTCGTGTTACCCCCGAGTCAAAAAGACTCTTGAAGGCACTGCTTTGGTCACGAGTGTTGAATTGGCACCACAGAAAGTCGAAGGCGAGATTGACAATCGCCAAGTCATCGTGAACTACGATGCAGGATTCAAGCTGGACGACGCGTTGGAAATGTTGAAAGAAGAAGGCTTTAACAAAAACGAAATGGTCCAGTGAGTGAGTTCCGCAGCACCGGTGTCCTGTTGATCGGACACGGAACCCGCGAAGCCAAAGGGACCGAGCAGTTCTTTCAACTTGGGCGTCGGTTGGAAAATCGTTTGCGACCGGTTCCCGTCGAAGTGTCGTTGCTTGAGTTTCAAAAGCCAACCATTGCCGAAGCTTGGGACGCATTGATGGCACGGAAAGTAAATCATGTTCACGTGGCTCCGTTGTTGTTGTTCGCAGCCGGTCACGCCAAGCAAGATATTCCATCGGCGATCGCCGAGTGCCAGTCGCGCTGGCCGGGCGTCACAACCGATCAAGCCAGGCCGTTGTCGCGGCATCCGTCGATTGTGAAGTTAGTCACTGACCGGCTACAGCGTGCCTTGCGGCAAGTCGCCGAGCCACCAAAGCGAACCGCCGTTGTGATGGTCGGTCGTGGCAGTCACGACCCATGCGCGGCCGCCGACATGCGAGTGATGACGGAAGTGATTCGTCGCCGTGTCAATGTGGCGCACGTTGCTACTGCGTTTTATGCGATGGCTTTGCCCCGGGTTCCTGATTTGATCGACAAGGTGGCAATCACAGGTGGCTTTGACGCGATCGTCGTTCATCCACACTTGTTGTTCGAAGGACGTCTGTACCAGGCGATCAGTCGTCAAATTGCCGAAGCTAAATTACGACACCCGGCCATCCAATTTTACTTGTCCGATTATCTTGGACCTGAAATCGAAGTCTGCGAAGCGATCGCCGCAAGGTGTGACTGTACTGCGACCGACGCTAGCCTATCTGGCCACATCAATGACTGAGTCCACGACCAATCGATCAGCATACTGAGTTACCGTTGCCGAGGCGCCGCGGAACCATTTCATCGGTGGTGCGACATAATCAGCAGGTGCAAAAGGGGGCGCGACTTCGCCTTGCCATGCCGTGCTGATCCAGCGTTGAGTGACTTGCGAGTACTTGTATTGACCGCCCAGCGGACATTGCAGTTTGACGCCAAGGATACGTTCGACTTCGGCTTCCGCTTGCTCGGGCGCAACGCCTAGTTGCCGAGTCACTCGCGACAAGAGACTGGCGCCGGCCACGCTGCTTTGGCGGGCTCGGTCATAGAGTTGGCGATTGACCCATCCTTCGATTTGGCTGCCCTTCAAGTTGTCGGCGCGCGCACGGATTTGAGCCAGATCGGGGACATCGATTGCCGCCAGATTGGGCAGTGCGTGTTGCAATACATCAGGCTGGAATGACAGCACGCTGAATTGACCATCGGTATAACGATAAATTCCGCCAATCAATCGATTGATGCCTGGCCCAACCGGTTGGCCGCGTCCAATTCCGAGTGGCAATCGGTCGAGCATTCCTGGTTGAGGCCACGCGCCGAGATAGCCGGGAATCCCACGAAGAGATCGATAGATGTTCAGCAGGCCGTCGAATTGTTCAGGGTCGGGCGGAAGTGTGTCCTTTACGGCGGCGAAGAGATGCGTTGGCGGGCCGAGTTCTTCGGATACGACGTGGGCCTGAATGGCGATGATGTCGTCATTGGCGAACTGCATCGCAACGTTGGTTGGCGGCCCCAAATACTTTGCGTACTTGCCGTACTTATCCGGGACAAGTGGCGCGATTTCCGCATGGACCGAGATTCGATCAATGGCTTCGGCGCCGGGGCTTGATGCCGGCATCGATTCGCGGTGGATGCCCACCATGATCGGATCAATTGTTGGGAAACGAGTTTCGTAGTCGTTAGCGATTCGTCCGTACCAAGCTAGTTCGTCGGGCGTTACCGCGTCAATGTCTGCATCGGCGATTGGTAGAAAGGAACCGCGGCGACCGCGACGCGTATCCATCACTTGATCGCCAACGTTGATGGCGCCACTGCCATCGGGACGAGCCCCGAAACCGGCCGGCAAAAAACCTGCGTCAATCAAATCATCGACTCCGTTGAGCGAGGCACCGGTGACGCCAGATTCTTGCTTGCCGGCCGAATCCGCCAAATGCATCAACGCAACCTCGGCGTTTGCCGAAACTCGGCGACGCAATTCGATCAAGTACGACGGCGACACCAATCCACGAAGCATCTCGGGTGAAAAATACGCAAACAGGGTGTCGTCGCGATCAAGCGGCATCAAACGTCGAGCGAGTTGAAACGATGGCGTCGCCGCCAATGACTGTTGGGTTTTGCCGACCTCTAAAAAGCGGCTTACCAAGGCCTTGCTGTTGGCTAACAGAAAGAAGTCGCCGTCTTGAACCATGAAGGAACGAACGCGATTATCGGGCGTGCTCAACAACGACACCGTTTGGCCGTCGACCGTCACATCTGTTAGGGTGACTTCATCGTCGCTGCGAGTGAGCGCGGTGCGATCATTGGCTAGCGAAGTCCTCAATAGAAACGCGTTCTTGGCTTGCAGCATGACACCGAGTGTCGAACCGTCGCTTACGAATAGGTCACGACCGATGATCGCTTGATCGGCGATTACTGTTGGGCCGAGTAAACGCGAGAGCTGATTCATTTTCAAATTCAGTTGAGACTGAATCTTCTCGTTCGTGTCGACCTCGATGCCACGGAGCGTCACCATGCTGGACACGTCGCCACCGTACTCGGTTGATAGGTCCGCGAACCAAAGGTAGTTTTCAAACGAGCCGTAGCGAATGTAGAAACACTCCGGTGGCACATGAGTCGCCATCGGCTCGACGGGCACATTGGCGACGGTCGGGTCATCGTAGAGCGGTGCCCATCGCGGCGGTGCCGGTAAAGGCAGTGTGGCTTCGGGAAGCGGTCGGCCACTGGTGTCCAGAAAACCGACTGCCGAACGCCGAAAGATGGCTTCGCTGACACCACTGGCACCGGCGATCAACTTCATCGCATCGGTAAGCCCGTCGTCATCGCTGGGAGCGTTGTTGTACCAAGCTGGCAACGGTGACCGCGTTCGACGCGACAACATCGCAATCAAATACTCTTCGACCCACGCCGGGTAATCTGCGGCATCAATCTGGCTTTTGACAGACGCCGTGTATCCTGCCCACCAGGTCGACTTCATCGCGCCGAATGCACTCGGATCTTGTTCAGGGATCAGTTCGTACGTGCCGATTTCGCTGATGCCATCACCGACTCGGATTCGCAGTGGTGCCGAACCGACGAACAGAAATGTCACCCGGCGAGCCACGGTTTGAGATTGAGTGGCCTCGGGGCTGGCGATCTCGCGAATCAGGTTGCCAAGTCGTCCCAATAATCGGCCGTTGCCGGGGCGCGGAACGGGCGTTTCAGATGGCGGTGGAACAGTCACCTTCAAATCTTCGGAAAACGGATAGAAGACTCGCCCGCCATTCGCATCGGCGCCGGCATCGATGGCTTGGATTGGCGGCATCGTTTGTCCCACAATCGGCTGTGCCAATGGGATTTCGATTGTGGCGACGCCATAGGGTTGGCCTACGACCGCCCGAGCCAGCACGTCGATCGCGTTTGCTGAGCGAGCCGCGATGGCTGGCAAAAGGGCAAATGCGATGACGAAAAAGGGATTCCGAAGGCTGAAAAGACGCATATCGAGAGATTCTCTGTTGAAGCGGGGTCGCCACCGAAGGGGCGCCGGCGATAATGACCAGTCCATTCTATTATTGAAGTTGCCGACCATTCGGGATAGTCACGCAGTGAGCACGCCCCCCACCCCGCCAGAATCCGCCCCTCAGCAAGCCAGCCCGTCACGGAGCGGCGTTTTCCACGCCGAGACCGACCAACGGCTCGAAGCATATGCTGAAAGCATCAGTTTTGATCGTCGGCTGTACCGACATGACATTCGCGGCTCGATTGCCCACGCCGATATGTTGGCGTCGGTCGGACTGATTTCATCAGAGGAGGCCGCGCTGATCCAAAAAACTCTGCGAGAAATCGAGGTCGAACTGGACAGTGGGCGATTGCCGATTCGGTTCGAACTTGAAGACATCCACATGCACGTGGAGCAGGCGCTGATCGATCGGATCGGCGATGTGGGACGGAAACTGCACACCGCCCGCAGCCGAAATGACCAAGTCAGCACCGACATTCGGATGTGGGTCCGCGACGCACTAGACCAAATTGATGCACGTCTGAAAGATTTGCAGATCGCGTTTCTTGGTCGATGTGACGCTGACTTTGATGTTGTCTTGCCTGCCTACACGCACCTGCAGCGCGCTCAACCTGTGTTGGCACCGCATTACTGGTTGGCTTATATCGAAAAGTTCGAACGCGACCGCGACCGGCTTGCCGATTGCAGGCGGCGAATGAATCAGTGTCCGCTTGGTGTCGCAGCCGTTGCCGGAACGACGCTACCGATCGATCGCGACCAGACCGCCGCAGCACTAGACTTTGCGGGGGTGACGGCGAACAGTCTCGACACCAGCAGTGATCGCGACTTTATGCTGGAAGCGGCTTTCGCATTGTCGGTGATCGCATCCCACTTGTCCGGTTGGGCCGAAGAATGGATTCTGTGGAGCACGGTTGAGTTCAACTTCATCAAGATGCCGCACGCGTTCTGTACCGGGTCAAGCATCATGCCCCAAAAGGTCAATCCAGATACGTTGGAATTGACGCGTGGGAAGTCGGCTCGCGTGATGGGCAATCTGCAAACTTTGATGTTGTTGGTCAAGAATCTGCCGATGGCCTACAACCGTGACCTGCAAGAAGACAAGCCACCGTTGTTCGATAGCGTCGATACAGTGATCGCGATGTTGGAGTTGGCCGCACCGATTGTCCAGGGCAGCGTGTTGCAACGCGAATCCATTGCCAGCCGTTTGGAGAAAGGTTACCTCGACGCAACCACTTTGATGGAATGGATGATCGCCAAAGGAATGCCGCAGCGGCGGGCGCACCATTTGGTCGGCGCGATTGTCGGCGAAGCGATGCAGTTAGACGTGCCGCTTAGCGAGTTGTCCATTGAGTCGTTGCAGGCACACGCACCAGAGATCGACAAGAGTATCTATGACTGCTTGGGCAGCCGCAATGCCGTCGATGCTTTTGTTAGCTATGGCAGCACTGCACCGGCCCAGGTTCGGTCGCAAATTGACCGTTGGAAAAAGTTGTTGGCCTAGCTTGAAACCAGTCGGCATAAAAAAGCCACGTCTTCGGATTTACCAAAAACGTGGCTATGGCTTAAACCAGGCCGAGACCTCGTGGAAATCTCGTCAAGCAATGTCGATTCATCGAACAAGTTCTAAATTAGGTCGACTCTGAACTAGCTCTTCTTTTCGGCTGGTGCAGCTTGTCCGCCTTGTTGTTGCATCAGGCCTGGACGAACGCGTTTGTTGATGTCCGTTTCCAAAACGCCGAATACCGATTCGTGACGCGCGACCGACATTTGCAGTGCGGCCAGCAATCGCTTGGCGGTAAAGAAGTTCAGGATGATGCGTTGCTTGACCTGAATGGGGTCCTTTGGCACGCCGATCGGTTGTGGGTTAAGACCAAAGTCAACGATCAGTTCTTCGGGCGAACCAGTCACGCGGCAGAAGTTCGCGTAACAAGCGGTCGCGCCTTGGTCTTCGACTTGAACTTGAACGGGTTGCTGAGTTTGTGTTTGAGCTGCTGCTGCTGGGGCTGCAGCTGGCTTTTCAGCTTCGGGGGCTTTGGCGTCTGCCATGATGTTTTCTCCGAAAGGTAAAAAAATGGGTTTGACGTTTCGTTGTCTTCTGCAACATGCAAAAGATCTCGATGGACGTCCAAAATGTGAGTGTGGGGCGATCTTGGATCGTTTGAAGTGCTGCCCGCTAAAAGCACCTAGTCCCAGCCGGCGTCACAATCATCACGTGGGTTATCGTAACGAAGACTTGGTTGGCTGAAACGTAAAACGATTGTGTCATAGGCTTAATTTGCGTTGATTTGCGGCCAGTGTGTTAAAACGCGGGAGATGCGTAGCTTGCCCGGTTTTTGGATGGGGTTGAGGCCGTAGCTTCGATCAAATTTTGTTGTTTAAAACGTGCGGGCTAAAGTTCGAAGTTGAAGGTTTGCGCGATCACTCGCCACAGTCGGTTGCCGAGCGACATCGGATCGACATGGATCTTTGCCGAACCTCGGTAACCCGGACGCATCACCGACCCATCAAGTTCCAACGGAACTCGCGCTTGGTAGGAAACACTTCTTGGTTTGACCTGTCCGGTTGCAGGGTCAATTTCAGTTTGCAAGTCGCCGCCTGTTTGGCTGGACATGGAAACGGAGGTTGAGGCGATCGGTTCGTTTGATTTTTCAGTAATCACTCCGCTGAATGTTTCCAATCGCATCGCGTCCAATTTCAAGTCGACTGACTGACCCTCGCGTACCATTTGTACATCGCCTTGGTCAATGATCAGCACCGCTTCGTGGGCGTCGGGAGTGCCGATTTCGCAAATTACATCATCGGCTGTCAACAGCGCCCCAAGGTTGTTTGATTCCAGTGGTGAACCAACCCAGCCAGGTAGTCGTCCGTCTTGGCCTTTTTGTGGTTGCCGCAGTGGTGGCGGAATCACATAGCCTTCACGTTTCGCTCGCACCGTTAATCGATCGATTTCTTCTTGCGTTTTGGCCTTCAATTGCTGGATCGATTCCAGTAGCTCGGTTTGGGTTTTCTCTTGTGCCTTCAAGACTGCGTCTTCACGACTGCGAGCCGAGATGTTTGCGAGTTTGACGATCGAAATTTCTTCTTCGCCTTTCAGTTCGGCCAAGCGAATTTCAAGGTCCGGGTTCTTTAATTTGGCAATCGGGTCGCCAACCTTCACAACGGTGGTCGGCTGGATTGTCCATTCGATTCGGCCTGGGACACCGGCGTAGACGGCACCTGCTTGGCTTGGGCGAACCTCAAACGCACAATCGATATGGTGAGGCAGCGGGATGTAGCAAACGCCCGCGATGATTGCAGCGACAATCGCAATGGTTGGCAACAGACGGGCACGTTTCACTTTCGCTAATCTCCCAGGAGTGCGGCAGAACTTCCAAGTTTGAATGAACGGTTGGGCGACCAAGCCGATAAAACCGACCACGGCGACCATTCGCCCAATCGCTTGCAGGCCATACGGCTCAAGCACTTTGATCACGAACCAACAAATCGAAAACACTACAACCCAGCGATAGATCACGCTGGCGATCGTGAACATTCCGAACAACAGCTTGCCACGAGTCGGCAAGAATGGATCGTCTTGAAGTTCCAAACCCAAGCAAGTTTTTTGGAACCAACGCTTCAGCACTTCGGTACTTTTTTGACGAAGGTTGGGGATTTCCAACGCATCCATCAGGATGTAGTAACCGTCGAATCGCAACAGCGGATTACCGTTGACGAGCACCGTGCTAACAACGTTCAAGAACATCATGTTCAAGCACAGGTCGTTGATCGTCGTGCCCGATTCTGTAAATAACCAAACGTAGGCGGCGATCGACGCCAAGATCATTTCGACATAGATACCCGCGGCACCAATCCAAACTCGTTTCCATTTGTTAGGCAGCATCCATGAATCGGAAACATTGCAATACAGGCATGGTGTAAACACCAGCAGCATGAAGCCGATTTCGTGGCACTCGCCGCCAAATTTCTTGCAACTAAGACCGTGCCCAAATTCGTGCAGGACTTTGACGATTCCCATCGTCGCTGCCAAAATTAGCCAACGATCGGCGGCAAAGAACTGTTGAAAAGTTGGTAGCTTCGCGTAGACCGTTTCGTACTGGCTGGCCAGCAACAGTGCCGATGAAGCGATCAGCATCAGGAAGAAGATCAACGCCGGAACGGTGAAAATCCATCCGAATGGTTTTAGCATCCAGTTGAGCAGGCGCTCGGGGTCAAAGCCTCGGTACCGAAGTGCAAAGACGTTGGCAAACTTGCCCATCACTTCTTTGTTCTTCTTTTTGCGGCCGCGTTCGCGCAGTGATTTGCCTTGCCCAGGTGAATTACTGATCACCAAACCGCTGCGGTGCAGCATGCCGATGAATTGTTGTAAGTCGCCGAAGGTGATTTTCTGTGGCGCGAAACGACGTTCAAAACCCTCTTTGATCTGCTGCAGCGAAACATGCCCGTCCAACATGTTCAGGATGTAATACTCTTCGTCGTGAAAACGAAAGTACTGCAGCCCCACCGGTTCTTTGACGACCCAGTAGCCGGTGCCCTGGTACCGTTGGCGATTAGCCGACAGGTCTGGGCGTTTTCGGACCGTCAGCGGTCGTGATGAACTGCTGACGAGAGATTCGGCGAGTGTGGACAAGAGAGTGTGTTTTAAGCGTTAGGTATTGGCGTTAGTTTCAAGAACAGGATCGCGGTTCGATTTCTTTAAAAACTATTTGATGACGATGTCGGCTCGCATGCCGGGTTTGAATTTCCATTCGTTCCCGATCTTTTCGTTTTCGATTTCAACCCAAACGCGGTAACGTTTGTTGAAGTCGATTTCCATGCTGACAAATCCCAAGACGCCCTGGATGCGAGTGCCATCGTTGGCATGGTTGTAGATCAGGACTTCGACGGGGGCGCCTTTGACCACGCGTGTCGAGTCTCCAAGCGCATCGATGTCACCTTCGACGCGAAGTTTGTCCATTTGAATCAGCGTTGCCATTGGCGATCCCGGTTGGACCCATTGGCCCAATTGGGCGATCCTTGATTCGACGAAGCCGGTATAAGGAGCTCGGATCGATCGCTGTGTCAATTCAAACTCGGCCATTTCAAGGGCGCTGCGAGCAGCGATCATTTTGACCTGAGCGACTTTTTGTTCGGTCTCGGCCATCTCGATTCGCAGCTCTTGGCGGCCGGCTTCGAGTCGTTTCTTTTCCATGTCCCAGTACGGAATCACTCGATCCTTGTGCAAGGCTTCAAAAGATTTTGCCTCGGCGGCAGCGACTTTGGCGGATTCTTTGGCGTCGCGGAGATTGACGTCGCTGGCGGCCGTTAGCATCGCTTCTTTTTCGTCGGCTTTCTTTAGCTCGATGGCCAGCAGCGCTGGTTTGTCTTCGATGACCGCGATGATGTCACCTTTGCTGAATTCATCGCCCTCTTCAAAATCTAGGCTCGTTAGCAGGCCCTCTGCAGTCGCTGGCACATCAACTTTGTTGATGTACTGGACAAAGCAGTTTTCAGCATGGATCTCGGATCGTTGCTCGCCGGGGGATTGCCCGTTAGCCGTTGAGATTGTGATTGTAGCGGCGAGGAGAGCGAGAAAAGTGGGACGCATCAAGGCGGACTCCGGTGGATTAGGTTGTATCGAAAATGAATCAAGTGGTGCTGATCAGGTCGGTCTTAGAAGAAGAACTTGTAACACCACTCGACGATCTCGTGAAAGAAAACGAATCCACTCGATCGACGACCGCAGTAGACCTTGGCGATCACTTTGGCACCGGGACGCGGGTTCAATTCACGCAGCGGTTCTTGTTCTGGAATCGCACGCATCTTGATGATGGCACCGTGTTCTTCGCTGGCTTCGGCACGTGTTGAAATGCTGTTGACGAACATTTCGGCATCCAGCGGTTTGTCCGGGTCCGTGGCCAGGATGTAGGACACGGTCAGTTTCGAATCGGGTTGGTTCAGCTTTTCTTGGTTAACGTATTGATCCAAGTGGCCTTCGCGTTTTTCAGGCAGGTCGAGTTCTAAGAACATCGGTTGATTGAGGTCAGCGATTTCCAGCAACACTTGGCCCGTCATGATCGGTCGGCTGCGGAGCATCTTTTCGACGTCCCAGGAAACCACCACACCATCAATAGGCGACTTGATAACCAAGTCCTTTTCTCGCTCGAGTTGAAGTTGCAGTTTTTCTAGCAATACATCGTGCTTGACTTGCAACTCGACTTGCTCGGCTTGCAAGGCTCGTTGATCCGAGTCCTCTAATTTTCGTCGCTGGCCACCAAGTTGTCCCTCGACACGAGCTTTCTCGGCGAGTGTGGTCAAGATTTGACCGCGGATTTCGGTAAGCTGGACTTCCATGTCGGGGTTGCGAAGTCGCACGAGCACCTCGCCCTTGGCGACTCGTTGATTGTGATCGGCTAGCACCTCGATCACTTCACCATCGATCGGCGCAAAGACTTCGCGACGGACCTCTGGTTTCAGCGTGCCTTCGGCTTCGAGGTTGAAGTCTTTCGGGATGAAGTACAAACCAGCGGCGACCAACGCGACGCCGGCGATCGCGGCAAGCGTCTTGGGCAGCGTTCGGGCTCGCAGGATCCACGATGCGTGACCTAGCGTTCGCCACAGCGGCATCAGGAACAGGTTGGTGTGGGCACGCGAGTTGGCGATCGCGCGAGTCCCGTGTTCGTACACCAAGTCGACACGCGCCTTGTAGATTTCGGCCGGAATGTCGCTTTCAATTTGTTCAACAATCAAGGCGCCGATGACTTCGCCGCGGTGGGCATTGTCGCGGTCGATCGTGCCGGCGGCGCCAGCGTCCTCGCCTTGGCCGAGGCGGCGTTCGGGTTCGCGCAGTGGCAGCACCACAATGTTACGACCGTAGGATTCGTCGACGTAGTCTTCGAGTGCTTCTTCGATCTGGGGTGGTAAGTCTTCAGTCGATCCATCGTGCCAGAGCGGTTCGCCGGCCGCCACGACTCGCGTGGCCAAGTTGTTCAGTGCGGTGACGATGTTCGACCGGTTTTCGATCGTGTCTTGCCCGCTGATCGCTTGAACCACACATTTGCGGCCTTTTTTGATCGCCACACTGACACGGTCGCAACCGATCAACCGCCGGCCTTCGTTGGCGACGATGAAGCAGGTTTCTTTGAGATCCAGCGATTCGTGCGAAGCACGTGCGAACGAGTCCGCTTGTTGCCACAGGACTTGGCGATCACCCAGTTTGCGAAGCTTTTGGCTGCGCAACCATTCCGCAGCCAGATCACACATCTGTTGCAGGAACCGCAGATAACCTCGCTGGGTGTCGGGGGCCGTGTCCGGACGCTGGAAAATTTCGATCAGCCCGTCGTGTTGGCCTTCGTGCTTCAACGCACCCAAGACCAGTAAATATCGCGTTGGGTTGCCTTCGGCATCGCCATCGGTGGTTCCCGAATAGGGCGGAACCAGCAAGGACTGGCCACTGTTGGCGACTCGAGCGATCAGACGGGTGTGTCGGTTTGCGTCGTCTGAATCGTTGCCCAGGATCGATGGCTCGGCGTTGATTTGGTACTGCAGACGAAGTTGGCGGTCCTCGTCGAGCAGCCAGATGGCACCACCGGCAGCCGCCAGGGCCGTGATGATTCGTGACAGCAGTTCTGAATAGAACTCGTCTGCGGTCGCGCCGCTTTTGGCAAGCGTCGCGATCTCATTGACCAACCCGCGAATCTGGGCTTTCGTTTCTTCAACGGTTTGTTGGTTGACCGACATGGGCGATGAGCTTGTCTGGTGAATTGGTTTGGCGGAGAAAGTCCGTGTTTTGGGGGCCAGAAGGCACCACTAGAGCGACACTACTGAATCGAGTCGTTTTTCGCCACGTTGACCTGGGGCGGAAGTTGGGAAAGGAGTGGCTGGTGGACCGGGACTGCGGATTTTCGGGGCTGAATGACGTGTTGCCTTTTCGCCACAGGCCACTTTCCGGCCTTGGCTCTGGACACTTTATACAATTTGTATAAACTCGTCCATAGTTGAATTTGGAATTTTGCCTTTGCTTTCTCGCAGTCGCAGGACGTATTCCTCGCGGTCCTCTGTTTGAAAACGCCGGCAAGTCACTTGCGACCGACGGAAGCCCCTTGGAAACCCGGATGCCGATACCCTCGCCGACTGATCCCGAACTGCATCCTGCGTTTGCCGACTTGGATCAAGAGCTGAATCGATTGCAGCGGGCGATTCGATTGGCCATTCAGGACAAGTTGTCCAAGTTGACCGGCCAAGCGATGGCGTCGCTGCAGGAAAACCGCGATTTGGCCGACTCGATCCACCGGTTGCTCGACAGCCACGGTTTGCGGGTTCGGTGTGTCGAATGTGGTCATCCTGCGATTTTGCGTGTCTCGCCTCGCGGGGGCGCGGTCAACGGAGCCTTCGTGTTCGACCACAGCATTGACGGGCGGCGGACGTTTCATGGTGGACGCGGTGTCGTGCCAGAGATTCGCCTGGTGGCAAAACCGCCTCGCAAACGGGCCGAGTCATCGAAGGTTGCCCCGTCAAAGGTCATGCCGCAAAAAAACGAGTCGACCCGCAAGGCAAATGCGGGCTGAAATTGCTATCATCCCCGGCATGAATACGCCGCCTCTCCCCACCGCCGAAACGGTCCCATCCATGCTTGCCGGCGCGATCGGTCAGATCGAATTCGCCCGCCGCTATACCCTCGAACTGCTCGCCGCGACGCCGCGCGAGCGATGGTTCGAAATGCCCGCAGATTTGCCGACCAATATTGCTTGGCAGGTTGGTCACCTGACTGTCAGCCAGTATGGATTGTTGCTGTTTCGGATCCGCGGTCGCGAACCGGACGATTTGGAGTTGATTCCAGGCAAGTTTCGCAAAGCCTATGGCCGCGGATCGGTGCCCAGCGCCGATCCGGCGAGCCAACCCAGTCCCGGAGAGTTGCTCGACCGCATGGCGAAAGTTTACGAGGTTGCCGGCCGCGAGCTGCCGAGTGTCGATGCCGCCACGTTGCTAGAACCGGTCGACATGCCCTACGCCGCGTTTCCAAACAAGCTTGGCGCGATCTTGTTCTGTCCCCTTCACGAACAGATTCACTGTGGGCACATCGGCATGCTGCGACGAGCCTTGGGTTTAGATCCAGTTCGCTAGCTTCTTTCTTGCGTGTAGCGCGTAGGGCCGGTTCACACCGGCCGGTTTCAGCTTGGCCAGTTTCAAAATGGCCGGTGGGAACCGGCCCTACGGCAAATCCCAGCAGACACTCACAACTCTACCGTCACACCGCAGAAGGCTCTCGTGAGCGAACTCGAAGTCATCGACGAATCGATCTACGATCATCCCAAGTACTACGACTTGGTGTTTGGCGCCGACTGTGCCGCCGAGATCAAATTCATCACCGGGTGCGCCGCCAAGCATGGCAGCGGAAAGACGAACCGCATGTTCGAACCGGCGTGCGGCACCGGCCGGTTGTTGTATGCGTTGGCCAAAAAAGATTACGAGATCGGCGGCTTGGACTTGAACGCCAAGGCAGTCGATTTTTGCAATGCGCGTTTCCGCAAACACGATCGCCCCGAGCCAGCCTTTGTCGCGGACATGGCTGATTTCAAAGTCAAGCGTCGCTATGACATTGCGTTCAATACGATCAACAGCTTTCGCCATTTGGGTACCGAAAAGGCCGCTCGTGATCACTTAAACTGTATGGGTGAAGCCGTTCGCGTCGGCGGTTTGTATTTGTTGGGCGTTCACTTAACGCCAACCGATGTACCGCCAAGTGAGACCGAGTCATGGTCGGCTCGGCGAGGTCACTTGGCGATCAACACACACATGTGGACGAACTCGCGCGACAAAAAAAGCCGCATCGAACGATTCGGGATACGGTTCGATGTGCACAGTCCGTCGCGAAGTTTTCGCATCGTCGACGAATTGGTTTTGCGAAGCTACACGCCCAAACAAATGGACGCCTTGATTGCGTCGAGCCAGTGCTGGGAAGTCGTCGAAACGTACGACTTTGCTTACGACTTGGATGAGCCGATCGAAGTCGATTCAACGACCGAAGACGTCGTCTATGTGATGCGACGAAAAAAGAAAACGTAGAGTGGAGTTTGGTAGCGTGCCGTCCTGTTATTCTCGCCCGGGCGCTTCTGGATTACCTCACCGCCCATTCGGTGCTTGCTCCGCTCCAAGTATCTCTTCCGGCGTTTCCCATGGTGTCCCCGGGATGACACCAGTAGGGCGAGTGTAGATGTCAGCCACGAAATCGAAGACTGGTGTGAACTTGATGCGAAAGTCATCTGCTTTGCAATCGAAAAAATCGTCATCGATCTCCTTTCCAACGCGCCAGTCAAAAATCCAGTGGTGATATTCTTGCGTGTTTCCAAAAGGGCCCCCAGAAGCTGCTTTTAAACGATAGGGAAGATGCTTGCCCAAAGTCGCGTGTTTCCTCCAGCTAATTTCCGTGTCACTGAATAGCTTCGGCATGTTTTTGATCTTGCTCACGTATTTGACGCGAACTGGCATCAAGTCATACGCTTTCGACTGGGTGAGTTCGATCTCGAACTCCAACGAGTGTTGCTTCCATTGCCACCGACTTAGAATGTCGCCGTTCGTAATTCTCTCAGCAGAAACAAATTTACACTCCTGAAGAAAAACCTTTTCAATCCAACCTCGCTGTGCAAGTTTGTTTTTCAAAAACATGACATGCAAAACCAAATCATCAAAAGGGTCAAAGCTTGCCCTTGAAAGACGATTCTCCGCGAGGAAATTCTTGATGGATTGGCCTTCCGGGCGCACTTTGTAGTCTTTCATATTCGCCAGGCTGATGCGGGCTTTTGTCGTCGTGCCGCACTGCAAGTATTCAGTCCAATACTGAGTTTCGTACTCAAACCCCGTTGTACCAGCATCCATCACTTTGCAATGCGAACTGTAATTAAAGTTGCTCGACTTGTCCCCGGCCTGAAGCTTGTAGATGCGGTCTAATTTAAGCGGAGGACCGCCGATGTTCCCTCCTCGGAGTGTTTGGCTCTCGCCTTGGACCATCAATGCGTACCTTTTAAGCACATCATCACGAACCGACGTAAGTTCGGCGATTGCTCCATCGACAATCGACTTGATGTCTTCGTCCGTTTCCTGCTCCGCTGCCCAGTTCTGTGACGCGAAGCAGGACCAAGCCAATATAATGCACGCGACTTGGTATGCATTTAAGAAGGGATGGCAGGGAAATGAGGACACGGTATTTTTTGCCACCATCTTCCTGCAAGAAAGGTAACGGTTCACGGCTTTGACTCGGGTGTTCGTGGATCATTGGTCGCCGGTTAGCGTCGTCAGTCAAGGGCAATGGTAACGCATATCCGAAATGCGAGTGTCTGGAAAAGACCCTCGTTTCGCCCATTTCCTCGCCGGGTTTTCTTGACCGGTGTTTTGCGGTGCGCTACAACGCTAACAGCGTTAAAGAGGAGGTAGGTCGGAGGGGATGAGGTTAAAAATGATCAAAGCGAACAGGCCAGTGCGAATGTTCCGTACCTTCGTTTTGTTCTGGTGTTGCGTGGAGCTTGGCACTATCGCCAACGCGACTGAATTCGACATGCTCGAACCGTCACCCGACATGGCGATCTACCAGCTTAGCAATCCGCGAGTTGAGCACGACCGATTTAACGAACCAATCGGCGTCTTCGATTGGCTGTTGATGCGTCCTGGGCAAGGGCGTGTTCGGATCGCGGCACGAACCGAAAATGGACGTGTCAATATCGCGTTCGGCAGTTCCATCCGTGGAGCTTCAGGGACCGAGAAGTACAAGCAGATCTTCGACTTCTTTAACGGCAAAACCAAATGGATCGAGTTCTGGGCCGAATCGGAGGGGCCAGACAACCGCTATTTCATGCACAGCAACTCCATTCAGTTTGGTGTCGGAGCTGATCCGCCTTTGAAACCGCGTCCGATGGCCGATGTTGATCGTGCCGACTGGATGGAATTTCAGCTCGAAAACAATCCGCCCGAGCAAGTTCCGAACGGCTACATGAGACCTGCCAATGGCAGCGTGTGCGCCCCCGGCATGCCGATCATCGCGGGTTGGCGAGGCCAATGGGAAAAAGCTGAATTGGTAGCCGTCGACCATAACGTCTGGGCCGTGGTGCGATACCCCGAGCATGACGACACGATCGTCAATCGTCCGATTTCCAAATGGATCGCTGCCACACCTCAGACGCTCGCAATGGCGCGGTCAAATCCGAATCGGTTTTCACCCAGCGTACTGCTCGTTCCGGGCACGAGACTTTACGTCGACCGAAACGCGAAGCCGGTCAGTGAACTGCCCAGCGTTCCTCTGGGCATGCCAGTCCAGTGCGTGTACCACGGAACGCTTTTAGACGGCTTCATTGCGTCCACATCGGGCGAAAAATTGTTCATTCGAAAACCGGGGACACCATCGTCACGCGATGTGCCGATCAATCGCGATCAAATTTTCGCACGTCCTATCGATGCGAGAAAAGCACGCAGCCGAGTCGCCGCGGAAGCGTACCTCGAAAACGTCATCCTTTCCGATGACAACGTCGAAGAAATTCCGCAGCGGACGTTCCCGGTCGTAGCCGAGTTGCCCGGTGGATATCAGTTGGCACCGATGGATAAGCCGATCAACATCGGAACCGAGATGATGGTTTCTTCATCCGGTGAATGGCAGAAAGTCATGGCACTGTCGGATTCGACGGCCGACACCGCTTGGGTTCCGGTTCGGTTCGAAGGCGAGCACAGGGCACGCGACTACCGAGTTCTTCGAAAGGAGTTGCTCATCGCGCAGCGAGATCTGGTCATGGCAACAAGACTTCGTCATGCCGAAGGGAAAGTCCCGCCGGCGAGGGCCGAACCGGATCCGCGGCAAAGGGAGATCAGGACTTGGAAGGACGCGAGCGGAAAGTTCAGCGTGGAAGCTACTTTGGAAAGAGTCGTCAACGAAGTCGTGACACTGAAAACACCAGAGGGCCGCGTCATCCAGATTCCAATCGAACAGCTTTCCACCGAAGATCGAACTGTGATCAAGCAGCGGTAAATCGGCTCGTTCGACAGCATCCTGCTTCCGCTGCCGAGATGGGCTCGACGGAAGGGTGTTTCAGGAGTTCAGTTCGGAAACCACCCGCGAACGCTTCCGCCGAATCAGCCTGATCTAGGTCCGTCAAATTAGAAGTCGCCTGTTCACTAAGTGTCCGGCGAAGTCGGGCTGTGAAAATCAGTTTCGTTTGCGGCCCGCGATTCCAAAAATTGTCGCCAGGATGATCGCGGTCACGGCGACGGCACCGGCGATTGCGGATGACCATCCCCAGTCGGATTTGGTATTGGCGAGAGTCTTGTATTTGTAGGGCATCGCAATATCGACACCAAACTCTTCCATCTGTTCGTACTCGCGGATCAGTTGCGCCGCAGTGGTCTCCTGGTAGGCCTTTTCGAATTCGGCGATATGTGATTCGGTGTCGATGGGAACGTCGATCAAAGCCCACCGAATTCCGCAAAATCCCGCCACTAACAGGGCTGCCGTTGCGATCAATCCGAGCACTCCAAAAGCGATCGAGCCACCGCCTGCGGTTTCTCGCAATTTCGGTGACTCGGTGGCTGATTCTTCGGCCGCCGGCAACTTGCGAAGCTGGCCAAGGGTTGGCACGTCGACTGGGCTTTGGCAGGCCGGGCAGGTCATCCGTTCGCCGGCCTGGCTAGTGGTGACGGGGATTGATTCCTGGCAGGCAGGGCAGGTCAGCAAATGCATAAGAGTTAAAGAATGGAGAAGAATTGCGGAGAGGACGCCTGGACCGAACCGTGGGCCCGACTAGAATCCAATTGAGCTTACGGCACCACCAGCCCCAACGCTCCGCTCTCGCTTCACTGCGGGGCACCCGATCGGGTGAGTTGCGGACGTAACAACAGCGAACTGTTTTGTTCGTATCAGATTCTCCAAGGATGGAAGAACCTTCTCGAGTGGTTGACGTTTGCCCAAGTAAATCAGGGATGAAGGATTCGGGGGAAGTGTATCGGTTACGTTTGAGCTGGCGACAGTGTTCGCCCGCGATGGTGTATATCGGTCCAGAACCTTCTTTGCCAGTGTTTTTAGCAGTTCTGATTGGGTCTTGTTTTCGCGTTAGCGATGTCAACGGTGCTATTGCGCCATATCGTTAGAGATGTCGTGATCGAGAAAAGTTGCCCAATCGCAATGTTTTTCCAATTGGTTCGCAGCGAAGGCGTGCCGCTCGTGTGGTGGTACAGTTCACTGTGGTCGTGACTCGGCAGGGTCACTTCCGGCGGCAGAGATGACCGACGGAACTTGATTGGGGAAATTTGAATCACGCTATGAGGTGCGGGCTTGCTGATTTCATTCCTGCATATTGTTATTCGTATTTGTCCCAGTTTTACTACACCGTTTACTCACACGCTGACTTTCCTGCGCCGCAGAATTGCGCCTGCAAAATCGAAATTTGACTTGTTCCTAGGCCGTTTTCTGGTCGCCCTCGCTCGATCGATTATGATTAGAGCGTAGGTTGCCGCCGGACAGCCCACACCGATCATTCCAGAAGTCATTCCGTCATTTTGCCCGCCGCGAAAGCCGCGTCCGCTAATATCACCCCCAAACAGCTTTCGCCAGGAGTCTCTCACTTGTTCGACACCCTATTGGATGACTTCGAGTCCGTCGACGCACAAAGCACCGAAGCCATGACTGGTGGTTTTCGGAAGTTGCCTGCCGACGAAAACGAAGAAAGCAGCCCCGTTGATCTCGCCGGCCAAGCCGACGGTGAAGTCCAATTGGACAGCCCCGACGAATTGCTAGCGATCGACGAAAGCGAATCGTGGTCCGACGACCCGGTTCGGATGTATTTGACCCAGATGGGTGAGATTCCTTTGTTGACCCGTAAGCAAGAAATTGAGCTTGCCAAACGGATCGAAGAGACTCGCCGCCGCTTCCGCACCAAACTGCTGGAAAACCATTACGTCTTGGTCGAAGCCTACAAGACGTTGAAAAAGGTCCATCGTGGGCAATTGCCCTTCGACCGTACCGTCCAAGTTTCGGTCACCGACCGCTTGGAAAAAGAACAGATTCTCGGCCGTTTGCCGCACAACTTGCGGACCCTGCAAACGTTGCTTCGCCGCAATCGACATGACTGGAAGGTTTCGCTTTCCAAGAGTGCGTCACAGCGTCGTCGGGCCGAAGCATGGCGTTCGCTTGCTCGCCGCCGCCGTCGTGCCGTTCGCTTGATCGAAGAACTCGGTCTGCGGACGCAGCGAATCGAAACGCGTATCGAGTTGTTGGAGAAGTTCTCGCATCGTTTGACTCAGATCGAAAACGAGATCAGCGACCAAAAGCGAACCAAGCACGGTCGCGAAGTCCGCGAAGACTTACTGCGTGAACGTCGCCAAATTTTGACCGCGTGCCAAGAAACACCGACGTCACTTCGTAACCGCGTTCAAATGTTGAACAAGGTCTATGGTGAGTATCAGCAAGCCAAACGTGAACTGAGCGAAGGTAACTTGCGGTTGGTCGTTTCGATCGCCAAGAAGTATCGCAATCGTGGTTTGTCGTTCTTGGACCTGATCCAAGAAGGCAACGCGGGGCTGATGCGTGCCGTCGATAAGTTCGAATACCGTCGCGGGTTTAAATTCTGTACTTACGCCACGTGGTGGATTCGCCAAGCGATCACTCGCGCCGTTGCCGATCAAAGCCGTACGATCCGGATTCCGGTTCACATGGTTGAAACGATGTCGCGAGTTCGCAACGTCGCTCGTCAATTGCTGCAAGAACTCGGTCGTGAACCTACGATCGAAGAAACCGCTCGTCGTGCCGACGTCACCGTCGAGGAAGCTCGCCGAGTGCTAACGATGTCGCGTTTCCCGATTTCGCTCGATCGTCCGGTTGGCAACAGCGAAGATAGCCAGTTTGGCGACTTGCTGCCCGACGGAACTGCCGAAAGCCCACAGATCGGTGCAACGCAAGAAATGTTGCGTGACCGTATCGCCGGTGTGTTGAAGTCGTTGTCGTACCGAGAACGCGAAATCATCAAGCTGCGTTATGGTCTGGGTGACGGATACAGTTACACGCTGGAAGAAGTCGGTCATATTTTCAAGGTGACACGCGAACGTATTCGGCAGATCGAAGCGAAGGCCGTTCGTAAGTTGCAGCAACCAAGCCGCAGCCAAGACTTGGTCGGTTTCCTCGACTAAGTCGCTTAAGCAAACTCGCGATCGCGAATTGATAAACCACGAAGCGGCGTGTTTCTGTTCTTCAGAAGCACGCCGTTTTTTCGTTTTTCGGTAGGCTATCCGTCCGTACGTTTTTCATCGTTCACTCCTTTTTCGATCTCGCTATGTCGTCGCAATCTCTTCAACAGGCTTGGCAGATTCACCAGTCCGGTGACGTGGCACGTGCTGAGGCCATCTATCGCCGCGTGATTGATCAGACGCCCAAGAATGCGGACGCTTGGGTCTATCTGGGGATTGCGTTGTTTGATCAGCGCCAGTTCACTGAGTCCGTAGATGCCTATCGCCGGGCGATCAAGATCAAGCGAGTTTATCCAATCGCTTGGAACAATCTTGGCAATTCGCTTCGCATGGCAGGCGATATTGACGAGGCGGATCGTTGTCTGCAGACGTCGTTGGACCAAGATCCGAACTATTTGTCGGCGCTGAAGAATCGCGGCACGCTGTGGATTTGGACCGGTGACATCGAGCGGGGACTGCTGTGGTACCAGCGCGGTCTCGAAGTCGATCCCGACAACGCTGAACTGCACCGTAACCTTGGGGTTATCGAGCTGCTGAGGGGCAACTATGACGCCGGATGGCCGCACTACCGGTGGCGATGGCGAATGCCCGGTTTGGCCCGGCCGCAATCACTGGCGCCGGTCTGGGGTGGGCAGTCGCTGGCCGGCAGAACCGTGCTGTTGTATCCCGAACAAGGGCTCGGTGATGCGATCCACTTTGTTCGAGTCGCCCGAACGATGGTCGATCGTGGCGCGACGGTGATTCTGCAGTGCGCCGCAAAACTGTTCCCGCTGTTTTCGTCGACGGTGAACACCTTGGGTGTGTCTCGCTTGATTGCGGACACGGATGTTGCGCCCCCGGTCGACTATCAGGTCTCGATGATCGAAGCGGTCGATGTGCTGTACCAGATTGATGGCCGCGTCGACTACCGCAGCGACTTGGTCGCACCGAACAGCGGTTACTTGGGCGTGTCGAACGAGTTGGTCCAGTACTGGAAGAAATGGTTGGCGGCCAACACGACCGGTCGTTGCATCGGCATCAATTGGCAGGGCAATCCACAGCACCATGCCGATGTCTATCGAAGCGTGCCGCTATCGATCTTGGAACCATTGTCAAAGATCGAAGGTGTCACGCTGGTTAATCTGCAGTTCGGGTTCGGTGCCGAGCAGTTAGATACGTGCAGTTTTGGCGATCGTATCGTGCGATTGCCCGATCATGTTGATGTGACCGAAGGTGCGTTCACGGACACGGCTGCGATCCTTGCTAGTCTGGACCGCGTGATCACATCGGACACGGCGATTGCTCACTTGGCCGGCGCAGTTGGTGCTGATGTGACGACGATCCTGGGCCGAGTGCCGGATTGGCGATGGCTGCAAACCGGTGTCACGACGCCGTGGTATCCGACGATGAAGTTGGTTCGCCAGCAACAACTGGGCAGTTGGGATAATGTCGTGGCCGAATTGCACGACAGCCTGGCCCTCGGGTAGCAGAACTCGACAAGCCCTTGACGACTTTTCGCTACGAGATGTCTGTTTCGGCCATGTCTCGTGCGTGGTAGCTGCTTCGCACGAATGGGCCACTGGCGACCTTTTTGAATCCCATGGCTTTGGCGAGTTCGCCGATTTCGTCAAACTCTTCGGGCGGAACGAACCGCACAACGGGCAAGTACTTTTCGCCGGGCTGCAGGTACTGGCCAAGCGTCAAGAAATCAACGTCGTGCTCGCGAAGATCAGCCAGTGCCTCAAGCAGTTCACCGCGTTCCTCGCCGAGTCCCAGCATCAGGCCGCTTTTGGTTTTCACGTTTGGATTGTATTTCTTGACTTGTTTCATCATGTCCAGCGTCCAGCGGTAATCGCTCTTGGGGCCACGGACACGGCGGTAGAGTCGCGGGACGGTTTCCATATTGTGGTTGAACACGTCCGGAGCCGCGTCGATGACGATTTTCAGAGCGTCTTTGCAGTGAACAAAGTCTGGAGTCAGGACTTCGGTCGATGCGCCCGTTCGCTCGCGGACGGCAACGATACAGTCGGCAAAGTGCTGGGCACCTCCGTCGGGTAGGTCGTCGCGAGTCACGCTGGTGATGACAACGTGTTTTAGGCCCAGTCGCGAGGCAGCTTCGGCGACCCGAGCCGGTTCATCCGCCTCGGGCAACTGCGGCGGTCGTCCACGCATGACCGAGCAGAACCCACAGGGACGGGTACAAACGTTACCCAAAATCATGAAGGTGGCGGTCTGCTGGCTGTAGCATTCCATCCGATTGGGGCACTTAGCGTTCTCGCAGACAGTTTCCAGCTTTAATTCCGTCAGCAATTCTGACGTCATGTGGTTGGCGTTGCTCTTGGGAATCGGCCGTTTGAGCCAACGGGGCAACCGCCCAGTCGCGCTCGTTTGGGCGCCTTCGGGCATTTCGGGTTCGGCGATGACGGGTAAGCGAAAGGCCATGGAAAGACGACAAATGAGTGGAAACGTGCGGGCGAGAATGAACCAAACCGGTCTACCGAACGCATTGTAGTGCGAATGTCCGTTCGTAAAGAGGCGACGCTCGACTTTCGGCCCGATCGTCTCGGTTGAGTCGTTGCGGCTGCACTCGTTGTGGTTAAAAACACCTTCGGCCTCTACAATCGCAACGCTATGCCTAAAAAGAATAAGACCACATCGACTAGCAAAGCGGGGGGCGGCAAAAAAAAGGCCGAACCCGGGTTCAAGCTCGTGTCCGACAACCGCAAAGCCAAGCACCGCTACGAGATCGTAGATTCGGTGGAATGTGGCATGATGTTGATGGGCAGCGAGGTCAAGTCGATGCGAGACGGCAAGCTTTCGATCGACGAAGCCTACATTCGCGTTCGCAATAACGAACTGTGGCTGATCGGTGCGGACATTGCCCACTACCGTAACGCAGGGATGTGGAACCACGATCCGCGGCGACCTCGAAAGCTGCTTGTTCATGCTCGCGAGTACGACAGCTTTGCCGGAAAGGCCCATGAGCGCGGCCTGACCTTGATTCCGCTGCGTGTCTATTTCAACGAACGCGGCATCGCCAAATGCGTGATGGGGTTGGTCAAGGGCAAGAAGCTGCACGACAAACGCGAAACGATCAAGAAACGTGAAACCGACCGTGGCCTGCAACGCGCAATGAGACGCCGATGAGCAATCTGTTAGAGATCACTGACGCGGTGAAGTCGTTCCCGCAACCGGGCGGCGGTCGGCTGACGGTGCTGGATGTGCCAAAGCTAAGTCTTGCCGAAGGCGAACAGGTCGCGTTGGTCGGGACCAGTGGCGGCGGCAAGACGACGCTGTTGCACTTGATCGCCGGATTGTTGACGCCGGATTCCGGATCGATCAAGTTGGCCGGTACTGAACTGACGCGGCTGAGCGAACAAGGACGCGACCTCTTTCGCGCTTCGACGATTGGTTATGTCTTTCAAACCTTCAATTTGTTGCCGGCGTTCACGGCGCTTGAAAACGTCAAGCTTGGAATGACATTTGGGCGTGGCGGACACGATACGGCTCGAGCAAAAGACTTGCTCGACAAGGTTGGGTTGGCAGACCGTGCCAACTATCGTCCGAACCAACTAAGCGTCGGGCAGCAACAGCGTGTTGCGATCGCCCGGTCACTGGCTGGTCGGCCGCGGCTATTGTTGGCTGACGAACCGACGGCCAACGTGGATCCTGTTAGCGCCGAAAGTGTTTTAGAGTTGATTCGCTCGTCATGCCGCGGCGAAAACGTGGCGATGTTGATGGTCACGCACGACATGGACATCGCATCAAAGTTCGACCGCATCGAGCGACTCGAAAATATCAATCGCGCATTCGCACCGTCTGTTTAACCTATGTCACTTTTTCAAATTGCTTGGCGAAATTTTTGGCATCGATCGTTGTCGAGTGTGCTGACGACTTTGTCGCTGGCGCTAGGCGTCGGGTTGGTCGTGTTGGTGTTGTCGATCTACGGCGTCATCCACGAGGCGTTCACTCGCAACTCGTACGTTGGCTACAACTTGGTGGTCGGACCAAAGGGCAGCCCGCTTCAATTGACGCTCAACAGTGTCTTCTACTTGAGCCAACCGATCGAGAATCTGCCGTACACCGAGTACATGGAGTTCTTTGACCAAGAGACTCGCGCGTCGATGGTCGAGAAATTTGGCGGTGATCCGGCATTGGCCGATCGCGGCGGTCGATATGCACCGTTCGTTTCCGGTGGGTTTGCGATTCCGTTGGCCTTGGGTGATTACTTTGGCGAATTTCGGGTCGTGGGAACGACGCCAGAGTTCTTTGAAAAGCTGCGTCATGGTGAAAACCTTGATCAAGAGTTCACGTTTCGCGATGGGCGGGCGCTGAAAGATTACTCCGACGAATACGGTTACTTCGAAGCCGTCGTCGGTGCTCGTGTTGCCAAGGATATGAACGTTGGCGTTGGTGATACCTTCAACCCGACTCACGGCGATCCGACCGGTCACGGTCATGATCTCGGCTTCACAATCGTCGGCGTTATGGATTCGACCGGCACCCCGAACGATCGCGCGGCATTCGTCAATCTGGAAGGTTTTTACCTGATGGACGGTCACGCCAAGCCGATTGAAGCAAGCGAAGAAGAGGCGGACGCAGGAGAATTGGACGCAGATGCGGTTGCTGATGCTGTTCCCGCGACCAATCCGGGGGAGTTCAAGCTACTGTCAATTCCTCAGCGTGAGGTCACGTCGATCTTGGTTCGCAACGGCAATGTCATGTTTGCACCGGGAATGCAAAATGCGATCAACGAAGGCATCCGAAGTCAGGCGGCCGCGCCAGTGGGCGAGATCAATAAGTTGATGAACTTGATCGTGGGGCCGTTGATGTCAGCGATGTTGGCGATCACGTTGATCACGTGTTTCGTAGCAGCGGTGGGTGTGCTGGTGGCGATCTACAATTCGATGAACGACCGTCGCCGAGATATTGCGGTGATGCGGGCTCTCGGTGCACGGCGCGAAACCGTGACAGCGATCATCGTTGCCGAAAGCTTGATCGTTGCGGTGATCGGCGGCATCTTGGGCTGGGTGTTTGCTCATGCGGCCATCGCAATGGCCAGTGGCCGGATCGAAGATCAAACCGGCATTCAAGTTGGCTTCTTTAGCACCAGCGGATATGAGCTTTATATCTTGCCAGTCGTGATCGGTCTGGCATTGTTCGCTGCACTGCTGCCCGCATGGTCGGCGTATCGTACCGATGTGGGAAGTAACTTGTCGGCGTAGCCTATCGCTCGCGCAAGCGATCCTTTCCTCTCCTCACGCAACAAAAGTGGCGCCGCGGTTTCTTGCGACGCCACATTTCTTTGACGGCGATTAGTTATCGGCAGCGTTTAGCGAAGGGCCTGGTCACTACACATTCGTAACCACGTCCGCCGAATCGGCGATGTTGACCCAGACGTGGACGTGCGGTGCACCACGGTAATGCCACACGAACGATGGGCCTTCGAGACGCCAGTTGTCCCAGACGCCGTCTTTGCCGAGGTCGTTGTCGGTATAGAACGAAAGCTTGCATGCATCCAAGCCGCCTTGCGTCTTTAAACACTGCATCGCTTCGTCTTGATCCGATGGACGATACATTTCGACCATCGTGGCGAGAACCTTTTGCAAGTTTTCGCGTTGGTCGGACGACATCTCTGTGACCGGCAGTCCCGTGATGTCACTGCTCTTACCACGGAATTCGACTGCCTGTTCGCGCGGCGTCTTGGCGACCTGTGATTGCTTTTGTTGCCGGCCGTCAAGCATCTTGTACAAGTCGTTTGCAGCGACCGCTTGGTGCCAAAACACATTGTCGGTGTGGTTCGGGTTTTCGTCGAATTCGGGAGCGTGTCCGTAGAACACTGGACCGCCAAACGCAACGTGGTCAGCCGAGTTTCCATCGCACCGAATCGTCATGTGGCGACCGGTGATGACCATCTCGAACTTTTCACCTGATCCATCGGGACTTGGTTTGCCGAAAATCGCAATCGATTGTTCGTTGCCAAAACCGCCCGCGTCGTCGTTGAGTTGTTGATAGTAGCGGTCGTGCCAATCAGGGTGAATGATTGACTTAAAAACTTGTTCGATCAAGTCGCGTTGCTGGTCGCTGTAGAAGTCGTCGTTGATTTCCGGTTCGGTGATATTCCAGTTGTTGGCGACGAAGGTTCTTAGCAAGCCTCGCTTCTTGTCGACGTGGTTCCAATCGAAACAGACTTCTTTTTTCTGTTTCGCGTCAAGCGTTTGGAAAAGCTGGCCGACCAGCGTTTCAGCGCTCGTTGATGTCGTCGCCGCGTCGGCCCGCAGTGGCAGGTTTGTTAGGCCGCTGCCGAGAACAGTACCGGCGGCGAGAGACGCGGCAGTGTTTTCAAGAAACGTGCGACGGTTGATAGATGGTGACTGACTCATAGCCAAGAAATCCTACGATGGGGTGGGGTGGATAGCGCTCCATCGAAGAATTGTACCCGACCGTCCGGGGGCGAGTCGAAAGAATTAGGCCGTTTCGATTGCCACCGATTGGCTGGTGCTACTTTCCAGGCGATAGCGATCACCTTTTGGGCCGGCCAGGGTTTGCAGGTGCGGGCGGCGTACCATTTGCAGGCTTTGCTGGTGTCCTGGATCGGACCGTGCGATGACTTGGCGATCCGCGTTGGTTCCAAAAGCTCGAAGTCGGCGAAGCAATTCGGGGGATGCTGGCCGCGTTGAGCTTTCCGCACGGGCAGCGACCACGGTCAAGTCTTCGCTCATTTTCAACAATCGCCGCAGGTCCTCGAGTCGCAGGTCTTCATCCGCTTCTTGGATGAAAATTAAGTCGCCGGTCGATCGTTCAAGACCCGTTTGCCCGGCTGCTTCCATTCCTCGCGGACGAGAATGTCGCAGTACTCGAACTCGCGAGAATCGGGTGCACAGTTGGTCAAGGATTCTCGGCGTTGCGTCGCTGCTGCCATCGTCGACGATCACGATTTCGGCGCCGCCAATACCTAGTTCCGCCAGGGCGACCAGGACTTTTTCGAGACGCCGTTCGATACGATCTTGCCCGTTTCGTACCGGCAGCACGATCGAAAGTTTGTTAGGTGGCGTCATGAAGGCGTGCTCTGGCGGGAGATCGAGATAGATCTTTCAAACCATCGTCGCAACGCGGCGACAAACTTGACCTCCGCGCGCCGATTTTGGTTTGTCCTAGTCGTTCCGTTGGTAACGATTGGACTTACAATGGTGTGCAGATTTGAACTGATGCACCGCAACCGACTGAATTGAACCAATGGCATTGATCCCCGACTTTTCCAAGGGCCAACCGTGTGACGGCACGACGGGCGTGTTGCCTGCGATCGCGCAAGATGCAACCAGTGGACGTGTGCTGATGATGGCGTGGATGGACCAGGTCGCGTGGGACGAAACTTTGTCGACCGGACAAGCTGTCTATTTTAGCCGCAGTCGTGGCAAGCTTTGGCGTAAGGGCGAAACCAGCGGTCACCGTCAACGTGTGACAGAGATTCGCATTGACTGCGATGCCGACACCGTCTTGTTGCAGGTCGAGCAAGTCGGCGCCGCTTGTCACGAAGGGTTCCAGAGTTGTTTCTTTCGTGTCGTGGATCAGCAAGGCGACGCGACCATCGTGGACACTCGCTTGGTCGATCCTGAATCGGTCTATGGAAAAAAATAAACTAGGTGTTCGCTTGACCCTTGATGGTCCGCTGGGCGACATCCCAAGCTTCGGCGAGATGAGTCGCATAACCATCGGGCGAAAGCAACGTGCGGTCGACATCCGCATTGGCATCGGCTTCGATCTCGATCATCCAACCGTCGCCATAGGGAGCCGCGTTGATGACCGATGGATCGGCCAGCGCCGCTTCATTGATCGCAACCAGCTTGCCTGATAGTGGTGAAAACAAATCGCTTTCGGCTTTCTTGCTCTCGATCGAACCAATGTGGGCACGCGATGCGACCGGTGCCGACGGTTCGATCAGCCAGTCCAGAAAGTAGACGTCTTGCAGCAGGCGCACAGCATACGCAGTCAAACCAAAACGAAAACGTCCTGGCGCGACTTCCATCGCCCACATGTGGTTTTTGGCGTACCGTCGATCGCGAGGAAACTCGGCCGTGAATTCGCCCATCGCGAATTCAAACGAGCCTTCACTCGGGGAACCCGTGTCGCTCAAGTGTACCGAACCCCTTGATGTTCGGGCTCGAAGAACGCCGGCAGCAACGAATCGACTCGCAACAGTCCCTCCGTCGTCAAGCGAATCTCGTCGCCATCGATCGTGACCAGTTCGTCTTTGACATAGCCGTCCCAAACGTCACGCCATTGATGCAGGATGTCGACGCCGAACTTGTTCGCGAAGTAGTCGGTTTTCAAATAGCCGCGTTTGAGCAACAGGATCATCTCGCGGACAAGTTTCTGGTGCTCGGTAGGCACGAAGCCACGGCCCAGCGGAAGTTCCCCCGACTCGACCGTGCTGAGGTATTTCTCAAGCTCGGCAACATTTTGGTAATGCACACCACTGGCGTGTCCAAAACTGGCAATGCCGGTGGCCAGCAGGTCGGCGCCTTGCCAGAGGTTGTCACGGTAACTGAAATTCACCTTCGATGGATCTTTGACGACCGTGTAGGCGCTGCTGACGCTGTAGCCATGCTTGCCGAATTCTTCGAACGCGTACTGGACCCAGTCACGTTTGGTTTGCCAATCTGCGACTGGGCTTTCGACTTGGTTGCCAAGCATGTCTTTGCTGTAGACGGTGTTGAATGGCAGTTCCATTTGGTAGATCGTGACGCTTTCGGGTGATAGTTCCAGCGTTTTGACGACGTTCTGTTTCCAGTTGTCCCAAGTCTCGCCGACCATGCCCGAGATCAAGTCGATGTTGACATTAGGGATCTTGGCGTCAGTGATCCACTGCCACGCGTTGTAGACTTGCTTGGACAAGTGAGCGCGGCCGTTTTCTTCGAGGATTTTGTCGTCAAAGTTTTCAATGCCTAGACTTAGTCTTGTCACGCCCAACACGTCGCGTAGCGTTTTGACTTTCGTTTCGCTTAGAGTCCCAGGTTCGCATTCGAAAGTAACTTCTTCGGCGCCGTCCCAAGTGATATGTTCGCGCAGTCGATCGGCAAGCTTGGTCAGTTGCTTTGGCGACAAAAAGCTTGGTGTGCCACCGCCAAAGTAGACAAACCGAAACGGCCGTCCCTTCATGACTTCCAGTTCGCTGACCATCGAAATTTCGTTGCACAACGCATCGACATAGCGTTGGACTTCGGCCGCTTTCACGTCGGTGAAAACTTTAAAGTAACAAAACTTGCAGCGTTTGCGGCAAAACGGAATGTGCAAGTACAACCCAAGCGGTGTGTCCTCGCGAGGTGCGCTGTGCAGTGCCTCTTGGACCCGCGGCAATTCATCTTTGTTCCACTGGCTGTACGGCGGATAGTTCGAGATGAAGTAGCTGCCGACTTCGGTTTTCTTTGGGTTGGCGGCTGAAGACATGGCAATGGCTTGGGAGGGGGGAGGGGGGCGGACAAAGCGGCGACGGTGGGGCGGATAAACCAGAAAACATCACTCTAGTTTCCGGCAAAGCATCTTACCACGCCATCTTCGTCGGTAATGAAAAGCATGTGGTTGGCGATCGCGGGAGCCGCCAGGAACGAGCCGCGGATTTCGTAGCTCCATTTTTCGTTGGTTCCGTCGGCCAGCGACAATCGCACCAAACGACCATCCGTGGCGGCGATGAAAACGTCGTTGCCAGCGATCACGGGTGAGGCATCGGCGCGGCGTTTGAGCGAGTGGCGCCAAACCCGTTTTCCGGTCTCGATCGAGATTGCGTCGACCTGTTTACGCTGGCTGCTAAGGATGACCAGCTTTTCACCGACCGCGGCGCTGCTGCGATATTCCTGTTGCAGTTCATCGTCTTCGTATCGCCAGAGCTGTTTGGCGTTCTTCCAGTCAAACGCAAACACCGCTCCGTCCATGATCGGCAGGAAAGCTTTGTCGCCGCGAACCGCTGCGGTGCTGCCGGTGGGGCCGTCGAGCGGCAGAGGTTCGCCGATCGCCTTTCCTGTATTCAGGTCGACAATGTGCAATCGTCCGTCGCATCCGCCAAGAAAGGTGCGGTCGCCCGCGACGGTCGGGCTGCATCGAATTTGGTCGTCGGTTTGGTAGGTCCACTGCGGGGCACCGTCATCAAGTCGAAAGCAATACAGTTTCCCATCCTGGCTGGTGACGAGGACTTGGTCGCCAAAGAATGCCGCCGCGCCACTGATTTCGCCCTCGGTCTGCTGCTTCCAAATCTCTTTTCCGGTTGCGGCGTCAATCGCGTACAGGTTGCCATCGATGTCGCCCACCACCAACTTCGATCCCGATACTGCCGGCGCGGCGATGAAGCCAGTGTCGTAGTCGTGGGACCACACTTCTTTTCCGCTGGATTGATCGACCGCGTAAAGTTTGCCCATCACATCGCCAAAGAAAACTTTGCCGCCGGCGATGACCGGAGTGACTTCGATGGCTTCGTCCGCTTTGAATTCCCAGCGAACCTTCAGGTCGTCGGGGACGTCCATCGTGGTTGACCCGGTCGATTGCGCGTCACCGCGAGGCAGCGGCCAGTCGTTCGAGTTGTTGGTTTCAGCCGCGATGGACGGGATCGCCATCGTTACGGCAAGGAATGCGGCCGATAAACCGACCATGCGGACAGAGGGTCGGAACATTCGGGCGTTAGCAGTCAATCGGGGCATCAGCAATGTCGTCCGAAGTCGCAGAGAGTCGCGTGGATGTAGACGGTGGAAGCATTCTGCGAGCGGACAAAAAGACCCCCGCTCGCAAGGTAGGCAGCGTCTATTATAGGCTCTTTGTCGATTCGCCGTTTCGTTAACTTTATCAGCACCGTTTTATGATTTGTGTCACTCTCGGACGTGCCCGCCATACTCGGATGATCGCCGAGCATCAGTATTTGGTTGAACAGGGCGCCGAACTCGTCGAATTACGACTCGATTACATCGGTCGGGCGGTCAGTCTGAAGCGATTGATCGACAATCGGCCTGGCCCAGTGGTTGTCACAGTGCGCCGCCGGAACGACGGTGGCCGGTGGATGAAGACCGAAGAAGAACGGATGACGCTGCTGCGCAGTGCGATCGCCGCCGGTGTCGAGTACGTCGACATCGAAGCCGACGTCGCCTCTCAGATTCCTCGGTACGGCCAGACCAAGCGAATCATCAGCTTCCACCGGTTCGAAGATACGCCGGATAACTTGGAAGAACTTCACGCCGCAATGGCCGAAGAGGACGCTGATATCGTTAAGATCGCGACGATGGCGACTTCGTTCAGCGATAATTTGCGGATGATGAAGTTGGTCAAGGAAGCGAAAGTGCCGACGATCGGGATCTGCATGGGCGAGACCGGCATGATCACGCGAATCATGGCCAATCGTTTAGGTTCGCCGTTCACCTATGCTTCGTTTAGCAAAGAGAAGAAGGTGGCGCCGGGATTGTTGGAATGGAAAGAGATGAAAAATCTCTACCGATATGACCAAATCAACGACGACACCGCTCTGTTCGGAGTCGTGGCGGATCCCGTCGCGCACAGCCACAGCCCACTGATTCACAACAAGGCGTTCGAAGACCAGAAAATCAACGCGCGTTACTTACCGTTTCGGATCACCCGAGACGACTTGTATAACTTTATCAGGCACTGCGAAGAACTTGGCGTGCATGGCCTAAGTGTCACCATTCCGCACAAAGAATCGGCGCTGCATGAATGCACGCAAGCGGAATCGAGTGTGACGGGCATCGGCGCGGTCAACACGATGATTTTCGACGGCAAAGACGTGCTTGGTTACAACACCGATTATCGCGCGGCGATGGACTGTATCGAAGAAGCGTTCAAAATCGACAAGAAACTGGACCGCCCAATGCAAGGCAAAACGGCGCTGGTGATGGGTGCCGGCGGCGTGTCGCGAGCAATCGCGTGGGGGTTGCGACAACGTCACTGCGAAGTGTTGATCACGTCTCGGACCATGGAAAAATCCCAGTTGTTGGCTTCCGAACTCGGTTGCCGTGCCATCGAGTGGTCCGATCGGCACGAGCAACGGATTCACTTGCTGGTTAACGGAACACCGGTCGGCATGCACCCCGATGTCGACAGCTCGCCATTCGAGTCGGGATCGATGAACCAGTTCATGGTTGTGTTTGACACGGTTTATAACCCAGAGAACACGATGCTGATCAAATACGCCAAACGGGCCCAATGCCGAGTCATTACTGGTATCGATATGTTTGTCCGGCAGGCAGCGTATCAGTACAAATTATTCACTGGCAATGATGCGCCGGTCAGACTGATGCGTGACACGATCAAACAAGCGACCAATCCGGTTCAATTGAATGATTAGCATCTAACTAAACTTAAAATAACGAGAGGTGCGAACTTTGGATTCAACCGAATTGGACAATGCGGTGTCAGGCAATTCCGAAACGACAGGGGCTCAGCAATCGGCGGCCGAAGTACCGATGCCATCTGAGATTTCCGTTCGCCAGGCGACTCCCGCTGATGCGGAGACGATTCACGCGCTAATGCGACCCTATGTGATGCAGCGATTGTTGTTGGCACGGACCGAAGCCGAAGTGATCGAGTTGACACGGCATGGGTTTGTGGCAATTCGAATGGAAGATCAACGCGAAGTTCAGTTGGTTGGGTTTTCCGCGATCGAAATCTACAGTCCCAAATTGGCCGAGTTGCAATGCTTGGCTGTCCATCACCAATATCAGGGCAGCGGCGTCGGTCGGTCACTGGTTCGGCATTGTGTCGAGCGAGCAAAGAGCTTGAACGTGATGGAAGTGATGGCGATCAGTTCGTCAGAGAAGTTCTTGCAGGGCTGCGGCTTCGATTTCTCGCTTCCTGATCAAAAGAAAGCACTGTTTTGCCAATTGCGTCCGCGACCCAAAGAGTAGTCGGCATTACGGCTGGTCGCGGCGATCCGGTGGTTCACCGTCTTCGTTTTCCAGTTCATCGTTGCCGTCTTCGTCGTCGTCGTCTTCGTCTTCGTCTTCGGCCTGATTCAGATCGGAATCGGGGCCGGGCATTGGCAACTTGATTTCGGGGTCTCGCAGCCACACCGGCACAACCAGGATCGCGGCGGCCCAGACGAGGATCGTCCAAGGTCCGCCGTTGAATCCGCTCGGCCACCATGTTTGGACCAACAGCCATCGCCAAGCGATCAGTTGCATCGTCAACGCGATCGGCATCGCCAGCGCGAACGCGCCCAGTCCGTCAGTGCCGATTCGCTTGGGCGAGCGAAAAATTCCGCGAAGGGGAATCGCGATCAACGTCGCAATCACGGTCACCGCAGGAACCGATTGCCAGCCTACCAGCAGCGATGGCACGGCAACGATCGCAATCACGTCGATCAATCGGCGCGTTGATTTTCCCAGGGGATCGGCTTTGGGATCCGCCGATGGACAGAAGGCTCGGGCCAGAGAACGACCGATCAAAGCAGCGGCCGCCAACGACGTCAGCACTCGAACGCCTGCGTTGACATACAGGCTTAGTCCCGTCCAAGTTTCTGCGGTCGTAGCGGCGTTCTGCCAAGGAACAATCATCAGCATCGGGAACACCAACATCGCGATCACGATCGTTCCCAAGCCGGTGAAGACCAAGCGATTGGGAAGCGGGTTTCGGTCCAGTCGTACCAGTCCCATCGCCCATGCAAAAGCAACCGCAAACACATGGAACAGCAGGATCACCAACACCGGACCGTCGATGATCGGTGCCCACAAGGGACCGCCGTGCGAATGGACTGGTTGGCCAGGCAACGACAGTCGGTAGAGCTGGCCAATGGAGACAAGCGTCAGCGACATTCCGACGGCCGCTTCGACGATTGGATAACGCGGCGAGATCGGCAGTCGGCAAGTACGGCAGCGGCCACCGAGTGCCAGCCAACCGAACACCGGGAAATTATCGCGAGCTCGCAGACGGTTTTTGCATCGTGGACAGTACGAGCGGCCGTTGACGCCCTCGCCGCGAGGCATTCGCCAAGCAACCACGTTCAGAAAGCTGCCGATCGACGATCCAACCCAGAAACTCCAAAACGCAACCACCACATCGATCGCCCGCGGGATCCACAAATCGTTGGGTTCGTAATAACTGTGATGGAGAGCTTGCCACCACGACAGACCAAACACATACGCGACGATTGCCAAGATGACGGCAATCACCGTCAACAAGAACGCCGTTTGGATTGGAAATCGCCAGCGACGCAAAATGAGCTTTCAAGCGAGAGGAGAGGAAATCGATTGGCAAGCTTACCGGGCTCGCGGATTCAAATCCTAACCGAGACTGATTCGGTCGGACAATTCACTCAGGTAACTAACTCGGCCAATTCGTCAGCAACGGCTTCCCCACCCGCGCGCGCGATTCGTTAGAATGGGCAACGCAGGTTCCTATCGGATCGGGCACCCGACGCCACCAATAATAGTATTCATGACCGGCACTCCCCATATCCTGATTGTCGACGACAGCCCGACCCAGCTCTACCAGATGCAAATTGTGCTGGAGCAAGATGGGTTCGTGGTTCGTACCGCTGAAAATGCGGAAGCGGCATTGGTTGCGATTGCCGCGGAGATGCCTCTGTTGGTCGTGACCGATTTGGAAATGCCTGGGATGAGCGGGTTGGAACTTGTCGAAACCTTGCACTACAGCCAACCGGGACTGCCGTTGGTGCTGACAACCAGCGAGGGCAGTGAAGATGTTGCAGCCGAAGCACTACGGCGTGGCGCATCAAGCTATGTGCCCAAACGGATCATATCGACCACGCTTTGTCCGGTGATCCGGCAAGTATTGTCCGTCAATCAGGCCGCGCAATCGGTTCGCGAAGTCGCTCAATACGCCGTTGAATGCACGTTGAAATTGAAACTCAGCAACGATGAAACGCTGGTCCCCAGCGTGATCGCTCGGTTGGAGTTGCCGGTCGTTGAACTGGGACTGTTCGACGATGGTGAACGAATGCAAGTCGCGATGGCCCTGGACGAAGCTCTCGTCAACGCGATCGTCCACGGCAATCTCGAAGTGTCTTCGGAACTGCGTCAAATCGACGACGGCCAGCCCTACGTCGACATGATCGCGCATCGGAAAACGATCGAGCCCTATAAGGACCGAAAGCTGCATGTCTATCTTCATGCGACTTCCGACCAGGTCACCTTCACGATCCGAGACGAAGGAAACGGGTTCAGTTGTGCCGATCTGCGCGATCCAACGAATCCCGAAAACTTGGAACGTGCAGGCGGTCGGGGCCTATTGTTGATCCATGCCTTTATGGACGAAGTTCGGCACAATGACGAAGGCAACGAAATCACGATGATCAAACGCAAGAAAACCGACGAAGAGAAGGCCGCCGAAGCTGCCGCCGCCGACGATTAGTTCGCCAGGGGAAATGCCGTCCCATGCCGCCCAAACGCCCTGTTTTCAGCAGTGTCCACTCGCCCCTGGGCAAAAGTGTCGCCGAAAACGGATGCTTGGAGCCGCCGCAATGTGGGTACTCGAGCGCGAATTAGCAACCAATCGCGATAAAAGGCCTTGCCCAATCGGGCCAGTCTCGATAAATTCCCCGATTCTTCGCTGGACGTCCCCTACGGGCTTCGTCTGCCGAAGCGACGAACCAATTCCGAATCGAACGCTAAAAATAAGTCATTTCCGTGGTCGCTCAACCAACCTTCATCGCAAAACCTGACCAAGTCGTTAAGCAATGGCACCACGTTGATGCAACCGACGAAGTGCTCGGTCGCTTGGCCAGCGATATAGCGGTTGTTTTGATGGGCAAGCATCGCCCGCAATACACCCCGAACACTGATTGCGGCGATTTCGTGATCGTCACGAATGCTGAAAAGATCGCGATGACCGGTCGCAAAATGGACGCCCGCCACTACACGTGGTACACCGGATACACCGGTCTGCGTCTTGAAAGCTATGGCGACCGCCGTGATCGTAAGCCAGAAGACTTGCTCTTCCACGCTGTTCGTCGGATGTTGCCGAAGAACAAGTTGGCTTACCAAATGATTAAGAAGCTGAAAATCTACGCGGGTCCGGAACATCCTCACACCGCGCAAATGCCTCAAGAATTGAATCGTACTAGCAAGAAGGTCTAATCCGGCCGACTGTTACTGTGAGCAGGCGTTGCCGGATGGCTTCGTCAACCAAGATTCAGATTACCCACATCTCCCAATCCCTCATTTAATAAACGCTCGAATCTATGATCGCTGTCAAAAAGGACAAAATCAACGGAGACGCTCTCGGCACAGGTCGCCGTAAAAGCAGTGTTGCTCGCGTTCGCGTGCGTGCTGGCAGCGGAAAGATTACCGTCAACACTCTCCCGATCGAGCAGTATTTCGCGAACGAGCAAGATCGAGTCTCGATCATGCAAACGCTTGACGCCGCTGAGCATGCGGACAAAGTTGACGTCGTCGTTCGTGTCAGTGGTGGCGGAATGACCGGCCAAAGCGGTGCGATTCGGATGGGATTGGCTCGTGCCTTGTGCAGTTTCGACGAAACTTTGCATGATCCGATGCGTGAAGGCAGCTTCCTGACGCGAGATTCTCGCATGAAGGAACGAAAGAAACCCGGTCTTCGTGGTGCACGCCGCGGCGTCCAGTTCAGCAAGCGTTAATCGCGTTCCGCTGCTTGTGGCAATTTTCCCGACTGCTGGTCAGTCGGGATTTTTCGGTCGCGGAGCGATCGGCCACTTTCTCGCCTCTCTGCGAGATCCGGCAAGGAATTTGCATAGTTATTCCTGTCGTGGGCATTGGGGCTGCCATTTTTGGCAGCGTTCGCCTATTCTTTGGGTACTCGTGGGTCAGTGATGCTGGCCATTCTCGCGAGTTTCGATCGCATCGGCATGTTCGCCGAAGCAACCATTTACGAGTTCGAGGATAGATTTTGGGAAAGAAAGAAGATGCCTTCGAGGTTGAAGGCACGGTAACACAAGCACTTGCGAATACTCGTTTTCGGGTCCAATTGGAAACCGGTAGCGAAGTATTGGCGCACGTCGCAGGACGCATGCGCAAGCACTTTATCCGTATCGTGCCGGGCGACAAGGTTCGCGTTGAACTGTCCCCGTATGATTTGACCAAAGGTCGGATCACCTACCGAGAACGGTAGTCACGGTCCGCATCGGGCAGGGAAGTTTGTGTTTCCTTGTCGATGCGTCGATCGATTTCTAAATGGGGTGTGCTCGCCTCGCTGGGCGGCTGTTCCTGCTCGGGCGACCGACTGAACGTCTCTGTATTGCAAGCGAGGCTGGCAGTGTCGTTGACCCCTGATACGCGGCTGGCGTGGTGCCGAGCTATGAAAATCAGAATGTCGCGATTGCCCAATTCTTTGTAACCCGCGAAACTTAACGCGTCGCCGTCGGGTAATGGTTAGTGTCGGCGATTGTGTGTCATTCGAATGAATTCGGTGAATGGTTTCGTTCACCGCTGAATAATCTCCTCCCCCTCTCTTAGGATTTTGGAACAATGGGTTTGTGGAATCAAACATCACGGCAAGGTTGGATTGCCAAGTCGTTTACCGCAGCAGCTACCGGCTGGGTCGCCTGTCTGGCGATCGCGGTGTCGCCAATGGCTGTGTCGCCCGTTTTGGGTCAAGAGAAGCTGCAATTGGATAACGCACCTGCGGCGACGGACAATGCAACCGAACCAGTCTTGGTGCTGACGCTCGGCTCGATCAACAAGTTGATGCGAGATGTGAACTACCTGTCCAGCTTGGGCGGCCAGCCACAGGTTGGCGGCATGTTCACAATGATCGCGGGGACCTACACGCAGGGCATCGATATGGACATGCCCGTTGGCGTGTTAGTGCCACTGGTTGATGGCGTTCCCCAGCCGATCGCAGTCTTGCCGTCCGCTGACGTGAAGACCGTTTTGAAGCGGCTAGAAGCTCAAACCGGACCTGCGGACGAGTTAGACGACGGCACGTTGGTCATCGCGCTGGGGCCGAACACGGTTTACATTCGCCAACTTGGTGCTTGGGCCGTGATGGCACAGCGAAAGGACTTGTTGGATCTCGCACCTGCCGATCCAACCGCGTTGTTTGCTGGGTTGGGGAACGACTTTGACCTGGCATTTCGATTGCAAATGCAACAAGTGCCAGCTGCGACTCGCGGCATGTTGGTCGCCCAAATTCGCCAAGGATTTGAGCAAGCGATGGAAAAGCAGGACGGCGCGGATGCCGAATCTGCACGTGAAATGGCCGACAGCACGATGAAGCAGCTTGAGCAGTTCATCAACGAAACTGACACCTTGATGTTCGGTATCAACGTTGACGAACCCGGCAAACAAGTCGTCATCGATACATCGTTCACCGCGGTCGCCGGGTCAACTTTGGCTGCGATTTACGGTGGCCAGCAACCGATTCCTTCACAGTTTGCGTCAGTCATCCGTTCGGACGCCGCCGCCTACTACCACGCCGCCACGTCGATTAGCCCCGAAGCCGTCGAGCAGACGCGGATGACGCTCAAGAGCACTCTGAAGTCGCTCGGTGGAGCGCTCGAAAACGAAGACAACCTTTCAGCCACTCAACGAGATGACATCCGAGCGATGATTGACCGGGTGGTAGAGTTAGCGATGTCGTCGATCGAAGAAGGCCGCGCCGATGTCGGAACATTGTTGATGGCCGATCAGAACGATTTCCGTTTCGTGTTTGGCTCGTTCGTCGCAGACGGCAACGAAGCTGCTCAGATCGTCAAAGACTTGGCTGCCAAAATCGAGAACGAAAAGGGTGCGCCTCGGTTCACGTTCGACGTCAGCACGTACAAAGACGTCAACATGCACTTGGTCGAAGCCGACGTTCCAGCCAGCGAAGACGAAGCTCGCCGAGTCTTTGGCGAAACGTTGCGAGTGCACGTCGGAACCGGTCCGAAAGCAGTTTACTTGGCAGTTGGTAACAACAGCGAGGCGTTGTTGAAAGAGTTGATCGACAGCAGCACGCTTGATCAGGGTGCCGATCGTCCGGTCGGACAGTTGAAGTTCACGTTGTTGCCGATTCTTCAGTACGCCAATTCGGTAGAGTCCAATGCGGCAATTTCGGCGATGATCGACGCGCTTGGCAGTGCGGCTGATCAGGGGATCGCAACCATCGTACAAAATAGCGTCGAAAACGGTCAGGCGTCGGTTATCAAGATTGGCGAAGGCCTGATCAAAGCGATTGCGGCGGCAGCGATGCAAAGCCAAGGTCGCCAAAATCAATTCTAGTCGGACTCGTAGGCGAATGCCTATCGAAGCTGCGTCGGCCGTAGCGAGTTTTGATGAGTGGTGTTGGACCCGTTAGATTGTGTCCGTCCTGACTCGTTGAGGCTCGCTACGGCCTGTTTTTTGGAATCGTCGTAATTGGAGCGTTGGGGAAGGTTAATTCGGATGTTGAAGAAATTTCTGGTCGGTATCGCATTGATCGTAGCTGGCGTTGTGGTTTGGCGGTTCACGCAAACTTCGACAGCGGGATCGTCGACGGGACCGCTAACCGTGTATGTGCGAAGCGATGCACCGGAGTCCGACAATCCGGCCGTGCAATCGCCCGGTATTGACGATGTCTTGAAAATGGCCAGCGACGCGTTGCTGGCGATGGAAACCAACTTGGATGACTATACCGCTCGTTTCGTCAAGCAAGAACGCGATGCAAGCGGAGTCCTAGGCGAGCCCGCCGAAATTTCAATCCGCGCTCAGACCCGGTTCGGAGGTGACGAAAACCAGTCGCCTCGGCGGATCTATCTGCGTTTCGAATCTCCGGCCTCTTTGCAAGGACGCGAGGTGATTTGGGCCGAAGACTTATACGATGGGAAAATGGCGGTCCACGAAGTTGGCATGATTTTAGGATTGAAAACGATCTGGCTGGATCCGACCGGAATGATCGCGATGCAAGGGCAACGCTATCCGATCAGCGAAATTGGCTTGGTGAAGCTGGTTGAAAAACTGATCGAGCGAGGCGAGCAGGATCGCAATAACCCCAATGTCGAAGTTGCGATCAAAGACGGCCATCTGTTTGATGAAGTTGATTGTCAGTTGATCCAGGTCCGTCGCCGTGAACCCAGCGACAGCGAAGACGATTTTTCCGTCGCCGAGATTGTCGTCGATCCACAACGCCAACTGATTCTCAGTTACCGCAGCTTTGGTTGGCCCGAACAATTGGGTGACGAGCCGCCGCTTTTAGAGTCGTACGCTTATCACGATTTGAAAACGAATGTGGGCCTGACCGAGACTGACTTTGACACCAAGAACTCGAACTATGGTTTTCCGCTGTTTTGATCGAGTATCATGGAGGTTGATTCGGCCGTTCGGCCGTCTGTCCTTTTTCGAACTTCTTTACACTCGTACACTCCAAGACATCATGGATCGACGTAATTTTATTCACGGTGCAACTGCCGCGGCGGCGACTGTTGCCGCGATTCAATCGCGAGCCTATGCGGACGAAAAATCAAGGCCACGCCGAGTTGGGCTGATCGGGTGTGGTTGGTACGGCAAGTGCGACCTGCTTCAGTTGATGAATGTTGAGCCAGTGGAAGTGGTTTCGCTGTGCGATGTCGACACGGACATGCTTAACCAAGCAGCGGATTTGATCGCTTCGCGGCAAGCATCCAAGACGAGGCCGCGAACCTACGCCAACTATCAAAATATGCTGGCCGAAAAGGACTTGGACATCGTCTTGATCGCGACACCCGATCACTGGCACGCGTTGCCAATGATTGCCGCAGTCGAAGCCGGCGCGGACGTTTATGTTCAGAAGCCGACCGGATGCGATGTGCTGGAAAGCAAAGCGATGTTGGATGCCGCTCGGCGAACCGGTCGCGTCGTCCAAGTCGGAACCCAGCGGCGCAGTACGCCTCATTTGATCGATGCAAAGAATCAGGTCGTCGAGGCAGGATTGCTCGGTGACATCGCGCACGCCGAAGTGTGTTGCTATTACCACATGCGGTCCAATAAGAATCCGCCCGATTCGGCGCCGCCGAAGAATCTGGACTATGACGCTTGGACTGGTCCAGCACCGATGCGTCCCTACAACGAATTGGTTCATCCGCGTTCGTGGCGAGCGTTCATGGAATACGGCAACGGTATCGTTGGTGACATGTGCGTTCACATGTTAGACATGGTCCGCTGGCAATTGGGACTGGGTTGGCCAAAGCACATCGCCAGCAGTGGCGGTATTTTGGTGGACACGAAATCGAAGGCCAACATTTCCGATACGCAAACGGCGACCTTTGACTTCGATGACTTGGATGTCGTTTGGACACACCGCAGTTGGGGTGACGCGCCGGACCCGCAGTATCCGTGGGCGGGAATCATTTACGGTACGAAGGGGACGCTTAAGTTGAGCGTCAATCGATTCGATTTTATTCCCCGAGGCGGCGGCCAAAAGCTTCAGGGCGAGGCATTGATCGAGCTGGACAAATACCCGACCGATGCCAGCGACAAAGAAAAGTGGAACTTGGAACTGCATGTCGCATCGGCAATTCGCGGGCACATGCGTGACTTCTTGGCTGCGATCGATTCTCGTAGCAATCCGATCGCCGACATCGAACAAGGCCACATCAGCAGCGCGTCGTGCATCATGGCAAATGTGTCGTCGGCGTTGGGCCGATCGATCGAGTTCGACCCAGCAACTCACACGGCTGTCGGTGACGCCGAAGCTAGCTCCATGCTCCGGCGCGAGTATCGAAAACCGTACATCCATCCAGCAACCGTTTGAGATTGTGATTCTGTTCGCTCACCTTCAACATGATCGAGTCGTCTTTTGATCGCTAACGTTACGCGTTCTTTTATCGCTTGCATCGCATTGATCACAACCGCGGTTGCCGATGATTGGCCTCAGTGGCGCGGTATCGATCGCGACGGGCGGATCAACGAGCCTGGCTTGATGACGTCGCTGCCCGACGATCACCTGCCGCGAAAGTGGACCGTCAAAATCGGCGCCGGTTACAGCGGACCGACCGTTGCCGACGGCCGCGTGTTCGTGACTGACCGAGGACTCGAAGACGAAGACGGTGAAATTGAACGAGTCTTGTGTTTTAGCGCCGAAACGGGTGAAGAACTCTGGAAGCACGCGTACCCGGCGGCCTATGGTGACATCGGCTATCGTGCCGGCCCGCGCGCATCGGTGACGATCCACGGTGACTTGGCAATTTCGGTCGGCGCCGCCGGTCAATTGATCTGTTTCGATGCGACCAACGGAACGATCAAGTGGCAACATGGTTTGCGAGACGAGTACGCCGTTCGCATGCCAATTTGGGGCATCACCGCGGCTCCATTGGTCTACGACGACTTGGTGATTCAAGTCGTCGCGGGCGCTGGCGATGCTTGCGTGGTGGCGTTTGATTTGGCGACCGGGAAAGAACGTTGGCGGTCGATCGATGAACCGGCCGGTTACAGTTCTCCGATTCTAATTCGGCAAGCCGATCAAGACGTCGCCGTCGTTTGGACCGGCGCCAGCATCAGCGGTTTGGATCCGAGGTCGGGCAAGGTTCATTGGCGAGTTGAGATGCGATCTCGCAACATGCCCATCGGCGTTCCCACACCGGTCGTGGCCAATGATCGGCTGTTCGTGTCGTCGTTCTATGACGGTTCGATGTTGATTCGTTTTTCAAAGGATGAATTGACGGCCGCGAAAGTTTGGCACCGCGTCGGGATCGATGAAATCAACACCGACGCACTTCACTGCATGATTAGTAACCCGTTGATCAAGGGCGAATTCATCTATGGCGCCGACAGCTACGGACAACTGCGATGCCTGGACATCGCATCGGGCGACCGAATTTGGGAAGACACAACCGCTGTGCCCAAGGCCCGCTGGGCGACGATCCACACCATCCAAGACGGTGATCGCGAAATCATGCAAAACGATCAGGGAGAGTTGATCTTTGCGACGTTGTCACCGACGGGCTTTCAGGAACATTCGCGAACCAAACTGTTGGCGCCGACGCGAAAGCAGTTGCCCAAGCGGGGCGGCGTGACGTGGTCGCATCCCGCGATCGCCAACGGCCACATCTACGCACGGAACGACAATGAACTGATGTGCGCGTCGCTTATACCCTAGGGTTTATCCGCTGCGTTGACGATCACGCACTCAGTCCATACGAACGCCAATGGTCAACAGAATGTTGGCGTATCGTTGCTGGTCGGCTGTTTGGATGGTCAGAACGTGATCGGGGGTGCCGACGGCATCATAAAATGCCCATTTGTCGATAGGTTCCAGTTTGACATCTAGGCCTTCGTTCTTGATCGTTTGGCGATAGTCGTCCCAGACGGGTGGATCGCCGTCCAGTGCGTACGGGCCGCTCGCCTCGGTCTGCATGGTTTGGATGGCTTCGACGGGAACCGCTGACAGCAGAGCTTCCAAGACCTGGTTGCAGGTGGGAACGCCGGGCATCAGGTTTAGACTGATCAACTCGGCGCGTGGCCCTCGTTTGCTGGCTGCAGGGTAGTTCCCGTCAGCGATTAGAACGCTGCTGTGGTGTCCGGCGGATGCCAGGATTGAACTGATTTGGGGGTGGATTAACTTATGGCGAAGCATTCGGTTGGCACTCGGATGAAGCGTGCAATTTGGATAGGATGGGCGGCATTATATCCAACAACCTTGTGACGGAGTGGCTCGTTGCCCGAAAGCTTATTAGCTCGCCGTTTGAAATTGGGCACATTCCTGGGAATCGGACTGTATGTCCATTGGTCCTTTTCTTTGGCCATTTTGTTTGTGGCGATGCGTTCCTTGCCACTCGGAGCCGTGGGTGTAGCCTTTGCAATTGCCCAATTGTTTGGCGTTTTCTTTTGTGTGACTCTGCACGAGTATGGGCATGCGATGGCGGCGCGGTGCTTCGGGATCGGCACTGCTGACATCACCCTGTTGCCGATTGGTGGCGTGGCCCGTCTGCGGCGGATGCCAAGGATTCCTTGGCAGGAATTGATCGTGGCGGTCGCCGGGCCAGCGGTCAACGTGGTCATCGTGATCTTATTGCTGATCGGGTTTGCGGTGCTGGCAAGTTCAGAAACCATCGCGGTGATTTCCGAATTCGTGACGGCGATGTTCACGGGTAATGAAGTGGCTGCCCAAACTGATGAAATGGCAATGCAAATTTTTGAACAGCCATCATGGGTTGGTTTTGCGGTTTTAATGATGCTGGTTAACGTGATCTTGGTTTTGTTCAACATGATCCCGGCGTTTCCAATGGATGGTGGCCGCGTCTTTCGCAGTCTGCTAGCAATGGTGATGGACTATTCGCTAGCGACTTCGATTGCTTCGAAAGTTGGCTTGGCGTGTGCCGCGGTAATGATTTGGGTCGCGTTGAACGCCGACGTGTTCAGCCCCATTCCGATTCTGATCGCGATCTTCATTGGATACGCGGGCATCACCGAGTTTCGCCAAGTCAGCTTGATGGAAAAAGTTCGGGGGCTGAAAGTCGGCGACGTTATGGTGCAATCCAATCGCGTCTTGCCGATGGACACGCCGCTGGGCGAGATCGCACGCCAATGGCGGATGACGCCGCAATCCGTCCTGCCAATTTCATCGATTGTTGGAACGGTCGTTGGCACACTTCGTCTTGATGACGTGACAAGTGCATTGGCTGCTGGAAAAGACACTTCTATCACAGCTGGACAATTGATCGACTACAACGAGTCGGTGGACTTGCTGCGAGCTGACGATGACCTTTCGGCGGCTCTCGCAAAGTCCGGGAAGTCGGTTCGCCAGATTCCTGTGGTGGATTCCAGCGGGCAGCTAGTCGGAATGTTGGACTTGGACACGATGCTTGCCCGACGTGGTTTATCACCAACCACCGGACACATTGAAGACGTTCCCGTACGGCAATTGGACGTGCTGAGTTGACGGACGGTTGGCACCATTTTTGGGAAACGCATACCGCGGACAAACTTCACCACTGGCAAGGCAATTGAGCTTTGGTGTGTCTATCGGATCTTGATCGCGTTGACCGACATGAAGCCTTGCGTGTGAAGCGTTATCAGTCGGTTGATCGATTGCTGGGTCAGTTCGACGCCTGACGACAACAGCAGTCGTCCGTCGTTCAGGGTGATCGGGGCGTCAAGAATCATTCCTGGTCGCAGGCTCGATAGCATCGTTGTCGTCGGTCGAATAGCTTGGGGAAGTCGTTGTATCGGGGTTGCCGCCGGTCGCGCAATGGGGAGTGTTTCTGCGACGGGCACTACCTTCGACGCCATCAATAGCATCGCGAGTTGATTGCCGACCTCTTTCAAGATCTTTACGTGCAGATCGTCATAGGCGTCGACTTCAAAGCTGCTGAAGAACAAGAAACCGAAAGGTTGATCATTGACGAACAAGGGGCATGTCATCGACGATCGGACTCCTTCTTGCACGATTAGCCGGGTCGAGTGAGAGTTCGGGCGATGTTCGAGGTACGTCGCCAGGTCGTTTAGCACCCGAGGTTGACGGCGCTGAAGTACGATTGACAATGAAGATCCACGCAGTGGTGCCGAGAATCCTAAGCCGAGCCGCGTCCTGCCATGCGACTTGGCCCAGCGTGTATGAACCGTTTGCTTTTCGACGTTGACTTCGGCAAAACCAATTCGGTCGTAAGGCACGACCTTGGCAAAGTTGTCAAATATGAACTCAAGTGACTCTTCAAGCGTTGCACCTTGGACAATTTTGCTTGAGAGTGAAAAGAGAACGTCGAGTATTGACGATTGTGTCGGTTGTTGGATTGCAGTACTCACCTTTTTGCCCCGAATGAGTAGAGTTGTTTTTCAACGAAGGGATCTTGTCATGAAAAGGCTAGGTCGCAATTGAGTCAGCGGTGCAAAGAATCATCCGTAGTATTGTCGGTTTTTTTACGCAGTGATCGTGTGTCTGAGCACGGATTGGTAACACTGAATTTGATAAGCCAAACTCGGCAGCCGTAGTTCGCAACCAGGCTTTTACAGTGTGCCTTCTTCCCATTGGCCACAGTCGGCGTCAGCGACGCTGCGTTCAATCTGGATCGTCATATGATTGATCTTGAAATCGTGGTGCAACGTCTCGCTTGCTTCGTTAAGCAGGGCGTCGTCGTTGTCGTGATTGGGACGCACTAGGTGAGCGGTCAATGCGATTTCGGTGGTGCTCATCGCCCAGATATGTAGGTCATGTACGGATGTCACGCCTGGCAAACCAGCAAGATACGATTCGACTTGCTGCGAATCGATGTTCGCAGGAACTGCGTGCATCGCCAGTCGGAACGACTCGGCCATCAAGCTCCAAGTGGCAACGAAGATGACTGCTGCGATGATCAGACTTGTCACGGGATCGACCCACCACCAGTTTGTCCACAAGATGATCCCGCCGGCGATGGCAACACCCAGCGACAGCAGCGCATCGGCAGCCATGTGCAGATAGGCGCCTCGTAGATTCAGATCATGCTCGCTGCCTCGCATGAATAACATTGCGGTCGCCGAATTAATGACGACACCCACGATCGCGACAACGATCACGACTGGCCCTTGAATGTGTGGCGGTGCCGAGAACCGCGAAACGGCTTCCCAAACGATTCCACCGACGGCGATCATCAACAGCAGCGAGTTGAACAATGCAGCCAAGATGGTTGATCCACGCCAACCGTATGTGCGTTTCTGGCTGGTCGGTAATTTGGCCAGGGCGTATCCAGCCCAAGCCATCAACAACCCCAACACGTCGCTAAGGTTGTGCCCGGCATCGGCCATCAAGGCCAGCGAATCAGACCACCATCCAAAAGCGGCTTCGACAGCCACAAAGGTGATGTTCAGTGTGATACCGACCGCGAACGCCCAACCAAAGTCTTTCGGCGCAGGATGGTGGTGGTCGCACTGGTGCATTGTCAGTTGAAGGGTGAGTTAGAAGTTGTGCCGGATCGATGGCACCGCGGACGATTGCAACTTGGAACGTTCAAACATCGCCTCGGCGGATGTTGCCGGGGATGGGTGCACGATCCATGTCCGCGTCGACGATTCGACATCCGAGGTTAATTCAAATACAAGCATACCCACGGTCCACGCGACGGCGATCCAAATGATTGCCGATGCTTGTCGGACAATTTGAGGCGAAGGGACGCCTTGATTTCGGTGCCGCCTGCTGGAACCGAAATCATCGGAACGATCGTGGTTCGCGTTGATAGGTTTCAGAGGATAACTGGACGACATCGAAAGTGCTCCAAGAAAAGGACAGGCCGCAATCACTGGGGTTGTTATCGAAAAGATCGGCTCAATCGGTCCGTACGAATAGCGGACAAGCGACGAATGCAATGAGAGAGACGAATATTTCGAGGTAGCGATCGCCACAATCCGGTCATGTCTTCTGTTCGTGGAGCTTTTCCTAATCCGCAAAGCTTCTCGCGAGGGACTATCGACGCGGCAGAATCGGCTCCGAAGCGCCGCTAAGCGCACCCAAATACACTTTCGCGATTCGGAAGATAAAGAAGATGAATATCACCATGATTGCCAGCCGAATCAGCAGTGCTGCGAATCCGGCCAGGAAGCGAATTGCCGACCGAGCTCGCTCGTCGTACTCGTTTGCCAGATACGTCATGGATTCCGCATCAGTGCCGGAGTGCTCGGCGATTTCAACTCGAGCGATGAAGTCGCGAGGGAAAAGGCTTGTCGCTTCCATCGCCCCCGCCAACGTCGCGCCGGCGCGGATTGCTGCCTCGGCATCTTTGGCGGCGCTGCGGTAATAGTCACTATCGGTGCTGTCGAGCGACAAGTGGATCGCTCGGATTGGATCGAGCCCGGCGTCGAGCGACAGAGCCATCGTCCAGCAGAAACGCGAAATCGTGATCGTTTGAATCGCCGGCCCGATCTTGGGGATCATGTACAACAGCGGCGCCAAATTCTGGACTCCGCCCACGTTGTAAATGAACGCACCAAAGAACATGGCAATCGCGCCAAAGAAGATGGCGACGTACAGCCAAAACCAAAGGACTCCTTCGCCGCCACGCAGTCCAAAACCAAGAATGTCAGTCATCTGTCCACCACCGGCGGGTGTCAAGATTCCCATCAAATAGATCAGGATCGAGATCACGCCAATGCCGAGAACTAGCTGGATCGCTGGCATCGTGATCGACGCGATAAACATTCGGCGTGTCGTGATTTGATGTTGGAAGTGATCGCTTAACATCAAAAGCGTTCTTTCCAATCGACCGGTGGCTTCACCGACTTTGGTCATCGCCGTCATCAGGCGAGGAAAGTAAGCCGGGTTTGCTTCCATCACGCGGCTGAGGTGTTCGCCTTCGCGGGCGCCCTGGGACAACAAACGCATCGCATGCCGTTCGTTGTTGGATCCGTGAGAAGCTTCGCTATCGAGAAGACGAATGATGTCGGCGCCAGCCTTCAGTCCGGTTCCGAATCGGTGACAGAATTTTGCCGAAGTCGAGAGTTTCATCCGTTTCGAAAACACGTCTGGGTTGCCTCGGAGCTGGTCGTCAAGATCGCCCGAACGCGGGGGCGTGTCCCATTGTGGTCACGCGGACCGGTGCAGGGAAAGAAGCCTAGCCCTAAGTTTCACGCTGCTTGGTCCGAGGGGGCCTTTTCGGCTAGACCGCCAGTCACCCCGCCAACCGAGCCTCGATTGGCGCTGGAAAGCTTTGCCAATTCAGCGAAATCTTGCAGCGTTTCCTCAAGTTGTGCCAATTGCTCGGCCGCGGTTTGCGCAATATTTAGGAACAGAATTCGGGAAGAACCCACCTGGCACCAACCGGGCTGTTCGTCGTCCAAAACCTCGATTCGGACTTTGAATCCGGCCTTTCGTGCATGGGCCAGCCGTTTCTTGAGCCGGATCACAACATTGTCGTCTTGGATCATGGGAATCGCCGAATGGAAGAAGCCGAGAAGTTGGGGGGCCGCAAAATCGATTCAATCGTTGTGTTGGCAATCTGTGCGGGAAGGCTACCAAACGGTGTAGCAAACTGCCGGGCATCGACGATAGGTCAATCATCGGACGTTGAGTTGACCAGTTGGTGAATTCTTCATTTGGCGGACGTCCGTCCTTCGTGTTATCTCGCAACCGCCTTTCTCTGACAGTCAATCTGAATCGATATGTCTTCGAATACCCAAGCATCAAATCAAACGGCCGACCTTCAATTGCAAGTCCAGCATTTGAAGAACGAGATGCGAAATCTGCAATCGATGGCAGCGCTTGGCGAATTGACGGGCACCGCGACTCACGAATTCAACAACGTGTTGATGACAGTGATCAACTACGCCAAGCTGGGCATCCGAAATCGCGATGATGCGAGCCGGGATAAGGCGCTCAACAAGATTTTGGAAGCGTCGGAACGAGCGGCGAAGATCACCAATACCATTTTGGCGCAGGCCAAGAACCGCAGCGAATCGTTCGAGCCGACCAACTTGGTTGAAATCATCGAAAGCTCGTTGATCTTGCTCGAGCGTGAAATGCGAAACTATCGCATCGCGATCGAAACCGAAATTGATCCGTCGACGCCGATGGTCACTGCTAGCGGAAATCAGATCGGACGAGTGTTGCTGAACTTGTTGATCAACGCCCGGCAAGCGATCACCGAAGGCGGTACGATCTTGGTTCGGTTAGCGCCTAGCCAAGAAAGCGGATGGGTCGAGTTGACGGTGCGAGATTCGGGAAGCGGCATTCCAAAAGAATCACTGCCGCGCATCTTTGAATCGTTCTATAGCACCAAGTCGGGCCCCGATGAATCGGGCAAGGGTGGTACAGGTTTGGGACTCGCCGCGTGCAAGGACATTGTCGACGCGCACCAAGGTCGAATCCGCGTCGAAAGCACCGTCGGCGTCGGCACCGCGTTCATCATCCGATTGCCCATCGCCTCCCAAGCCAAGTCGGCTGCCTGAAGAGATGACTAGTTGAAGAGATCGCTAGTCGATCAACGTTGTTCACGCGGTGAATGGGTGCCGCATCTACTTCGCAACCTTGGCAAGTTGTCGAACAACGTACCGTGGCAACATCATGATCGCCCGATCGGATTCGTCATCGATCGTCATGCGAAAATCATTGCGGTTGGATCCCGCCATGATGCGTTGGACTTGTTGAACGAACACGATTCGTTTCTCGCCAAGCGGACGACTGGCCACGATCACCGATAATCGATCGTAGGAAGCGTCGCTGCCAACCCACCAGTGCCTTGCATCGACTTGGCGAACGTGCAGCCCCATCGGTTCGAGTGCTTGCTTTAGCATCGCAGATAATCCGTCGCTGGTGTCGGGCAATAGTTGTCGTTCGGGCATCGCGCGGCGGCGATTGGCGTCATACCAATTGACCAGACAGGATGCCTGGTTATTCCGTGCCGCTCGTCGCAAAAACCCAGCGATCGACACCGGCGTGTCAGGTTGCACGCCGGGTTCGCCATCTTGGATGATTGGCCAATCCGAAGGTTGGTCGACCGACGTTCGAGCCCAATGACTCAGGCGATCGTCAGCGACTTTCGGTGTCACACCGCGCATCCGTCGCAACGTCTCGGTTGCGATCGCGGCGAGTTGTTGCGATTGGCGAAGTTTGGTCGGGTCCACCGCCTCGGCATCGGGCTCAATTTCGTTCTCAGCCCCATCGTTGCTCTCGGTAACTTCGTTTGCTTCAAGCGGTTCAGGTTCTGGACGCAAGAAGTCTGCCAAAACTTCTCGTGCCGACTGGGCTCCGTCTCCAAAATCATCGACGTTGGTGATTTTGGTTAGGGCCTCGTTGAACGGTTCATCAGCAATGGTGAAATGCAGTAGTGTTTCTTCTTCGCGAATCGTTCCTCCGACTTGGATAGCGATTTCGTCGAGCACTTGCCGAGCCGAGCCTGCGGACTTGGGTGGTTTGATTTGCGTTGCCACATCGATGCCCACCAAATCAAACGAGACCCAGTCAATTTGGATCGGGACGCCAGTGATTTGGCTGATCACTAATATCATGTCAGCTAGCGGGTAGCCGTTGGACCGAAACGGCAACGGAATTGCCATGTCGGATTTCAAGTTCAATTTTCGAGGTTCATACCGATCGAGTGGATCAAGATCGTCCTCCGTCGCTTCGTCAATTTCGACTTCGTCAAGTGTCGGCGGCGCCTTCAGGGTCGCGTTATCGGCGGGGCCGTTGGAAGCCAAGAATGGAATGTATTGGGCTAGCCCGGGCGGCAAGTCCATCAGTTGGCTCGCATCGGGATCCGTTTCCTGTTTCGTGGGGTCTTTGTTTCGATCGCCGGCAATGATTGGTTTAATTGGCACGGGATCGTTTCCAATCGGTGCGCTATCGATCGGCGACGTGGGCATCAAATCGGTCGGAATGATTGACGGCGGTGCGTTGGAAGACGCGAGTTCAGGTTCGACTGGAACGTCCGAGTTGGGATCAGTGAGTGGTTGATCAGTGAGTGGTTGATCAGTGGTGCCGGCTTGCGATTCAGTTTCAACAACAGGTTCCTTGGGATCCAGAGGATCGTCCAGGTTGGGTTCTGGTCCAACAATCGGATCCGTTGTCGTATCCGATTGGGCCAGTTCGGTGCCAGGATCAGACGTGTCAGCGACCGATCGGTTGCGATACGAATGGGCGAACCAAGCGAAGGCAAGTCCGGCGACTAATAACGCCGAAATGGACAATAACGCGACCAAGGCGATTTGACGAGTTTGCCGCGTTCGATCGCTCTCCCATTCCACAGGAAGGGCTGTACCAGGCGGCTCGACCGGTGGTGCAAAGTTCTCGTCGCCCGAAAAATCACGCTTGATGGAGCTGTCGTGATTGCCGGCAAGGGGCGAATCTAGCTCGCCCGGTCGGACGGCTTCTTCGGTAATCGCCTCGCTATCGATCGACGACGCGCCGACACGCAATTGAGCTGGCTGCGAAGGAGGAACCGTTGGGGTGGTATCGCGGCCGGCCGCCGGAGAATCGGTACCAGCCGAACCGGAATCAAACGTATCGGCCGCGGGCGAGTCGATCTGTACCATCGATTGGCACTTGGGGCACGCCGCGATCGTCCCAATCACCGCCGGATCGGTGACGCGAAGTCGGCTGCCACAGGTGGGGCATTGGACGGCATAGGGTTGAAAAGACAAGGGAAAATCTCGTTGGCTAAAGCGTCCGGCATAAAATCGGTGCTTCGAATCATGATTCGAAGACTTGCACCGAAGGATCCCGCCAAGACATAATGTCTACACCGATTCTAGCTGATAAAGTCCGGTTCCAACCGGAGGTTCAACGAAAGACACCCATGGCACGCAAGGCGCAGGACGTCACCGAAGCCGAACTGGCGATTCTAGAACAACTTTGGGCGGAAGGACCGCTCAGCGTCAAGGTAATTTCGACAACCTTGTACGGCGAGGCGACAACTTCGACCACCGCGACTGTCCAGAAACTTCTAGGACGGTTGGAATCGAAAGATTGCGTGTCGCGAGACCCGACGGTTTGGCCACGTTTATTTCGAGCATCGATCGACCGAGCCGATCTGATCAGCCGCCGATTGCAGAATACCGCCGATGAGTTGTGCGAAGGATCGTTAGGGCCACTTTTGACTCACTTGGTCAAAAGCTCGATTCTGTCCCGGTCGGACCGTTCAAAGTTGCAATCGATGTTGGACGAAGCGTCAGGCGATGGAGCAGCGAAGCCTTCTAATCCAAGTGAGCAATAGAGATGGCTGGCACTCACTTACTTGGCGATTGGAATTTGATCGACCCGGTCGTGAAGGCCGCGTTTTCCGGTGACTCGAATCTTGTTGGCTGGTTGGTTGGTAACACATTGGTCGCGATTGGAATTGCGATCGCAGCCATTCTGGTGGACCGATATGCGAAACGACCGGCGCTTTCACACCTGCTTTGGGTATTGGTGTTGATCAAGTTGGTGTCGCCGCCCGTCGCGCCGCTTGGCATCGGCGTCAACGCAACCTGGTTCCGTTCGTTGTCCCTTCATTCACACGACGCTGCTTCGATTGTCGATGGAGACGATCTGCAGCGGTTCGGTGCGCTAGGGTCTGCACTTGGTGCTTTGGCCGTCGACGGTCCCGAAACAACCTTCACGCCGCTTGTTGTTTGGGCGGGCGTTTGGTTGGCCGGCAGTTTGGTCATGCTGCTATGGATTTTGCGTGCCTCGCGGCGAGTTCATCGTTTGATCGAACGTCGGGGGCGATTCGACATCACAGGTACACGTCAGTTGGCTGCTTTGTGTCCGCCAGGCAAGAAAACGCCGCCACCGGTTTGGTTGGTCGATGCTGTGGTTTCGCCGATGTTGGTATCGCCCTTGTTTCGGCGTTTTGGTGGTGAAGTTCGGATCGTCTTCCCGAAGCGGCTGTGGTCCAGTCTGGACGAAGACGCCCGCGCTGTTTTGTTGCTGCACGAATGGGAGCACTTTCGTCGACAAGATTGGATCGTTCGCTTTATCGAAGTCACCACGTTAACCGCGATGTGGTGGCATCCGTTGGTGTGGATTGCAAAGTTGCAAATCGAAGACTGCGAAGAACGTTGCTGTGACATGGCAGCCTCGATCGGATCAGATCGGTCACCGCGAGTCTATGCCGAAGCGATCCTGCGAACGCTTGACTTTCTGTGCGAACCTGTCGAGAAACATCATGCCGAAATCGAAGCTCGTCCGATCGCCAGTGGTGTTGGACATCTGCCAAAGCTACAACACCGTCTGCGCCAAATCTTAAAGCCAACGGCGACGATTCAGATCGGCAGATCAGGCATAGTAATTATTTCATTGATGTTGGCGATGTTGCCGTTCTATCCGGTCGTGGTTGTCAAACGGCCGAGTTCAGGCGTCGAAATCAAAATCCCCGAAGAAATCGAAACACCATCTGTGCTGCGAGCTGGATCGAAGGTCGTGCCCGAACCGGTGCGTCGACCGTTGGTTCAGTAGTCGAAAATGAAAAGTAACGCGTGCTATTTTGCAATTTCGAACGGGATGCTCGATTGGCCGTACTTCTTGCCGTTGACATCTTCCATCGTCAATTGCAAACGATACGTTCCCTTGCCAAGTTGGGCTGGCAAGTGCATTTGGTACGCAATGAAATAGTCACGCAAGTAGTTTGCTGAGACCTGTTTGTCGGCGGGCAACAACTGGCTGATAACTTTTTCATTCTTTGTGTTGTAGATGTCATAGCTGCCTTGCAAGTTCGTTTCGTAGCCATCGGCGTTCTTGTTGGCCGAAAAGTTTTCAATTTCGCAGTACAGAATGACTTGTTGGCCGCTGTCAAAACGGTTGCCGCTGAATGTTTTAATTTGACCGTACGATTCGATCTCGGTACAGAATGCGAGCGAACGAACTTCTAGCGAGTCCGTTGCCGCGGCAGCAAATTTGGTCGCTTCGCGCAGTTGCGGTAACGCTGTTGTGATCCGGCGACTTGGAACCGGGTGTCCGTCGGGGTCGACCATCGTCCACAGTCCAAGCAACTGGTGCCGCAAGAATTCTTGTTCTGGTTCCGACATGCCTTCAATTTGTTCAACCGCGGCATCGAGATTGCCGGACAATACCAGCAGGTGCCGCATCTTGATCATACGACTCGCTCGTGCCGATTCACTCTCGCCGGCCGGAGCCTTTGCCATCTGCTTCAATAGCGATGCGTAAAGCGATTGAGTGTCGTCCGCAGCCGTGTCACTGGTATCCGTGTTACCAATGACGGTTGCTTTACTCAGTTCTGACTTGGATGGGATCGTCGAGTCGAGGTCTCCGACTGCGCGCGACACCATCGATCCGCTATCCGATGTTCGGGCAGCCGAAACGGTCTGAATCGCTGTTTGATCGTCATCGATGTCCGAGATGGTTTGAATCGTGACGGGTTCCAAATCGTTGACGTCGAGATCGGTGACCGAGTTCGACGCAACACTTCGTTCTACCTGGACCGGTTCGTCGGTCAGTGATGCGACCGCAGAACGTGAATCGGAAATGGCTCGTTTGGTTTCGATCCGTTGCTGAGTGTCGGTTCGTCGACGATCACGCTGTTCGGCCGAGGCCAATCGGACCGTCGTTTCGTCCGGACGGACGTCGCTGGCGGCTGGCAGTTCGGGAAGGTTGTCGAGGTTTCGGTGAAGTGCCGAAGCTAGCGATGCAGGCTGGGAAGTCTGTTCCGCTGAACTGGCTGTGGCAGCGACTAATCGCCGCAAGGCTTCGCGTTGGACCTCCGGCGGATAGTCGCTGAACGCTGCCATCAGTTCAGAATGTTCCGTCGCAACCGAAGGCGATGGTTGTTTCTGGTTTTTCGGCTTCGTCACATTTTCGGTTGCCGAAGTTTGCTTGACCGCCGATTTTGGGCGCTCGGACAAATTTGAATTGGCAAGCGCATCGATCGAACTGGACGTTGGTAGAGTCAACTTGTCGCCAAGTTCAGTCGTCAAACGTTGTTTTGTACTGGCCGTTCTAGGCTGGTCGACGATGGTGTCGGATACGGAGGTTTTGGAGACGGAGGTTTTGGAGACGGTCCGCATCGGCGGAGCGCCCGGATCGTCAACGAATCGGTCTGTTCGCGGCGAGTTATCGTCCTGGATTGTCACTGTGACTTCGGTCTCAGAACGCGGCTTGACCGAGGCCAATCTTTGGCGTGGAGAATCAACGTCAAATTGTTCGGATTGCGGTTCATTGGTGACTTGGCCGAAACGTCCAAACGGCTTCGATCCCCGACAACCCAAGGTCATCGCGGTGGTGACTCCGACAAGCAGAATCGTCCAACGGTATCGAGCGGCGTGCATCCATGCCTCGCAAAAAAACTGTCATTCGTAGCGGACTCCGGCGGCCATGCAATCCTTGCACTCTCCTCCGGAATCGGTCCATTGCTTGGGACTTTAGCGAAAACCTGATTTTTGTGGCAATGTCAATCTTGGGGCATCCTGATGACCTTGGTTTGGACACCCTTTCCCCGCTATTGTGACGCGGTCTTCTCGCTTCATGGGAACGATCAACGCAGCCCGCTCGAAAGGATGGATCCCGTGAGTGCCTCGAAATCGTCGCGACTGATTCTGGTCGATGATAATATTCGCAATGTCGGTGGCCATTTCTTTGAACTGGCAACATTGCTGATGACTGGCGCCGAGTCGCTGGGTTATCGGTGCGTGATGGCGACGCACGAAAGCTTTGACGCGTTGAGTTCGGTTCCCCAGTCTTGGAATGTGTTGCCGACCTTCCAAACTCGGCGGATGGTTCGCTGGTCGTTGGGAGTTGATGGCAAGTCAACGCAATCTCGCGATTTCGATGGCCGACCAAACAGTGGATCTGTCGTCGATCGAGCGAAGGCGTTCGCACTCGATTGGATGAACCCGCCGGCAAAACGGCCCACGAAAATGGTCTCGCAGTGGGCCAATGGCTTTTGCAACTTGATGACGCAAGTGCGTCCGACGTCTTCGGATTCGTTGTTGATCAATACGGGTGACGACTTTGTATTACTGGCGCTGGCGGCGGCTTTGAAGCGGTCGCCGATTCCACCGATGCGTATCGACGTGATCTTCCACTTTGCGCTCTATGAAAACGATACACCGAACCGCCGCGAACGTTTGAAGTTGATCGGTCGTCAATTGCAATCAGCGATCAAAGGCATGGCGCCGCATCGTGTTTGCCTGCATGCGACGACAACCGCACTTGCGGCGCAACTTCGCGAAACGGAATGCGGTACTAGTGTCAACGCAATCTCATATCCGACTCGTCAACGTCTAATTGATACCCCGTCGATTCACTTCCCGGTCAAAGCCGTCTTGGCCGGTTTGCCGAGGGCAGAGAAGGGGAGTGATGCAATTTCCGAGTTGATCACTGGGATCGAAAAGACACTTTTGAAGTCTGGCCGGATTCGGTTGTCGATGCAAATGCCGGCTCAAAAATGGGAAACGATGGTCCCGTCATCGCTGCATCGCAGTTACCGAAACGCGATATCGAATGCCGATTCGAATGGTCCGTTGGAAATCATGACCTCGAATCTATCGACCACGGACTACCACCGATGGCTCGACACCGCAGACTTGGGTTTGTTTCTGTACGATCCGAAGCGGTACGTTGCCCGTTGCAGCGGAGTGCTGTTGGAAATGCTTGCTCGTGGTATTCCCGTCATCGTTCCGGATCGTTGCTGGTTGGCGGATCAAGTTCGATTGGCCGGTGGTCATCGATCGATCGGATTTATTTACCAAGACCGAAGTGAGATTCCCGAATTAATGCGTCAGTTCGTCAAACGTCGAACTGAAATTCAAGGCCGATCGATCGAGCATGCACGTGTGATCGCGAAACGACACAACGGCCAGAACACATTGCAAGAAATGGGATTGGCAGAAAATCGAGAACAGCGGGCTGCGTAGATCCGTGGTTACCACTCTTGTGACTTTCGTGCGACGTGTGTCGAGTTTGCATGATCACGAGTAGGGAGAGTTCGGCACGGTTGATGGGAATCAGCGACGAAATTCGGTTTAGCATTTCACTGCCGTGGCGACGCTGAAGATTCCCCAGCGATCAACCAGCATTTGATCACGACCAAACCCTGCCTCGCGGACCAACGCATCCATTTCCGCTTGGCTTCGGCAACGCATCACCCACGGATCGCCGTCGCGGTTGGGCAGCACTCGTGCGATCATTTCTTGTTGAGGATGCCAAGGCTGGTCGGTGTATAGCAATCGCCCGCCCTCGACCAAAACATCGGCGACACCCGCTAACGATCGTTGGACGGGCTGGTTGTCGGGGAACAATTCGTACAGCCCCGAAACAATCGCGATATGAACCGACCGATCACCGACGGCGTCACCGATCTTCGCCGGATCAAACGCATCACTTTGCCGAAACTCGACGCGATCAGATAGTCCCAACTCGGCGGCGATCACTTTTCCTTCGGCGATTCCACCGGGGTCGCGATCGCAAAGGATCGCCCGAATGGGTAAAGATTCGTTGCGTTTGAGTGTCTCTAGAACGTATCGGCCTGGGCCCGCCGCAATATCCAGGATCGTGATCTCACCAAAGCGATCGATCTGCTGCGCGATCGCTTCATCGAGTAAACGTTCCATGTTGACTTTGCGTTGGCGGATTCCCTGCCAACCAATCGAATCGAGGTATCCTCGATCGATCAACCGGCCGATCGGCGTGGTGCCCTCAGCCCGGTTGCGATAGACATGATCGAGCGATTGTCCCGAATCAAAACCGTCTCGCCACCCAATCCGAACTCCTCGACTGAGCCGACCGGCCGTTCCTAAGGAAAGACTTTGCAGTCCGAACCACGCGCGGCTGATAGCCGATGGCGGCTGTTTTAGTTGTTCGTACGTGGAAAGCGATCCCTTCGCTGCCGTTTCGCTTGGCAACTCAGCGGTTGGCGTTACGAAGCGTTCGCGAATGAAATCGCCACTGCGGCGAATCACGTCGCCGCGACCGGCTTCCCAGAATGTGCTGTGGTAGAAGTCGTCGAGTACCTCAATTTGCTTATCCGTCGACGACAACCGATTAAAGAACTGATGCTGCACGTCCTGGCGAACGACATAGTCTTTGCCCGATACGAACATCAGCGTCGGCGTGTGGATGGCACTAGCGTCGTTCACCAAACGAGTCGACGCGTCGTACAGATCTAACAGAATGTTGGTTGCAATCTGAGGCGAAACTAGCGGGTCGTCGGCGTACGCTTTGGCTTGGTCAGTGTCATGAGTCAACATTCCTGGGCGGACATAGCTCTTGATAAAACCGCCCGGCCGAATGTGATTCCACAAACGCAAGGCCGGGATCGCCAGCGGAATGTATAATTTGATCCGAAACGCCGGCGTTGCCAAAACAAGTGATCGCACCGGAGCCGCGTAGTCATGAATCCATGTCGCCGCCAGCACCGCACCGACACTCTGGCCGACGACAGCCATTTGATTCAGTGGGATCTTGTGCATTTTTTCGATGTGTTTGGCGAACTCGTCAGCGTCCTTCACCATGCGCGAAAAACTCTCCGCCGCACCACGCTCGCCGGCGGTCCGTCCGTGCCCCCTCGCGTCCCAAGCAAAGAACCAACAATCGTCCAACTCACTGGTGTCGACAAAGTTTTGCCATCGCCCCGAATGCTCGTGGCCACGGTGGAACATCATCACGGCCTGATCGGATGGTGAATCAGGTTTCCAATAGCGATAGAAAATTTCTTGACCATCGCTCGCCAAAAATGAAGATTCCGTTACCGCTCGCATGATGGGCTCTCTGGGTGATCGAATGACTAAAAAGTTTCAGGTCAACTAGAAAGAGCCCATCGAACCCGATCGTATTCACGCGATTTCAAATTTGGTTAGAATTTTACATTCGGATTCGGACGGTGACCAACGCTCACGACCACCGTGCAGATCTCACCGCATCATTTGAACCCATGCGACATTTTATGATTCTTCAATCGGAAAGCGACGTTCGTGTTTTGATTCGACGATTGCTTTTGTCGTGCCTGTTGATTGCACTGATCGCGCAGTTAGTTCAATCCCAAGATTCGGAAATCAACGAGATTCAAGTTGGTGATTACGTTCGTTTCGAACTTCGGGGCAACACTTACCAGGGACCAGTCATCCAAGCTACGACCAACGGAAGACTGCTGATTGTCGACGTCAGCGTCGACGATCGGAAAAGCCGACGCCAAGTAAAACGGGAAGCCTGCGTTAGACTGACGCCGGCCGAGATGAATTCAGTATTCAAGCCTGTTCCTCCGGCTTCGAAGTCGGAACCGATTGAACTTACGATGCCGACCCTTGCCGAACCTGGCGAAGGGGAAGAGATCGCGTTGACCAATGAGCAACTTCCATCGGTCGATGTTTCGAGTCCGACAGTGCTTGACTGGAGTGGTTTCCAAGCCGGCAAGCGGCGGATCAATAAGGTGCCCTTTGACGCTGATCCTGATCTGCCTTACGTCCTGGACATCTCCACGGGAACGGTGGTTTACAGTGTCGCCTCAGACCACTCGACCGACATCTTTGTTTCGACCGACCGGCCGTCTGATTATCGACTCGTCCGCATCAAAAACCATACCGTGCGGATCGCCGATACTTTACCTCAGCATGGCGTAGCACTTGGCCTGATTCGTGACGAAACCGACCACGACAAGGGACTCTGCGTGATTACGGGACTGTCGACTGGACAACCCCGAGTTGCCTCAGCGTGGTCGCTTCCCAAGCAAAAAGTTCGTCCTTTGTACTGCCACTATCGTCGTTTGTTGCCTGATGGTTCCGTCGTGTGTGTCTACGAAAACACGCTTCGGGTCTTTGACGGTCGCGATGGTCGCCTTTGCTGGCATTGCCCTGTGCCTGCCTTTTTTGAGCCCGCTGTTTCGCAGGGAGGTCGATGGTTGGCAATCGCAGCCAACGGACGCCTGTTTGTTGTTGAGGCATCCACGGGACGCTGCGCAGGTAGCATTCCAAATCTCGGCAAAGAGACGATGCAGCCTTGCTTTTCTCCCGACGGAAAAATGCTTGCGGTGTACGGCGAGAACCGTATGGTGATTACCCGAATCAACGACGGCAGGGTTGTTCTTGATCATCAGGCGAACGTTGACCTGGCTCCCTTCGGTGGCGAGAGTCTGTGGACAGCCCCTGCGGTGCTGGTCACACCCGGCGGATATCTAATGGATCTGCGCAAAAATATGCTCGTCTGGAAGTATCAACTTCCTGCGGATGTCAACGAATGGATGGGGGCGCCGGAAAGTGGATGGATTCCGATAATCAACGATGATTGGTTGTCATTCGTTAGGATTCCACACCAAGATGTGACGCAACTCAGTGCTGCCGTCGATCAAAATGCCTTGGTTGCAATTCAAGCAGGGGATTCGCTTCGAATTGAAGTCGAAATAAAAGATGATGTCCGAGGCGATGTGGATGCATTCAAAGCCAATTTAACCAAGGCTCTTGAGTCCAGCGGATATCGTCAGGACATCAGTGCTGAAGCACTCTTGAAAGCCGAAGTGGTCCGAGCAGCTGAGCGAACCGATCACTACATCAATTTTGGTACTGGAAAAACCGAATCGATCACTTACCGTCCGTTCGGAGCCCGTGTGACCGTCGTCCATCGAGGCGAAGAGCTATGGTCCGCCAACCAAGCGGGGAATCTCAACTATCACATTGCTGGAGGTTTACAGCGGGCGGCCAAGCAACTTGAACAACCTCCGGCCAATCTATTCCAAACGATGCAATTACCCCGTCGGTTCCTGAGCAAAAAGTTTCAGAACGGCCTCGGGAAAAGCTCTGTGTCGATCGATGGCGTCAAATAATCACGGCTCATCCAAATCGCGGGTGAGTGTTTCTAGCTTATGCCATCTCCCGGATGGCGGTTCCGACCCGTGGTGACGAAAAGTTTACGAGGGTAGTTCTTGCTGTCGACGAAACTGCGGAACGCTACGGACTGTCGTTCACGATGCGGTCGATTGGACGTTCGCGGAAGAAGCACACGCAACCGAAATAAGCATCAGAGTCAATTATTGCCGCGGGCCCCTTGTTTCGACCCTTGTTTCGCTCATTTTTGATGACCATTGTCGTGATCAAAGATCAATCGAAAACGAACGACTCTGACTAGGAAGTAGCCGCCAAATCGGAAGAGGAGTGGATCGTCGATGAGATATTGGGCAAAGGTTAGATTGAGGCGAATTGCCCTGCGGTTACGGGGCGAGATTCGCTTTCACTGATGCCCAGCTGGGACGAATGTCCGCAACATCCCACATCGCAAGATTGTCGATGTAAATCGTACCTTTGTCCGTCGCCGTGATTCCAATCGTGTAATTGGCGAAGTCGGCACCGACGCCTGGATCGCTTGCGTAGATGGTGGGGCCGTCTTGGAACCGGACCAAGAATTCGTCTCCTTTGATTTCGATCATGACGTGGTACCACTGGTCTTGCTGTAGAACGAAGTCACTTTTGGCGATCGCCTTCTTCTCGTGATCGACCAAAATTTGGCTGCCATCCGAACCGAAATAGATTCTTCGTAAATGGTGTCCCGCTTCGATCATCGGCAGCAGCTTGGTTCCTTTGCCCCCGACGATTTTGAACGAGTACTTCAAGATCACATCGCGCGGCGAGTCTCGAATTTGCAGTCGGGGTGCCGTTCCGAGATGCCCATTCCCTTGAGCCTTTTTCTTTGCTTGGTATTCGGGCGAAGACTCCGTCCCGACCAGCATCCCTTGCTTTGCTTTCCAGGTAGTTCCTTGGCCGCAGACAAAGGACTTATGGTTCTTGTCGACAACAAAGTCGGTTTCGAAATCCATATCCAGTACCACCTTGCCCGGCTTCGCCAGAATCGGTTGCAAGTGGTTCAATTCGGCCGCTGCGGCCTCTTGGAACACCGCGAAGCTGATCAGCATTGCAACTCGAATCATGTTTGTTCTTGTGACATTCATTTGGCATCGGTGATTGGAGGTAGAAATCGTTCACGACGGAGATTGTAACCACCCCCTTGCGTGCGGTCACCAAAGTCAGGGTTTTGAAGGGCAATTGAGCATTGCAAATGCCTCGATGGCAGCGTTTGCAACGGAGCCCAAGCCCAACCCGCGACTTAACCTCGCTATCGAATAATCACTCCATGATGGGCTGATCGATTTTCATAGTCACACTGCTGGCGATACTTATCGGGTTGGACGTTTGCGGCTGGTGCGATGTGTTGGAACGGCTCGGACGCATGTGCAAACGTGCTGCTGGGACGCCGGAGAGTCTTGTAGAGGAAGCGAACCGAAACGGGCAACGGTTGCCTCGCGGATGAGCGAATCTGCTGAGAATATCCGCGGCTCAACAAGTCGAGCGACCGCGAATCGACGGTCAACAGCAGAAACGGTTTTCCCGTTTTCTGCTGTGACGGTTTGTCACGAGGAAAAATCGTTGGAAGCCAATCCGCGATCATTCCAGGGGACGGTAGACAAATTTAGGAATGCTAACGATCGAGCGGACAACAATTTCACTGTTTTGATTCAACGCGATGAATTGGTTGTTTTCGTTGGTCTGGGCGGACACCCAGTTAGGCAACTTGATTCAGTGCGATCCGTGCTCGTCGGATCACCGTACCGACGCCGAGCAGCGTCAAGACTGACAAGTAAATGGTGGTGCCGGCGGGGCTGATCCTGTCGAGTGCGAGTAGCGTTGCTAGTGTACCCATCCAGAACGCTCGGTCGCTTTTTCCCATCGGACCGGCGTAGCCTCGGGGGCTGCCGATTTGGATGGCGATGACTCCGGCGAATTCAATAATCACGGCTTGTAACACGAAGGCGACGATGCCCCACATCGGAACGTTTGGGACTAGTGCCATTGGCAGGTAAAGCGCCACGTCGCTGATCACGTCGCCTAGTTCATTCAGTACGGCGCCTAAGCGGCTTTTCATTCCAAATTCGCGAGCCAACATGCCATCGATCGCGTTGAGTGCCATGCGGACCAGTAAGAGGATCGGCATCGCTGCCAGTGCCCACCATCTGTCTGGATAGGCTGCGATCAATGCGCCGCCAATGAACGACAATGCGACCGCGCCGATCGTGACCTGATTCGCTGTCACGCCGGCTGTTGCCATGCGTGTGCAGATTGGCCGTAGTAGGTTTTGAAACTTGGGTTTTAAGTCGTAGACGCTGGGCATGATAGTCGATCAGCTCGATTGAAAGAGTCGGCGTATCTCGGGACGAATCACAACGGCCGGGCGTGCCGTTCGGATCATGTCGAACGCTTCGTCGGCCGATGTTGTTCGTTCGGTTTGGATCAACCACGCGGCGACGATGGCAACGCTGCGTGAGTATCCTGCCTTGCAATGTACCAGCACTCCGGTGTGATGGTGTTGCGAGATGAAGTCGACGGCTTGGTCGAGTTGCGACTGCGAAGGCGCGGTTAGGTCCAGGATCGGGAGCTCGAGTCGCGTGATCCCATTAAGCGATGCTGGTTCGTCGAATGCATTGCATACATCGATCACGGCTGACACTTTTTTACCGACGATATTACTGGCTTCGGCCTCGGCAAGATGTCGACCGATCCAAACGCCATCAGCGACATGGTCGATCATCGCCGACTGGCGTGCGTAGTATTTCCACGACAACCACTGCGCCGCCAGCACCGGTCCGAGCACTAGCTTTGCCGGCCAACTGATCTGGCCCGCTTCGCGGCGATACACCGACGGTCCTAGCCATCCGTAACCCGTCGCAACGATCGCGCAGGCAACCGCAGGCCACAGCATCAACCAACTAAAAGACGGTACAAAAATGACGGGCAATGCAAATCCGATCGCCAGTATCGCGTAGCCAATCGCGAATCGGCGTCCGCCTGTGTGTGGTGTTTTCCAGGTTCGGCCGTCGATGAAGTACATCACTAAAACTGCCAACACAAAGCCGCCGACCACATCGATGACATGGTGCTGGTAAAGGAGCAGGGTCGAACAGCCGATCAGAAAGAACCAGAAGTGTGAAGCAACTCGCGTTATTCGGTTGGGACTGTGTTTATCAAAGTGAACGGCCAGCACGGTTCGAAGTGCGATGTGCATCGACGGACACAGGTTGTAAGGCCGGTCCATGGCGGTGAACCAGTTGTAGATGTCGCCGAAGAATCCTGACGCGATGGGGCGCTCCACGGCCAACTGCAGCGGGAATAACAGAAAACAGGTGGCGGCGGCGATCACGACGGCTGAAAATCGAAGGGCCAAGACTTTCAGTTCTTTTCGGTCGCGGCACAGAAACGGGGCCGCTACAAAAAACAGATCGATCGACATGTAGGGCACGATCATGATTGGTACGAAGGGAATCCACCGTTCCCATTGGTAGTACCAGGTGCTGACGTCGGTCTTGAGGCTGGTCACATACGACGCGCCACCGTAGAGCACCAAGAACAGAGCCGACGTCACAAACGCGACTTTCGCGGCATCGGTCAACGAAACGCGATCAGGAGAGATTGAGTCGTCGATGAGCGATTCGTCTTGGTTCATCGGCGGATGTCTTCAAATCGTGCTGCTGTGAAGCCCAAATTGGCGGTGTCTAGGTTAAGAGCCTGACTATCTTGCAGCGCGGCGCAGATTTTTGCCGTCGGAGGCTCTATCTTTTGAGACTCTTACAAAGACAACGCCATGATGAATCACCTCGCTCCCGAAGTTCGCACAACGCTCCTTTGCCTGTTTTCGGCGTTGGCGGTGTCCAGCGCGATTACGATCGGGTTGAAGCGATGGAAGCCGGATCGTGATTTTCACGAACTGCGGTGCCGCGTACGGACGTGGTGGGCGATCGTTGGAATTTTCTCGTTGTCGTTGATGTGGTCGACGACCGCGGCGATCGGCTTCTTTGGGTTCGTCAGTTTCTTGGCGCTCAAGGAATTCCTGTCGATGACGCCGACACGCCGCGCCGATCGGCGGGTGCTGTTTTACGCTTATCTTTCCGTCCCGATTCAATATTGGCTTGCCGCACGCGGTTGGTACGGCATGTTCATCGTGTTCATTCCGGTGATGATGTTCGTTTGGCTGCCTACGAGAATGTGGATGATCGGACAAACCGATGGATTCTTGCGTGCGGCCGGTTCGTTGCACTGGGCGTTGATGATCACCGTGTTCAGCCTGTCACACGCCGCGTTCTTGCTGGTCGTGTCGCCTGGCGAAACGGCTCGCGTGGCGGCTGAGTTTCCGTCGGCGATTGCCGAGACGAGTCCTGGGCCAGGGCTGTTGGTGTTTCTGATTCTGATGACAGAACTGAACGATATTTTTCAGTATCTTTGGGGCAAGTCGATCGGCGGTGCCAAGGTCGCTCCGCTGGTAAGCCCGGGCAAAACTTGGGCTGGGTTGGTTGGCGGTGTGGCGACCACGGTCGTCGTTGCGGCGATCGTCGGGCCTCGATTGACGTTGATGGATCGGCCGAGTTCGTTGGCGGCGGGAGTCGTGATCGGACTGGCTGGCTTTGCGGGCGATTTGTGTATGTCGGCACTCAAGCGAGACTTGAAGATCAAAGACTTTGGCGCGACATTGCCCGGTCACGGCGGCGTTCTTGACCGAGTTGATTCGTTGGTGTTTACGGCACCGTTATTCTTTCACTTCGTTTACTACATGTACGGTTGATGGAAAATACAGTCAATCGACCGCTGCGTTATGCATTCTTTGCATTGGTGGTCCGTCCGCTGATGATGATCGTGTTGGGCACGAACGTCCGACGCGTTGCGCAGTTGCCCGAGACGGGGCCGGCGATCATCGTTGCCAATCACAACAGCCACTTGGATACGTTCGCGCTGATGAACGTGCTTGGGCTTCATCGGCTTGCCCGCGTGCGTCCGGTTGCGGCAGCGGACTATTTTTTAACTCGCCCGCTGCGCCGTTGGTTTTCGACTCGCATTGTTGGCATCATTCCGATTGATCGCACGAAGGCGCGTCGCGAGGACGGCAAGCATCCGCTCGAGCCGATTTCCGAGGCGCTGCGTGCGGGCGCGATCGTGTTGTTGTTTCCCGAAGGGAGCCGCGGCGAGCCGGAACAGATGACGGAGTTCCAAAGCGGTATCGCTCACTTGGCCAAGCGACATCCAGACGTTCCGATCACTCCGGTGTTCATGCATGGGCTGGGCAAGGCACTGCCCAAGGGGGAAGCGATTCTTGTCCCGTTCTTTTGCGACATGTTTGTGGGCACGCCACTGGAACAGGGCCTCGGGAAGAAGGAGCTGATGGATCAGTTGACCGGCGCGATGCAGCAGTTGAAGGCCGAGCTGCCTGTTGAAAGCTGGTGATCTGTTTTATGGTGGTCACTACTTTGTGGTTGTCAGACTATCGACCGCATATGCTTCGATCTCGAACGGGTTATCACGATACCCGTCGCGGCCGCGAAGGGATAGCACCAACCAGCATGCCAAGTAGGCTGGTACGAATGCGATTCCCCATCGCTCGTATTGCCGGACATGCACGCGTTCGTGATTGCGAGTGACATTCAGGGAAATCGGATCACGGCCGAGCACGACGTGACCGAGAGTCATCGCCATCGCGGGCACGAGCAGTCGCCCCAGTACGTTGGCGACGCCTCGGCCATGAATTTCAATGACTCCATCGACACACTGAAACCTGCCGCCTAACAGCAATCCGATCGTGATGCCCAAGATCGTGTTGGGCGACGCCCACGAATAGGCGATCGTGCGAGCGGCGATTCGGATGAAGTTTGGCAAAGTCGCTTGCCTTTAAAAACGAGAACAGCCCGGAACCTAGTCGCGATTTTGATACGCGCCACAAGAGTCCAGGCTGTTCGCTATTTCGTGCAGTGTCAATAGTCAGTGTTTACGCTGACTGGTGAACATTCAGATTAGGCTTCGTCGTCGAAATCGTCGTCAAGCGATTCTTCACTGGATTGCGCTTCGAAAGCGGGGTCGGCAACTAATCCAAGCTGGTCAGCTTGGTCGTCGGTCAGTTGGCAGTAGCCGAGGCTACGGATGACTTCCAGCACTTCGCTGCAAGTTGGGAACATGCGTCCCGAGTCTCGTTTGTAATCGTCCATGGCTTTCATGAACTCGATTTCTTGGCCGCTGTAGTCTCGTTCGCAGGTGGTCGGGTCGATGTGACGTCGACGTTGTTGTTTGCGACGGGGACTCTTGATCACACCGGTATCAACAGCTTCGGCTTTTGCGTCACGTCGATCCTTGCCGCGGCGATCAAGAGTGATGATATTTTTGTCTTCAGTCGAAGCAGTCTGATCGGTTGTGGAGCTCGAAACGGCCATGCTATTTAAAATCCCGTGCGGTGGATGTTGGTTTGGCAAAACGGACCCTTCAGCGTCGAATCCGCCCCCCGGCAGCTCGACAGGCCCGACTTGAGATAGGCTTGCAAAAAAACCTAGCACGTCGGTTAGGCAAACTTGAGCCAATTCGGAAGCTTTGTCGGATAGAAAGGCGTTATCGCCTGCGTAAGAGAACCGGTTGTTCCGGTTGTTCCGGTTGTGGCGTTTGTGGGCTCGCGACGCCTTGCAGAGAGCTCGGTTTTTCGCGGCCACGCCGCTGAATTGGCTCGGCGAGTCAGCTAGCCCTGTTCGTGAATCAATTCAACGAGTCGATCGAGTAATTCAAAGCCGCAGACGCCGCGCATTGACATTTCACTTGGTTCGCTTCTGTGAAAACAGCCACTGGTGTACTTTGGGGTCACCCGTCGGTACGCCGTGGCAAGCGTGGCCGGCGCCCTTCACGACGACCATTTCGATGTCGACGCCGGAGTCTTTCAGTTCTTTTGCCAGAGCAATGCAACGTTTGTTCTTATTCAGATCATGGTCGTTTTCACCGACCCAGCCTCGGATCGGAGCTTTGATTTTTCCGACCACACTTTTGGGATCGACCGGGCCTGAAACGGTGATGGCGGCGGCGTAACGATCGGGATCGCGAGCGAGTGTTTGAAAGGTGCCCTGTGCACCGTTTGAAAACCCCATCAAGTAGACTCGCTGCGGGTCGATCGGAAGATGCTTCATCAGGTGAGCAACGGTAGCATCGAGTTGTTCAGGGATTTTTTCCCAGCCGCCCTTCGGCGGATAGTAGGGCTGGACCACGAAGCATGGATTCTGTTGTTGTTTTGTTGCCGTCGTCCACGGTTTGGCGATCGCTTGGGGAGTGAATTCTTCGCCTGGCTTGGCATTGTTGCGCCGCCCGTGAAGGACGACGAGCAACGGGTAAAGTTTTCTGCCGGTGGCGATTTTCTTGTCGCCGTGAATCCAAAGCGGAAGCCCGTTCTCGGCCAGCGGCTCTTCCGCGTGCATGAACCTGCCCTGAATCAGATCTTGATAGGGGGTCTTCGCGAAACCCTGGGCCGCTGAATCCTGGTTCCCTACGTGACTCGCAAGCAAGGCTACGAGTAGTGAGAGTAAGAGTTTCATGACTGTGCGAATCGTTTTACGGTGACCGCGGCGAGGGGCCGTTTGAAAAGCATGCGATGAATTGTCTGGCGACGGACTAGTTGTCAATCGCCGTGCGCAGTTCTTTGACAAAATTAGCCACAGCGGTGACGGCGCTTGCTTGGTCCGGTGCTGCTGCCATTCGTTTGACGATTGCGGATCCGACGATTAAGCCGTCGGCGACGGGCGCCAGTTTGGCCGCTGTTTCGGGACCGCTGATTCCAAACCCAATGCAAATTGGCAATTCGGTTTGCTCTCGCAGCCAACCGACGTTGTCGACCAAGTCATCTGGCAGTGCGGTTCGTTCGCCGGTGATGCCCGTGACTGATACGTAGTACAGAAAACCCGACGATGAATTTGCGATCGCGACTTGCCGTGCACGTGGCGTGGTCGGCGTCACCAGTTGGATTAAGCTGAAGTCGGCTGCCTTGCAGATCTTCGAAAGTTCGGCTGCTTCTTCGACCAACAGATCTGGCACGATCGCTCCGGCGTATCCGGCTGCCTTGGCTTGGTCGACATACTTGGCAAGCCCCACTCGATAGATGATTGCGTAGCTAACCATCGTCACCAGTGGCGTTTGGATGTCGCCCGCGATTTGTTGTCCCATGTCAAAGATTTGGCCAAGCTTGAATTTCTTGTCCAACGCCCGTTGGTACGACGCTTGGATCACGGGACCATCGGCGATCGGGTCACTGTAGGGGACACCGACTTCGCACAAGTCCGCGCCTGCCGGTCCAACCGCTCGCAGGATCGCGGCTGTGGTTTCGATATCGGGATCACCAGCGGTGATGAAAGGCATCAACGCCTTGCGGCCCTGCTTGCGGAGATTGACGAAAAGTTGGTCGACTGCGGACATGGAGAAATAGAGGTTAGGCGTTAGAGAAATTGTCTTAGGACAGTGTTTTGAGTTTCGCGTCCAGCACAGCGGCGATCATGGACATTTGAAACCATTGGCCGAGCACGTAAGTGTCGATCGTTGGAAAGTGAGTGGTTGTCGTCGGGCATTGCTGGGCAGCTAGTCGCACGTTGGTAACGTGTTGTGCCGATTCAGCAAGGCCGGGGATCGTTTGATTGCCGACCGCCACTGGATCGTGGCGATCATGGTCGACGGCGATGTGATTGATCATTTTACCGTGATGTTGGCCGTCAAGGTGGTTCGTCTTCCTCAGTTGATCATGCCAGCGCTGGGCCGACGCTAAAGTGCGGGTGCACGGCTGAAGTACTCGGACTGGATTGCCACGATGTTGGGCCATCAATTCCCCAACCGCGATCGACTGCAGGACCACGTTTTCAGCATAGTCGGCGCTGTTGAAGTGTTCGTTCATCGCCACCGCTCCTTCGAGCAACTTGATGCAATCGAGTCCCAGCATCGCCGCGGGCAGCAAGCCAAAGGGGGAAAGGACGTGACCGAATACTTCTTGGGGGTCCGTGAAGACGACCTCGCATCCCATCTCATCAGCTTGCCTCGCTAGCTCGCCTTCCGCTGCTGTGACTGGGATCACCAACCGGGGTAGCCAATTGCGTACGTCCGCGCCCAGTGAGTCTTTCAAGGCCATCCGAAAACGTTCAAAAGCAACGGTCGTCGCGGGGTTATTGCCGCTTGGGTCCATTGCGATGATTGCCCAGCGGGTTTCGGCCAATGAGTCGCCGTAGCCGCCTTCGGTCATGCGGTGAATCAGTGACGCGGTGGCGTCGTTGTCGAATCGATCGCCGCCAAAGTACATCCGAGGCTTGCTGCCGCGGGCGGCACGCGTCAACTCGTTGTGGTAGGGATCGCAGCAGGCGTCTCGCATCGCCCGAGCGCCGATCGTGACTTCGTCGGATCCCAATACAACGACGGCGTCAAAATGATCGTGCAGCCCATTAGCGACGGTGAAGATTTTTCCAAGTTCGGACGCTTCACGATCTGCCAAATAGGCCGCGTGCTGGTTTTCTGGCCGCCGGAAAAAATTGGTTTCGTCGAATTGTTCAAACTGATCGCGAAGTTCGATCAGTGGTCCGGACAGCGAGTCGATTTGTGACTGAGTGATCCCAAATTCGGCACTGATACTTCCGGTGGCGTCGAATCGAAGGAGGCTCATCAGGTGAATTTCAAGCGGGATCAGGCGGGAAGATTTTCAGCGGCGAACCGCAAGCCTAATCCATCGTGACGCCGTGACGTAGCGGGAGTTCCGAAGTCGGGTGAAGTCGGATAGCCTAAACCTAAAACACCCGTCCCCGCGTCCCACCGTCAAAGCCTCACGTCAAATACCGTCACAAAATGGCGGGGCAACCAGGAGCAAATAACAGTGCAAATTCGCCGAAAACCAGTCGTTTTGATCGTTCGTGATGGATGGGGCGAGAACCCCAACCGTGATGCCGATGCCACCAACGCTATTGTCCAAGCCTCGACGCCTGTTTCTGACCGGCTGATGAGCACGTACCCCAACGTGCTGGTCAAAACGTCCGGCGAGGACGTCGGGTTGCCGGCGGGCGTGATGGGCAACAGCGAGGTAGGCCACCAAAATATCGGTGCTGGCCGAATTGTCGACCAAGAAGTGATGCGGATCACCCGTGCGATCCGCAGCGGGGCTTTCTTCACCAATTCGGTCATCAAGGGTGCCGTCGACCACGTCAAGGCAAGCGGCGGAACGTTGCACTTGATCGGATTGATGTCGGACGGACGTGTTCATAGCGACGTTCAGCATGCATATGCGTTCATTCAAGTCGCCAAAGACGCTGGACTTGGCCGCGAAGGTTTGGCGATCCATGCGATCACCGATGGTCGTGATACTTCGCCGACCAGCGGCGTCAAGTTCGTCGGCGACTTGGAAAAAAAGTGCGAAGAAATCGGTGCCGGCCATGTGGCAAGTGTCATCGGTCGCTTCTTTGCCATGGACCGTGACTTCCGCTGGGACCGCGTTCAAAAAGCTTATGACTTGTTGACCAAGGGGTCTGGTCGAACGGCCAAATCGGCCGCCGAGGCGATTGAACACTACTACAAGAATCCCACGACTAAGTCGGTGACCGGTGACGAGTTTGTCGAAGCGACGACCATCGAAAGCGCAAGCGGCCCGTCGCTGATCAAACCAGGCGATGCGGTCATCTTCATGAACTACCGCGGTGATCGGCCTCGTGAATTGACCAAAGCATTCGTTTACGACGATGGCCCGTGGTCCAAGATCGAAGGCGGTGGTTTCGATCGCGGGGCCAAAATCGATAACCTGTATTTCGCCACAATGGCGGGCTACGAAACCGGTTTGCCGGTCGAAGTCATCTTTGAAAAGCCAGCCAAGATGCCTCACATTTTGGGAGAGTACATCAGTTCGCTTGGGCTGCATCAGTTCCGCTGTGCCGAGACTGAAAAGTATCCGCATGTGACGTTCTTTTTCAACGATTATCGTGATGAACCATTCGGGGAAGAAGATCGCGGTATGGCACAGTCGCCTCGCGACGTTTCGACGTACGACCAAAAACCTGAAATGTCAGCGGAAGAAGTCGCGTCAAAGGTCCTGGCGGAAATCGAAAAGGGCGAGGCTGATATGATCGTCGTTAACTTTGCTAACGGCGACATGGTCGGACATACCGGTGTGTTGGCTGCGGCAATCAAAGCTGTCGAGACCGTTGACGCTTGCGTCGGCAAGGTCGTCGATGCGACGCTAGCCAAAGGCGGTTCGCTGATTGTGACGGCCGACCACGGCAACTGTGAACAAATGGTCGATCCCGAAACGGGCGGGCCGCATACTGCTCACACCACGTTTGATGTGCCGCTAATCGTGGTCGAGCCAGGCCTCGAAGGCAAGAAGCTTCACGAAGGTGGGCGTTTGGCGGATATCGCGCCGACTGTGCTGGCGTTGATGGGATTGCCCAAGCCTGATGAGATGACCGGCGAATCGCTGGTTGATCTGTAAGCTGACCGGAATTGGCTTCGGCATCGACCGCGAATCATACGAACGGACACGAATTTGACCCTATCAAATTCGTGTTTGTCGGATGTGATTCGTCGTGGGTCCTAGTACGAGTGCAAAATCATTCGTCGCCCTTGGATTTTCGGCGACGTTCCACCAGCTTCTTGATCTTGGCTTCTCGCTCTTTCAAACGTCTGACACGTTCGCGGAAATTCGCTTCGAGTCCTTTGACTCGTTGCGATTTGTCCTGCAACTTTTTCGCCGCCGCACGAAGTTTCTTTTCGGTTCGATCCAGTTTCGCCGCTTTCGCGTCCAAACTGGCCTCGGTGTTGGCAGTACTTTCACGGTGATCCGTACCAATGCTCGAGTCATCGATCCCGGACACGGCGCTGCCGTAGTCCACACCGATAGACGATCCCAGGCCGATCGATGATTTGCTGGAATTGTCAACTTCCAGGACTAGGTCGTCGTCGTCGTCCCACGCCATGTCGTCGGTGTCGATTTCAGCGTCGTGCCATTCTTCCTGATCGTCAGCGATACTTTCTTTATCTCGTGATTCCAACACGTCTTCGCGTAGCGGGCGACCGATCAGACGCAGCAAGAATTCTGGCTGGACAAAGATCATATTGGCGGCAATCATCATGCTGCCGAACGTGATCATGCCCATAAAGATCGCGATGCCTCCGTGGACGGCGATGGCGGTAGCGATCACCAACGGACGTGTCAGGCGAGGCCAAACGAGCGCGGCGTAGGTGACTTCCCAAAACAGTGTGAGGTGAGACAGCGAAGAAGCGATGCGCGGAAACTTGCTGATCCAAGTCAGGTCTAGCGATTGGTATTCGAAGTTCCCAGCGGAATACCACATCGCCGTGCCATCCCACCACGAGGTGCCTCGTGCCTTGGCCAGTCCACCAAACAGATAGATAATGCACAGGTGCAGTTGCAGTAATCGGGTGGCGATATTGGCAGCCACCGACGGCGTTGGTTGTGGAAACAGCCACGCTAATCGGCGGTCGGATTCAACCCGATCGCCAAGCCGATCGCGGATCCAAGCGTCGACGCTAAGCCAACTACCGCAGGGCGACAGCATCAAGTACATGACCGAGTAGGTCACGATTTGGTCGAGTCCGAACAGGGTGCCCGTCAGCCGATGCAACAGCATCAATTGCAGTAGCCAAGCGATCGGCGCGGTAAACCGAGTCAGCAGGCCGACCGCAAAGCAAGCCGTCACGGCGATCGTCAACGCATGGTGCAGCCAGATCACCAGCGGGTTGTTCAGGTACCAAACATAGGTTCGCCCCCAATCTGAATTTCCGAAAGCGCCGTCGTGCAGTCCGCGAGCCACGACGTCATTGATCCACGCATCTTTGCCAACAAAGGACAGCAGGTCACTGGCAAGAACCAGGTGCGAATACAGCAGCATCATGCCGGTGAAAATCCGCAGCACTGCCAGCATGTGTGGCAACCGTGGTGTGAACCAGAAGCGATCCCAGGCTGTGATGACGCTGGTCGCCCAAGACTTCGAAGCGGCAATCAAAGTGCCGAGCGGCGACAAGTGTTCGGATGTTGGCGTCTTGGCGCTAGTCGAAGAATCATTCACGAGGCTACCTCGTCCGTGGTCGCGTCGGATTTGTCGTCAGACTTCCCTTCGTTTGTTTTCTCCGCTTTGTCGTCCTCGAGTGAGTCTGTTTGTTCGGATCCTGTTGGTGCTGGAATCGTTTCGGGTGGCCGGTTGGGCGCGACCAAATCACCGACTTGGTTTTGGCCTGGCAATTCAATTGGGGTGTCCAGCATCACGCGATAGGATCCGGGATCGTCGATTGGAACGGGCGATTCGCGGTAACCGATCAGGTCGGGGATCAAGTGTTCGATTCGCCGAATGGCGACATCTTGGCCTGGGTACTGTTTCTTCAGATGGTCGACTATCGACTGGCGAATGTGCTCGTAGCGGGCTCGGTTAAGGACCCAGTTTTCGGCTTCTTCACGATCAAGTTCGGCCAGGCCTGGTGGTGGCCCAGGCGGATAGTAAATCTCGTTCAGAAATTCGGCCAGCATGAAATGCCGGTGGTACATCAACCGAGGACGTTGGTCGTCAAGATTGGGGAACATTCGCTCGATGCGAGTGCCGTCCTTCGACGTGATCGCCGCTTGGAACAAGTGGCTGGGGCCCGGGTCGGGGGCAAAGAATGCGTATCCGCGATCCGCGTAAATCGCTTGGCTATATCCGTGAAATGGCGCGATTGCCGAGTCGATGATCGGCGACATTCCGAGCGACCCGCGAGCTTGGAATGAAAGCGGCGGTAAAAAGATGGCTAACAGGTGCCCAATCAAAAGTACGCTCAGAAAGAAACGACTTCGGGGCGTCAGAGCGATCGACGGGCGAGGCGTCATGGAGAATCGAATGGGTCGAATCGGATGGGTCGGATGAGTCGGGTCGGGCCGAATGGATCAGGGGCGCTGACCCTCATCATCAGCGTACTTCGATGCTTTGCGTTGTACAGTCGGGATGCTTGCTCGCTGTGTCGATCCTTGTGAAATGTCAGAAAAACAGTTACTGGTCGAATCGTCATCACAATCGATTAAATTCTCTCGGCTTTGAGTTCTTGCGATTTTCCACGAAAAAAGCCGCGTTCCTAGCAGGAACGCGGCTTCATCGATGAACTTGTCTCGCTGTACTGTTTAGCGACTAGCGATGGAATCGTCGTTGAAGTCGAAGGTCAACTCGGTGGTTGATCCGGCTTCAACATTGACAGTTCGTTCTTTGCTGACCTTTTGGCCGGCAACTTCGGTGGTGACGCGGACCGTGTAGTTGGTCCACTGTTCGCCAGCCTTCAGTTGCTTCGTGCGGAACGTTCGAAGCGTGCCTTCGCCGTTAGTTGCGTTTCCGGCCAACGATACTTCGGCGTTGACTGGCACGTGCAACTTGACGACGGTGATGACATCTTGCTGAGCTGCTGCGATGTCGTTTTCGTTCGCTGCTGCGGTTTCTGGGATGTCGAACTCGACCGTTTCGGCGTCACCAGGACGCAGTTTGACGGACTTGGTGTCCGTCTTCTCTTCGCCAGCGACTTCGTAGGTCACGTTGACGACGTAGGTGTAAACGAAGCCTTCTTTCAAGCCACGCGACATGAACTGGCGAACGTTTCCATCGCTTTTGGTTGGATGTCCGTTGACGGTCACGACTGCATCACCAGGAACGGCAACGGTCAAGACAGCCGAATCGGATTCAATCGCAGGCTTGGCCGATTCGTAGCGAACCGAATCGATGATCGTGTCGGTGCTGATCGGTGCACTTTGGATCGACGATCCTTCGATCGGAGCCGAATCAAAGGTGCTGCCACCGTCGATGATTGTCTCACCCATGTAGCTGCCGCTATCGATAATCGTTTCACTCATGGGAGTGTACGATTCGTACGACGACTGGATCGTCGACGACTCGTATGCAGATTCGCCCAACGAAACTGAATGAACGACTGGGCTGGCATAGGCGCTGTACGACGATTGGCCGCCGCTGCTGCCGCCCGATGATCCACCAGAAGATGATCCCGAGTAGCTTGCGTATGTCACGCCGCCGGACGATCCACCCGATGATCCACTGCTGTGGGCTGCTTTGCGAGCATGCAGTTTGGCGATCAGGCGTCGAATCGGTCCCACGCGGCCGCCACCGCTGCTGCCACCGGACGAGCCAGCGCTGATTCCACCGGACGAGCCAGCACTGATTCCACCGGATGATCCGCCGCTGCTGGAACCCGAGTAGGAAACGGAGTAGGAACTCGCTGATCCACCGGACGAACCGCCCGAAGATCCACCGGACGATCCATTGGATGCGTGGCGGGCCTTGATGCGAGCGAACAAGCCCATGTGGCCTCCACCCGAACTTGCTGATCCGCCGCCAGACGATGCGTACCCACCGCCTGATGATCCGCCCCAGGATCCGCCAGCGTCAACCGCCGTTGTTGATCCGAGAGTGATCGCGGCCGCCGCAGCGACCGATAAAATTTGTGAACACTTCATATTCGCACCAATTCTCCTGCTGTTTCTTATTGATGGGGTACGCCAGGGCACTCCGTCCCCCCCGTGGTCGAGACCGGTGCCGAATCAAAGGATAACGAACTGGATGTTATAGGCAAGCTGCCTTGGCGGATTTTAGGGCTGGGGAGGTTTCGGATGAGTGGGGTGCCTGCGAGGGCCTGGTCGTTTGGGTTCTTGGCTTAGTCGATCTTTTCGATCTGGACATCGTCAAAGTCTGCGGTGCCCGTTGCGCCGAACAAGCCGATCCGCAGAATCGCTTCCTTGGTTTGCGGAGGCACGCGGACCAGCCGGCTGCTGGAGCGCCAGGACCGGGATCCTCGGAAGGGGCCGATTGAAAAGGTGCCTAGGTCTTGCCGTAATTTGTCGTAAAAACTGATTGCGACCGCCGGCAGGGCTTCTTTGGCTGGGCCAATCGCGACATTTTCGGTGCGGCACCTTCCACTCAACCGAATCATGGTGACTTCTTGGCCGTCGATCGCGATTCCCTGCAGCAGGTGCGAACTTAGGCCGGGTGTTTCGTTGGTGAAGCGAGCGAACGCCTTTCCGCCTTCATTGTCGGGAGCAGCTTGTGAATTGACCTGGGAATTTGCCGGCGCGGACATCTCGACGCGGGCAACTTGTCGGCCGTAATACCAGCCGGGGATGTAGTCTTCGAGATCTTTCTGGGCACCCTCAGCCGCCAATTCGAAGTTGCCGTTGATGACTTGCGGGTGGGCCGGGTCAGGTTTCAGTTGCCGGCTATCTTCTGCCGCGCCGGTCATCGGAACAAAGAGGGTCGGCTGCAGTGGTTCGCGAACGAGTTCCCCACCCGTTTTGGTCATGCGATACAGCGTTTGTTGGTAACGTTCGCCGACGGGAATGATCATTTGTCCGCCTTCGCGCAGTTGTTCGACCAAAGGTTTGGGCACTGATTCAGGGCTGCACGTGACGATGATTTTGTCGAAGGGCGACGCATCGGGCCAGCCTAGAAATCCGTCACCGATGCGAGTAGACACGTTCGGATAACCCAACCTAGTCAACGTCCGTTCGGCTTGCCGTCCAAGTTCGTCCACGATCTCGATCGAATAGACGTGTTCGACAAGCGGGCTCAGCACGGCGGCTTGGTAACCGCTGCCGGTTCCAATCTCGAGCACTTTGTCGGTGGGCTGTGGATCAAGCGCCTCGGTCATTGACGCGACGATGAACGGGCTGCTGATCGTTTGCGAACTGCCGATTGGAAGCGCCATATCGAAATACGCTCGCGGCAGTTGGCTGCTAGGCACAAATTCGTGCCGAGGAGTTGATCGTATCGAATCGAGCACTCTCGAGTTCGTCACACCGGCGTTGGCGATTCGTTGATCGACCAATTTGTTTCGAACCGCCGCGTACGGATCAGCGGCCGATGCGTCGCCAGGCAAAATGAGGCCTGGCAGAATGATTCCGGTCATGATCAACACCTTCTGACTGATTGCTAGGAACTTCATAATGACCTTGGATCGATTCGCACGAGTTTGATGGCAAACGCATCATTCATCCAGTAATGACATTTGACGGGGGGGCATCGGAGGCGACGCAATGTCAAAGGTTAACTCTGGCATCTCGATCGCCATCCTAGCTGCGAAACGACGGGCGAGCTCGGGGGCTCGCGTATCGTCGGGGGCATGCGTGAACACATACGGACAAAGCCCATCGCGTATCCATTGTGCAACCGTTGGCGCCCACTCATCAAAGAAGGCGTCCGCCATCGCGGGGCGATTTCGTCCGACGATCCGCAGCATCGGCGAACGTCCCGTCACGGTTTGACGAATCGGCGTCCTCGGTTTGCGAGTTTGCGAGACCGCTTCGATGTGATCGTCGGGAGGTGATTGATAGAGCGGTCGGCTATCAAACAAGACCTTGTCGATCTGCATCGAGCGGAGCAAATCATCGACGCGACGTTCATGAACGGATTCATCAAACCAATCGGCGTGGCGCAGTTCCAACGCCCATGACCACTCGGTCGGTAACCGACGCAGGAAGCGTTCCAGCACGTCGAACCGATCGGGCCCAAAAGAGGGCCCGAGTTGTAAGAAGGTTGGCCCCAGCCGATCCGCGTCCGCCAACGGCCGCAGGCAATCGAAGAAAGCAGCCGCTTCACGATCGGTTTTGTGGAGCGCCAATTCGTGCGAAACGGTGCGTGGAAATTTGAATGAAAAACGAAAACCGTTTGCGGCTTCGTCGGCCCAACGCTTAGACGTCTCGATCGTTGGCAGTGCGTAGAATGTGCTGTTCCCTTCGACCGTATTGAAGGTCCGCGTGTACCAGTTCAGCCAATCGGATCGTGGTGTTCGCGGCGGGTATATCTGCCCTGCCCAATGGGGACAGTTCCAGACGGGGCACCCTAAAAAGAACGGCAAATCGGACTCGGGCCGACTCATTCCAACCTTCCGGCTCGCAGCATCACGGGCAATCCAAAGATGTCGCGGAACAGTCCCGAGTTTTCTCGCATCGCGATTTGTTCCAGTGAAACGTCATCCAGCCCGGGAACGCTGATTACCAGTCGTTTTGCTTCAATGACGCATTGGATTTCGCGAACTCGGCCGCTGCGAGTATCGTCAAGCGAGATCGCCAGTCGAAGGATCGCCGCCAGCTTTGAAACAACGACTCGCGAATGTTGAGGCAGCGTCCCGTAAGCTTCGTGTGAGGGCTGTGGATTTGCGCGACGATGATAACGAGCGACCAATCCAACCAATAATAACTCGTCGCGCGATAACCCAAACAGATCGCTGTACCGGATCAAGTAGAGCGCGTGCTTATGGTTGCTGCGCACATTGATCATCATTCCAATTTCGTGAAGCAATGCTGCCACGAACAGCAGCACTTCATGTCGGCTGTCCAGACCGTGTTCTTCTTGCAGCTGGTCGAACAGTTTCCGTGAAAGTTCGGCGACGTTGCGCGCATGGGTTTCATCGAAATCAAACTTGCGGCCTAGCGAGATTGCAGATCGCACGGTTTGGTTGCGGAAATCAGCCGTCCACGTGCCGCCGACCGCCATGTCGTGAAGCAACCCGTCACGTAAGTTTGTGTCGCAAACGTAAACGTACGGAAGTTCAAAATGTTTGGCGAGCAAAGTGTAGGACAGAAGCGCCGGGCCAACTAATTCGGCTTCGATAAAATTGGCATTGTACCGTTTGACGATCGACTCTTCGTTGAGCGTTAGAAGTTTTTCGGTCAGCTTTTCAAGCTTGCCCATCGGCACTTTGGCTAGCCCATTGCCGTCCCAGTCGTCTAGCAATTGATGGCCCGCGAAACGCATGTCGCCGCCCAGTGCGACCAGATGAATTGAGGTGTCGTTTTTGACTGCATCGGTGATCTGCAGAACGGTCCGGCGGATATGGCTTTCCAACATCGAACGCCGCCGCGCGATACTGGCACGCACACCTTCAAGTGTTCTAAGTAACCGCAGCGAACCCAACCGATACGATTGACTGTGCAGCACATTGCCACCGCGAACAATCAGCATTTCCGTGTTGCCGCCACCGACTTCGACCACGATTGATTTGCCGTCGGCTAACTCAGGATTGGATCGCAGATGGGGCATCACACCCATGTATGTGATCCGGTTGACTTCGGCTTCGTCGATTGACTCGACATTGAATCCGGTCGCCACAAAGATTCGGTCGGAAAACGCGAGTCGGTTGACTGCTTCGCGGACCGCCGAGGTTGCGACGACGCGAACATCGGTGGGCGATGTGATGCCGTATTCTCGCAAAACTCGCTTATACCGTCGCATCACGGACGCTGATTTTTCGATGCTGCGGCGTGAAAGTCGTCGCGTGTCGAATGCTTCACGGCCTAGTTCAACCGATTGAACCAGTGTGTCCAGCGTTCGGACTTCGCCGTTGGGGTGGATTTCGGCGATCGCCATTCGGATGCTGGTGGCTCCGATATCGATCACAGCGACCGGTCGAGGAGATCCATCGGTGGTCGCCGGACTCGCGATCTCGCTATTTTGGGAAGCTATCGATTGGGACATGTTTACGCGAAATTCGAGACAGGAAAGACCGCCAGCGTCCTCATCATACCTGCATCCCCAAGGCCTCGGCAGGTAGGACGGGCAGTCGAGCCGGCATCGCAAAACGGGCTGTTTCGCCGTCCGTAAGCTCCCTTTTACTGATCGTCTGTCGCCCACAGCCCGAAATTGCCCAGCACGCGAATCGCTTCCTCGCCCCCGAAGCACTGTCTCGCCTGCCACCCGCGAGCAACAGCCGCGTCCACGTTTTCTTGCTTGTCGTCAATGAACAAGATCTGGCTCGGTAAAACACCGGCGAGCTTTTCGGATTCTTCATAGATCCGCGAGGCTGGCTTCATTGCGCCGACTTCGTAACTCAGGATGGTCACGTCCAGGTCAGCATTCATCACATCATAGTTTTGCCGAATGACCCAGTCCCAATGCGCGTCGCAGGTGTTCGATAAAATCCCGACGCCTCGACCGCTTTTCTTGACTTTGTCCATGATGCCGGTCATCGGCGCAATTGGCGTGAACATGTCGCTGATCGCATCGAGTACTTCGCCCGCAGGCGGCGGGTTGCCGGTGGCTCCGATCGCTTTGCAAACCTGTGCCGCAAATTCGTCGGGAGTGAATTCGCCGTGTTCGAAACGGTCTTCTAGTCCGCTGTCATAGACCGCAGCTTTAGCGTCGGTTTCTGAGACTCCGAACAGTTTCGCCAAGTTCGCATGCGCGACGCCGATGTCGAACGACAGCAGAATGTTGCCAAGGTCAAAGTAGACAAATCGAATGTCGGTCTCGGGTTTCATCACGGTCTCATGATTGTTCGAACGAAGGGCGTCGCAGGATGAAGAAACGCCTAGAGTTGTCGCACTCGAATGTTGCGGTACCAGGCTTCGGTGGGCGGCCCGCTGTGGATTTGCAGTCCGATCAAACCGAACGTCGGAATTGATTCGTCATCTTCGGTGTAGTCGATTGTCTTTTCGCCGTTCAAGTAAATTTCGATATGCTTGTCGCGGCAAATCACTCGCAACGAATTCCAGTCGTCTTTCTTGACTAATTTGACAACAGCATCCTTGTCGCCTTCAGCTAGCATTTTCTTGCGGCGTGATTCGTCGTACAGAGCGCCCCAAACCGGACGCTTCCAGGCTTCGCCCGCGTCCGCTTGGTAGCCCGACACCTCGGTGCTGCCGCTGACTCGTTTAGACCGAAACTGGACGCCCGCGTTTTTGCCTTCGCCGACCAGTTTGACGTCATAGCGAAGCTCAAAGTTGTCGTAATTCTGAGTCGTGCACAGGAATTCGTTATGCGGAATCTTCTCGTCCAATCGGCCCGCTACGATTGCGTTTCCATTGACCGCGTCTGGTTCAATTCGAAACCAATAAGCGTTGCCTTCCCATCCCGCCAGCGAATGTCCGTCAAACAAAGGCAACGATTCAGACTGGAAATCCTCAATCGGCGTGGTCGCTGGATTCTGAGCAGGGGTAGGGCAGGGCAGGGCAAACAATAATGCGACAGTGGCCATCCAAACAAGTCGTTTCATCACACGCGGCTCCAAACTTGACAGGCTAATTCGTAAACACGGGCGAGGACGAAGTCCTGGCCGTGGCTGGCCGAGTGTAGTTGATCATAAGATTCAAAACAGCTTGGATTCAAAACTGGTTGCCACAGCAGCTTCTCGATTTGCTCAATCGGATACGATAACGGCTCTCGGATTCCCCACCCCATACTCCCTCCTGATTTGATGATGAACACTTCAACAAAATGGCTTGCGTTTGCATTTCTGTTTTTTTCGGTCTTGACCGCTGATGTCTCGATAGCGGCGGAAAATGAGCCTAGGCCGCAGCGGTTTCAGTTGCAGGCACGAGCGAGCGAGATCGATGCTCGAACACGAGAGTATCCTGCCATCGACTTTGTGTTCGAGAAAGACGGAAAGCCTCAAGACGTACAGCATGCGGCGGTTGATACGCGAGTCGAGTCGCAGGGCAAGTTGGTGATTTGGTTGATGGGGCACAACGAACGGTTGTTCGAACGCGTCAACAGTTATGGACTGCACGCGATCCAGGTCAGCTATGCGAACCGCTGGTTCGGCAAGCTCTGTCAGCCCAAACCGGCCAGCGCGATGGCACGAGGAAACGTGCGATTGGAAGCCGCGACTGGCGAAGACTTCAGCGATGAATTGGATTTGGCTCGTCCCGACGGGGCGGCCGAGCGAGCGTTTCAGTTTGTTAAATGGTTGGCAATCAAGAACGAAGCGGGGAATTGGAATCAGTTCTTGACTGATGATGGCGACCATCTTCGCTGGGACAAAGTCATCGTCGCCGGCAGTTCACACGGCAGCACCACGGCGGCTCGGTTTGCCAAACACCAACGAGTCGACCGGGTCGTGATGCTGTGCGGACCTCGTGACCAAGATCAGGATTGGCAATCGATTGAATCGGCGACGTCCGCCAATCGCTTCTTTGGTTTCAGCCACGTGCTCGACGGTGGCTGGACCGGTGACCATTACTGTCGATCATGGGAATTACTGGGGATGAATGAATCCGGACCGATCGTTAACGTCGATAACTCGGCCGCTCCCTATGGCAATACTCGTCGACTGATTTCATCAGCCGACGTTGGCAAAGACGCTAATCGAGCTCACTCGTCGGTCCAGCCCGGAAACTCGTCGCCCAAGGATGCTGACGGCAATTTCTTGTATGAACCTGTCTGGCGTTATCTGTTCACTCATCCGGTCGGAGAAGTCGGCGAAGTCACGCCAATCGACGACGGATGCTTGAAAGAACACGTCAAGTACTGATCTGATACTGTTCGATTGCTGCTCGACTACTCGCTGAGCAAGTCTCGTCCCACCTTTGGGAATGTCGGTCGACATAATCTTGGCGGTAAGTAAAGTTGCAGACAAATAGCGGTTCCTTGCCGGATCTGTCTGTTCCCATCATATTCTGTATGTCCGTCCATCGCACCCGATCCAGAATCCCCTCTGATGAACCATCCGCTCAATCAATACAGCAGTAAAATCACGCAGCCTAAGTCACAGGGTGCGTCCCAGGCGATGCTGTACGCCACCGGGCTGACGTCCGAGGACATGAACAAGCCTCAGGTCGGAATCGGAAGCGTTTGGTACGAAGGCAACTCGTGCAACATGCACCTGTTGGATCTGGCCGCGGATGTCAAGAAAGCGGTCACCGATGTTGGCATGGTCGGCATGCGGTTCAACACAATCGGCGTGTCGGACGGTATCTCGATGGGCACCGACGGGATGAGCTACAGTCTGCAGTCTCGTGACCTGATCGCCGACTCGATCGAAACCATCATGGCGGCCCAGTGGTATGACGCGCTCATTGCGCTGCCGGGTTGTGACAAGAACATGCCCGGATGTTTGATCGCGATGGGGCGTTTGAATCGGCCCGCAATCATGGTCTACGGCGGAACGATCAAGCCCGGTATTTGTGGCGGCAAGAAGCTTGATATTGTCTCGGCGTTCCAGGCCTACGGCGAGTACGTCGCCGGGACGATCACCGAAGAAGAACGCGCGGAAATCATTCGCAAGAGTTGCCCCGGCGCTGGGGCCTGCGGTGGCATGTACACGGCCAACACGATGGCGACCGCTATTGAAGCGTTGGGCATGTCGCTGCCGTATTCGGCTAGTATCCCCGCCGTCGATCCGGACAAGAAGGACGAATGCAAGCGTGCCGGTGCGGCGATTCTTGAACTGTTAAAGAAAGACATCAAGCCACGCGACATCATGACTCGCGCCGCATTCGAAAATGCAATGGTGACCGTCATGGCACTTGGCGGCAGCACCAACGCCGTGCTGCACTTGATCGCGATGGCTCGGTCGGTCGACGTTCCGTTGACGCTAGATGACTTTCAATCCGTCAGCGACCGAATCCCGTTCTTGGCCGACCTGAAGCCAAGCGGAAAGTTTGTCCAAGAAGATCTTCATTCAATCGGAGGCACACCCGCGGTGATGAAGTATCTGCTTGAAAAGGGATTGATGGACGGTTCGTGCATGACGTGCACGGGCAAGACATTGGCCGAGAACGTTGCCGATTTGCCGGGCCTGAAGGAAGGGCAAACGATTGTGATGCCGGTGGAAAAACCGATCAAATCGAGCGGCCACATCCGCATCCTAAAGGGCTCGCTCGCTCCCGAAGGTGCGGTCGCCAAAATCACTGGCAAGGAAGGACTCATCTTCACCGGCCCAGCACGTTGCTTTGACAGCGAAGAAGACATGCTGCATGCCCTCGAGGACAAGAAAATTCAAAAAGGCGATGTCATCGTGATTCGTTACGAAGGGCCCAAGGGCGGCCCAGGCATGCCTGAGATGTTGACTCCTACCAGTGCTATCATGGGCGCTGGACTAGGCAGCGATGTGGCGATGTTGACGGACGGCCGTTTCAGTGGCGGCAGTCACGGTTTCATCGTCGGGCACATCACGCCCGAAGCACAAGAAGGTGGTCCAATTGGATTGTTGCATGATGGTGACATCTGCACGATCAATGCAGAAACCAACCGTCTGGACGTTGATGTCAGCGACGCGGAAATGGCCAAACGTAAATCTGCTTGGACGGCACCTCCACTGAAGGCGACTCGCGGGACGCTGTACAAGTACATCAAGACCGTCAAAAGTGCCAGCGAAGGCTGCGTTACGGACGAATGATCTGATGGCAAATCCAAACCGTATTCCCAATAAGTTCAAACCCTGGATCGCAGTTCGCAAGAAATTCGGTTTGTCGCATACTCACGTGCAGATGGCGCGTGAAATGGGGATGGATGTCAAACGCATTCGTCAACCGGCTAAGCCCGATCCGAATATGCCGGGGCGTTTACCGCTGAACAAGTACATCGAAAAACTGTACTTCGATCGGTTTGGAAAAACGGAACCCGACGACGTTAAGTCCATGGAAGACTTAGCTGCCGAGCACATGGCGCGGCGCGAGGCCAAGAAGGCTGCTAAGGAGAATGTCGCCGAACCAGTTAAACGCGTGAGCGAAGAAGAGTAGGGGGCGACCGTTCCGATTGCGGATAAAGCGAACACTGTGAATCTCTTTCCCTTTGACACCGGAATCCAAGTATGTCGTTTCATCTGATCCCGTCCACGCGACGTCAAATGTTGACTGCCACGGCTTCGGTTGGTGCGGTGGCCGCGATGACGTTGTTGGGGCCTTTCGAATCGCAAGCTGCCGAATCAGGTGTCGAGTCGGATCCCAATTTTTGGGCGCTGATTGCTGACACCCATATCTCGGAAGACGCTTCCGCGGTTTCTCGCGGTGTCAATATGTTCGACAATTTCAACCGAGTGATCGACTCGGTCCTGGCCGAAACGGTGCGGCCCGTCGGTGCAATCATCAACGGTGATTGCGCCTACCTGAAAGGTAAGCCCGGCGACTACGCGAACTTTAAACGATGCGTGGATCGATTGCTGGCGGCCGGTATGTCGGTGCATGCGACGATGGGCAATCACGACGACCGAGGGAATTTCTATGACGCGATGTCGGGTGGGAAAGCCGGCGAGACTCTTGTCGAGGGAAAGCACGTCACGGTCATTGAGACGTCGCACGCGAATCTGTTCCTGGTCGATTCGCTACAGCAGGTCGATCACGTCACCGGCGAACTGGGGTCGGCGCAACTCGATTGGCTTAACGCTGCCTTGGCCGCACGGTCTGGCAAGCTGGCGATCATCGTCGGGCACCACAATCCTCAGGTCTCGCCTGTCGAGCCAGGTAAGTTGCTGACGGGACTGGCCGACACGGCTGCATTGTTCGACACGATGGATCGTCATTCCAATGTGAAAGCCTACGTTTACGGTCACACGCACGATTGGAAGCTGACAACAACGCCTGGCGGTACTCACTTGGTGAATCAACCGCCGTCGGCATACGTGTTTAATCCCGCGCGGCCGAGCGGATGGACGCGACTTAGACTGAGTCCGGCTGCGGTTCAGTTTCAGTTGGTTTCGGTTGACACTTTGCACCCGCAACACGGCGAACAGCTTCAATTGGCCTACGCCAGCAAGGCGGGCACAACGTTGCCGTGAACGTCGGTCAGTCGAAAGTCGCGGCCTTGGAATCGGTAGGTCAATTGTTCATGGTTCATCCCCAACAGGTGCAAAATCGTGGCTTGCAAGTCATGCACATGGACGGGGTTTTCGGCGACGCTGAATCCTAGTTCATCCGACTTGCCGTATTCGAATCCCGCCTTTACACCACCACCGGCCATCCACATCGTGAACGCATCAGGATAGTGGTCGCGGCCCAGGACGTTGCTTTTGGCGGTGCGTCCTTCGCGAAACGGCGTCCGTCCGAATTCGCCGCCCCAGACGACCAGAGTATCTTCAAGCAGGCCGCGTGCTTTTAAGTCTTGGATCAGTGCAGCAACCGGTTTGTCCATCGACGCACATTTCTTGGTCAGTCCATCAGTCAACCCGGTGGCCGCGCCGGTGCCGTGGAAGTCCCATCCCCAATCGAACAGTTGCACAAAACGGACTCCCGATTCAACCAGTCGGCGTGCCAACAGGCAGTTGTTCGCCAGACTCGAATCACCCGGCACGGCGCCATAGGCTGCCAGCGTTTCTTTCGATTCGTCGGCGATGTTCATCACTTCGGGAACCGATGCCTGCATGCGAAACGCCAACTCGTACTGTGAGATTCGAGTCATTGTTTCAGGGTGACCCAGTTGTTGGGCTTGCATGCGGTTTAGGTCGCCTAGCGCATTCAGGCTGGCTCGGCGCAGATCGCGGGTCATGCCCGCTGGATCGGATGAGTACAAAACCGGGTCGCCTTTGGATCGGCATTGCACGCCCTGGTAAACCGACGGCAGGAATCCGCTGCCGAACGAGTTGTTGCCACCGTTGGGCTGAGTCCCGCTGCTGATCAAAACCACAAAGCCGGGCAAGTCCGAGTTCTCGCTGCCCAGCCCGTAAGTCACCCACGATCCCATCGACGGGCGTCCCGTCCGCGGCGATCCGGTATAGACCAATAACTCGGCTGGCGCGTGGTTGAATTGGTCGGTGAACATCGAGTGGACGACACACATTTCGTCGGCGATGCCGTGGAAATGGGGAATCGCGTCGGACATCCACATCCCCGATTCACCGTGCTGGGACCACTTTCGTGGCGAGCCCATCAGCTTGGGCGTGCCCGAGGTGAACGCAAATTCGCGGCCGGCGAGAAACTCGTCGGGGCAATCTTGGTCGTCGCGTTTGGTGAGTTCAGGCTTGTGGTCGAACAAGTCCAAGTTGGGCGGTGAACCCGTCATGTGCAAATAGATCACCCGCTTGGCTTTGGCGGGAAAGTGGCTGGGCTGAATCGCCAGCGGGTTGTCGGCTGGACGAGCGGCGCCGGCATCGCTGCGCAGCAGATTCGACAGCGCGATCGCGCCTAAACCAGCCGTGGAGTGCTGGAAGAAATGTCGCCGTGTCTGTTGGTGAATGTTCATGGTGGTTTGGGATGCTGTGGGGCAGATGGGCTGCGTGTTTTCTCGCTTAAGGTCTACGGCTTCATCAGCATTTCATCGAGGTTCAGGATTACATTGCACGCAACGGTCCAAGCCGCTAACTCGCCAGCGTCCGCGTCGACAGGCAACTCGCCAAGAGGCTGCGTCGCCATTGCATTCGCTTCATCGGGGCGGTCTTGATAGTGCGATTGTACTTTCCCTACCAATTCGCAAAGGCGCGCGATTTCGGCTTCGTGTGGCGGCCGAGTCAAGCAACGTTCGAACGCGAGCGTGATACGGTCTTCGTTGGATGTCGTCGATGCGACGGTCAATCGTGCCAAAGCTTGCGCGGCTTCGACATAAACAGGGTCGTTGAGGGTCACCAGTGCTTGCAGCGGAGTGTTCGTGCGGATTCGCCGTACTGTGCAAGTTTCGCGACTGGGGGCATCAAATTGGGCCATCGAAGGATAGGGGCTCGAGCGACGCCACATCGTGTAGATTCCACGGCGATATCGGTCGTCGCCGTCGCTCGTCGTCCAGTCCGTGTTGCCACCAAAGGCAGCTTTCAAGCCAAGGTTTGGCTGAGGCGGATTGACCGGTGGTCCAAACATCTTGTCCGACAGAATTCCGGCCGCAAAGAGAGCTTGGTCGCGAACGACTTCAGCCGATGCACGGAATCTTGGTCCTCGGGCCAGCCATCGGTTGGCGGGATCTAGATCGACCATCGCAGGCGTTGTAACCGAGGATTGCCGATAGGTCGCCGATGTGACTAGCAGGCGTAGCAAATGCTTTAGATCCCAGCCGCTGTCGCGTAGTTCAGCGGCCAACCAGTCTAGTAATTCAGGGTGCGAAGGTAGCTCGCCCTGGGACCCGAATTCTTCGCTCGTGGAGACGATACCGGTGCCGAAGATTTCTTCCCAGTGACGGTTAGCGATCACTCGCGGCGTTAGCGGATTGTTGTCCGCGACCAACCATCGGGCCAGCGTCAGGCGGTCGCGCGGTGCATCATCGGGCAGCGATGGAAATGCGGCCGGCGTCGCCGCGCTGACTTCGTCGCCCAGGCTGGTGTAATTGCCGCGGATTTGGATGTGTGTTTTTCGGAGTTTGTCGCCCGCCACCGATCGCATCACCGGTACGGTCTTGGCGGGTTTGAATTGATTGAGTTTCTTTTTAGCGGCTGCGAGTTGTTTGTTCTTGGCCTCGTAGGCATCGTCGGATTTTTCGATCTCGCCGAGTTCGTTTTTCAGGTCATCAACTTTGGCTTGCAGCGAATGCTTTGTCTGGCGTTCTGCGTCAGTCCAAAATTCGATAGTCGGACGCTCGTCTCGCTGGTCGTTGTCTTCGGTGTTGTTGAAGAACGCAAAGAAGCTGAAATAGTCGTGATGGGTGATCGGGTCAAACTTGTGAGTGTGGCACTGGGCGCACGCCATGGTGGTTCCCATCCACACTGCCATGGTCGTGTTGACTCGGTCAACGATGGCGACGTTTCGAAACTCTTCGTCGTTGGTTCCGCCTTCGTTGTTGGTCGTGGTGTTTCGATGGAAAGCGGTCGCGATCAGTTGTTCGTCCGTGGGCTCGTCGAGCAAGTCGCCGGCGATCTGTTCGATCGTGAATTGGTCGAACGGTTTATTCTGGTTCAGCGACTCGATCACGTAGTCGCGGTACGCCCAGATCGTTCGCGGTGGGTCGTCGGCGTAGCCGGCTGAATCGGCATAGCGAGCCAAGTCGAGCCATGTTCGCGCCCAACGCTCGCCAAAGCTTGGTTTCGCTAGCAGCCGGTCCACGTACGCTTCGTAAGCATCTTCGCGATCATCGCCGGCAAACTGTTTCGCTTCGGTCCAGGCCGGCGGAAGCCCCGTCAAATCGATCGAGACACGGCGCGCTAATGTCAGACGATCAGCAGCGGGCGAGGGTGATAGGCCTTCGGAAACGAGTCGCTGGCCGATGAAATCGTCGATCGGATTTTTGGCCCAATCCGAAATCCACGCATCAGAAGGGGAGGGCAGGGCAGGGCGGTGCAGAGGTTCGTAGGACCAGTGCCCTGCGTAGTCGCCGCCCTGTTCGATCCAGCTCCGAATGCGGTCGATTTCCTCGCCGGTAAACTTGCGTCCTTTGCCTTCCGGCGGCATCCGCAGGTCTTCGTCATTGGTCGTCAATCGCACCAGCAGTTCGCTCGCATCGGCGTCGCCGGGCACAATGGCCGCGTAACCTCCTAAGTCTTCGCGAGAACCTTCGGCGGTATCAAGCCGCAGGCCGGCAGCCCGTTCTTCTTCGTCAGGACCGTGGCAAATCAAGCAGTTTTCGGACAGCAATGGCCGAATGTCGCGATTGAAGTCGAGCGAGTCGTCCGCAAAAATCGATGCGCTCGAAGCGGCAAGTAAACACACGAGGTACCAGTGCCGATGCATCAGCAGGCTCGATGGGGAAGGAGGGTGGTGCGTGGGATTTGGCGGGACCCCCATTGTAGCTCATCAAAATGCCGATGAATCGGATCGCTTGCGGTGAATCTCCCCCAGTATCAGTTTTCGCAGTATCAATTTTTCCAGCGTCGATCGGATCAGCGAGGGCCAGGCCTAGGACTCCAGTTCTTCCCAGCGTGCGTAAAGAGCGGTCAGTTCCGTTTGCAAGTCTTTCAGTTTGGCCGCATCTTGCGTGATGTGTGGGCCGCCTTTTTGGTAATAAGCCGGGTCCGCCATCGTGTTGTTGATCGCCGCGATTGCCGATTCCAACTTCTCTATTCGCTGGGGCATCTTTTCGAGTTCGTGCTTGTCTTTGAAAGAAAGTTTCTTCGCGGCGGGCGGCTTAGGTGCCGAAGCGTTGGGTTTGGCTTTCGGCTTTGCCGGTGGATTCTCCTTTTCCGCTTGCTCGCGACGTGCCAACGCAGCTTTCCAGTCGTCGTAACCTCCGTCGTATTCCTTCACGCCGCCTTCTTCGTAGACGATCGTGCTAGTGACGACATTATTCAGGAACGTCCGGTCATGGCTGACCATCAAAACAGTGCCTTTGAAATCGATCAGTTGTTCTTCGAGCAAATCCAACGTTTCGCTGTCCAGGTCATTCGTCGGTTCGTCGAGCACGATCACGTTGGCTGGTTTCGTCATCAGCTTGGCGAGTAGTGCCCGGTTGCGTTCCCCGCCCGACAAGTACTTCACTTTTGTCCGCGCTCGATCGGGAGTGAAAAGAAAGTCAGTCAGGTAGCCGACGATGTGTTTTGATTTGTCACCGATCAGAACCTTGTCGCTACCATCGCCGACGTTTTCTTGAACCGTTAGTTCGGGGTCGAGCGTGTCGCGAAGCTGGTCAAAGTAAGAAACTTGTAGGTTCGTGCCAAGCTTGACGGTACCGGAGTCCGGTTCCAACTGTCCAAGCAACAGTTTCAACAGTGTCGTTTTTCCAGCACCGTTGGGGCCCATGATGCCGACACGATCGCCGCGCATCAGGGTCGTTGAAAAATCGCTGAGGATGACGCGATCGCCATAGCTGAACGAGATCTCTTTGATGTCTGCCACCAAGGCACCGCTGCGAGCGGCTTCTTGCAAGTTCAATTTCGCTTTGCCTTCGATCGACTGCCGGTCACCGCGTTGCAGACGTAGTTGCTTCAGCGCGCGAACACGTCCTTCGTTGCGGGTTCGGCGAGCCTTGATGCCCTGGCGAATCCAGACTTCTTCTTGGGCCAGCTTTTTGTCGAATAGAGCGTTCTGTTTCTCTTCGGCCGCTAGCGCCGCTTCTTTCCGCTGCAAGAATGTCGTGTAGTCACATGACCAGTCGAACATGCGGCCACGGTCGATTTCCCAGATCCGTGTTGCCAAACTTTGCAAAAACGAACGGTCGTGCGTGATGAAGACCAATGTTTGGCGGAACCGTTTCAGAAAGTTTTCCAGCCACAGAATCGACTCGATGTCCAAGTGGTTGGTGGGTTCGTCAAGCAATAGTACATCGGGCTCCATCGCGATCGCGCGAGCCAATAGGACGCGGCGTTTCATGCCACTGGAAAGTTTTTCGAACAGGGCGTCGCCGTCGAGTTCCATTTTCGAAAGCGTCGACTCGACCGCGTGATCGACTTGCCACTGAGTTTCCGGATCGTCATACCCCTGTTGTCCCTCGGTCACGATCGACGTGACGGTGCCGCTCCAGCCCGTGGGCACATCTTGCGTCAAGCGAGCGACTTTGGAATGCGGCGCAAACGTGATCGCTCCGTGATCGGGCACGACTTCACCGTCAAACATGCGAAGCAGCGTCGTTTTGCCGGCACCGTTGCGTCCTAGCAGGCCGATTTTTTCGCCTCGTTCAATTACCGCCGAGACGCCGTCGAGTAGCAGGGGACCGCGAAAACCGATGGAAAGATCGTCGAGCGAAACGAGAGGCATGGGTCAATACGTGCGATAGGGTGCGTTGGTAGCGGTGATTAAAGAGCGCGGTTTAACACGAAAAGGCGTTTTCGGCCAGAGTACGCCCGACTGGCCAACAAGATTGTCTGGCAAAGCTGCCGCGGCAAAGCACCAAAAGACAGCGTTTCTAGGCAGATACCGTCGCATCGCCGATGGTCAATTCCACGGGGCAGTGGTCCGATCCGTGGATGTCTTGGCGGATCGTTGCGCCGGTGACGCGCGGCATCAGTTTCTTGGCGACCCAGAAATAATCCAGTCGCCATCCAATGTTCCGCTCGCGGGCGCCGCTGCGATAGGTCCACCAACTGTACTGGCCTGGGCTGGAGTCAAAGTGGCGGAACGAGTCTACAAATCCGGCCTCGACGATTCGGTCCAAGCCCTGCCGTTCTTCGTCCGAGAAACCCGCGTTCTTGCGATTCGCTTTGGGGTTGGCTAAATCGATCTCTTGATGGGCGCAGTTGACGTCGCCACAAAAGATCACAGGCTTTCGTCGATTTAGATTTTGCACATAGCTTAAAAAATCAGCGTCCCACTGCTGGCGATAATCCAACCGCGCCAATCCGCGTTGAGCGTTGGGCGTGTAGACGGTCACGAGATGGAAATCCTCAAACGTCGCCGTGATCACTCGGCCTTCGGTGTCATGGTCGTCAATGCCGATGCCAAGGACTTCCTTTTTGGGTTTGGTTTTGCACCAAATCGATGTGCCGCTGTAACCCTTTTTCTGCGCAGGGTTCCAGATCTGGTAGTAACCCAAGTCATCGGCCCAACCAAGATCAACTTGTTCCCGTTGGGCCTTCACTTCTTGCAAGCACACGACATCGGGCTGGTCCGTTTCCACGTACTGGCGAAACCCTTTGTCCATCGCGGCGCGAATGCCGTTGACGTTCCAAGAAATTAACTTCATCACCAATCGACCAACCCGGAAAACGTGAAACGGTTCTACTGTTTTCAGACCTTAGCCGATCCGCCACAATGCGGCCATGGACACACCTTTGAAAATTGATTCGACGCGTACGGATGTTGACCTGATAGCCCAAATTGACTTGGCGTGTCAGCGGATGGAAAAAACGTTTGATAACGGTTTTTACTCGAAGGTCACCGTGTTCCGTCATTGGTCCAAGCACAACCCGACCTTGTCCGGAAAGATCGCCCGGCCCAGTGCGTATCGATGGTACCTGCGCCGCGAATTGTTCAAGCTTGCTCGCCGTGGTGCTGAGATCACGATTACCGAGTCTCGCAAACGCGTCGACCTGAGTTCGCCGACCCTGTTGGATTTGCTTGACGAAACTGATTTCGACTTGACTCGAAAAAAGGTCTTTCTGTTCGGTCCCGAACGGTCCGAGTTGTCGATCGCGCGACTTGAACATTACACCGGAACACGGGCCGAAGATTTTCAGCGTTACGTCTTGTTAACCAACTATCAAATGCACATGGAAGCATTTGCCGAGCGGTTTCCTGGGGCCGTATCGTCTGCCCGCGTCGACGTTCAAATGCCGACACTGCACCATGTCGAAGCTGACAATCTTGGTATCAGCATTGTCAATATCGGCGTTGGTCCGTCGAATGCAAAGAACTTGACGGACCATTTGGCGGTGCTGCGTCCCGACGCGATGCTGATGGTCGGCCACTGTGCCGGCGTCCGCAATCACCAAGAGGTTGGCGATTTTGTATTAGCGTCGGGCTACATGCGCGGCGATCACATTCTGGATGAACTGCTGCCGCCGTCGGTGCCGATCATGCCTAGCTTTCAGCTCAACCGAGCTTTGGCGTCGGTGTTGGATGATTCGGGTTTGCCGTATCGAATTGGTACGGTTTACACGACAGACGATCGGAACTGGGAACTGACGCTGCGCAGGACGATGGAGCACTTGCGAGTGAGTCGTTCCATTGCCGTCGACATGGAATCAGCCACCGTTGCGGCCAACGGTTTTCGTTATCGCATCCCCAGTGCGACGTTGTTGTGCGTGTCGGACAAGCCGCTGCATGGTCAGCCAAAATTGCCCGGTGAAGCGAAAGCGTTTTACCACGACAGCAAAAAACAACACATCGAAATCGCGGTCACGGCGATCGCATCAATCAAAGAAGAGTTCCCCGGTGGGCTACCCAATACCGATATCCGCGCGCCCGGCGAGGCACTGTTGGGCGGCGATATTGGTTGAAATCGGATTTGACGTTGGTGCTGTTTCGCGTCGAGCAAATCGCGTCAAGAATTTTGGAGTCGAATGACTACTTGCTGACGTCCGCCACGTCTTGAAATAATTTGGCGATGACGTCTTCAAGCGGCAGGTCTTCAACCGCGACGTCCTCGATCGCATTGTCTCGCAGGATGTTCGCCAGTACTCGCGGAACATCGGCGCGGGCGATTCGGATTTTTGCCTTTGGCCAAGTTTCGTCTAAGACTTCGCCATAACCGGTCAAGTCGGGTTGGTTGCCTTCGGCGAACTGCAGCGTGATGATTTTGAATCCGCTGAATTGGTCGATGATGCCTGACAGCGATCCGTCGTATTCAATCCGGCCGCCAGCGATGATGACAACTCGCTTGCACAGTGCGGCGATGTCCTTCATGTAATGACTGGTCAACAGGATCGTGATCTTGCGTTTCTCTTGATAGAACCGCAGGAACTGTTGAATGTTGTGCTGGGCGATCACGTCCAAGCCGATCGTAGGCTCGTCAAGGAACAGAACTTCGGGGCTGTGCAGCAGTGCCGCGATCAACTCCATCTTCATCCGCTCGCCGAGCGATAGTTCGCGTACCGGTTGGTCCAGCAAGCGACGGACGTCCAACAAATCCGTCAGTTCGTCCAGTGTCGCATTGAACTGGTCAGTCGGGACGCCATAGATTTGTTGGTGCAATCGATAGGATTCGTTGGCGGGCAAGTCCCACCACAATTGGTTCTTTTGCCCCATCACCAACGCGAACTGGCGACGGTATTCGTTCTTTCGTTGCCACGGCACAAAACCCATCACCGTCGCGGATCCCGAGGTGGGATTGATGACACCCGACAGCAATTTCAGAGTCGTTGTCTTGCCGGCGCCATTGGGGCCCAAGAAGGCAACAAACTCGCCTTGTTCGACGTTCAAGTCGATTCCTTTGACGGCTTCGACTTCCTTGTATTCGCGTTGGAAAAGCCCCTTGATGCTGCCGCCAAGGCCTTCTTTCTTCTTGAAGACGCTGTACGACTTGGTCAGATTTCGGACTTCGATGATGGACATGGCGAGGTAGGCGTCAGGTTTCAGGTGTCAGGCGTCAGGTTTGAAAAGACGAATCAAAAACGCACGCTTTGTTACGCAAACTTAGGGGGAATGTTAGACTTTGGGAACGGACGGCACTGTTTCTTTGCTCCAACTTCGTTGCTCCAACCGGATGACTGACCCTGAATCCCGACACCTATTCATCGCTCCGCATCGGCTTGGGCTACGATTCACATCGACTCGGCAATGGTGGCCCGCTTCGCATTGGCGGAATCGACATACCGGCCGAAGTTCACGCGATCGGGCATAGCGATGCCGATGTGCTGATGCATGCGATTACGGACTCGTTGCTCGGTGCAATCGCCGAACAGGATATCGGTCGACTATTTCCCGACGACGATCCCGAGAACCGTGGCCGCGACAGCATCGATTTTTTGACCGAAGCGATTCATCGAGTTCACCGCCGAGGGATGGAAATCGTCAATCTGGACTGCGTCATCCTGGCCGAGCGTCCGAAGATGGCACCCCACATCGACACGATGCGAACGCAACTTGCCCAGGCAATGGACATCGCGATCGATCAAATTGGCATCAAAGCCAAGACCGGCGAAGGCATCGGCGACATCGGCAGCTCAGCTGCGATCGCCGCCCGAGTGGTCGTGCTGTTGTGCCGCCGGGCGAGCTGATTGAGTGGCGCGTTTTACCAGCGTCAAACTCACTCATTACGCGGTCATGGCTGGGAAGCCCATAGCGGCGACCGTCCGCTCCATCAGACTCCTGAACCAGGCTTGTTTTGGTTGATTCATGGTGCTTTAGCTGCTTTGCTAATTCAAGTTTACGGGACTTGAGAGCACGTTTTAAGAGGAATCTGCGAACCGATGGTCTTGAAAAAACGGTCTCTACCGATCGGGACAAGTTCCCTATAATCCGCGGTTTGACCCTCCTGATGTCATCTTGCCGCGACCGTCACCCATGAGCACTGCATCCGCAGCCCCAACCAAAATGCCTGCCGCTAGCACCAATAAGCCTGAAATTCGTGTCTACAACACGCTGTCGAAGACCAAAGAGCCCTTCATTCCGCTGCGGGCCCCCAAGGTTGGCATCTATCTGTGCGGTCCGACGGTCTACGCCGAATCGCATATCGGTCACATGGTTGGGCCGGTCATTTTTGACACTGTCAAACGCTATCTGACGTACTGTGGGTACGAAGTAACGCTGGTGGTCAATATCACGGACGTTGACGACAAGTTGATCAACAAGAGTAAGGAACGCGGTATTCCGATGAGCCAGATCGCGGTCGAAATGACGGCGGATTACTTGTCGAATTTGAAGGAATTGGGCGTCAACCAGATCGATTACCTGCCACGGGCGACCGATCACATGCCGCAGATCATCAGCTTCATTCAAACGCTGGAACAGAAAGATCACGCCTATGCCGTTGATGGCGACGTGTTCTTCGATGTGATGAAGGACCCCAATTACGGGCAACTGTCTAACCGATCGGTCGACGCTCAGCAGGGCGAGGGCGGCGGTGCGGCGGCCAAGAAACGTTCGCCTGGTGACTTTGCACTTTGGAAATCCGCGAAAAGCGAAGACGAAGTGGCGTGGGACAGCCCGTGGGGACGGGGTCGCCCGGGCTGGCACATCGAATGCTCGGCCATGAGCCACGAAATCCTTGGCGACACGTTTGACATTCACGGTGGCGGGTTGGACTTGATGTTCCCCCACCATGAAAACGAACGCGCCCAAAGCAGTTGCTGTCACGGTGCGCCGATGGTGAAGTATTGGATGCACAACGGGCTGATGCGAGCGGGCGAGAAGGGCAAAGTTGGCGGCAAGAGCGACCGCGAAAACCAGGCCGAGGAATCTGCCGAAGAAGCCGCCGCCGGAAAGATCAGTCGCAGCAAAGGCGCCGGCGGTTTGTCCACGTTGATTCGTCATCACACGGGCGAACGCATCCGCTTTTTCTTGCTTCGCACACACTACCGTTCAACGATCGTCTACGGCGAAGACGGTCTGGAAGAAGCGGGCACTTCGTTGGAAGCGTTTTATCGGTTCTTTGCTCGCTTTGACGAAATCACATCAGCAATCAAGGACGTTTCGTTCTATGAACTTAAGCCCGCGTCGACACGCGCAGCCGGTAACTTCGACCCGGCCGGTGATTCGCTATTGACCGAGATCCATGGCATCCGCGAAAAGTTTTTGGCGGGCATGGACGACGACTTCAACACCGGTGCAGCGATTAGTGCGCTGTTCGATGCGCTGCGGATTTTGAACCGGCACATCGACGCAAACAAACTGACTGAAAAGTCAGACCCCTGTGGTGCGGCGACTCTGTCGCTTGTGCAAGCGGTGACCGTGATTCGTGAATTAGCGGGCACATTAGGCCTGTTTGCCAAACCGCCGATCGCAGCCGGTGGTGGCAACGAAGCCGACACACAACTGTTGGACGACGTGGTTCGATTGCTGATTGAGCTTCGCAAAGAGGCTCGTGAACGCAAAGACTATGCGGCCGGCGACGCCATTCGCGACCGCTTGGCTTCGTTGGGGGTGGCATTGCTGGACAAGAAAGAAGGCACGAGCTGGGAACGAGCTTCGTGAGCCGTGACGCCGCCAAACCGCAGCGTCGAATCTTGGGGATCGACCCTGGATTGAACACGACCGGTTATGGGGTGATCGAATTTGATGGTATGAAGCCGCGGTTGATCGAAGCCGGCATCGTGCGCAGCAAGGCCAAGGCGAGTATCGAATCGCGTCTCGACGAGATCTATTCGGGGGTGTTGGAAGTGATTGAAATGCACCATCCGACAACGATGGCGCTAGAGCAATTGTTTTCACATTACGAGCGTCCTCGAACAGCGATCTTGATGGGGCATGCCCGTGGCGTGATCTGTTTGGCGGCGGCAAAGTGTGGGATTGAAGTCGCACACTTCGAACCGACGCGAGTGAAGAAGGTGATGACCGGCAACGGACGCGCCTCAAAGTCGCAAATGCAGTTGGCGGTCAAAGCTCACTTGCAATTAGCGACTGTTCCTGAGCCGCCGGACGTCGCCGACGCGCTGGCGATTGCCATTTGCGGCCACCATCTCGGACAAGGTTCGATGATGGAAAAACTGACCAGCATGTGAATCACCACGCAGTTGTCTTGTGAATCAAAACGTTAGTCGTTGTCTTCGGCTGTCGCGTTCAACGAGCATCGAAACCACCTAGGAACGATACCTTGATCATTGCCATTTCTGGAAAGCTAAATCGTGTCGGCGAAACGTCTGTTGCGATTGAGGCGAAGCCATTCGAATACGAAGTGTTGGTTGCCGATTACACACGGCGGCAACTGCAAAACAAGGTTGGCGAGGACGTCCGTTTCTTTACGCTCGACTACATCGAAGGCGGTCTGCAAGGTGGTCGCATGACGCCGCGGCTGATCGGTTTTTTGACCGAACCCGAACGTCAATTCTTTGACTTGTTCTGCAGCGTCGACGGTGTCGGTGTCAAGAAAGCACTGCGTGCAATGGTCCGTCCGGTCAAAGAATTGGCCACCATTATTGAGCAGCAAGACGCAAAACAATTGTCAGCTTTGCCAGGCGTGGGGCCTGCGACGAGCGAGCGGATCATTGCCAAGCTACGGCGGAAAATGCCCCGCTTTGCCCTGATGGTTGATCGCGATGCGGCGGGCGAAGCGATCGAAGGTGGCTCGCAAATCACCGCAGAAACGTTTGATGCGTTGATTTCGCTCGGGCACAGCGAGTCGGATGCCCGCAAGTTGATTGATGACACGATCGCGAGCGGCAAGAAGTTTAAGGACACTGAATCGCTATTAACTGCTATCTATCAGCGTGGGCATTGACCTTAGGTTGCCTCAATCGGGGAATGTGGCTTTGTGTTCACTAGTCCTGTGGGGGCGCTTGATTCGGTATGGCCTAGTGCCTAGCTTGCTGCCCTTGCTTCACAAAGGTGAAGTCATTGGGTTGCGAAACTTGTAATGCGCTTGCCGGAGAAACGCCGTGAAACGAATCATGGTATTGGTGGGATTGGGAATCTTGGCGGTCTGTCGAGGACAGGCCCCGTTGTCGGCTGAAATGCCTCGGATCGGTGATCCGTCGTTCCAGCAATCGACGGCTGCACCGCCGTTGGTCAGTTGGCACAGATCGTTGGAATCCGGGTGGGAAGAATCACGTCGCCGCAATGTTCCGATGGTGATCTACATCACAACCGAACGCTGCACGTATTGCGATGCAATGAAGCGTGACACATGGTGTGACCAAGACGTGCAGCAAGATCTGGCAAACGGCTTTGTCGCAATTCAACTATCTCAGCAAGAGAATTCAGCGACGCTTGACCGCATCAAGGTCACGACTTATCCGACAACGTTGATTGGCGTACCACAGGGCAAGATCGTTGCGCACCGAACGGGTTACCAACCGGCGCTTGCGATCAAGTCGCTGCTAAGGGACATCAAAGGTCGCGTGCTTAATCGCTAGTCGGCTGCTTCACGACCCAGCCGATCAATAAGCCTTTGCGAAGATCGCTTGCTTTTCGGCTGGTTTGCCTGTCAAGAAACAGGTTCCCGGAACGGTATTGCCGTCGCGTGGAACGCAGCGGATTGTGACCTTCAGTTCTTTTAGCAGCGGTTCGACTTCGTCTTCGCTGGCGAAGTGGCAGTATGCGAAACCGCCATCGATCGCGTCTTCGTCGTCCGATTTGAAGAACGCGCGGAAGTCCGCTTCGCTTGTGATCACGCGCGAGTTGTCCTTTTGCATCTTCAGTGCTGCATCGAACAACGCTTGTTGCATTTCGGCCAAGATGTCGCCGATCGTTGACACCAACGTGGCACGTTCGATGCCCACGGCTTTGGGTTGATCACGACGGGCAAAGAAGACCGAATCGTTTGCCATGTCTTTTGGTCCGACTTCCAAACGAATCGGAACGCCTCGTTTGACATGGTGCCATTTCTTTTCGCCGCCCCGCACATCGCGGTCGTCGATCTCGACGCGGACCGGTGCGCCCGCATAAGTTTGCGACGCCAGCTCGGTTTTCAGCGATTCGACGTACGCCAAGACTTCGGCGCGTTGTTCATCGTCACGATAGATCGGCAGGATCACGATTTGGGCGGGTGCTAAACGCGGCGGCAACACAAAGCCGTCATCATCGCTGTGGGTCATGATCAGGGCGCCGATCAAACGAGTCGACACGCCCCATGACGTCGTCCAAGCAAATTCACGATCGCCGTTTTCGGCTTGGAACGAGATGTCTTGGGCTTTGGCAAAGTTTTGGCCGAGGAAGTGGCTGGTGCCAGCCTGTAGAGCTTTGTGGTCCTGCATCATCGCTTCGATCGATAGCGTTTCGACAGCGCCCGGGAATCGCTCGTGGGGCGTCTTGGAACCGACCACAACTGGCATTGCCATCCAGTTTTCGGCAAAGTCCTTGTAGACATCGACCATTCGCTGGGTTTCTTCGATGGCTTCGTCAGCGGTGGCGTGAACGGTGTGTCCTTCTTGCCACAGGAACTCGGCGGTTCGCAAGAACATGCGAGTTCGCATTTCCCAGCGAAACACGTTGGCCCACTGATTGATCAGGATCGGTAGGTCGCGATAGCTTTGAACCCACTTGGCGTACGTCGCGCCGATAATCGTTTCGCTAGTTGGTCGAATGATCAGCGGTTCGTCCAACTTGCCAGCCGGGCGAAGTCCACCCGCTGGGTCAGGTTCGAGTCGGTGGTGAGTGACAACGGCACACTCTTTAGCGAATCCCTCGACGTGTTCGGCTTCCTTTTCTAAGAAGCTCATCGGGATCAGCAACGGGAAGTAGGCGTTCTGGTGCCCGGTTGCCTTAAACATGTCATCAAGGGCTCGCTGCATGTTTTCCCAAAGCCGATAACCCCAGGGCTTGATCACCATGCAACCGCGAACCGGCGATGTTTCTGCGAGGTCAGAGGCTTTGATGACCTGTTGATACCACTCGGGATAGTTTTCGCTGCGGGTGGGCTGGATCGCAGTTTTGGGGGCTTTGGACATCGCGAAAACTCGGGCCGTCGAGGGAGAAACGAAGGGTTGATAGAGCGCAGCAAGTCAAGCATGGGCGATGGCATTGCTGCTTAAACGCATGAAGATTCTCGGTGAGTTTGCCCAAACCAGGATTTGGTGCATAGCCCACTTCGGTTTCATTCAACAGGCCCCTTTTTATAAGATCAAGGGCTGCGTCGTTCAGGATAGTTCCTGGACATAAGATCTCTATCATCTCAGCGCAAAAACCATCGCGTCGGATGATGTCGTATTGGCATGAGATGGTTACGGGCAGACTCGGCGAAACGCTGCCATGAGTCGGGCCGATTTGCCGGCGGCGGTTAGTCTGTCAGCGGCTATCGACGCAGGTTCAGCAGTTCGTCGAGCAACTGCTGGCTGGTGGTAATCACTCGGCTGTTTCCGCGGTACTGGGTACTGGCTAGTACCAACTCGATCAGGTCTTTACCGATGTCAGTATTGGACAGTTCGAGTGCACCACCGATAACGCTACCGATGCCATTTTCGCCGGGCGAACCTTGTACGGGCAGACCCGTGTTGACGCCCTTGGCGTACAGGTTCAAACCGCGTGCTTCCAGACCAACAGGGTTGGCAAACCGAGCCAGTTGAAGTTGGCCGAGGTCTCGTGTGATACCGTTGCTGAAAACGCCTCGAATGTTCCCGTCTTCACCCACCACAAAACTGTTCAGCACACCGGGTTCGCTACCATCTTGCCGTGTTGCTGCGAGCGACGCTTCTTGGGTTGCCAAGCCGGACACTAGGTCAAAGTCGAGGTCGAATTGCAAAGGCGAAAGGCTGGGGATTTCATCGCGACCAATTGCGATCGTGTTGTTGGTAGAAGTGACGAAGCTGCCGTTACCGTCAAAATACAAGAGTCCCGTTCCCACAGAAACACCGTCTTCAAGACCTGACGCATTGTTTTGCGGGCTGTCGGCGTACCATCGATAGATGGTTTGTTCGTTGGTGCGAGATTCAAGTGCTACGGTGACGCGGACATTGATCGGTACACCAAGCGAGTCATAGACAATGAAGTCGCTAGCTGCGCTTTGTCCGACGGCTTCCTGAGCGGTTCCGAAGCCCAGGTTTGGCGTCACGACGCTGCCGTCGGTCGTGCGAATTTGAAACGCGGCTAGGTCGATTTCCAATGCATTGAGTTCACCGGTGTTGCTAACGAATCGAAGCGCCCCGTCTTGAATGTAACCACCGGGATTCAGCGTACCGCTTTCGCCGGCGATCAGATTCTTCGATGCCAGAATTGGGTTCTGCGAATCGACTTGCAAGCTTTGGATACCTGATGCGGCTTCGACGAATTCGATGAAGTCTTGGACCGTTGACGTTTCGGTGATCTCAAAGGTTTGCGCGCCCAAAGCCCGTCCGCCCTTGCGACCCGAATAGGTCATCGTGCCGAGCTGGAAAGCGTTCTGGTAGGTAAAGCCATCCCGCTTTAGCACGCCCGTCAACAACGTGCTGCTGTTGATCGTGGGGCCATTGAGGTCGACCAGCTTGTTGGCTGGGTTCGTCAAGTCGGCGATGTCGGCGTCCGATTTGCTGTCGGTGTAGACGGTACCGGGATCGACGGTATCCACCAAGTAAAAGTTGTTTTGGTCACCGGCCAAGTTCCGATAGATTTTCACTTCGGTGTAGGCTGGAAACGAGTCGCCCGTTTCAGGTGTCGGTGGCGTCGGAAAATTGGACAGAGTGACTCGGCCGTTCACGACGTTCTGAGGACCAAGCAGCGGGCTGGGGCGACTTTCTTTTTCGCCTGGTCGGCTGTACGTGACCATGTACGTGTAGTTGCCCGTCAACGTGGCGTCATTGACCGCTGTGGCCGAAAGGGGCGATGATCCGTTGTCTGTGAAAGATCCGCCGGCGGCGGCAGAATCGAGCAGGAAAAAGTCACTGCCGTTCGGCCCAGTCCTGTAAATATTGACGGTCGGAAAATCGCCGGTCGATTCGGCGGGAAGGTCGTCGAGCGACACCGCGCCGCCGGTTCCTACAGTCGCAGAAATTGATGCGCTGATCGTGGATTCATTGCCAGACGAATCGACCAATGCAACACGATACTGATACGTCCCCGCCGCAAGCGTCCCCACGCCTCCGGTGCCCACGGTGATCCCCGCAGGGTCGGACAAGGGTGACACGCCAATGAGTGTCTCGGATGCATCGGGGCGGGGTGTGCTGTCGTCGCCGAGCTTGATCGATTGAATCACTTCTGAAACGTCCGCGAGATCGCCTTCGGGTGTCAGCGTCCCTTCGAAGGTAACGTTCTCGGTCGCTTTGGCGACGCTCTCGGTACCAAGCGGAACCGACAACGGCACCAGTTCGGTTTCCTGCAGTCGAAACTGATCGTCGATTCCATAGCCAAGCAAGCGTTGCCCAGTGCTGTTGACCAGTTCGGCGTCGCTGTTGAGTTTGAAGATGCCGTTCCGTGTATACAATCGCTCGCCGTCGGCACCTTCGACGACAAAGAATCCGTCACCTTGGATCGCCAAGTCCGACGAACTGCTGCTGATTTCAATCGTGCCTTGGTTGTGATTAGCCGCGATCTCAGCGACCTGAACACCCAATCCGACCTGGCGCGGGTTGGTACCGCCGTTGTTGGCGGTCGGACCGGCACCAAGTGACAGCGTTTGTAGGAACTGCGTCGCAAACACAACGTCCGAAGACTTGAACCCGACCGTTTGCGAGTTGGCGAGATTATTGCCGATCACGTCGATCTGAGTTTCTGCGGCCGCAAGTCCGGTTAGCGCAGTGGTCAGTGCTGATGTCAGTCCCATCGACTTCGGTCTCCCCGTTGACGTATTGATCGTTTCAACCGAGAGACGCTGCGATGGCAAACATTACAGTTTACCCAGGCTGAATTTCTCGGATGTTCTTAATGCTCATCGTCTTTCCACCCACGTGTACTTTGATCAATCGTGATTCGTTTTCTGAGTCTGTTTCGACAGTGATGCGATCGACCAACCCGTCGACAGGCGAAGCATCGTCGGCGAGGCCCGTAACGCTCTGTCCGATCAGTGAACTAGCGGTCACCAGTTCTTGGCTCGACGCCAAGTTGCCCAGTGTTGATGTTAAAGCGTCTGTCGCACCAATTTCGCGAATTTGGCTGATCTGCTGAACCATTTCGCTGTTTTTCATCGGGTCTAGCGGATCCTGGTTCTGCATTTCGTTGATCAGCAACTTCATGAAATCAACGTCGCCGTAGGGGTCAGCTTGCGCCGATGCTTGGGATGCGGTTTCAGATGCCGTAAAGGCTGCAGCGCTCGTTTGTCCGATTTGTGACATTTGAAGACCGACATGAATGCGAGAGTAATGAATCTCAAAAGGCAAACGCCTGAGTGTCTTTTAAGCCGCGATCCGCTTTCAACGCGAGACCAATCAAGTCATCACAGTCGAACGTCGACGCCACCAGAAATCGCCGTGCCGACTGCGACAGGTGCCGACACAGGCTGTGAAACGGTCGGTGAAACTCTTGATGGTCGCTGCGGACGATCGGGTGATCGGCGAGGTTGTTGGCCCCAAGACGATTCTTGATCGGTGAATGCCGATGAATCGTTCTGGTCAAACGACGTGTCGGTTTCAACTTCGATGCTTTCTACGCTCATGCCGAACGATTCCAACCGAGCCCGAAGTTCCGGCAAGTGTTCTTTCAGCGCTGCGCTAGCGGCTTCAGTATTGGTGACCACACGGGCTTCGACTTTCTTTTGTTGAATTCGCATTTCAACTCTCACCGTGCCGAGTTCAGCGGGGGCCAGTCGCAAGCGGACGACACCCCCCTCAGGACCTAAGTGCTGGAATGCTTTGCTAACGCGCTGGATCAATTTGATGCGAGTCAGAATATCCGTGTTGGAAGACTCGCTCGACGCTGCAGCTTTGGACTTCGCGGCGGCTTCCGCTTTTGCACCGGCCGGCGCAGTCATCGAATCCACACGGAACGTCGCCGAAGCATCAGTGGAACCGCCACCGCGAACCGCAGGCACTGTGCCGTTGGCGGTCGTGGCATTGGGAGTCGCGGTCGCAGCGGCAGCCGCCGTGACGGTTTGCTGGATCGACTGCAGCAGTTTTTCAGATTGTGATTCCGTCGTGCCGCCGATCACATTAGCGGCTGCTGATTCGGCCAAAATCGATTCCGGGATCGCAATGGATCCTGTGTTTTTTCCGATTTGTTCGTCGGTTTGAACGTTCGAGTTTACCTTGGCCGATGGGTCGGTGGCGTGTTGGTTGTCGCGGTGACCTTTTCGCTGGTGGCGTGGTGAATCACCCGTGTCTGCTTCGACGTCAGTGGTTCCGCCAACCATCATTTCTGTTGAGGTCTGTTCGCTCGTTACCCCCGGTTCGGTGCGGGGGGCTGCTGGATTGTCATCGCCAACGGAGTCGATTGGAGGCGCGACATCTCCGGTGTTGTCCGATGGCTTGCCCGTTTTCTCTAACTTTTGTGGGTGCAAAATGTTCTGGTCATCGGCCGATTGAGGTTCGGTTTCCGATCCGATCGATGGATCGTTGTTGGGTTTCACGGCTTCTTGGTTTGCGCCGACCGCAGCGGCAATTGCAACGGAATCTGAAAGGTCGTCGCTGGTTTCTTCTTCGCCGTTCGATTGGCCCTGATCCGAATTTGGCCGGTCGACATTGGTTTGAACGGTCTCGAACAGAGACTCGGAACCTTGATTGGCTGCCACAACCTCAACGGGGGCATCGGCTGAATCGGAATCGTTTTCAACGTTCTCGACGTTGTTTGACTCGGCGTCGGAAGTTGATTTCGAATCCGACGCCGCTGCGCTATCGGTTGATGACTGCGAGGCGGACGGGGTGGCTTGCGGCGTCGCAGCGGCCATGCGAGCGAACACCTCCGAGAAAGCATCGACGAGGCCGTCGGCCGAAGCAAAAACGGATCCATTGCCGGAAATGGATTTCAATTTTTGTAGCGCAGCCGTCGAAATCGGCTGTGCCGTCGATAGCGACGCACGCTTGGACTCTAACTCGCTCATGTCGGCTTCCCCCCCAGGACTCCGTGAATAACGCCACATGATCGATGGTCGTGACTAGATGCCCTCGGCAGTCTTATCAATCAACGATGTGGTTGGTTCTCCGTCACCGATGCGGCGAAGAATATCGGCGAGCTTGTCTTTGTCACCGTTACCGACAAACTCTGCCAGTATGTCTTTTCGTTTTTCTGAGGACATGGCTTGAATGATTGTTACGACGTTATCAATTCTTTCATCGTCATACATGATCAGAAGCTGCTCTTTTGCCTGAGCCGGATCAAGTGTCTGAAGCGTACGTTGGACATCCTGGAGCCCTTTTTGTTGAGCTCCTTGCTGGATTTCCTCAAGTTCGCGACGAAACGATGTCAGTCGCTCGTCAAAACGGTTCCGTTCGGTTTTCAACGCAGCCAGTTCGGTACTGACCTCGTCACGGAATGCCAATTGGCTCTTGATCCGAACTTCGCTGTCATAGCCTTGCAGTTTGCGTGCCTCGAGAATTTCGTCAAAGTCCGGTTGTTCGCGATCTTCACTTTGCTTGAGAATCTGTTGCAACCGATTTCCCGAGATGTCGATCCCGTTGGCCAGGGCAATCACTTTCGTGAAGGTGTCGCCGTTCATGTGACCACGGGATGCGATGTATGCGAACAAAATCATTTGGGTAATGATCGTCGCGACACTGAATCCAACAAAGGCTTTGGCTAGTTTTGACATCATGAGTTCGGTACCCGTCGAGCAAGGATGTAGGCTTGGGTGCTTCGTTCGTCCGCGTCAGCCTGTTCGCGAACGTTCATTTTGGTTTGATGAGACACTCGCTCATTCGAGCTTAGCTTTTCAAATCGCTTGACCTCGGCTTCGGCTTCGATCAGGGCTAACTGACGTCGATCGAGTTCACGAACCAACTCGGCTCGCGTAGCGGCAAGCTGAGCAAGGTCAGCTTGGAGTTGCATTTCATAACGTCCGACCGACAAAAGTCCTTCGACCGAAACATGACCAATACGATTGGGATTGTTTTGGGTTCGCAGTTCCAATCGCTGCGCCTCGACTTGTTCGGTTTGTTCGTCGATTCGTGCAATTGCTTGATTCGCCTGTCCAACCGCCGCACCGGCTTCGTCGCGTTGCCGACAACGCAGATCGAGGATCGATTGAAAGCGAAAATTGAATGCCATGGTTTTAAGATCGAAAACGTTTGACGGAAATCTTTGAAGAAGAGATTGCTTTCATCACCTGCTGGTGAGACAACACGACCGCGCTGTCAATGAAGTTTAGCTCAGGATCCGTTGGTCTTTGGCCGTTTGCGAAGGAGTCCTTGGCTGAACCGGTCTAGGTGTTTGTGATTCAGACGCTGGTGATCCGGGTGTCTGGCCGCCGGTTGTTTGAGCCGTCGGCGCCGGGGCAGTTGCCGACGAGGGATTTTTGTTTGCGATGTTTTGGCCAGCCATCGCGGCGTTCAATGCACCGATCGGCATTTGCATCAACTGTGTCAGTTGACGTTGGGATTGATCTAGAGGTGCAATTTCATCAGCTTGTTGGGTTAGCAACATCTTCAACGGTTCGCGCATCGCAATCGCGGCGTCGATGTTATGGTCACTTCCCGATCGGTAAGCACCAATCGAGATCAAGTCAGCGTTTTGCCGATAGACCGCCAAGTGACGCCGAGCTGCCGAAACGGTAGCCGACATATCAGCATCGATCAGGTGCGCTTGCAGACGGCTTAGACTTTCAAGTACATCGATTGGCGGCCATTGTGCTTGGGCCGTCAAAGCTCGGCTTAGCATGATGTGGCCATCCAACAATCCACGCAGTGTGTCGGCGATCGGTTCGTTGTTGTCGTCGCCTTCGACCAACACGGTATAAAACGCGGTGATTGATCCCTTGGTCGTGCGTCCGGTCCGTTCGACTAGTCGAGGCAACATGTTAAAAACGCTCGGCGGGTATCCTCGGGTCGTCGGCGGTTCGCCCGCGGCTAAGCCGAGTTCTCGCTGGGCCATTGCGAATCGAGTGACCGAGTCGAGCAGTAGCAAGACGTTCTCGCCTTTGTCGCGAAACGCTTCGGCAATCGCGGTCGCGGTCCATGCTGCCGAGACGCGCTGCGCCGCCGGCCGATCGCTAGTTGCAACCACCACGACGCTGCGCGCTAAACCGGCTTCGCCCAAACTGCGGTTGATGAATTCTTGGACTTCACGACCCCGCTCGCCAATCATGCCGATCACGATTTTGTCGGCTTTGCTACCGCGGGCCAACATCCCGAGCAGCGTGCTTTTTCCAACGCCCGAACCGGCAAAAATTCCGATACGTTGTCCTTGCCCACAAGTCAGCATCGTGTCGATCACGCGAACACCGGTCTGCAGAATCGTATCGATTGGCGGTCGGTCTAACGAATCCGGTGGACTGCGATCGGCGTCGACGGCCACCAAATCGGGTGGCAATGGACGTCCGTCGATGGGATCACCAAACGCGTCAATCACTCGCCCGCACAATGACGGGCCGACGCGAAGTTTTGCCGATCGATCAATCAGGCGGACGGGGTCCCCAGCCGAAACCGCGGACAGGCGTTCCATCGGAGCCAGAACCGGTCGCACGCCACGAAATCCGATCACTCGGCCTCGCAACGTTGTGCCGTCGGTCATCGTTAATTCGCAAATCGCACCGATGGGTGCGGTCATGCCTTCGATTTCCAATGTTTCGCCGATCACCGCCGCGACTCGGCCGCGGACTTCATGAACCATCGCCTTGGCAATCATCTCGGATGTCGAGTCCCGATCAGGCAGTGATGGTAGTTTCAGTTTGAATTTTGGCAGCATGGAAGAGGTCATGACAGCATCGTCTCCAACCGTTTCAGTTGCATTTCGAGGCCGGCATCGATGTCACCACCAAGTTGACGCACCACCACGGAATCTCGAGGTAGTGTTTCGTCGGGTTCGACATGAGTTTGTTCAGGCAGTCCCGGTGAAACCAGCATCAGGTCGAGCGCTTCGCCGAGTTGGGCGATCGTTTCAGGGTGAACCGCAAGTGTCAAACGAGTCGCCGAGCGTGTACTGGTCAAAGCCTCTTCGGCCCACCTGACCAGGATCTCCGGTTCATTGTCTAGTTTTTTGCGGACGATTCGCTGGGCAGCCGCTAGGGCGATGCTGTTGAGTGTTTGGCTGTACTGCTGCATCCAGCTTTCGTATTCTTGGTGCATCTGTTGAACGGCTTGGCTGAGCACTTGGACGGCTTCTTTCGCCCGCAGCTCGGCTGCGTTTTGAAGTTTTGTTTCAGCGTCGACCGCGGCACGCTTCAAGCCTTCTTGGTATCCATCCTCTGCGGCTTTTTTTTGGATCTGTTCGCCTTGCTTTGTCGCTTCGTCGATCATTTGACGAACCTGGGTTCGGCATTGATCCAAACGCGACCTTCCTTCGTCGGCCAAGTCATTCAGATTGAACCCGGCCAGTCCAGAAACGCTGCGAGCGGCCGCCGACTTTTCAGTGAACGAATCGGATTTCAGCACGTTTGCCATGACGGATGCAGCCTTGGTTATCTACGAATGCGAGGGGGGCGGGTTTGGTTTGGAGGAACGCTTACGCCGCGGCTGCGGAAACGCTCGCCTGATTGGCCGGCACGGCGCTGCCCGACCCAGACGCGATGGCGACACGTTCTTTCGCTTTATCAATTTCCCGCAGATTCATGGATTGAAGCGAGTTCATCTGAACGCGAACCACCTTCGCTTGATCTTTTGGCAAGACAGCCAGGACAGCTTCGGCCTTTGCGTTGGGAAGCCCACAAAGAGTCAGCATCGCATCGCGAGTTTCGACGCGGCCCAGTGCCGTGCAAAGATCTTTGGGTTTCATTGCAACCAAATGCGAGTGAATCGCATCGGTCGAGTCCAACGGATTTAATTGTGTAGGTTGATGAGCTGAATCAATTTTCTTTTCGTGGGCCGAGTTGTTCGGAGTAACCCCGTTCGCGGTGTCGTCAGCATGCGATGGGATTTGAGATACAGTTTGAGGCGCAACTCGCAGGCGGTGGAATTCGTCGTTGGCTCGGTCTGTTTGCCGATAGAATTCGTCGACGGAATTGCGATCCGATGCGCTGCGAGACTCGGAGGCCCGCGGTTCGGCAGCATGCAGCGGCGGTACAGCATGCGGTCCATCGGCTCGTGAATGAACCAGCGGTGGAAGGGTGGATTGGGACTGTGCCGTTCGAGTGTGAGCCGCTTGTCGTTCAGACGGGTCGGCATGCATTTCGCCATTGCCGTGATGAGTGGGCTGCCAGTTTCGCGAATCATGGTCGGATTGTTCGGGTTTCGGCATGACGGACAGGATCGCATCGAGCGCACGTCTTCCGCTGCCGTTATTGGCGGATGCCGACGTCCGCGTCCGTTGGCTTAGTTGATTGCGAAAGTGTTGGGCGACTTCCGCGCTAGCGGTTTCTGGGATATCACTGAGGCGACCGAGCCGGCTCAGGGCGGATGAGCGAAGCGTTGGTTCCAATCGCGGCAAAATCCTAGCCGCTTGGCTCGGTGCGACGGATGCCAGCACTAACGCAACTGCTTGAGCGTGTTCGCCGGACAGCAACTCAATCAAGTCGTCATCCTCAACATCGCATAAGAACGCCAGCGGCGAGGTCGGGTCGGCAGGGCGATCGTGGATCGGACTTTGGCTCTTTAGCACTGATGGTGATCCACCGTTGCGATCGGAGAATCGACTTGCTTGAGCGTAAGAAGGATCGCTCTGATTCAGAAAGGTGTCGTTGGAATAGCGATCGCTGGCTAGTTGGTGAGCGGGTTGCTGGACGGATGTTTTAAAGGCTTGCAGAGCACGGTGGCGTTCCAGCGGATCGACATCGGACAGTGTTGCCATCGTGCGTCGGATGACTTGTTTTGAGTCTTGGTCAATCGTGCCCAATAGTTTCGCAGCAACCGGAGCCGGCAAACTGGTCAACACGATCGCGATTCGGCGCATCGCTGCGTCACGGTTCGCTGCATCGGTGTTTGCTGAGCCTGCCATCGAACAAGGGTCCTCTCAAGTGCATGATCGTTCAACCGGACTTCCCGGGACTCTCTTCTAAGCAAACTTGAGCGAAAATGGAAAGACCGAAACGAAAAGTCTGTCTTTTTTGCATCGTTGATAAATTCGACTTGTCACTTTACGCGGCCTCGCCAACCCAGCCGCGAATCACGTTGGCAGCGACTTCGGGGTTTCCGTCAACGAGCGCTAGTAGTTCGTCTTTTAACGAACTGCCTGTGATCGTCATGGTGTCGCCTTCTTCCTCGGTTTCAACCATCTCGGGTGGAGGCGCGGGTAATTCCAGACCGAAGCCTTCGCGGAATTCCGCAGGCGTCGAATCACCGCTGCCGCTGGCAGCTGACCGAGCGACCAATAGTGCTAGCAGACCCAACATGACCAATGCGATCGTTTGCCAGGACTCGGCAAGCCAAGCCAAAGCGATCTTGGCGGTTTCCGCCTCAGGTGGTGGCGGTCCGGGCAGATCGAAGTAGTCAAACACTTCCACTAGTGGAAACCGGTCCGCACCAGCGGCAACCTCGGGCAACAATGGAGTGACGGCCGTCTGGATTTTTGTGGCTGTTTCACTTCGAAGCTTCTCAAACGCAGTAGCCGACATCGCAGGCACGTCGTCGACCGGCGTGTCGGGATTCTCTTGCAAGTACGTTTGTGCGTGAAGCTTGTTGTAATAACTTCGCGGCAGGCCGACCGAGACACGAACTCGTTTGACTTGCAGCGAAGCCATTCGCGAGTTTTCAAACTGTTGTCCTGCCACGCCAATGGTTTCGCGTTCGTCGTCTTTGGATTTCAACGTTTCGACCGTGTCCGCCAAACTGGTCGCTCGGTTGCCGATCGCGTTGGGGACCACGCCGGGAACGCCGCCGGGCGGTTGCCGAGTGTTGGTGGTTTCGGTTTTGCGTTGCTTGTTGGACAGATTGGTCGGTTCGGCGTCATAACTGAGAGTCGTCTTTTCCGCATCCATCGTCGGGTCAACCTCAGCCGATACCGCGATCTGCGCGGGGAATCCGACCAACAGGTTTCGCACCTTTTTCTCGATCCACGCTTCGGCTTCCCGTTGCTTGCGCAGCATCGGATCATCGTCATCGGACATCGCTGATGATGAAATCGCATTGGCATCGGTGACCACGATTTCGTCGGTTTTCATTCCGGCGTATGCACCGCGGACGAGTTCTTGAATCGCTTGGATGCGATGTTTCGGCAGTGGGGAGCTGCCTTCGGGTTGGACAAAAATACTGGCGGATTGAGCAGCGTGACGTCCGAGTCCTTGACGCTGTCCAACGTCGTGAACCACGCTCGCCGATTTGATGTCCGCCATTTGGGCGATCGAGCGGCCCAGGTCGGCTTCTTTGGCAGCATCCACTCGGGCGCCGTGCAGTTCGCTTGAATCGAAAACGGTCGTCGCCTTGATGGCTTCTTGCACGTTGCTGTTAAGCGACATTGGCAACGTCGTCGACTGTTCCATCGCAGCTAAGTAGACGTCCTTGGAGGCGGCCGGAATTCGCATCCGCGTGCCATCTCGTTTCCATTCATTCAGACCTTCGCGGCTGAATGACATTTCCATGGCGGCGAGTTCTTGATCGGTAAAGGCGCGTCCGCCGAACAAGTATTCACCGCTCGATGATGAGTCGCCTTTGATCAGGAACGCCAAGCCGATCGCAATCAAAGCCACCAGCATGACCGAAATGATTCGCGACTGCATCGGCATCGATACAAAAGCTTCGCGTGCTTGGTCGGTCGACTGTTTGAAAAAATTCATGGGAGCGTTAGGTTCAATCGTCAGGAATCAGGCGTCGAAATTTCGAACTTAGATTTGGATTTGTTGCACTTCTCGATAGGCTTCGATCAACTTGTTGCGGACTTGCAACAGCATGCGGAAGGCCAAGTCTGCCTTTTGTACGGCCGTCAACACTTCGGCTTCGTTGACTTCGCCGCCGGTCAGCATGGTGTGCACCATGTCGTTGGCGTCGATTTGCATGGTGTTGACGTTCTTGACTTGGTCACCCAGCAGCGATGCAAACGAGTCGGGGCCCTTTGCACCGGATACACCGCTTGGCATCCCGCTTTTTTCAAGCGGACCAAAAGGCGACTGAGGTCGCTGGGGCGGTTGGATTCCGGAAAGGGGACGCATTAGGCGAGGATGGTCAATGTTTCACGGCTAAGGTTTTTGGTAATTTCCATTACACCGACGTTGGCTTCGTAGGCTCGAGTCGATTCCATCGCGTTGACCATTTCGGTCGTCAGGTCGATGTTGGGATAGGCGACGTATCCTTTCCATTCGCCATCTTGAATCGCCAACGGATGGTTGGGCTGCCATCGGTGTAGAGGTTCAGCGTTGTTCGATTTGATCTCCGCTACTTTCACGCCCGAAGCGCCTGACAGCGAAATGCTGTCGTCGGTTTGAAAGACCACTTCGCGTGCTTTGTAAGGATTTGGCTTGCCGGTTTCATCGGTCAGCGACGACATGTTGGCAATGTTTCCAGAAACGGCATTCAATCGAGTCCGCTGGGCAATCAATGCCGATGTGCTGATGTCGAGTGCTTTTAACATGGAAGTTTCCGGTGTTTGACGTTTTGGAATCGGTGCTTGATCGACGAAATTGGGTGTGTCCAAAAAATGGCTTGTTCTTTCACACGCCGTTCTTTACTTGGTTTTCTATTTAGGCTCGTTCAGTGATGGCGGCGCGAAGGAGTGCGAATTGGCTTCGCATTGTGGTGATGGCGAGTCCGTGAAGGTGTTGGTTTTTTGCCATTTCGGTGACTTGACGTTCAAGCGACACGTCACTGCCGTCATGGAAAACCACTTGTTCGGTTGCTTTACGAGGTCCGCTGTACAGGTCGTCGCGTGTGTAAGGGCCAGACGTATGCGACACCGGGCGAGCGGCGTTGTCGATCGATTCGGCGAGCGCGTTATGGAATTCATTGATATCCAAATCTCGCGATCGGTATCCCGGCACATCCATATTGGACACGTTGCCAGCCAACAGTTCGTGGCGTCGTTGGGCAAACGTTAGCGTGTGTTCGAGCGCCGCGATTGGCGTTCCGCCAAATATTCCTTGCATCGTTCGTCTCCCATTCAGGCGTAGCGGAAGTCGTCAAGACTTTCGTCGATTCAATCCTTTCCCGAAACTCACTGCGAGTTTCGCTACCTCGACTTTGAACAGCCAAGGCCGGTCGTGCCAAGGCCTAGCGAAGCTAAGCCGCGCGTCGATGTTGGGAATGCGATTGGGCTGCTTTGGGCGGGAATGTCACGGTGACGGATCCGCCACCTTGCGGGCAGTTCTTCCACTGCATGGTTGCGCCGATCGCGGCTGCGGCTAACGGGCGACTTTTGGCGCGACGTTGGACGTCACAGCCCGTGTCGGCGATTTCTACCTCGACACCGTTTGTGGTCTCGCAAGCCGTGATCGTCAGGTCGCCGCCGTCGGACATTTCGGCAAGCGATTGTCCGACCAGTGATTTGATCAGGTCCACCAATCGACTTGCATCGGCAGGGACACGCATTTTGACGTCGATGTCAAGTTCAAGGCAAACAGGGCCATCGTGTTTGATTAACAAGGGCACGGTTACCGATTCCACCAAAACGGCTAAAGAATGGCTCGTCTTTGGGTCGATCCAATGATTTGTCATGATAGGTCTCCGATTCCTTCGGTGACGGATTTTCAGTCGTCAAGTGATGATAAAGCGGGCCGAATCCGTGGCCTCACTGAAATTCATCTTCGCTGATACCCACCAGAGACAATGCGACGCAAGATCGAATGGAGAAAGACTTGAGAAGTTTTCTTCATTTGTTCCAAAATAGACTGTCGCACTCAGTCGCTGGACAAATCCAAGCTTCCGCCGGATGGACGTGTCGTTTGTGCTTGTGCGTAGCTATTAGCTGCGACTCGTCCGTTGTCAAAGCGTTGTAGTTTCTCTTGCGCCGATGCTCTGCTTGCCGTCAATCGGCCCTCGCAGTCGGCTTCGATCGCAAGCAATTCGTCATGCATCAATTCGCATTGACTTTGTCGCTCGCGACAACGCCTGCGATCTTCATCCGATGCCCATTGGCGATTTGCGGGGTCTTCGCCGACCGCGGATGCCAGTTGTTTGCCGATTTGGATCAATTCGTTGATCGGCGGTTGTTTGTCGGACAGAATCCGCATCAGATCACTCATGCGGCTTTCATCGATCGCTTGGACCTGGCGCAGGCTCAGTTCCAATAGATGTGACAGCGTTTCAAAGCGACGATCGATAATAGCAGTCAGTTCGTCTGCGTTCATAAGTGGCTCTCAAATCATTGAAGGGTGGTTGGATGCAATCAAGCGCCGCTTGTTTCGGGGCGGCTATTCATCCATGTCAGGTATTGTTCCCAACCGTTGCGATCGAACCGGGTCGTTTCTGCGAACCGGTCGTCCCATTCGGCGGGGATTCGGCCGAGCACGACGGATGCTTGCCGAATGAGAAGTTTGGATTCTTGGTCGCGGCCGAGTTCCCGCAGGCACCCGGCGCGACCCAGGATGGCTTCGAGCGCGGTTGGTTCGTTCAGGTAGCGAAGTTCAGCAGCTCGATAAGCCGTTGCGGCGTCTTCCAAGTGCGTCATTCGACGCAGCGACTCTGCTTCGGCAAGGAAACAGTTGCGTAGGATCGCTTCTTGGTCCCGCGGCAATCGTGATTCTTCTTCGCGAGAAAGTAGGTATTGTCGCAAGTTGATGAATCCGTCCAAACCGATTTGCAGTTCTTGGTCCGCTTGGGTACGAAGCGAGCGTTTGGCGGCTTCAAGAATTTCGGGCGATTCGGCTTCGATTCGTGGCCAGTCAGCGGCAAGCGAGTGAGCACGAGCGGCGTTGTAGGCAGCGCCGATGGCATCGGGAAGTTGGTATCGATCAACGGTTTGCTCAAGGTATCGAATTGCTTCCTCTAGGATCGGTTGATTCAAACGCATCAACTCAAGTTGCTCTTCGGGGGCTGCCTGCTCAGCCGCCAAATGGTTTTGATACGCCTGTTCGAATCGCATTTCGCCAAGCTTCATCAGCGATTCACGCCAAGCCGGACTTTGGGGTGTCAGTTCACCGTCGCGAAGATTGTCTTCCAGATACTTGCGTGCAAGATCCAGTTCTTGAAGTTCGGCATGTGCCTGGGCAGCGATCAGTCGAGCGTCATACCGCAGCGGATCGCGTGGGTATTCAATGATGCAAGCTTCGACCGCTTCGATGGCTTTTTCCTCATCGCCTTCGGCTAAGAGTGCTCGACCATAGGCGACCAAACCTCGCGGCTGGCGACGACGGTTTTCATATCGAAGGTAGGGTTCAAGCAGCCGAATGCTGCGGCGAAAGTGTCGACCTTTTTGATAGGCTTCGATCGCCGACCACTGAGTCGAAACATATTGGTTGGTATCGAAGCGCAGCTGGGCGGCTTGCGCGAACGCGTCGCCGGACGCACGATAGCGTGAACGGGCTAGGATCGATGCGCTGCGACTGATATCGCCGGATGGTGATCTGCCATCGCTCATGGTTTTTTCAGCCCACTCGCTGTAGCCGATCGCCTCCTGCATCAGCGAGTCAGCTTTTTCAAAAACCGGCGGCAAGGATCTTGCCATATCGATCGCGTTCTCAAAATCACCTGCTCGGCGAAGGTCTTCGGTTGCGGCAAACATGCGGCGCTGGAAATCTGTGAACGTGACCGCGTCAGTATCAAAGCCGCTCGGGTCACCGATCTCACGCATCATGAAACGCGTCGTCTGCAACGCTTCGTCGCCTTTGCCTTGGCGAGCGAGTAACTCGACTTCTTCCAATCCGCCTAGGATCGCTTCGGCACCAAAGGGGCGTTGTCCCCGGACCGAGGTCAGGCCGCTTAAGCCTTCGTCCAACCGTCCTTGAACCAATTGGCTGCGAGCAAGCCACAGCCTGGCCATTGCTGATGTTTTTGGCGCGGCTTCACGCTGAAGTGAGCCCAAGACTTCGTCTGTTGGTCGCAGGTCGACCATGGCATCGCTGCGATCTTCCATTGTGTCAGCCGGCATCGCTCCGTATTGGTCGATCGCCTTTTGGACACCAATGATTGCACTAAGCAGTCGTGCCTCGTCGCGATAGTCGGCTTCTTCACCTTGGCTCGCAACGTCGGAAGTGACCGGTTTGGCCAGTAAGATATCAATTGCATCTTGTGCATCGCCAAAGCGTTTCAATTCGATCAACGAGCGAATGCGAATCAGTTCCGCTTCCCAAGCTTGTTTCGGTGCTAGGGAACTGTCGCGTAGCAGTTCTTCGATAGTTGCCAGTGCAGGTTGCGCTGATGTACCACGAGATCGCAGTTGAGAGTCCGCGATTTTCGAAAGCAACGACCGCCGTAGCCCGGGATCGAGTTCGGCAGCGGCGAGCAGTTCGATTGCCGCGTCGGGATATCGTCCAAGTTGATAAAAAGCGTCACCGAGCATTTGGTGACCTTCGGTTTGTCGACCAGCGGGAAAACCGTTTTGGCGAGACGCTTCGAGTGGTCGGACGGCTTCGAGTAATTGACGTCGCCGCTGGCGAAAGTCGGTTTCTTCTTGTGCTTTTGCAACCTTGCCAGCACCGACCAGAAAGTCTCGCAAGCGAATCCACTCTTGCAGTTTTTCTGCTTCTTCGAACGCCGCTTTGGCTTCGGGCGACAATTCTTCGCCTTCGATCGGGGCAGGTTCCAGTTCCGGTGGCTCTTCACCTTCGGGCGGCAACATTTCCTCGGTATCACCGGGCGGTTGATCCGGCTCGCCTTCGAAGTGGACGGTTTCAGCTAGTTCACCAGCAATGATGGGGCGGCCAGCCACGAATTCCTGCGCCGCGACGCGCAGAACCTCGTACGAGTCAGTTACGCTTGAACGCCACCACAACGAAAACAGAATGGCAAAGCCGCCAATCGCCGTCAGCGCAGCAGCAAGCATCAACAACGTAGTGAGCTTATCGGCCGGGTTGGCCGCTTTCGCCGCTGTTCCGCTAGGTTTGGAGGTCTCTGCCATGATCGTTTGGGTGTCCGTGAAACCCGATCTTTAGCAGAAACTAGAAAAATTCAGCAAGCTTGAATTGTCGTCCGAGACGCTGTGAATTGCTATCAAACTGCGAGGATTAATCGGCTCGGTCGCGACTGTTGATGAGCAATTGCAGCGTTTCGACGACCAGCGGTTCGGTGAAAGCGTCTTTTGCAAAACTGAATTTCAGTTGATCAGCGGGCGGTAAAACCCGTCGGGGATTTCCGTGTTCGTACGGGAACGACGGGGACGGTGTCGATCGCAGCGCAGCGGGCAAGGTCGGCTTCGTAGCCGACTCGGATCAGATTTCGGCCGCCGGCGGTTTCGGAAAAGGCGGCTGCCAGCGATGCTGGACTAGGGGTGGGCTGACGAGCGTGCCACCATGCTTTTGCGATTGCTGATGCGTCGTCCAATTCGAGTGCTGATCCGAGACGGGCTTGGCAGCGGTCGATGATCGCCCCGGCAAGCATGACGTCTTCACCGGTCACGTCGCCGTTGGTGCCGGCGCAGACGACGTGGACGGTATCTGCATCCATGATTGCGTCAATCACGGCGGACAAATTCAAGAAGCTTGCCAACATGATCGAGTCAGCGGCGGACGCCACTTCAACGGCTCGCGTTCCGTTGGTTGTGGTCAAGATCAGCCGCTTGCCGGCGACTAGCGCGGGGGTGTACTCGGCCGGTGAGTTGCCAAACTGAAAACCATCGATCGGCCGACATTCTCGTTCGCCACACAATAGCGATGGGGCCGTTGATTCAGGATCGACTGCACCTGGCAGCGCTCGTGACCTTGCATCGGATATCTCGCGACACGTCACAATCTCGGTTGCGCCGGCCGCCATCGCAACGGTTGCGACCGACGTGGCACGTAGCACATCGATGACGACGGCCACATCGATTTTGTCAGAAGCGATCGCCGTTCCGGTACCGGTTTGGCTGGGGATCAGTGACGTGATTAGTCGCATCGGTAACTGCTGGAGACTAAGGCGTGAAGTAACGCAACCAGTTTCGCAGACCTTGGCCGGGCACGTAAGCCTTGGGTTGTCCCAGTAGGCCAGGGCCGACTTGGACAGGGTTCGCGGATTGTCCAAATGTCAACAGCGGGCCGACCGGTGCAGCGGTCGCTGGCGGAACCGCGATCGGCGCGGCAATCACGCCAGGCGGCGGAATGGTTCCAGGCGCGTATGTGTTGTTGGGTGGCGCGTAACCGGTGGGAGCCTGGTATCCGACGGGGGCTTGATAGCCAACTTGCCCGCATCCAATTCCGCTGGCCGCCGAATAAGTACTGGGGCCTGATACGTTGCTGCAGTTATACATCGTTGCGTAACCAGCGTTGCCAAGACTCGGTTGTGCGATCGGGACCAAGTCACTGCTGGATGAGATTCCTTGCTGTGACAATGTCTGTGGTGGCAATGTCGAAGACGGCAGGGAGGACATCGGCAGATTTGAAGGCGGCGATGACGAACGTGGCAGCGAACTTGGTGGCGGTGCGATCCGTGCCGGAGGCAGAGGCGTCGATGTGGCGGGCGGTGTGAAAGTCGCAGGCGGCGCCGAATAACTAGGCGGCGTCATTGTGGATGGCGAAGTGGATGGTGGTGCCGTCACGGCACCGTTTTCTCCTGTCGCCGGAAATGACAGCTGCATCGCGGTTTGTCGTACCTGCGAGCTGTAAGCCGTTTCTTGGAATGCACCGGCCGTTCGAACTTCTGTCGCGGCGGGTGATCGGTACTGGTCCACGGCGCTAGGTGCACCAATCGGACGCAGTCGAGTTTGGGGCGTGTCAAAATTTTGGGATGATGCATTGGTAGCCATGAATACCGTCGCCAACGGCATCGCCAAGAAAGCGGCTGCGAGATTGGTCGTGAGTTTTCGTTTCATGGTTCATCCTTTGATTTCAATTTCCGCCACCAGCAACGGTGCCTAGCTGTTTCCGTAATCGCTGGTGAATTACGGTGCAAGATCGATGCCACTTCCGCCGCGTTTGACCGCATGGATTTGACTTGTTGGTTTCACGGTAGGTTTCACCTCGGCAAAGTCCTTTGCACGGTTGTTAACCCACGACGTCTTTTTTGATCGAAAGTTGTTCTTGATCGACTTGGTAGAGCTTGTTTGACGCATCGCCACTTGTAGGGATTTCAATCCGGTGCAATCGTTTCAAGCTCTGCTTTGCTAGCAACGATGGGTGATTGGCCGAATCGAAACAGCACCGCTGCTAAGATGATCGACGAAACGGCCAGGCAAATCCATGGCGATACTCCGACCGCGGCTGGCAATGTGCCGGTAACGATGCAAACGATCGCGACTGCGATGGCGTATGGCATTTGCGTTCGAACGTGCGAGAGATGGTCACAGCCGCTGGCTCGGCTTGATAGGACGGTCGTGTCGGAGATCGGTGAGCAGTGGTCACCAAAAATTGCACCGGCCAGTACCGCGCCGCAGGTCGTCAGCGCGATCGCGCCGGCTGGATCGCCGCTAGGGTCGAGTTTTAGAGCCAGCGAAATCGAAAGCGGAGTTAGGATTCCCATCGTGCCCCAGCTAGTCCCAGTCGAAAACGCGACTGCGCCGGCTAGGAGGAATACCACCGTTGGCAGCATGCGTGGGTCCAGCCGATCCGACAAAACGCCTGCCAAGTAGCCACCGGTGTCGAGTTGGTCGGGTTCAGTCATGCCCGAGAGTGCCCACGCGAACCACAGGATCAACATGGCTGGTAGCATTTGGATAGCACCGGCCAAAGCGGCTCGTAGCGCCGTGTTGATGTCGCATCCGCCAAGCGCCAAGTGGCTGCGGATTGCCACTAGCAATCCGGCACCACCGCCCACGATCAGGGCCAAGTACGAATCACCGTTGCCGAGCAATTGGCCGGCCAATCGCAGCGGCCCGTCGCCGTCTTTGGGCGTCGGCATGCCGGCGTATCCCGTGATCAACAGAACGATCCCGACCGCGCTCAAGCACGCCATCACCGGCAGCACGGCCGCCAACCATAGCCAGCGACTGGCTGCTGGGTTCGTGTCATCATTTTCGTTTGATTCAGCGTTACTTTGTTCAGATCGTTTGTTGTGCGATTCGGATTCGAACCGCCGCATCGGGCCGAAGTCGCGCCCGGAAAGCGAAACCATGAACACCATCACGATCGCCAACCAGGGATAGAACCGATACGGAATCGACTGGATGAACATCTCGAATGCCGCCGCCGAATCGGTGACGCCAGCGGCGCTGAGCCCCTCGGCCATGTAACTGATCTCGATCGCTGCCCACGTGCTGACGACGGACAGTCCAGCAACGGGTGCGGCGGTCGAGTCGACTAGGTAGGCCAGTTTCTCGCGTGACACACCAAACCGATCGACGGTGGTCCGCATCGTTCCGCCGACCAAAAGCGTGTTGGAATAATCGTCAAAGAAAATCGCCAAGCCCGATGCTGCGACCATGGTCTGCGCACCGCATCGAGTGCGGACACGTTTGGACAGTCGCTGGATCAGCGACCGCATGCCACCGCCTTTCTCCAGCACGCCGACCATGCCGCCAAGCAGTAGGCTAAACGCGAGTGCCTGCAGATGCGATGTCGCAAGAACCGACCGTTGCATCGCGGTAAAGAACACGAAGATAGAATCCCACCAAGCATGGTCAGGAATTCGCCGAGCGAGCAGGACCGCGCCGACAAAAACGCCGGCCGCGAGTGGCAAAATGACTCGCCGAGAAGCGATCGCCAGTGTGATCGCGACCAATGGCGGTAACAGCGATTCAGGCCCGGCTGGCATGGTGTTCACACCTTCGCTGAGCGACCCGGGCGACTATTTCCGTGCACCGGCCGAGCCGAGAACGGGTGGTACCAAAAAACACTCGTCGTCATGAGATGGCGAATTGGCAAGTGCCTGTTGGTGAGTCAGGCCGGCAACGGGCGTATCTTCTCGCCATCGATTGTCGACATCAAGTGCTGTCGTCATCGGCTCGACGCCATCGGTGTCCAGTTCTGACAGTTTCTGAACAAATCCGAGGATCCCATCGAGCTGGGGACGCACCTTTTGTACCTCGGCATCGGACAAGTCCAACCGGGCCAAAAGAGCAAGTTTTCGGACATCTTCGTCAGTAAGTGACACGCAGTTGGTCCATGGAATAGGCGCAGGAAACGCCGCCGATTTCCATACGCCCAGCTTTGCAAACTTAGCTGGACTGAAATCAGCGACCAGTCAACTGAAAGGGTCTCTGTCAAGGATGGTACATCGCGCTGCGATCACCGCCCAAGACAACCGACACACTTACTTTGCCTTTGCGCTGGAATTTCCAACGTCAAATGGCTTGGTTTTGACGGTCTTGCGAACCACACCACTGCGGATGCATTGCACACAGACACGCAGGGTCTTGTTCTCGCCCTTGGGGGTCGTCACATGGACGCGTTGCAGGTTGGGGACAAACTTACGACGAGTGATACCGGTAACTTTGGTACCGACACCGCCCAAATACTTTGCCTTACCGCGAGTCTCGATGCGGTTGCCCATTTGGACTTTTTTGCCGCACGCTTCACATTGCCGTGCCATGACGTTTCTCTTGGATTGCTATGGATGATCGATGGTTTATCTGATGTTCTTTCAGCGAAGCCCGGCACTATAGCGACTGGATCGTTATTGGAGAAGGATGATTCCGCAGGCTTCTTGCCCAGTTTGGTCAGTTGGTCCCCGAAATCGCCGGTTTGCCGCTGGTAATTGGTTGTTTCATCGCCTTTTTGCGCTGTCCTTTAGACTTTTTTCGCGTTTTTCGGATCGAATTGCCGGAAAGCTTCACGTTTGTGGCATGGAATGCCGAACGAAACTCCTGTTGCCGGTTGTCGGCAAAGTTTGCCAGGCTTGCCGAAGCGGCGTTGCCGGCACAGGTCCCCAACCACGAACTTTTTGCCATGATTTCGAATTCGAAGTACTCCGCTGCGATTGCGGTGGCGTTTGCCTGTTTGGCGATGACGACGGGGTGTACGTCGATCAAGTTGCCAGCTAGCCCGTTTTCCCACCCAGCCGGCGAATTGGGTGACTACACGGGGCTCGAGGGCGTACCGCAGATGCCGGAATCGGAATCGGAAAGGGTCTATTTCGCCGTTAAACAAGCGATCGCCAACGACAGCATAATTTTGCATGTCCCGGGCGAAAATCCGTCGACTCGGATTCTGCCGCTGCCGACCGACGGCCGCAGTGTCTATGTCAGCACGCTGTTAGAGCAAACCGGCGTCAAGAAGAAGATGGGCTTCATCAATGCCACTCTGTACCGGCATTCATCGGACTCGATCGCAGGAATTCCTTTGGAATGCCGCATGAATCGAGATGGAAGCTCGATCAAGGCAGAGTGCGACTATTCACTTCAACCGGGCGACCGGCTGACGGTTCGCAAGGGCACCAATCCGGCGATGCAGTCGATTTTCAACACAATGCTAGGTCTATAAGTTCCCGTGGCTTGCCGACATGACTCGAGCCAACGGCAAAGGTTTTTGTCGATTTTTCGCGGAAAAGGTTCCCTCGGGGGATACAAGCATTAAAACTGTAGGAGTAGGCGATTCGAGTGGAACCCGATCGCGAGCGCCGAAACGGCTTCACTGAGTGTTTATCCATGGGCATTGATTCCTGCGGATTGGCCCTGTGCAAACGGTTCAGCGGAAACCCATGACACTGAGTCTTCGATTACGGATTCGAAGGTTTCAGTTGCTGCAGGTATTTTTCAGGTGCGGAACCCTCATTGTCTTCGATTGAAGAATTCGCGATTCGCGAATTCCCATCCAACGAATTGCCGTTTGGCATTCACGTTGATCGAGTTGTTGGTGGTGATCGCAATCATCGGAATCTTAGTCGCCCTCTTGCTGCCTGCTGTTCAAGCAGCCCGCGAGGCAGCTCGTCGCGTCCAATGTCAAAACCATCTGCGGCAAATCGGTTTGGCGATCCACAACTATGAATCGACGTACCGAGCGATGCCTTGGGGCGCCAAAGGCGGCTGGGGACAAAGCTGGACGACTGATATTTTGCCGTTCATTGAACAGACCGCGCTGTGGGAACGGACCCCGCAGGGTGACGATGGCACGGCAACGTCCAATTCACCCGAAAGCGATCGCTTGCGAGAGTTGGCGCGAGCGGCAATTCCGACCTACCGATGTCCTAGCCAACCGGGCCCAAGCCATTTTGGCGAAGAGATCGATTTGCTGACCGGACGTGCACTCAACAGCTATCTGGGGAATGCCGGTAGCGATGTTCAGCGCGACACGTATTCGGCGTCGGGATATCGCGGAATGGAAGCCGGTAACGGTGTCCTGCGCGTGACGGATTGCGTGTCGGATCCAAGTCAGCCGCCGTGGCCACCTGCGATTCGGTTCAATGGAATCCTGGACGGGCTAAGTCATACCGTGCTGGTCTCAGAGACTCGCTACATCGATTTGCACGAGTGTGGAATTTGTGACCACTTCTCGCTCTATCATCCCGATTTCGATCGTGCCCGAGGAACTGACTTTTCCGAAGCGTTGATGTCGTTGAAGTACGGAATCAACTTGCGGGATGTTCCCAAGGAACAGCTCGAAATGTCGGTCAGCAGTTTTCACACTGGCGGCGCGCACATGTTGATGTGCGATGGATCGGTCCAGTTCGCAAGCGAAAGCTTGGATGAATCGATTCGGAACGCGATCGGGTCGAGAGCCGACCGTGAGGTCTATGACCAGTCGGCACTGCAGTAAGTTTCCGCAGTGAGCGCGACTGGTCGTTCTTGGCAAACGCCGATTTCAGGCGACTAAGGCAGTCGTTTGACTTTAAGATTGCGAAAGTAAACCTTGCTTTCGGGGTCGTGTGCTTGCAGCGCGAAAGTGCCTTCACCCAGCAATCGTTCGAAGTCGGGGGTGGCGGCTTTTTGCCCTTCGGGCTCGGTGTAATCGACCATCGTTTTGCCATTCACCTTCAATACAACGTTGTTGCCGTTGACAATGATTTCTTGCAAATACCATTCATTATCTTTGACGCCTGGATCGGCAACATTGACGACGGAGTACAAGCTGCTGGTCTTTTTGGGGTCTTTGTGTGAAACGTTGACTTGGCATTCAAAGCCCGCCTTGGGCCATCCCTCGGCTTGATACTTGGTGTGGAAATAGATGCCTGCGTTGCTGCCTGGTGTCGTCATGACTTCGGCGCTGAAGTGAAAGTTTTTCCACGGCGCTTCTTTGCCGACGTAGAACAAGTGGCATCGCTCGCCATCACAATACAGCTTTCCTTCCTCGATCTTCCAACTCTCTGGGTGTTCTTCGGCTTTCTTCCATCCGTCAAATGATTTCCCATCGAACAGTGAAACGAAGTCAGTCTTAGTCTCGGTTGGTGATTCTGCGATCGCGCTGGTGGATACGAAAGCCACAGTTGCGATCAAGGAAAGTGCGGCAGTCAAAAAACGTAAGGTCATGATTGAGGCTCGGGGCGTAGGAGGGAGGGAAACGTGCGAAAGCGAATGCGCGATGGAGAGAAAATCACTTGCACTATTAGCGCAAAAAAAATCCGCTCACCGAGTGCACGGGGAGCGGATAGTCTATCCGAGTTCGGGTTCAGTGCTCGGGATGCTTAGGAACTACAGTTTTGAATCGGTTGCGGGCAATTCGTTGGCTTTAATCTTTTCGCCAAACGTCTTGCCGTCGCTGCTCTTTTTTTCGTTCCCTTTCTTGATGCCTTCAAGGATTTTTGCCTTGGCTTCTTCGGGATGCTCTTTGACGTATTCTTTCGGGAAGTCTTCTGCCTTCAAGAACTCCATCAATGCTTGCCCGTATTCGTTCCGGACTTTCTTTTTATCTTCGCCCTTCACGTGGCAAACATAGCAGCCAGCTTTCCGGCCAACCTTCTTGAAGTCCTCGTCAGCATCATCGCCAAGATACTCGTTCTTCCACTGTTTGCTGAACTCACTCGTTGCGAAAGTCGGTGATGCAAACAGCACCAAACATCCAAAAATCATTGCCAGTCGTTTCATGCATTTGCTCCAAAGGTTGCGGTGTCGTGTAGGTGGGAAAGTGAAGGTGGGGTCAATCTGGTCGCTGCATTACACTAAAATTTGTAATGACAAATCTATCGTGACAGTGTTGGCCAGCCACCCATTAAGTCTGATGACTTGTCAAAAGTCAAATCGACGTCTCGATTTAAGATGTCGTCGGTATTGTGCAGATCGACTGATGGGGCGGAAAACGTTGCTGAGGACAATCGAGACGAATTGTCTTCGAGGACCGGCAAAGTTGGTAGTTGTCTCTCACTAAATCCGGGCGCAGACGAGGTTTCCGCTTGACGGTAATCGGCCGGTTGCCGTCGGTTCATTGGTTTATCCGTTAGTCTCGGTGCAACCCAATTGACCGACCATCGGGGCTGGTTTTCGTCGGCCCACGAAGGCGGATTGGTGGACAGTTGGCTCATTCGTGTGGTTTCGGTTTGGCCGTCTGTGGTCGATAAACGCAGCATAGGACCGCTCAGCGAGTTGTCGGCGATGTAAGCATTGCTGGAACCTTCCATCCGTAACCACTGAGTTGCCAATTGATCCGGCGATAGTCCGGCGATGTCAAACTGAGCCGATGCGGGTTCGACGATGAAGACACATTTGCGAGCCAAACGGCTGGTCGGAACCGGGTAGGCGCCGCTGACACCGAGCCGAGTTCGCATGATTCCATTGGGGGCGTGGGCGGTCACACGTGTCAGGGACAAATTGATGTTTCCTGCACTCGGTGGCGGTGGCCGCCGAGCACCCGCGGTATCGATCATTCGATCGGTCACGGCCAGCATTCCGTTGTCCCAGTCCAGCCAAAGCTTGGCGGCATAGTCCATGTGCATCATTGTCATCTCGCCGCGAACAATGACGTTGTAAAGTTTCATGTCGACGAGCGGGAAAATGTCTCGTGCGGTTCCCTGTTCGCGACGAATTCGCGGCAGTTTGTCAGGATCGGTGACGATCTCGAACGCGTAGACTTCGTCTCGCAGCGATGGGTTGTTGATGGTGACGCTGCAGTCGGTCAACACAACGCTAAGGTTGTCGTTGATTTCGAACATCGATCCGCCATCGATTTGGTCGCTTGGTACGGTCCACGTAAAGTGCAAGTCGTTGAATTCGATCGGGTGCGATCCGATCGAAAACATCCTCGCGCGTTCCATTGTCACGCCTTCGGGGGACTGGAACACGATGACGCTGCCGCCGCCGACCGACGACGTGATTTCCAAATCGTCGACATCGATGCGGACGGGGCCGCTGATTAAAACCGGAACGGCAATCTCGACGTGAGTGATTTGGTACTTCTTGGCAATTTCTAATGCGCGTTTAAGCGAGGGAGCAATCGCGGCACCGCTGCTGTCGCGATCGATTGCGGGATCCAGTTCGGGGCCTACAACGCGAACAAGCGTTGGTGCAGAAAAAGCGGTCGATTTTGCCTTCTGTAAATCATCGATGATGGTTCCTTGTTCAGACGCCGTCAGTGGCACGCTAGGTGGGGGCTCGGCAAGCGCTCCGGTGGTTCCCGTAGTTCCCGACGGTCGCATCGCTGGATTCGAAGTCGTCAGTTCATTTGGCACGGGAAAGACGGTCAATCGGGGCGGTTGGCCGGTCGACAAACGCTGGATCATCAATGCCGCTGCCTCGGCACTCGTTTCGGCGGCCAGACCAGGCGGCAACGAGGGATCGAGCAGGCCGGGTTCGAGCACAGTGCTCTGCGGCGAGACAATTCCGGATTGAGTAACAGTGCCGGCACCAGTTCCAGCGATCGCAGTGCTAGGCCCATCGGATGGATTCGACGGTGCCGACGCGGATGGCGCCGGGCGTACCGGTAAGACGCGACTGGGCCGGCCAGCTGACTTGGGGATGATGATGTCCTCGCGGCTGGCGGCTGATTCCAACTGCAACCATGCTGCCGTGGCAACCAACAACGCCGCCGCGGCAAGCCAAGGCAGGTGACGTTCAAGCCAGCCCAGCAGTACGTTGGGAGTTTCCGAAGCGATGGAACCTGCTAGCCGTGATCGCGTCAGTCCGTCGCGTGCTGCGACGACGTGCAAATCGGCAATCAAGTCATTCGCATTCTGGTACCGATCGCCAGGCTTTTTGGCCAGCATCTTCTGGATCACCGAGACCAGGTTTCCGCTGACTTCGGGGCGCAGCGAGCGAGTATCCGGTGGCGCCGCGTTGCCGTGGCTTAATAGCTTTTGCAGCATCGTGCCGCCGGGATACGGCGGTGATCCTGTCAGCATGAAGTGCAGCGTGCAACCGAGCGAATACAAGTCGCTGCGTAAGTCGGCGTCGCGCGGATCGTGCGCCTGTTCGGGCGAGATGTAGTCGAACGTTCCCAGCGTCACTCCGCTGGCCGTCATATCACCACTCATTTCCAAATTGTCGCTGCGAGCCAAGCCCATGTCGACCAACTTGATCTTGCCGTCGCTGGCAATCAAAACATTCGACGGCTTGATGTCGCGGTGAACGATTCCGCGATCCGACGCGTGCTGCAAAGCGTCCGCCAACTGGACCGTATAAAACACAGCCTCGTCGATCGAAAGTGGCCCGTTGGTTTGGACCCAGTCGCGAATGTTGGTGCCTTCGACGTATTCAAAAACGATGTAATGCCAACGACCGTGGCTACCAGCGTCAAATACTTTTGCGATCCGTGGATGATCCAGCTTTGCCGCGCTTTGCGACTCGTTGCGAAACCGACGCTGCAGGTCGGGGTCCTCGCCAACGAACGGAATGACTTTGATCGCAACGGTTCGGTCAAGTTGCTCGTCATGAGCTTTGAAGACCGCCCCCATGCCGCCGCCACCGATCATGGCTTCCAGCAAAAAATGGTTCAGCCGTTGGCCCAGCAGAACTTTCGCCACGGACGCCGGCGTCCGGTCGATTGGATCTGAAACACTCGGCGACAATGCCGCTCGGGATGAGCCACGGATGACCGTATTGGCTTCGGCGATTAGGTCCGCCGACATCCCTGATCCATCAATCGCGCCGCGCACTGATTGATCCTTTTCCGATCGACTGGGTCGATGGACGGTTGAAGCGTCGGTTTGGATGGGGTCTTCGGCGGTCATCGAATCTCGCGACTAGGCAAATTTCATTGCAAAAACAGCAGTTACGATCTGCCGGCGACCTGCTCCTATTCTAATTTCGTTGGCAAGGACGGTCAATCAAACGGCACCTCGGCCAAGCCGTTCGGATAAGATCGGTGGCCTCGTTAGCCTCATAAAACGCCCCATCGCTATGACCGAACCTACGCCAATGACGATCCGACGCTCCACTTTGTTCATTACTGCGGCTATGCTCGGATGCTGGATCTTGCTGGCCAAATCGTCTTCTGCCGATGCGGCGCCACTGGAATCGCCCCAGCAGGTATCTGGGCCTCGGTCATCACCCCCGAATGTGCTGGTGATCGTCGCCGATGATCTTGGGTTCGCCGATCTGGGGTGTTTGGGTTCCACTGACATGCAAACGCCGGCACTGGACGAATTGTACCTGCAATCGTTGAAACTAAACCGTTTGTACGCGAATTGTCCTGTCTGTTCGCCGACACGCGCGTCGATTTTGACAGGGCGATATCCCGATCGAGTCGGCGTGCCCGGCGTCATTCGGACCAATGCAAACAACAGTTGGGGGTACTTTGCGCCTTCGACGCCCACCATAGCCCAGCGACTCGGTGACCTCGGATACCAGACTGCGGCGATTGGCAAGTGGCACTTGGGGCTGCGCGGCGAGAACCATCCGATGCAACGTGGCTTTGATTCATTCGAAGGCTTCTTGGGCGACATGATGGACGACTATTTCAACCATCGTCGTCACGGCATCAACTACATGCGTCGCAACGACGCCGAAATCGACCCCCAGGGCCACGCGACCGACTTGTTCAGCCAGTGGGCGTCTGATTTTGTCTCGAAGAATTCGGATTCGCCCCAACCGTGGTTTCTGTACTTGGCTTACAACGCACCGCACACGCCAATTCAACCACCCGAGTCTTGGTTGTCAAAGGTCAAGGATCGCGAAGCAGGGATCGACGATACACGAGCCGCCTTGGTCGCTTTGATTGAACACATGGATGACGGTATCGGGCGAGTCCTCGATTCACTGCGTTCGTCAGGGCAATTCGAAAACACGATCATCGCGTTCATTAGCGATAACGGAGGCCAGGTCAATGTCGGCGCAAACAATGGAGCGCTTCGTGACGGTAAAGGTTCGATGTATGAAGGCGGGATTCGTATTCCCGGTTGCATTCGAGTTCCTGGTGTCACGAAAGCTGGCAGTTCAACCGACCAAGTCTGCGTGACGATGGATCTGCTACCAACGATCCTGGCGTTGGCTGGGCGGCCAGAGATGCAGGAAACGGTTGACGGCGTTTCCTGGGTCCCGCTGCTAAAAGACCCTGACGCATCGCTTCCCGATCGAGAAGTCTTCTTTGTCCGGCGTGAGGGAGGCTTTCAGTATGCCGGATTGACAATCGAGGCCTTGCTAAGCCGGAATCTCAAGCTGGTCCACAATTTTCCGACGCACTCGTTTGAACTGTTCGATCTGAACGCCGATCCGGCTGAATCCAAGGATTTGGCCAAGAGTCTGCCTAAGGACTTCCGGAACATGATCGAGCGTTTGCAACGCCACGTCCAAGGTGGCGGTGAAGTGCCGTGGCAAAAAGATGATCATTAGCCGGATCGCAGGCGTGACCACAAATAACTTGCCGCCCGCCAAATTAATGAGATTAGACTTTAGGCGACGAGACTCGGCCCGTAGACGTAACGCAAGTCTTGCTTTCCCACGTCCGACCACCACCTGCCCAACGTTAGACTCAGCGTTTCTGACCTCTTTTTAAATCACCATGTCTGAACGAATCTCCGGAATTTTCACGCCGAATATCACTCCCGTGGACGCATCGGGACGAATGGACGAAGACAAGCTTTGTGGCTACGTCGACTGGCTGATCGATCGCGGCGTCGACGGTTTGTATCCCAACGGCAGCACCGGTGAATTCGTTCGCTTCACGGCGGCCGAACGTCGACGCATCGCTCAGGTGGTCATCGAACAAGCGGCCGGCCGAGTTCCGGTGATGGCTGGCGCCGCCGAAGCCAACGCTCGCGAAACCATCGAAGCCTGTGAAGCCTACGGTGCAATGGGTGCTCGCGCGGTCGCGATTGTTGCACCGTATTACTATCGACTTTCCAGCGAAGGTGTTTATGCGTACTTTCGCGAAATTGCCGACAACGTTTCAGTTGATGTGACGCTGTACAACATTCCGCTGTTCGCATCACCGATTGATGTGTCCACGGTCATTCGGTTGGCGTCCGATTGCCCGCGAATTGTTGGCATCAAAGACAGTTCCGGTGATCTGCCCAACATGATGCGAATGATATCGGCAATTCGACCGATGCGCGACGACTTCTCGTTCTTGACCGGATGGGACGCTAGTTTGGTGCCGATGCTGATCGTCGGTTGTGATGGCGGTACGAACGCGACGAGCGGAGTCGTTCCGGAATTGACTCGCGCCATCCATCGCAGTGTTCAGGCTGGCAACATCGACGACGCGATGAAGATGCAGTACCAACTGTTGCCGCTTTTCGACGCCTTGATAGGGCTGGGCGAGTTTCCCGAAGGCTTTCGTGCCGGTGCTCGTTCTCGCGGCTGGGACTTGGGGCCTGGGCGAGTTCCCATCACACCGGCTCAGCGAGAGTCCATTAGAAGCACTCAGCGGCAAATCGACGCCCTTGTGAACGATGCCCCCTGGATTGGACCCGATCAAACGATGTCACCGGAGACGATCGAGGGAATTGTCGGCCGCGTTCTGCGTCAACTCGGTTCGTAAAGCCGATGGGGCTTTCTAGTTGAGATCCTGTTCCGCTTCGGCCCAAACCCGCGGTTCGTCGTCGACCCAGTCCACGTGGATCACACTGGGGTTACAGCAAACAGGACAGTCTTCGACGTATTCTTGCGATCGACCTTCGACGGGATCCAGAGGAATCACAATCTCTTCGCCGCAGCTGTCGCAAATGTAGGATCCTTCGTTTTCCATCGGTTTGGTTCTCGAGGTTGGCGGTCTACGTCTGGCCCTATCGTGGCCGTATACTCGTAGCTTGTAGGGTGCCTATTGTACGCTTTTTTCTTGTTTCGCAACGATCGTCATGGCTGACACACCGGATCCGACCACGCTGCTGAGCCGATTCGGCTTGACTGAATTCCGTCCTGGCCAACGCGAAGTCGTTGATGCGATCGCGGCAGGCAAGGATGTGATGTGTGTGATGCCGACCGGTGGTGGTAAGAGTCTGTGTTACCAACTGCCCAGCTTGGCTCGGGTGGGAACCACGATCGTGGTTTCACCGCTGATCGCCTTGATGAAGGACCAAGTCGACACGCTGCAGGGAATTGGAATTGCCGCCAAATTGATCAACAGCACGTTGTCCGCGGCCGAGCAAACCGATGTCATGAACGAAATGGCATCCGGCAAGTTGGATTTGGTCTACGTCGCACCCGAGCGGCTGCGCAACAGCCGGTTTTTAGACGCGTGCCGTACAGCAAACGTGACCTTGTTGGCCGTCGACGAAGCCCACTGTGTCAGTGAATGGGGGCATGACTTTCGGCCTGACTATTCGCGTTTGGGCCGATTTCGCCAGCGTTACTTGAATAACGTGCAAACAATTGCGCTGACCGCCACGGCGACCCCGGTGGTGCGAGATGACGTCATCGAGATCCTGGGTTTGAAGGAACCCAAGACTTTTGTGACCGGGTTCGCTCGGACGAATCTGCGTTTCGGGGTGACGCATTCGAAAACCGAACAAGAAAAAAACGACGCGCTGCTGGCCTATCTGCAATCGCAATCAGGTGCGGGAATCATCTACGCCGCGACACGAAAGCGTTGCGAAGAAATCGCGGACTGGTTGCCCGAGAAAGCCGGCCGACCGATCGGCGTTTACCATGCCGGCTTGGATCCCATTCAGCGTCGTCAAGTTCAAGAAGAGTTCATGTCGGGCCGGCTATCGGCGATCGTTGCAACCAACGCATTCGGCATGGGCATTGACAAGTCGGATATTCGGTTTGTCGTTCACTACAACTTGCCGGGCAGTTTGGAAGCTTACTATCAAGAGGCGGGGAGGGCAGGACGTGATGGTGGAAACAGCGATTGCCGATTGATGTTCTCGTACAGCGATCGGTACATCCAAGAGTTCTTTATCGACAGCCGGTATCCATCGAAAGCAACCGTCAAGAAAGTCTATGAGTTCTTGTTGACTCGCGAGGAAGACCCGATCGAATTGACGCTGGATCAAGTTCGCGAAGCGATTGACGTCAAAGACGGCAGCGAAGCGATCGGGACGGCTGAAACACTGTTGGCGAAATCCGGAGTGTTACGGCGGCTCGATTCGAATGCGAATTACGCGATGCTTCGGATCGATAGCGATGCGCCGTCGATGTTAGATTTTTTGCCCAAAGAGGCCAGGACGCGGCGGAAGGTCATGTTAGCGATCGAGAAAATTGTGGGGCGACGTCGGCACGAAGACGTGTTTGTTAAGCCTGCACGCTTGATGGAAGCGGCTGATGTCAAACGTGATCAATTGGTTCGAACCCTGCGAGAGCTACGGCGGTTGAAGGCGTTTGATTACTGTCCGCCGTTTCGTGGACGTGCGATCCACTTCACCGATCGCGATCAACGTTTCGAAGACTTGGACATCGACTTTGCCGAACTGGCTCGGCGCAAAGCGGCCGAAACTGAAAAACTAGAATCGGTCATTCAGTTCGCTCGCACCGCCGGGTGTCGCCAACGAGTCATTCTAAATTACTTTGGCGAGGCCGACGCTGACAACTGTGGGACGTGCGATCGATGTGCCCCCGGTGACGGCAGGGCGGGACGCGCCCAAGACGTGGCTATGTCCGATCCCATGAAAGGCGTCGATTCCGATGCGCTGCTGCGTGGGATCCGCGTCGTGCTGAGTGGTGTGACTCGGATGCATGGTCGGTTCGGCAAAATCTTGGTCGCACAAATGTTGTGCGGATCGAAGAGCAAAAAGTTGCAACAGTGGCGGCTGAACCGACTGAGCACGTACGGGTTGTTGTCGGATCTGAAACAGTCCGACGTCGTTGGTGTGATGGACGCGTTAGCGGAAGCCGGTTTGGTAGAACAGAAAGAAGTCGATGACCGTCGGCCGACGATTCACATGGCGGCGATCGGGACGCAGGTGATGATGGGTCAGATCCCGCTGCCGCCGTCGGTGCGTATGCCGATACCGCTAGCCAAGAAACTGGCTCACGCGTCACGTGCGATCGAATCAGGTGACGTCCAAACTCAATCCGCTGGAACCGACGAGGTGCCGGAGGCTGACGAGGTGATTGATCAGGCTGCAGAAAGCGAAAGATCCGAGCCAAGCGAAACTGATGTGACCCGTGACGATGTCGAGACCGAATCCAATGAAGCGGCGGAAGCTCAGGTCGCTGAACTGGCGGAAACATTGAAACGCTGGCGCCGAAAGACCGCGGCGGCGCTGGGGGTTCCCGCATTTAGGATTCTGACCAATTCGACATTGGAACGAATTGCAGAAGCCGCGCCCGTGTCGGCTGCCCAATTGGAGGGCGTTGCCGGTGTCGGGACAGCAACGATCGAGCAATTCGGGTATGACTTGGTGCAATTGGTCGTCGGGTGCATCGAAAGCTTGCCAGCCGAGGAAACTGTTCTGGACTCGGCACCGGTTGCCGAGCCCACGATTGTTCCCGCTACGGCGCCAGTCGTTCCCGTTGCGGCTCCGGCCGTGGATCCCTCGGATGCGTATTGGACATGGCGTTTGTTTCGTGATGGCTATACGGTTCACCAAATCACCGCGATTCGCCGCTGTGATTTGGCGTTGTTGGTGGATGATTTGGTGGCTGCTGCGTCATCTGGTCATGCCGTCGATCCTGCCTGGATTGATTCGCCTGCGGCGGTGAAACGGATTCGGGCGGCGTCGGATGGAGGAACGGTCGTCGGTTAGTCACTTTTGATGCAAAACACTACAATCCGGTGACGAACGCAGACCCTCATCGTGAATCAGCCTCAACCAACCCCCGGGCTTTGTCCTGGAACCCATAAAATTGCAGAAGGCCCGAAGGCAAGTAATGGATAAGAAGTCAGACGACCAGAGCCCGAAAAACAATGTCCGGGACCGTGTCAATGGAACTCCGGGCCCAGAAAATCAGCCGAATCGACGCAACAACAACTCGCTGCTGATCGCGTTGATCTTGGCGGCGTTGGTGTTGATGTTGTTCTACAACCGCAGCGAAGAACGCTCGCTGGTGTCGGCAAGTTTCTTTCAGCATGAGCTGGAACGTGGAAACGTCGAAAACATTCTGATCGGTGAACAGCAAGTTTTTGGCACTTTTGTGACTCGGCCCGAAGCTCCGCCGGTCGAAGTCGATGGCAAGGAAGAAGTTCGCAAAGGTGAAGATGGCGAACCGGAAAAGTACCTGAAGAAATTCGCTTTCAACCGATCGACTGACGCCGGTTGGGTTGTCCAACTGCAAAGTCAGTTGGAAAAGGCGAACATCGATTACGGTTATTTGGCGAAGGACAATACGGAACAGGTTCTGTATTTCCTGTTGATGGTGGGGCTGCCGCTAGGCGTGCTGTTGTTCTTGTTCATGATGCTGCGTCGATCACGCGGCGACATGATGGGCGGCGGATTCTTGTCCGGATTTAGTAAGAGCCCGGCTAAGCGATTCGAAGCGACTGACAAGATGGTCACGTTCGATGAAGTCGCTGGCCTTGAAGGCGTGAAAGCAGACTTGCAGGAAATTGTTGAATTTCTGAAGACGCCCGAGAAATTTCAAAAACTCGGCGGCCGGGTCCCTAAAGGTGTGCTGCTAAACGGACCACCCGGAACCGGCAAGACATTGCTCGCTCGGGCTGTCGCTGGCGAAGCGGGTGTGCCGTTCTATAGCGTTAACGGCAGCGAGTTCATTCAGATGTTCGTCGGTGTCGGTGCCAGCCGAGTCCGTGACTTGTTTAAAACGGCCAAAGAGAACAGTCCTGCGATTATCTTCATCGACGAAATCGATGCAGTCGGTCGCCAACGTGGCGCTGGTCTCGGCGGCGGTCATGACGAACGTGAACAAACGCTGAACCAAATCCTTGGCGAGATGGACGGATTTAGCGGTAATCAAGCGGTGATCGTCGTCGCCGCAACCAACCGTCCTGATGTTTTAGACCCAGCTTTGTTGCGACCCGGTCGATTTGACCGTCACATCACGGTGGGCCGGCCGACAATGAAAGGCCGCGAAGCAATCTTCAAAGTCCACGTTCGTGATGTTCCGCTAGCCGATGACGTGGACCTTCATCGCTTGGCCGCCGGAACGGTGGGGTTAACCGGTGCGGACATTCGCAACATGGTCAATGAAGCGGCGCTGTGGGCGGCTCGGCAAGATAAGAAAGTCGTGGACATGGACGACTTTGACAACGCCCGCGACAAAATTCTGATGGGCGCAAAACGCGAAGAAGTGTTGCAGGACAGTGAAAAAGAAAAGACGGCCTATCACGAAGCCGGTCACACATTGACGGCCTGGCATTTGGACGGCGCTAATGTTGTTCACAAGGTCACGATCATTCCACGTGGACGCGCTCTCGGCGTGACTCAATACGTGCCAAACGAAGATCGCTTGAGCATCAGCAAACGTGAACTCGATCATCAACTGATCGTTCTGCTGGGTGGACGTGCGGCCGAAAAAATCGTTTACAACGAAACCACCGTCGGCGCCGAAAACGATCTCGAGCGAGCCACCAGTATCGCACGGCGAATGGTCACTCACTGGGGCATGAGTGCGAAGATCGGCCCGGTTAGCTATAAGACCAGCGACGAGGATCCGTTCTTGGGACGCGAGATTCATCAGACTCGCCAGTTCAGTGAACGCACTCAAGAGTTGGTCGACGAAGAGGTCGCAAGGATTTTGATGGAAGCCGATCAGAAGGCCGAGCAGTTGTTGCGCGAACATCGCGGCGAATTGGAGAGTATCACGCGGTCGTTGCTTGAGCACGAAGAGCTTGGTGAAGCCGAATTGACCGAGATTCTGGGGCTCTCGATTCAGGTTCGTAACCGTAATTCCGATGGTGCGGCGCAAACACCCGAACCCGATAGTGCTGCTGACTCGGCATCTTAGGCTGGTGCCAGGCGACCGGGTGAAGTGAACGATCGAACCTGCCGACTGCACTCGCTGTTTCGCGAAAACATGGCCAAGAAAAAGAAAAGCTCGAACTCTCGAACCGCTTTCCGTAAACACCACCAAGGTCGTGTTCGCGGCGGCGATTTGACGCGAGATTTCACCGGCGGAAAAGAAATGGCCGACCTGTCGCGTGGCGAACGGGTCAGTGGTAAAGGCGACCTGACTCGCAAGCGAACCATCGTGTCCGAAACCGAGTCCGAGGAAGCGGCGTCCAAGGCCGAACTGATTTCCGGACGCGTGATCAGTGCTCACGGCCTGAAATGCAAAGTCATGGCGGATGACGGATCAATGTACGAGTGTGCCATTCGTCAAGTCTTGAAGTCGCTTAGCATCGATGGCCGATCCGCCGTCGTCGCTGGCGACTTTGTTTGGTTCCGCGCCGACACACCCCAAGACGGAATGATCGAACGAGTGGCTGACCGTCACGGCATCATTTGCCGGACCAGTCGCGGTCAACAGCACATCATTGTCGCCAATATTGACTACTTGCTGATCATCGCTAGCGCCGCTCAGCCGGGCTTAAAACCGGTGCTGATTGATCGCTTTCTGTTGACGGCGAAACAGTGCGATGTTGAACCCGTCATCGTTCTGAATAAGGTCGATTTGGTCGAGCCAACATCGATGCAGCCGATCATCGGCGCGTACGCCGCGATGGGGTTTCGTGTTTTGATGACATCCGCCGAAGACGGCACCGGCGTCGACTATCTGCGTGAACTTTTGCAAGGAAAGCAGACAGCACTGGCCGGTCAAAGCGGTGTCGGAAAGAGCAGCCTGTTGAACGTGGTTCAGCCAGGGTTGGGGTTGGCCATTGGTCGTGTTAGTACCGACAACGACAAAGGCAGGCACACCACGACGGCATCGCAGTTGATCCCGATTGAAGGTGGCGGTGCAGTTTTCGACACACCCGGCATTCGTCAATTTCAGTTGTGGGACATCTCGGCTGGTGAGGTCGCTGGCCTGATGCCCGACATGCGTCCGTACGTCAGTTCGTGTCGTTACCCGAATTGTTTGCACTTAAGCGAAGACGATTGCGCGGTCAAAGATGCGGTCGCCGACTCGCGCATCGATGCGCGGCGCTACGACGCCTATTGCCATCTGCTCGAAGACGACTTGTTAGTCGAAGACTGAGTTGCCCGTAGTTCGGCGCTGTGGGATCGGCGAAGCGGCGTGGTTACTTGAGAAATGGATTGCCTTGGACGCCCGTCGTGTTGACTTTGTTGCGCAGAACTTCGGCTGCCATAGGCATTCCCGATTGCGGTGAGTGGTCGTCCGCAACGATTGATGAAATCAGGCTGCCCGATTCATCGTTAAAGATGTGTTCGATCGTGACCTTTCGAAACGCGGCCTCTTTGGCTAGCGGATCACTGCTTGTCATGCTGGTGACGATTTTTTGAAAGCTCGCACCGTGATTGCTTACCGCTGCCGCTTTGCCTGCATCGGTCACGGTGTACCTGAACTCAAGACGTTTCTTGTTGTCGGCGAAAACCTTGTCCAGCGTGGTGGATGCATCGACTTTGCGAGGTTCGGCCGCGACGGCATCTTTCAAGAGAGTGCCGTAGGACTTTTGCGGTTCTGATTCGCAACCCTGGCCGCAGCAACCCACCGTGTAGACCAACAGCGTGGATGCAAAAAGAACCAATCCGGTAGAGGTGCGATTAATCATGATGACATGGGATTTCGGGTGGCTAAGAAATGGGTGTTCAAGCAAACGCTAGGTCATCCGTAGCCGTAAATCCCAAGTTCACGTCGCGACGTCTGTAACACCGTGGGAATCAATTCATAGAACCGATACAGGCGCTACGATCGATTGAGTCGCCATCGCGAACTCGATCAGAGCCGGTCTTTGACCGCGTCATCCGAAATTGGTCCCGCTTACGCTATGAAATGATTTCTCGGCGGTTCTGGACGTAGTCCCAGAGCACGAAACGATCCAAGTCTTTTCCGCTGGTGAAGAAAACGCGGCCCTGCGTCGTTTGCGCAAGCCGCTGAGCAAACTGAACGTCTTCTTGGCTTTGAGACCAACTGGGAATCAAGAAGATGTTGATCGTGATGCCTTCTTTGCTGCACATCGCAGCCTCTCGCATCGTTGCTTCTTCGGTTCGCGGATGAGGCGGATACAGCATGTAGAGCTGTTCTTCTTCGAAATGAGCGGTAGGCAATCCATCGGTAATCAATACGACTTGTCGGTTCGGTGTGTCGCAGGTTGCCAGATTGCGGCGAGCCAATTGCAAGGCGTGTTGGATGTTGGTGAAGTGCGGATGCACCATCGCTTCGCTGATATCGGGCTGACTCATGTCGGCCCGCAGCTGGACCCATGGATCATGGATGGTCACTGGCTTGGGCATCAGTTCGATGATCTCACCGGGTGTTCGCATTTTCGCGAAAGTGTACATCTCGATGAATTTCAAGAAGTCGCCGGGGTACTCCGTCGTGATCAGTCCCTGCAGTGCGAGTGCCATTCGCTTGACATTGACGTACTGGCCGTCGTATCGCATCGAACCGCTCATGTCCATGATCACAGCGGTCGCGCACTTAGGGTGGTTGCGGGTTTTATGGACTTCGATGTCGTCGCTGCGCAACCGAATCGGCCGCTCGTCGCCTTGGCGAAGCAACGCATTGATGACGGTTTGCGGCACGTCAATGTTCGCAACACTATCACCAAACTCGTAGGGTTTGGTTTGTTGAAGTTCAACCGCACCCTCGCCCACGACATCACCCTGGTGACGGCCGGTTCGCGATGGTGCCAGTTCGCTGAAGATCCGCTGAAGCAGTCGTCCTTGAAAGATTTTGTAGGCCTGCGGTGTTAGTCGAAATCCACCCTTCCCATCAGGATCCTTTTCTAATCCTTGACGCTCGGCTTGTTCACGCATCATGTTTTCGAGCTGCTGCTGCATCTCTTCTAACTTTTGCATATCGCCTTTGTCGGCGAACTCGGACAACATCTCCATATCGATGATGCCGATCTGCGCGTCTTTGGACGCCTGTTCCAACTGGCTTAACAGTTCGTCAATCTTTTCGAGCTCTTCTTTGATCTGAAGTGCTTTCGGAATCGACATCGATTCGTTGCCAGTGAAATCATATTTCGATTCTAGTTCTTCGAGGTTGTGCTTGTCGCTCATGCGAGCGCTGATGTTCATCAGGCTGCGCGCCAGTTCGCTGTTGTCGCTGTCGGCGTGATACCAAATTTGTTCGATGATGTAGGGCTGTTCGTAAGTGATCGCTTGGCGAAAAGCTTTCTCTTGGTTCTTGGGAACCCGTACGTTCTTTGACGAATTGAAATAGGCTTTCCGTGCCTTCTTCTGGACCGTTTTCGCTTCGTACGTTTCAAGAATCCTTCGTTTGCGTTCTTCCAGCATTGCGCGCAGCATGTCCAGGCTGGGCCCGAGTCCCGCGATTTGGCTGGGATCTAGCTTGACCGCGCGGGCGAGTTCTTCGGCAGACAGTTCTCGATAGTTGCCGTACATCATCGCCTGCTCGAAAGCGGGCGATACCAAGTCCGGCGGTTCCTGGGTGGGAGGCGGGAACGAAGCGGGATCGTACTTCTGGTAGGCGTGAATGATGCCGCCGACGCGAGACTTCATAGGATATTCCAACACTCGGTGAACGAACTGCGTGGGATTCAATCAGACTTCGTACTGGATTTTGCCGTGGCGTTGGCTGCGGCTGATTTTGTCCATGCTGTACAAGCCCGCCAAGACAAACTCGACGCACGAAGCACGCACGGCTTCATTCTCACTCGCGTTGACTTCGAAGGCTTTGTCCCACGCCGGTGGAACGCTCTTCAGTCGTTCGGCATAGTCGCTGCTGGGCAGCATGTCGCCGACTTCAATTCGAACGCCGCCACGAAAAATCTCGGCGATCTCAGCAAGCCCGTGTTCCTCGACGTACTCGCCAAACACGATCCGGATGGCTTCGGCCACGACGGCATCCAAGACTTGGCGTTCGCTCATCTGGTGAGTTCCCATCAGGTCGAGTTCTAGCTTGCCAAGCGAGCTGGCATATAAGTGGCCAAGATCGCTAATCCGCGGCACGGCCGGTTTCTCGTCGTTGACGATGCCTCGTTGGCGAGCGGAGGCGACGATCGTTCGGAAGTTCGCCAGTGAGAACCTCGCTGACACACCGGAAGCTTGGTCGATGTACTTGCTGCGCCGGGCTTGATTGGTGATCTCTTCGACGATCTGGTACATGAAGTAGGGTACCGATACCGGATATTCACCGTCGAGCTGTTCGCCAACTTCCTGCTGCAGGATTGCAATTCCTTGATCACGCTCGGCCGGATAGTGAGTTTGCACAATCGTTCCGATTCGGTCCTTCAACTGCGGGATCACCTTTCCGCTGCGGTTGTATGTCGACGGGTTAGCCGAGAACAGGATCATCACGTCGATGTCAAACTGAATGGGATAGCCACGAATTTGAACGTCACGTTCTTCCAGAATGTTGAACAAGCCGACCTGGACCAATTCGTCTAGTTCCGGCAACTCGTTCATCGCAAAGATGCCGCGGTGCATTCGCGGGATCAGCCCAAAGGAGAGGGCTTCCTCGGCGCTCATGCTGACGCCACCAGTCAGTTTCGCGGGATCAATCTCGCCGATGATGTCGGCGAACTTTGTACCGGGGCTCAATCGTTCGGCGTACCGCTGCTTGCGATGCCACCAGCCAATTTTTATATCGGCAGGATCATGTTCTGCGACTAATCGCTTGCCCAGTGACGAGATCGGCTTTGCGGGGTCTTCGTGAATGGGCAGATCGGGATGGTCAATGTACGGAATCCACTCGTCTAGAAATCGCGTCAACATCCGCATCATGCGGCTCTTGCCTTGTCCCTTTTCACCCAAGAACAGCATGTCGTGCCCGGCTAACAATGCTAGGTTGATTTCTGGGATCACGGTGTCTTCGTAACCGATCATGCCCGGAAAAAGTTCTTCGCGAGCGGCCAACATTCGCGTGAAGTTATCGCGAATCTCTTGTTTGACAGTCTTCGATTCCCATCCACTTTGGGTCAGTTCGGCAAGAGTGCGGGGTTGGGGTGGGGCCACGATGGCGTTCATACCGACAAGTCCTGTGTTGGGTTCCGATTCAATGTCCCCGCATTGTAGGCCGTTGCCTAGTGATGTGACGAATCAAATGGATCAACCCGAAAAGCCTGGCGACGATTTCGGTGGTTCAGCGGCTGATTGTTCGCAAGACGGTTCAGTTGTCGCTGCGAAGCATGGTAACCGTCAATTCGGTTTGCAACGGCAAGGCATTGTCGTTGGCCGGTGCCATGGGGATCCGTAATCCCGTATCTGCATCATGGATGCCAAGGAAAATGGCGGACGCCAAGTTTTCGCTGTCGAACGTCCAAACGACACGATGAGCACCCGCGGACAGCAGGATCTCGGTCGCAGAATCCAGCGGATCAAACGTCACGCATGTGCCATCGATTGAAACCGACTGTTTGCGAGCGTCGACCCCAGCAGCGATCGATACCTTAGCCATTTGGACGCGGTCAAGATTCAGGTCGCCGACAAAACGAAACTTCAACCCTGAAATTTCCTGTTTGAAACGCTTCCGGACGGTTTGAATCATCGATGGCTTGATTGCCACGTCCAGCTGGTAATCAATCTGGACGCCAAGGTCGGTTGCGTCGGCTTCGGCATCAAAGATCGCCAGCATCCGACCGCTCATGCTTGATTCGGTTGAGGGCGATGGAGTGGGCGTTTGTTTGATGGTGGGTTGATCGGCAGGAGTCTGTATTTCGAGGAACGCTGTTGGCGCAAGCGGTGATGTCGCTAGCAGTGCGAAGGGCGTTCGCAGGTGAAGCGGAAGAGTGTCGAGTTGTTCGTCAATCAATCGCAGTTGATTCAATCGCAGCAGTCCACTGGCTGCGTTGCTTGCGCGCTGCATCCAATCGATCGCGTGAAGTTGCATCGACTCGGATGCTCGCCCATCGGCTCGCTTTGCGGCACTGAGCCATCGCTGTGCCATGTCGGCTAATTCATCAGCAGGAGCGTCAACCGGCATCGCAAGTTCTTGACGCGCCAGCGATGCGATGCGAGTGTCGGTGGACTCGGTAAGTCGAGAAAGCGAATCGTAATTCCATCGACGCAGCATCAAGCACTCGTATCGGCCAAGTGCGCCTGCATGCTCAATCTCTGCCTTGATGCTCGTTGAATCGATCTGTTGCTGAAGCGTTCGTGGCGACTGAGTGTACTGAGCGAGCGAATGATGCATCCGCCGCATCTGTTTGGTAGCCAATCGAACTGCATTCACGTCCGCAAGTTTACTTGAACGCGCGCCACTAAAATCGGTGCTCATCAAGCGGTCGGTGATCTGGTCGCATCGATCGAATGATTCACCGGCTAGCAGTGATTCGCAAAGGGCCAAGCCGATACGGTGCAAATCGTTGTTTGGCCCCTCGGTGTCGGCATCGTCAACTTTTTCTAAGAACTCGCGAACACGGGCTTCGTCAGGCGACTCGGTCGGTTCGGCTGGTGCGGTCGGCAATGGCGCTGTTGCGAATGCTTCCGCTGGTTCGTTTGGCGTCGGATTGGCGACGGAGGCCAAGTCCCGGTTGGCAAGCAGATTGTTCTTCGGTTCCCCATCGTTGCTTGATGGTAGGAACACCGATGGGGCAAGCATCTCGGTGTCATCCGAGTCGGCCGGTGAAACCAACGGCGCCGCGTAAGTGATCGGGTTGGCAAAAGGATCCGGCAGGAATTCAGTGCGTTCCGATTCGACGATCGGCTCTGCTGATTGATTGCTGGGCGCTGGTAGTTCTTGTTCGAGAATGCTGGGTTGACGCACGCTCGCAGGCACACGCGACGCTGTTGTTTGTTCTATCGCTTGCGAATAAGGGGAGTCGAATTTCGGCGCCATCGTCGAAAAGCCCACCGCGACACTGGCAATCAAGCCGCCGATTGCGAACCACGTCCACGATGGCAATAGTTTTCGTCGCAGTCGTTTTAGGCGTCTCGACTGGGGAGTTGATTCCAATAAGTCATCATCGCCAAGCTTTTGCAGCCAGACAGTGTCAGAGTTTCTAGCGACAGGCGTTTCCAACGAAGGAAAGTCGATCCCCGCTATCCATTCGTTCGCGTCGACCGTTTCGGTGGCCGACGAATCGGATTCGCTTGGATCGGATCCCGCGAAACTTGCATCGGCTGCGCCAGCGCGGTTAAAAAAGTTTGTGTTGCCCGCCAGGCTCAGCGTGCTCGGCAAGATCCGTCCGACGTGAGCCCGTTGATGAATGTTGGTCCGCAGACGCGGATCCATCAAACGGTACGCCGATGTCGCGACGCGCGACAGTTGCAGCGCATCCTCGGTCGATTTCGCCTGCAAACATCGCTTGGAAAGGCTTCGTGATGTTCGCACGATTGCACGTCGAATCACCGCCAACCGAAGTTCGTTCGGTCGGACGCCCAGACGACGAAAATCTTCGACGTTCAGGGTGCTCGGTTCGGTGTTCGTGATTGGCATGGGAGTGGCCGTCGTCTTGGCGAGCGGCATTTGCCGAAGGGGTCACGATCGTCGTCTGGACTCTGATCGTCTTCAGCGGTGGGTGAGGGGTACGAGTTGGACACAATCAGCGAGCCTAGGTTCCCTCGTAATTGAGGTTTTGCGGAGGCGAGGTTGATTGCGGGAAACGGTCTTCCGCCCGATCTTAGCTCAACCCACGTCCGCTTTACACGTCACAAACTGTGAACGCTTGTTCAAGGGAGCGGATTGGGTCATTGGACGTTGGAATGAATTCCTGGGCTATGAATCCTTGATAGCCCGTGTCCATTATCGCACGAATAACCGGTGGATACTGAATTTCTTGGGAATCATCCAGTTCGCCCCGGCCTGGATTTCCGGCGGTGTGATAATGCCCCACAATCGCGTGGTAATGGTTGATATTCCGGATCAGGTCGCCGTTCATGATTTGGACGTGGTAGATATCGAACAGCAGTCGGAAGTTCGGCGAATCCATCGCTTTGACCAAATCGGCACAGTGGTGGATGTCATCGCCCCAGTATCCGGGATGCCCTTTCATGGGGTGCGAATCGTCTCGGCTGTTGAGATGCTCAAGCACAATTCCGATGCCGTTCGCCTCGGCATACGGCAGGACTCGCTTCCAGCTAGCGAGGCAATTCTTGGTGGCTGCTTGGTCCGAAATGCCTTCCTTTTTCATGCCAGTGAAGGTGATCACGTTGGGCGCGCCGTATTTGACGGCAAGATCGATGCCCTCGCGCAGTTTCGTTTCCACTTCGGCATGGTTGTCTGGATTCAAAGGGCCGTTGGAAAAACCATGGCTGCTGGTTAGCGAAATCTTCAGTCCCAATTGGGTGACGGCGTCATAGTGAGCAGACGGAATGCCTTCGATTGCTTCCAGCCCGATTCGGCGACAATGTTTGGCAAGTTCAACCGGCGGAATGTCCTTGAAGCACCATCCCATCACCGATTGGCGAACGCCGCGTTTTGCGGGCGTTGGGTTCAAGTCCGTTTCGTTCGCAGTCGCAACCGACACGGCGGATGCCAGTGCGGTCGTACCAGCAAGCAGGGCGGGGCGGGCCAAGAATTCACGTCGTTGCATCGGATTTTGCTTTGGCACGAGGGAAGTTGAATCGTTCGCTGAATTTGTTACGGAATGGTGGTTTGGAACCAGAAGGCGCGTTTACGATCGGCACGTTGCCGAGCGTCCTCGAGCAAGGTGTCGAGCGTTCCGTCGAATTGGAAGCGATACGGTCGACTGCCCGAGCGGACAACGATCTCTTTCGAGATGTCGATTCCTGGTTGCGGACGAAGCAGCAGTCTGAAGGACTCGGACGGTACGCTGGAAATGCGAATTTGGTTTCCAGCGCCAATTGACGCATCGACTTTCGCTGATCGAATCTTTGACGTTCGGTCCCACAAGATTGGGTCGATTTGAACATCGGGTTTTAGTTCCCCCATTTCGAGCCACCAGTAAAATTGGTCGCCCTTTCGCATCGTGGAAACGTTGATTTCTTCGGGAATGTCACGCCGCGTGTGAGCGGGTGAATTCATCCACTCGAACAGGTGCGGAATTTCGTCGAAGAACGGTTCTCGTCCTCGACCGCGATACATCACGACCATTGCGTCGTGGTTGAACGACATATAGTCATCCATGATCGATCCATCGTCGCGAATTCCATCGCGTTCGCCTTTGACGATGTAAAGCGGCACGTATCGCGCGTTCAACTCGAAGTGGTGAATGGTCTTGGATGGATTGGCGCTGATTGGATTAACGCCGGCCCACAAATCGGGATGCGCAAGTCCAACGTCCCAAGCGGCGGTTCCGCCTTCGCCGTGTCCAGACAAAAACACCCGATCCGAATCGATCGACGATCGTCGCATCGCATCACGTAGCGACGCCAGGATTCGTTCATGTTCTTGGGGAGTGTATTCGTAGGTGCGTTGTTCCGGACGACTCCATACCGGTGCGACCACGATGTAGCCGTTCCGCGAGGCGTGGCCCATCCGAGTGCCTGTTTGGTCGTCGAACTGGCCCGCCCACCAATCGATTTGGTCTTCGGCATATCCGCCTGATTGGTGCAGCGACACGATGCATGGGTACGAACGCAGAGGGTTGTATTCGGGTGGCAGCTGGATCGCGTATCGAGCCTTCGGCGTGTCAACGTTGTAGAAGCCGTCGGCGCCCTCGACGGCTGAACCTTCGGGCCATGCCAAGGTTGGCGCCAGCAACGGCAACATTCGGTCGACGTATTCGGGCTGAGCACCTTCGAGCGTTTTCAGTTGCTCTAGAATCGCCGCTCGTCGCCCCGCGTCCGGTGACCCCAGGAACTCGGCGACCAAGTCGCGCACTTTGATCAGTGCTGTCGCAACGCTTAGGTTTTGTTCGCCCGAGCCACTGCCCAGCAACCAGCCCGCGATCGCCAGGGCAACTCGATCGTCCAGTGCGACGGTTTCGGCCGTTCCTAGCCGAACATAATCGCTAAGTCGAGCCAGCGTATCGGGCGAAAGCCCGGCTGCGATTTCATCGATGATCGGTCCCAGCGGTGCGGCTTGAACGGGATTCAGTTTCGCGACATGCTCGCGCAATTGTTTGGCCAGTGCTGCTGCTTGATCTCGCGAGTCGTTTAGTTTTTTGAGTTCATCCTGAACTTGAATTCGTGTGATGCGGCCGACCTTGTCGGCGGGAAAGTTTTCAAGAATGCCACGAGCCACGGTGTATTGCCCAGCATCGATGCGAACTTTTGCTTCGTCGAGCAATTGAGTCGCTTGCCGCTCGGTCAACGAGATCAGCAACGCTTCAAGATCAATGTCGTCGGGAAGATTCTCGATCGACGACAGTGCGTCCTTGGCATCGTCGAACCGCTGTGTGTCGGTAAAGAAACGTACGGTTTCCAGTTTACCGTCTAGGTCCTCGGCGGGGATGCGCCGGTCGAAGATGCGTTTCAGCGTCGCCGAGTCGATCGATGCCGTAGCGACTCGCATGTCCCAAAGCAGCGCCGGTTTACCTTTCAATGCGATCAGTTTTGCGTAGCGTGAATTCAGTTCGGTGATGCCCTGGATGACATCGACGAGGCCGCTGTCACTTCGCATGGTCAGTTGTCGGCGACCAAATTCATTGAATGGCGAGACGCCTACGATGGATCCCAACACTTCCGGAGTCTTGCCGCCAAGTGGTTTGGCTTGTCGTAGCACGATTGCTTGGGTGGGGTCGGCAACATCTACGGGGTCGCCTTGTGCCATCCCTTTGCCATGGATGTAAATGCGTCTTAAACCGTCGTCAATGATCCAAATCGGACGGACTTGGGCTTGGCCTGCGGCGGCTGCACCAAAGCCTTCCTTTAACGTCGCGATCTCGGCCATCATGCCTCGTAGCACCATTCCGTTTCGCAGTTGAAACAGTTGCTCGGCATGGGCTGTTTTTGCAATTGCAAACTCGATCAGCAAAGCGATCACTGCAGCGACTGCAACCTGACCGATGCGAGGGTGCTTGAGCATCATGATGTTTGACCGTCGCCGGTACCGGTGGTCAGAATTGTCACTGCTCGAATCAACGATCGTCCGAGCGGCGCGACGCCCTCGCGCACGGACCGAACCGTTGGCATGGTCTGGCTGATCCAGTCGCGGTCTCTAGCTTCGTTCCACCAAGCAACCGGATCGGCGTGTTCGAGAAGTTCGTTGGGAACCGCTGGCACGTAAGCCTGTGCGGTCGGTGCCACCGGCTGGTTCGAGTAGAACGCCAGCCCGGTCATGGTCGCTAGTACCATCGCCGCCAATGCGATCCATGCTAGTGAAAGACTCGATGTTTGCGACGTGCTGAGGCTTTGCGGTCGCAGAACGGACGCAGAATTTGCCGCTGGTCGTGGTGATGGCAAGGCAAGGTCGATGGATCGCCAAGCGTCCAGCGTTTGCTGGCACCGGGCGCAGTGGTCTGCATGCGAAGTCAGTACTGCATCGGCGGACAATGGACGCCGCTGGTCCAGTCGCTCGTGCATTCGTTGTTCGAATTGTGCGCAACGGTCAATCATGTCGTGACCTCTGATTCGGTTGGGCGCCCGTTCGGATGGTCGGTGGTTTGGCGACTGCGAACGTCGATGACTTCGCGTTCTCTTAGCGATTCGATCAACTGCAATCGCGACCGGTGGACCCATGTCTTGATCGTTCCGATCGGCCGGTTCATTCGATCGGCAATTTGAGCATAGTCCATTGAATGTTCGTGGAACATTCGAAACGCACGCTGGGGATCGTCGGCCAACTGGCCGATCGCCAACTGAACTTCTTCGGCCAGCGAGTCGGCTTCACGTTGAAGTGTGGAAACGATGGTCGCCGGTTCTTCGGATGAAGCCAGTGACGTGTGATACGGTTTCCGGGCCATCAGTGTGCGGCATCGGTTGCCTGCAATCGTGACCAGCCAAGGTTCCAGCGGACGGCGGCGGTCCCATCGATCAAGATAACGAGCGAGTCGTGAAAACGTTTCCTGAGTGGCGTCTTCGGCGTCTTGGCGATGTCCAAGCATTCGCAGACATATCTGAAACACCAACGCGTGATGGCGTCGCATCAGTTTCGCAAACGCGTTTTCGTCGCTGTCCCCAAACTGGTCGGCAAGCAACGCATTGGATTCATCCACGGGCGAACCTGATGTCGATGGCGTGAATAGTTAAGCGACTATCGTCCGCTGAAAAACCGCTTTAGCGCATTGTCGGCGGCGTCGCGTGAATTTTCGGTCATCGCCTTCTTCATGTCAGCAGGCAATTTCCCTGGCGCCTTCTTGTCCTTCTTGTCGGGACGCTTTGGCTTCTCGGATGCCGTGGACTCACTGACTGACAGATCCGAGTTATCGGTGTCGCTATCGTTTTTGCTGTCGCCACCGGTATCCGATGAACCCGTGTCCAAACGGAACTGGCGAGTCTCGGGGTCCGAAAGTTTGCGCACGCGGTCGATTTGGTCCGCTTCGTCTAACCAGTCGTTGACATCGACCGCCTCGAAACGGCTGTCGTGTGAACCCGCTTCGACGGTGCGTGCCGCCGCGTCGCCGACACCAGAAACTTCGGGCTTCTTGACCGCTTGCAGTCCATGCTCAATCACCACTTCGAACAGCAGTTTGCCAATCCGAAGCTCGTCGCCACCCTTCAGTACTTTTGCTTTGTCGACCGGCAAACGTTTGTCGTTGACGAACGTCCCGTTGCGGCTTTTCAAATCCTGAACCAGCACACGATTGTCTTTCAGGACAATGATGCAGTGTTTTCGGCTGACGGATTCGCTCTTGGGACGAAGCTGGCAAACTTCACTGCGTCCGACCAGGAACTTCTCGCTCGAGACGGCGATTTCCTTGCCCTCGTGACTCCCGGTAAGGACCTTCAGCTTCACTTGCATCGATCAACCTCTCATGCATCGGTATAGACGTTTCCGTCACGATCGGCCTGCGATTGCCGATTTCAAGAAATGGGAGAGTGCGTCAGCAGAGTCGTTCACGGCCTTGCACTCTCAAAACTCAACGAACAGCATCATTCTAAACGCTTTCGCTTTGGCGAATATGCCGATCCGCGATATTTAACGCAATACAGGACAACCGTAAATCGATTTTGCACGATCTTTCCACCCACTGGGGCTAGGTCCGGTCAGCTTACCGGCGGTGGAGCCAGGACTCGGTCGCAAAACGGTTTTCCGAAATTTCGGCTGCACGGTCACGTTCGGCGGTCGTCCATTGACCGTCAGTCCAGTCAATTTCAAGCTGATTAGCAAGATGTTCGACCAGTGCCTCGGCTAGGCCCTCCGCAGACGCTGCGGTCGCACCAAGATCCCAAATTCCCGGCAATTGAGGTGCGAATCGACTTGCACGGATTAGCAAGCTGCCATGTTGCAGAACGGCCCGTTTGCCTTTCCGTTGAGCGCTGCCCAGGATCTTGTAGCCGCTAACAATCAAGTCGTCGTCAGTCCGTCTTTGGAAGCAAAGAAATGGATCAGACCGCGAGGTGGCGGCGGGGTATGACGAATTGTCGCAGGCAGAAACTTTGTTGAGTACGGTTGCCGAGAAGGGCGATGCAGAGACGCCAAAATCCGAAATCGCAGCGACCAAAGCGTCGTGACTGTTGCGGTAGAGTGGGCGGTTGGCGCCGGTTTGCAGGCCAGTGGTTGGCCACGCGATACTGTAGGTCAGTTCCTGGTCGTGCAGGATCGCGCCGCCACCGGACGAACGGCGAACGCAGGCGACGCCGCGGCTTTCGACATGCTGCTTGCGCTCGTCGTAGTTTTGAAAATAACCAAGTGACAACGTTGGCTCGTTCCAGAGGTACAGCCGAAGCGTCGGCGGTCCGCCCGCATCGACGGATTCCAGCATCGCTTGATCGATCGCCATGTTTTCGGCGCCGCCATGACCGGCAAGCGGAATCACTCGGCCAGTACGTCCCGATTGGCTCGCGTTCGATGGGCCTAGGTTTGCTCGACCTGTGTGAAGGGGCAACGGTTCGTCCACGAAATCAGCCTGCTTCGCCGCACTGTTTTTCATACGTGGCGTGATCCATCAGTTTGTCGCGACCGGCGTCGCCATCAAACTTCACCTTGATAATCCAACCAAAGTTCAGCGGATCGTTGTTTAGTTCTTCTAACTGGTCGGGCAGTTCCGAGTGGACTTCCACCACCTCGCCACTGATCGGGCTGTACAACGGGCTGACCGCTTTGACGGATTCGACTTCGCCAAACTCTTCGCCCGCCGTCAGCACTTTGCCAACTTCCGGCAGGTCCATGTAGACCAAGTCATTGAGTTGCTCGATCGCAAATGCTGAGATGCCAATCGTGGCGATTGATTGATCAGCATCCGTGGTCAGGTCAACCCACTCGTGAGTTTCAGCGTACAACAATTTCGACGGGTCGCGCGACATGATGAATCGTTTCGGGTTGGTGGATCAGAGAGGGCAAGCTTCGCGATCGCGAAGCTGTGGAAATTAAACTTTGTTCGTCGGACGTTTGTAAAACGGCAAAGCGGTCGGAACGGCATTGACCATCTTGCCGCGAATATCAATTTGGTATCGGTCCAATTTGGCGTGCGCGGCATCGACATAGGCCATTGCGATCGGGTGACCGAGTGTCGGGGAAGGGCCGCCGCTAGTGATCGTACCAATCCTTTGTCCGTCGGGTGTCAACACACTTAGTCCTTCGCGTGCCGGGCGTTTGCCTTCGGGCAGCAATCCGATGCGCACGCGGCTTGGGCCGTCGGCAGCGATTTTGGCAATCGCGTCACGACCAATGTAACTGCGCCCGTCTGAATTGCATGCGAATGACAATCCAGCGGTGATCGGATCGATCGTCTCATCGAGTTCGTGGCCGTACAGCGGCATCGCGGCTTCCATCCGCAGCGTGTCGCGGGCGCCCAAGCCGGCAGCCAAAAATCCTTCGTCGCGGCCAATCAGCATCAGGTTCTCCCAGACGCGGTTAGCTTCTTCGGCTCGGACGACCAACTCGAACCCGTCTTCGCCGGTGTACCCGGTTCGGCTAACGATGACAGGTTTGCCCATCTGGTCGGTAATGACCGCTTGATAGTATTTTAGCTTCGCGGGATCCGATTTGAACAATCGCTTGCAAACATCCATTGCCTTAGGACCTTGGACGGCAATCATCGCTGTCAACTCAGTCCGGTCCGTCATCGTGACGGTCGGAAAGTCGGGCATCCGAGGCGTGATCCAGTCGATGATCTTTTGCCGGTTCGATGCATTGACGACCAGCAAATGAAAGCGTTTTTGAGACGGTGTTTCCAAGTTCGAAACAAGCACGTCATCGAGGACGCCACCGTTTTCGTCGCAAATCAATCCGTAACGAACTCGGCCCAACGGCATGTCCGACACGCGGCGGGTTAACAAGTGATCCAGCAGGTTTTCGCTGCCGTCGCCTTCGAATTTCAGCCGGCCCATATGCGACACATCGAACACCGCCGCAGCGGTTCGGCACGCCTGGTGTTCGGCCACGATCGACGAGTACTGAATCGGCATCTCGTACCCAGCAAAGGGCACCATTTTGGCGCCAGCCGCACGGTGCCAGGCGTCGAGAGGAGTGGATGCGAGCGAGTCGGTCATGCGATCGGGACACTGGGGTAACAGGCAAAATCCGTCGGCGAGAGCGTTCTCGTCCAGGAAACGGATTCTATCGATCACCGGACGTGTCGAAAGCCCCACCCATTTTGTACCCAATCCGAGGGAATCGAAAATGCTACAACCACAGGATGCAAAGACGAACCCAGTGGACGCTAATCGGGCTGATTCTAGTCGCCGTGGTCGGAGTGGTCCGCATGCACAGGCTCTCACGAACCGGCTCGGAAGAATTCGCGATGTCGCTGCACAGGCTTCGTTCGGCCACCATAGGGAAGGTCGCCGATTGCCGAACGCCAGCACAGCTGTTCCCCGATCGCCAACTTGACTATTGGAATCGCGCGATCGACGAAGTGTTGGCTCAGCATCCGCATGACGCAGGACTCCACGCCGCCGCCGCGACGGTGCTTAGTCAGCCATGTTTGCTTTTTGCATCCGATGTCGCCACCGAAATTGCAGGCAGTGGCCAGTTCAACGTCTGGAATTATGGCGGCGACGTGATGGCGAGGATGAAAGACTCGCGGGGAGCTTTCGATGTCAACGCGGCTGGTCGTGGGACCGAACTGATCCGCCGGGCGATCGAACTCGATCCCGACAATCGGATTTGGTGGCGTGTTCGGGCACGACTGCTATGGCCGCCCATGATGTCGAACGATGAAGACACACCGCGCGAAAAGGATTGGCAGGAAGTCCTGGCCAAGGCACGCGATGTTGATGCCGGGAACTCGCTCTATAACATTATCGAAGCACGACACATGGCAGAGCAAGCTATTGACTTTGACGAAGAACTTGAATTCGTCGTCACCGATGCGGCCAATTGGCAAAGAGCGATCAAGCTTGCCGGGCAGATCACAGCGGCTCAGGAATTGATTCTCGGCGAACCCGCGATCAACGGACTGGTTCGTTTGCATCAGTTGGCTGGGCATCCGGTCGCAACAACCACCGAGTCGTTGCGGTCTCGGTTCGTCTCGCAAGAATTGGTGATGGACGTTTGTCAGTTGATCCGTGGTTTGCTGCGGATGTCCGAAGTGAAATCGTCTCCGTCAGGTTCGCTTTCACCGACCGAACTGGTCGCCTTGGCAACTCAAATTGCGGATGTCGCAGTCGCTCGGTCCGGTGCTGAGATTCGCTACGACACAAACGTTGCCAAGCTGCGAGTTTGGGCGTGGCGGGAACGTGAACGGCTGGAGAAGGAAGCAGGTGAAGTCAGCGAGTTCACCAAAAGAGGACTCACCGATGCCATCGTATGGGAAAATGACTTAACTGCGGCTTCGGTGGCGTTCGCGTCTGCGATCCAGGTTCAATCCAATCCGGCTGCGGAGGCCGTCAGTGCGATATCGATCGCCTTGATAGGACCGTGGATGTTGATGGTAGTGATCACGCTCGTGCTTTGGTTTGCAATGGGACGGCAGGCCTCGCATCTTGCCTTGTCGCTTCCGTTGGGACTGATGTTTCTAATCGCAATCGGTGTCAGTTTTGTTTTTCTTGGCGTCGTTCCCGCCCGACAGATTAGCGGCGCGATTCAAGATTGGATGCTAACTGCACTCGTCTTTGCTTGGGGCATCGGCATGGTTGCCGGCATGGCGATGCGTTCGCGGTTACGACTTCGGTTTAGTATCCGTAGCTTGTTGATCGCAAGTGCGGTCGTCGCGGTTGCATTTCAGCTCGCGTTTCAATGGCAAATCGGGTGGGAATCGCTGGGATTGCCGATCAAGGCGAGCGCAACAGCCGACCAATTTGTCGCGATCATCGAATCACAAGTCGCACCGGATAGCGAGACTTGGTTGTTTGGTTCGAAGTGGATTAGTCGAGCAAACGCAGAATGGTTGGCTCATCACGGACCTGTCGCAAGCATCGCGATTTTCGGCATCGGCTGGATCACATGGATGATTTGGCGAAGAGACTGGATGCGAGAAATTGGGCACCTTTCCGCGACATCGCTTGCGTTTGCAGTCGCTCCGTTGTGCGTTTGGATCTGGGTCGAACCGGCAATCGTTGCAAGTGTGCGGCCCAAAACGGCAAGCTACGAACGTTACATTGAATCTGTCGACGCGTACTACTCGCCGCTGGAGCGAGCAATGTCGCTTGCCGATGACGTGGCTAGATAGACTGGCTCGTTCAGGATTGAAGCACAGACACCAAGGTTAAGAAATGCAAACGCGTAACGGCATCACTAAAGTGGAGTGCTTTGTGGTGATCACATGCATCGTAATCGTGATGGGATTGCTGATTCCGTCTGTGGCTCATGTTCGTCATGGAGGACGACGCGCTCAGTGTGCGACCAATCTAAAGAATCTCGCGCTGGCATCCATTCAGGTTTCCAGCGTGCATGATCAGTTTCCTGGATACCTGAACGACTTTGGGAAATTCGACGCTACAAAGTCAAACGAGGAATTTCGTAGTCACCGAAAAGTTGGTGCCTGGGGCGTGTCGTTGTTGCCATGGCTGGATGAGCAGCCGACATTTGAAAGGTGGACAGAAGATCGCTACGCCGTTGTTGCGGTTGGTCAACAAATTGAAGGTACAACGCCCGACGGGTACCTGCTTCAAGCGGCGCCTGACTTGGCGATTTTCCAGTGCGACAAAGATGACTTTGATGGCGATTGGTTGGGTGGCCGCAATAGCTATATCGCCAACAACGGAATGTGTCATCGCGGACCCCGTCACGAAAACGAATGGACGATTGTTCGTGACGATGGTGAGTCCGTGAATGTCGATTTTGCTCGCTCCATGTCCGTGGCAAACGGAGTCTTCAATAACAAGGCTCAAGCCGTCGATGAAACGGGACAACCGGTGGCGATCGGACCGCGTGTACGGCTGGATGACTTTCGTGACGGGCAAGGGCTGACGATGTTGTTTTCCGAAAGCACCGATGCGCTGCCCTGGCATCGAATCAGTGCCGATGCGATTGTAGAGGCGCTCGTTGCTGTCGAGCAACCGTTTCTCTATCCGGAATCATCCCGATACATTCATGGCATGGTGTGGCACTATGAGGATTCGCAGGGGGAGGATTCCGAAGTACGTGACAACGCCATGATTTCCGCGGTAAGCACTGCGATGCCAGTGCAAAGCATTCACCGGATCAACGGAGCTTTTCAAGGTGAACCCCGTCTGTCAGACTTGGCTCGTCCGTCGTCGTTTCATGTCGACGGAGTCAACGCTGCGTTTGCTGACGGCGCTACACGTTTCATTCAAGACAGCATCGATTACCGTGTGTATCAATCGTTGTTGACACCCGATGGCCAACATAGCGAAATGCCGAAGCGGGATCATCGGCTAGGGAGCGAGGACTTCTAGTGTTCTTGCTGGTGTGGTCGTATCGTTCTACTTCGACTGCACTGATCTTTTTGCCTAGCCTCTTTTCATCACCCGCCGGCGGATTGGAATGGATTCAATGAACAGCTCGGCCGCTACGGTTCATTTCGATCGAAACCGGCAGTCTCGCAATGATTGGGATTCTTTTGCCGATCACCGGGCAAGCGTGACCGGGCTGATCCAAGCGGTCGGTCGGCGGCGAGACGCCAATGCGAAGTCGGACGATGAGAGCCTGGTCGTTCTGGGGGTGGGCAATGGCAATGACCTTGATTTGCCGTCGTTGATCAGTCGCTATCGTTCAACGACGTTAGTGGATCTGGATGTCGAAGCGATCGAGTACTGTCGATCGCGTTTGCCTGCAGATGTTTCGGCCGTGGTTGATACGGCCTCGCCCGTTGATCTGTCGGGTGTTCTAGGTCGGTTGCCGGCCTGTGATGAAAACGCATCAAAATCAAAGTGGGACACGTGGTTGCAGCAGGCTCGGAATCCTGACCCCGGTAGCGTGCCGATGGGCGACGTTGTGGTATCAACCTGTTTGATCAGCCAGCTGCTTGACACCGTCATCTGCGGACTGCCACCGGATCATCCGCAATTGGCCGATGCCATGCTGGCCGTTCGTGATGGTCACTTGAATCTGTTGTCGCGATTGACCAAGCCGGGCGGGACGGCGATTTTGATCACGGACATGGTTTCTTCCGACACGCTTCCCCAGTTAGATCGCGTGAGTCGTTTTAAGTTGCCAAAGCTTGTGCGTGCGGCGGTTGAGTCTCAGAACTTCTTTACCGGGCTGAATCCTGCGGTGCTGATGCACAAGCTTTCGCCACCCGAGAATGATCGGGCCGCGTCGACAGCGATTCACGGTCCCTGGCGTTGGCGGCTTGGTCCGAGGTTGTTTGCTGTCATCGCTATCACGACCGAAATGAAATGAGCGGATAGGTCCGGCATTTGGTCATCGATGATACGATAGAGACTCGAATGCCTCAAACTCTTTGAATCACAAAGGTCAAATGTCTTCGCTGTTACCGATTATCGATGCTGGATTGCCGACCGGCATTGTGGAGCCGTTTGCCGACCGAGTGCACCGCGAGAACCGGTCGCTGGTGCGGAAGACGATTTCGGAGTTGCAGATCAACCTCGGCAAACTGTGCAACCAAACCTGCACGCACTGTCATGTCGAGGCTGGCCCGACGAAGAAACGCGAGAATATGGATGCGAAGACGGCTGCTCGGATCGTAGAACTTGCCGAGAGTTGTGAGTCGATTCGGACGGTCGATTTGACCGGTGGTGCGCCTGAGATGAACGCCAGCTTTCGTGACATGGTGAAGTCATTTCGTCGCCGAGGCTTGCGAGTGATTGATCGCTGCAACTTGACGATTTTGTCCGAGCCTGGATTCGACTGGGTGGCCGATTTTCTGGCGGAATACGATGTCGATGTCGTCGCGTCGTTGCCGTGTTACTTGGAAGACAACGTCGACGGCCAGCGTGGCGACGGCGTTTTTGCTCGCAGCATTGACGGGCTTCGGGAATTGAATCGGCGAGGTTACGGCAGTGGAGACTCTCGCCGGAAGCTCGACTTGGTTTTCAACCCCACCGGGCCTTCTTTGCCACCCGATCAATCAAAGCTTGAAGTCGACTATAAACGTGAATTGAAATCTCGTTACGGGATTTGTTTTGATAGTTTGTTGTGCATCACCAACATTCCCATCAAACGCTATGCGACGTACTTAAATAAACGCGGCAAATTAGATGACTACATGCGTTTGTTGGCTGACAACTTCAATCCGGTGACTGCGGATCATGTGATGTGTCGTTCGCTGATCTCGATCGGATGGCAAGGTGAAGTTTACGACTGTGACTTCAACCAGATGCTCGAGATACCCGTCGGTGGCAAGTCGCGAACCACCGTTTGGGATATCGATTCGTTCGAAACGTTTGCGAGCGAAAAAATCGCCGTTGCGGATCACTGTTACGGTTGCACCGCAGGTGCGGGCAGCAGTTGCAGTGGTGCGGTCATTTGAAAAACAATTCCTTCCCTAAAACTTGAAACCTGAAGATAGTTCTCATGATGGATACTGAACAAGCCGTTCGCGATCGTTACTCGGCCGCAGCAGGAGAACGTGAAGTCGAACTGTGCTGCCCGGTCGATTACGATGCTAAGTACTTGAAGGTTATCCCTCAGGAAGTGATCGATCGCGACTACGGATGTGGTGATCCGTCGAAGTGGGTGCGCCCGGGAGAAACGGTTTTAGATCTTGGCAGTGGTGGTGGCAAAATATGCTTCATCGCGTCTCAGGTTGTTGGCGCCGAAGGCAAAGTGCTTGGCGTCGACATGAATGATACGATGCTGGCGTTAGCACGATCAAGTCAGTCCGCTGTTGCTGCGGCGATCGGCTTTGACAACGTGCACTTCTGCAAAGGCAAGATACAAGACTTGGCCGTCGACCGTGACGCCGTTGATGCATACTTGGTCGAGCATCCGGTGGCCTGCGAAGTCGATCTGCAACGACTCGAGTCCTTCATCGCCGACATGAGAAGCCGTAAGCCGATGGTCGCTGATGACTCGGTCGATGTCGTGGTCAGCAACTGCGTATTGAACTTGGTTGATCCCGCCGAAAAGGAACGGTTGTTCGATGAAATTTACCGAGTCTTGAAGCCGGGCGGGCGAGCGGTGATTAGTGACATTGTGTGCGACCAACCCGTGCCGATGGCGATGCAACAGGACGGAACTCTTTGGAGCGGTTGCATCTCGGGCGCGTTCGAAGAGCACGAGTTCATGGACGCGTTCGTTCGAGCCGGATTTCACGGCGTCGAGATGCCGGTTCTGCAAAAAGAACCTTGGCAAACGGTCCAGGGAATCGAGTTTCGTTCGGCGACCGTGATTGCCTATAAAGCAGTTCAGGTCGACTATGACAACGCGATCGAAAACGACGCGGTGATTTACCGTGGCCCCTATCAGCACGTAATCGATGACCACGGTTACTGTTACGATCGAGGTGTGCGGATCCCGGCATCGCGGGCGACCGTCAATCGGATGACGACGGAACCTTATGCAGCTGACTTCATCGGGCTGGTTTCAGACCGTTCGGACGACCCGTCCGCAGATTCGCCTTCACCGTCGACACCTAAACGGTCCATCAAGATGACCGTTTTGGGCGATGATTGCTGCGGAACCGATGGCTGTTGCTAGGAGATAAAGTTTTCGACCATGCCGACGCCTTGAACGCCCGATCGGGTTAGCCAACCAGCAAAGCTCTCGACATCATCCGACGTCGTGCGAAGCGAATCGCGAACAATGATGGCACTGTCAATCGAGGTCGCAAACGGCTGCAAGCTCACTGAATCGCCGGCTGGGCCGTCGATGACGACCAGATCGAATCGCTCTCGCAGCGAATCGACCAAGTGAGCGATTTCGTTGGCGGTTGCCGGACGTTGTGCGTTAACGCCGATCAACGGAATCAGGGTAACTGCATCCTCGACCGCGTAGACGGCAACTTCCTTGACCGACAGGCCGCTTCGCAGCGTATCGAGCCAGCCGTGTTCGAGTTCCAGTCGCAGGTCGTCGGCCAGTGTGGGGTCGTCGATGTCGGCGTCTAGTAACGCGACTCGTGCACCAGACGCGGCAGCAGCCATTGCCATGCCGATTGCCACGCTGCTGCGTCCTTCGCCTTTGTTGACACTAGTAACAAGCATCGTTCGCAAGCCGGCCTTGACCGCCTCACCCATGCGATCGGTCAGGTCCTGAAATAAGCTCTCGTTGAAGAACAAATCCGCAACCGTTTTGGGAACGTCGAACACATCGACTTCCCAAGCTGCCTGAAACGGCGTTGATGCTCGTTTTGCAGGTTGCACATCCGCTTGTTGAGTTTGCTCCGGTGCGATCGATGGTTCGGCTTCTTCGGCCAAGGCAGACGACGTGTCTTGAGAAGCTTTCGGAGCGACAGACTCGCTAGCTCGTAGATCAACCGTTTCATCCCACGAGAAGTCGGTTGATGACGCGTCGATTGATCCATAGGTTGTGTGGATTTGTTGCAGCGATGCAACGAGGCGAGCGATGTCGTCGACCGTGTCGGTTTCGCTAGGAAGCGGCGCAGCGACATCTTGGCGGGTGACTTCTTTTCGGGCGACGGTCGGTGCCGGAGTGTCTTTTACGGCGGTTGCCGGCTTTACCGGTGTGGGCCGTGTTGTATTGGCAGCGGGTTCGATGTGCGGACGAGGTACCTCGGCCTGGGCAGAATCACCGCGAGCGACGACGCCTTCGGACGAATCGATCCACATCGATGCCGTATCCGCCACTCGTCGGTCAAGCGTCATCTCATCGATGGGGGTCGGCTTGGTTTCGGTGACGGTTTTCGACGATTTGTCGTTGTGTCGATTGCGTCGTGCGAATGCTTTGACGAAAGCCTGGTCAGACAAGCTCATAATGGCAACACGCTGAAGAGAGAGTAACGAATGGAATCGTGGGAAATTTAAATGGCGCTGTAATCAACCACTACATGCCAGGCTGTGTTTGCACAGGTGGCAGATATTGCAGCCAATCGCTCACCGCTGCGGGAGTTGCCGACGGCTTTGGTCCGCTGAAAAAGTTGTTGACATTGGCTGGTGCCGAGAGATCGGAGACTCCGTCCACCACCGTGGGGTCAGACGCAAGGACTTCAAGTGTCGGCAGATCGATCGACGTGCTTCGTGAGGATTGGCTCGATACCATCATCGCATCGACGCCCAAGCTTGGGACGGCTGGCGAGTCCAAATTGCTCGCGAATTGTTCCGCTGCCTCAGCACCTGGCGATGCAGGCTCTGATGCCGAAGTCGCTGGTGATACCGTCGGCGTCGGAGCGTTGAGTGAAACGGCGATCGACTGATCATCGATTTGGTCAGAGATTTTTTCGATTGTCGACTCAAGTGATTGGTTGAGTTCGCTAATTTTGGTCGATGCGTTTTCTTTCAGATCATCGACTTTGTCGCCAATCGAAAAGTCGGTGATCAAGTTGTCCGAGTCAAGCTCGAGAGCCTGGTCGACTTTAGCGATCGACGAGTCCACATCGGATCGTGTCGACGGTCGACGACTGGTCCAAAATGCTGCGCCAATCACGACACCGAGCAGCACCAAAACGGTGCGGTGAGCCACGGCGGCTTCCATCCAGGTTCGGCCGGCTGGCCGAGTGTCTCTGATGTCCCTGGCCGGTCGGCTTTCGAGCGATCGCTGCGAAGGGCTGGATGTGTTTTCTTCATCTTGCGATGTCGGATCGGTGCGCAGGGCTGGTCCCTGCGACGATCTTTCTTGGGATCGCGACGTGTCTTCGTGCCGAGTTGGCGTGGGCTCATCGAGTCCAGGAATCCGCAGGATCGACGGATGGACGTCGGTGTCTTCGACTCGCGCTGACGAGATTGGCTCGCGGGCGATCAGCTCTGGGGCGGCGAAGGCAGCTTCGTTGGCAGCGTATTTGTGTTGAGCCTGTGCCGGTTGACTGTTCGACTCGATCGCGATTTCTGGTCGGGCCACGGCCGTTTCGGGAATTGCCGTTGCCGCAGTTGGGTCGTGCGTTACCGCCGACCGAGCCGGTTTGGCGGCCGCTGTGGGAGCCAGATTCGGCAATTTGAACAAAACTGGCGGCAGGTCCGGTGATTCGGAATCAGAGTTCATTGATTCTTGTTCCCTAGGGTTTCGCTGCTCCGCACCGACACTCTGCTTCAGCGGGTGAGCCACACGCTGGTCGGATTGAGGCTGGCGATAGCCGTCTGAAGGCCGCTTTGGCGAGACGGTCATACGATTCTTCCTACAGTCGAGGTAAAACGGAAAATCACCGCCCGCCGGTGATTGCATCGGCAAACGGGTAGTGATTCACACGCTCTCTGATAATGCCATGAACCCGAACCAATTGGTTCCGTTCTTATTCATCGGAAGCGAGCTTCCGGATCTTTAGGTTTCTGCGGAATAGCCAAAGTTGAACGATCAGGCAAGACTAAACGTCAATTCTGTGGGGATCGGCTTGTGATCAAGCCGATTCAGAACGAAGATTAGGCCATTAAGTAATATCAAATCCGTTTTTTGACTCGCGTGAAACAGCTCTCCCATGCCGCAAGCCGACACGACCGCCACTCAACTGCACGAACTGATCCGCGAGCGAATTCTGCTGCTCGACGGAGCGATGGGGACAATGATTCAGCGTCTGGGGCTTGATGAAGCGGGTGTCCGAGGCGAGCGGTTCGCGGATCACCACAAGGATCTGAAGAACTTTTCAGACATTCTTTGTTTGACCCACGCTGACAAAATCACCGATATCCACGACGCCTACTACGCGGCCGGATCCGATATCGTCGAAACCAACTCGTTCGGTGCCAGCCCGGTCGGCATGCTCGAATTCGACCTACCCATCGAAATGGTCGACGAGATCAACCATGCCGCCGTCCAGTGTGCCCGGATTGCTGCGGACAAATGGACCGAAAAGACTCCCGACAAACCTCGTTTCGTTGCCGGATCGATCGGCCCGACCACCCGCCAACTGGCGATCAGCACGACGGAAGACCCCGCGCACCGCGGGACCACTTTCATGGAGATGGTCGACAGCTATCGGGCTCAGGTCAAATCGTTGTGTGAAGCTGGCGTCGATATCCTACTGCCGGAAACCGCGATTGACACGTTGAACCTGAAAGCATGTCTGTTCGCGATTTCAGATTACTTTGACGCCGGCGGACGCCGTGTGCCGGTGATGGCATCCGGCACGTTCGCCGACGGTGGTCGGACGTTCGTCAGCGCACAATCTGTCGAAGCATTTTGGACCGCGATCAATCACTTTCCGCTTTTGTCGGTCGGGATGAACTGCGCGCTCGGCCCGGACGTGATGCGTCCTCATATCGAAGAACTGTCCAAGGTCGCTGGAATTCCGATCAGTTGCCACCCCAATGCGGGGTTGCCCAACGAAATGGGTCAGTTTGATCTCGGTCCCGCCGCGATGGCGGCCAAGGTGGGTGAGTACGCGGACAATGGCTGGATCAACGTTCTTGGCGGTTGCTGTGGTACGACGCCCGATCACATTGCCGCGATGGCCGACCGCATTCGCCAAGTCAAACCCAAGAAGATCAAGTCGCTACCCTCGCTGACGCGATTGTCGGGAACGCTTCCCATGGTGATGCGGCCCGAAATTCCGTTCACGATGGTCGGCGAGCGAACCAACGTGACCGGCAGTCGCAAGTTTGCCAATTTGATTCGAAACGAAAAGTTCGAAGAAGCCGTTGATGTTGCCCGCGAGCAAGTTCAAAACGGTGCCACGATTATCGATATCAACTTTGATGACGCGCTGCTTGATGGCGCCGAAGCAATGACGCGTTTCTTGCGATTGATTTCGGGCGATGAAGTCGCTGCATCGGTTCCTGTGATGATCGACAGCAGCAAGTGGGAAGTACTCGAAGCCGGTCTGCGAAACGTTCAAGGCAAAGCGATCGTCAATTCGATCTCGCTAAAAGACGGCGAAGCCGAATTCTTGCGTCGCGCTCGTTTGGTTCGCCAATACGGCGCGGCAGCGGTCGTAATGGCTTTTGACGAAGAAGGCCAAGCTGCTGACGAAGACAGTAAAGTTCGAATCTGCAAACGTGCGTATGACCTGCTGGTAGGCGAAGTCAACTTCCCACCCGAAGATATCATTTTCGATCCGAATATTTTGACGGTCGCAACCGGGATGGAGGAGCACAATAACTATGCCATCGACTTTGTGAATGCCGTCGCACGGATCAAGAAAGAATGCCCCGGTGTCAAGACAAGCGGCGGTGTCAGCAACATCAGTTTCAGTTTCCGAGGCAACGATGGCGTTCGCGAAGCCATCCACAGTGCGTTTCTGTACCGAGCCATCAAAGCCGGGCTGGACATGGGAATCGTCAATGCCGGTCAGCTCGAAGTTTACGAAGAAATTCCTAAGGATCTGCTTGAGCATGTCGAAGACGTACTTTGGAATCGCCGACCCGATTCAACTGACCGGATGCTCGATTTTGCCGAGAATTTCAAAGGCTCGGGCAAAAAGAAGTCTGCCGAAGACTTGTCGTGGCGAGAAAACTCCGTTGCCGAGCGGATGACTCACGCGTTAATAAAAGGTATCGACAAGTACATCGTCGAAGACGCCGAAGAAGCTCGCCAGCACTATGACAAGTGCTTGCAAGTCATCGAAGGTCCGTTGATGGATGGTATGAGCGTTGTCGGTGACTTGTTCGGCCAGGGCAAAATGTTCTTGCCGCAAGTCGTCAAGAGCGCACGGGTGATGAAAAAGGCAGTTGCCTATCTTGAACCGTTCATGGAAGAAGAAAAACGCGCCGCCGGGATCGAGCACGACGACGCACGTGGCAAGTTTTTGATCGCAACGGTCAAGGGTGACGTTCACGACATCGGCAAGAACATTGTCGGCGTCGTGCTGCAGTGCAACAACTACCAAGTCATCGATTTGGGCGTGATGGTGTCGGCCGAGAAAATCCTTGAAGAGGCTGTTAAACAGAACGTTGACATGATTGGTTTGAGCGGTCTGATCACGCCTAGCCTCGACGAGATGGTTCACGTCGCACGCGAAATGAAACGCGCCGGAATGACGATGCCGTTGTTGGTCGGTGGTGCAACTACCAGCGCGAAACATACCGCCGTTCGGATCGCACCGGCCTATGACGGCCCAGTGCTGCATGTCTTGGATGCCAGCCGAAGCGTTGGTGTCGTTGAAAAAATGTTGAACGATGAAACTCGTGATGCGTTTGTCAAAGCAAATGTTGCCGAGCAAGAAAAGCTGGTCGCAAGCTATCGCGATCGACAACAGAAACTGGTCCCCTACGCCGAGGCACTTGAAAAACGATTTGCGACAGATTGGAAAACTGTTGCCATCGACAAGCCATCGTTCACTGGGACTCGCGTTTTGGATGAAATCTCGCTGGCCGAGATTCGACCGTTCATCGATTGGTCACCCTACTTCATGACTTGGGAATTGAAGGGCAAGTACCCCAAGATTTTTCAAGATGAAGTGGTGGGAGAAATCGCCAAGGAAGTCTACGAAAAAGCCAACACGATGCTTGATCGGATCATTGCGGAAGATCTGTTGAAAGCGAAGGCGGTTTATGCCTTTTGGCCAGCCGCATCCGATGGCGATGACATCATCGTCTATACCGACGAGACACGCGCAACCGAAGCCAAACGGTTCCATTGTTTGCGTCAACAATGGGAACGCAAAGGTACAACGGATTATCGATCGCTTGCCGACTATATCGCGCCGGTCGGTAGCGGACGCGAGGACTACCTGGGCGGATTTGTCGTCACCGCTGGCATTGGCGCCGAAGCGTTAGCAAAGAAGTTCAAAGACGAACTGGATGACGAATCCTCGATCATCGTCCAAGCAGTCGCAGACCGACTGGCGGAAGCTCTGGCTGAAATGTTGCACCAGCGAGCCCGCAAAGATTGGGGTTTTGGTCAAAGCGAAAACCTGTCTACGGAAGATATGATCAGCGAAAAGTATCGTGGCATTCGGCCGGCCGCCGGCTACCCTGCATGTCCTGATCACACCGAAAAGAAGACGTTGTTCGAATTGCTTGATGCAACGGCCAACACATCGGTCGAGCTAACATCTAGCTATGCGATGTATCCAGGGGCTTCGGTTAGTGGTCTGTACTTCGGTCATCCCGAATCACGTTACTTCGCGGTCGATCGCGTCACCAAGGACCAGATCGAATCGTACGCCAAACGGAAAGGCGAACCGATCCGAGAAGTCGAACGCTGGCTATCGCCCAACCTGGCCTACGATCCCGAGTAGGAGCCATGCCCTAGTTCGTAGGACTAAGCTGCCAGCCTGTCCTTCGTTCTCTGTCTTAACACGCTTCTCTCAATAGACGTCACGAACATAGCGGCCATCGGCGGCAAGCTTTCTCACAAAAGCTTGTGCGTCGGCGGTGCTTAGGTTTCCCTGATCCTCTGCGACTTCGATGAGTGCTCGTTCCACATCGGCGGCCATACGTGAAGCGTCGCCACAAACGTAAAGCGACGCATCTTCGTTGAGCCATTGCCACAGTTCGGCAGCGTTTTCTCGCATTCGATCCTGGACGTAGACCTTGGCTTCGCCATCGCGACTGAACGCCGTGTCTAGCCGAGTCAAAAGGCCGTCGGCGACATTTGCTTTCAGTTCGTCTTCGTACAAAAAGTCGTAGGCTTCGTGTTGATCGCCGAAGAACAGCCAGTTCTTACCGGGCGCCTTTGTGGCTGCACGCTCTTGCAGGAACGCAACAAACGGCGCGATGCCGGTTCCTGGTCCGACCATGATGATCGGCTTGGTGGGGTCTGCCGGGACGGTGAACCCGCCGTGATTGGGCTGAACGAAGACGCGAACGGACGATCCTGACTCGACCCGGTCGGCCAGCATCGTGCTGGCCACGCCCTTGCGAGTGCGTCCTTCGCGTTCATAAACCACCTTGCCGATTGTCAGGTGAACTTCGTCTCCGACAACTTTGGTGCTGCTAGCGATCGAGTACAAACGAGGATTCAGGGGATCAAGCGTTTCTAGAAACTCTGTCGCAGTCAGCGATCGGCAATCGGCGACTTCCAACACATCCAGCACGTCAAATCCCTCGGGCACTCCTTCGTCGGCCATCGTCTTCAGCATCAAACGCTTGGATTCATCTTCCACCCGATCGATGATCAAGGACAGCAGTTCGTCGGTCGGGTCTTTCAGGCAATAGTCCTCGCCGATCGCAACCCGCAGTGTCTTGGTCAAACCGGCGCCGGTGGTCACATTCAAATTGGGGTCCGCACCAATCCGGTCGATGACACTCGCGACCAACTCGTCGCAATTCGCTGGGAAGACACCAAGAGCGTCTCCGACGTGATAAGACAGCCCCGAACCTGCCAAGTCGATCGCGACGTGTCGTGTGTCTTTGGCGGATCCTTCCTTATTGAGCGGCCGAGATTCAATCAGCTTGGCGGTGAACGGGTTCGCACGCGAATAGACGTTGGTCTTGCCGATTCCGTTTGTTTTTCCGTTGCTCGTGGACGCTGGTGCTGCCGATGATTCGGTGGCACCTTCGTCCTTGAGCAGTCGTTTGATCATTTGTTTGGTGTCTTTGCCGCCCGGACTGCAAAGCGTCAAGTTGCTTTCGTCGCCTGACGCGATCGCCTCGGCATAAGTTTGGCACACGTAACCACACGATCCGCAATCAAGCTGCGCCATCGCCGCCATCAGTTTTCGTTCAAGTGGTTTTCCGGCAGCCAATTCCATGCGATCAACAATCGGTAACGCCGAATCGTGCCACTGGAAATCCTCTTCTTCGGGCGCTGCCGGACCAGTAATCGTGTCGTTAGCGAAACCCGCAGCTTGAAGCGCATCGCTCGTCGTTGCACCACCTTGGACGCCCATCAGTCCCGAGAAAAATCCGTTCAGCCATGCACGCTGTTCTTCATTGAACGGTGCCGTTGCAGGAATAAAGCTACTCATGACAGTCTTGTCGAAGGAGGTTGAGGAAATGGAATCCGCAAGAACTTACAGGGATCAGGTCCGAACTAGGCGTGCGCGGCCAACAGCGTCTTCAGGTCATCGATGTCTTGACGATTGACAAATGCAACGAAACTTTCATCGTCGGATCGGTTGTCCAGGTAGCTGCCGATAATTGACGCCACCACTTCGGCAACGTCATCGGCTGGTACAAATTCAACCAGCAGTTTGGCGATCCCTTGGCGATCGCCCCAACCACCGCCAACATGAATGTGGTAGCCGTCGATCATGTCGTCACCGCGCTGGACTTTGCATCCGATCAAACCGATGTCGCCGATGTAGTGCTGGGCACAACTGTGGTGGCAGCCGGTGACGTGGATGTTGATTGGTTGATCGAGTTGGAATTGATTTTCCAGAGCAATGGCAATTTTCATCGCGTCGGATTTTGTGTCGGCGGCGGCAAACTTGCATCCAGAACTGCCAGTGCAGGCGACCAAGCCGGCGCGGAATGAACTGGCTTGATAACCAAGTCCGATCGCTTCGATGGCTGTCTTGACCTTGTCAACGTCACAGTCGCGAATGTTCGGAATGATCAAGTTTTGCCATACGGTCAAACGGATTTCTCCGTTTCCGAACGACTCGGCGATGTCCGCCAACCCTCGCGTCTGATCGCTGGTCAGGCGTCCGACTGGCAGCACCACGCCGACGTATTGGCGTTCTGCTTGCGATTGGCGATGAAACCCAATATGGGCGGATCGGTCTTCAACATGGGCGTGTGTTAGCTTTGCTGCGTCGACTCGGCGTAGCGTCGTTTGCATTTCTTCTTCGACGGCGGCAATGAACTTGTCGAAACCCCAGTCGTCCAAGACATACTTCAGTCGTGCTTTTTTGCGGTCTGTTCGATCGCCACTTTTTACGAATACTTTCACGATCGCGCCCGCAACTTGGACACACTCGTCCGGACGCAACAGGACACCCGTTGGACGAGCGAAATCCTTGTGTCCGGTGATCCCGCCTAGTGTCAATTGAAAGTAAACGCCTTCGGGCAAATCGTCGGACGCCTCGGCGAAATTCACTTGCACCGCGTGGAATCCAATGTCGTTCGTATCATCTAACGCGCTGATGCGGCCACCGCCATCGAACGCGATGTTGAATTTTCGCGGCAACCCAAACATCTCGCGATGGTTCAGGATGTGGTGGTGCATCCGCTTGGCAAACGGAATGGTCTCGATCAGCTCGCTGTCATCGATTCCCGATAGAGGGCTTGCAGTGCAATTGCGAATGTTGTCGCCTCCCGATCCTTGGGTAATGATGTCAAGTTCGCGAAGACCATACAAAATGTTGGCGGCTTGATCAGCAGGAATCTCACGCAATTGCAAATTGGCTCGCGTTGTCACGTCCACGTATCCGCCAGCCGAAACGTCGCTCAAATCAGCCAGTCCGCGAAACTGCCACGCATGCATTAATCCGCCGGGGATCCGCATCCGACACATGAACGAATCCTGCGCCGGTGCGACGTAGAACAGCCCTTGCCATTTGGTCAAGAAAACATCTGTGCCCTTGGGGAATTGATTCGACTTGGACCTCGCCACGATTTCGTCCCACATGTCGAGCGGGTTTTTATCGCGTTTTGCGATTTCCTCTTTGCAAAGTTTTCGTCCAGATGCTTCGGTGTCAGCTTGAGCCTGCAAAGCGATTCGTTCAGGACCGGTCGGCATTGGTTGACCATTGACGGTCGGTTTTCCGTTGCCGATCGACAGCATTGCTTTGGCGTGTCCGCCATTGCCGCTAAGTACCGGCAACCCACTCACTGCACGCGCCACATCGGCGCCGAACGTGAATCCCGACAAGTATTGTTTCTGTTCTTCAGTAAATGATTCTTTGGACATTGTGTTTACGCTTTCTCGATTCGAACAGCAGAATTCTTGTAGCTCGGTTGACGACTGTGCGGGTCAAAATGGCTTAGCGTCAACTGGTTGGTGGTTGCGTAATGCATTGGCATGAACGCTTGTCCGGTTCGAATGGTCGGCGTGATCATCGCATCAACCAAGATCGAACCTCGGCGAGACGTCACACGGACGCGATCACCATTGGCGACGCCGATCGTGGTCGCATCGTCGGGATGAATTTCGATGTAGGAATGATTGGGATAGAGTTTTCTAAGCACCGGGCTCTTGCTGGTTCGTGTTTGTGTATGCCACTGGCTAACGGTTCCGCGGCCCGTCAACAACATCGTTGGATATTCAGCATCGGGCGCCTCTGGAGGGGGCGTGATTTCATCGACGATCAACCTTGCTTTGCCGTTGGGATGGCAAAACTCTCCGTCGGAAAAAAGTCGCCGTTGGACCGGCGGATCCACATCCCCGCAGTTCTCGGCATCCGCGGCCGACCATGGCCACTGCACACCGCCGCTGCGGTCAATTTGTTCGTAACCGGTAATTCCGGTGATGTCGCACGGCGAGCCTGCGCTGGCACGTTGCATGATTCGAAAGACGGCCTCGGGATGCGTCCACTGTTTGAACATTTCGCCGACACCCCAGTAGTGAGCGATCGCACGAAAGATTTGAAAGTCTGCAAGGGCTTCGCCGGGGGCTTTGCGAACTTTCTTTAGCAGTCCGTACCGGCGTTCGCTGTTGATGAACGTTCCTTCCTTTTCACCCCACGCGGCGGCGGGCAGGATCAAGTCGGCGTGATGTGCGGTTTCTGTGGAGTCGTACATGTCTTGGACAACCAGGAAATCGAGTTGGTCAAGAAGTTCCCGTGCGTCCTCTTGATTGCTCCAGCTATGTGCCGGGTTGGTGGCGATGATCCATAGTCCCTTGATCTCGCCCGCGCGGATGCCTTCCATGATTTGATCGTACGACCAGCTTCCTTCGGTTGGGATCGTGTCGACGGAAATTTGCAGTGCTTCGGCAACCTTGGAACGATCATCGGCGTTTTCGAACTTGTGATGTCCGAATAGGTTGGTGGTGTTGCTCCATAATCGAGATCCCATCGCATTGCACTGGCCGGTGATGCTGTTGGCGCCCGTACCTGGCCGGCCAATGTTCCCCGTTATCAACGCAATGTTGATAATCGCTTGCGCTGTTCGAGTGCCTTCGTAACTTTGGTTGACACCCATCGTCCACCACAGCGAAACTGCGTCACCCTTGCCAATCTTTGCTGCAACCCGGCGGATTTGTTCGGCCGAGATGCCGGATGATGCCGCCACGGTTTCGGCATCAAAACGTGAAACGTGGCTGCGTAACGCTTCGAAGCCATCAGTGTGTGCTTCAACGAATGTTTGGTCGACGAAACCGCCTTCGATCAAACAGTGAGTGATCGAGTACAGCAGCGCCAGGTCGCTCTTTGGACTGAGTTGCAGATGCTCGGTCGCGGACATGGCCGTTTCCGTGCGGCGCGGATCAATGACAATGATCTCAGGGTTGTTTTTGTTGCGAAGCACTCGCTCCCAAAGAATCGGATGTCCGATACATGGATTCGCGCCGATAAAGACAAGGCAATCGCTCTGTTCGAAGTCGTCGTACGTGAATGGCGGTGCGTCAAATCCGAACGATTCTTTGTACGCGGCAACCGCGGTAGCCATGCACTGACGAGTGTTGCCGTCGCCGTGCTTGATGTTCATTCCGAACTTGGCCAAGGCTCCCAGGAATGCCATCTCCTCGGACGGAATCTGTCCGGTGCTAAGAAATGCAACGGAATCGTTACCATGCTCGGCTTGGATTGCTTTGAACCGATCGGTGAACAGGTTGAGTGCATCATCCCAGGAAACCGAATCCATCTGGCCATCGGCACGTCGGACTTTGGGGACGCGTGCACGGTCGTCGGATTCAAGGACTCGAAGAGCTTCCCAGCCCTTAGGACAGGCCATCCCAAGATTGACGGGATAGTTGGTCTCGGGCGTCAATCCAACGGCTTCGCCATCAAGCACATGCAATCGCAATCCGCATCCAGTGCTGCAGTATCCGCACACCGCGGTCGTTGTCGTGTCAGCCACCAACGACGCGGGCGTCATACCCAGGCCATGTTGGCCAGGACTTAGCAGCAGCTCTCGAGTCATCTTGCCGCTGCGTGCTTGCAGGAACTGGGGCAGCGACCGACGCGCGGCTTCGTTCGTGGTTTGCGTTAGCGACGCTGAGGCCTTGGTAGGCTTGATTGCGGTACTCATCGTTATCGAAATGTCCCCGGCATGCGATCGTAAACGACGCTTGAAAAATACAACAAGCGTTCGACAAGCTCTCCGGCCAGCAGGCTGATTGAGGCTAAAGCAAAGATGCCAAATCTGACGTAGGTCGAACTCAACATGTCAGTGCTTCCAACCAACAACAGCACGATGGACACGGCTGCGGTCAGAATTCGTGCACTCGCCAGTTCCTTCAGCTCGCGGATCACCAGACGGTGGCTGCGAGCGTCCTCGGTACTGCTGCGTTTGGATTGTGATCCCAAGTGCGTCTTCCATTCCCATGCCAGTTTTGCAGCCATCAAAATCGCCGCGATCGCTGCAAGGGCCATCGATGTCGAGCCAGGCCCAATGATCATCGCTACGCTGCAAATTCCAATCAGTGCACTCGAGCCAAAGAATCGGGTCATGGTTCGGCTCATCCGCCACAGTCGGCGTTTGGTCGCGACGTAGATCATCCCGCTGCTGAACAATCCTGCGATTCCCAAAGGAATCGATCCCGCAAGCGCGGCACTACCTGCCCATGACGGGATCAGTTCGGTGATGCGACTGGGTACGTAGTCAGCAAGCACTGGCATCCATAGCAATCCGGTTGCCAGGCCGAGGAGTCCCATGAACTTGCCAAGGATGATGGCCTCGCGACTAAGCCAGCTTGTTCTTAAACCCAGGAAGACTCGCCAGGCTCTTAGTGGCTTGCCTAGGTGCAGTGGAGCAATGTTCAAACCAATGCCACCGACCAACAGTGCGGTAAGTGCCGTCCAGCGTGTGACGTCGATTGACGTGTCGTGGCCAGTTACCAGCCATGACAGCGTTACCAGGCGTTCAACAATGATCATTCCAACGGCAGCTTGAGTTGCGACCAGCATCACCGCCAGTGGCCAGTGGCTTTCAGCAACGTGATCAACACTAGCATCTTGCGGCATCGCCGATTCAACAGCTGCGTTACGCGACGATTTGTACTGAGTGGTGGGCTGGGTGATGCTGGAAAGCGGAGCGCCGGGGGCTAGCGTAGTGTCGTCGCCGAATTGCAGTCCGCGCTGAACGACGGTGATTGCAATGGCTTCGTTTGGACATGCTTGAACACAGGCAGGGGCTTCGCCAGCCGAAAGTCGTTGGTGGCACATGTCGCACTTTCGTACGATGCCAAGACGGTCGCTGTACTGGGGGACTTCATAAGGGCACATCATTGTGCAGTACTTGCATCCGATGCACTGGTCGTCCAAATGACGCACGATTCCGGTGACAGGGTCTTTTTCGTACGCCTTGACAGGGCACCCGTTCAAGCAACCTGGATCTTCGCAGTGATGACAGGCCGTCGTGACGTGCTGGATCGCGGGCAGGGTAGGAGACAGTTCGTCGTCAATCAGGGTTTCGCCGATCGTCAACGTACCGACACGCCGCCACGCTTCATCTTCTTCTAGACCGTTAAGAGTGTGACAGGCGACGACGCAAGCTTTGCAGCCACTGCATTTGTCCAAATCGACTTCGAACGCAAACTGTTGGTCTGGACCAGGTGGCGATGCGGGTAGCAGGTTTCGGTAGTAGCGTTCTTGTGCCGGGGCTTCTGGCACCAAATTGGCGGCGTCGCTCTTGTCGAGTCCCGCGTGGAACGAACTAAACTGCTCAACGGCCGACAACGATTGTTGCTCAGCCAAAAGTTGACCAATCAAGTCCGTCGAGGGATCGATAATGGGAAGCGAAGAAGACATATTTGTCGATTGGAGGACGTGCCGAATTTGTGAGACATCTAGGTTAAAAGCACAGCGTTGCGACACTATTCAGTTCGTTGCCGACATAGAAGGGAATAGCCAATCCGCCACTAAAAGTTGGTTGACCATCGACTCGGCCGGAGGCCAGGGCGGTGGTGCTGTCTGTCGTCACGGCGCCCTCGTGTTGGCGAGCGAGTCCGGGGAGACCCTCGCCGAGTGACAGCGTTGAACCCAACGCAATTCGGCCGGATTCTCCATCCGATTGATATGCCGACGAATCAAGCACGAAGCGGCCCTCTTCGACCGTCCATATCTCAAATGCTTTAGCGATTGGATTCGAGGACGAGCTGATCATCACGACAGCCGATAACAGCGTCTGGTTGATCACAGGGATCCCGATTGCGGTGCTAAGCAGTCCGGCCGACGCGCCCGCCGCTCGCAGGAATCCCACATGGTTGGGTAGATCGTCATGGATGACGCTTTTTGCAAGCGACCAAACTTGTCCCGGCAAACCGTTGCCCTTTTCAAATCGAACAAACGAACTGACGTTTGAAAACCTCTCGAGCTGTGCGAAGTAGCCGCCACGAAGCCGCAGTTCTTCGTACGGATCAACGGGCTCCCAAATTTCGAAAACGCCGGTGCCGGCCGATTTGGGAGCAATCGCGAGAACGGCAATGCTAATGATCGCATGATTGCGGTAAATCGGAATCGCTAGCGCTGCGCCGACAGGATCTGACTGGTCATCGCCGGTCAGTACCTCTGCCATCCCGGTGACAATTGACTTGACCGCCAACCGACACAGTGCTGAATCATCAGGGTTTAGAATCCTTGATTCATCGACCTTGTAAGTTCGGGCATCGACCAGAAGGGAGTCACTCAATAGGTTGGGTGGCGCGATCATGCTTGTTGCTGCAATTCTTGGGCGTTTTTGGCTTTGAGAGCCTCAAGTTTTTCGGCGTCAGCCTTTAGCTTTTTGTGATCTTGGTCTTCCAAGAATCGGATCATGTCGGCTCGATAGTCGTAGTACTCGGGGTGATCGAGCACGTCGGCACGAACTCGTGGCCTGTCAAACGGAACGTCGATGATTTTTCCAACTCGGGCGCGTGGCCCGTTGGTCATCATGACCACACGGTCGCTCATGAATAACGCTTCATCGACATCGTGCGTAATCATCAATGTCGTGATCTTGTCTCTTTTTAAGATCTCAAGAAGGATCTCTTGCAGTTCCATGCGGGTCAGTGAATCCAGCATTCCGAACGGTTCGTCTAGCAACAACATCTTGGGTTTCAACGCGAACGCTCTTGCGATGCCGACCCTTTGTTGCATTCCTTGGCTTAGCGAACTGGCACGCACGCCTAGACTGTTGCCCAAACCGACCAGCGTCAGGTAGTAACCTGCAATGTCGCGTTTCTGACTCGTCGTACCGTGCGGGTAAACCTGATTGACGCCCAGCAACACATTGTCCATGGCTGTCATCCATGGCATCAGACACGGTGATTGAAAAACAACACCACGGTCCGGTCCGGGACCGTCAATTTCGTGGTTGGCAACGACGACTCCGCCATCCGTGATTTCGTTGAGCCCCGCCACCATCGACAGCACTGTTGACTTGCCGCACCCCGAGTGACCGAGCAAGCAAATGTATTCGCCTTGCTGCATGTTCAGATTAAAGTCCTCGACAATCACGGCAGGCCCGTTGGGCGTGTCGTAGGTTTTTCCGAGGCGATACATTTCGACGTAACCGGCCATTGAATGCTTTCTATTTGAGGTGTTTAGCTGGTGACGATCGGTCGGTTCGTCGTTGACTTGCGAGGCAGCGCCAGGCTGCGTGGTTGTAAGTCCGGAAGTTCGATTTTTGGTGCCGTTGATGCGGCTGCTTCGTCGTCACGGTTTTTCTGGCGTACGGCGACTAAGTAGTTGGTTACCGCGTTACGTAGTCCGCGAAATGTCGTGTTGTGGTTGAGTTCCGTTGCCCGTCGCGGCCGGTCGAGTTCGACTGTGAAGGTCGGACCCAGCGACGCGTTAGGTCCTGGGTTAAGCGGAACGATCCGGTCGGCAACCAAGATCGCCTCATCAACATCGTTGGTGATCATCACACAGGTCTGCCGCTCTTCCTCCCAGATCTTCAGGATCTCTTCTTGCAGCACCGATCGAGTAAGCGCATCGAGTGCGGACAGCGGTTCATCTAGCAATAAAATCTTGGGTTTCATTGCCAGCGTTCGGGCAAGGGAGACGCGTTGTCGCATCCCACCGGATAGTTCATGCGGCCGACGATGGGCGGCATGACCCAGACCGACCATTTCAATGAACTTTTCGACATGATCGCGTCGTTCGGCTTTGGGCCAACTTCGAAACACGCTATCGACTGACAACGCGATGTTTCCTCGCACCGTTAGCCACGGCAGCAACGAGTAATTTTGAAACACCAGTCCACGATCAGGACTGGGGCCGGCGATCGGTAAACCATTCATCAATAGTTGGCCGGTGTCGGGTGTCTCCAAACCCGCCAGTAACTTCATGAAGGTCGACTTGCCGCTGCCCGAGAACCCGACGACGGCCAGGAATTCGCCTTCGCGGACATTCAAATTGATGTTCGTTAAAACCTCCGTTCGAGTCACTCCGCTACCAAATCCCTTACCTACATTTTTCAACGACAGGATCGTTTCGGGGCGTTGGGGGGCAACACGAGTTTCAATGGAAGGCGATGGTCGAACTACAACACTCATCTTGAACTCACAGGCAAAAATTTGAATCAAAAACGCCGTCCCTGGCGATCGCTCACTTTCTCGCTTCATGCGAGATCCGAAGCAAAGTTACATCCGTGAAAGACGCATCTCTCAAGCGGCCGCCGGATTGCCAAAGCTGACCAGGTTTCGCAAACAGATCATGGTGCGATCGAGAACCAGTCCAATCACTCCAATGACGATTACGCTGAAAGCGATCCGAGCGTAGGTCAGTGAGGAGCCGTTTTGGAATTCATCCCAAACGAACTTTCCGAGTCCTGGATTCTGTGCCAACATGTCGGCCGCAATCAGAACCATCCAACCAACACCCAAACTGATTCGAAGTCCCGCGAACATCAGGGGAAGACTTGCTGGCAAGATGATCTTGTAGAGCTTCTGCCACCAAGACAATTTCAAGACGCGAGCAACGTTCAAGTAATCTTTGTCAACGCTCGCGACGCCGAGCGTCGTGTTGACCAAGGTTGGCCAGAGCGAGCAAAGAGAAACTGTCGCCGCCGAGATCAAGAATGCTTTGTCAAAGAAGGTCTCGCCCGGCTGTGAATTTCGGTACGCCCAAATGATCACGACCGCGGCAAGCGGAAGCCATGCAAGTGGCGACACGGGTTTGAAGATTTGGATAAACGGTGTCATCGCCGCATTGAACCAAGAACTCATGCCGCAAAGCACGCCTACGGGCACCGCGATCACGGTTGCAAGGATGAATCCGAAGAAGACGGTCTTTAAACTTGTGAAGATCTGATCGACAAATGTGGGCGCACTTGTCGGCGTATAGTTGGCAGCTTGAACGGCCTTTTTCTTTAAAATCAAAGCGTTGGAAAGCAAAGTTGTTTTGTCTGTATCGTTGGCCGAGGACGCTCGGCGTTCAAGCTTTTTGGCATCGACCATGAACTGTACAGCTTGCATTAACTTGTCTTGCTTCTTTGCCGCATCGTCGGCGCGTTGTTGTTGATGCATCGCGAACAACTCCTTACCTGCCAGCCAAGTGGCAGTTGGGCTGGGCAATTCGCCACTTTCGGTGATGATCGTTTTTGCTGCGGCTGACCACATCGCAAGAAAGATTGCGACGGCAACCGCTGGCAACAGCACATACTTGGCGATACCTGCCAATTGCTCCTTGGGATCCTCTCCCGCAGCAAGCCGGACAAAGGGTTCTAGAACGGGCATACCCGTGACTTCACAAAATCGAAGAGCTTTACCACGCCAGTTCATAAGTCTCAAACCTTGTATGTTTCAAAAAAAACGATCCGCGGCCGGGCCGGGCGACGGGCACCGGACCACAGCACCCGACCCTTCATGGCCGCTTCACAAACTCGACCGATTGAGGCGGTCAACCGATCGAGAACGTTCGGCCTATGGACGGTCGCGATCATTTGCTGCCGTCGAAGTGTCAGCGAGTGACTCATCACGTGCTGTTTTCGAGCTACTGCTTCTCGAGCGTGCTATCTTCTTTATTCCCAATCGTAAAGCTGTTGATGTAGCCGATTGGGTCTTTTGCGTCGTAGGTGTTGCCGTCAATGAATTCCGAAGTCGGTTCGCGATAGCCGTCGTAGTCGGCGGCCGGGAACGCGTCCGCGTCGACCTTGCCTTCGGCAACCAGCATCGCCGAAGCTTTGCGGTAGATAGACGGCTTGTAGATTTTCTTGGCCGTTTCGGCGTACCAACTGGCCGGCTTGGGTTCGGTAATCTGTCCCCAACGACGCATCTGGGTTAGAAACCACACGCAGTCGCTGTAGTGAGGGAAGCTTGCCTGGTGGTCAAAGAAAACGTTGAAATCGGGCATCGGTCGAACGTCGCTTTTCTGAAAGACGAACGTTCCCAACATGGATTTTTCGATCACGCCCACGTCAGCTCCGACGTAGTCCTTCTTACTCAAAATCTGACAAGCTTCCTGGCGATTCACCAAGTTGCCATCTGCGTCTTTTTCATCGAGCCATTTGCCGGCTCGGATCAACGCTTTGACGACGGCGATGTGCGTGTTCGGATACTTCTCGTTCCACTGCTCGGAAACCCCGAACACTTTCTCGGGGTTGTTTTTCCAGATGTCATAGTTCGTTGTGACGGGAACACCAATTCCATCGACAACGGCTTTCTGATTCCAGGGTTCACCGACGCAGTAGCCCAGAATCGTGCCGGCTTCTAAGGTCGACGGCATTTGTGGCGGAGGAGTGACCGACAGGATCACATCTGCGTCTACGGTGCCTTGAATGTTTTGCTCGTTGTAGAAACCAGGATGGATTCCCGACGCTGCTAGCCAGTAGCGAATTTCATAGTTGTGCGTCGACACGGGAAATACCATGCCCATGTTGAAATCTTTACCATCTCTTTTGTATTGATCAACAATCGGCTTAAGCGAGTTAGCCGAGATCGGATGCTTGGGCTGCGGCTTTTTCAGCTCGGGGTCGTTCTCTTGCATCTTGGTCCAGATTTCATTGCTGACCGTGATGCCGTTCCCGTTGTAATCAAGGCTGTAGGCGGTGATGATCGGTGACGTCGTTCCGATACCGATCGTGGCTCCAATCGGTTGTCCGGCCAACATATGAGCGCCGTCCAATTGGCCATCAATGACTCGGTCGAGAAGAATTTTCCAGTTCGATTGTGCCTCGACTTCAACACTGAGCCCCTCGTCTTCGAAGTAGCCCTTTTCTTTGGCGATGACCAGCGGCGCGCAATCCGTCAACTTGATAAAGCCAAACTTTAAGTTCGGCTTTTCGATATTTAAAATCTCAGTCACGGCCGATTCTTCGGTCGGACTTGAAGCTGTCTCGCCGTCCGCGACAACTCTTTCTTCATCAGCTTTCTCCAGCTTTGCCGCCGCTGCCTCCAAATCTTCCAGCGTGATTGCGTTGCTGCTGCAACCGGCAATCGATGCGAGCATCAGAAGTAACAGGAGCAAGTGATGAGGCGCTCGGAGTCCGATGTGAAGCATTTGCATTCGGGATCAAATTGGATGAGGTGCGAAGAGGATGAGCTGCGAAGTACTAGACTTCTCGTCGGATTCGAAGTGAAGCAACCGATGAGCCAAACAGGTTTCACGCGTTCGGATTCCCTCGCAAGGTGCATCAAGCGTTTCGGTAAGTTGGTTCAATGGTGCGTATTCGCACGCAAGGCTTGTGGCGGCGTTGAAGAGTCTGGGGGGCCGGCCACCCAGCGGAGCTCGTGCAGCTGCTTAGCGAGATGGCAGGTGTCGATGCACCTGCCTCAGAAAACAGCACCTCGTTGCGGCGCTGTCGTTCGCGGTCTAGCTTGCCGCCTGCGCGTCGTGCGCGGCGTCAAGCATGACGTTGCTCAGCGTCAAATACGTTTCGGTCCAGGCGGCTTTGACGTCGTCGGTGAATGCTTCTCCCAGGCCTTTGTCCAGCGTCCAAAGCAGCGCTTCGCCCACTGTGGCGTAGCTCGAATCAGGCACACCGTATTGAACGTGCCGACGTCCTAATTCTTGCACTGCCGCTAGAATCGTTTCCAATTTCGTCAACGATGTGACTGCGAGATTGAGGGTAGCCATCAACTTCTTTCCCTGGTCCTTCATATCGCCTTTAAAGAGCGTTTTCAGCGACGGATCGAGTTCGAAAAGTCGTCCGTAGAATAATTCGGCGGCCTGTTCCGAGATGGGCTTCACCTGTGCCCAGGAGTCCTGCACGAGAGTAATTTGCTGTGGTGTCATGTTGAATGTTCCTAAGTGATGGATTGAGTTTGCATTTGAGTAGGGCTCTAGGTCATGGAATCGGTACACGTACCAGAACTCCACCCATCACATCGTCCTTGCCGAACTCGGGATAATCCGCGGCACGATCGGGGTGGTCGTTGTGGCAGGTCCAACATGCCTCAGCGACGGCGCGATCGGGGTAAACCGCAACGAAATACTTGTTGCCGCCAAGTTCTTCTTCGCCGTAATAGTTCTCGCCCGGATTGGCAGTGATGTACTTAAGCGCCGCCGTTTCGAACTCGCTTTTGGCTTTGTGCTGCTCGTTGAGTGGCCATTCACTGCGCAATGAATACGTGAATCCCGCTTCGGGATTTTCGTCGACGAGTTCGGCGCCCATGCGAAACATTTGGGCCGGCAATGGAATCGCATTGGTCGAGTCCATCCAGTATTCGTCGGCTGTAACGGGTGACGATTGCTTTTTCAAGTTGGTGACGACGTGCGTGGCGTAAACGGTTCGGTCAGCCATCATCACCGCGTGGACTCCATCAGCGAACTTTTGCGGCGTAATGCCAGCCGATGGTGTCGCCGAAGCAGCCGCAGGTTCACCACATCCGGTAGTGCAAAGCATCGCAACAGCAGTCGCGGTTACTGCAAATGCGGAAAGCATTGATTTAGCGCGACGGCGTTGAGGTCGCGCCGAAATGTTCGGGCAATTGTGTCGTTTCATCGTAGAGAACTCCAAGGGTAGGGCAGGGAACTAGGGAATGGATTGATTGGTCGTCAGCGGGAACTCTTCTGACGACGGGCTTCGAAGTATTCATGAGCCATTTGCAGGGAACGGATTCGAATGTGCGGCGGTTGGTCGTAGCAAGAGATTGCTAGTTCTGGGTCGGCCAACGCGCTAAGGGCGTATTCAAGGCCATGGCAGTGGCCACAAACTTCGCGTGCCATCGTCTCGCTTGGACGCAATACCGCGTTTTGATCATGGTTGACCCAAATTCCGTCGTCGCCTGTCAGCCTTGGCAGGTGGCAAGTGGCGCACGAAACGCCGCTTCCGGTCGGCAATTCGCCAGCCATTTCGGATCGCCAAAGCTGGGCGTGAGAGGAATCCGCATAAGCCAAAGAGTGAGAATCGGCATGGCACTTCTGGCAGGCTTCCACTGCCGCATGCCGGGTGTCAAATCGATGGCCTTCATGACACGCGTTGCAGTTCAGTTCTTGATGCGAAGCGCCAGCGTGCATTGGCAATCGTGCTAACGAAGGCAGCATCGGTGACATTCCGATGGACAACCGCATCCCATGCTTTCCGGTTTGAAATGAATCAACCTCGGACTTGTGACATTGCTCGCAAACCGACATCGCGACTCGGTCGTTCCAGGACGTTTCACCGGAGGCTTTTTTTTCATTGTGGCATTCGCCGCAGTTGACTCCTGCAGCTGCGTGCGCTGTCTCGGCCCAATCGGTTTCGATGGTCGATCCCGCTGGTTCGTTGCTTGGGCCGTCCGCGTCGGCGATATAAAGTTGGCTCTTGTCTGGGTGCCGTTCTATCCACTGTTGCTTGAGATTTCTCGATGGAACGATGGCCGATACCAGATGATCCGCCTCGCCATAGTGCACATCTAGAAATTTTTCGTACAGAGCTCGGTTATCGTGATAGTTGTGGCAACCGGCCGTTGCGCACGAATCGAATTTCATTTCAGCATGGGATGAGCGGGCGTCGCCGATATCTTCGTGACAGTGCCAGCAGTAGTCCGTTGGAAGTGTCAAACCCATCGACACGGTCTGTTCGGGCACGTGTTCGCGGTGACAAGTCAGACAGTCTTGCGCGTCCAAGATTTCCAGCAAATCCGCATTGCTGGGGTCGCGAAACTTTTTCGCTGGGTGTGTGTCGTTGACGAGAGTCAATTGATTGGCGTGGCATCGGTTGCACGCATCCGTCATCACGTTGCCGGCGGAATGACGCTCGGGATCGTCGGCCGCAAGATGACATGCGTTGCAATCCAGTTCGATTTGATAGTGGCCATGAGTGGTCTCGCCAGGCAGTAATGAAGCTTTGACCGACGACGGGGGGGCAACGAAGGCGTAGCCAAAATACGCGATCAACGCAAGATTGAGGCCCGACCACAACCACCACTGACTCACCTGTCCTGCAAACCATCTTGTCTGCATTTCAATTTCCACCGTCGGCGAACCAATAGAAGGAAACGATGTGCAATACCACCAAAGCGGGCAGTGGCCAGAACAACCACGTATGCACTTGCGTCAACCTGGGGCGCCATCGCCGAATGAACATGGCGGTGGCACCGGTGGTTCGCGATTCCATTCCGCTGGCAAATCCTGCGAGCGATCCAACGGCGGCAACGCTCAAGAAGGTTGCCGCCAAAATGAAATTTAGGTTCTCGCCCATTCGTAACCCGGTATGGACAGCGATGCTGATGATGACCAAGACACCGAGTACGGCATGCACTGAACGCCAAAATGCGTAGGTTCCAAATTGAAACCACTGCAATCGCTTTCGTAGAGAAAACGTCAGCCCGACTAATGTCAGACTGAGTGTCGTGTATCCGGTCACTTGACGAGGAAAGTCGTTTCGCCAAAGCACATCAATGTCACGCCATGCATCGGTGACACTGGTGGCAAATTTTGGCGCAGGAACTGTGAAGTACAGCAGTGCAGTCACTGCCGCCACGATCGAAGCCGCTAACATCGTTTTCGAACCCGCCGCCGGCTTCGACGACGAGTCTCTTCCGGTCATCTCACATAACAGCGATCGGCAACTGCCGCATGCGCTTGATGCGCCGGTGACGCGAGCAATTTCGTCGACATCTGTTTGGTCGTCGATGACGGCTTGGCTGATCTGGCCTCGCGTCACACCCAGGCAACTACAAACGATTGCATCGGCGGGCCAAAGGGAAATCGGCAGCGCATCACCGAGCGCCCAAGGCGATCCCGTCCGCAGGAAACGTGACCGTTGCAACGGCCAGATCATTTTCTGTTTGGCGATTGCTTGACGAATCTGCGGAACGCTTTCCCATGGTCCCACGCACGCGGCGCCAACCAACTTTCCTCGTTCGATTATTATTTTTCGATACGATTGATCGTCACGATGAGCCAGCACGATACCGTTGGTTGATTCGCCGATTACGCGGCCGAGCGTGACGACTTGGACGCCTAGCAATTTTAGTTCGGCTGACTCATCGGCACCTTGGAACATGATTTCCTGACCGCTTAGCCGACTGGCCAACACATCGGCCATCCGGTAACACGGTGCAACCAACCCATAGATGTGATCGCGAAAACTACAGCATTCGCCGATGGCAAACACGTTGGGATCCTTCGTTTGCAATCTCGCGTCGACGGCGATGCCGCCCCTGGGGCCCACCGCCAAGTCTGATTCACGAGCGAGGGAATCGTTCGGCCGCACGCCGGCCGCGATGATCAAAACATCGACGTTGATCGGGTCCGCATTTCCGAAGTGGATCGTCAATTGCCCCATCTGATTGGTCTTGATCGATTCTGTACGCCGAACCAAATGGACGTCGACGCCCATTGACTCGACATGCTGTTTCAATCTGGCGGCACCGTCTCGGTCGAGTTGCCGGGGCATTAGCCCTGGTGCCATTTCAATCACGGATGTTTGCAGCCCGCGATCTCGCAGGATTTTTGCGGCCTCCAGGCCAAGTAGTCCGCCGCCGATTACGGCGCCAACGGTGGCTTTACGTTGAGTGATGTGGTGATGAATTCTTTCTAGATCATCGATGGTTCGGTAAACGAACACTCCTTCGCAGTCACTTCCTGGGACCGGTGGGACGAACGCTCGCGAGCCGGTTGCCAGTACCAACTTGTCGTAGGGATAGTGGTTGCCGTGATCGTCAACAATCTTGCGTGCTGAGCGATCGAGGTGCTTGATGACACAATTCGTTTTGAATTCGATTTCGTGTTCGTCGTACCAATCGCGACGGGCTAGCAGCAGGCCTGTCTCGCCATGCCCTTCAAACATCCGAGATAAGTTGACGCGATCATAAGCCAACCTGGACTCGCTGCCAAAGATCGTGACATCAAAGTTTTTAATCGCACCGCTGTTAACCAATTGCCGACAAAGCTGATGTGCAGTCATTCCTCCACCAACGATCAGCAGTCTCGTTCGAACGAGCGATGTGTTCGCGGCGAATGTGGGCGGCAGTGACTTGTTCTCGGTCGCGATCGACAAATGCGAAGTTCCCTTGGTGCAATCAAACAACGCGGCTGGAATAGCCTCGTAGAATTTTTATAGGGATCGCTCCGCCTAGCGAACCGTCGCGGTGACACACCGATACCTGTGCATCAACGACGCATATCGATCGATCTCGAGAAGCAACCGACGTACCGCCTGCCTGTGAAACACGGATTCACACGGGCTAAGTCAAAATTGGCTCCGCTAAACACCACGCAATTGCGTCTCAGGTAGCCAAACCGCCGGTTTTGGGTTGAGCCGTTTCCTGCTCCTGCATATCTGGGATGCAGCGATTGCGCGTGGACAGGGCACTTCGAGTTGATCGGTTGTTCGGATTGCAGCAAATGTTTCGGATGTTGTGTCAGTCGAAACGACGTCACGTATTTCAATCGTGAACGCCGATATCTGATCCAAGATGCACACCAGCACGCCGGAGTTGGAGAGTGTCGCGTTGCCGCCATGGATCGGTTGGCAAAAGGTTGTTGATTCAGGCGGATCGCAACGACTTGGCTTTAATCCATCGCCCCAGTCTCGTTTATTCGCCATCAGACCCGACCAATCTCACTAGAGGAAGGAACCTCGTCCCTATGCAAACTTTCTACCATTCGCGCCGGCGTGCGCTCGCAGGATTACTGCTGAGCGGCCTCATGACAGGGCAAGCGGCTTTCGCCGACTCGCCTTCCGATATCGTTGACTTATCGCTGGGCGAATCAGTCCAACAAGTCACCGTCTACTCGCCGCTACAGGATGGCGGTGAGTCGGTTGCCATTCCCGAGCCGATTGCGATCGACGCTCCGGTCGAGGAATCGATCGACGTGATGCCCGCGCCCATCGCGAGCCCTAGCGAAACCTACTCGCAACCGATTCTGATGGATGCGGCCCCTTGCAACTGCTGCAACACGCCATGCTGCACCAAGGAAAAGAAAGAGGCCGCTGCCGCCAAGATGAAGGGTGCCTACAAGGGCGTCTTCTATGCGAACGACTTCAGCTATCTAAATGACCCCTGCTACGACGGCAAGCCGATGCTGGGCGATTCTTTGAAGGGAATGTACGACGGCAAGCTCGACATTGGTGGCGAAGCGCGTGTGCGTTACCACGATGAAAACAACATGCGCGGCCTCGGTTTGACGGGCCGCGATGATGATTTTTGGCTGACCCGTTTGCGGTTCTTTGCCAACTATCGGGTCAATGAATACTTCCGACTTTACGGTGAGTATTTGTACGCCGACTCGGGCGGCGAGATTTTTAACAATCGCCCGATCGAAGAGAACCGTGGTGAGATCCAGAACTTGTTCTTGGACACCAAGTTGACCGAAGACTTAACGCTTCGTGTTGGACGTCAAGAATTGTTGCTTGGGGCTCAGCGCTTAGTTTCTCCACTCGATTGGGCTAATACCCGCCGCACGTTCCAAGGTGTGCGCGGAACTTACATCGGCGATAACTGGGACGTCGACGGATTTTGGACCAACCCGGTCAACCGAAACGCGTCGACCGAAGACAAAATCGACGATGCCAACGAAAATCAACAGTTCTATGGTGTCTACGCAACTCGCAAGGGTTTGGATATCGGAACGGTTGACGCCTATTACCTTGGTTACAACAACGATGATGCCGACTTCGACTACCACACGATTGGTACTCGAGTAGCGGGTGATACCGATGGTGGACTGTTGTACGAGTTCGAAGGCGGCGTCCAATTTGGATCGAACAGTCCTGGATTTGGCGATCACAGCGCCGAGTTCATCACGGGCGGTTTGGGACGTAAGCTAGACTTCGGCGATTGGAAGCCAACCGTTTGGTTCTGGTATGACTACGCATCGGGTGGCGATGACGTCCCAGCAGCTCGCGGTGACGACAGCTTTGATCACTTGTTCCCACTTGCGCACAAGTACAACGGTTTCATGGACTTGTTTGGTCGTCGCAACTTGCACGACATCAATGCTCAGTTCATCACACCGTTGTTCAGCAAAAAAGTGTCGTTGCTGTTGTGGTACCACCACTTCTTCTTGGACCAATCGACCACCCCGTACGGTGTTACCATGGCGCCGTACAACGCAGCCAATGCGGCGGGTGACAAAGAACTTGGCCAAGAAATCGACGTGTTGTTCAACGTGAACTTGAACGCTCGGAACAACGTGTTGGTCGGCTACTCGCACTTCAATGCGGGCGACTACTACAAGACGACACCGGGCGTAGCAAGCAGCAACGATGCTGACTTCTTCTACTTCCAGTATCAAACCCAGTTCTAAGGCAACTTAGTCACCGAGAATTTGAAAAGAAAACGCCGCGTGGGACGAAACACGCGGCGTTTTTCGTAACCTCGAACAAACACTACTTTTTCAGGGGTAGGGTCGGTTGGATGTTGTTCAGGTCCGTCCACAGGGTGCCTTCGCCGGCGTAAAACAGTTTTAGTTCTAGGTCGCTAGGCAATTGTTCGGCAAATTCCCACTTGTTGAAAGCGGCGGGTGATCCGAACGCTTCCACTGCCAAGCGAAACATGTCCGCGGTGGCTTCCGCGGCGACCTGTTTAGCCGATGATTCGGCCCGTCCAAGCAAAACCGTCTTTTGGGCATCAAGTTCGGCGGTTTCGCGATCGATTGCGGCAATCAGTTGCGTCGTCGATGCTTCGATTTCTTTCGCTTTCTTTTCGCCTTCGGCTGCAACACCTGCTCGCATTCGATCGGTATCGACGCGAGTCCGTTCGGCTTCTAGCAGAACCTTGCTTTCGGCTTCCCGAAGCTTAGCTTCAATCCGTGCTGTTTTCGTTTCTTCGTCGCGTGTCAGACGCAGTTCGTCAGCGACATAGCCCTTTTGAATCGGTTCGCGGACTTCTTTGGGAATGTAGATGTGGCGAACCAAACCGTACAGCAGCGAGATGTTCTTGCTGGCTAGCACGGATTTGAATTCGTCACTGACTGATGTCTGAAACTCTTCTCGCGATTCGCCGATCAAGAGTTCAACGGCGCCCATCTTCGATCCGTTGTTGCGACAGATACTTTCGCTTTGCGGCTCGATCACTTTTTCTTCGACGGCGTCGATGTTTCCAAACGTCCGTACAATGTCCGCGGCGTGAATGGGCATCACGCCCCAAATGGTCGAGAAGTCCAACTGGATGTCGAAACCGTCGTTGCTCGGGAAGTTAATCCCCGTTCCGGCAACGGCAAGCGGTTCACCCTGTTCGTCGTACATCGGCTTTTTCATGCTGTCGACCATTTCCGAGACTTGGATACTCGTTTCGCGATAGCCGACGTTGATGATGTCGATTTGTTGCTCTTTGGGATTGACCGGATACAAGCCTGGCTGCATGACCTTGTCTTGGATACCTGCTTTTACACCGATTGCCCGATTGTCGGTTTGCATCGTCACGACGCCCACATATCCGGTCGGGATTTCGACCCAGCCGCTGGTCTTTTCTTGACGACCGATCGTGGTCACTTCGCGACCGACAATTTTGAATTCAAACGCATAGGGATTGGCACGGTATCGGCCGGGACCAAACACCTTGCGCAAGATTCCTTTTTGGTTGGCTCGGTTATCACCGTCTAGGTCACCGTCAACCAGAAACTCGCCGGCAGGCAACGGAGTACCTACCTTGCTGGTCACGACTGCGATCTGGCCCGGATAGACGATTTGGTCCGGCACGATTGTGCGTTCCCAGTAGATCGGGTTGTAGAAATGTCGTCCGGGGCCGCGCATCTCTTCCATGACGCCGATTTCACCTTTGCGTGCAAGACGTCCCGGTTCGGGTTCGCCTGCGGTGTGGATGACCAGCGGTCCTTTGTAACGCAGCAACAGGCTGTGACCGTCTGGCACGTAAACGCGGCAGAGGAACCACAGGAATCCGAGATACATAAAGACGGCGACCCAAACGAAGCTGAATATCAGTCCGGCGAGCGATTTGTTTCGTGTCAAACTCATTCCTGGGCTCCCGAATCTTGGTTGTCGGATCGTGCGTTTTTGTCTTCAGTTGGCTTCGTTTCTGGTTTGATTTCAAGCTTGTCTGCCGTCTCAACCTCAGGATTGAATTCGCTAAAAATGTCCATCAAAGGACTGTCGGCTGTGTTGACCATCAGTTGGCGGTAGCTTGGCGCCAGCTTCTTCAGCAGGACCCATCGCGCGAACTCGTCGCCGCTATCGCCGTAGGCTTCGACTGACTTTTTCCATCCGGCCGCCTCTGCTTCGTTTTCAAAGTTGATGACTTCTGCCGCTGCGTTCCCGCGTGCGGTGATTGCATCGGCCTGATCTTTTGCCGCAGACAGTTCGACTTCGGCAACCTTCCGGCGTTGTTCGGCGCCAATGACAGCGACTTCCTGTTGGCGTTGTGCTTCGACGGTCAGTTTGACGACTTCTTGTTCAACGGCGATCAAGACTTGCTTTTGCTTGACCAGTTCTTGCTCAACTTTCAAGTTTTGCTCGCTAAGCTGTTGCTCGATTTCTTTTACGTACTGTTCCGATTGTTGCGCAGCGATTTGACGTTGGCGAACGGGCAGTGCGATTTGTTGCGGCGGCGAAATTCGCGTGATCAAAGCTTGGATAATTTCGATACCTTGAGTTTCGCAAAGCTCTTCCAGCGTTTTTTGAAAGTCTTGTTGGAATTCCAGTCGTTTTTCGCCCAGGATGAAGTCACGTCCCGAGTTGTCACTGCCACGCAAACGACAGAATGAACGGGCGTTGGGCAGAATGATTTTTTGGATGATCTCTTCTTCGACGACGGCATCGTTCCCGCGGTCATTGAACCCATCGTTGTAGGTCACGAAGACTTCTGCGGCGCGAACCGGGTCGACTCGGAATTCGATTCGACCATCAAGTTTGACCCAGAAACCGTCGCGGCTTGGGAAGCCCATTTCGCCGCCGGTGGACAAATTGAATCGTTGGCTCCGGCAATCGACCAGGTTGACTCGTTTGACGTAGGGGTTGATGTAGTAAACGCCCGGATCGAGTGTTTCTTTCTGAACACCTCGCTTGCCGGCTTCGACGATCAATTGATTGGGGTCATCAGCGGGCGGTCCCGACAGCAGCGTCACCACACCGATGAACCCGGCAGGGATCACAACGGGTTGATGCAGTTCGACCAGTTCGATGAAGTTGTTGCGGTTCGGTTTCGGCTGAGTGTTGGCTTCGTAAACGATCGCATTAAGCGGGTAGCGTCCAGGTCGAAGGACTTCGCCGAAGATGCCTTTTTCGGTTTGCTTTTCGGCGATCAAATTGCCATAGCCTAGGTCGTCACCGTAAAGTCGAATGCGAACGCCAAGGCGGTTTTCGGGGACTTCGACCTGGCTAACGACGTCCCAGTCCCAATTCCAGGGGTTATAGAAATAGCGGCCTTCGGTCAGCACCTTCTCTTCGATGCCTTTGAACTTGCCGGATTGTTCTTCGGGCACGATTTCCATTTCGTTGGAAATCTCTTGACCGGTCTTTTTGGTCAAGACTGCGATCTTTCCGCTGGGGACTTCGATCTGGCAGAACATGAAAACCCAAAGGGTCAGTCCCACTAATCCGCCGATCCCGACCAGGGCAATGGCGCCAAAACTGCCGGCTCGTCGCAGTCGCCGCAACGCCTCAGCTTGACTGGAGTTATCGAAATTTACCGACATTTGATCGCTTTCTAGCACTACGAAAGAAACTCTAGAGGAACACCCCCCGGATCTACGGGCACCGAAACTTAGCTCCTAGAGGCGCTCGAAACGCAAAAAACTTCGGGTTGCAGCCAGATTCTTGTGGGAGATTCCTGTCCTACGGCCGTCGTGGATAGGATGGCCCGTTAGGGCTTGCTGCGAAATCGGATATCCTTCAGCAATGGATATCTCAAATGAATTGGCCGATCGCTTGATGCGATTGGTCGTCTCGGCAGACTACAAGCCGAGCAAACCCAAACAAATCGCGGCTTTGATGAATCTCGATGGCGATGGCTATCGTGAACTCAGGCGTGTGGTCAAACAATTGGTCCTCGAGGGCCGTCTCGTCTACGGATCGAATCATCTGGTTTTCAGCACCGGCAGTATTGGCGGTCCCCAGGACACCGTCCGCGGAACATTTCGCCGTGCGATGGGCGGCGGATTTGGATTTCTGCGTCCGAATCATTCCGGTGATGCCGGATCCGATTTGGTTGAAGACCTCTTTGTGCCACCCGGTTCGACTGGTGGGGCGTTGGAAGGTGATTTGGTCCAAGCCAAAGTCCGCCCGAGTCGCAAAGGCGGCAACGAAGCGGCGGTCACCGAGGTGCTGCAGCGTGCACGCCGGCAGTTCACCGGTACGTTTCGGTTGATCAGCGGAAAGCCTTTCGTGTTCCTTGATGGGACACCCTACGAACAACCTGTGTCGGTCGGTGACGTTCGTGGGTTGCCACTTGAAAACGATGACAAGGTGTTCGTCGAAATGGTCGAGTACCCGCTCGACGATGGATCGGGCGGCGAAGCGGTGATCTTGGAACGACTGGGCAGCAGCAGCAATCCGGCGATCGATACTCTGACCATCATGCGTCAGTACGCGCTGCCGGATGAGTTCCCCGAAGCGGTGCTGGATGATGCTCGCAAGCAAGCCGACGCATTCGAAGACGGTGTTGTCCCAGACGGACGTAAGGACTTAACCAAGCTACTTACGATTACAATTGATCCATTTGATGCGCGCGACTTTGATGATGCGATTTCGTTAGAACGCGAAGAAAACCGTTGGCGGTTGTGGGTCCACATTGCCGACGTCAGCCACTTTGTTCCGATCGGCGGCGCGCTTGATGAAGAAGCCAAGCACCGAGCGACCAGTGTCTACTTGCCCGACCGTGTGATACCGATGATTCCGGAAATCATCAGCAATCACTTAGCCAGTTTGCAGCCCGATAAAATTCGGTTGGTCAAAACGGTCGAGATCGAAATGCTCGATGATTTGACGATCACGCACATCGAGGTTCATAACGCCGCCATCCACAGCGACATGCGTTTGAACTATGAACAAGTTGATCAGTTCTTGGCGGCGCCCGAAACGTTTCCTGAGAAATGGGGCGAACCGGTTTGCGACTTGTTGCTGCGGATGCACAAGCTTGCCATGCAAATGCGAAAGGCCCGTTTCAAACGTGGCGCGCTATCGATGGACATGCCCGAAATCAAATTGGAATTTGATCGTTCCGGCAAAGTCAAAGGCGCGTTTCGAACCGAGAATACTGAAAGCCATCAGATCATCGAAGAGTTCATGTTGGCTGGCAACCAAGCTGTTGCGACATGGCTGGATGGACTTGGACTTGGATACCTTCATCGAATTCACCCATCGCCCGAGCGTCGCAAGCTGCGACAATTGAGCATGTTCTGTAAAGACTTGGGATTGAAAGTCGATAACGTCGAAAGTCGTTTCGAGATTCAAGCCGTCTTGGACATGGTTGCGGGGACGCCACTTGAAGACGCGGTTAACTTTGCAGTGCTCAAGAGCATGAACAAGGCCGTGTATGGCCCGCAAACCGATGGGCACTACGCGCTCGACATGGAACATTATTGTCACTTCACCAGCCCAATTCGCCGCTATCCTGACTTGACGGTTCACCGCTTGGTTCAGAAGTTGCTCGATGGCGTGAAGACACCGGACGATCCGTTCACATCGCTGGTAAAACTCGGGTTCCACTGCAGCGATATGGAACGCAATGCGGCCCAAGCCGAACGTGATTTGATCGAATTGAAGTTGCTGCACTTCTTGAAAAAGCACATCGGCGAAACGATGGAAGCGGTGATCAGCCGAGTCTTTGCCGACGGCATTCACGCAAGATGCATCAAGTTGCCCGTCGACGGTTTTGTGCCGATTACGACATTGCCGGACGACAAGTATCGGTTCGAACGTCGTGGCAACATTTTGCAGGGTCACAAGGAAGGCAATCGATACCGTCTGGGAGATCTGCTGACCGTTCGAATTGCCAAGGTCGATTTGCAGGATCGGCAACTGTACCTCGAAGTGATCAAGAACCAGACAGCCCGTGGTGAGTCGAAACCGCTGGCCAAGACGAGTTCTTCGAAACCGAAATACAAGGCGAAAAGGCAGGCGGAACGGCGCGGTAAAAAGAAACGCAAGAATCGTTGAGACGACATTGGTGTCGTCGATCGGATGATCGTCGAATGATCACCATACGGTTGCAGTGGTGGTCGGAACGACCGCAGGCACGAATAAAAACCGCCGAAAAGCACAGCCTGCTAGTTTTGTCACGATTGGCATGATCCATGCAGCACCTAATCCCGGATTACCAACCACTCATTTGGGCTCGCCAATATGTCACGTTACGTTACTGCGTTTTTGTTCATCGTCGTGTGCATGCCGGTCGTTTCCCAGGCCGCTGACTCAACACCGCTTGCCCGTTTGGCGGCACAGTATCACGGTGAAGTGAAGGCATTTGAAAAAACTGTAATTCAGATCCGTGGTATCGATCGTTTTGACGAACGTCTGGTCGATCGCTGGGACGACGAAACGGCGAGGCTTTCGTTGGCTGCCAAGAACCCTCGGCACTTCAATCGGCTATTTCACCAATGGCAAGCGGTTTCGAAATTGGAAGCGCAAGCCGAGGCGGCGATTTTTGGTAAATACACGCCGCACCACGATTTGATCGGTCAATTCGAGCGTGTCTTGTACGCGCGACAGTTGTTCGTCGAAGAATTTATCTTGCATGTTGAAAATCCAACCCACATCGACACGGTCCGCCGACTGGATCGACCCTCGGCAAGGCGAAGTAGTTACCTGCCGAAGCTTGCAAACTAAAGACTTCAGTCGTCTTTCGGGATTTCGTTCGTGACGATTGCCGCTATCGGTATTGGGTCAGATGATCCGCTAGGATGGTTGTTTTAATTGCCCTCCTAGTTTGAGTCGTCATTTGCGTAAATTCGTTGTTGTCTTGTTGCTGGTACTGATCGCGGTGAAGACGGCAGCGGTGCTTGCGCGTGGGCCGGTTTCTATTGAAATGGATGCGGCCGGCTATTGGCGACTGAGCACCAGCGTGATGGGCGGGGATCTGTTGTTGATGGATCAGCCGATCGCTTATCGGACGCCGGTGTATCCGTGGTTCGTCGCGACGGTGCGGTCGGTCGCCGGTTCGCAAGCTCTGCTTTGGATCGTGGTCATCCAAGGGCTGCTTTGGGTGGCATCGTTGTGGATCGCTGCCCGGTTGGCGAAGCGGATCACTCGTTTGCCGTTGGCATTGCCGCTGACGCTGTTGGTTTCATTGCCGGCGGTTTCTGCGATTGTCTTTAGCGCCACGTTGCTGTCCGAGTCGCTGTTCGTGTTTGCGCTGATGCTGAACTTATCGGCAACTCAATCTTACTTTGAACGAGAGACCAATACGTCAGCTGTTTGGGTGGGAGTAACGTTTGCGCTGATGTTGTTGACTCGTCCGATCGTCTTGTTGCTTTGGATTCCTCACGTGATCTTTTTGGGGATGGTTCATCTTCGTCGCCGATCGATGCGTCGCCCTTCGGCGGCTTTGGGGTTGAAGTCATACGGGTTGAAGATGCGTAGCCGAGTGCTACATGTCTTGATCGCCGGCGGCGTGATCGCTGCGATGGTGATGCCTTGGCTAGCGCGAAATCAGGTGATGTTTGGAAAACCGTTTCTGACGGAGTTTGTCGGTCGGAACCTGTGGGTCGTCACGTTTCAAGACGGGTCGGGGGCGGGGCTGGCCATTCCCGATTCGGTTTCCGGCCGGTCGCTGAAGGCTCGGCTCGATCGAGTGGGAGTGGTTGAGGGACGCGATGCGACTTGGTTGGTTTCGGATGGGTTAACTCGATCGGGACTTAGTGATCCACAAGCGGATCAGTTGATGAAAGCAGTCGCGATTGAAGCGATCAAGAAGTCGCCGCGAGTGTTCGCGGCAAAGGCGGTGCGTCGTTACGTCAACGTCTGGCGAACACGCGCGACTGATTTGCCGACACAGGGAGACACTGGACAGTTTTTTGGCCAGACCAAGTGGCAAAAATCGATCCCGTTGGTCGACGGGATTCTGCGTTATCGAGCTAGCAATTTGCTTTGGGCGAATACGGGATTGATGATCCTGATCGCAATAGCCACACTATCGATGGTGGTTCACAGGCCCACCCGGTTGCAGGGTTTGTGGCTTGCCATGTGTTTCGGTTACTTCACAGTCATCACAGGCAGTTTCGAGATTCCAGCGTATCGGTATCGAATGGTGCTGGAGCCCGTTGCTGCCCTGGTCGTCGGCGCCGGTCTCGCAATTGTGTTGTCAAAGCGGACTCGAGCTGCTCGACCGATCAGTTGAAGGCACCGGTTTGGATGCCGGGTTCATCATTCTTGATGGTTGCGATTAACGAACATGATTATCATCGCTCGGAAAACAGGTCGGTTGGGAAACCGACTGAAGCTGTTTTCACACTTCATCGCGTTTTCGGTTGAACACCAAATACCAATCGCGAACCCATCGTTCTATAAGTACGCACACCTATTTCGTGGCACGCAGCACAGCGATTTGTGGTGTCGGTATTTACCAGGAGTATCGGATAAGATTGATGCCACCAGCCAGGGTATGCGTCGGCTGGCGATACCGCAGTGGAGCAGGGGAGTTCTGTATCAATCGTTGCACGCCTTGCTGGAAACGTCAACGACGGTTGGGCTGAAACACTGGCCGATGACGATTCATTCGATTGACCTGGGGCAATCGTGCCAGATCAACAAGGATCCCTTTTTAACGCTTGCGCAACAGAGAAATGTATGGGTTCGCGGGTACCGCTATCGCTGTTCGGAATTAGTCGTCAAGCATGTCGAGAAAGTCCGCGACTTCTTTCAACCTACGTTGTCGGACCAACAGCGAGTTGATTCGGTTCTTGAGTCCGCGCGGTCACGGGCTTCGATGGTGGTAGGGGTCCACATTCGCCATGGTGACTATAGAACGTATCTCGATGGCAAATACTTTTACCCTGCGTCTGCCTACTTGGCTATCATGCGTCAAGTCACGAGACTCTATCCGGACCAAACGATCGAGTTTGTCGTTTGCTCTGATGCAAAATTTTCCGCCGATGAATTTAGTGGTGTCAACGTTCGGATCAGTCAAGAATCGCCTCAAGTTGACATGTATACTCTAGCGGGTTGTGATTGTTTGATTGGTCCGCCCAGTTCATTCACGGAATGGTCGGCGTTTTACGGTGGGAAGCCGCTATATAAAATAGTCGATATCAAGCGAGAGCTTCAGTTGAGCGATTTTGAGTTTCGAATCAAATCGATGATTGCTTAAAGCGACTATTTTTCATTGTCACCGAACCGTTGATACGAAGGCAGGGCATTGATCGACAACTTAGAACTTTCGGTCGTTATGCCATGTCTCAACGAAGCTGACACGCTCGGCATTTGCATCGAGAAAGCAATCCGGGCGATGGACGAAGCTGGGATCCGCGGCGAAGTCGTGATCGCGGACAATGGCAGTACGGATGCATCAAAGTCAATCGCCGAAGGCTTGGGCGCAAGAACGGTTGACGTTGTCGAGCGAGGTTATGGCGCGGCGCTGATGCACGGCATCGAGGCGGCGCACGGCAAGTACGTGATCATGGGTGACGCCGATGACAGCTATGACTTTCTTGAAATACCGGCGTTCGTCGAACGGCTGCGTGAAGGGTTTGACTTGGTGCAAGGTTGTCGGTTGCCTCGCGGGGGTGGTCGAGTGATGCCTGGGGCGATGCCGTTTCTGCACCGCTGGTTTGGAAATCCAGCGCTGTCTTGGTTAGTGCGTTTGATGTTCCGGATTCCGATCAACGATGTGTACTGTGGTATGCGAGGATTTACTCGCGACCTTTACGATCGATTGGATTTGCGATCGCCGGGAATGGAATTCGCGACCGAGATGATCATCAAAAGCGGATTGCATCACGCGACGATGTCACAGGTGCCGATCACGCTTCATCCGGATGGACGCAAGATACATGGTCCCCATCTGCGAACGTTTCGTGATGGTTGGCGGACGCTGCGATTGTTCTTGGTCTTCAGCCCGAAATGGACCTTTTTTAGACCCGGCTTGGTTTTGATTGCGATTGCTCTGATCGGCTACGCGCTGGCGATTCCGCAAGTTCGAATTGGCGGTGCGGCGCTGGACGTTCACACACTGTTGGTGGCAAGTCTGGCGGGATTGTTGGGTTGGCAATGTGTGTTGCTTGCCACTTTGGCTCGAATTTTTGCCGCACGCGAAGGCATGATGCCGCCTCACGATCGATTGGAAAAGCTAACCGTCGAACGCGGCTTGGTGTTCGGTTTGGTGGCTGCGGCAATCGGCGTTGTCTTGATCGCGGCGGTTATCGTGCAGTGGTATCGCGTGGATTTCGGACGTCTTGATTATCCGCAGACGATGCGATTGGTCGTTCCGGGGGTGACCTTGGTCGCGATCGGATTTCAAACAGCGATGGCGGCATTGATGGCGGGAGTGTTGAAAATGCACCGTCGTAACTTTGCGAATCGCCACCCGGCTAGCGAAAACCAGGGAGCACGCGCATGAGTGACGCTCAATCAACGGCGAACATCGTTCGTCATGTCGCTGCGGGGCAGTTGTGCTGTGACCCGCAATGGGAAGCTGCGTATGAACGATTTGAAACGCCGGAGGAAGAAATCGAGAAATTTCTGAAACGGCTTCGCAGGTTTGGATTGGACAAGGCGGACAAGAAGTCGTCCGTGATTGAACTTTTTTGCGGTCGCGGCGGCGGTTTGGTTGCGCTACAGCGATTGGGGTTCACGAACGTCGAAGGCGTTGACTTGTCGGATACGTTGTTGGAGCGATACGACGGACCAGCCCAGCTTCATTTAGCGGATTGTCGATCGCTGCCGATGGACGATTCTGTTTATGACATTGCGATCGTGCAAGGTGGTCTGCATCACTTGCCAACCTTGCCCGCCGACTTGGATGAGTCGTTATCTGAGATGCGTCGAATATTGAAGCCAGAGGGCCGACTGTATGTGGTCGAGCCTTGGATGACCACATTCCTGCAGTTGGCTCATGCGATCACCAATCAGCCGATCGTTCGCCGACTTTATCCGAAGGGTGATGCGTTGGCGACGATGACCGAGCATGAAGCGGAAACGTATTACCAGTGGCTAGGGATGCCGGATGTCTTGATGCAAAGTTTTGAAAAGCACTTTGAGACGCAGCAGTGTGAAACGAGTTGGGGCAAGTTGCTGTGGGTTGGCAGACCCTGGCCGGTGTAGGTCGTTGGCGAGCGACAACTTACGTCCCTTGCCCGCGATTAGATAAGTGGTGACGCCGCTTGATTAAACGCAGACGCGACGCCGGAGTGGACGATCTTGCCGGCGTGAATGTTGATCGCGCTGCGTAACGGATTGGTTGAATTGATGACTTCGGATGCACCCATTTCGGCTAAGCGTAGCACCCATGGCAACGTTGCATTGCAGAGTGCAAAGGTGCTGGTGCGACCGACGGCACCCGGCATGTTGGCGACACAGTAGTGGACCACTTCATCGATCACGTAGGTCGGTTCGCTGTGCGTGGTCGGGTGACTGGTTTCGATACAGCCACCTTGATCGACGGCAACATCGATGATGACGCTGCCAGGTTTCATTCGTTTCAAATCTTCGGCGCGAACCAATTGCGGCGCCTTGGCACCGGGAATTAACACTGCTCCGATCACCAAGTCGGCTCGTTCGATCTGTTCAAGAATGTTGTGGCGGTCGCTGTACAGAGTGTTGACGTTGGCCGGCATCACGTCGTCGAGGTAGCGAAGTCGATCGAGATCGACGTCCAGGATTGCTACGTCAGCTTGAAATCCCGCTGCGATTCTTGCAGCGTTCGCACCGACTATCCCGCCACCGAGGATGGTGATGTGCGCGGGTGCGACGCCGGGGACGCCGCCCAACAAGATGCCGCGTCCCATTTGTGGCTTTTCAAGGTACTTGGCACCCTCTTGGATGCTCATTCGCCCCGCCACTTCGCTCATCGGTGTTAGCAGCGGCAGCCGACCTTTTTCATCACGCAATGTCTCGTATGCCAAGCAGGTTGAGCCGCTGCTGACCATCGCATCGGTCAGCGTTCGGTTTGCGGCAAAATGAAAATAGGTGAATAGCATTTGGCCGGGCCGAATGTGCTCGTATTCAGCAGCCTGCGGTTCTTTGACTTTGACAATTAAATCTGCTTGGGCGAAAACGTCGGCACCCGTGGCAACCATTTCAGCGCCTGCGCAAAGGTAGTCATGGTCGGCAAGTCCGCTGCCTAAACCGGCACCCGATTCGATTAAGACTTTGTGACCTTTTTGAGTAAGCATTTCGACCGCGACAGGCAGCATCGCGACACGGTACTCGTCGATTTTCACTTCACGCGGGACGCCAATGATCATGTTGGTCTTGCTGGTTGATGACAATATGAAATCGGGAAACGGTCGGTTGGTGAGCTTCCGTGATGAAACTATGTTGCAAGGCGTCCAATGGAGACCAATCGTGGTTAGGAAAGGCCTGCGTCGGCCGCATTTCGAGCTTCGGCTGAAAGACTTTCCAGCATGATGGTCAGTCTTTCTTGGAGCCGGTTCATCAGTGGGTCTCTTTCTCCTCGAGGTGCTTTCTCAGCAGGAATCAGAATTGGCTCATCGCACTGAATCACTACTTTTAATGGAACGCCAATATCCGAGCGGCCGAGGAAACTTTCTTGCATCCGTTGAATCGTTTCGACGATACGCGTGTCGGTCGCTTGGTCAGGTTGCATGTAGCAGTTGGGGTATGACATCAAATCCTGGGCTAAGTCGGATGCATCTACGTCACGGGCAAGTCGATCTCGGCTAGCAAGCGGTTCTTTGCCGTTTTTAATAGCTGCGAAATGCTGGGCGACGATTTCGGTGCGAATCGCTCTAACCCGGCCGCGAATTCCATCGGCATCGCGCGAGACTCCTAACCGAATTTCACTTACGTCGAGCACTCTTTCGATCAAGTGATCGCGTCGGCTTGGCAGGCTACCTGGTTGAACAGTGCCGATGTGCTGGATCTCTTTGAGCGACAACAATGCTTCGGCCAAACGAGTTGTCCGCTGCAGGATTGAGAAGGTCGTGCTGCGTGCCCAGCCTAAGCGATTTTCTAACTCGGAAAGTTGTTGATCGCACCAGTCACGCGTGTCGCCAACGCACAAGTACTTTAGGGCAATCGGGTGCATCACGACTTGTCCACCCGAGTCTTTGGCGCGGCGTCGGGCGGCGGTTCTGGCAATGAAGGCGACGCCGTCGAGTAGCGGTTTAAGAACATCGTTGGTGCGGTTGGTCGTGCCTTCGGGAAACAAGATCAGAGGTCGATTCGCATCAACAAGGATGCTAATTGCGATTTCAAGGGACGCGCGATCGGTCCCCTCGCGATTGAGACTAAAGCCGCCCATTTTCTGGATGGCGAAGGAATCGAAACGTCCGGTGTTGAACAAGTGCCATGATGCAACTGCGTGCACGTGATGCTTTAATTCGCGTGCTGGCCAACCTAGTGCCAACGGATCGGCAGTACGGCAATGGTTGGGCGCTAAAAGGATACCGTCGCCACGTTTCAGCGAGGCTTCCCAGTGATGGAGTCCACGACACTCGTAATCGACAACGCCCTCCTTCTTTTTTAAATAGAAGTCGACCAGTCGAAATGTCTGGATAAAGGATGGCCACCAGTTGCCGCGGTGAGGCGGAATGAACTGGTAGGGTCGGTCAAGGACCACGGTCATGGGCGGCTAGCTCGTCACGCGAGCCAAGAAGAAGCCGATCGATAAGGCGACGATGAACAGCGCAGTCACCAGAGCGCCGATCAACATGGGGTCGATGCCTTTCTTGTCCTTGCCATGACTGTCTTTTCCACCGCGCTGTCGGTCGCTTGGCGGGCGAGAGTTCGAGAATTGATGTCGCTGGTCGTGGACATCCGAGGCCCCTGAAATTCCACTCAACGAAGAGCCAGACGATCGTCCACCGGATGAACCATCGTGGTTCCCTCTTGATCCCACTTCGGAATTCGGGCGATAGCCAGATTCTAGTTGCAGATCCAGAAAACTACCGTCGACAATGTCGTGTCGCTGTTTGACATCGACCAAGCGACCGCTGTCACCGGAACTAATCCCTTCGCGGATCAGTTTGCTGCGAGCGCTGGTCAATGTGTCGTCGTTCTTGTTGCTGATCGTGTCACCATGCCCGATAGATGAACGATTAAGATCGTCCAGCGAGATTGATGATGAACCGGTATCGTCAAATCCGGGACGCGAACCGAGTCCAGCGATAACTGCCGTTCCCTTGGGAACGGCGACTGCAAACTTTTCTAAGACTTCGGCAACATCTGCGGCGGTCTGGTATCGGTACTTTGGATCCTTTTGGATCATCTTGACGCAGATACCTTCGAGTTCGCCGGGGCAATCGGGCCTCAGTTGGCGGATCGAAGTTGGCATTTCGGTTTGATGTTTAGCGATACGTTGGGCAAGAGTTCCGTCGCTAAACGGTGCCTTGCCAGTCAGTAAGAAGTATAGTGTACAGCCGAGTCCATAGATGTCGGCGCGGTGATCGACTTTGTGGCTGTTGAGAGCCTGTTCGGGCGCTAGATAGTCGGCTGTGCCTAACACGTTTTCGTTGTTAGCGACCGTTAACGATTCGTCGTCGCTGGCGGCAACCAGGGCCAGTCCCATGTCCAACAGCCGCACGATGCCATGGGGATCGATCAACAGGTTTGCCGGTTTGACGTCTCGATGGATGACGCCATTCTGATGAGCGTGTTCGAGCCCGCGTGCTGCTTGCCCAAGCACGCTGGCGGCTGTCGAAAAGTCCATGGCGCCGTCTCGCTTGACCAACTGTTGCAGGTCCAGCCCGTCGACATACTCCATCACGATGTAGTGAACGTCGCCCTCGTTGTCGATGTCATACGCCATCACAATGTTTGGGTGATTGAGAGACGCGATCGCTTTGGCTTCTAACTGAAATCTGGCCAGATAAGTCGCGTCACGAACGCGACTCTTGGGCAACACTTTGATTGCCCGCTTATCGCCCATGCGGACGTGTTCGGCCAGATAAACACTGCTCATTCCGCCAGTGCCGATGTGCCCGAGCAATTTGTACTTGCCCAGGAAGAATCCCTTGTATTTGCCGGCCAGCAACTTTTCGATGTGCCAGCTCGTCAACAGACCTTCTTTTTTGAACAGCCCCGCCAACTTTTTGGGGTTAGACGGCAGCGCTCCGTCTAGCTTTTCCTTGACCTTCGCGACCAACCGGTCCGTAGCTTTCGCGTCAACGAGGCCGCTCTTGGCGACGATCTCGAGGAATCGTTGCGAGGTTAGCTGTTGCTGTGTCATGGGCTGCCGGCCGTGACCCCATGGAGAGTAGGTTGGAGTTGTGAGAAGATAACAAGTTTAAAGGGACGAGTTAAGCGAATAAGGAAAATTCCGCCCTTGGAACCCACCAATTCATTTTGCTTGAGCCTCTAGTTTAATCGTCTACGCCGAATCTTGCGACGTATTTCCCGATCCTTTGTTTTCTCTGTGGCTAGCTGGCGTTCCTTTGCATGACCTCTCGTTGCAAGCCGTACAATCCGAATCGAACGAAGCTCGTTTTCATCTGGGAGTGATGATGAAGTATTGGCGTCCCGGTGACGTCAAGACACGCTTGGCGGCATCAATTGGCGAAGATCAAGCAGCACGCATACATCGTTTGTTCGTTCAACAGCTTTGTCTCTCGCTTCGTCATGCCGGTGATTCGCGGTCGCTGGTTTTCTCACCCCCGAACGCTGAAAGGTTGCTGCTAGACGAGTTGGCGTCGTGGGGAATTCAAGACGATTGGTCTTATTCAGTTCAATGTCACGGTGATTTGGGAGACCGGATGAATCACTGGTTTCGCGACATGGGCGAGCGTTCATTGGGTGCCCAGGACAAGGAAGCTAAGGAATCGAAGGCCGGCAGCGTGATTTTGATCGGCGCGGACTGTCCCACATTGACGCAGGCCGACGTCGAACAAGCTGCACTGGCGATGTTGGATCATGACGTGGTGTTGGGACCGGCGGCCGATGGCGGATACTATTTAATCGGGATGCGCAGGCATCACGCCGCCTCAAATCAACTGGGTAAAATCTTTTGCGACATGCCTTGGAGCACCGCTGACGTGTTGTCGATCACGGTCGATCGAGTCGCCAGGGCCGGTTTGAAACTGGCGCTGGTGGACCAACGCGAGGACATCGACACCATCGTTGAGCTCAATCGGCTGCGTCAGTCGTTGGCAGGTGACCAGACGCCGTCCGGCATTGGAAGTGGCTCAGTCAGCAAGGCTTCTATCGGCGAGTTCGCGACCAGCGGTCTAGGCGACCAAGTCGAACGCATCCTTCGCGGCGAATCGTATCCTCAAATCCCGCTCGACAGACTCGGAAACAAGCGATGACTCAGCACATTCTAATCGTCGGCGGCGGCGCGGTCGGATTGAGTATCGCGTGGGAATTGGCAAACCGTGGCTTGCGAGTCACGGTCATCGATCGCGACAAGCTCGGTCGTGGTACATCATGGGCCGCAGCTGGGATCTTGCCGCCGGCAAATTTTGATTCGGCGACCGACCCTATCGATCAACTACGCGGGCTGTCGCATCGATTGTTTCCAGATTGGATCGCAAAGCTAAACAATATCTCGTCGATCGACATCGGTTTTCACCGTTGCGGCGGATGGTATTTGGCCGATACGCCTGGCGAGCGTGCTGCGATGGTCGGGATGACAGGTTACTGGGACGAACTGGGGATCGTGTGCGAATCGGTGGATGTTAATGAGGTTGCGCGGCGCGAGCCGGCGATCAGAGATTGGGTTGGCCGTGTTGATGCCACTGGAAAACAGATGGCGTCGGCATGGTGGGTGCCAGACGAGTACCAAATTCGAACACCGCGTTTCTTGCAGGCTCTTGCGGTGGCGTGCCGTAGCGCCGGAGTCTCTGTGATTGAAGATGCACCTGTCGACAAGATTCGAATGTCACCGGTAAATGCGGTGCTGGCGTCACCGCCCGCGGTACGCAGCGGCGATCATTGGTTCGAAGCGGATGCGGTTGTGATGTGCGGAGGAACATGGACTGGGCAAATTGCTGACGCCTTGCAACTGCAGCAGTCGATCGTGCCGATTCGCGGACAAGTCCTGTTGCTGAAAACGGACAAGCCATTGGTGCGAAGCGTTGTGAACGTCGGGCATCGGTATGTGATGTGCCGCGACGACGGGGCGACTTTGGTTGGATCTTGCGAAGAAGAGGTCGGGTTCCAGTTGGGGACTGACGAAGCGATGCTAGATTCGTTGTCGGATTTTGCCGTTTCGTTGATTCCTGAATTGAAGTCAGCTGATCGTCTCGCTCAGTGGTCCGGATTGCGGCCGCTGACCTTTGACGGTTTCCCAATGATCGGACGAGTTCCCGATACCACAAACGTGTACGTCGCGGCCGGTCACTTTCGCAGCGGCATCCACTTGTCGCCCGGTACTGCGGTGGTGATTGCCGACTTAATCACGGGTAAAGAACCCGCGATCAACTTGGATGCCTTTCGCGTCGGCAAACAGCAGACGCAACCGAATTAAAACGATATTCTTCTACGACACTTTTACTCTTTGCTGTCCATTTTTATGACGAACGACGCTGAACCGATGCCTGATGAAGAACTTGATGACGATGCTGCGACATTAGATCCGCCGGGTTCGATTGCGGTCATCGGCGCAGGACCGCTGGGGATCGAAGCTGCGTTGTATGGTCGTTTCATGGGGTATGACGTCACGATCATCGAAGCCACCTCGATCGCGAATTCGCATCGCGGGCACGACGAAGATCCGCTGCCGATGCTGCCCGATCGATCGTTGTCACCCTTGGCGGTTTCAGCGCTCGCTGCTCAGCAGTCCGACACAATCTCGACACTGCCGATGACATACAAGGAATGGATCGGCGGTGCGCTGGAACCGTTGATGCAGACTGATTTGCTTCGAGACCGCTTGCGTTGTCCCGCCAAAGTGACTCGCATCGAAACGGTGGATGTTCAGGCTGACGAACCGGATGAAGACACCAGTGACATCCCCCCCGATTTTCGAATCACCTACGCGACCCCGTATGGCGAAACGCAAACCGTCGATGTCGAAGCAGTCATCGTTGCGACAGACGATTTGTCGGAAATCGAATTGGCGTTCGGGATTCCAGCGGACTATTACTTTGCGATCGGAACATCGTCTGCTGGCGAGCCAATGACGGAGAAGTCATTTTTGCTGGGATTGAAAGAGATCGTTGCCATCTACGCCAGCCTGGCGGGCCGATCGAGTCTTGATCTGTACCGGCCATCGCGAGGTTAATCGTGTTGGTTCTGCAGTGCAATCGAGTCTTTCGTCGCTGATCATCTCAGCTTTGATACGGGTTGATTTGGTTGTGCGGTCTGTAACGGATCGCCCGGTCCGGACAAACAGGGAAGATGGTGTTTCTTTTTCGCCTCATCCGTCTCCGTCGCGCAACGTGTCCTAGCATTCATTGGCGGACCGTTCGTTGACACGTTGTCAAGTGATCGGTGGCTGCCACGCAAACAAGCGTTTGCGTCGAAGCACCGGGGTATTTTGATGATCAAGCTCACTCGACTCGATGACGAACCTTTCGTGCTCAATGCCGAACTGATTCGATACGTCGAACGCCGCCCCGACACGTTCATTACGTTGACATCGGGCGATCGAATTGTCGTGAAGGAATCGATGGACGACGTGATTGAACGAGCCGTCGACTATCAGCAGAAAAAACACTTCATGCCGATGCCAAATATGCATCACAGCGTTGAAACATCATCCCTCTAAGACGTATTTCGCGAACAGATAGATAACGAACCATGGATATCGCTAGCCTCGTCGGCGTGCTGCTTGCCGTCGGATTGATCGTCGGATCGATTGCAATGGGTAACGCACCATTTTCTGCGTTCATTGACATTCCATCGTTCTTGGTGGTGTGTGGTGGTGCAGTCGCAGCCGCGCTGATCGCATTCCCGCTGGGCAGCATGTTGAAGTCGCCGATGATCATGTTGAAGGTCTTGCTCAACAAAGGCGAAGACCGGTTGGCCCTGATCAAGCAGATCGTCGAACTTGCCGAAACGGCTCGTCGCGACGGATTGTTGGCACTGGAGTCCAAGGTTGCTGATATTTCAAATCCTTTGGTAAAAACCGGCATCCAAATGGCTGTCGACGGCAGCACGCCTGAGATTGTCGAAGAGGTGCTGCGGACCGAAGTCGAGGCAATCCAGTGTCGCCACCGCGAAGGTAAAGGCATCATGGACCAACTTGGCCGGTTTGCACCTGCCTACGGGATGATCGGGACTCTGATGGGGCTGATCATGATGCTTCAAGACATGTCGGACCCCTCGGGGATCGGTGCTGGTATGGCGGTCGCGTTGATCACGACGCTCTACGGCGCTATCGTCGCCAACGTGGTTTGTTGTCCATTTGCCGAAAAGCTAGGACTGATCAGCCGCAACGAAGTCATCAGTCTTGAAATCGCGATTCGTGGAGTCATGGCGATCCAGTCGGGCGAAAGTCCACGAGCGATCGACCAAAAACTGCGCACATTCCTGCCTCCTAAACAACGCGAAGCCGAGTAAATCATGGACCAAGAAGAAGATGTCATCGGCATCCCGGAATGGGTTGTGACGTTCGGCGACATGATGAGTCTGTTGTTGACGTTCTTCATCATGTTGGTGTCGCTTAGCGAGATCAAGGAAGAGGAAACGTACCAGGCGCTTGTCGATTCAATGCAGCAACAATTCGGCTATGCGAAAACGCTTGACGCTCTAGCGCCTGGCGATGCACGGCCACGCAGTACCGCATTCAAGCCGCTGGCAACGACCGGTCGAGCCAAGAAAAAGGACACCGCCAACGGTGGTGTTCCTGAAAAGGCACCCACAGGCGAAGAACCACTCGTTCGCATTATCCGTCCAGGGCAAGTCACCGCCGTGGGATCGGTTGTGTTTTTCGAAATCGGTTCGGACACGATCTCCCGATCTGCCGAAGCGGTACTCGTAGACCTCGCCTCGCAGTTGCGCGGCAAACCACAAAAAATTGAAGTTCGCGGTCACGTTTCGGCTGAGTTCGCCGCACGTACCGAGGGATCGGACGAGGCGGTGATGCTGGGCATCCGACGAGCTTCAGTTGTGCAGCGTTACTTGATCAATCAGGCGGGAATCAACCCGCACCGATTTCGAATTTCTTCCGCCGCCGATAGCGAACCGATGAGTCGCGGTGGACAAGGTAAGTCGATTTCCAAAAATGCTCGGGTCGAAGTCTTCATGCTCGATGAGACCGTGGACGACTTGGCCGGGACCGCAGATGAGCGTAACGCCGCGACCATCAAAGTTGGCGATTCAAGCCAGGAGAAACAGTAATGGCAGATGAAGCAAACGTAACCGAAGAAGCAACCGAATCGGAAGCTGGTGCACCGGCGAGCGGTGGCGGTGGCCGAACGCTGATCATTGCGTTCGTCGCGGTCGTGATCTTGTTAGAAACCGCAATGTTCTTTTTCTTCGTTCCAAGCGCCGAAGATGTTAGCGCTCTGGCCGAAGCAAAGCTGATCAAATCGGTCCAAGAAGGTGAGGTCGAAGCGGAAGAACAAGCGTCCGACGAGAATAAAGTCGTTGAATTTCAATTGGGAATGTACGGCGAAATCTTCAGCCCGCACGATACGGAACGAACCTACCGGGTCGAACTGGATTTGTACGGACTGATCCGCAAAAAGAACGAAGATACGATGAAAGAAGAGTTCGGAACCAAAGAGGGCCGGCTTCGCAACGTCATTCGTATGAAAATTCGAAACAGCTCGATGGAAGAACTGGGCGAAAACAATTTGGGCTTGCTCGAACGTGGGATTTTGACGAAATGTAACCACTTACTCGAAGAAGACCTGTTGCTAGGCGTCGGGTTTAAGTCCTATCAACTGATCGAACAGTAACGGAAGTCGATTGCTGCCGTTTCACGCGTGAAACTGCAGCCTCACTTTCGATGAATCAATCGTCCAAGGAAGGGTATGAACATGGCTGATCCGACCGACGAGCCTAAAGACGGCGCACTCCAAGCTGGTGAACCCACCGCTAGCGAAGCAAAAGCCGACGTCGCCGATGCGCCCAAACCCATTGATGCCGACGATAAGAAACATCTCAACACCGACGATATCGAAAAACTGCTCAATCAAGCTTCCGAGTCGCTCGATGAAGCGGTCGGCGGAAATGTTTCGACCGAAGCCAAGCCGTCACCGTTCAGTTTCAATGATCTCGCTGCCGATTCTTCACCGGCTGAACGTGCGCCAATCGAATTGCTCGGCGAAGTCGAGATGGATCTGCGCATTGAGCTTGGCCGCACGCAAATGCGTCTGGAAGAAGTTCTTCAGCTTCGTAGCGGCAGTGTGGTTGCGTTGGACAAATTAGCGGGTGATCCGGTCGACATCTTTGTCAACGGCCGATTGATCGCTCGCGGAGAAGTCTTGGTGATGAACGACAATTTCTGTATACGAGTCACTGAACTGGTCGGCGCCTGATCCGAAATCTCGCGTTCTTGACCGACGTTGTGCCTCTACCCAGTCGTGTCCATGATGTCTAATTCCTCTCGATTTCCGTTGCTGTTTCTGCTGGTCGCGATTTCGATCGGGATCAGCCATCGGACAGTCAGTGCCCAGGAAATGGGGACCGCATCGGTCTACGCTCGTGGCAGCGCGATGACTGTTTCAAACTCTGGCTCGACCAGAGGGCCAATTTCAGCTGATCCGCCAACGCGAATGCTCGATGGAAAGCCCACCAAGTTTCCCGCGTTCCATCCGCAATCGGAATTGACCAAAGCGGAGGGCGAATCGGCTGACGAGCCCAAGAATCATTTTGCCATTCCTGCGGTGACCGTGACGTCGAGTCTGGCCGTTGTGCTGGGGTTGTTCGCCGCAATGGTTTGGTTGACTCGGAAGTTCGGGTCGCGTTCGATCGCGCCGGGCGCGATTCCTCGTGACGTTGTCGAACATCTTGGAAGTTCGCCGATCGACGCGCGGACTCGCTTGACCATGATTCGATGTGGCAGCCGAATTTTGGTGCTGTCGCAAACGGCCACCGAAGTCCGTCAGCTATCGGAAATTACCGATCCCGAGGAAGTTCGCCGATTGACGGCTGCGTGTTTGGGCGATTCCAAACGCAACTTTGCCAGCACCTTGCAGTCGATCGAAAAAGAACCTGCCACACCAGGTTTTACCAGCGAGCCGCAGTCGTTCCAAACGCCTGCGGCTGAAACGCCTCGTTCGCGAGGCCGTTTGTTTTCGACAACCGCATAGCGTCTCGTCGCGATGCGGCCGCCGGACTACTTGACGGTAACTACACCCAATTCTCGAAGCCAATTTTCACAAAGTGTTGGCCACTGGGACGCGCCTGGTGTGTTGGCGGCTAGCCCCAATCCGTGGTGGCCGTGCGGAAAGACGTGTAGCTCCGATGCTACGCCATGCTCGATCAGGGCGTCAAAGTATCGCAGACTATTCTGGACCGGAACGGCTTTGTCTTCGACCGTGTGAAACAGGAACGTCGGTGGCGTTTGCGAGGTCACGCGAGTCTCGTTGGACAATGACTTGGCCAGATCGGAGTCAGGATTTTTGCCTAGCAAGTTTCGGCGGCTTCCGCCGTGGGTGAATGACGGATCCATCGTGATCACCGGATAGCACAAAATGGAAAAGTCGGGACGCGAGGACACTCGGTCAATGGGATCGTTCGCATCGGCATTCGCGTCATGGAATTGCGTGGATACTGTCGAGCACAAATGCCCGCCGGCCGAGAATCCAATCACTCCGATACGGTTCGGGTCGATGTTCCACTGCTGTGCGTTGGTTCGCATGGTTTGAATGGCCCGCTGGGCGTCCAGCATCGGCGCTGGGTGACCGTATCCCTTGCCGTCGTTTCCTTTGCCGCGAAGCCGGTAGGTGCAAATTGCCGATGACACGCCAAGCGATTCGAACCAAGCGGCGAACTGATGCCCCTCGTGGTCCATCGCATGACCGCCATAGCCGCCGCCCGGTAAAATGATCACGCCCGCCGTCGGCACGTCGGATTCGACTTTGGTGATGATCAAGTCAGGCGTATCGCCATCCTGGTCGGCGGTGACATCGGGAGCACCGTTCGCCCAAAGCCGCAGCGTCACTGGTTCGGCGGCTGTTCCAACGGACGCCATGCACAGACAAAAAAACAGAATGCGGATAGAAGCCAAATTGAATTTCATGGTGAGTTTCTTCGGAGGGTAGGGCGGGGAATGCGCCGCGATTCAGGACGACACAGATGGGAAACGGTCGCGTGAGACCTTGCTTGGCGGCGTTTGTTCGTCACGCGTCGAACCCTCAGTTTATCTGATGCAGACGTGATTTGTTGCTTGGGTGGAGCCACTCTGTGTGCGAAGGAGGCCTGGTTGGGGATCGCATAAAGGTCGGCAAACGAGTATCAACAGCGTATCGTTGACAACATTGTAGCGCACCTTTCTAACCTTCATTCTTCTTGCCATGCTGTTTTCTGCCATTGCATCTGTTCCGCAGCGATTTGGGGTGCAGCAGCGTCTTTCGCTTTGGCGAACGATACTCTCAACAGCGCTAGGTGAGCGTCTGGTCTATCGCGGTGACTTTGCGCTCGGCACGTTGATGCGGTTTCTGCCAATCATTACTCAGATCTTTTTGTGGTACGCCGTCTTTGATTCAATCGGTGAAGCCGAAGGTGAAGACGCGGCATCGATTGGCGGTTTCGGATTTCGCGAGATCGTGGCGTACTACTTGTTGACGATGATCAGCCGTGCTTTTTCAAGCATGCCAGGACTCGCGTCGGGAATCGCCAAAGAGATCCGCGAAGGCGAGATCAAACGGTATCTGATCCAGCCGATCGATCTGATCGGATTCTTGTTGCTGACACGGATCGCCCACAAGTTGGCGTACTATGCCGTTGCCACGTTGCCGTTTGCGTTGGTGTTTTATCTATGCCGCAGTTACTTCGTGGCCGGATGGCCTTCGCCGGCGATCGTTGTCGCGTTTGCTGGTTCGCTGGTGATGGGATTCCTGATTGGCTTCTTCCTGGAAGCCGCGATCGGGATGATTGGTTTCTGGTTCTTGGAAGTCTCGTCGCTGTTGTTTGTCTACATGTTGTTCAGCTTCTTTTTGTCGGGGCACATGTTTCCGCTCTCGATGTTGCCGCCCGGGATTGAGTCATTCGTCAATTTTTTGCCATTCAAGTACTTGGCGTATTTTCCGGCGGCTGTTTTCTTGGGGAAAATTCCCGAAGACGAGTTGCCGATGGAATTGGCCATCGAGGCGGCTTGGTTGGCGTTCTTCATCATCATTTGTCGGGTTGCCTATGTGCGTGGCATCCGACGTTACAGCGGATACGGAGGCTGATCGGTTGAGCAACGTAAACCCCAGCTATCGGAAAGTCTTTTTAACGTTCGCTCGCAACAGCATGGTTCGCGACATGACGTTTCGGACTAACTTTGTACTGCAGTGCGTCAGCAGTATCGGATGGACAGCGATGAACGTCGGGTTCTATTTGATCCTGTTTCAGCACACCAAAACGATTGGCCAAGACAGCGGTTGGGATGAACCAAAGTTCTTTTTGTTCATTGCCACGACTTGGTTCATCAACAGTCTGGTCCAGGCATTCTTCATGCCCAATGCCGAAGAATTCAGCGAGCTGATTCGTACGGGCGGTTTGGACTTTGCACTTTTGAAACCGATCGATACGCAGTTTTTGATCTCGTTTCGGCGAATCGACTGGAGTGCACTTTCGAACTTCTTTGCGGGCCTGTTGATCGCAGGCGTTTCGCTTTACCAGTTGGCGACCCGAGAGATTGATCCGATGGTTCCGACAGTATTGTCGTTGGTGTTGTACGTCATTTTTTTAGGTTGCGGTGTCGCGATGATGTACAGCTTGATGATCTGTTTAAGTGCAACGAGTATTTGGTTAGGACGAAACCAGACGCTCTACAATTTTTGGTTCTACATCACCAACTTCAGTCGCTATCCGATGGAAATGTACAACCGTGGATGGGGGACGCCGATGTATGGGTTCTTCACGTTTGTGATTCCCGTGTTGTTGGTCGTCAACGTACCAGCGCGTTTGATCGCAAAGCCGATCAGTCCTAGAACAAACGAAGAATGGATGTTGCTGGCCTGGGCCTTGGTCGCAACGGTCTTGAGCCTCGTTGTTAGCCGATGGGTATTCCGGCGGGCGCTGCTGAGTTACCGCAGCGCTAGTTCGTAACGTCCTCAAGAGTTTCGATGGGCACTGACGTCGCGGTGGCACTGGAAAAAATCACTTGATCTGATCCGCCTGTTTTTGTGCTTCGGCGATTGGCAGGCCGGCTTTGATGCCGGGGCGATCATGGCCGACCTCGGTCAACCAAGCTGCCTTCATGATTGCTTGACGCTTGGCTCTGTTTTTGACGTCTGTCTCGTCCGCCGTTTCACGATCCGCTAGCCCCCAGGCATCCAGGATCGCGTCGGCGATGATTTGGTGACCTTCGGTCGACGCGTGGACTCCATCGGGGGCGACCGTGTAATTAGGGTCGATAGCCCGATTGGCTTCTAGATACGACGTGATCGGGCTGTGTAAGTCGATCACCATTTCAACGCGGTCAGATTGCTGCATGATCCATTCGGCGTATTTCTTGATGACCTCATGGTCGTAGTTCTCGTAGACCGTCTTGAAGCCAAACTCGTCGGCGGTGATCGGTGCAAGTTTTCCTTTGGCACGAACTGGCACCGCATCAAAAGGTGGCGGCGTCAGCAAGACCAGCTTGGCGCCGCTGGCGTGAACCTTGTCGATGATTTGGCCGATGCCTCTTTTGTAGGCCTCGAAACGGTCTTCGCTGAACGGATGATAGATGCCATCGTTCATTCCGTAGCAAGCCACGACAACGTCCGGCTTGATCTTTGCGAGTGCTCGATCGATACGTTCTTGAACGTTGGGGCGTGGGAAGGGGTGGTCGGGTTCCGTCAATCCGTTGCAGGTTTCGCTGGGCAATCCCAAGTTGATGATCTCGGGCGAGTAACCGTTGGCATGCACCGTCGCGTCGATCACGTCAATGTAGTGCCCGGAATACGTTATCGAGTCACCAAGAACCAGAATGCGTTGTGCAGCGAGTGGAAACGAAGGCGAATCGGCGATGGCCAAGGTCGCGAACAGGGCGAAGAAACAAATGAGAGCGGAACGCATGGCGAGACCTTGGGTGAGTGAGAAAAAGCGTTGAACAGAAATGGTTGGCCAAAAGATTGCCGATCGGAAATGCCGTCGGGCCTTCGCCTGCCAGTACGAATAAAGATGTTTTAAACGGTTGTTGCACCGATGCTGGCCAACCAAACGAGCAGTCCGATGATGATGGCGCAAATGCCGCAGCAGGCAGTGAATCCAATCACGTCCTTGATCGTCGGCCAGGTAAATTCTAGATCGCTGTTGGGGAAAACTTTGCGAATCGATTGCTCACCCGCGTAGGCCGCTTCGAGTCGCTCGCGATCGGCGATCGGGTCGGCAAGCACCGGCGTATTCATCTTGGCAAAGTATCGGTGCAGAGTCTGGTCGGTTCCTCGCCGCGTCACCAAGCTGACTAACACCAAGATCGCAAACGGTAATAGTACTCGCGACGGCAAACGCAACGTTTCCAGCGTCGCTTTGGAGGCACCCGATAAATCAATTCCGATCGCGTCGTAGACCAGAAAGTCGAGATTTAGCGAGCCACTGTCGGTCCAGAAAATGGATTTGCCGCCCGTTTGGGAGACTACTGTGATGGGTTGGCCAACGCTCGCGTTGGCAGGTTCTGAACCAAGGACAGTGATGTCGCCACCGGATTCTTCGATAGATTTTTTGGCTGCGATGAACGCTTCGTGGCGGGCAACGTCGGATTCAGTGGCTTTTCGACGAATCGTCGTCCGGACTACCTCGGTTGTCGCGGCAAGTGATTCTTGTTGTGCCAAGCTTGGCATTAGGTTTGGGACGATCGGCGGCAGCACAAAAAAGAACAGGATCGAAAAAGCCATCGTTGCCCAAACCGCCGTTCGCGTTGCCCGTCGCCAATACATGCCCACCCAAAACGGAGCGGCGAATAGAATCGGCAACTCCATCGCCATCTTGAATTGGCCAAACACATCGGAAAAACGCAGCGCCACCACGGACGCACCGATGATGATGATCAAGCCTGTCAATCGACCAACGAGGACGTACTTCTTTTCGTCCGCATTCGGATTGATGTAGGGTGCATAGACGTTTCGAACCACCAGCGCCGATGTCACGATCATGTAGCAATCGGCCGAGCTCATCATCGCAGCCAATAAGCACGCCAACATCAGTCCGACGAGTCCCATGTTGAGTGGGCCCAGGATTTCTCTTGCAGCGACGCCCCAGACCTTGTCCGGATCGCCTGCGATTTCGGGGCTGTCGGCGAGCAATGCTAACGCGATCAGCGCGGTCAGTGCCCAGCCAACGGTGCACAGTCGTTTTAGGAAATTGCCAGTCACCAAACCGATACGAGCTTCGTCTTCGGTCTTTGCCGATCCGCCGCCCGTGGCGATGAAGTGAGGCTGGACGACGATGCCAACCATCGCCAGAACAGAAAGTGACAAGATGTACTGAATCGGAAACTCGCCGCTGCTAGGACCCGCGAACAGATTGAAGTAATCGTCTGAGACACGTGCGTGCATGATTCGAAAACCGTCCATCAAACTGTCTTCGCCTGCGCCACCGAATTTGGCCGCGAGCGCCCACAATCCGTACGGGATCAGCATGACTGACAACAGGATGATGAAGACGCCTTGGATCAGATCTGTCACGTAGGCAGCCGCCAAACCACCGAGCACTCCGTAGCCGATCACCACCAACGCAATCACGGGGATCAAAGTGTATTTTAGGTCATAGCCAAACCATCCGGTTTCGACACCCAACAGCGGCACCGCGAATTTCGCAATCGCAGAAAACATCGTCGACAAATAGAACATGTAAAAGACGATCGCGAACAGCGTGTAAGCCGCGCCCAGTGCTCGTGATTCGTACCGTTCGACAAACCAGTCTCCGAGTGTCATGTGCCGCATACGGCGATACCACACCGCCGTGATCCAGTAGACCGGCGTCACGAATAGCCACATCAGCGCCGACCAAACACCACTCAGTCCGCTGGTCCATCCGGTGCGTCCGACGGTCACCGGTTCGTGGGCGCCAGTGCCAGCACCAAACGCAGCAAATGTTTGCAGCAGCTTGCCAAAGCCGCGCCCACCCATGAAATAGTCTTCTTGGTTCTTGACGCCTCGCATCGCCCACAATCCGATTCCAATCATGATTGCGAAGTACGTGACCAGCACAAAGTAGTCGATCGGTGTCATGGGGCTTGCTTGTAACGCACGTGGCGGGCGGGAAACTGACTATCTTAGCGAGTCGCCACCGAGCGGGTGGAGCGGTGGGGGAGAGTGGACAGCGGAGCAGGCATCCCTTGCCGAAATGTCGATTCGACACTACTACTAAACCATGCCTACCGATCCCAGCAGCAGCCGTTTTAATGAATACCGCGAGACCGTCCGCACGCGAAATGCTGCGAAAGAACGGCCGACCGGGAATCCCCACAGTGATCGAAACCCCAAAAAGTTGGGAGTGCGAGAACGGAAGTTCTGGGAGTTGTTCAAAGCATTTTATGGTCTGATTGCGGGGCATCGAGGACAGATCTTTACGTCGATGATGTTCTTGACCATGGGCATCGGATTGCAGTTGATCCCGCCCTTTGGGACAAAGCTGGCAATCGATTCGGCATTGACGACTCCTCCCAAGCCGTTACCGATGTGGATCGAGGCGCTGCCCCATCCGCAAACCCAGATGGGATTGTTGTACGCGATCGCTGGTGTCGTGGTCCTAGTCACCGCACTGGGGACCGTGGTTTCCCTGATCAGTCGTTGGACGGCGACCAAGGCGGTTAACCAAACACAAATTTCGATTCGTCGCCGTGTATTCGACCACGCGATCCGATTGCCACTTCACCGCGTCTATGACATGAAGAGCGGCGGCGTGGCGAGTTTGATTCGCGAAGACGCCGGCGGAGTGTCCGAGTTGATCTTCAGCATGTTGTACAACCCGTGGCGTGCGATTGTTCAGTTTGTCGGCAGTCTGATTATCTTGATGTTGGTCGATTGGAAACTGATGATCTGCGGCTTAGCGCTGCTTCCAATTGTTTGGGTCACACATCGAACTTGGATCAATCGGATTCGTCCGTTGTACCGCGACATTCGGAAGCAACGTCAAAAAATCGATGCGGGGGCGACCGAAACATTCGGCGGTATTCGAGTTGTGCGTACATTCTCGCGCAGTCGCAGCGAATCATCTCGGTTTGTTCGCGAAGGTGACTTTCTGGTCCGGCAACAATTGTTCACGTGGTGGTGGACACGCATCATCGAAACCATTTGGGAAGTCATCATTCCGTTGGCTTCGACAGGGCTGTTGTTGTACGGCGGTTACCAAATCATCGAAGGTCAATTGACGCTTGGTGACTTGATGATGTTCTTGGTTTACTTAACGATGTTGTTGGGGCCTCTGGCAACGATTGCGGGTAGCGCAGTGACGTTTCAAAACAACTTGGCGGGACTCGACCGAGTTCTAGACGTGTTGGAAATCGAGGACGAACTGCCGACTCGTGGCACTGCCAAGTCGCTCAGGCGAGCAGACGTCCAGGGCGCTATTTCGATTCGCGGCGTTACGTTCGCTTACCCTGAAACCAAGCCGACGGTGCTTCGCGACGTTTCGATCGAGGTCGAGGCGGGGCAAACGGTGGCGCTGGTCGGGCGTAGTGGTGCCGGCAAGACAACGCTGACGAATCTGATCGCGCGGTTTTACGATCCGACGTCGGGCAGCATCTGTCTAGACGGCCGAGACCTTCGCGACATCGAATTGTCCAGTTACCGCAGCCTGCTTGGCATTGTCGAACAGGACGTGTTCTTGTTTGACGGTTCGATTCGCGAAAATATCGCGTATGCGAGGCGTCGGTCGACCGATGCCGAAGTGATTGCAGCGGCGACTGCGGCAGCGGCCGACGAATTTATCCGCAAGATGCCCGAAGGCTACGACACGATCATCGGTGAACGTGGCGTCAAACTGTCGGGCGGGCAAAGGCAGCGATTGGCGATCGCGCGCGCGATCTTGGCGGATCCGAAGATCCTGATTCTTGACGAGGCGACCAGTAACCTGGACAGCGAGAGTGAACGGATGATCCAAACCAGCCTAGCAGAGTTGCTGAAGGATCGGACAGCGTTTGTGATTGCGCACCGGTTAAGCACCATCAAGAACGCTGACAAAATTGTGGTGCTGGGCGATGGCGAAGTCCTTGAAACCGGGACTCACGAGGAACTGTTGGCACAGGGTGGGCGATACCGAGATATGGTGATCTTGCAAACCAGCGAGGTTTCTCAATCAATTGTCCATTGAGTGTTGCTATAATTCAGTTCCCGATGCCCCGCCGACTTTCCCGCCTTCACTTAAACTCTGCTTTGTCGCCCATGAAATTGCGTCACGCGCCTTTGTCGTTGTTGGTCTGTCTGTTAGGTCTGTCCGTTCATTTGGGTTTGAGCCCCTGCAGCGCTGGGGATACCGATTGGCCTCAGTGGCGAGGTCCGAATCGCGATGGTCATGCCGCCAAACAAGATTTGATGAAATCGTGGCCAGCCGAGGGCCCCGAAATCAAATGGCAGGCAGAAAACCTGGGGCGAGGATATTCGACGGCCGCGGTTGTCGATGGCCGACTCTACACGCTGGGGGCCGACGCGACCGATTGTTTCGCGATTTGCCTGGATGCCGCGACGGGCGAGTCGGTGTGGAAGACGAACGTTTCTCGCGCAAGTAATGGCGATGACTACAACCACGGTTGGGGCGGTGGGCCTCGCAGCACACCGACCATCGATGGTGATCAAGTGTTTGTGTTGTCAGACATTGGGACGCTTGCGTCGCTTGAAAGGACCACAGGCAAGGTCCAATGGCAAGTCGATATTGTTCAATCCTTTGGCGGCAAGATTCCGATGTGGGGCTACAGCGAGTCATTGTTGGTTGACGGTGACCGAGTCGTTGTGACGCCCGGTGAATCAAATTTTATGGTTGCCCTTGATCGAAAGGACGGCAGCAAAGTTTGGCAAAGCAAAGGCTCTGACGCGCCCGCACATTATGTCTCGCCAATCAAGGGCAGCGTCGGTGAAACATCGTTCTATGTCACGGCCAGCAAGCCCGGTCTGTTGGCGTTCGATTGCAAGTCGGGCGACCTTGTTTTTTCAGATGGATCGACTGGTAACGGTGTCGCTGTGATTCCGACACCCATCATCAGCGGCAATTCTCTGTATCACACTAGTGATTATGGTTCTGGCAATACGCTGCTAAGTTTAACGCATTCCGGCAAGAGTCAGAGCGGTGCAGGTGAGGGCGGTGCAGGTGAGGGCAGTGCAGGGCAGGGTAGTGCAGGGCAGGGCGGCGTCGATGTTACGACGGTTTATCATTTGAGCGGAAAGACGATGCAGAATCACCATGGTGGTGTCGTTTTGGTTGATGGTGTGATCTACGGGTTCACGAAAGCCAACGGTGGCGTTTGGATGGCTCAAGATTTGGCCACTGGTGAAACGCTATGGGAGGAGAAAACAGGACGTGATGGGAGTGGATCGATCGCGTATGCCGATGGTCGCCTCTACTGCTATTACGACAAGGACGGTTCGCTGTTTTTAGTGGACCCGAATCGTAAAGGGTGGACCCTGGCCGGCCAGTTGAAGTTGCCGCAACAGACCAACTTGCCGCGAGACAAAGGCGCCATCTGGGCTCACCCGATCATCGCGGATGGCATGTTAATCATCCGTGATCAAGATTTGATGTTCGCATACAACATCGCTGAATAAAAATGATCACTAGCGAGCATTCAGTGCAATTTTGGTCGCGCCAGATTGGTTTTCGACGATCAAATAGCGGTGGTCAACGGCGACGTCTGTGATCGTTTGCGTGTTCCCTCTGGGCCAATAAATGGTCACGTCGCTGATCGATGCTCGGTCGCCCAACCCAACGTCAAGGATCGGTTCGTTGTTGCAAAGGTAACCATCACCGGCGGTTCGCCACGTCGACCGTGATGTATCACCGCTGCGTACGATCACGCGGGCGCCGATAGCGTCACGTTCGGAATTGACGCCTACCAACTGAAATTGAATCCAGTGTCCGGTTGAGTCCGTTTGGTTTTCCAACAGTGCCGATGGAGCATCCAAGTGACTGGCGACGAAGTCCCAGCGCCCGTCGCGATTCCAGTCCACACGGGCCAGAGTACGGCCGAGTTGTTTGCGCTGAAAGTATCCCGAGGGACCTTCGATCGGTACTTCATTCATTTGCCCGCCGGTGCCAAGGAAACACTGCGGCCGCATCCGAAACGGATGGCCAGCGGCCGAGAAGTCTTCGATCTGACCGTTTAATATCATCAGGTCTAGCCAACCGTCGCGGTTAATGTCCAACGACTGGGTGCCAAAACCTAGCATTGCGAATGTCGGTCCCACCAAGTTGTATCGCGGGGCAAGGTCTGTAAATGTGCCGGGCGACGTTTGCAGGAACAGACTCGATGATTGCTCCCAAAAATTCGTGATGTGAAAGTCGAGATTTCCATCGGCGTCGAAGTCACCTGATGCGATTCCCATGCCTGCGGTGGCGGTGCCGTTGCAATCAAACGCAATGCCGTCAACCGAGGCAGTCTCGTTCCAACCGGAGGTTGTGTTGCGTTTCCACAATCGATTTGGCCAAACATCGTTAGCGACCAGGATCTCATTTCCGGGTTCCGAATCAATGTTGGTGACAACCACGCCCAGGGAACTTGCCGAATCCTCGCCCGAGGTTTCCAGCGGCGTTGAGGTGAAGGAACGGTTGCCATTGCTTTGGAAGACTCGGTCCGGGGCATTGGCGAACTGAGAAGGGGAGATACCCGAGGGCAGGCGGTCGTTGGGTTTGACGCGAGACTGGTATAGTTTGGTATCGTCGACGTAGTTGGTCTCGACAATGTCGGGAAGTCCGTCGCCGGTCACATCAGCGATCGCAAGCGAAGTTGTGTACATCGGCGGCGCGTTGCCGAGGCGGTGAGTTGAATCGGAAAACGTGCCGTCACCTTGATTGATTAGCAAACGGTTCTTTCCCAAGTTGCCGATCATCAGGTCCGGGAATCCGTCTTGGTTGACGTCGCCCGCAGCAAGTCCGGTGGTGTAGCCGTAGTCGATCAGTCCAGCGGCCTCCGTTGCGTCGACGAACCGCTTCGCGTGGTTGCGAAACAACTGATTCGATTTGTCGCCGATAACGTCTGGGGGGTCACCCGACCCTTGCCCCATGTAGAGGTCTGGATTGCCATCACAATCAAAATCGATCACCGAAATGCCACCGCCCAGCGTTTCGTGCAATCGAAAGTACTTTAGCGTTCGCGGCGATCCATTAAGGTATTCGAATCGGATCCCAACCGCATCGGCAACGTCCGTGATGCGAATGTCTGACGAACTCGCCGGAGAATTTGGTGTGGTGGCGAAAACGACGTTTGTCGGTCGGTCGCGAAATGCGATTGCGAGTTGTTCGTTGCTCGGAGGCGGGTATTGCTGGTGAGTGATTTGCATTCGTGCGTCGTTGTTTTGCATCTCGGCAAAGTCGCGGCGAGCGAGTAGGTCACGCCGCTTACGTGTAATCATGGCGGCTTGTTGGGGAGCCACGTTTTCTCCGTTTGCCGTCCACTGCAGGTACTCCAGCGGACGCCCCAGCTCCAACCACTTGGCTGCCATTTCCGATTGCAACTCAATCGAGTCTGGGTTCTGCCTAATCATGACCAGGATGGCCTGCATCCGATCAATTTGCATTGCGCGTGCGGCGAAGCGTTGGGGAGCGACGCCCGTGGTCGATTTTTCAGCGCAGCGAGCTAGACGCTTGTAGTCGACAGCGCTGGAAGGATCGATTTCGACTGCTCTTAGAAACGATCCTGTTGCCAGATCCATTTGGTCGTTTGCAAAGAACCATGATCCGATCGCCGACCAATACTCGCTGTATCGGTCTGCATTTTTAGGGCATGAAACTGCCCATCCGGGGATCTCGTCCCACGCTTGTTGATCGGCCAGGATGGTTCCAAATAACGCAGCCTGTTCGGGGTGCGACCATCTTGTTTTTCGCTGGGGCAGCAGAGCCTGATAGGCTTCCGCGTAGTGGCGGTTGGTGTGCAGGCGACGGGCGATGGCCATGGGGCCGTTGGATTGCTCGGCCTGGATGATGTCATCGGATGTTTGCGTGTCTTGGTTGGGAAACGCGTTTCGCCGGGCGACGAGGCTGAGTAGTTCCGACGAATTGGCTTGGCCGATTTGGCACAGAAATTCAACATGTTGGCAGGCTCGGTTGCGGTAGCCTCGCCGGTTCAGCATCGCGATCAAGCAGCGGCGGATCGCAAGTGGGTCGGATGTGCTCGATGCGGCCGAGTTCGGTTTCGACAGAGTCGTTAGGGCGTGTTCCATCGCTCGCCACGCTAAGTCTTCCGATTCGCTGATATCGCCACCGAGTTTCGTTACACAGTTGGCGATGACGATTTGCGATCGGCTGAACTGAGTATCAGTCGCAGGAATCAACGACGCGATCTGGATGGCCTGTTGGTACTGTTGCCTAGCAACTTTGATGTCCGCGGACAGCAGTAGTGCATTGGGATCGCTGGGCAGTCGCAACAAGATTTCTCGGACACAACTTTCGGCGGCATCAAGTTCGCCCTGACCAAACAGCCGACGGGCTTTGGCGATTGGCGTGGTGGAGGGTGCTGATGCGGCTGGCTTGTCCGATTCGTGTGCCGCCGGAACCGATGCTGGCTGGTCACTGCAGCCGATCGTCAGCAGCAGGCCACCCACAAAAGCACATATCGAAACCCAACAACCGCGATCAATTCGGCACATAGCATTGTAAGTTGGGTGAGGTTGAATCCAAGAAAACAACAAGGTTGGGTGCGGCTAACGTTGGTAAATCGGCAGGTATCCGCGATCGAGTTGCATCATGATCAGGTTGCATGCGGTGACGTAAACCGGATGGATCTGGCCTTCCCAAAAACCGTCCGGCCGTTGCTCGCTAACAATGCGATCGTACAGTCGGTCGCGAAACGGTTTCCACAATTCGTCACCTTGGCGGTAAACGACTTGGCTGTAGTACAAGTACGTGTAGTGCCAGTGGCCAAACGCACGAGTCCCGTCGCTGATGTCGTGCAATTGTTCTTTGGTGTACGTCAGCATTTCGGGAACGTGTTGGCTATCGTAATCGCCGGCGTTGTAAAGAGCCGCCAGGGCCGCGGCTGTGATCGCCGGGCGGCTGCTGCCTTTTTGCCGGCTGCTGTAACTGATGCCACCGTCGGGGTTCTTGCATCCGTAAATGTAGTCCTTGGCCGAATCGATGATCTTGCCGCTGACGGGAATGCCCGCGTTCCGACAACCACGAAGGCCTTGGACTTGAGTGATCGTGGTCGAGCCTTCATCGAAATCGTTGCCCTCGCGAGCTGAAACATATCCCCAGCCGCCGGCCGCCGTTTGCGCGTTGCCGCTAAACTCGACCGCTTTGGTTAAGACTTGCACCAATTCTTCGCGGCGATCGATCAGTCCTTCTTCGCCCAAAATTTGCGACAGGAACAGCATCGAAAAACCGTGGCCGTAGGTGTAACGCGAATCAGTTTGCGGGTCGCCGATCAGACCGTTGTCGCGAGATTTGCTGATCAAGTAGTCGGAGGCTCGCGAGAGTTCCTTAGCGTACGGTCCTTGAGTGGTGGTGCTGCCGCTAGCGATCATCGCGGTGCCAGCGAGTGCCGCCATCGCAGTGGGGTAGACCTGGGTGTTCCATTGGCCACGCGAAGACTGAGTTCGGGCCAGCCAGTCGAGACCTTTAGCGATCGAGTCGTTCCAGTTGCCACGTCGGTCGGTTTCAGCCGCTCTTACGGAACTGGTGGAACCGCCAAAGCCTACGCCACCGGCCGCGGTCAGCAAGCTTGCAGCGCGGAGCCAGTCGCGGCGGTTGATTGAGTTTTTCATAGAGTCGCTTTTGGAATGATTGATCGTCTGTCCCCATTCTAGCCCATCGGGCCAATCCATTAACGCCGAGTCACAGACGCCAGCGAGTTTCTCTATTTAGCGGGTTTTGGTGGGGTGGCGTTAGTCGATTTCGGCACTAACCGACGGATGCAGCCCGCTTTTTTGCTGGCAATTCGGGCAAAAGAACGTGCTGCGTTGGGCCTGGACGATCCGCCGGATCTCGGCATCGCCGCAACGCAGGCACGGTTTTCCGGCTCGGTCGTAGACGCGGTGATAGTTTTGATAGCCGCCGGCGTTGTTGAGCGCGTTGCGATACGTACCGTCGCTCAGCGTGCTGCCTTCGTGATGTATCGCTAACTGCAGCACTTTGCCCGTCGCCGCTACGATTCGCGACCACTGCGGTCTGGTCAGCTTGTCGCATCGAGTTCGAGGGTCGATACCAGCCACATAGAGAATCTCGGCAGCGTAAAGGTTTCCGATTCCCGCGACCGCGGATTGATCGAGCAACGCAATTTTGATCGCACGGCGGCTGGCGGACAGTTTCATTCGCAGTTGGTCTGGTGTGATTTGTAGTGCGTCGTTGCCCAGTTTGACGTCGATGACTGACGCGACTTCACTGGGATGCAGTAACCGCACGGTTCCCAGTCCGCGACGATCCCAGAACAACAGTTGTTCGCATGGTCCGCCTGACAGCACGATTCGAAGGCGAAGATGCTCGGTTGTCGGCGGGTCGGCCAGCAAGACGAGTCCTGTCATCCGAGGCTCGATCACCATTACTTGGCCGTCATCCATTTCGATCATGACGCGTTTGCCGCGGCGACCAATGCTGGTCACGAATCGGTGACGAAGCCGCCGGTCGATCGCATCGATCCGAGGACGGATCTGGATTGGTCGCCTCAGGCAGGGCGGTCGATCAACCGATTCAATGCGACTGCCGACGATCGGCAGCACACCGCGACGCATCGTTTCGACTTCGGGAAGTTCAGGCACGGACGTCGCCGATCGGAAATCTAGGATAGGTGTTCAGAGTAGCTGAGATCACGGCAGCTGAATTGCCTGCCTCATCACATCACGTTAGCCACGTTGGCAACGGTCCCGTTCGGCATTTTAGCCGTTTTTTCGATTTCACACGGGCGTCGATTAACGTCAATTGCCGTGCATGGAGGCGTCAATCGGATCGCTGCCGATTTCATCGCGTTGACCGAATGTTATGTGCGAGCGAGAATCGAGGTTCAACTAACATAAAACCGATGCTGCAATCACCAACGCCCACCCCAATAGCTACGATATGAGTACTTCTGCTTCGTCCGAGCATGCAACGGCATCCGTTCCCGACGCCCAGGGCCGGTTTGGCGAATTTGGCGGTCGATTTGTGCCCGAAACGTTGACCCGCGCGCTCGAACAGCTCTCCGAGGAATACGAAAAGGCAAAGAAGGACCCCGAATTTCAACGCGAACTTGCTGGCCTGTTGAAGACATTTGTCGGCCGGCCTAGCCCGCTTTATCACGCCAAGCGGATGAGCGAGGATGTTGGCGGTGCCCAGATCTGGCTAAAACGTGAAGACCTCAACCACACCGGTGCCCACAAAATCAACAATACAATCGGCCAGGCGTTGTTGACCTTGCGGATGGGTAAGACTCGCGTGATTGCCGAAACCGGCGCCGGCCAGCACGGTGTTGCCACCGCGACAGCCTGTGCTCACTTTGGATTGCCTTGCACGGTCTACATGGGCAGCGAAGACATTCGCCGACAAAAGCCAAACGTGTTCAGCATGAAGTTGATGGGCGCTGACATTTGTCCGGTCGAAAGTGGTTCGAAAACTTTGCGTGACGCCGTCAATGAAGCGATGCGAGACTGGATGTCGTCAGTCGAGAACACTCACTACATCATCGGCAGCGTGATCGGTCCGCATCCATTCCCTATGATGGTTCGCGATTTTCAAGCGATCATCGGCCGCGAGACTCGTGAACAGTGCCGTGATTCATTCGAGCGGTTGCCCGATTGCGTGGTTGCGTGTGTCGGTGGCGGCTCGAACGCCGCGGGAATGTTCTATCCCTTTGTTGAAGACGAAGGCGTGCGTTTGGTCGGCGTCGAAGCAGGCGGTCGCGGGCATGATCCAGGGGATCACGCATCGCCGTTGACGTTCGGTCGCCCCGGCGTGCTGCACGGCAGTTACAGCTACGTGATGCAAGACGACGACGGCCAGACCTGTGACGTTCACTCGATGAGCGCGGGACTCGATTACCCCGGCGTCGGGCCCGAACACAGTTATTGGAAAGACACCGGGCGAGTCGATTACGTGGAGTGCGTTGATGACGCTGCGATGGCGGCGTTCGACAAGCTGGCTCGTACCGAAGGAATCATCGCGGCACTTGAGACTTCGCATGCTATCGCAAAAGCGATGACGATCGCAGCGGAAATGTCCCCCAAGGAACACTTGGTCGTTTGCCTATCCGGACGCGGCGACAAAGACGCGATGGAAATCGCCAGGCTGCGTGGCGAGACTTGGTAGTCTGAAACGGCTATCCAAAAATATCGTTGCGGTTTGCACCAACGGCAGGGAAGTGCCAGCAATTTGGTGCTGGCACCAGTTGGCTCGATTGCATCAGTCGTCGCTGGCGTCGTCTGACTTGGCTTGTTCGATTTCTCGCACCATCACGTCGTCGCCTTCGATTTTGACTTCGAACGTTTCGACTTTGACTCGCGGGTTATCCTCCCAAGTTCCGTCTTTGATACAGAAACGCCACGCGTGCCACGGACACGTCACCGTCTTGTCGTCGACGTGACCTTCGGCCAACGATGCACCCATGTGGGGGCATAGGTCATCGATCGCGTACCAATCGTCGCCTTTGCGGAAAACCGCCACCATCCGGCCGTCGACGGGGACCGCTTGGCCGACGTTGTCTTCGAAATCGCTGACCTTTCCGACCACTTCAAATTCACTCACCGTCATTCACCTTTTCTCTTTGCCTTGCATTGACTGGGGCTGTTAGGACACACTCTAACCACAAAATCGCTTTCGTTTAACGCCCTGTTCGCTGCCGTCCCGATTGTTCCTGCCTGATCGTCACTGCCGATCGTTCCTTTTTTGGACACCCGCAAAGAACCATGATCAACCACCACCGACGCCGACTGCTTGAATCTCGTGTTTGGCCCCACGTCCAGGCTCCTGCCCAGTACGTCGGCGGCGAGCGAAACATCGTCGTCAAGGATCACTCGGCGCTGCGTGGCAAGCTTTGTCTCGGCTTTCCCGACGCCTACACGATCGGGATGAGCCACCATGGGTTGCAGGTTCTGTATTCGATGATGAATCGCCGCGACGATTGGTGTGCCGAACGTGTGTTTACCCCGTGGCCTGATATGGAAGCGAAACTGCGAGAACACCAGATCCCGCTTTACAGTTTGGAAACCTTCACGTCGCTTTCCGATTTTGACGTGATCGGTTTGTCATTGCAGTACGAAATCAGTGCCCCAAACGTGTTGACGATGATTGATCTGGGCGGCATCCCGATGATTTCGGTGGACCGTACGATGGCCGATCCATTGATGCTGGCGGGTGGTCCGTGTTGCCAAAACCCTGAACCGATGGCTGACTACTTTGATGTCATGATCATTGGCGATGGGGAGCCGGCGCTGCCGACGGTTTGCGATTTATGGATCGAGCTGAAAGAACGCTATCGCCAAGATGATGGCTCGTTCGCAAGTGGCGACGAAGGCCGCCGCCAGCGAGAAGAATCTCTGGCCGAGATCGCGCGGGCGATGGATTGTGCGTACGTGCCACGGTTTTACAAGCCTGTTTACGCAAACGACCGGATTGCGGAATTGCAACGGACTCGCGACGACGTGCCGGCGACGATCGCCCCCAGCACGATTGGTGATCTTGACGGCATGCCGCTGCCGACTTCGCCGATTGTGCCCTACGTTGAATGTGTGCACGACCGAATCGCGGTCGAGATCATGCGCGGTTGCCCGCACTTGTGCAGATTCTGTCAGAGCACGGTGATCAAACGCCCGTTGCGGATTCGCGAAGTTGAAACGATTGTTGATGCGGCTTGGGAAAGCTACAAAAACACGGGTTACAACGAAGTCAGCGTGCTGTCGCTCTCTAGCAGCGACTATCCGCACTTCGAACCGTTGGTGCTGCGACTCAACGAAGTCTTTGGGCCTGAGAATGTGAACGTGACGGTGCCAAGTTTGCGAGTCAATGACCAACTGAAGACGCTGCCACTATTGTTGACCGGCGATCGGCGGCGCAGCATGACGCTGGCACCCGAAGTGGCACGTGATGACATGCGAGTACAGATTCGCAAAAAGATCAAAAACAGTGACTTGATCGAAGGTTGTCGCGTCGCGTTCGCGAACGGATTCGAAAGCGTCAAGCTTTATTTCATGTGCGGCTTGCCGGGCGAGCGACGCGTCGACTTGGAAGGCATCGTCGAACTTGCCGAAGCGATCGCGGCGGTCGGCAAAGAAGTAACCGGTCGCTACGCCCGAGTGACCGCCAGCGTGTCAAACTTTGTCCCTAAAGCTCACACGCCGTATCAGTGGAACGCGATGCAACGGCGTGAGTACTTCAAAAAATCGCATCAGATCATCCGGGCGCACCGCAAGATTCGCAGTGTGACGATCAAGTGTCACGACATTGAAACCAGTTTGTTGGAAGCCGTCATCAGTCGCGGCGATCGACGCATGGGAGCGGTGATCCGAGCCGCTTGGGATCGCGGCGCTAGGATGGACGGATGGACCGAATACTTGGATCCTCAGCGATGGTGGAAATCGATCGAAGAAGCCGGATTGGACGTTGAAAAGTGCATCCATGAACCCTACGATTTGATGGCGAAATTGCCATGGGATCACGTCAACGTCAAGTTTGGACGTCCCTATTTAGAAAAAGAGCAGGGCAGGGCGACCGTCCAATTGGCCGCCATGGCAGACGCGCAGTAGATACCGAAGAATCACCAGTTTGTTGGGCCTGGCAATCGAACTCGCATTGCTTGATGGATGCTTCTATGATGAGGGCATGACGCTCATGAAACTTCGTCGCCGACTTTCGCTGTCTAGGTTGGCACTGCTAACCGCGGTGATGTTGGTTTTTGCGCCGGTCGTCGTCAGTGCGCGGTGCTGCTGTAAGCGGGCCGCCGACATCGCGGAAGTAGCGTCGTGTATGGGTTCGGCGTCGCTTGAAGAGCTTGCAGACTCAGTGCCGTCCTGTTGCCAGCATCGTGCGGATTTGAATTGCAACGCTCCCGTATCCAGCGAGCCGGTTTCTAGCAAAACAGACACCGACGATTGTCAGTGTCAGTTGCGTTGTTGTGGCGATTTGCCTCTGAAATGGACGCCACCGCAGTCGGAATCTTCCGTCATGGTTTTACTTGCGGTCGACTCGCAAGCATTTTCTTACCACTTGCCGAGCGAGATTGCCGAATCGCCTCGGCCAGTGTGGAATTCGTTTCTTTTGGCGCAGCACCAATGCGCCCGTTTGTGTAGATGGTTGAAATAGCGGTCATCGTTTGAACCGACTGCTGTTAAAGAAAAACCTATTTTCAAACGAAAAGAGAAACCAAATGTATCAATTGATGATTGGCGCTTACGTTGCCCTTGCGCTCGTGGCATCCGCTTCTTCGTCTGTGATGAATTGTGATGGCAAGTGCCCACATTCAACTGCGGCTGCGGCAACGTGCCCATGCGGCCAATGCGATGCAGGCTGTGGTTGTTGCGATGGTGACGACTGCACATGCAATTCGTGTGCTTGTGAAGCCTGCGGATGTGATGCGGCCACCACGTTCGTGATGAAGGCCGACGCGGTCCCAAGCTGCTGTGCTAGCGGCGGAACATGCCCAGCGTCGGCGACTGCTGCGTCAGCGACCGAATTGGCATCGGTCAACAACGACGTCGCGAGTGCCGGATGCGAGTGCGGCGTTTGCGAAGCTGGTTGCAAGTGCTGTGACGACGAAGACTGCACCTGTGCAGAATGCGTTTGCCCTAGTTGCGATAAGTGACTCGACTTGCGACAAGCAAGTAGAACGTCGCGTTCATGTTGAGTATCGCTCAAGTTGAATAACGTTCACTGCTGATTTATGGCCGGCCGCTTGAGTGATCAAGCGGCCTGCTTTTTGCGGAATTGCGTTATCGCAATCTCTTATTCTTCGTGCGGTTCGATGTGGACGTGGACATCGCGAACGCGTGGCATTTGGATCAGCAGATGATCTTTCACATGATGCCCAATTCGGTGGCCTTCGGCGACTGTGATGTGGCCTTCGACTTCGACGTGAATTTCGATGAAGTACTCGAGACCACTTTTACGGACACGAAGTTTTTCAACGTCTTGGACTCCGTCAACCGTTGAGCTGAGTTCGCGAACTCGATCAACAATGTCGTCGCTCGCCTGTTGGTCCATTAATTCGCGGGCGGTTGACGAGAAGATTCGGATACCCGTGACGACCAGCATGATGCAAACACAGACCGCAGCCATGGGATCAACGTACGGTGCCCACTTACCCATGTACGGCGCCGCCAACAATGAAATCGCCACACCCGCCGAAGCCCACGCGTCGCTGCGATGATCCCAGGCCGCCGCTCGCAGAGCTGAAGAATCTAGCCGCTTGGATACTCGGTTGGTGTACCGATAGATCGTCTCTTTGACGACCGCACAAACCGCAGCCAACACACCTGCCAACATGCCGGGGACTTTTAATTCGCCGCCAAACCGTTTTGCCGTTTCGAGCGCAAATAGTCCCGCGCTGAACGCGACCAACAATGCGACGCATAAACCGGCAATCGATTCGGCTTTGGTGTGACCGTAGGGGTGGTCGTCGTCCTCTTCTAATTGGGCAACGCTAAGGGCGCCTCGCACGGCGATCGCACTGGCCACGTCGCCGATCGAGTTGACTGCGTCGGCGATAAGTGCTGCTGATCCCGTCGCGATGCCACCGAACAGCTTCATGCCGACCAACAGCATATTGACGCCTAACCCCCAAACGGCGGCCCTGCTAGCGTCGACATAGACACGCTGGCGAACCGCCAAAGAAGCTTCGTCGCGTTTGGATGGACTCTGCAATGGGTTGGCTCGTGACGCAGGAAAGAGTTCGGTCGCGAATTCTAACAGTGCAGGCCGATCCGGGGCACCGCTGCTGATTTTTCGAGCAACTTTTCGCGGGGCTGCGCATTCGAGTGACCTAAGTTTTCACGTCGTACGTCCGCCGCACGGGAAAATCATGGCCTCACAAACACTATCATCCGCCGATCCGGCAGCCTCGTCATCTTTGGCTGTTTCGCAGGTTAACACACGATCCCTGTTTTGGTTCGCTGCCACAACGTTATTAGGGGCGTTTCTAGTCTTTCAAGTGCAGCCTGTTATTAGCAAATGCGTGTTGCCGTGGTTTGGCGGCACACCGGCCGTCTGGACGACGTGCATGTTGTTCTTCCAGATTCTGTTGTTCGGGGGCTACCTGTACGCGCATATTCTGCGAACGTTTTTCAGGCCGTCCTTCCAAGCCTACATTCATTTGGCGCTGCTGGCCTCGGCCGCGATGGTGCTGCCAATCGAGCCTTCCGATGCCTGGAAACCGATGGGCGACGAGTCTCCGACGCTGCACCTTTTGGCGATGTTGGCCGCTCACGTCGGATTACCGTACTTTGTGCTTTCCAGCACCGGCCCGCTGATCCAGGCATGGCTGAGTTACCAGGACAATTCGGATCGTGTTTACCGTTTGTATGCACTGTCCAATGCTGGTTCGCTGGTCGCCTTGCTGAGCTATCCGTTCATTGTCGAACCTGTTTTGTCGGTGTCGAACCAGTCCGTCGTTTGGTCGTTGATGTTTTGTGTCTTTGTGTTGGTGCAAGGCGTCGTGGCGATCGGGTTGTTCCGAGTCAACCGAACCGCTGCAAATCCACCGAAGACCGATCCTGACGCGCGGGCAGACGTGATCGATTGGCGGTTACGAGCAATCTGGGTAGCCCTGCCAGCACTAGCGTCGACGATGCTGTTGGTTGTGACGAATCACGTTTGCCAAGACGTCGCCGTGATCCCGTTTCTGTGGGTGTTGCCGCTGAGTTTGTACTTAGTCAGTTTCATCATTTGTTTTGACTCGCCCCAGTGGTACAAGCCGAAAATGATCGCGGCAATGACGTTGGTTTCAATGTTTGGAATTCAAGCCAAGACCTTGTTGCCCGGATCGATTCAGTTGATCGTCGAGGTCTCGATGTACATGGTGATGTTGTTAGGCGTTTGCTTGCTGTGTCATGGCGAAGTGGCTCGCATCAAACCGAGTGCTCGCTATTTGACCCAGTACTACGCGTTGCTGTCGGCGGGTGGGGCAATCGGCGGCATCATTGTGGCGATTGCTTGTCCGATGCTGTTGAGCACGGCGATCGAGTTGCCGTTTGCGCTTTCGATGGTAACGTCGCTGACGTTTCTGTTGTTTTTCGCTTGTCGTGGCTGGATGCGAACCGACTACGACTGGTCGGCTGCTTATCGTTTGCGTTTCGCAGCGGCACTGTTGATGATTGCTCCGATGGTCAGCATGTCGATGGCCGATCAAGACGAAACAATCACCTCGAAACGGAACTTTTTTGGCACCCTGCAAGTTTTGCGAGACGATTCGGGTGTGCGGTTGGTTCACGGCAGCACGATCCATGGGATGCAGCGTGGCGGCGAAGCATCGGGCGAGCCCACGACCTACTACGGACGCGAAAGCGGCATTGGCCGTGCGATCGTGGCGATGCAGTCAGATCGTCCCCAGTTGAAAATTGGTGTCGTCGGACTCGGTTGCGGTGTGTTGGCAACGTACGGCCGCGCATCGGATGAGTTTGACATGATCGAAATCAATTCAGCGGTCGTCGAGATCGCTCGCGAAAACTTCTCGTTCCTGTCGGACAGTCCGGCGACCAACCGAGTCCATTTGGGTGACGGACGCCTGGTCTTGGAACGAATGACGGACAAGAAGTTTGACGTTCTCGTCCTGGACGCATTCAGCAGCGACGCCATCCCGGCTCACCTACTGACTCGCGAAGCCATCGCCCTTTATTGCGACCGACTCGCCAGCGATGGCATCCTGGCGATTCACGTTTCCAACAATCATCTCGATTTGGTGCCCCTTTCGCACCGCTTGGGGCATGACGGGGGACTCGAAACGCGAGTCCTTCGCAGCCAAGGTGACCCGTCGGTGTCGACTCAGCATGCCACGTGGATGTTGATGGGGTCGGCTGACCATCCGTTGTGGAGTCACGCTTCGATGGCCGAGGCCGTGCCGGCGACTGCCCAGCAATTGCAACACGCGCCAATGTGGACTGACAAAAAGCACAATCTGGTCAGCGTGCTGAGGCTTTGGTAGCAAATCCAGGCTGGTTGGTGGCGGTCGCCGAGGCGTTAGAGAAAAAAACTTTTTCCGCCGGATGTGGCTAGGAGTGCGAAATTTAGCCGTCTTTTGCTCTTGCCGGCTGTTTCACGGCTTTGATAACGTGCCGAAGTCCTGGGAAGTGATTCTTTTACGAGAATTAGCTGGAGGCCGGGCGGTCACGGTGACGATTAGTTAAATGTTTCCGCCCGCTTCGCGCTGAAAAGTCTCTTTTCGCTGACGGATTGCATCCTGGGACAAGGATAGCGGCGCTGACGACCGACGCGGAAACGGTCTAGACTTCAATCATGCCAGGATGGTTTGATTGGTGCTGACCCGGTCGCCCTTTGCGCTTTCGCATCCATTTCACACGTCCGGAAACGCGTCCACCTTGGTGGGCGACCTCGTGTGAGTGGAGGTTCCAGTCCCAAACGGGAGCAATTCCAATATGCAGATTTACGGCCCTTTCAGAGTATCGACGACCCCACAAACTTCCGGTGGTGGGCGAACGCCAGCTGCGGCAGCACCGATCGGCAAGCCGACGGCAGCGCCGGTTGACCAGTTGGACCTGTCCAGCACGTCGGCGGCAACCAGTGCCGGTGGCGTCAACCGACTCGGCGCAACCTCGGCAATCGCCGGTGGTGGCGAAATTCGGACCGACCGAGTTGCTGATATTCGTCGGCAAATCGCCGACGGCAGCTACGAAACGCCCGAGAAGATGGACGCAGCCCTTGATCGACTGCTGGACCAATTCGCTTAGTCCAACGGAAGAAATGCTGACCTGAATTCGCCTCTGCTGTATGCTGGGGGCGAAGAATGTCCGGTTCCGCTTTGATTGATTGATCCGCTGTGTCGTCTGCGTCTGAATCCCTACAACCGCTAAGTGTTTCCCTTTCGCCGCAAGAGCGATTCGAGGAATACCTTCAAACGCGAGGGTTGAGACAGACAAGTCAGCGGAAATTTCTGATCGACGCGGTCTTCAGCGAACACGACCATTTTGACGCCGATGAGTTGATCGACCGACTTCCTCGGCGTGGTCAAGAAAACTACGTCAGCTCGGCGACCGTCTATCGGACGCTGCGTGAATTCGTTGACGCTGGATTGCTGAAAAGCTTCCAGCTAGACGGACGCACCGTCTACGAGCTCGACTATGGTTATCCCGCCCATGATCATTTGTACTGCACACGTTGCCGAAAACTGATCGAGTTCCAAAGCGAGCCGCTGGTGCAAATTCGTGATGAAGTGGCGGCCGAGATGGGATTTCGCGTCAGCGGCCATCGCATGATCGTGCAAGGCGTTTGCAAAGATTGTGGCAAGGCACGCCGAAAAAAGCGCAAGCAAGATCTGGTTTGATTCATTCTGGGCGAATCTGTTTTAGAATCGCCTGAAACACCATCTCGTTGGCGTCAAAGTCGCGGCTCTCTGCCTGCATTTGGATCACAAATTTCAAGTCGTTGATTCTCGCAAGCATCAGTCTCGAAATGATGATCAGATCCAAATAGTAGAACTGAAAATCAACGGTCCGTTCGCCCGCTATGGCTCCAGGAACGTCAACGTTTGTCCGTTCCACTTCGCCATATTCTTTCGCGATCCCCGCTTGAATTGCATCGATCAATTCTTCGTTGGACGAAAGGTTGCGAGCCCGTTCTAGGCTAAAGAAACCTCCGGAAGGCAAATCAAACGTGACTCCATCGATTCCCTCTTCGGCCGATCGATTGGTGATCGTCCAATTATCGGGATATAGAAATTTGATGCCAAGAGATTCAAAGGTAGCGGGCATGAGTCGACAGAGAAGCAAGGGAAGTAAGCGGCGAGAACGTTCGTCAGATCGCAAGGCCCGAAACGAAAGCCAGACAGTGCAAATCGCGCAGTCGTGACACCGGACACCGGGTTGCGACACGGATTTTACTCTGTTTCGCTTTTGCTCGATGCGCCAGGCGGCTAGACAATGAACACCGCACCATTACCTCGATTTTCGGTTGCTGCTTCGCGATTTGACGCGACTCGGACCGTTAGCGAGACGTGGTTGAGAAGATCAGCCGAATGATCAAGTCAGCGGCAGCAAACAGCAAGCCGACTCGATGCAATCTCCGACTACCAAACCGCGTCAGCTAGGCGGTTCAGTTCAACAAGTTTTATTGGCCATCGCTATCGCGGCGACATGGTAAAACGCTATTTGTTATCCGACTGACGCATGCTCGAACCTGAATCGAAGATTGTCTTGGACATTTGGTCGGCCCGCATTCCGGGATACGCCCGGTTTGCCGAACACCACTGGTTCATCATTGCACGTCCTGGTTCGGTTGAACGCTGGGAAGTCTGGCAAGACCCGAATCAATGCGATAAATCTTGGGGCCGTTTGCACCGCAATCTGTTGCGTCCGTCTGCTGGCGAAGGCAACGGGCGCGGACGGATGCTTGAACGATTAATGGACGAGCTTGCGTTGATGCTGGCAAAGCGGATTGAGACCAGTCCGCAGAAGTATCCCTGGACGGAAACCTATCTCGCATTTCCTGGGCAAAATCGTATCACATTCGTGCAATGGGTGCTCGGTGATACTCGATCGTGCGATTGGCTGCCGTTTTGCCCGGACCGACAGAAATCGGTGAATTCAAATCCGAAACTAAATATTTGAGTAACGAATAGACCTCCGCGACTTAACGCCTGTCGATCATGAGCTAGATGCTGACCGGAAGCTCGATGGGTTCACGGGTCGCTTTGCTATCGACCATTCTGGTCGTATCGTAAAGCTTTACATTAAGGACACGCCATTTCCAAGTGCAGGTGTGCTGTCGCGGTGCACATCGGCTCTTGGTTCCGCCCAGGAGTTTCGTTCGACACGCCGATCGCGTTGTGGCGGATGACGATCGCGCGACGCGTGTAGGTTTCAAATCAATTAACTGAACTGCTTTGGTTCTTCTATGCCTGCTTCTAAAAGAATCATTGGATTAACGTTAGCCATCGCTGCGATTGCGTGCGCATTCTCAGTGTATTGCGGACGTGAAGCGTTTTCACGTGATCCGGATGATCAATCATCAGTGCAAGAAAGCGTAGATGCGGATACGATTCGGGGACTCGTTGCCAAACGCAACTCAGAAGCTAGTCTTTTCGGTGGAATGCACCCCGCCGTTGTTTCAATGGACATGCAGATTGAGGAAATGCGGGTACGTGCCAACCTGCCGCCACACTGGCCGAGTAATGACGACCCACTAAGAATCTATCGTTCGACTCGCCTTGCGCAACCGACAATCGATGCGTTGGTTGATCGTGTTCTGCTCCTTGAGGCCGAGGTTCGAGCGTTGAAAGCGAGCAGTGCTGCTAGTGAATAGGTTCAAGGGCGCTGCTGGGGGCATCTTACGGATTGCAACAAGCGATCTTTCATGCCGCTCAAAGCTGAAACACTTTTTGCTGGGAACGGTCCGATGCACCGGAGAAGACGTCTGAGGATTTGACTAGTCGATCCGCACCCGATCACTGCGACGGTGACCGGTCGGGCGTTTGAAACAGAGCTTGATCTGATGTGTGTTGTCGGCGGGGCGAATTCGTCAGTGCTCGTGCGGTCGGAATCATTGCTCGGACCATTGCCCGAGCCAAAATACGCTAACTCAAGAATTTGAATTCTTCGCGTCCGCATCTGTTTTGATTGACTTGTGCAAAGCCTTGAGCTGCAAACTGGCTCCGGCACGCTCAAGTCAGTAGGATGAATGCGGGTGAACCCAAGTTAGGTTTGCAAGGTTTTGCAATTTGAAATTAGGCCGTCCCGGCCTGCTGATCGCCGCCATGATTCAACTAAAATTTATGCTTGTCCATGAATGAGCCATCCTCCCGCACACCTGAAGGAATTCCGCATCGTTGTGATGTCTGCGGAATCGAGTTCCGGCTCAATCGTTCGCTTGCTGGAGATGCCTGCTGCCCAAACTGTAACGCGCTCGCTTGGCCGATCGGCGAAGAAGGGCACGAATCGCAACGACCGTCGATCAAGACGAGCACTGCAAAGACTAAAGAAGTTCGGATTCGTCCTGAATCCGAAGACATGGATTTGGGCGACCAACTACACCGCGTCATTTCACTCCTGCGAAAGCAAAACGATGTAAGTGTGTCGGTTCTGTTTCGAGGCCGCGACCCGGAACATCAGGTTATGGGCAAAGCTGTCCTTGAACGGCTTGTCGATTCACTCGTGCCAGAGCACGCATTTGTTAAAACACCGGCCCATATTGCGACACGGCGCATCTGCTGCACATTAAGCCCCTCGAAAAAGTCGGGCGGCGAATAGCCATTGCATGCATGCACACGGAGCGGCGGTGGATCGATTTTCGAACGGGTTATATCAACGCTGCCCGTTGATGCCGGACGGCCGTGAAGTCGGTGGTTGGACCAGTGGCGTCTGGCCGCAATCTTAGCATCGCGATCGTTGGCCGAGGGAATCTGTACTTGCTCGATCTTCTAACGAAAGAGTCTCAGTACACTCGATCCGGCTCTCCGTATCTCAATCGTAACTCGCAGCTAGCGGTTTTTATCAAGGGTAAATAATGGCGGATTGAACGGCTTGTTAGTCTCCAAGTGGATGGAGAGCGTATCGGTGTGCTTGTTGATGGAAAGGTTTAGACTCTTCAATCTGGAGCTTGGTGGAACCAGGTCCAGTTGCAACTGGCTATCTTTGCACGAGCACCTGCCTTGGCCGATCCGTTACTTGCCAACTCGCTCTTTCGTTTGGGCGGGCCTCCAAGTTTTCGCGTGCCTGGGAATGGTTCGGTTTCGATACAGCACGGTTTGCTTGAATCGCGGACGGAGTTCTGTCCAGTATTGGCCATGCGTGTCTTGATCGTGATATTAACAACAGGAGTGTTCGCTTTTGCCATGCATTTCATTCGTTCAAGAAGGCGATCCGATGGGTGTCGCCCCGAATGCAGGCAAGCAAGTGCACAGCGGAGGGTAATCGCCAGCAACTAAGGAGCACGCACCGGCCAACTGTTGTCGCCCGCCGGCAAGGCTAGATTTGAAACGCATGTCGCAGTACCAATCTGCAGGCTGAAGGGCGTTCTAATCCCATGCTGCGAATCATTGTGAATGGAAATCTGTATTTGAGCGACATGCCGCTGAGGGTTTTGCCCTGTTTGGAGATCGCCGAAAGTCTTGAAGACTTTGGTTGCGAACCGTTTCTGAAATTTGGGGTGCGGTCGGGTGCTGATGTTTCTGGGAAATGTTTTTCGTTGGCCTCCTACGTTGACAATTCGGTATCTTACCGACACTCGATTTGCTGGAACTTTGTTGGGCGAGCGAAGCAGTTTCGCCGTCAGGTCGCTTTCGGACGGGCGCTAGATTCTAATGGTGTTTTATTCCCTCTTCCAATTCGAAAGGATTTGACCGTGATCGACCGACTTGCTTTTTTTACTGACGGCGTGATGGCTGTTGTGCTGTTATGCCTGTGTGTTGTTGCGCCGACTGCATGGGGGCAGCCCGGTGTGGAACTTGCGAAGAACGAGCAAAGTGGTATCAAGGTCATGACCTACAATGTCCGCTATTTGAATAAGAGCGACGGCCCAGATGTATGGGCCAATCGCCGTGAGACTGTGATTGCTACGATCACCGAAGCTGACATCGTTGGATTGCAAGAGCCTGTTTTAAAGCAGTTGGACGATATCAAAGCTGGCGCTCCTGAATTGCAGTGGTTTGGCGTCGGACGGGATGACGGCAAGGACGGTGGCGAATTTGCTGCGATCGGGTTCAGGCGAGACCGATTCAAAGCGATCGATCAGGGTACCCTTTGGCTTTCCGAGACACCCGAGATCGTTGGTTCAAAGGGCTGGGATGCTGCCTTGCCGCGAACGTTGACTTGGATGCTATTGGAAGATCTTTCAAATTCGAAACAGTGGTACATTCTGAACACGCACTTTGATCACCGCGGTAGTTTGGCAAGAGAAAATTCGGGCAAAGGAATTGCCCAATTAGTCGACAGGAAGGCGGGCAAGATTCCGGTCATTGTGATGGGGGATCTGAATGCGAGCGTGGATTCGGTCCCGTTGAAGAATCTTCGATCTGGCAGCGTTGTTCCGCTTCGCGATGCACGCGACCAGTCTTCGTTACCGGCCACTGGCCCAACGGGGACGTTCAATCGATTTGAGGCGATCGAAGATGGGCGTCGTATCGATCACATCATGGTCACCGATCAGGTCAACGTTCATTCTCACCAAACCCTGAACCCGCTAACGCCCGCAGGCCGGTTTGCCAGTGATCACCTTCCCGTGATGATTGAGGTCTCGCTAGCGACGGAAGCGGATAACGCCGAATAAACGGTTCTATTCGTTCGCGGACACGATTGACTTTGCCGCGCTGTCTCCGAGTGAAGTTGATTGACGATGCAATTTGGTTTGAAAGACGTGTTGCTGATCACTACGCTTGCTGCCGTTTTGATTGCTAGCAAATGTTAAACCTCGTCATGCAAATGCTGGGATGGTTGGTAGCAAAGCGGTGACGTTTATCTTGCCGGTTCCACGTAGATTTTGGTACTTAGCCTGATACTGTTCCTTTTCTTCTTGGCCCGCTGATGAAACCGCCCGCCATCCGATTCTGCTTTGCCCTTGCGGCGATGGTTGTTTTGACCCTCGGCGGTTGTCGGGCGATCGGTCGGTTTGGTGAGAGTCGCCAATCAATCGCGGCGCGAAGTTTGTCGGGCAAGGGATTTCAAGCGATCCACGAAGGGCGCTGGGAACTGGCCGAATCGCTGTTTACCGATGCGCTGGAGGTTTCAAAGTCCGACGATCGGGCTCACTGGGGACTGGCCGAAGCGTACTGGAAACGTGGCGAAAAAGAGCTAGCAGTCCAGCAAATGGAACAAGCGGTCCGGTTGTCGGCCGGTGATCCTAAGTTTGTGGAACGGCTGGGGCGGATGTATTTGGACGTCGGGCGAGCTGCCGATGCAGACGCGAACAGTTTGTTGGCACTGCAATCCAAACGCGATTCACCCGAGGCTTGGCGTTTGCGTGGCGATTGTCTGCATGCTGCGGGCAAGAACGAAGAAGCGCTGGCCGCGTATCACCGTGCACTGGCTCTGCAGCCGGACTATTCCGAGGTGCAAATCAAGGCGGCCGAGATCTATTTGACTGACAAACGTTACGACCGCTTGCTAGCGACACTTGATCGGTTGCAGGATGGGGTTGGTATCGAAGCTGCGCCGGCGAAGGTCGACATGCTGCAAGGCATCGCGATGCGACAACTCGGACGTTCCGATGAAGCGCTACGGTGCTTTGTGCGGGCATCGGCGAAGAATCCAGACGATGCGGCACCGCATTTGGAAATTGCGGCGCTCGCTTTGGAGGGCGGCGAGATCGAAGTTGCCCGCGACTCGCTTGCTTCGGCCACTCGGTTGGGCACGATGTCATACGACCAAGGTCAGCGAATTTTGCAACTGCAGGATGTCCAGCAACGGATGGCCAGTGAGCCTCGTCCCAGTTCGACGCCTGGCGTTCAGTTGCGATAGTGACGGTTGCGACGATTTTGATCGCTGCAAACCAGGAAAGAAATCTAGTTTCCCGGCGCGTCGGTGCTTTATGACGTAGGGTTTGAGTGGAAGAAACCGCACGGGCTGAATCCGACAGTCTTTCTCTGCGCCGAGCTAACCTATGTCATTGTCAAGCTATCCCAGTAACTCACCTAGTCCTGAAAACTCGTTTGTTGTCAGCACACCAAGCCCGCAGCCGTCGGCACATGGTTCAGGCGACGCGTCTTCGGACAGTTTCGTTGACCGCCGGACGCTTGCCGCTAATGTTCCCGGGCGAAGCGAGCGACGTCAATTCGGGAGCTCGCATGCGGGGCTGACCGACGATGGACGAGAACTCGCTTTGGCTATCGACCAGTACAAAATTGAGCATCATCGTCGCTATCTGACATGCGATGAAATGTTAGACGTGATGACGAGTTTAGGTTACTCGAAATCGTAAACGCGACTTCTACTTGATTAGCGGCTGCAGCAATTGCCGCCGAGTGACAACGCATCGAACTCGATTGTGTTCGTCATACAGAACCGCAACATCGCTGGCGGCGTCATAGAGCCTTAGCAGAATGTTGAGATGGCGATCGCTCACTTTGCCGCGAATCGCGGGGCCAAGTTCGAGGCTAGGTTCACCAGCGCAGAGGTCCGCGTACCACAAGAAGCCGATGATTTGTGTGCCTCGTTTGACCAAGACGATTGGGTGATTGCGGCGGCGTGCTTGACGACGGGCTTCGTCAACATCAACGGGCGCGGTAACGATCGCTAAACGATCGGCTGCGACACCAAATGACATCGCCGTCTGGTTGCCGACTTCGAAAAGCCGTTGCGCAAGTGATCGTTGGCCAGCGGCTAGAATTCCAGCTTCGTGGCCGTCGCGCAGGATTTGATCCAATTCGCCGCGAGCCATTGCGAGTCGCAATCGAAACGGTGTCTGGCCAGTAATCTTTTGTAGCAATTGCCCCAACAGTCCCAGCAAGATCGAAACGGGCGCGAACAGCACTGCCGTGCCCAACAGCAATGGCCGCGTCGCGGTGATCATTCGGTACGGTGCGTGATAGAAAAGATATTTCGGCAACAGTTCACCAAACACGAACACGATCGGCGTCATCAGCATGGGGCCAATCAGTTCAACGCTTGAACCGACACCAAACAGAGACGCGACCGCCATCACGATTGCCAATGACGTTAGGTAGTTGGCCAAATTGTTGCCGACCAAGGTCGTGGCGACAAAAATAGCGGGGTGGTTTAGTAACCAAATGATCCCACGTGCCGCCATCGAGCCGCTTAGCCCGTCCAGGACCAATCGCGTCCGCGACACTCGGTAGAGTCCTGTTTCGGTACCGCTAAAGAATGCGCTCAGCGATAAACCGATCAGAAACAACACACACGCCAGGATCATGTGGTCGCCTCGTCGTCTCGGTCGCCCGGTTCGCTGCGATTACCATCAAGCACTTCAATCCAGACGCCTTCGTCTTCTTGTTCGACGACTGACAGCGTGAATCGATCCATCGGTGCCGTATCACCGGGACGCGGGACGCGTTCGTTTTGTCGTCCAATATAACCGGCAATTGTGGTTACGCCTTCGCAGTTGACGTCGATATCCAAGCGTTTGGAAAGTGATCGGACACTGACGGACCCCCAAACTCGATAGCGGCCGGGTTCGATCTCCTGGACAGACGATTCGCTTAGGAAACCTTCGTCGTGGCGCGGGGCCAGAACACGGCGCAGGATGTCATCGATAGTGACCGCGCCGACGAACTCGCCAAACTCATTGACGACCACGGCGACACTGCGATCTTCTTCGTTGAGTAGGTCAAGGACTTGCGATACGTATGCCGACCAGGGCACATAGATGACGGGTTCGGCAAAGCTGACAAGGTCGTCCAAATGGCTGGGACGCAACATTCGCACGCCGATTGATTTGATGATCATTTCGTCATTGTCGACGAGCATCAAATAGTTGCTGTGCAGTGGTTGTTCGATGATCGCGTTGCGGTCGGAAAGATCGTTGCACAACCAAAGGCGGCTGCGCGGTCGCATCAGTTCATTGACTCGAGTTTCGGCAATTTCGACCAATCCCCGCAATGCCATTCGTTCTCGCTGCAACAGTGCGGCATCATCGGTTCCGAGCTCGATTGCCCGTTCGATATCTGCTAGATCGATTTCCGGCTCGGGTTCAAAGGAAGGCCAGATTAGTCGGCTGGCCGCTTGGTTGGTAACTGCGACGAGGGGCAGGGCAGGGCTGACGACCCGAACGGCTAACAACAACGGCGGGCCAATCAGGACCGATAGCCGCAACGGTGCGAGCACGGCCAAGCTTTTGGGCAGCATCTCGCTGAAGAAGATGATCGTCATCAGCGATGCGACGGTAAACGCAATCGCAAACGAGTGGCCAGCGGCCGGGTGATGTTCCAACTTTCCGCCAACGATCGCAGCGATTGCAAAGTAGGTCATGTTGATTAGCAGATTCCAGAACAGGATTGCCGACAGCAATCGTTCAGGATTTTCTAGCAGTCCTGCTGCGATACGGCCGCCGATTCCGGCACGCACCAGGCTTTTGCGACTGCGCGGCGTCAAGGAAAAAAGCGCCGCTTCGCTGCCACTGAAAAGTGCGCTTAGAACGATCAGCACCGCCATCGAAATCAGCCATGGCCAAAGATCGATGATCGCACTCAAGCTGCGTCTCCGGCTGCGGCGCGGTCGCGTTCCAGCGAAACATCGAACTCGCTGAGTGCAGGAATCATCATGGCGGCGGTCGTGAAGCAGTATCCAACCAGCATGGCAAAGAAGACATACAAGTGGTCCGTTTGCAGCAAAAACTGAGTGATCGCATAGAACGTGACTAGCGGCAGACCGAACGAAGCCATGAAGATCGCGGACGATGGGTTTCGCCATCCCAGTGCCGCAAAAAGTGCTGCGCCGCCACCCAAAATCATCACCAAGAATGGTGCCAACTGAAGCTGGAATGCGCCGCGGAAACTGACCATGATCGTCATGCAAACGGCGATGCCGACGCATAAAAAGAAGACAGTTCCCAAACTGGCCAGCGTTGCGCTGCGGCCGGCCACGTAGTTCAGCCCCGAGTGAATTCCGAGCATTGCCACAAACACGTACAAGATGATCGAACCCAGAATCACGTACACCGTGTTCTCGATTGTCAGCACACCGTTGGCAGCCAAGTAGATGACCAAAACCATTGGCAACAGAATCATTTCTTTGGCCACATACATCACGCCCAGCAGTTTGCCGAAAACAAATTCGGCTGGGCTTAGATCGGTGACCAGCAACAAGTCGATCGCCAGTCCGTCTCGCTCGCCCGTAACCGATGTGACTGCCAGCGCGTTGACCAAGACCAAACTGATCACACCGATCGCAACCAGTGGTAACGTCACCGATGGCAGGGCGCGTCCGATCCGTCCACCCGATTCCATCGCGACGCCATCTTGAATTTGTAAGTACAGCACGGCGGCGACCAATAGAAACAGCAAGACAAACGCGACTCGAATCACCAACACTTTTCGGCCGTAGGCCCACGTGCGTACTTCTCGCCACAGAATTGGATTGTCCCAGACCGGTCGCGGCGCGCGAACTTTCCAGCTTGCCGGCGCCGATGCATGAAGTGCTTCGTCGGAAGATTCAGGTTCCGGCGCACGCATGCGGACTTCACGCGACGGGTTCCAAACACGAACCTTGATCACGCCGATCGCAAGCACGATCAGGGCCAAACCGGTGGTCACGATCACGAACCCCAGCACACCAGCGGCGGTTTCGTTAGATAAGCTGGCCATGGGCGATGCCGCCGCGGCAAGTGCGCGAGGGGCGCTGATCGCGAGCTTGGCAGTTTCGGGGAGTGTCGAGACTGATTCGGACACGATCTCGCCAAGGCCGATGTACATCAGCAACCCCAGCACTGTTAACGCGATCGCTTGGAACGTTTTCTCTCGCCACATTCCCATCAAGGTGCCAACGCTAGCGGCCAGCAGAATCGAAGCTGCCGTGACTGCGTAAACGCCCATCACTTGCCTCGGGGAAACTCCCCCTAACAGCGGTAGGCACAAAAACAGTGGCAGGCTGCACAGCAGCATCGAGAGCGGCGTCAGGAGTGTAGCGGCCATCTTGCCGGCAACCACCTCGAAACCAGATAGCCGGGTTAGCAGCAGCAGAATTAGCGTTCGGCGGTCCTTTTCTTGTGCCACGCTACTAGCTGCGCCCACGGCTGCGATACTGGAGAGCACCAACAACTGCAAAGGCGCCAGCAGCGTGAACATCCAACCGCCGAACCGCGCCGCATCGCCGCTGTTGCCCAACGACCGCGAACCATCCAGCACCAAATAGCCTGTGCAGAGCAGCAGGAATAGCGATAGCACGTACACCGCACGAGCCAAATACGTCTTGGGACGTTTCGGTACCACAGTCGCTTCGCGGGTGAAAATTGGTCCGAGCATGGAAAGGGGCGAGATCGAGTTAGAAATGGTGGAAAAAGTTGCCGCTGGGCTAAATCACGACCAGTCGGCATCACTTAGCGACATAGATTTACGAGATAGGTTAGCAAAGACGATCGCGGTCGTCATGCAAGGTTTAACTAGCCTCGAGAATCGTTAATTCCGTTAAAACCGGGAAAAGCAGGGTTCGCCCCCGTTTTGAGGACGCGGTTTTGCAAGTGTCTGCCGTCTCTACGTCGCAAAGCGCACTACGGTTTTATTAGTCACATGCCATCGGTCTTAAAACTGGTGGGTCACTCGTCTAACATCGGTTCAATACAACCCCGATCGGTCTGACCATGCTTCAGGGCAAATCCCTTCAAACCATTGCCGAGTTCATTTTCGAAGAAGATGGCACGACGGCTGTCGAATACGCGATTATGCTCGCGATGATCATTGGCGTTTGCGCTGCGTCCGTCAGTTTTCTTGCGAATTCGACAAAAGAGAGTTTTGACGCGTCGGGCGAAGCAATCGCAGGAGCGATCGGCAACTAATGGATACTGACAATCGGCCAGCGTTTCTCCGTCAACAACTGCTCATCGATCGGCATGTTCAAGGAACACTGCTTCAGCGAACAGCACTTTATAGCGTCGCCTGTGCAGTCTACTTCATCGTGATTTTGGTCTTTGCCGAAACGATGTCGAATACAAACGCGACGTTATCTGACGCTATTGTTAAGTGTATGGACGAGGCGATCTATTGGGCACCCGGACTGATCTTGTTGGCGCCACTGGTGGCCTACGACATGCTGCGATTGACCAATCGATTTGCCGGCCCTATTTTTCGACTTCGCCGCGAAATGCAACGCTTGGTCGATGGTAAAAGCGAATTCCCATTGACCTTTCGAGACGGCGATTATTGGACCGACTTCGCAGGCGTGTTCAACAAACTTCGTGATGAATTGATCGAGTTGCGAGAATTCAAAGAATCGGCCATCGCTCGTTCGCAGTTAGGTTCATCGGTGTCAAAGCCGGGTGCATTGCTAAGTGCGGACAATGAAGAAGCCGATGAGTTCTTTTCAATGTCTAGCCGCTAAATGGATATTGGGGCAAAGTTGATCATGTGTGGAAAATTGCAAGGTCGGCTTACTTCATCGGCTGCTTGATCTGCCATATTGGGACGAAATGATTTCGGGCCAAATATTGCAAGCGAGTGACGATGAAGATTGGATTGACGGGCGCGACGGGATTTCTTGGTCAGGCGTTTGTCAAGCGTGTGGTTGCCGAAGGGCATACCGTGATCGCATGGCGACGCGATTCCAATTCGCAGCTCGATGCAGCATCTAGCGGAGTCACCTGGATCAATGGCCGATTGGGTGATCAAGATGCTGCGATTGAATTGGCTGAGCGATCGGATGTGATCGTGCATGCCGGTCTGGATCGGTCAAGTGACGGGTTCATGGATTGGCCTGCCGATCCGTCGGCGTACTTTCAAACCAATGTTATTGGTTCACTGCAGTTGATCGAGGCGGCCACGTCTCATTCGGTTCGCCGGTTTGTGTTTGTTTCGTCGGGTGCTGTGCACGAAAAAATCGCGATCAACTATCCGCTCGACGAGACACATCCGCTATGGCCCGGGTCGATCTATGGAGCCTACAAGGCATCGGTCGAAACGCTCATCCACGCCTACGGACATTCACAGCGACTGTCGTGTTGTTCGGTGCGGCCAACGGCTATCTATGGCGCCGCCGACCCGGTCGCGGATTCTAAGTGGTTTTCGCTGGTGCAAGCCATTATCGCGGGGCGCAGCGTTGACGTCTCGGGCGGCAGCAAGTCAGTGCATGTCGATGACGTGGTCGACACAATCCGACTGTTGTTGGAAACCGACCAACGCATTGACGGCGAAACCTACAATTGCTGTGACCGCATGATCAGCGAGCACGAAGTCGCGATGATTGCCAAGCGTCTCTCGAAAAGCGAATCGGTGATCTCGGGATCGGAGAAGGTTGCGAAGAACAAGATCGACACGAGCAAGATCCAGAAACTCGGATTTACGTTTGGTGGGACATCTAAGTTAGAAGCAACGATTCGAACGCTGATTGACGCGGGAAACACTGACTGATGGTGAGTGAGGAGATGGCCGCTGTTGATGGAGTTTCGATGAAGTGAGTGACGATGAAGCGGCAATAATGCTTGGTTTCGGTGCTTCAGGCAGGTGGGTTGTTTAAGCTGGTTGTCGCAATCCCAGGTTTTAGGGCGATTTCTAGTGCCACAACTGGGTGGGGACACAGGATCCAGTTGGCAAAGTCGTGAGAGGGGAGAGCCCTTGATGAGCAAGGTCAGCAACAATCCGAGCATTGATCAAACGGCTTTTTCGACTCCGTCTGGTTTGGCGGGCATCGTTGCATCCTTGGTTGGGGTTTTATCGATTGTCACCGTTGCTGCGGTACTGTGCCGTTACGTCGGCATGGCATGCGTGGTGACGACGGGATACTGCTTTTCGTTGTTGCTGGCGATTTCTGTTATGGCACTGACGCTGACGCGGATCGGTCTCAGCGACACGCACGTGTCACGGAGGTGCCCCCGTTGGATTACTTGGACACGGTACGCATGAACTCGCAAATGCCGGCGGTGAAAAAATCTACTTTCACCGATGTTGCACCCTGGGACGAAATCTCGCGTCCGTCTACTGTAGGTGGCGATCGATCCACACCGTATTTGTCGGTCTCGGACCTACCAACAAGAGCCTCGTCAACCGATCGAAACTGAAACGTTATCCGATCGCAATTCCGCTGGCGGATGATGGCACTCTCGTAGATTCCAAAACGCCCGTGACGGTTGGCACGAAGTTGCTTGCATGTTCCGTGGGACGGTGGTGCGGGGTTACCGTCGTGCAGTTCCACGATGACAACGCTGTGCGAGTGAACTGGGTTGATTGGAAGTCGGTCACCTACGACATGAGTCGCGAGGACTTGGTCGTTACAAAGCAGACGTTTGGGTGTCCGTGTTTTGGGCGCGGCCAAGTGCCGCGCCAATCAGGAAGCCAATCAGGCTGCAGAGGGTGCCGGCAAGTTCGTGCGGGATTGGAAGCCCGGCGGCTTCGAGCCATGGTTCGAAGAAAATTTCCCAGCCGATCAACATGTGCAGGCACCATGGTGTAATCCCAAACACGATTGCTAGGATCGCCGCCAGTGGTGGAGCGTGCTTGAAGTGGATGCCGATGATGAATGGCACAAACAAACTGACCAGTGGCATTGAGTACGATCCTTGCACTAGCTCGTAGGCGCCTTCGCCCTTGTATGCCAACCACGCCGAAGCCATCGTGACGATCACGATGGCGATCCGCTGTAGCCACAGTAATCCTTGCTGGGTCGGCGCCGTTTCTTGGGATCGTCGCCAAACCGGTTCGGCCAAGTTGTGCGCCATCACCGCCGCCGGCGCCATCACAGCGCTGACGATGGTCGACAGGACTGCTGAAACGATTGCTAGAAAGAATACCAATAGCAAAATCGGATTCAGCAGCTTGCTGGCAACCAGCAACACGACTCCGTCAAAGTCGCCGCTCTGCTGCGGCAACAGCAAGTGTGCTGCCATGCCTGTGCCGACGGGCAAAATGCCCATGACCAAGTATCCAGCTGCCGCCCATAGACAGGCACGCGAGGCGACGGTATCGCTCTTGGCAGAAAAGATTCGCTGCATTAAATCCTGCATGGGCAGGTTACCGAGCGCACCGATCGCCAGCGCGCTGATCGCAGTGAGTGTGTCTCGCCAAAACGTCGGTGGGTCGGCGATCCGCCAACGTTCGTCGGGGATGTCGGTCTGCATAACTGACAATCCGGCTGACATGCTGCCGTCGCCAAGTTCGACCAGGATCGCATGACCTAGCAGAATCAGTCCGATCAGGATAAATGTCATCTGGATCGCGTCGGTCCACGTGATTGTCCACATTCCGCCCAGCAAGGTGTAGCCGGTTCCCAGTGTCGCAACCGCTGTGATGCCCCATTCTTTAGGGATGCCAAAAAACACATCGAGAAGCTGCGCGAGTGCTACGAATTGGGCCGCGACCCAGCCAAAGTAACTTGGCACGATGATCAATGAAGACAGGATTTCAGCGGTCTTGCCGTAGCGACGATTGAAAAAGTCGGGGATGGTCAGGATCCCCATTCGCCACATGGGGCCAGCGACGAACAGGCCTGCTAGCAGCAAACAAAGAGAGATGCCGATAGGATCGAGCATCGCTTTGCGCAGCCCTTCGTTGCCGACTTCGTCGGCGGTCGTCATCAACGATTCTGCGCCGAACCAGGTTGCGATGATTGTGATCGTGGCCAGTGAAGTTGGCAGTCGGCGACCGGCCAGGACAAAGTCTTCGACATTCTTGACACGCCGCTGAGCGAGGAACCCGATCCCGTACAGGGCGATCAGGTAGACGATCAAGGCGCCGGCGAAGATGCTTTCCATCCCCGAAGGCAATGCGGATTCAGTGGGCATAAGCGGGGCGAGCCAAAGTGAGATGGTTAAACCAAAAACGCCACGACAATGTAGCGAAATCCAGCCATTCGCCGAGTCCCGTTGTCGGCGTTCGGCCCAACTTTATGCCAGTGGATCGCACCCGGCCGAATCAGCGCTTACATTTTGACGCTTGCGACTCTCGCATCGCTGCCGTTTCGCCTTGTCGTCCTTTCGGATCAAGAGTTCGCCATGCCTGTAAATTGCCAGATTGTCATCCCCGCTCGGCTTGCCTCGACTCGGTTGCCAGAGAAGTTGCTGCGCAAAGTAAGCGGTAAATCGGTGCTGCAATACACCTACGAAGCTGCCTTGCAGTCCAAGCTTGCCAAAGCGGTCGTCATCGCGGTCGATGATGAGCGGATGGCTCGTGAAGTCGATGTTTTTGGCGGGAAGTGGGTCATGACACGTGTTGATCACGCCAGCGGCACCGACCGCATCGCCGAGGTCGCCAGCCAGTTTCCTAGCGTTGACGTTTTCGTCAACGTCCAGGGCGACGAGCCTGAGATCGATCCCGAGACCATCGATTCCGTTGCCAAGCTGTTGATCGATGATCAGGCCGCCGACATGGCGACGGCCGGGACACCGATCCGTGATCTTGAAAGGCTGAGCTCGCCTTCGTGCGTGAAGATCGTGATGGCGGGATACGAATCCAATGGCGGTGAATCCACTCGCGACCAGTCATCCGAAAATGGGGGCCAGACAGGGAAGGGCAGGGCGGTCTATTTTAGCCGCGCTGTAGTTCCTCACTCTCGTGATGCATCGCCGGAATCAATGCTAGATGCCGAGCCGCCGATCTACTGGCACCACTTGGGGATCTACGCGTATCGTCGAGAATTTTTGAGTTGGTTTGCGCAGCAGTCGCCGAGTGTATTGGAGATGACGGAAAGGCTTGAGCAGTTACGGGCGATCGAAGCTGGCAAGCGGATATTGGTTGCCCGAGTCGAGTCGGCGACTGCGGGAATTGATACCGAATCTGACCTGCAGGCGTTTGCAACGCGACTGGCAAGGCGTTGAAGTGTGAGCGGTCGGATTTGATTTCTTTCAAACTCATTTTGTCTCTTTCAAACTACACTGAGTTTGTACTTTCGACGCATTCTCGTTCGACGTGACTTGGACCAAGCCAGCGTGATGCCTGTGACTTCTTTTCGATCTCGATTGAGACGCCATTTGCGACTCGAAAACCTTGAAGCTAGGCGGTTGTTGGCCGGCGACTGGGATCTTCCGCCAGCTTTGGCCAGCGATGTTTGGGCTGCCAGCAGAATCGTTGCTAAGGCAGAAGGCGAAACTACGGACGCCCCCAGTTTTCAATTGATCGCCGATCAAACAGTTGAAATGGGCAGCCCGCTGCACATTCCCATTGATGCCGCGGGCGCGTCTGGCGGACCGCTGACCACAACCGTCACGGTCAGCAACCCGGCCTTGGTTGAAGCAGTCGTGATCTCGGGTAACCGATCGATCCGCGTCGACGTCGAGAACTTCGGCGAGATGGTCTTCGAGTTGTTCGAGCAGCGTGCTCCGCGAGCGTCGGGGCGTGTGATTGAGTTGGCAGAGGCTGGGTTCTATGACGGGATATTATTTCACCGGGTGATCGATGGTTTTGTATTGCAGGCCGGCGATCCAACGGCCACAGGAACCAGCGGATCCGATTTGGCCGATTTCGATGACGAGTTCCATCCCGATCTCCAGCACAACCGCGAAGGCATTTTGTCATTCGCAAAGACATCTGATGACACGAACAACTCACAGTTCTTTGTCACCGCAACCGATACCCGACATTTGGACTTCAATCATTCCATTTTTGGTCAACTGGTCGAAGGGTTCGACGTCCGCAAAGCAATCAGTAAAACACCGGTGGACAGCGTCACCAGCAAACCTCTGACTGATGTGGTCATTCGAACAATCGACGTGTTTGATGATGTGGAGAATTCAGTCGTCATGCTGCGAGCACTGGCGGCTGATGTGCAGGTCGATGTGACGGTTCAGGTGACGGACCAAGACGGGAATTCCGTTTCGCAAACGTTTGTGGTCAGCACGGTCGCGGATGCTGTGAATGCTAATCCGTTCTTAAAGCCGATTCCGCCGCAGGTCTTGGCGTCATCGAATGAAACCTATTCATTGACGCTGGAAGCAATCGACCTGGAATCGGATGCGGTTGCGTTTGCTGGTCAGTATTCCAGTGACTCTTTTGGTAGTACAGCGTCGCTGGATCCAGTCACTGGCATCTTCGAAATCACGCCGGCCGCTGGTTTCACCGGCACGATTGATTTTCTGTTCGGTGTGACGTCCGCAGTCGCAAACAATTTGCCGTACGACATTCAGGCGTTTCAACTGCAGTTCATTGATTCGCTTCTCGTTCCGTCGTCGCCGGTTCTTGAAAGTGTCAATCACCAAGCTTTGACGACGACTGTTTCGGAAGCCACCGCGGGCGCGTTGATCGAGTTGGTGGATTCGAATACCGGCGAGGTGTTGGCAACGACGTCGGCTGATTCTGGGGTGGTCGTAGTGACTTGGGATTTTCCTGAGTCACTGCAAAGTGGTGAGTATTCACTGGTTGCGCGCAGCCGAGTCGGAAGCTTGGTCAGTGGTTCGTCGTCGGCGCTGGTGGTGAACATTGATCGAACCGCGCCGATGATCGACACCGTCGCTTTGCCCACGCATGGTTTTGCGGGCGAGCCGATTGCTGCGGCGATGGCAGCGGATGAGGTGATTTCTAGGTGGTCGATTGTCGATGGCCCCGAATTGATGACGATTGATCCAGCGGCTGGTTTGCTGCAGTGGACACCACCGTCGTCAGTGCGAGGCGTCCAGAGCTTTACGGTCGTCGGCGAAGACGTCGCCGGAAACTCGGCCGCAATCGAATTGACGGTGCAGATTACATCTCGCTACGTGAACCCAGCCAATCCTTACGATGTGGACGGGAACGGTGCGGTCAGCGGGCTGGACGCACTGCTGGTTATTAACGCCCTGAGCCGGGGCGGTGGAACGATCGGGTTGCCCGAATATGACCTGAACTCGCCATCGGGATTGTCGTCTCTGCGGCAGGATTATTACTACAACGCCAATCAGGACGTGGCGATCACGGCCCTGGATGCGTTGGTCGTGATCAACGAAATCGGCCGGCAACAGGTCAGCGGCGAAGGGGAAGCCGCCGCCGAGCGACGTCTGGGACTGATCGATGCTGCAATATGGTCAATTTCGATTGGTGGCCCTCATGGCTGGGATTCTCTAGGCAGCACAATGGCGGAAGATCGCGATTTTGACGGCTTGCCGGGGCAATTGTTCTGACGGACGGGCGAAACTCCATCAAATAGCCCGGTCACAAATCAGGATCGGTTCGCTATGATCTCGATCCATGACGAAACACATCTTTGTAACCGGCGGCGTGGTCAGTTCTCTTGGCAAGGGGCTAACCAGTGCCTCGATTGGCATGCTGCTAGAACAGCGTGGCCTGCGGGTCCGTATGCAGAAATTGGACCCCTATATCAACGTCGATCCGGGCACGATGAGCCCTTATCAGCACGGCGAGGTCTACGTCCTCGATGATGGGTCTGAAACCGATCTGGATTTGGGGCACTACGAGCGATTCACGTCCGGGTTGTTGTCGCGGGACTGCAACTACACGACTGGCCAGATTTATTTGTCGGTCATCGAAAAAGAACGCAAAGGCCAGTTTCTGGGCAAGACAGTCCAGGTCATTCCTCACATCACCAACGAAATCAAGTCGGTGGTCAAGCGGATGGGCGGCGATGATGTCGATGTGGTGATCACCGAAATCGGTGGCACGGTCGGCGATATCGAGAGCTTGCCATTTCTAGAAGCAATCCGGCAATTTTCGCTCGATGTTGGTCGCGAAAACGTCCTCTACATGCACCTGACCTTGGTGCCGTATTTGAAGGCAGCTGACGAGTTAAAGACCAAACCAACCCAGCACAGCGTTGGTCAGCTTCGCATGATCGGGATCCAGCCGGATGTCTTGGTTTGTCGTTGTGAGCATTCGATCAGCCGCGACGATCGCGAAAAAATCGCCTTGTTCTGCAACGTGCCCGTCGAGGCCGTGATCGAAGAAAAAGACAAAGACTTTTCGATCTATGAAGTCCCCTTGTCGCTTGTCGAAAACAAGCTTGACGAGTTGGTGATCAAAAAGTTGGGGCTGACTAGTGCAAAGCCTTTGGATATCTCGCCGTGGACCGATCTGTTGCATCGCCTTCGCAACCCGCATCACGAAATTTCGATTGCGGTGGTGGGCAAGTACGCCGAGCACAAAGACGCGTACAAGTCGATCTATGAATCCATCGACCATGCCGGCATGCATCACCAAGCCCAGGTACGGATCGGTCGTATTCAAAGTGCCGATATTGAACGTGAAGGCTGTGAACGTTTGCTGAGCGGTTACGACGGCATCTTGGTGCCAGGCGGTTTCGGCGAGCGCGGCATCGAAGGTAAGGTGCAGGCAGTCAAGTTTGCTCGTGAACGCGGAATTCCGTTCTTTGGCATTTGTCTGGGGATGCAGTGTGCGGTCATCGACTATGGCCGAAATGTCATGAACCTAGAAGCTGCGCACAGCAGCGAGTTTGACAAAGACACTCAGCATCCGGTGATCTGTTTGTTGGACGAGCAACAAAACGTGACTCAAATGGGTGGCACGATGCGGTTGGGAAGCCAGCCCGCCAAACTAGATCCTGAAAGTGTCGCCGGAAAAGCTTACGGCGTGACCGAAGTGAACGAGCGGCATCGTCACCGATACGAATTCAATAACACGTACCGTGAATCGTTCGAGGCAGCCGGGTTGAAGTTCTCTGGCACGAGCCCCGACGGTGGCCTCGTCGAGATTGTTGAAATTCCGGCTCACCCATGGTTCTGTGCTGTTCAGTTCCACCCCGAATTCAAGAGCAAACCGCTGCAGGCACATCCGCTGTTTGCCGGGTTTGTCGGCGCGGCGATCGAGCGACATCAGTCGCGATCAACGAAAGACGGTCTCGGGGTGAGTTCGCGCTAGAGGTGTCTCCATCGACAAGTTTCCATTGCTAGAGAGAGAGTTTCCCATGAGTAACGACGACAAGTCGCAAGACGATCAGCTTAGCGACGACCAGGCCAGCGACGACCAATTCAGCGCTGAAGAGGCCGTCGCGGAAGCCATGGCTGCTGCCGATGAAGGTGCGGCTGCCATGGAAAAAATGCCGCCGGCTTCGTTCGAGATGTTGGTGTCGATGCTGTTCACGCAAGGCATGGCAACGCTTGGCCAAGTGCCCGATCCGTCAATGGAAAAGCCGCCGGTCAACAAGGCATACGCGAAGCATTACATCGACACTCTGGAAATGCTGGGTGAAAAAACCAAGGGCAATTTGTCAAAGGAAGAGTCGAAGATGCTCTCCGAAGCCCTCCATGCACTGCGAATGGCTTACGTTACCGTAAAGGCTTCGTAGCAGTGGTCTGCTGAAATCGTCGGTCGATTTTAGATTTTCGACGCCCCGTTACGAGATCGTTTCGGCCTAGGGGAATAGGATGAATCGATTTCACCGAAACGTGCTCCACCGTTCGATCGCCTGCCGCACAGCTCCGGCGATGTTCGCGATGTCGTTGGCGTTCTTGGTCTGCCAGGCCGTCCTGGTGGTCGTCTGGGTTGATGTTCCCGATCTGAGCGAAAACGCGCTCACGATGATTGATCCATCGAGTCCTGAGGCGACGCGTTTGCGATCCGTGTTGACCGATGATGTGATCGATCACCGTTTCATCGATGTTGCAGCGATTGTGATGACTTTGGTTTGGCCGATTGTGATCGCTGAATCGGTTTGGCACTGGTTGACCCGATCGTGGAATGAAGAGAATCGCAAGTACCATTGGTTCGGGTTGCTCTTTTGCATTTGCCCATCTCTACGAATGTGTGCTCGCAGTCCGGAAATGAACTACCGATTGTGGTTGCCTGGGTTGGGGTGGCGGCAAGCGAATCGTCGACTGCGAATTCGATTGGAACACGGATTCAGCGTTCCAATGATTGTGATCGCGCTGATGATATTGCCGGTATTGGTGATCGAGTTTTTCCTGAAGGCTCAGGTTGCCGAGTACACGTGGCTGCGTCTGATTTTGCACATCGGAACAGGCGTGATCTGGTTTGCTTTTGCGCTCGAGTTTATTTTGAAGGTCTCGGTCGCGGAAAAAAAACTGGCGTACTGCAAAAAGCACTGGATCGATTTGGCCATCATCTCGTTGCCGATCTTTTCCTTCTTGCGGTCGCTGCAAGTGTTGCGAGCGACCAAGGTGACGAAACTGTTGAAGATCCAGCAGTTGACGAAATTGGCACGGGTTTATCGGTTGCGAGGAACCGCGGTGAAGGCGCTTCGCGCGGTCGTCCTGTTAGACGTTTTCCAGCGTTTCCTGCATCGAGACCCTGATCGAGCGATTGCAAAGCTGGAAAAACGATTGGTTGATCTGGAATCCGAAGCCAAGTATATCCAGCGTTCGATCAATAAGCTCAGGCGGAGCCGTGACGCTGGAAACGAAGTAGAATGATTCGCGTTTGAGTGTTCCCCAAAGTTGATATTGATTCGTGCCCGACTTGCCGTCATCCGATCCGCCACCGTTCGACCCACTTGAAGAGTGGCTGGGGATTCCGTCGGACCAACAGCCACCCAATTTGTATCGATTGCTGGGCGTCGAGCTGTTCGAGTCGAATGTTGATTTGATGAACCAGGCGGCTGATCGTCACCTCAGTGAGCTGCATTTCGCCGCCAATGGGCCACACGCCGAAGTTGCCGAGTCGATTTCGAACCAAGTTTCTCTGGCAAGGCTGACGCTCTGTGACGAGGTCAAAAAGGCGAGATATGACGCCGATTTGCGTCGCGAACTTGAGGGCCAGGCAGTCCGCGACGAAGTCCCGCCAGTCTTGTCCGATCTTTCGTTGCCGATGCCCGTGGATTCGGACGTCGCGATTCTGGGACGTGCTGACGCGGTTGTTGTCAGACCGCAACGTCGGGCGTTTCGGTGGAAGTCCGCGGTTTCGCAACTCGTTTCAGTATTTGTCTTGCTGGTGCTACCGGTGTCGCTGTTCGTTGGCAGCCCACGCCTGAGGCAGGCCATCGGCAAGCTGCTGTTGCCTGTTACTAAAGTCGCGGTCGATGTCTCGCCCGCGGATCAAGGGAACGCGGTTGTTCATGGTGATCCGCCGCTGGATGTTGTCTCGTCGACTGGTCCCGTTGCAAATGATCTAAAAGAAGAATCCGAGTCGCCACTTGTTTCTTCGCCGAATTTGGTTGAGCCTTCATCCGGTATGCACTCGGCAATGGCGTCCGAGTCGCCGACGTCGACCGAGTCGATGTCAACTTCAACCAAGCAAGATCCTGTCGCTGCCGATTCTGACGTCGAGAATTCGATGACGGATCGTCCGAATCCAGTCGTTGAACCGGAGAGAAACCGAGCCAATGAGATGCTGCTTCGCAGTGCCGACCAGATGGCTTCGAGTCCTTTCCCGCTAGTGTCGGAAGTCATTGGCGTCAAGCTTGACATTGATTCAGCAAAGCGAGCTTACCGTTTGCAGGACGTCACCGACCAGGATCAGCTCTTCGTTGAAGGCATCGCAGGAGTGGTTGTCTCGTCGAAGATTTCGCCAGAGCCGGGTGAGTTGTCGTTTGATTCGCCCACTGAGATCGTCTTTGACGATATGTACGAGTTAAAGCTCGAACTTCGATTGATCCGAGTAACCGAAGACAATTCGATTGCGGTTAGCGGTGAGTGGACTTTCACGATTGCCGGTTTGAAGGATACGCCGTTTTCGATCAGCCGAATCAAGAAAATGAGGCTGCAGGTCACACGCCCACTAGGCGTCGCCATGAATCGGCACGCGGGTTTGTTGGTCGATCAAACCAGAGTGCGTGGATTTTTGAGTTCCAATGACTATGGCCAACGCCGCGCCGCGGAAGCAAAGTTGAAGATCATCGACCAGCAGCTCGCGGCGATGTCGGGCGAGGTCACGCAGGGACAAGCGATGTTGCTAGATTTCAATGGATTTGCCGATCGGATCGATCAAATTCAGCGACAAGGTGAATTGACGATCCGAGTAACTCGCGGCGCGAAATGAGTTCACGCTGCACTTCGTGTCACGCTCACGCGTCTGGCAGTCCGTTAGAACAACGGTGGCTTGCCCAGCGATCGTCGTACGATTGCCCATTGTCCGGCATGCATCAACCAGTGGCTGTCAGCTGACAAAATCAGCGACGCTAGGTTTGGAAAGAATGAACGCATTTGTTCCGGCGACGGGTTGGATAGGTCTTCGACTGGCAGTTTATCTAGCAGGCTGAGCATGCCGTCACGTTGGACTTGTTTCGCCGCCAGCAGTTCTTCCTTGGTCGCAAAGCTTGCCTGGTCATCACTAGAGGCGGTTTCCTTAGCGTATTTTTCTGCGAATCCGTCCGGCAGTGCTGGCATCGAACCAGCCTGGACCATTTCGCCAAGCATGTGTTCGGACGCAATCAGGTGACCGACTTGCCAGTTGATGTGGTTGGTGCCTTTGATCGGACGGTGCAGGAGGTCGGCATCGGAGAGGTCTGCGAGATACGACATGCAAATTTGATCGGCTGATGCAATCGCGAGTCGAGCGAGTTCTTTAGCATCCATGTTGGGCGTCTCTTTCAATTAAGGTTCAGGATTCAGTTGGGGCAGGGCAGCAGGTCTAATGGGATCGTTGGTGTGCGGCGACGGAATCGATGATCGCATCCAGGTCCAGCGTGGCTTTGTATCCGATCGTCTCGCTGATTCGAGTCAGGTCGGGCACGCGGCGGCGGATGTCTTCGAATGATTCGTCGTACGCGTCTGCGTACGATTGGAAGTCGATCGTCGCTTGGGGGTTCACGCGATCGATCACGCGCTGGGCCAGTTGCAGGATCGACACCGGCACGTCGCTGCCGATGTTGTAGACGCGTCCTGCTGCGGTCGGTGTGTCGACCAACTTGATAACGGCACCAACAACGTCATCGACGTGCGCGAAGCACCGAATTTGTTGTCCATCGTCATGGATCACAAGCGGTTCGCCTCGCAAGGCCGCGTCGACAAACCGAGGCAACACCATGCCATAGGCGCCCGTTTGTCGCGGTCCAACCACATTGAAGAACCTGCCCACAACAGCTGGCAAGCCGGTCTCTTTGAAAAATGCCAGAGCAAGGAATTCATCGATCGCCTTCGTGACGCCATAGCTCCAGCGCGGCTTCGTAGTCGATCCGAATACCAGGTCATCTTCTTCGGTCCAGACTTCTTTGGGGTTCTTGCCGTACACCTCGCTCGTGCTGGCGATGAAGCAGGGAACTCGATCGCCTTTGGAAGCTCTCTCACCTAGCCGATTGAGAATCAACTGAGTCGGATAGATGTTGCGCTCAATCGTTTGGATCGGCTGCGCGGCAATCAGCGCGACGCCGACCGCGGCGGCCAAGTGATAGACGCGATCGGCTCGGTCGACCTGTTCGGCAACGATCGCCGGATCGGCGACGGTGCCTTCGATGTACGTCAAGTTTCGGTGATCGATGATGTCGGCCAAGTTGGTCGCGCGGCCGGTCGACAAGTCGTCAACGATCGTGACTTGGAAGCCATCGGCAAGTAAGTGTTCGGCGAGGTGAGAGCCGATGAATCCGGCGCCGCCGGTGATGAGGCAATTTTTCGCAGTCACGGTAGCCCGTAAATTCTAGTGGAGTAGGCCGAAGAAGATCGAAGGGATGGCAAGCGAATGAGACCGTCAGCAAGCAAGTTGCAAACAAAGACGCGATGATAAGTCGTAACGGGAAGATGGTGGTCGGTCACCCCAGCCTTGGGGGAAATATCACGTCGTTTATCGATTTGACGACCCGCTGGCGATTCGATCGATGTATCTACGCATCCAGCCTAGTGGTTGTTCAAGTAGGTGGTATGTGATTGATTGGATAGGCAAAAGACGACGTTTGGGCGCCTTTGCGGGCTGGGCAAGTCATGCTGTCGAACTATCGAGTGCTGGCACCGACCGCTAGAATGAAGATTCAAGCTTTTCAGGGGCTCATCTTTTCTCTGGTTCCTTGATTACTTCCAACGCTATTGGTTCGGGGATTGTTTGTGATCAGGTTGTTTTGCGTGTTGCCGAATCCTATCCGTTTGAATCGTCTAACCGCCTTAGGGGTCGGGTTGGCGTTGGCTCTCGTTCCGGTAACGAATGTCGTTGTTAGTCAAGACAAAGCGGATCAGTCGAGCGAGTATCAAGCGGACGAAGCGGCGATGGCGTTGTATGCCGATGCCGCAAATTTTCAAACCGGCGGCGCTATCGACTTAGCCATTCAAGGTTGGCAGTCCTATCTGAAAGAGTTTCCGGATCATTCGATGGCGGCAAACGCTGCGCACTACTTGGGTGTTTGCTACATGCAAACTGAATCGCCAGATTACGTTGCCGCGTCTGATGCTTTTCGCAAAGCGCTTGAAAGCAAGGATTACGATCTGCGCGAAGAAAGTTTAGCGAACCAAGGTTGGTGCCTATACGCATCGGCGGGTGAGGGCGAAAATCGTGACAAAGCCCGACTGAAGCAGTCGCTAGAGGTTTACCAATCGCTTCGTAAAGAGTTTCCGAAATCGCGATTTCTGGATCGCGCTATTTTCTATTGTGGCGAGTCGGCGTATGGCATGGGCGATGCGGCCAAGGCAATTGAGTACTACAACGAACTGTTGGCATTGCCCAACGCCAAAGAGTCGTCGCTCCGGTGCGATGCTTTGTATGCTCGCGGCGTTGCGCAAGGAGACCTCGATAAATTTTCTGATGCGATGTCGTCGTTTCAGCAATTGTTAAACAGTTGTGCGGAAAGCAGTCTGGTGACCGACGTGCATTTGCGTTTGGGAGATCTGGCGATCCTGCGAGGTGAGCACGCGAAAGCGGTCGAGTCATTCGACAAGGCGTTCGAATCGACAAAGTCAGAAGAGGATCAAGCGTATGCGGTGTTTCGGCAAGCGTTCGCGTTGGTGCAAGCGGATCGTCCTGCCGAAGCGGCTGCGAAATACGAAAAACTGTTGAGCGACTTCCCGGATTCTCAGTACGCTGCTTCGGCAACACTAGCATCTGCACAAAGCATTTACCGTAGCGGCGATATCGACGAAGCCGGCAAGCGATTTGCCAAAGTTCTTGACCAGAAGAATGTCGCAGCCGCAACTGAAGCTTCGCACTGGCTTGCCAGGATTGCCATCGATCGGGGAAAGCCGGCAATCGCGACAGCAGTTGCCAGGGCTCAGATTGCGAAGGGGATCGAAGGTGACTTTGCGATGGATGTACGGCTGGATTTGGCTGAGGCGTTGTCGCTTGACCCCAAGACGATCGGTGAGTCGCTGGCACTGTTTGAAAAGGCATATCGAGATTCGCCAGAGAATCGTTTGGCGCCGCGAGCGCTCTACAACGCGGCATTCTCGGCGCTGCAAATGAACCAGCCCGACAAGGCGTTAGAGTTGGCATCGGAGTTTATCAATAAGTTCCCCAGCGACATGCTTTTGCCCGACGTCAAATTTGTTGCGGCCGAGGGGCAATTGTTGACGGGCAACCCCGCCGAAGCTGTCACGATGTATCGTGAGCTGATTTCGTCGGCAAAGAAGGATAATGTCCAGCGTCCGATCTGGGTTTTGCGTGCTGCCACGACAACGAACGCGACCGGCAAGTTTGACGATTCGATCAAGCTGCTCGAGTCTGAAATGGATTCGTTTGTCTCTTCGGCAGAAAAAGCCGAAGCTCAAATGTTAATCGGGCAAGCAGGCATGATGGCGAAACGTCCCGAGGACGCAGCCAAAGCCTTTGCTGCTGCGGCAAGTTTGGATCCGAAGGGGCCGCGGGCTGATGAGGCGATGTTAATGGTCGGGCAGGCAAACCTGGCCAGCGGTGACTCCGAAGCCGCGATCGGGATTTGGAATCAAATGATCCAGGAAAATCCTAAGTCGCGGATGTCGGACCAAGCACGATACAAGTTGGCCCAAGTCGCTAGCTCTGAGGAACAGTTCGATCGGGCAATTTCGTTTTTCGATCAGATTCTTCAGTCGGATCAAGATCCGGGTCTGTTGCCTTATGCCCAGTACGGAAAAGCGTTCGCGCAGCTTCAGGCCGGCGACTATCAGTCCGCGCTCACCAGCGTCGATGCAATGATCAATCGCTACAAGACTCATCCGCTGTTGGCCGAAGCGACGCTGACCCGTGGCATCACACTTCGCAATTTAGGAAAGTACGACAGGGCTCGCGTCGATTTAGAAACCTTTCTTGCGATTCCGCCTCGCGGCACCAATCTTGGTCACGTGCTCTATGAGTTGTCGCTCATTGATCAAGCTGAAAAGCAACCAGGAAAAGCAGCCGAAAATCTACAGCGTTTAGTTGCCGAGGTTCCGGACTATCCGTCCATGGACAAGGTGCTTTACGAGCTTGGTTGGTCGATGCAAGAAAACGGTGACAATGCCGGTGCGGTCAAACACTTCACCGCTCTGATCACCAAGTACCCGGAAACGCCGTTAGTCGCCGAGGCTTCGTACTTCATCGGCCAGCAAAATTACGGAGCGTCAAAGTGGAAAGATGCAGCGAGCTTGTTTGCGACGGCGGCCGATAAGACCAGCGATGCTGAATTGTCTGAAAAAGCTCTTTATCGTCTGGGGTGGTCGCGGTTCAAAACGGGTGACTATGAAGACGCTGAGAAAGCGTTCTTGCAACAAGCGGCCAAGCATCCCGAAGGTCGACTTAGTTTCGATGGCTTGATGATGGCTGGCGAATCACGGTTCAAGAAGGGTGACTACAAGGAAGCGCTTGCTGGATTTGGAAAGTCCCGACAACGCATTCAAAGCAATGATGAAAATTCGACATCGATTCGCGATGCGGCCGAACGCCAAGTCCGCGAACTGGCGCTTCTGCACGGCGGTCAAAGTGCGGCTCAATTGAAACAGTGGGATGAAGCGATCGGTTGGTATGAAGAACTGCGAAAGCGGTTCCCGGCAACGGACTATTTGCCACAAGTTTTTTATGAGACGGGTTTTGCTTATCAACAGAAACAGCAAAGCGAAGAGGCGCTAAAGTTCTTTGGCGAGGTCGCTGACAACTATCGAAACGAACTGGCGGCTCGAGCTCGCTTCATGATGGGGGAAATTTACTTTGGCGAGCGAAAGTTCGACAAAGCGATTCCAGAGTTCCAGCGGGTGATGTTCGGTTTTGGAGCTGAGAAAGCTCCGGATTCGATTGCGAACTGGCAAGCGAAGAGCGGATTTGAAGCTGGCCGATGTGGTGAATTGCTGTCCCAGGTCACGAAGACGGCGGCTGCAAAAGAAAAAGCGGTTCAGATCGCTCAAGGCTTCTATGATTATGTAGTCGAGAAACATCCTGATCATGAACTCGCCGAGAAGTCACGCCAGCGGTTAGAGGCGATATCCAAGTGAACCGATGCAACCCCATGAATGAGTCTATATCGATACGAAACCGGGTTTGGTGGTGTGCGTTGGTTGTTTGCGTGGCAGTCAGCATGCAAGCGATATTTGCAAGCCAGATGGCCGCTCAAGATTTCGATGGTCAAGTCGATGCATCGGAGATCGAGTCGATCATGAATGATCAGCCGGCTGAAGTGGCGTCCGAGGGAGCGGTCCCGTCCGGGATCGACTTGTTGACGCTGATTTCACGCGGTGGCGCATTCATGATTCCGATCGGGATCATGAGTTTCTTGGTGGTTGCCCTGGCCGTGGAGAGATTCGTCAGCTTGCGCCGTCGAAGAATCATTCCCAATCGACTTCGCAAGCGATTGGATGAAATGCTTGATCCGGCTGATCGGTTTGATCCGGCAGCCGCGTATCAAACCTGTCTAGACTTTCCGTCGCCGGCGGCGCGTGTCGTTCAGGCGATGTTGAAGCGGACGGGGCAACCGCTAGCGGATGTTGAGCGAGCTGCGATGGAAACGATCGAACGAGAGGCCGATTCACAGGCCTCGCCTATTCGCTGGTTGACGTTGGCCGCGGCCGCGACACCGTTAATGGGTTTGTTGGGAACGGTTTGGGGGATGATCGTGGCGTTTCACGAATCAACGACGCTGACAGCCGACCGAAGTCGCAGCGAGCAGTTGTCCGAAGGAATCTACACGGCGCTGGTCACGACGTTGGCAGGATTGATTGTTGCGATCCCAGCGGCAATGTTGGCGTTGTACTTGGAAAACCGTTTGATCAAGTTGTTTCATCGTGTCGAGCAGTTGGCGTTCGATGTGGCACCAGGGTTAGTTCGTTTTATGGGACGAAATCAATTGACCGCAGACGGTAAACTGAAAAAGTTTGATGGACAGACGGTCTCTTCAGCTTCCTCCACTTCGTTGCCGCCCACACCGCCGCCACGAACCAGTGGTAAGCCACGTGACGAAGCAAGAACGGGGTAGTTCATGGCTGTGCAAATCAAGCGATCATCCGTTGCCAGCACGCTTAGTCTGACGCCTCTTATTGATGTCGTATTTCTGTTGCTGATTTTCTTTTTGGTGACCAGCGAATTCGAGGACGAAGAAAGACGCTTGGACATCGTTTTGCCATCCGCGACCAGCGCGGTCCCGATGACAGCAAAGCCTCGCGAGGTCGTGGTTGATATTGATGCCGAAGGAACGGTTTACATCGGCGGTAAACCGACGTCGATTGATTTGTTGCAGTCTTTGTTGGAATCAGCGGTGGCTAACAATCCGACTAACCAAACGGTTGTGATCCGCGCCGATCGTGAGGCAACTTTTCAACCGGTCGTTAACGTGATGGACGTATGCAACCGAGCCGGAATCAGCGACTACAGCGTGACTACTCAAGAAGGACCGGGATCGTGACTCGGCACACTGGCACGACTGCAGATGAACGGTCGTCAAACGAACGTTTGTGGCCGCTGGATTTGTCGATCGCAGCGCTGGCTGGTCTTGTGCTGTATCTGGTCATAACTCAGCTTTCGTTTACCGATCCTCGCTGGCAATTCAATGCGACTACTTACGCCGTGGCGGTTCCCTTGGTGGCGCTAGTACTCGCGTATTTTGTTCGCGGCATCGTTTCGAACTATGTTCATAAGTCGCTGCAGTTGGGGTTTCTGTTCAGCGTGCTGGTTCACTTGTTGCTGCTGATGTTGGCCGTGAATGTGATCATCTTCAGTCGTTATTTCCCTGATGCCTTTACGGGCGTAAAACCTGAACGATCTCCGGTGCGACGAACGGTTCCTGAGTATTTGTTCAAGACGAGCGAAGAGCGAACCACTCAACCGGATTGGTCGAAGCTGGCCGAAGCCGAAACGACTTCGCCAGTGATGCCGATCGAGCAGCGTCAATTGCCACCGGTCGAGCATACAGCACCCGAGTTGGAGATGCCCAAGCTGCAGGATCCCATTAAACGACCGATCCAGAAGCACTTGATCAAGCGAGAGAAGCCGGTCGAATCGTTGCCTCAGCCGAGTGATTCGCCATCCAAGTTGGCGCGTCGAGTGGAGTCTAAGTCACCGTCGGTGGATGCGGCTGCGTCATCACCGGTTGCGCCCGAGGTTCCTGTGCAAGTGGACACCAAGCCTTTCATGGTGGAGCGGCAAGCTGATTCGCCATCGCGAGCGAAGGCGACCGCGATTGATCGGCAGTTGCCGCCGATGCAGCAGGCTGAGGAATCACCAATCCAGTCGCCGTCATTGGCTGGGGCGAGGCAACGCAGCGAGGCAGAACCGACGGTCGGTGATTCGGGTGTGACACGAAAGCGACGTGACCATTCGATTGCCAATCGGCCAAATCCGGTGGGTTCGGCGCCCGCCCCGCCAACCGTCGCCGTTGCCCGAATATCTGAAACGGCCGATCGAATGATTTCGCCAGTCGAGACTCCGATGTCTCGGCAAGGCAAAACATCGGGGGCTCAGTTGAGTCTTGGTGAGTCACCGTCTGCTGTTTCGCCATCTCCATCATCGCAGAAGTTCTCGGGCGAGCTCCGCTCGACGAGAGACTTGGCTGCTGCGGCTGGAGTTCCCGAGGTGGCGACGGGCTCGGCATTGCGGGCTCCGGGGCGAGCGAGACAGACAACCGCTGGTGCTGGGTTTTCGCCGGCTGGATTGCCGGATCCAAGTGGTATGCTGGCTGTGATCGCTGAAAGCATGGTTGAATCGCCAGGAGCCGAAGTCGACGACCGGCCTTCCTTTGCTGAGTCGACTCGGCGGCCAAGTTCGATGGACATAGCCAGGTCGACGTTCACGCCGTCGATGTCAGGTCCGACCTTTGATTTGCCCATTGATGATGGACCGATCGGTTTGGCGGACATCATCGGGCGTACCACTGGCGTTGTTCCATCGAACCAGCCGCCCCAAGTTGCATCGATTGACTTAACACCAGGAACTCGCCGTCGTTTGGATGTTGGCGGCCCCGTGACTCCGTTTGGTACTAAGATCGCAGCGGTCGAATCGTTCAGCCGCCGAGTTCAGCGAACACAAGGTGGCCAAATGGCGACGCCGGCGGGGATGGTCGGCCCAGCCACCGAAGAGGCAATCGAAAATGGTCTGGCGTACTTGGCCAGCACTCAAAACAAGGACGGCAGTTGGTCGTTGCAAGGTCACGGTTCAGACGTCGTTTTGCAGACTGATACAGCGGCAACGGGGCTCTGTTTATTGGCTTTTCAAGGCGCCGGGTACACGCACCGTGAACACCAGTATGCCGATACGGTCAGCCGCGGATTGAAGTTTTTGATTGATAATCAACGCACCAACGGTGACCTGTACCGAAGCGAAAATCCGCTGACGGATCTGAACGTTGCTTTTTACTCGCACGGTATAGCCTCGCTGGCAATGTGCGAAGCGTATGGAATGACAAAGGACGAAGAACTGCGACAGCCAGCCCAGCTATGTTTGAATTACATCGCTGGAACTCAGAATCGTTCGCTAGGCGGTTGGCGTTATGTGGCGCAGGTCAGCAGCGATACCAGCGTTACGGGTTGGATGATGATGGCGCTGAAGAGCGGCGAGTTGTCGGGGTTGGAGGTTTCTGAGTTAACTTACAAGCGTATCGATCGATGGTTGGACTTGGCGCAAAGCCCCGATCGAGACGACCGATATCGTTACAACCCAGAGGCCCCCGATACGCCGACCCAGCGGCACGGACGTTTTCCGACTCGCACCATGACGGCGGTCGGAATCTTGATGCGAATGTATTCAGGTTGGCGTCGAGATACCGATGCGATGCGCTCGGCGGCGGACTACTTGCTAGAGTATCCTCCGCAAATGGGAACGGCTCAGTCACCTCAACGCGACGCTTACTATTGGTATTATGCGACGCAGGTGATGTTTCACATGGGCGGCGACCATTGGAAACGTTGGAACGGATCCCTGACTCCAATTCTGCTTGAAAGCCAAGTCAGCGATGGGCCCGATGCTGGTAGTTGGGATCCGGTAGATCCGGTGCCGGATCGGTGGAGTGTTCATGCGGGGCGACTCTACGTGACGACGATGAATCTATTGAATCTGGAAGTCTATTATCGCCATTTGCCCATCTACGAAGAGACGGCGGAACCATAGCGGACGTCGCTTTCGCAATCGAATGCGAGCATTAGTCTTTTTGTGATGAGAGTTTGGAAACGGCTGTTGATCGATGAGCTTAATAGAATTGTTTTGCGGCATCGGCGGTGTCGCCGAAGCAGTGCGCGGACTTGATCTGGCGCCGCAACGAATCGACCTTGTGACTTCACGAGCGGTCGACATTGATCTTGATTGCGGCCGAGTGTACGAGCACAACTTTGGCAATGTTTTTGATTGCCAAACAATTGAGTCAATCGATTGGGATCGCGTGCGGTTTCACAAAGAAGAACCTGAGTTGTGGTGGTTATCGCCGCCGTGCCAGCCCTATTGCCGGCGAGGCCGCGGTCGCTGGGACGATGATCCTCGCTGCCGGGCAATCTTGTCGTTGATCGATTGGTTGGCGAGGCGGCCAACTGGTTTGCCGGACTATCTGGGGCTCGAGAATGTTCCCGAGTTTGCTTCGGCGTCGCACCGCGATCGTTTGGTGGATGGTCTTGAAGCTGTGGGTTTCAACATCGCCGAAATCGTGAGTTGTCCGACATCGTTTGGGATTCCCAATCGGCGCCGGCGGTATTACTTGCTGGCGTCTCACCAGTCCGCTGTCTCGATCGAGATGCCACAGGATTCACCACAGAAGTTTGCCATTGCAGACGTATTGGAAACCGTTCCAGATGATGCATCGGAGTTGTGGATGGATTCGCAGTCGGTCGCCCAGTACGCTAGTGCCATGGACGTCGTTGACGCGGACGACCGAATGGCAGTGACGGCGTGTTTTGCCAGCGGGTACGGCAAGTCGATCATTCGTAGCGGATCGTACTTGCGTCAAAGCGGACGGTTGCGACGGTTTTCGCCATTGGAAGTCTCGCGGCTGATGGGATTCTCGGCCGCGTTTACGTTTCCGCCTGGCTATTCGTATCGCAAGCAGTGGAAGATGCTTGGAAATAGCCTTTCGATTCCAGTCGTTCAGACGCTGCTAAACGGACTGGTGCGTTGATGCTTTAGACGCGGTCAACGTACTTGTTGACCAGGTTCTCGAGCATTTCTTGGCGTCCGCTGACGTTGGTTGCCGCGTCGCCTTTTTCCAACATGTAGGCTTCCAGTTCGGCAAATCCGACGGACCCAGATTCGATCTTGGCACCGATGCCTTCGTCAAACGATGCGTATCGTTTCGCGACGAATCCGCATAATGCTTTGTCGGCACGGATTGCGGCGGCAATTTTTAGTCCCTTGGCGTAGGCGTCCATGCTACCGATGTGGGCATAGAACAAGTCAATCGGTTCAAAGGATTCGCGGCGAACTTTGGCGTCGAAGTTCACGCCACCGCTGCCCAAGCCACCGTGCTTGAGGATGTAGTACATCGTTTGTGTGGTTAGGTAATAGTCGGTGCCGAATTGGTCCGTATCCCAGCCCAACAACATGTCGCCGGTGTTGGCATCGATGCTGCCCAGTGCGTTTTGAATGCCTGCATAGTCGATCTCATGCATCATCGTGTGACCGGCAAGGGTGGCGTGGTTAGTTTCAAGGTTTAGCTTGAAGTGGTCTTCCAGGCCGTACGATCGAAGGAAGTTCATGCACGCAGCAGCATCGCTATCATATTGGTGCTTGGTGGGTTCTTTGGGTTTTGGTTCGATTAGGAATTGGCCTGTGAAGCCGATCTTCTTGGCATAGTCGACCGCCATGTGGAAGAACTTGCCCAGGTGGTCCAGTTCTCGCTTCATGTCGGTGTTGTAAAGGTTCTGGTATCCTTCGCGGCCGCCCCAGAACACGTAGTTTTCACCGCCCAGTCGATGCGTGACTTCCATCGCTTTCTTGACTTGTGCAGCCGCATAGGCGAATACGTCTGCGTTGCAGGTCGTTGCTGCACCGTGCATGAAACGCGGGTTGCTGAACATGTTCGCAGTGCCCCACAGCAGTTTGACGCCGCTGCGCTTCTGTTCTTCTTCGAGTACGTCGGCGACGGCATCGAAAATCTTATTCGATTCAGCCAGCGACGATCCTTCGGGGGCGACGTCGCGATCGTGGAAGGCGTAATAGGGGGCCTGCAGCTTTTCAAACAATTCGAAAGCCACGCGAGCTCGGTTCTGTGCGTTTTCGACCGAATCGCTACCGTCGTCCCAGGGGCGAACGGCCGTTCCCGGACCAAACGGATCAGCCCCTGTGCCACGGAACGTATGCCAGTAGACGATGGAGAAACGCAGGTGTTCCTTCATCGTCTTGCCTTCGACCAGTTCGTCAGGGTTGTACCAACGAAAAGCAAGCGGATTGTCGCTCTGAGGGCCTTCGTACTTGATAGTTGGAATGTCTGCGAAGGCACTCATTGGGCGTGTCCGTTTGGGGGTGTGATGATGACGAATGTCGGGAAATACGCCCTTCATTATCAGTATGCGACAGTCAGCCGACAAGCGGGCGTGGCGTATCACAGCGGCATCCATTAGGGTTGCTTGGATGACGTGAACTTTAGCAATAGCCAGTCACCGATTCGGGGCATTGCATGGCCGATTGCGATCAGAGGACGCAGATATCCAGGCAGGACCACGTCGGGTGATCGGCGGTGGATGCATCGCACCACAGCGTCGGCGACAAGTTCAGGCGGTAACCCTTTTAGCCTCGCACCGCCGCCGGGCTTGGCCGCCTGTTCGGGCAGACCAGGGTCGAGATTCTGTTCGTAACGGGTTCCTGCATCGTCGCGACGGATGGGGCCGGGGCTGACCAGAGCGACATGAACGCCACGCGGTTTCAATTCCAGTCGCATCTGGGCCGTCAAACCCGCCAACGCGTGTTTTGCTATGGCGTAGCCACCGATGTAACGGGCGCCAACTTTTGAAGCCAGAGAACCAATATTGACAATCACTCCGCCTGTTTTTTCCAGCGGTGCAATGGCGGCTTGGCTGCATAGAAGCACCGAAACCACGTTTTGGGTGATCAGTTGTTCCAGTCGCGAGACCGATAAATTCTCGATCAATCCGCGATCACTGGCACCGACAGTGTTGACCAACACGTCCAGTCTGGGGAACTGATGGGCCATCGATGCGAACAGTTCGCCAACGCTTTGGGGGTCGGTTACATCCGCTAAATGGCCAGTTACCGACCCATTTGTTAAGGTTTTGCTTGGTGAAGATTCGATTTGACGACGTGCAATTTCTAGTCTTTCGGCATCGCGTCCGACGATCACCACGCGGTATCCTTTCCGCACCAGTGCCGACGCGATATGCAAGCCCAAGCCCGCAGTTGATCCGGTGACGAGGGCGACGGGAGATTGATCGAGTTCCATCAAGGGTCGTTGTGCTGGGGATGATCACAAAAGGCAGGGCAGGGGAGGGCAGTGCGATGGGGCCAAGTGTAGCCGCCATCGCAGAATCAATCCAACCTGCTGCGTTTATTAGAAACTCTCCTTTTCAACAGAGAAGATCGGTATGCCTCGACCAAGACTCAGTACAGCGCGCACAAAGATCGTCGCGACGGTCGGCCCCGCCTGCAGCAGCGTCGAGCAGTTGGCGTCGTTGATTGACGCAGGCGTCGACGTCTTTCGCATCAATACTGCGCACGGCAGCCGAGAAGAACATGTCGGCGTGTTGGCAAAAATTCGCGAAGCGTCGGATCAAGTTGGTTATCAGGTTGCAGTGCTGTTGGATTTGGCGGGCCCCAAGATTCGATTGGGAACTTTGTTAACCGATCCAATGGAATGTCCGCTCGATGCCAAGTTCCGTTTGATCCGCGGCGATGTTAGCGGGGCGCCAGATGAATTGACCTGTTCGTACGAGACGTTGATCGATGAACTGCAACCTGGTGACCAAGTGATGTTGGCCGACGGGGCGGTGACGTTAAGAGTCGAAGTCGTATCGGCGGACAGTGCTGAGTGCGTGGTCGTTGCCGAAGGTTCGATTCGCAGTCGCCAAGGGATCAACTTGCCGGGCGTGAAATTGTCTGTGTCGGCGATGTTGCCACGAGACATCGACAACGCGATTTGGGCGGCGCAGTGCGGTATCGACTTGGTAAGCTTGTCGTTTGTTCGGTCTGCCGAAGACGTTTTAGGTTTGAAGCGGTTGCTTGCCGAGCATGGTTCGCAGGCGTTGGTGATTGCGAAAATTGAAAAACCAGAAGCGCTTGATCACTTGGAATCGATTGTCGAAGCCACCGACGGCGTGATGGTTGCCCGTGGTGACTTGGGCGTTGAAATCGATGTTGCCGAGACGCCGGTTGCGCAGAAGCGAATCATTCGAGTTTGCAAACAGAAGGTAAAGCCCGTCATCGTTGCGACTCAGATGTTGGAGTCGATGCATCATTCATCGCGTCCGACGCGAGCCGAAGTCAGTGACGTTGCCAACGCGATTCTTGACGGTGCCGATGCGTGCATGTTGAGCGGCGAAACGGCGATCGGTGAATATCCGTTGGAATCTGTTCGGATGATGGGTCGCATCATGCAAGCAACGGAACGAGATTGGAAAAGAAGCGGTGCAAATAGCATCGCTTGCAATCACCGGGTGCATCCGATCACCACGGCGGTGACGGCCGCGGCGACCGAGGTTGCTGAGTCGATTTCTGCGAAGTTGATCGTGATCGCAACACGCAGCGGCAATACCGCTTGGGTTGGCAGTCAAAGCCGAAGTTTGATCCCGACACTGGGCGTCTCGAACTCAATCGAGACGCTTCGCCGGATGAATTTGTTGTGGGGCATCAAACCGTTCTACGTCGAAAAGATGGACGACACGTCTGGTTTGATTGACAAGATCTGTCAGTGGGCGCGAGATAATGGTGGTTTGAAGCGAGGTGACCATATCGTCTTTGTGACCGGGACAGGCGTGTTCAAAAAGGCGCACAATCTCGTCGTCGTTCACACGGTGCCTTGATCAAGACGGATCGTCGATCGCAATCGTAACCGCACCGGACAATCGCGGTTCCGAATGCTGGGTAGAGAGAAGCGTGATCACCAAAGTGTTGCTCGGTCGCAGTATCTCGGTGATGTCGATTTCAGTCTTTGCGCCAACAAAATTTTCAGTGGCCACTTCTTCACCGATTTGAATACTGGCTAGGTCGCCATCCCAGGCTTCGACCCGCAAGTAGACTCTCGCATTGGCTCCGAGCCCGGTTGGCGAATTGAAGTTGCGTTCATAGCGAGTCGATTGGCCAACCCGCAGGGACTCTAGCGGAACCGATTCATTGACGGGTTCAGGTACATCGATCTGAATGGCGATCCCGTCAGGACCAACTTTTCGCCAAGGTTTCCGTAGTCGGATGACATGCATCGCAAGGTCGTTATTCAGAGTCTTAAGCGATTGTGAGTATCTAAAACAAAAACCCCAAGTGTTTGAACACTTGGGGTCGCTGTTTTATCAAATTTACTCGAACGAGTGAGTCTTAGAGGCTGGCCATCAGACGATCGATGGCGTTTTGGTAGTTCGAGAACTCTTCGTTGATCAACTCATCGGTCGTACTTGAGAAGTTGAAGTCTTCCATTCCACCGAAGAACTGAACGCCACGGCCATCGGCGGTGACCACAAAGTAGTCGGAACTCAGTACTGCGATCGATGGCGATGTCGCATTCTCGCCAACGATGATCAACAGAGCTGAATCGCCTGAATCCGATAGCACGAACTGAGCTGCTTCGACGCCGTCGAAGCCCGCACCCGCGATCAGGAAGTCTTGTCGGCCCGATTCGTCTAGCGAAACCAACCCGCCTTCGCGTCCACCATCGCTGATGGTGCTGATGGTCTGGTGAGTTCGCAGGTAGCTGGATGCCAGGATGTCGGTGGTTTCGATCGCCGATCCCTGGGTTCCACGAATTGTCATGCTTGGGCCGGTAACAGGAGCCGATCCCGTAGCAGGAACTGTGACGGTCGCCGACGTTGGGCCGATCGGAATCAGTGTTTCCGGCAGGTTGTAAGAGATCGTGTAAGTGCCAGGTGCAACGTTTAGGAACTCGTAGCCACCGTTGAGTCCAGTGCTAACTGCCGCGACGGTCGAACCGGTCGAATCAATCAATGTGACCGCGATACCGGCAAAGCCCGTTTCATTCGCGTCTTGAACACCATTTCGAATCGGTGCCGCACCGTTGAGCCATGCGTTGAGATTCGAAATCTCGTCCATGAACACCGAGCCATTGACGCTTGCACGTACTGGTTGGTTGACAGTCACGTTGACCGTTCCAGTGTCTGTTGCACCCTCCGAGTCTTGGATCGTGTAACTGATCGTCGTGCTGGTCACGCCGGCGTTCGGAGTGAAATTCAACGTGCCATCCGTGTTGATCGATACTGAACCGCCCGTTGACGATGCAGCGGTGACGGTCAACTGTTGTGGCTCGCTTGCCGGTCCCGCGGTGTCATTGGTCAGGACCGTGATGGTCGTGGTTGCACCAGCGAGTACGGTCGCAGTGTCCGTGTTCGCGGTTGGCGGAACGTTGACAACAGGGTCATCGTTGTCAACGATCGTTGCCGTTGATGTGACGGCCGTTCCAAGGGTTGCACCACCGGTCGGACTTGACAGCGTGACAGTGAACGTTTCGTTCGATTCGTCGGCTGTGTCATTGATGATCGCAACAGTGATTGTCTTGGACGTTTCGCCGTTAGCGAAGGTCAGCGTGCCACTGTTGGCGGTGTAATCGGATCCAGCAGTCGCTGTTCCGTTTGCGGTTGCGTAGGCAACGGTGACCGTGCCATCGCTGCCGGTGGCACGGGTGACCGTGAAGGTTGCCGTTCCGGCTGCTTCGCCGACTGAAACTGTTGCTGGCGAGATCGACAGTACGCCTGGGATTGGTGTGACGACGTCATCGTCGGTAATCGTCGCGGTCGAAACCGTGGTCGTTCCGAGTGTTGCACCGCCGGTTGGGCTGGACAACGTGACGGTAAAGGTCTCGTTCGATTCATCCGCTGTGTCGTTGATGATGGCAACGGTGATGGTTTTGGATGTTTCACCGGCTGCGAAAGTCAACGTTCCGCTGTTTGCGGCGTAGTCGGATCCGGCAGTTGCCGTTCCGTTTGCGGTTGCGTAGGCAACGGTGACCACACCATCGCTGCCGGTGGCTCGCGTGACGGTGAAGGTTGCCGTTCCGGCAGCTTCACCGACTGAAACCGTAGCTGGCGAGATCGACAGGACGCCAGGAATCGGAGTCACGGTGTCGTTGTCAACGATCGTTGCGGTGGAAACCGTGGTGGTTCCGAGGGTTGCACCACCGGTCGTGTTGCTAAGCGTGACCGTGAAGGTCTCGTTTGATTCCTCAACCGTGTCGTTCAGAATTGCAACACTGATGGTCTTGGATGTTTCACCATCGGCAAAGCTGACCGTGCCATTGTTGGCGGTGTAGTCCGAACCGGCTGTGGCCGTGCCGTTGGCGGTTGTGTATCCAACCGTGACGGCTCCGTCACTGCCACCGGTACGCGTGACCGTGAAGGTCGCGTTACCAGCTGCTTCGCCGACCGATACCGTTGCTGGCGAAATCGACAGCACGCCTGGGATCGGAGTCACGGTGTCGTTGTCAACGATTGTTGCGGTTGAAACCGTGGTGGTTCCAAGCGTTGCACCACCGGTGGCGTTGCTAAGCGTGACTGTAAAGGTTTCGTCGGATTCATCGGCTGCGTCGTCAGTGATCGCAACGGTGATGGTCTTGGATGTTTCGCCGTCGGCGAAGGTCAGCGTGCCGGTGTTGGCGGTGTAGTCGGATCCGGCAGTTGCCGTTCCGTTGGCAGTTGCGTAGTCAACGGTGACAGCACCATCACTGCCGGTGGCTCGTGTGACGGTAAAGGTTGCCGTACCAGCGGCTTCGCCGACCGAAACGGTCGCAGGTGAAATCGACAGAACACCGGGAACTGGTGTGACGGCATCGTTGGCGGCAATCGTCGCAGTCGATGTCACAGCCGTACCAAGAGTTGCTCCGCCCGTGGGAGCGCTGATCGTCAGCGTGAATGTTTCGGCTGCTTCAGGATCGGCGTCATCCAGAATTGGAACGGTGACTGTCTTGGACGTTTCACCATCAGCAAAGCTCAGGACGCCGCTCGTAGCGGTGTAGTCCGAACCGGCCGTCGCTGTGCCGTCGGCGGTTGCATAAGCGACGGTGACTGCGCCATCGCTGCCGCTCGCACGTGTAACCGTGAAGGTCGCGTTGCCCGCGTCTTCATTGACCGAAACGGTAGCTGGCGAAACCGACAGTACACCGGGTGCGACGGTGACAGTGCCCGCATTGATGATCAGCTGGGCGGTGCCGTTGTTATTGGTGTCGGTGTTTTGGATCAGAACCAAGTCTTGCGGAACAAAGTCGTCGCGACCGAACAGTAGCGTTGCTTCACGATCTTCGCCCGGCGTCAGTTGCAAACGTAGGCCTTGGATGGGACGGTTGATGAAGACACGGACGCTGTAAGCGTCGAACGGTTCAATGAAGTTGCCGTCGTCCGTCACGTCGGGAATACCACCACCTTGCAATGGCACTTGGCTAGCCAGACCCCCGATGTCCGTGAAGCCGATTGCAGGATCAAACTGGCCGCGATTCAAAGACGAATAGTACTCTTCGTTGTCGTTGAATGTGCGGCTGAACGCATTGATGTTGAATTGAACCGCGGCGCTGTTCGGTGTGACGCCATCAGCCAGGAACGGAGCGAACTCTTGGGTTTGCGTGGCAATCGTGTCAGCCGCGTTAGTTTCATTGACATCGACCGCAATGTTTGGCAAGTTCACGTTGCCGTATTGGTCGCCCACAAAGTGAACTTGGAAACCCAAGTCATTGTTGTCAAAGCTAAGTGGCGTGACTGTGAATTCGTCAGCGGTGTAGCCGAACGCTAGTAATGCGTTCGAAATCTCACCACGTGAGTTGTTGCCAAAATCATTGATTGACGAAACGTAGCTCGTCACCGCGCCTGCCTCGGCGCCCGGTGGCAGAGTCGGAATCGTAAACGTGACGCTGTCCGAACCGACCGACAGGATATCTTCGCTGATGATCAGTCGCTGAGTCTCGGTCAAAACAGGCGAGATCGCGCCGGTGACGACATTGCCATCAGCATCGAAAGTTTCGATGTCGGTGAACAATTGGAAAGCGCCCAACCGGCTGCTGAATGTTCGCAGATCGTCATAGCTGACTTCTAGGTCGAAGTATTCGCCCACGTCGACCGAAATCGCGCCGGATGCGTCTGGTGTAATCGCGGCGTCGCTCGTCGTACGAGCGTTCAGCATGATCTCGATCAACTCCCCAACTTCTTCGCCGCGGCCAAGAGCATTGATGACCGAAAGTGCGTCGGCGGCAGTGACTTGGTTGTCAGCATTGACGTCGTAAAACATTCGCGGGGCGCTCGCGTCGATCGCCTCGGCCTCACCGCTGTTTTGACGTCCAAGCTGGTTAATGATCGCCAAAGCGTCACGCGACGTGATCTGTTGATCGTCGTTGACGTCGTAGCCGTTCCAGTAGTTGTGCTGGGAAGCCAGGATGTCGCCCGCGAGCAATTCGCGTTTTTCCAGAAGTTCATTGCTCAAACGGCGCTGGGTAGCGTCCATTCGGCGAGGCTTCTCGGAGCGTCGGGGCCGCTTTGTGTTGGAAAGCAATCCGGAGCGGCTAAGCAAATGACGCAGACTTTTCATCTGTTTTCTCGGGAAGATGCAGTGGAATCGTGGGGAATTCGAGACCGACTCGGTGTCGGACCGTGGTGGCTGTGCCGTTTAAAGGGCCCAGGGTAATTCAGCGAGGGACGGAATGTGTCCGAAAAAAGCGATTAGTGGACCCATCTTACCTGAGCCTCCCCGTTTATCAATAAACAGTTTGGATTCTTCGTCAACGTAGATCCTTGGTGAGGCCTTAGACCAACAAAATGCGGAAAGGTTCCGGCAAATTCGCGTCAATCCCGATAAACAATTCTGTCGTTAATTCCGCCACGGTATCACCAGAGCCCCAATCCAGACCCGTAGAAACGTCTGAAACAGTGTTTGCCATGGTAGTCACGGAATTTTTCTGGTCGTTAGATGATGATGAAAGCTTCATCAGATCCAACGGCCGAGAAGTGCTTTCTGTGGTATCGGTCGGAAACCGCACCACTCTTTCAACAACGGCGACACCACCGTCAAAGTTGAACATGGACGTAGCTTTGGCAAGATTTTCCGATTGCTGGACCGTTAAAAGCCAGCTAGACCGCGTAGTGTCGACGGATTCACGCTCGGAGCCGACAATCACCGTTTCCGCGGTCATCGATGTCTGACTGGTCATCTCTGTCTGACTGACAAACTGCTCGCCGTCCCCAGAATTACGGTTACGGCTGATCGCATTGATCACCAGCAACGCGTCCAGGGCGGAAACCGTGCCGTCGTTGTTGACGTCGACGTCAAATCCCTCTAGGTCGCCAGCTGATAGTGTTCGTGGACCGCTGCGGGTCAGGTCGTTGATGATCACCAACGCGTCCCGAGCGGTAACCTCGCCATCCTGGTTGGCATCTTCGGCTAACGCAGTGTTGTGCCGGGGACTGTCGGTGCGAACGGCGGCGGCACTAATGAAATCGCTCTTACCACCGACAACGGAAATCTCAATCGGATCGGTAAACGCGTGAATCGGAGAGAAAGACAACAATTCAACGATGTATCCACCGTTCGGTAAATCGGCCAAGCGAAACGCGCCGGATTGGTCGGTGACAATATTGCCGTGAACGCCAAAGTCAATCGAATCCACCGCGACTGAACTGCCCGCATGACCAAAGATTCGGATGCTGGCGATCGCGCCGGTTGCATGACGCAGCGTCACGATGGTGGATTCGTTGACACCGATGGCCGACGTGGTTTGACGAGCAACCAAGTCGCCAGCCGCGTTGTAAGCTTCGACTCGTCCGTAATTGACATCGTCGAGACCGACGACCGACACATGAACCTCGCCGACAGGTTCGTCAAAGGTCGCTGTTAACGCGACTTTGGATGACCATCGCGACGTCCATTCGGATCGTTGCAAGTCGAACGACTCGAACACGATTCGGTCCGTATCCACAAGCGTATGCGATGCTACCTGTGTGTCGGAAACCAGTCCATCGGCGGCTAACTTGATGCCGATCGTTTCTGCATCATCGATTTCTCCTTCGGCAAAATCAGCGGCCACAGCCGACCCGGTGAACAACGGCGAACCGTCGGCTCGGGACACGGTCACGGAGGTCAGCGACAGCGAAATTTCTGAATCGCTTTTGGATCCGTCTCCGTTTTCGTCGTAAAACGCGACTCCCGATATGCTCGCCGCCGAAACGGCCGCGACCGCGGCATTGCCGGTGATGGTCTCGCTTGTGACGCCCGTTGCCGTATCGACGGCTCGGAACTGGATGCTCGTGAACTGACTTTCAATCACGAAAGAAACATCGAACGAAGCTGATTGAGCGTTGGGGCTAGCGGCGGCGACCCAGGGCCCGTCGTCGAGTTGGTATTGCAGTTCACTGATTTTGGCTAGCGAAATGTCGCTCTGGGTGCCGGACGAATTCTGGTTGCGAAGCGGCGTGACGGACGCTTCGCCGGTGAAGTGATAGGTCGACGATTCACTGTCGAAATAGCCGACACCGTCGAGCTGAAGCGGTACATCAAAGATGTCGAAAATTCCATCGCCGTCGCTGTCTTGCCAGCCAACCATGGCCAGCGTCGAGGCGGGGCTCGTGTGAGCTTCGTAGGCTGCGGTCAGGGGAACGCCACCCCGCATGATGCTGATATCTTGGCTGAAACCCGGTGTCGGATTATCCGCCGCGTTTAGGTTTTGAGTGTTGTAATAACCTCGTTGGTCGGTCCACGATCCACCGCCAAAGTATTCATCGCGAGCCCAGAAAATGTGTCCCATCTCGTGCGTGATCGTTGATGCTGGGCGTGTCGACGGTGTGACCATGAACAGACCACCGGCGTACGCGAACGCGGCCGAAAAACTGCCGCCCGAAGCAAACAGCCCATCCGGGTCGTCCGATGAATCAGCCACAAAAATCGTGAACGCCCAGTCGGTGCCGTTTTTGATTCTTTGATCGTGGTTGAACCGCTGGACGGCTTCTTCGATTGATCGAGCGTCGCCGTAACCTAACCGGGTGACAAAGTCGCCGATGTAGTCGTTGATCGCACTGGTGTTTAGGTCGATCGGTTCGTAAGGCGTTTCGAACGGTGTCCGGGCATACGTTTCGTCGATCACAAAGTCCAATGTATGAACCGTATCGAGCGTATCCAGCGTGTCGGACCACCAATTCACCCCGACACCGACCTTTGCGATCATCGCGTCGATTTCCTCGGGCGTCCAGTCTTGCGACTCGGTATCGATCTGTCCGTTACTTTCCAGAAATACCGGCGTAACGGTCACCGTTCCAAGCAAGAACTCGCCGGTGTCCTTCGGTGTCACACCGAATGAGTCCGCCGCCATCAATTGACGAGACTCGAGTCGCTGAACTTGAAGCTTTCGCTCACGTTTGCGTCGGTGAAAAGGCAACCGTCTCGGCATTGCGTGTTTCTGTCCGAGGAATTCGAAGGATGAGTGGCGGGCGATCGCCAGATGCGTTATCGGATCAAAAGGTTTGCATCATGCGTTAGACGCAAGCCAATCGGAACTGTCCCCGTTAACTGCGCAGTTTTCAGATTATTTCGGATTGGGCGTCTCGCTCGATCTTCTATCATCGTCGGGCTACAAAAAAACGTGAGCGCACATGCGTTCACGTTCTTTGTGAGCCAAGTTCTGGTTTGGCTCGCGTTGGATTGACCAGAACATGTCCTGGCCTTCTCGCTTCGTCCTAGAACCCAGCGAACAGTTGGTCGAGTGCACTCATTTCACTGGCCTCATCACGAGCGGCAACGTTGTCTTCGGCGAGTGAGTCAACGATCGAATCGAGGTCGACGACTGCTGCACTGTCAAACACACTGGTCTTCGCAACCGGAGCTTCCACGGTCGACACTGCGGCATTGGCTTCCGCCTGGGCAATCGCATCGTCGCCGAGACGTGTTGCACCGGACGCCATGACACCGCTGGCGACTTGGACAAAACCAGTCAGTTCACCTTCACCGACCAGTTCGCCGGATCCGCCCGTCGTGTCGGGCAGACGTGCTAATTGGTTGATGACCTGCAACGCATCAAGCGCGGTTACCGATCCGTCGCCATTAACGTCGGGGTACTGCGGCAAATTGGTCGGCAACGGCAACGAATCCAAACGGATGTTTTGCTTACCGTTGCGGTCGATCGCATTGATGATCTGCAGTGCATCGAGTGGTGTCACGATACCGCTAGCGTTAACATCGAAGCGACCGGCTGGGTTCTGGAACGGATTGTTCGAAACCGTGATCGAGTAGTCTTCGACCTCACCCGTCGCTGCATCGCCGGTCGAGCCCAGGTTGTCCTGTTCGCTCAGACGGAAGCGAGCGTAAATCTCGCCAACCACCGCACTTGCAGGGACGTTGATTAACAAGTTGTTGATGCCATTGGCAATGACCGATCGACCCGTTCCGACTGATCCGAATCGTTGGACTTCGGATAGTTCAAACACACCGTTGTCGTTCCAGTCGAACCAAGCATCCAAGAAGAACTGACTACGGGCTGCATTGGAGCTGTTGATCGAGACGGTAACGTTGGAGGTGAATCCACCTCTGACCGCACCGATCGAGACACCATCGTCATCATCGGCGTTGGGAAGCTTGGCGTCCGAGTCGGCCGAAACCGTCTGTCCGAGCGTCAGCGTTGTATCGATGCCGTGACGTGGTCCACCATCAACCGAAAGCGACGAATACGGTGTCGGAGCATCGCCATAATCGAATCCACCGCCGACGAAAATTGTCAGCTCGGTTCGTCCGTTGGCTTGATTGCTTTGCAGCAAGTTGCCAACTTCATCGCGGATCGTCAGCGTGTCGACCACGCCGACGCCGCTGGTCGACGAAGTACCTTCGACGAAGACTCGTGAGTCAACAATCGACGTGGTGACGCCGAACAGACCCGCTGCGTTGATCGCATCGGCAATCACGATCGACAATTCGCTGGCTGACTGATCAATCGGAATGATGATTGGCAGTGTTGCGACTTGGCCGGGCAATCCCAGTTGAGTGAATGTCGATCCGATTAAATCCAGCGAGTAATTTGCATCGCCACCCAGGAAGACTCGCCCCGAACCAGCGTTCGATGGGCTCAGTCCGAGTCCAGCACCGCCAACCGATCGAACGATGGCATCAGCAATTTGATCCAGCGACGCACCGACTGGGTACGAAACTGCGATGGCACCCGGTGTATCCAGAGCACCGTTGTTGTCCAATTCGAAGGTGACCGCAGTCGCTGAACCCCGACGAACGATGAAGGTCTGTCCGTCTTCGATGGTGTCGGCCACCGCGGCACCGTCGGCTGGGATTTGCAAACCAAATCCAACGGCCGTTCCGATTTGGCCGGTGATTGGAATCGATGCTGATTCTTCGACCACCGTGGTCAGCGGATTAGTGCCTAGGAATTGCACCTTGGTTCCGCTGACATTGGCGGTCAAGTTCAAGCTGGACGCGTTGACCGCGTTTGCGATCGCTTGCGCGATCAAGGCATCGTTGCCGGCAAGCGGAATTGGAACTTGGAAGTTCAGCGAATCAAACAGTTGGTCGTTATCGAGTTCGAACGTGATGGTGTTGACGCCATCAAAGACAGCAATCTGGATGCCATCGCCACGGTTCGCTTCAATCGTTCCGTCCGGCACGGTCAAAGTGATGCCGGTTTCATATTCGAAATTCGTCGTCGTGCCATTGAGATCACGAATGCTCAGAACTCCACCGTCGATGTAGCTGGCACCGGCAGACGCCGCAACGATCGCATCGCTCGAGTCGATCATGCGAATCACGTACGTCGAATCGGGTTCCCATACGCCTGCAATCGGCGTCAAGCGGATCACATTGGTTGACGGGTTGTAGCCGAATCGGTAGTCGATGCCTTCGATCAAAGCAACGTTGTCTTTAAGCAACAGCACCGACTGGTTGGAAACGCTGCGATCGTCGATGCCTGTGCCGGGGGTCACGTCGGCCGGCGCGATTCCGTCGATCAGTTGGATTTCAAAGTAGCGAGGCACTGAGCCGGCTGGAACGCTAACCGCACCTGCCGATAGCCCCAAGTTAGGTGCCAGTGGTGATAGCAACACAACTCGTGGTCCAACCAAGTCGCCACGATCCGAAGCACCTCGATCCTTGAAGACTCGTTCACCAAGACCGCTTGGTGTTTCGACATTCGGATCATCGATTCGCAACTGACCGTTGACGTCCAATCTTGGCGCCAAAATTGGCGACGGTGGTAAGCCAAGTGGGTTCTTCACCGTCGTTAGGCTTGGTCGGTCTTCGAGCGAATCGATCGAGCTATCGATGATGCCGGCGCCGGCGGCAGGTGCAAAGACCAGATCTGCGGCACCAACGAAGATCACTTCGGCATCCGACAATTCTTGCGCGAACTGCCCAACCGATACACCGGTGGGAACATTGTTCGTGTTTCGATAGAAGGTATTGCCACCTAAGATCGGCATTGTGTTGATCGGATCAACAATGACGCCGTCTTCTGTATTCGCAATCACGTTGTTCAACAGAACGGGGGCAGCGTTGCCGACCAACTCGATTCCAGTTCCACCGGCCGTATAGGACTCGACAGGGACCGAACTGATTGCGCCGACCGCGTCAATGTCGGCACCGAGCGAGGCACCGCTATTTCCACCTTGACGTAGGTCCGTCAATCGAACAAACGCAAATCGATCTTGCGTGCCAAAACCGTAGGCATCGATGTCGACCAAGTTTGTCAGTCCGCCGAGCGTTCCGACGTTTTCAAATTTGATGCCATCGCGACTGATTTCGACTTTTACCGATTCGATCGCACCGGTTTCGTAGACGATCAAGTCAGGTTGGGAGTCGCCGCTTCCGGTTAGCAAATTGTCGTCGAACTGCAACGTCAACGAGCCACCAAGACCGAGCGACACCGTGGTGGTTCCGTCGATTGGTTCCGGACCGCGTCCGTTGCCGTCGGGACTTCCAAGTGCTTGCGCCGAATCTTGGAAGACAGACGTCGGTTGGCTACCGCCCGCATTGGGCAGATAGCTGACCACCGAATCGGCGAACGAGATCGCACCCTGTGGGAACAATGTTCCACTGAATGTCTGTGGTGGTGATTGACGACCGGCGACAATCGAACCACCGATAATCGTATTGTTCACGATGCGATCAAACGCGACTGGGTCACCTGCGGTATCGTTGACACCCAATCCGACACCGTCAATTTGCAGCCCGGATGTTCCGTTGAACGCAATCACGTTGCTCTGGATGATCACGCCCGGTGCCAAGTTCTCGGTGTTGAGTTCCACCAAGTTTCGGGGGTAACGAACGATGGACGGCGTGTCTTGACCAGCCACGTTGGCTGTCAATCCGTGCGAGATTGCGATGCCGTGTTCTTCATTGTAAAGGAACCGGCTGTTCTCGATCAGAATGATGCCTTGCCCGTTGCGATCGCGGTTGTTGTCACCACGAAGAACGCCAAGGTCCACCGCACCAAGTGCACCGCCGGCATCGTTGATGATCACGTCGCCAAACAGGTTGATCACCGCGCTGTTCGTTACCGTCGTTAGCGAATTGTTGGTGCCTGTTGCAACCAAAGCCGTTACGTCGATCAAGGACTGGACGTCAGATCGATTGATTGCGTCAACGATCAGTTTGGCAATCTCGGCGGCTGTTTGGGGACGCAGCGTTCCCGAGCCAGCAATCGGTACTCCCGTGATCGAGTTGATTTGCTCGCTGCCGGGTTCGACGGCAAGCATCGTGTATGGGATTTGAACGCGGCCTGGCGTTACGCCGTTGGAAGCTTCGATCAAATTGAATTCGAATTCGATCGTTGACCGACCATCGTTCAAACTAAAGCTGCTGCCATCGCGGATTTGATCCGCTGGCAATGCCGTGATCATGCGCGAGTTGGTCAGGCGTTCGTTAGTGTCGAAGGTTCGGAACTGGGACGAAGTCGATGAGACCACGTACTCGCTACCGCTTCGAATTTCGACTTGGTACGAACCTGTTACCAGATTGCTGACCGGATCGTTCGGTAGTGGGAATTGCGGCGAAGCATCCGTCACAAATGCCGTGTCGACGACGTTCGAATTGGTCGCGATTTCACCGCGTTCGGCAAAGCCGATGATGAAATCGTCTAGGTAAACACCTTCGAACGCGTTGTCGCGAGATCCGCCCACGGGACCAGCGCCATAGGCATCGCCCGAGCGTCCACTGTCTTCGGCGAACGGACCTGGGTCATCGATCGACAACAGCGGTAGCAAAATCGAGCTACCGTTGGTTGGCAAGGAATTGATGGCACCGCCGGCGAATCGATCGGCAACCACTTGTTGGACGACTGCGGCAACTTCCGATGCCGACATGAACCGACTCAGGACAACGGGAATGCCCAGCACTTGAGTGTCGCCACTGACCGTGAACAGACTGGCTGGTTCTGCGACGACATTGTCGAGTCCGCCAAATTCAACCAAGTTTCCGCTCGACTGAATGCGAACATTGTTCGGCACAGAAACCGCAATCGTGGCTTCGTATGTTCCCGGTGAAGAACCATTGACTTGGTTGTCACCCGTCGCTGGATCGTAGTCCTGGTTGGTCAATCCGCTAATGCCGATGAACACGGTGCGGTCAATGTCCGAGACAAAGGTTCCGGTGTTGGGGACAACCCCCGTCAACAGCGGAGTTCCATCACTTTCGAAGAATCGAACACGCGTTTGCATGTTAAAGTCGCCCGCGTTCCCAATCGATACGTCGATTGTTGTGCCAGCGGCCACATCGAGTTGCACCAAGTCAACGTCGGCGAGATTCAGCGGAACTGCATCAGGCAAGCTAGCCAGATTTGTATAGGCTCCGACGTTGGCGTCGTAACCCAGTTGTCCGGTGCCCACAAATGTCGCCGAGCCTCCGACGTATGGAAGCGCAAACGCGTTGACGATCGTATCGTTGTCCGCGGCTGTGGTTGCCGGCACGAAGTCGTCTGGGTCGGTAAATCGCAATCCGGAAATCGGCGCTGCCGGTGGTGGTGGTGACAATTGAACGGTCTGGCCAAGCACTTCAGCAATCTGTGCGGCCGACAATCCAGTCAGCGTCGAGCCGGGCAGAGAGTTGGCGAACAAGGGGACCGAAATCTCACCAGCATTGATCACACGACTTCCGTCGTTGAGCACATAGACTTGGCCTTCGATCGTCAAGGTCGATCGTGCGGCGGGATCGTTGTACAGCGTCGCCAATTGGACACCCGAAGGAACGCCTACGGCTGTTGATAAGTCGATCGAGAAGGTCTCGCCGCTGATCACAAAGCTCTGGTTGTGGAACAAATCTTCGCCCGACTTGGTCCGCAGTGCCAACGTTCCCGTGCCCGATTGACCACCAGTTGAGAATTCAATTCGCAGACTGATCTCTTTTTGTCCCGCAAAGCTGCTTAGTGGGACCCGAGCTTGACGCCAAGTGCCGGTGTTGTCGAACAGTTGCTGAGTCTCGACGTCGATTGTGTCGTTGTACTGACCCGTTTGTGCTGGGTCGTCAAACTCGTCGTTCTCGTCGCCGATCAAGCGAGCGGTATTGTTGCTTGCTACCAGGTGCTGTGAACCATCAGCCGAAACGACGTAGACACGAAGTGCGTCGCGATCGCCGGTCGCGCTGTCGACGCCGTCTGTGTTCAAGAAGTAGTTGAAGTACAGAGTCGGTTCGTCGTCGGGTGAATATCCGTCGAGGCTAAAGGACTTGCTTTGGATAACACCTTTGGCACCGCCCGGCAAGTTGTAAGTGTCATCGACGGGCGTTCCGTCTTGGCGTGCGGTCGCGTTAGGCAATTCGACCGCATTCGGGTAATTGCCATTGAAGTTGCCTTGCAGATTGAACGCCAAGCTGGAGCCGCCACCCGTCGCACCGCGAGTTCCGTTGTCGAGGGCGTCGATGCCGTGTCCGGCGTCGGCGGAACGCGTGGTCGTTGTGTGCCACAAGTTGTAGCCCAACGTGCTGAAGTCGAGTCCCAATGCACCAGAAATGCCGGTGCTGATCATTGACTGGCCGTTCGCGAAAACAGGTTGCAGTTCGCCGGCAGTGTTGAACGCATAAATGTCGCCGTTGCCGGTGATGCCGAACAGCGTTTCACGTAGTTCGCCGTCGTTGTAGCTGATCGGTCCACTTCGCAATGCGGTGAAGTTGATGCCGATCAAGTCGGTTGCCGTGTCGACCAGTTGGCCGATACCGCGATTTCCGATCGCGCGCAATTCCGAGTTCGTGATGACGTACAGTTCGCCCAAGTTAGTGACGGCGTACATGTTGTCGCCCGAGACCACTTCGACACCCGTGACGGTACCACCCAGGCGAACACCACTTCGGACCAACGATCCGGATGCCGTCACATTGTTGGCGGTACTTGCTGGGTCGCCGTTTGGCCCCAGGAATTGGCCACCGGTGATTTGGACTGTCTCGGATGGTCCGCTGGGTTCCACCGCTTCGACGTTGGTCAAGATCGCCGAGGCGGAATTGATCACCGATCGAATTCGAGCCGCTATCACTTCGGCCGATTCGCCTTGGCGGAAAGGGATCTCGAAATTGCCGGTCGTCACGCCAGTTTCGCCTAAGACCTGCAGAGGTGGCAAGGTCTGGCCCAACGCAACCGGACTAACCGTCACACTGGTCGAACCAGGCAGCGATAGTCGATCGTTGGATGCTGATACTTCGATGCCAGCCAGCCGAATCACTTCGGCCAATCGAGAGATCAAGACGTTTGGCGTTGCGGTTGCCAAGACATTGACCGCCGTGGCGGCCGAGTTGTTCAAGCCGGTGTTGCCCAAAATCGACAAGCCCGAACCGGTCGTTGAAAACGTCGGTTGGACGATGCCGCCGAACACGACTTCAGTACCGACGGCGGTTGCGCCAACGCGTCCCACCGCCAAGTTGATCTGCGTCGCAAGTTCAATCGCTAGCACATCAGCGGTCTTGAACTGACCAGCTGCATCACGCAATTGGATGCCGATGTTGTTCCCGGTTGTTCGGCCGGTCGTAATGAACTGGAACGTCGCTGCTTCGCCGTTTTGCCCTTCGACTCGGATCGTGGATCCAGCCGCAACCGCAGGCGCCAAACTGATTCGTTGGCCGGTGTTGATTTCAAAGATTCGGCCGTCAATGTTGATGAACTGGCCGTCGACCAATTCGGTAGCTGGGTCAAAATCACCGGCAACTAGCGTCGGGCCACTGTTGAATTCGAACGTGACCGACTGAGCGGTTGGTGTTTCGAAGTTCTGGATCGTGAATGTGTCGCCGTCAGCCAGTCCAGGGTTCACACCCGTTTGGTCGGGTAGTTTGAAGCCGAGCACATTGTAGAACTCTTGAACCGTGGTGCCGGTTGGGAAGTTCGGATCGTCGAAGCGATCGGTGTTGATCTGACCAATTTCGAACGGGTTCGATCCGGCTCCGGTCAATCGGTTGGTGAAGATGAAACGAGTTCCATCGGCCCGGCCGTCGTCTGGATCGAACGAGTACAGAATGTTGTCGCTGTACCTTGCACCGGCATTGGTTGAAATCAAATCGATGTTTTGACGTTCGCCGACCAGGAAGCCTCGTTCGGTGGTTGGGGTGTTGAAGCCATTGGTCGCCGCGATCGAAATCGCTTGTACCACTAGGGCCTCGTCAACAACTCCGGCCGTGAATGTGATCACGCCAGTCGCTGCGTCAATCACCGCAGTTGCTCGGTATAAATCGATGGCCGCGTCTGTGCTAAGTGGAGCACTGACTGCTGCCGTACCGGTATCGATGCGGTGGTAAAAGAAGTCGTTGTTGTTGGTTGCCGAATAAGCAAACAGTTCACCGTTGCTGCGGAACGCAACTTCGGTCAGTTGGGTGCCGAAGTTACCGACACTGCCGTAGCTTTGGCCGGTGAATGGATTGACCACTCGCAAGTCGCCGCCCGTGTTGACGTATAGTACGACGTCGTCCAACGAATACGGAACAATTGACGAGTCGTCAAAGAGAATCGGCGTGATCGGATCCGTCGCCGTTCCGCCGCCAAACGAATCAATGCGGTCTTCGGCGATGCGAGTAACCGAGTCGATCGGTTCGAGTCGCAACAGCGGGTTAGCGCTGCCCGGATTGAAGAACTGATCCAACGGCAACGGAACGCTGCTTTGGTTGGAAACGGCAACATAATAGATGCCCTCAGCCATCTCGGCCGCACCGATGTACGGGTCTTGCTGTCCGGCACTACCGCGCGACAAGTCGTTCGTGTTGTTGCTCGATGGCAGTCCAGGCAAGTCGTCAGCGATGTTGCTGTCGCCGCCGACATAGATCAATTGTCCAGCTTCGTTAAAGACATACAACGCCATGTCGGCGCGAGCGAAGCCGTCGGCATAGTCCAGGTCGAACACCGTCGAGAAGTACAACGGAGGATCGTTGGGACCACGAGTCAAGTTTTCGTAGTTGATATCGAATCGGTACCAGTCGACGTCAGTCGCCGATGACAACGATCCCGCAAACGATTTGGCCAATTGGTCACTTTGCAGCGGACCTGAGGCGCCTCCGTTTGAGTTGCTGTAGTAGCCGAGTGCTTGTGCGTTGGCCAGCGAATCGTTGTCGCCATCGATTTCGTAGTCTTCACCCAACAACGGCGAGTGCAGCGGTTGACCTATGATCTGCAGTCCGTTGACGGCGTAACGCACGTCGGCAAGACGCATCTGAGTGCCTGCGTGCTCGTCGGTTTCTTGCAGTCGGATCTGCAATTGATACGCACCTGCGGACAGACCTGAATGGATTCGTGATGTATCGTTGAGCGTTGCGAAATCCAACGGGTTGGTCGTGTTGCTGCTGCGAACGCGAACGTGATAGAGATTTCGTGTGCCTGCTTCGCCCGGCAGCACGATTCGCATGCCGGCATCTTTGGCGTTGGTGCTGTAGGCGTCTTGCAGTTGCGAATCCAACAACACATTGGTGTTCGTTGCGGTCACCGTCGCGCCAGTGATCGTTGATCCCGTGACTGTGACGTGAGGAACCGTGCGGCCGATAAAGAAGTTTGAATCGAAACGCAGTTGGATGACGTAGTCTTGGCTGCCCGACCGTCGCAGCAGCGTTGCGGCAATCGCGCCAAGTTCGACACCGTAAGCGTTTTCAAGCGCCCCGCGAATTGATCCGGCTGGGTCTTGTAAGAACTGAGTGGTCGACAACTCGACCACGGATGGGTCGCTCGGAATCGACAACTCTAGGTTTCCGCCCGTGGCGTTCTGGATGTCACCCGAGATCGTGATCTGTTGTACGGCCAAGCGTTCGGTCACGACGGACAACGGACGCGCGGCATCTGGATTGACGCCGGAAGCAGTGAACAAGGCTGCGTCATTCGTTTCGGCAAGCAACGAGTCGTTTGACGAAGCTAGTACGCGTCCATTGGCATCAATCAGTTCGACAACCGAGTCCAGTTGCGATCCGGTTTGGTCAATGTCCAACCAAACTTCGGTTCCGCTTTGGCCGATGAAAGAGTAGACGTCCAAGTCATTGCGCTGCGAAATGGCACCTTCGACGACAAAGCCGAGGCGTCGGTTTTCGTCGCCGGATTGTTCGTTCGGCGCGATTTCACCCAAAAATTGAGACTGGCTTGGAATCGAGTTCGAATCAATGAACGCCGAACGTACCGGCTCTTGTTCTGGGATGGCCGCGACGTTTCGGTCCGACGCGGCTTCGCGGATGACGACGCCGTTCCAAAGTCCGGACTCGACAACACTCGAACCGTTGCTGATCGAGGACTCGTCGGGAAGCAGTTCAACGAATGATGTGATCTTCGACGAAGAACCGGTCGGATTGACGTCCCAAGCAAATGCCGTGTTGACGTCGCCAGTCCCGAATACCTGTCCGAGTCGCGCATCAACAATTGATGGCAAGTTGGTCAGGTTGATTGTTCCCGCAGGCGTGAATCCCTGGGTGTTGGCTTGAATTTGGGTTTCCAGGTTGGCAAAAATGTCGGCACCCCAACCCACATAGCTTGCGTTGACTTGGTTGGTGCCATCGTCTTCGAAGTAACCACCGTGGCCGAATCCAAATCGCTGGTTGATCTGATAGGTCACCGCACGGAAGTCGCTCTCACCCGGTGTACCAATGGCGTACACGTTTTCGCGGCCCGGTACGCCGACATCAGGGTGCAAGAAGTTGACGACGCGAACGTCGCCAAGTGCGGTGTCATCATCAGCCACGAGTTCCAGAGACGAGAACATCACGGCGATGCCGTCTCGGAATTCAGTTTGGGCGATCCAGGTGACTTCGCCATTTGCACCGGTAAACGTTCCGCGACTTTCAACCAAGTCATCGCCGATCAACGTCGGTTGCTGGGTGATTGTCGTCGCCGATAGACGCGTGACGGTCGTTCCAACGATGACGTAGGTAGCGAAGTCAAAGAAGTAGTCTTGGTTGCTAAGGATTTGTCCGGTCAATTCGTCCGTCACGGTCACGCCGGCAGCGGTCGTAAGGTGACCTGCTTGTGGCGTGGCCTCGAAGTAGCCGACGGTGTTGACGTCGACATCGTTGTCGATCGTGATATTTCGATCGACTTCCGCACCAAACGGAAAGCGAGCGAATCCGTCGCCGGATTGGCTGGCAAGATCGTCGCCGGTGATACCGTCGTTGTTGGTGTCCATTTGCGGCAAGCCCGACAAAGTGAACCCAGCGCCCGCGGTATCGTCAGCCAGCGTGGTCAAAATGACAGGGAAATCAGGATGACCGACAACTTGCAACGAGCCGCCGATTCGGTCGGCGATGTCAACAAATTCTTGGGACGCGGTTGCGAGCGAGCCACCTACCACAATGCCGGCGTTTTCACCTGCATCGCTTTGGAACTTGACCACCAAAGATCCGCGAGTATCGCTCTGAAGTCGCAAGCCGCCGAAAATGTATTGGTTAGGAATCTCGATCGATTCGGTCACCACATGAACGATGTCGATGTCGTCCCAAACCCCTGCGGTCGCCAGTTCGCCGCCGCGAATCTGCATGCCGTTGATCGCGTTGTTGCTAAGCACGTTGCCTTGCACCAACGGACCCGAGTTTCCAATGACGTTGGACTTGTCGACCAAACCAGACGCACGTCCAGGGTCATTCACTTCTGTACCGGACAGTGAATTGACATCGAAGGACAGTGCACTGGCTTCGTTGTCAATGAACAGGTTGTCCACGATGACCGGGGTTGCCGCGCGAACGAAGACCGTGGCCGAACCATTGTCACCACGCCCAACTCGCTCACCATTGAGATCGCCACGACCGTCGGCGTTTTGTTCCAGACGCGTGTTGGCTAGACGCAGACGTCCCTGTTGAACTTCGATTGCGTTGAACGAAGCAAACCCACCTTCGACTCGTGTCGATCCGCCGGCACCGGCGATCACCGCTTGGTCGATGTTGGCCGCCGATGCAGCACCGATGTAAATCCCACCCCAATCGCCAGGGTTCAGTTCACCCGAGTCGCCGCGATCGTTGGTGTCGAACGTTCCACCGCCACCGTAGCGTTGATCTTCAAGCGACGTAAACACGACTGGCAAACTTGGCGTGCCTTCGGCAGTCAGGTTGCCACCGAAGCGGGCTTCGATTCGAGCGCCATCGATCTTCAAAACCGTACCGGGATCGATCACCAAGCTGGCGTCTAATCGGCTTCGCAAGACCTGCGTCGCGGTCGACAGCAGTGTCGATCCAGTCGCTGCAGAGTCGGTAAAGAATGTGTTGCTGGCGTTGAGCTGCGAGACCAATCGGAACTCGCCTGGCAAGCCAGTGGTCGGATCAATCGTTGCACGGTACAAACGGCGCGAAACAAAACTCGTCCCGGCGCTGGTGGTCGGCAACTGCGTCAATCGAACACTGCCCTGACTTGTTAGTGTCACCGGAGCAGTGTTCTGGCTTGCTGCTGATTCGAGACCTTGCGCATTCACATTGGTGATGCGATAGGTGTACGTACCCGCGGGAACGTTACCGGTCACCGCAGGTTGTGAGCGAACCAGCAAAGCCGATGGGGCCGACGACTGCAAAATGGGGCCGCCGGGTGTGCCCTGGATGACCAAGTTTTCGGTCAACACGTGAGGAATATCAGTGTCGTCGAATCGTGCCGTTGTGGTGACTTTTTCGACCACATCGCCCGTGCGAGTCACCACGCGGATGAACAAGCCGTTGATGCTGTTGTCGATGACCACGTTGCCGTGGATGTCCGGACCCACGCGTGTGAAGTCAGGTGTGAAAGCGCCGCCCGCTTGAAAGCTAGGTTCAGTAAATCGCGTTTCGGTAAACGTATCTGGGGTTGCCGCAATCGCCGCATCGGCGCTATTTGCGATTCGCGAATTGATGATCGTGGGACGGGTTTCCGCCATGTCGATTGGCGAGATCGCAACCAGTTGACCACCGACCGAAACGGCTCCACCGCCAAATCGCATGTCGGCGTATTGAATGTGATTCAGGAACACACCTTCGTCTTCGCGATTGCGACGTGATTCATCAGCTGAATCAAGGTCGCCGCGGAAATCGATACCACCCCAGTCGCCAGGTTGGGCGGCACGCGAAGTGACCGTTGCGTTCCCCATCCCGATAGTGCGATCATTCAAGCTAGTAAAATACACGCTGCCGGGAATCAGTTGGTTAGTCGCATCCCGCGCCGGCAAGCCGTTCGTGCCGATGATCGACGGAGTTCCCAAAACTTGCAACGACGAATTGCTGACGTCAATCAATGGCGACACGCTGCCGACACCGAGTCTTGCCCCGGAGAGTTTGATGATCGCGCCTGATTCGATAACCAAGTGAACGTCCTTGGGAACGTTTAGCGACGATCCGTCGGCTAGTGGCAAGCCGTTGCTTCCAAAACCAACTTGATAGCTGAAGTTGTCCAACGTCGTTTGGACAAGACCGTCGGTACCGCCGTTGCCGACGACTCGAATCGTATCGCCAGGTTGGGCTGCGGCGATGGCTTGGTCGATTTCGCGATACGGGTTGCCAACAGTGCCGATGGTTCCTGCGGTCGCTGATGCTGCTTTGTCAACGTAAAGCGTGTTGTTGCTGTCGCTCGGAACGAACCAGAAATCAAAGACGCCGCCGGCTTTGTTGTCGCCGTCGCCATCGAGTGCTTGGGACGTAGTGCCGTTGCCCGCATCGCGGATGCCGCTGGTGGCCGCAGGTTGGAACTTGATGGAAAGCTCGTAGTTGCCTTCGCTCAATCCGCCATAACCCGATCCTTCAATCGACGGATCGTAGTTGTTGTTGCCACGCGCACTGACGCCAATCATGTATGAACCGGCCGACAAGTTTTCGATGTCGATTGCCGAGTCATTGCTGAAGTAATCGTCGTTCTGGGCGATCTCGACGTAGGTGCCTTCGGATCCGAGTTTGTACAGACGCAGTGTTGTGTCCAGCAAGCTGGGATCGGCCAAACGTTCAGCGATCGATTCGATCGAAATCGTGCCTCGGCTTGCCACCGTGAACTTGTACAAGTCGATGTCGGTGCTGTCGGGACGATACAGGTATTGTCCGTTGACAATGTCAGCAACGCTTGGGAAGGCCGGCTCGTTATCGGTCCCAGGTGTGAAGATGAAGCTTGTACTCTGCGTGACAGGTTGTGGGAGGTCGTCCGCGTAGCCGTAGCCGAGCAACTGGCCGACGATGAACATCGACCCGCGGAAGAACTCGCCGCCGAATTGATCATCGATCGATTCGTCAAAATCTTGGAAGTCCATCACGCCAAGGTCGTCGATTCCGTCGCCGTTACGATCTCGCGTATCGACTGCAATATCGCCTTGGCTGCTGACGGTGCCAGAGTTGTTGATGTCGGTGACCGTGCCGTACAAGTCGCCCACGGCAATCGAAATCGCCGCTTGGCTGGTCAGACCACCTTCGACTTCGACGAAGCTGATACCTAAGTATTCGCTGTACAGCGACATGACTTCGCGAACACGTTGCTTTTGTTGCTCGCTGATGATGTTGAAGTAAGTTTTATCTTCGTCGAAACCGGGCGTCGTTGGATCGTCACCCTGCCACGAAGGTGCAAAGTCGTATTGAATGACCGAGATGCCGTTGACCGAGTCGGCGCCGTTTCGCAGGTAGTCCAATGGCACCGTTCGCGCCAAACGCGAAGGGTCGTCCGGACGGATTTCACGGGTGCCTGGCAAGTTGGGGCCCGGCAAAGTCAAGTCGTACGAGTCGGTATTGAAAATCTCGCCGCTTAGCCGAGTAGCCGACGTCGTGGTCGCACTGATCGTCCACTGCGAATCGAGGTTGTAGGCGCTGTTGAATGTATCGCCAGCTTGATCGGCACCGGGAACCAATGGGATGACTGTCGGTGCCGCGGCTAGCCCTTCGCTCGTCCCAACTCGCAGTCGAACCGCACCGGTCAAGAACTGACCTGCGTTCGCTGGATCAGGCAAACGTGACAGAGGTCGGCCATAGTTAAGAGTTACGATGTTGGTGATGTTGTTGTAGACCGGTTTGTTCGTCAACGGAACGATCACGTCGTCTTGGTTGGTGGCCGTATCGCGCGTGAAGACCAACTGATAGAAGCCAGCCGTTTCGGCTAAGTTCTTGTCCAAGTCGTCGTCGTTGAAGTGGACTTCGATCTTGCCGATGTCGGGGCTGAGCGCACCGGTGATCGGGTCGCGACGAATGGGTTCGGGAACCACAGCGACGACCTTCGGGCCCAGGTTGATTTGGAACCGTCGCGACAGATCAACGCCATCTTGGAATAGTTCACCATCGACGTTGCGAAGCGCGAACGCGCCGCCACCCAGGATGTCGATCTGATACAAGTCGTTCGGCAATGGTTCCGCGAAACGGAACACGACTTCGCGTGATGAATCGCCAAGGCCAACGAAGCCCGGTTCGACCACCACATCGGTCACGCCACTTAGCGTTAACGAAGGAATCGACGTTGTACCAGCGCCGATCGTTGTGTTGATGTTGCCCTCTTGCAGTACAGCCAAAATCAACGCGGATGCGTCGGGATTGGTGTTGATCGCGTTGATGAAATCAGCGGCTGTCGATGGGAAAGCTGCGTTGCTGTTTAGCTGCACGCGAATGGTCGAACCGGTCACAACCACAACTGGATTAGCTTGGCCACCAAAGTCGCGTCGCTCGATTTCGACAATCGTGCCGCGTCCATCTACGCCGGGCAACTGTGAAACAACGCGAACACGAATGTTGCCATTGGTTCCAAAATCAGTAACGGCTTCGGCCGAATTGGCGCCGACCAAGGTCAACGTCAAACCGGTTGGAACCTTCGTTCCAATGTCACCTTGGGATGGGCCGCTGACCTGAATGGCTTCGACCAGTTGTGAAGCTGCCGAGTTCGAGTTCAAGCTGCTGATCAGATCTTGAACACGTGTTGGCTGGCCTGGGTTGCTGTTGACATTCACGGTGACGACTTGGTCAGCCACGGTGATGATCGGCAAACTCGATCCGGTACGCGAGCTGGACGTGAAGACGACCTGAACGCCGTTGCCAAGGCTACCCGACTGGACCGCGCGGAATTCAAGCAAGACTTGACCGCTGGTTCCTAAATCGGACGTTGCCGTGGCCGATTCGAACACGCCGTCTTCGCCAGCGCGAGTGATGCGGATCGCTGACAGAGTGCTGGGGTCGATGTCCGCGTTGTCATCAAAGCGGAACACCAACTCGCGTGGTGAAACGTTCAGCTCGGTGCCGTCTTTCAGCAGCGCGCCTTCGTTGGGCTGGATACCGATCAAGTCGGGACCGGCCAATAGTTGGCGAGCTTCCAATGTTTCGGTCAGCAGACGTCGGTCTTTGCGGCGACGTTTCTGTCGCAGACGATCCGTGGACTTCTTTGACGTGTGGGCAGTCGGGATGCTGCCATTTTCCGAAGCGCTCATGCGGGTACCGTTGCGAAGAAGCGAATCACGAAGAGTCATCAACAAAGCCTCGTATGTCAGGTGCCAAACGAAGTTGGCAGAGTAATTGTCTTGTTTCCGATCGATCGGTCGCTACCGAATCGCTGATCCATTAGCGGTTCGAAAGAGACGGTTCGAAAGGTGAAAATATGGGCTCGTCGCGATCCGGTTGGATCGAACGATTGGTGTCAGGGTAGCGCGATAAAGTCAGCGATTTTGACTCGATCGGGTCACAAAAATCAGACCCGCGGCCACCGAGACGGCGGTCGAGAATCCGGAATCGTAGGTAAAAACGGCGTTGATCACATCGGGGACGAGGGGGCCGAAGGCCGAGCGAGAACCAGGACCAGAGTGTAGTCGAGCGCTAGCTATTGGCAACGGAAATCAGCTGGGGGACGGGGTTTAGGTCAGTTTGTAGCGATTGTTGGCGTTTTCCGGGCGTGCCCCGCCCATTTGGATTCGCCAAATGTGCCAGTCCACAGGCGGATCAGCGCCGTATCAGGATGAGATCGGTTGGACGTACATCGTGTGCCAAAAGTTCCGGTATTGCGTGGTTTGGTTTGCGGTTGCTAGTGTCCGATCGACTGGGACCGAGCCGTAGGGCTTCCTCTGGCTGCGGTCCAATGCCACTCGTGTCCGCGGAAGTACTCATCAAATGGCCCTCATCTATCGCAACCGCCATCGTTCGCATCACCACTGCGCCCCAAACAGCGGTAATCCGAACCGCAGGGCGCCAGCACGGCGAAATTTGTGTCGTTGCAAGTCGTTGAGCGCTGTTTCACTGCTTTTGTCGTCGGCGATACTCTTGTTGGGGGGGTGCCAGTGGGCGGCGAGTGGACAAAACTCCACCGGCGCACGGCTCTACGAGCAAGGTCAATATTCGGCAGCCTTGCAGCAGTTTCAAAAGGTAATCACTACCGACCCGAACAATGCTGACGGCTACTACAACCTGGCAGCAACCAATCACCGACTGGGCAACCAACGCAGTGATTCCCAGCAGCTCGCCCAGGCCGAAGCCCTGTACAACCAATGTCTCGACCACGACCCCAACCACGTCGAATGTCACCGTGGTCTGGCTGTTTTGCTGACCGACACGGGCCGACCCGACCGCGCTTTTGCTCTGATGAAAAACTGGGCCGCGCAAAATCCTGACTTCGCCGAACCCCGAATCGAGCTTGCCCGCTTGTATGAAGAGGTCAGCGATCCAGGTACGGCACTAAAATACCTGGAAGATGCGGTCCAAAAAAATCCAAATAATGCGAGGGCCTGGTTGGCTTTGGGCCGGTTACGCGAGCAATCCGGGGATTTGAACCAAGCCGTCCAGAACTACCAACGCAGTCTCGCCCTCAACGGCTTGCAGCCGATGGCAGCCGAGCGAGTGGCCGTGTTGGCTCGGCAAATCAGCGCGAATGCCGAGACTTCTTACGCCAACGGGCAATCCCAGATTGCAACCCAGCCGAACTTCAACAGCGGAATGGTTCGCCAGTACTAGTCGTCCTACGCTAGGCCAGAAACCGCCCTGACGTAGACTCAGTTCTCGTTGGAAAGAGGATCTGCCCCACCGCGGATCGTCCTCGTGCGGGATGCCAGCGGCAGCCCGCCTTGGCCCTCCGGTCGCCCAATCTCTTTGAAACGCCTACATTCTGCGTTTTCGCCTCCCCACCCCAATCATGTTTCTGCCATGAAATCGATGGAAAAAATTGTGTCGCTGTGCAAGCGACGTGGCTTCTTGTTTCAGTCCAGCGAAATTTATGGCGGGATCCAGGGTTTTTGGGACTACGGACCGCTGGGCGTCGAGCTGAAACGGAACGTCAAAGAGGCGTGGTGGCAGGATATGATTGCCGGCCACAACGAATTGGTCGCTCCCAACGATGCCCCTGGCACGTTTGAAATGGTCGGGCTTGATTGCACGATCATCATGCACCCGCAAGTCTGGAAGTGCAGCGGCCACTTTGACCTCTTCCATGATCATATGGTCGATTGCCGAGAATCCAAAAAGCGATATCGGTTTGACCAAATTCGCGGTCGTTGGGTCGAGTATCAAGACAAAAAGATCTTTGTCGCCACGATGGCCGAACAAGAACAGGAATTCGACGAAGTTCGCCGCCGCGGCATGAAGTACTTCAAGCTGCGAAGCAAGGATGCTGAAAAGCTGAGCGTCGAGGATCTTTCGATCACCATCGACAAGCTGGACGACACGACACAAGTGCTTGCACCGGATGCGAAAACGCTCGACACGTTGACCGAGCCGCGCGAGTATAACTTGATGTTCAAGACGACCGTGGGTGCGCTCGGTGGCGAAGACGACTACACGTTTTTGCGACCCGAAACGGCTCAAGGCATCTTCGTCAACTTTAAAAACGTTTTGGACAGTAGCCGAGTCTCGTTGCCGTTCGGTATCGGCCAGATCGGTAAGAGTTTCCGTAACGAGATCACGCCCAGGAACTTCACGTTCCGATCGCGAGAATTCGAGCAGATGGAAATCGAATTCTTCTGCCCACCGGATCAATCGCACGCCTGGTACGGGTATTGGCGTGACCGCCGACTGGCTTGGTACAAGTCGCTCGGCTTGTCGGACGAGTCACTGATCATGCGCGAGCATCACAAGGACGAACTGGCTCATTACAGCGTCGGTACCGCAGACATCGAGTACGCGTTCCCGTTCTTGCCCGAAGGCGAATACGGCGAGTTGGAAGGAATCGCACACCGCGGCGACTTTGATTTGCGCAGCCATATGGAAGGCAAGTTGGATCCGAAGACCGAACCGATGACGGTCGAGCTTGGTGAAAACGGCAAGCCAAAGTATCGCGGCAGCGGCAAGGACCTTTCCTATCGCGATGAAGCGACGAACGAGAAGTACGTTCCTCATGTTATCGAACCCTCGGCCGGTGCAGACCGCGGCGTGCTGGCGTTCCTGTGTGAAGCCTATACCGAAGACGAAGCGCCCGACGAAAACGGCAACATGCAGACTCGCGTGGTCATGAAACTGCACCCGCGTTTGGCACCGATCAAAGCGGCCATTTTCCCCTTGGTCAAGAAAGACGGCATGCCCGAAGTTGCTCAAGCGATTTACGGCACGCTTAAAAAACAGTTCAACGTGTTCTATGACGAAAAGGGTGCCGTCGGACGCAGGTATCGTCGTCAAGATGAAGCCGGAACGCCGTTCTGTATCACTGTTGATACTCAAACAATGACCGATCAGACGGTCACGATTCGTGATCGCGATACGCTTGAACAATCGCGAGTGAAGATCGACGATTTGACCGAAGTGCTGACTCGCCGAATCAACGTTTGATTGTCGACGGTTGAATGCCGTTGATGAGTGCTTAAATTTAGGGTTAGCCGCAGAGCCGGTTCCTACGGGCCGATCCCAAGCTGGCCGTTGGGAACCGGCTCTACTTCCCAAATCATTTTTCGAAATGCGCTAACGGATCAGCCGTCTGGTTAACCAACCCCGGTCGATTCCAGGATCGATCGGACATTCGGTTATGCCGCAGCGGTCCAGCACACTTGCCGCTGCCATTCGGCCGCTGATGACGGCGCCCTCCATGGTTGCCGGCCAACCCGTTTGAATCCAATCGCCGGCCAAATGCAACCAGGGCAGGGCAGTGCGAGCGAGCGGACGCCGTCGCTCGACATCCGGCGTGACGGAGAACACGGATCGAGGATCGGTCACGACTCGGTTGGCTAACAGCTTGGCTTCGCGAGCGGCCGGAAACTGATGGGCAAGTTCACTTTGCACGGTGCGGATCAGTTCGCTCTGCGGAAGTTGCCGTGTTTGATGAGAAGCACTGACGACGACTTGATAGTAATGTCGTCCGGATGGGCTAGGATGATTTGCGGCGTGTGGTTCGCGGAAAATCCATTGTGCCGTCGTTCCCACCATCACGGCGTGAGGCACGTCCATGATCGGACGGTCAAACCAAAGGTGAATGCCGGTGATGGGCGAGGTTGGAAATTGAGTCCACTGGCCGATCGACGGCAGTGAACGGATCACTGATGAACCGGCGAAAAGTGACTCGATCCGAAACCATGGAACAGCCGAAATGACGTGAGTGGCGGCGAAGCGGCGTCCATCGGTTGCCAACACGATCGCCTGGTGATCTTCGCCGGCGTCGACCTGCGAGATCGCGCACTGCTGGATCACACTCGCGCCATGTCTTGCAATTGAATTGACCAGTTTGTTGCCGATAAGATCGGATAACGGAAGCTTGGGAATCCAAATGTCGCTCGCGCCGCGAGCAGCCACGAAGCCGTCGAAGAGTACTTTGCGAGCAGCCGCCATTGAAACTCGGTCGGTGGTTTCGCCCAACGCGCTAACCAAGACAACGTCCCAAAACCGAGTGATCGTTTGGTCGTCTTGTTTGTTTTTACGCAGCCACGTCGAGGCTTTTTGATCGACCAGTGTCGCTTCTATCGTCCGCATCAGTCGCCAAAGGCCACCGGCGATCTGCCGCTTCTGGGCGGATGAAAGATAACGCAGCGAGTTAAACGCCGGCATTAAATGAAAGGGCGGCGGCAACCAACGCGAGGGCTTGAACGGGCTTGGCAAGTATTTCGGATGCAGAAATCGAAGTCGATCATACCGTTGCCAATGGCCCGCAAGGCCGTGGCGATGCATCAATAGCAATAAATTGGTGCAGCATCCCATCGCGACGTGTTGGCAGTAGTCGACTGTTTCGCCAGTGACGTCGTCGGTAAACGAACCGGCGCGACCACCCGTGGTTCGTTTCGATTCGATAACCGTGATGTCGAAGCGATCCGGCGCAGCGGTCGTGATCGCATCGGCAGCCGACAAGCCAGCCAGTCCGCCGCCGATGATCACGACACGTTTTTTCGGTGTGCTGGCCGTCAACGCCGCGTCTCGTCGTTGCTAAGAAGTTCGCTCGGAGGCGAAGGCAGGCGACGAAACATTGGTTTGATGAAGTGCCGCGAAACCAAATCGAATTTTTCGCGATTGGACAAACCAACGCGGCGCTGCAGTACTGATCCGGGCGCCGCTGCGATCTTGGCAAGCAGTTTGCGATATCGCCGCCACATCATGCTGAACATCGGTCGACCGTCCGGGTGCAATGAATCCCAAACTTCCCAGCCTGATTCAAACAGGCGTTCTGCTCGACGAACTTCGTCATCGACCAGGCACCTTAGCCGATCATCGGGCCGCGGCATTAGCAAGTCATCCTCGCTAAGCCCGTGTTGTTCATAGTGCTGACGAGGCAGATAGATTCGGCCGCGTTGGGCGTCTTCGGAAATGTCTCGCAAGATATTTGTTAATTGAAACGCCAAGCCGCAATCGATCGCGGCGGCGGTCGGCAATGGATCCTCGTACTCCCAGATATGGAGGCACGCCAAGCCAACCGATGATGCAACCAGATAGCAATAGTGTTCGAGTTGTTCATAGGTGTCGAAGCGAGTTTTCTGTTGATCAGCGGTTACGCCATCGATGATCTCTAGCAAGTACCGCGACGGAATTCGATACCGCATTGACGCATCTCGCAGCGCCGGGAAAACCTGGTTGGCCGATCGTTGCAGATTGACCGGCAAACGCTTGCTTGAAATTGTTGGTAAGACTTCGACCGGCAGAATCACTTGATCGATTGGCATGCCCTCCGACATGTTTGCCTCGGTCGCTCGTCGCCACCAATCAAGCCAAATCGACCGAGTCACCGCCGCCGCGTCGCAGTCGCCTAAGTCGTCCGTGATTCTCGCAAATGCGTAAAGAGCACACATCGCCCGGCGTTTGGGCCTAGGTAGCAACCAAAACGAGCGATAGAAATTGCTGCCGCTGCGCCGCGAGATGCGTCGGACGTGGCGGTAGCTAGCGGCGACAGATGGGGGGCGGTTCATTTCCTTAGCAGCATAGCCGCCCGGCGAGCCACCGAGAACAGCGCAAGTCACTGAGATCAGCGCGAACTACAGCCAGCCCAGCCAAGCTCGCGCCAGCATCGAGACTTGTTGGGTTTTCGAAACTTTCGGTCGCACGCGTAGCACATCAAAATCGACCCGGCGTATCGCTTCGATCGTCGCCAGTCCGCCATGGGCAAACAGTCTTATATCGGCGGCCAACCAGGATGGTACTTGGTTGATCAGCGGCAAGCCGCGACGAAGGAATTGTTCGGCCAACTCGCATTGCTGGTTGATTGCATCACGAAGGCTGACTGGCGTCAAATTGCGTTCCGCGCCGAGTATAAAATCAGACTCGGTCACACCGTACCGTTTCATTTGATCGGCTGGTAAGTAAACACGTCCGATCTCGAAGTCTCGCTTCACATCTTGCCAGAAATTGGCCAACTGCAATCCCGTACAAATTTGGTCCGACAGAGCCGCCGAATCATCGTCACAGCAACCGCTCATCTGCAAAACGATCCGGCCCACCGGATTGGCCGACCGGCAACAGTAATCGAGCAGTTGGTCGAATTCGGCGTAACGCGTGGTTTCTTGGTCTTGGCGAAAGGCGCTCATCAAGTCATCAAACGGTTGCTTCGGCAATTGGAACCGAACAATCGTGTCAGCGAGCGCCACAAACGGCGCCGTTGGCGGCAAACCAGCGAAAGTCGCGTCGAGTTGTCGTTGAGTTTCGGCTAGTCGCTCGGTCGCAATTTGCGGCGATGGTGACTCGTCCGCCACGTCGTCGGCAGTCCGGCAAAACGCGTAAACGTCGTAAAACGGCTGTTTTAGGCGTTTTGGCAACAGCAAGCTGGCGACCAAAAAGTTCTCGTAATGAGACTTCGCGATTGCCGCCGTCATTGCCCGTCCACGGCTCAATTCGGCCGGATCAGCGTCCCAAAGGCTGACTTCCTGATTGCCCCGGTTGGACGTTTCGGGCGTCTCGCGGTTATCTTGGGAAAGACGATTCAACGGACACATCCTTCCAGTTCCAGCGATACGAATGAAAATTATTTTGGCCGCGCCGCGAGGCTTCTGTGCCGGCGTCAATATGGCGGTTGATTCTTTGGAATTGACGCTGCAAAAGTTCGGGGCACCAGTCTATGTGTATCACGAGATCGTTCACAACAAATATGTGGTCAACACGTTTTCGTCCAAAGGCGCGGTCTTCGTCAACACGATTGAAGAGATCCCCGAGAACAGTGTTGTTCTCTTTTCGGCTCACGGCGTCTCGCCCGCGATCCGCGAACAAGCCCGAGCTCGCAACCTGAACGCGCTCGACGCGACCTGTCCGCTGGTGACCAAAGTTCACCTCGAAGCGATCAAGTATGCCAAGGGCGGTTACACGATCATCTTGATCGGGCACGAAGGTCACGACGAGGTGATCGGCACGATGGGCGAAGCTCCCGAAGCGATTGTGTTGGTCGAGGACGAAGCGGGTGTCGCGGCGCTCGAGGTTGCCGACGAAACCAAGCTGGCGTACCTGACGCAAACAACCCTTAGCGTCGACGATGCCAACCGAATCATCAATAAGCTTCGCGAGCGGTTCCCGAACATTGAAAGTCCACCCAAAGCCGACATCTGTTACGCCACCCAGAATCGCCAGGAAGCGGTTCGCGTGCTAAGCGATCAGGCGAATGTCGTCGTCGTGCTGGGCAGCCAGAACAGCAGCAACAGCCAGCGGCTTCGCGAGTTGGCAGCCGATGAGCACAAGCAAGCCTATTTGGTCGATGGTCCCGAGAACCTAGACGTTAACGCGTTTTCGGAAACCGATACGGTCTTGGTCACGGCCGGCGCTAGCGCGCCCGAGTCGGTGGTTCAGGCCACGATCGATTGGTTGGTCGAGCGATTCGGTGCAACGGTCGAAGTCGCATCGATCCGCGAAGAATCTGTCCAGTTCCCGCTGCCCAAACCACTGCGTGCGTTCGCTGCCGAATCTCGTAAACAATCATCACCGTAAGTCAGGCATCACCGCAGTCAGGCATCACCCTAAGTCAGGCATTACCGTAAGCCAGGATTCGCCCTGGCAGTTTTCATTCGACGAGAAGATAGGAACGACCTCGCATGGCCGCCAAAGAACAACAGCGTCAGAAGAAGTTAGCCAAGAAGCGATCCAAAGAGCTTGCCCGCAAAAAAACGCAGGCTCGTGAAAAGAACCGTATGACGTCGTTTGCCGGCCAATTCGAAGCAGGGCTTGCTGGTCCGATCGAGCGCTGCTTGGTCGCCGAAGGTCTGTTCGATTCGCCCAGCAAGTTTGGCAGCGTGTTAGTCAGTCGCCGAATGCCAGATGGTCGCTTGTGCGTCGTCCGATTCTTGATCGACGGATTATGTTTGGGTGTCAAAAACGCGAATTCGTTTTTCTGTTTCCCGTCTCAGCTCAATAGCACGATTGAGTCGGGCCCTGAGGATATGGTTGCGGTCACTCCGGCGGCAGCAAAGAAGATGATCGAACAAGCGATCGCGTTCGCCGCCAAGTTTGATCTGCAACCCGCGCCTTTTTACGCCAAAGTCGCAGCGATCTTTGACGGCATCGATTCGTCGGAATGCGAAAGCGAGTTTGAATTTGGACGTGACGGGCAACCTGTGTTTGTGACGGGACCGTACGATACCGACCAACGCATCGGAGAAATCGTCGACAAGCTGGAACGAACCGCGGGCAAAGACAACTACGTCGTCGAATATGACGAAGGCTACGGCCTCGAAGACGAAATGGATGGGACCTCATGGTCCGACGATCCAGAACTCGACGCCGATATCGATGAAGATGTCGTCGACTACCCGTGATCACGTTTCGGCGTAACGAGCGGTAGCAGCTGCCGTAGTGTGGGCTGCAAGCTTGCAACTACGAATCTGATACTGACGCTTCGCTTGTCCCGAGATCACCGCGAGTTGGTGACCGCAGCAGGGTTTTTAATGTTGACCAAACATTTCGCCCGGCCCTCGCCTCGCAATCGAAAACGTTCGCCCCATGACTCGATTCCTTTTATTGACCACCTTGCTAGTAGTTTCTGTCGTTTCAGTGAGAGCTAACAACGCGGTCGCTCGAGAACAAGAGACCTTGCCTCAACTGACCGGCGGCGTGGCTCCTGCAACTTTCTCTGAGATGTGGGGCGACTTCGACCCTCGCGCGGAACCTTTGGAAACGGAAACGCTGCACCAGTGGGAAGAAGATGGCGTGCGGCTGCGAGTCGTGCGGTTTCGCATCGGGGTTTTCAAAGGGCAAACAGCTAGACTCGCTGCGATCGTTGGCGTTCCCATGTCGGCGATCGACAGCGGCGAAAAGATTCCAGGTTTAGTGCAAATCCATGGCGGCGGACAGTTCGCCGACCATCGGGCTTGCCTAATGAATGCCAAGCGTGGTTACGCGACCGTCTCGATCGCCTGGGCCGGTCGCATCTCGGCTCCGCAGTATCGCGTTTCGGAATCGGAGGTGGAACTGTTTTGGGATCAAAAAACAGACGACCCGGGATACAGATTGACCACGGACTGGGGCGCGGTGGACGGTTATCACGCACCATGCCGCAATCCGGCGAACAACTTTCCGTCCGCCAAGCCCGCCGCATGGACGATTGACGATATCGAATCACCTCGCAATAGCCCATGGTTTTTGTGTGCGATAGCCGCACGACGCGCACTCACCTTTTTGGAACAGCAGCCCGAAGTCGATGCCGACCGGTTGGGCGTCTACGGCCATTCAATGGGCGGCAAGTTGACGGTATTGACCAGCGTCGACGACCGGGTCAAAGCGGCTGCGCCGTCGTGCGGAGGAATCAGCGATCGGGACAACGAAAGCGAGCTGTTTCGCAAAACGATTGGCGACGATGTCAGCTTGAAACAGATCACTTGTCCGATCATTTTCTTGAGTCCGTCGAACGACTTTCATGGACGAATCGGAGACCTTCCTCGTGCTGCTGGCGAAATCCAAAGTGACGATTGGCGAGTGACTTGTTCACCCCATCGCAGCCATCAAGACTCGGCCGAGTACGAAGTCGCCAGCTTGCTGTGGTTCGACCAGTACCTCAAAGGCAGTTTCGAATTCCCCGAAACGCCGGTCACGGACGTTCGATTCAGCGGTAAAGACGCAGTGCCGACGATCACAGTTGCGGTCGATACGAAACGAGATCCTTTGTCGGTCGATGTGTTCTACACCCAGCACGGAAAGGATGTGGAAACCTCGTCGGATCGTGACAACACGGTCAACCGATTTTGGCGTTACGCCAAGGCGACTCGTTTGAACGGTGCTTGGACGGCAAAGCTTCCTGTGGGCACCGTTGATAAACCGCTATGGGTCTACGCAAACGTGACCTACGCATTGGACCAGCCCGTTTCAGGAGCCGGGTATTACTATGGCATCTATAACGCCGACACGTTCAATGTGTCATCGCTGCTCGATAAGGTGTCGCCGAAGGAACTGAAAACCGCTGGTGCAAAACCGACGCTTCGGCCCGAATCGATGATCGAATCGTTCGACGAAGACTGGCAAAAAGAATGGTTTTCGAACAAGCCGGAAACCTGGCCGCGGATGACTCACAAGTTGTACGATGATCAATTCAAGGCCCCAAGCGACGACGCCCGACTGGCTATCGAAGTTCGCTGTGACGAACCCAATCAATTGGTCGTGATGATCGACGGGCATGCCGTCGTCGTCGATCTTGCAGCTACCAACCCACAGCAACCAGATCAGTGGCAGCAAGTGATGCTGTCGCCTGCTGATTTTCGCAATTATGACGGCGAGTCACTGTCGAATTGGACGGGCATCCGTGAATTGAAGCTGTCCGATGCCGAGCGTCTGCAGCCAGCCAAGCGAGGATCCGGTCAGTCTCGCATTGTCGGTCGAAACTGGCGAGGCAATGAACCCGAGTTTCGTAATCTTCGCTGGGTCGACTAGCCAAAGAGTCACGTGGGGCTTGCGACCGCGACTTTGGCGAGACAGTTTGTTTGACGGTCGACTGGCTAACGAAGGATGGCCGGCGGAGCCGGCCTGGCGGGTTACGGACGCACCATTCGCGTGAACTGATCGCGGACCTTTCCGCCTTCCAACACGCAGGTTCCTTGCAACGCTTCGTTTGTGAATTTCAGAACAAACACATGGTGTCCTTGGTCCGCCATGCCGGGTGACTCCAGAAACCAGCGATCGGTCTTGGGCGTCCGTTGCGGAACGCCCAATCCACCTTCGCCGATGTAAACAACACCGGTTTCATCTTGCACACCGGCTCGGATTGGCACGGTGCGTTTGATGTTGTGTCCGTCCGCTTCGCATACCAAGTCGACGTTGTGCTTTTCGAACAACGGAACCCAGCTCTTCAGGCCGGGCCCCGGCGTCTTGACGGCCGGATAGACCGGGCGATGGTACTGTGCGAGCAACCAGCGATGGCTGGCACGAGATTCCTTTAGCTCGCTCTTCAACCACTGCGCCTGATCGCCCGCAGTGCTGGTTTCGGAATTCAAAGTCGTAAAGCGAACTTGGGGGCCGATGCTGATGCCGTAATAATTTAAATCGCCTTCCGGGAACCCGAACACTTCGTTGAACGGTTTTCCTTTGTCATGGTTCCCGCGGGCGGGGATGACCGGCAACAACCGACCGTCTGTCGCTGTGGTTAATTCATGATCCGACAACCATGCGGACCAGAGATCCATCTTGGTTCCGGTAACCACGTAATCGCCGCCGTGGGCGAAGGCCAGAATGTCATCAGCCAAGTCATCGTTGTCGTAGGAAGTCGCCACGATACCGGCGATCATTTTGTTCACGCGTCTGCGCACTTCGTGATCAGAACGTGAATCACCGCCGTGTAAAATGCTGAATTCGCGGTCGGTCGCCGGAGCCGTCACGAAGTAGAACAAGGGCGACTCGTCCCCGTCGCTGACCATTTGCACTTCGTACGCTGTTGCTGGTTGCAATTCTTGAAGGCGAGCATGGTGATAGTACAACTCGAACTCGCCGCCAGTGTGCCGTCCCGAGTCGGCTAGTTGGGCGGACGGACTTTCGTCGCTGCCTTTGACGCGAAAGCGCAGGGTGTGTGATTTCCCTGCCGCCTCGGTGCTCCAGGAAACCGTTGCTGAAGTCGCCGGATCGTCGGTCCAAACCACGCGCCACTGAGCAGGTTTGGTTCCGGATAGCGGGGCGGCCGCGTTTGCCGCACCGCTTGCCGCCAACAGATAGCAGAGGAAGGCAAGAATCAGAGGCCGAGTTCGTTCAAGTCGTGTCATCTGACAACGATTCCAATCAATTAGGCGGGAGAGTTTGCGTGATTTGCCGCGTCGTGCGGCGGTCGCGGTGGGAGTGTGGTTAAAGGAATCGCTTTTGGAATCGTGATCCAATACGTCAAAATGGCCAGCGGAACACCGCCGTTTGCAACCCTTATCAACGTTTCGGGCCACGCCTCGATTCCGAGTGCCGTCATTCTACTCGCCGCCGTCACAAAACCCCACACGATCATGTAAAACGCAGCTGAACGCGAGCGCAGGATCAGTAAGGCTAACGCCACGATGATGTCAGCTATGCCGATCACAACTAGGATATTCTCGGCCGTCGCCTGTGTGCAGCCAGTGCCGGTCCATTGCATGTCCGAAAGCAGGATGAGATCGGTAAATGGGGCGTAACACTGATACGCTTTGTAGCCGTGCGCCGCGAACGTGAAGGTCGCAGCCACGGTCAACATCAGCACCGCGAATCGAGCCCGTGCAGGTTGCGAAGACATCGCCGAGCCGACTCCACGGTCAGCAACTTTACGGTCAGTACCAACGCAAATGGCAAACGCCAGTGGAGCGGCGTAGCGAACGGCATGTTCGGCCAGTGACAATTCAGCAAATACGGCTGCTCGCATCATATGCGCCGCTGCAATCGTCAGCATCCAAATTGCGATCCACAATGCGGCCGCTTGATCAAGCCTGCGAGCAATTTTCAACCGTGGCGATTCATTTGGCGGTCTCGGCAAAAGTAAGCCGCTCAGGCACAGAAGGCCACCGGCGAGCAAGGTCATCAGAGCCCCACCGTTATCGATTGATTGGGCAAACGATTCGGACCAACGGCAATCGAAATAGAGCCAGCCGTAGACATCGCTTTCCGTTTCAAACGATGAAAATAGATAGCGTCCACCCAGCCCGAAACACTCGATCACGACAAGTACCCGCAAGCACAAAATCATCCGCTGGGATGCAGTGTTGCCGTTCGATGAGGGTTGCATCGGTGTGTTCATGGACGATGCATCATACTTCAAACGTAGAAGCAGTGTCCGGCACTGATTGGCTGCTAATTGCAAGGAAAGCAGGACGATGTCTTCGGTGCGATCTCAGCTGAACTTTGTCGATGTTAAGAGCCGTTGCGCTCGCCGCATTGCGACAATCGCATCCACGAGGTGATCAACCAATTCGAGCGATCAGAGGACGCGTTCATTGCCTGCTTACTGATCAAACGCGAGCTGCCTTTGGGCTCACATCGATCCGTCCCCTCAACCGTGGCCGTTTCGCAAGGTGATCAAACCGATCGAATTCCATCTTTCTCAATCGTAATGACTCTCTGTTTATACAGGGCCCCGATCGCTTTTTTGAATTGGCCTTTGCTCATTCCAAACAGGTCGTAAATTTGAGCTTGAGTAGACTTGTCGTGGACGGGCGCAAACCCGTCATTGTCCCGTAAGTAGTCTTGGATCAATTGTTTGTAATCGTCACGGATTTGCGAACCACTCTTCAGGCTCAAGTCAATCTTGCCATCTTGGCGAATGTGTTTGATGTAGCCCTGAATGCTCTGCCCAAAACTCAGGCGTTGGTCCACTTCGTCCTTGTACAGCAATCCCCAATGGCTGTGATTTATAATTGCTTTGAAGCCCAATTCGGTGCTGTTTCCGATAATCAAATCGACCGCCTGCTGAGGATGGAAATCGTGTGCGTCATCTTCGAATATGCGTTTGTCAATCTTTGAGGTCGCAGTGATCCGATCTTGGTTGTCGATGTACAAATACACGAGGTAAGAATCACCCAGATTCATCGGTCGACGCTGTTCTGCAAAAGGGACTAGGACGTCTTTGTCCAATCCCCAATCCAAGAACGCGCCGATACGCGTATTGTCTTTGACTTTCAAATATGCGAATTCGCCGACCTCCGCTTTGGGGACCTGTGTGGTCGCGATGGGGCGATCTTCGGAGTCCAGGTAAAGGAAAACTTCGACCGACTCCTCGACGCTCAAATTGTCGGGAGCATGCTTGGTGGGAAGCAAGATCTCACCTAGATTTTCGGCGTCCAGATACACTCCGAAGTCCGTGTGTTTGACCACCTCTAGATTGTACGTCCTGCCGATTTGAATCATGGCTTCAATGCTTGCTCGAAGTGATTGGCCGATTGTTTCAGTCTGGGGCGGACTGACCTGGCCGACTCTGCCGCAGACTCGCCCGCATTACCTGCGGCGCAGTTTATCGTTCGATGCACTCCTTGGCGATCTGGTGACGCGGGCTTCGCCGCCTCCTTCTAGGTGTCGTCCCTGTGGGAGCCAGGCACCCGTGAGGCACGGCGATCGGATCAAATTTGAGAGCTGCGTTGGCTGCCGAAATTGCGCTGGCAACGACCAAGAACAAAACCGAGTTCGGCGGATGATCACGGGGCCTCGAAACTCGCGGGGCCTCAATGAGATCAAAACAATGGTGAATCGCGCCGGCCGAAGCAACCATGAAGCAATTCATTCAACAACCAAAAGCAATCCGTCTGAAACAATCGATGGTGTGTTCACTGGTCCGACGAAATGGTCAACCGAATACATCACTGCGCATTTGATGCGATCGTCGTGATTTGCTCAATCCATCCGCCCGCGATCGAAGGCGTGCGGTTCCTAATCGATCACTCGATGGCGCGAATCATGATTTGCTTTAGTTTCGCATCGGTCGTTGGGTCGTGGCCTTGGATCATGATTGTGCCCGGTTCTAGTCTCAGTCCTTTGCGAGGATTGGCGTCCGGTTTCCGGTCGTCAAACCAGTTGCTGACTTGGACGCCTTGGACCCAAGCCCCAATCTTTTGTCCGTGTGCGACGAGGACCAGCGTTGTCCACTGATCGACTTCGCCGGCGACGAAACGAGCGTCTTGGCGTTTAAAGATTCCACCGGTGCCGGTATCGGCGGGCGATAGCCGATTGTCATCGATGGTTTCATTGGACAGCTGGCACTCGTAGCCCATCATCTCATCGCCGGGTATGCAGCGAAAGAAGATTCCCGAGTTCAGTTCGGCTTTGGGCAATCGGTATTCTGCCAACAGCACGAAGTCGCCGTAGGATTCCTTCGATTCGAGTTGGGTTCGTCCGCCCTGGACGTGCAGTTCACCATCGTCGGTGACGGTGAAGTCACCCGGCATCTTGGGATACTTGGTCCACTTCGAAAGGTCTTTGTCAAGCATGGTGGTCAGACCCAGTGGACGCAATCGGATGTTGCGAAACTCGACGCGGCCGCTGTTGTGTTGCAGTCCGATTCGTCCTGCTGATAGGCCGACGGGATCGGTGAAGTCGTTGACTAGTTTTCCATCCACACTGATCTTCAAAGACTTGCCGTCCATCACCATTCGCATCGTTCGCCATGATTGAGCGACATTGGCTTGGGTACCGTCGTCTGCTTTTTGGCGGTCGACGATTCCCGCGGTTGGGAATGGGTTGTCAGTGGGGGCGATGTTGACTTCGTAGCAATCGATTGCGGGGTCTTCTGGTGCCAGCGGAGTTCTTAGGAACACGCCGCTGTTGGTTTTCGGGCCTGCACTGAATTCCAATTCTAATTCAAAGTCTTGCCATGGCATCGACGTACACAGCAGGCACTTTTCACCATCATCGACAACGATCTTTCCGTCTTCGACGCGCCAGTTAGCTGCGCCGGTGATTTCCCATCCGAACAAAGTTTGGCCGTCGAATAATCGGATCCAACCCTCGGCGGCCTCATTGGCCGGCAAGCGAACAGCTAGCAACTGTTCGGCGCTTGCCTCGTACGCTTGCGGGGCAATCGGTGCTTTGGGTTGAGTTGCTGTCGCGGGATCAGGCGCAGACGCGAGCGTTGGCTTGGTTGCTGGTTCTGATTTGCTGCATCCCGATAGTAGGACAGCCGACAGTGCCAGTGATGCGAGCGCGGAAACGCAGATCAGCGAGTGAAGGGAAAAGTGCATTTTCATTTAGTAGCCGTATCGATCAAAGTACTCAGCCCAGTCTTTTCGAATCAACGTTTCGATTTCCGGGTCATGTTGGTGTTGGTTGGTTTTGTAGCCGCGGTGTTCAGTCTCGACCCAGTTTTCGATGTCTGGACGAACCGCATCGAAGTCGCTCAGGTGCAATGTTTGGTAAATGCTTTCGAGCGTCTTGGTGGGATCGGCGATCAAGTCTTCGTATCGAATGTCGATCAACCGACCGGTGGGGATTTGATCTCGGTCGCGGTGGAAGGAAGCGTACATTCGGTTGAAGCAATCAATCACGTACTGGCCGAGTCCTTCTTCGCTAGGGTGCTGGAGAGCCTGCACGTCGTCGAGTCCTTTCCACAATCGCACCGTTGAGGGAAACAGGGCACGCGGGTCTCGCGTGATGTGGATGAACTTGGCATCGGGGAACTCGCGGGCAAGTCTGGCGACCCGGCCGGTGTGCGTGGGGCTTTTGATGATCAGCGGGCGGCCTGTCGAAGTGCTGACCCTCAACAGGAACTGTCTGAGGCTTGCCAGCCACTTTTTCACGTCCGCTTCGGGGACTCCCTCGAAATCCAAGTAGTCCATGTCGGTTGGTCCCTCGTTCGGGAACGCAATCCGGCGATAGGGTGATGGCAAACCCAGGGTCAGCAGTGCGAATTCATCTTCTTGGGGGCGATCCCAACCGGCCGCCATGTTGTCCATCGGTCGCTTGCCGGGAAGCAACCAACCGGCGAACCGCTGAAAGAACCATTGCGAGATCAGAAAATGGTGGGGGGCGAAGCACTGAAACGTCGACGGGCTGCTCAGTCGCTCATCGCGGACCATTAGCTCGTGCAACAACGTCGTCCCGCTGCGCCAGTGGCCGACGATGAATACCGGCGGGCCGTGCATTTCAGCATTGGACAGCTTTCCCCGAAAAATCAACCATTGCAGTCCGGCCAGAATCGTATTGACGGGCGTCGCCAAAGTGACGCCGATTAGGATCCCATATCGCGTCGGATGAATCCGAAAATGCCCGTTTTTCAGCAGCCCCCACCACGTGGCTGGCCTCATCCCGTGCCAAAAACGCGGTGAATAGAACGGATAGCGATGAAAGTCAGCTTTCTTGGCCGAGCTTTGCGGGGGCAGGGGAGCTGTCATCTGCGAAGATATTATCCGGGGAAAGTCGTCGGCTGAAAGAATTTTCAGCGTCATGCAAGATCGAACGGAACCAAACGACCTTAAACACTGTAGTTGACTACCGTGTAATCGGGCAGCGGGATACGTTACGGTTGTCCGCCCGCGTTTTTCACCAAAGTTCTGTTTTCTACGCGTTTCCTTGGTCCAAGCCAGCCAGATGTCCTCAATACCCAGCCCGGCCGACGAATTGTCGGTTGCCGATCTGCAGCGGCACATTCACAAAATGTACTTTGATAAGGACGTCGCCCGGGGCGTCGACGGCACATTTATGTGGTTGATGGAAGAAGTTGGCGAATTGGCGTCAGCGCTGCGGGGCAACGACAAAGAGAACTTGGCCGAGGAATTTGCCGACGTGATTGCCTGGCTGGCGACGATTGCCAATGTCGCGGGCGTCGACTTGAACGCTGCTTTGGTCGCAAAATACGGTCATGGTTGCCCCGGCTGCAAACGGTTGGTGTGCGAATGCCCCGATTCGGAAAAGCCTTGATCTTGAAACGCTTCTGAAACAATTTTGAAGCGGCGACTGTCCCAACTCGATTCTGCGACGCGATGCCTAACTTGCCAGCCACTCTCCTTCGACTCGCTCGGCCACGAGTCTCGACCAAACCCAGCTGGCGTTTGCCGTTTGCTGCATTCTTGGTTTTCACTTCGCTGATTTTGGGCGGACGTTTTTCTGCGCGGGCGGAATCCGATCCGTCAGCGATTTCAACCGAAGGTTCCCAAGTATCGGTCGGGATCGACGGTCACTATCGAGTCGGTCGCTGGGTGGGAATTCGTACCGCGGTTGAAATGGGTGTGAACGCGATCGAAACCCGTGACGGGGACGGCGTTCAAGTTCTATACGAACGCAGTGATTCGTCTGCTGGTCAGGTTACCAATCAAGACAGTCCGTCGGATCAGGCCGGTCAAGCCAGTGCTTTTGATTGGACCTATGTCATCCCGGGCAGCGAAGCGGCGCCGCTCGTCTTGCAGGGTAAACCATCCGAATCGAGCGGTCTTCCACTGGCGACCACTCGGCTGCCCACCATCGGTGTGCCATCACGCGGCCCGGCGATGATTCCGCTGGCGATGCCTTGGATTTTGGTGATTGGTGATCCGCTGGGGATCGACCAAATCGGGGTCAATCGTTTGCTTGACCGTGATGCTTCGATCGCAGTGACTCGCCCCGAGTCTGCCACGGTGATGCCGAACTCGATGTTGGGCTTTGATGGCATCGACATGATCGTCGTGGGAGCCTCCGGCAGTGATTTGCTTGGCAAATTGAAACCCGCACAATCTCAAGCGATCGTCGATTGGATTGCTGCCGGCGGCAAGTTGTTCTTGACGCTTGGGGAACAAACCAAAAGCCTGCTTGCCGCAGCACCTTGGATTGGTGAATTGTTGCCGATCGATTCGTTCGCGACCATCACAATTGATCCAGCGGGCATTGAAACGTACACGTCGAGCCAGTCGCCGCTGCAACCGTTCGATGGAGTGCGATTGCCCAAGGATCGCGGCGACATTCTGATCATGGGACGCACCTCGCGCCGAATCAGCACGCCAATCGCAGTCAGTTATGCGATCGGTTTCGGATCGGCTGTCGTGGTCGCCGCTGATTTGGAGGCTTCGCAGTTTGTAACGTGGCCCGAGCGTTTGGACTTGGTTTCACGTCTGACGGGTTCAACGATCCGAGTGGACGATCGCAATAAAGAACGAGCCAAATTGCCGACTGCCTACAACGATTTGGCAGGGCAAACGCGATCGATGCTGGACCATTTTTCGATCCAGCGCCGGTTTAGCTTTTCGGTCCTGGCACTTGCGCTGATGGCTTTGATCGCGGTGATCGGTCCGCTGGATTATCTGTTGGTCAACCGAGTGGTTGGGAAGCCGCTGCTGGGATGGCTAACGTTCCCGATTGCGGTCATCGGTTTATCGTGGGTATTGGTGTCGCAGTCGGCTACCACGTCCCAGGCTGAGTCTGCAAAGCAGGTTGGGTCGGCTGGCGAAGATCGGGATATTCGTTGCAACCGCATTGAAATCGTCGACGTCGACACGATCAACGACGTCGGTCGATCCTATTCGGTGAACTACGTTTATGCTCACGATGCATCTCGATTTGACGTTGCTGTTAACGCATCTGGAACGATGCGAATGATTGCACCAGAGATTGCGTTGTCACGGACGGCTCCATTTGGGTACCCCGGCGAGTCGTTTGGTGGCGTTCAGATTTCGGTCGAGGACTCGCGTTTGCCAGCCTATGACGTTGTGTTTCGAAAGCAGAACTCTCGCATCAGTAGTGTGATCGAAGGCTTGCCGTTGGCACCGCGCAGCAGCAAGGGTTTTTTTGGCGAGTCGAAGTTCACGCCGACGATGGGAACCAAGGTCGAGTTGCAGCGACGATCTGGCAGCGAGTTGCTGCAAGGCGAATTCATCAATCCGTTGCCGTTTGATGTCTTGGATGCAAAGTTGGTGTTTCGGAACTGGGCTTACTTGCTGCCAACACGGTTGCGAGCGGGCGAGCGAATTGCGGCGGTTGAAAAGCTGCGTCAGAAGAATTTTCGCTGGTTGCTGAGTCGTCAAAAGGCGCTGGAGAGTTCGACTGAGACTCAGGCTTGGGATCCGACCTCGTCCAATACGGCGGTTCGCGTTGCCGAAATGTTGATGTTTCATCAAGCAACCGGAGGGACTCAGTACACCAATCTAGAAAACCAGCCTCTCGGTCATTTGGACCTCAGCGATACGTTGGGCGATGATCGCTGCATCCTTTATGGCCGGCTTGATAGTGGGCTGACGTCGGTAAATTTGACGGACAACAATGCCTCAAAAGAAGGCGGAGTGTTCACGCCAGTGGGCGAAGAATTGGCGATGATTCGAGTCATTATGCCGGTGACTGCAAAGAAACGTTAGATCGCTTTTTACAAATCATTTTTCAACTTTTCCGTAGAATTTGCTCGTGATCAAAACAGTCGATCTCACCAAGAAGTACGGCGACGCATTCGCAATCAAAGCAATCGACCTGGATCTTCAGGCGGGCGACTTGTTTGGTTTCATCGGCCCTAATGGCGCCGGAAAAACGACGACGATGCGCATCATCGCCACGCTGTTAGAACCAAGTTGGGGCGAGGCGTACGTGTGTGGACACAGCGTCCATACGGCGCCCAAGGAGATTCGCCGATTGGTGGGCTACATGCCCGACTTCTTTGGTGTTTACGACGACATGACCGTGGTCGAGTATCTGGAGTTTTTTGCCGCATCGTACCGTATCACCGGTCAAGCGAGACGGAAACGCGTTGACGAAATGTTGGAGATTGTCGATCTGGATTTCAAGCGTGATGCATACGCCAACACACTCTCGCGAGGCCAAACACAGCGTCTAGGTTTAGCGCGAACGCTGCTGCATGATCCGCAGGTGCTGTTGCTTGATGAGCCGTTGTCGGGCTTGGACCCGCGTGCCCGGATCGAGATGCGGAATCTACTTCGCAAGCTTGGCCAGATGGGCAAGACCGTGATCGTCAGCAGCCACATTCTGCCGGAGCTTGCCGACGTCTGTAACAAGATCGGCATCATCGACAAGGGTGAGCTGAAACAGAATGCTACCAAGGCCGAAGTGATTCGGATGGTGCGCCAGCATACGGTGCTCGTCATCCAACCGGCTGATCGTGAGAAGATGTCGGCGATCTCGGATTTGCTAACAGGTCACGCGAAAGTCCGAGCCTGCGAACTTGGCGACGGGGTAATGCGAGTGGTTCTGAAGAGCGACGTCAGCGGGTACAGCGATCTTCCAAAACTTTTGATCGAAAATGGCATCGACCTGTGCCGTTTCAACGAAGAAGAACTTGACCTCGAGTCTGCCTTCATGGCGCTGACCAAGGGCACCAGCAACCGAATGTAATGGCTTTCGGCGTCGGTCGTTTGCTAGTAGTTCGTCACGCGTGCGACTGCGGCCAGGCAACTGCGACGTGGGTTGATCAGCAGTCCGTGGCCGAATCGGTCCATCCATTGGCAGAACACCGCGACGCCTTGCCGAGCGATCAGGGCGCGTTCTAGCGAAGTGGTTGGCACGACCCAAAGCAATTGAAGCGGTTGGTCTTCGATGGCGACGGCGTTTCGAATCGCAAAATCGGACGGGATGTTGGGGATCATGAACAGGCAGCCGTCGAGTTCGGTTCCTGGGAAGATCGGCGATCCGTGTTCGTAGACGCTGCCATACCCGATCGAGTCATTTTGATGGATGGTCGATTCGGCGATTTCACGCAGCAGTTGGATAGATTCGGGTTTGGGATCGTCGGTATAGAGAACCAATTCTGCGCGGGATGAGTTCGCACCCGCCGAGGCCTGCATCGGATAGTCGCTCAGTCCGCTGGTCACGATGGTGGTGACGGGACGCATCGAGTTGGCTGAATGGACTTGGACGGCGATCGAGGAATCCGCTTGGCGATCGATGGATCCAACGGCGCCAAAGCGGCACAGAAATTCGGCTTCACGAACCGCCGCTGCAGCCGATCTGACCAGCGGTCCCGGTCTGTCGTTTGTCTCGGCGGCTGGTGTTTCAAGTTCGGGTGTTTCGGTGGCGACGGTCTCGGTATCCGGCGTTTGAAGTTCCGGTTCCTCAGCTTCGATCGTGTCGTTAGCTGGTATATCAAGCTTGAGTGATTCGGTGGTGGCGGTCGCAACGATTGTTTCGGTCGGTTGGACTGCGGTTGGCGTTTCCGAGACGGGTGGTTGCACCGGAGAAGGGAAGGGGAGTCCGGGGAATTGCTGGGCTTGCGTCCATCGTTTGCCATCTCGGCTGACCATTGCAGCCGGTTTGACTCGTCCGGCTGCAACCAGCTTTGCAAGCTTGGGCAATGTGAATGGTCCCGCGTCGCCTTTGCGAGTTCGGACCCAGTACCGATCCGGCTCGTCTTTGGGGAACGGCAGCCCCTTGATTTGTTCGGCTTTGATCCAATCGATGCCATCCGAGCTGATCCCGCTGGCCGGTTTCACCTTGCCGGCGGTCACCAAGCGGATCAGCGTCTTGGACGTGATTGGGTCGGATTTTCCGTGTTTCGTTTTTAGAAACCAGTGTCGGGGCACCGCAATAGCCTAAGAAAAGAGGTCGAGCCCCCGTGACAAGGACGACGCTAAGCAGGCCATTGTAGTTGGGATTTCGGCGTCCTTAAGCTTAACTCGCCGACTTGGCCAACTTCATCACCAACTGTTCGAGCAAGAACCGGTCACGCCCTTCGGCGCTGTGGGTTCCCTTCAAACGGAGGTCGGCGTCGAGTAGCCACGGCAGCAATTGGCGTGCTCGCACGCGTCCGATACCCAGCAGTTGCTTTTTGGCTTGTTGAATATCGCTGGGACGTCGGAAGCCGGCCGATGACAGGGCGTCTTCGAGTTGGATTCTGCGGCCTGACCGTTCACGCTGTTCGACAAGCGCGGTGGCCATGCCTAGACGCCTTAGAGACCAAGCGATCTGAGGCAACAACGCAATTGCTCGTTGACCACCGCTTAGCAATTTGTCGAGTTGGCGAATTGCCTCGGCAGCATCTCCGGCGGCGATCGCGTCAGTGATCTGCCAAACCGTTTTACCTTGCCATCCGGCGACGACATCTCGCACAAGCGCTTCTTCGATCTTGCCAGCCGGATCAATGTAGAGCGCCAGTTTTGCGATCTCGGTATCGAGCATGCCGATCTCGTCGCCGAGCATTTCGTGCAGTGCGTCGGCGGCCGACTTTTCGATTTTGGTCTTGTGCCGCGCGGCAACATAGCCGGTCAAGAACTTCCGCCGAGTCGCGGCTGTCACACCTGCTTTTGCATCGGTCGAGTTGCCGCACGCGACCAGCATGTGGTCTTTCAGTATCGCTTTATAGATTCGCGTGTTCGAGGCGAGCGATTCGAGGTCCAGGATCAGTCGCGAGGCTGATCCGGGCTTGGCCAAATACTTTTCAAGTTCCGGGCGATGGTCGCTGACAAATTTGTCGGCACCGCGAACCATGATCGTTCGCTTTCCGCCGCCCATGTCGAATAGCGATGCTGTCGCCAAGTCGTCACGAAGATCAGCCCACTTCGTCGTTTCGCCATCGAACTGAGTCACATCGCCGCCAGCGGCCAACGCTTGCATCGACCAAGATCGCAGGCTGGCGTCGGCACCAAACACGGCGACCACATCGGGGACCGACGCGGGCGGAGCGGGCAGCATTTCGAAGGCGTGAATCAGCGTCATGTCGGTCAGGATACCAGAGCAACCGAGGTGGCAAAATGACGGCGTCAAAAACCCCTTTTTCGACCATTCGGTCGCCGATTCGGGTATTTTGCACCGTTTGGCCGGGTTGCGGGCTCGAGTGACCATTCTCTTGGGATCAGGCGGACCGAGTGAAGAAAACTCTTCGGATGATTGGCTGTGTCATCATCATTTTGATGTTGGTTTGGCTGCTGCGCGATCACCTTGAACTGTCGGAACTGAAGTCCGATATCGTCAGGCTTGAGTCGTCCGTAGGCGTCCTTGACGTCGTTGACCCATCCAGACTTCACATCAAGTTTTCAGAAGTGGATGCCGCGAGTCCGGACGACGTGAAATTGATCTGGCGACTTTGGATCCCAGGCGGTGAGAATTGGCGTCTTACCCACGGCATCGGCGGTTCAAGGTCGGGGTATTCGGGGTTTTCTAGTAGCGATGGCCGCCCGCAGTTACTGAGTGTTCGGATGATCCGTGAAGACTCGGATTGCGTCATTCATGTCGTCACTGTCGGGTCAACGTTTCCAATGAACGGCGGGAAGAATATGGCTAGCTTTGTCACAGCCCATTGGGATTCGCTTGTGCTCGAGATCGCGGGCAAAGAGTCCCAGCTGGACATGTCGTCGGACCAAATCACAGATGTGTTGCGTATTGGAGCCCCCAAGTCGCTGCGAGACGAATTTCAAAAGGCGTTTCCCAACCGGCGTAGTGACGATGATGCCGCGTTGACTGTCTTCCAATTGCGGCTGGGGACTGAGCAGTCGTTTGTCAATGAGGAAGCCGAATTGGCCGAAGCGAAGGCAGGTAACCAGTGATGAAACCTGAACGTCCCCCGCGATTTCAGATCGGGTTAGGATCCGCGTTGTTCCTGATGACGATCTTGGTGGTGGCGATGGCTTGGTATCGCACTCACGATCAACTGGTTGTCGCACGATCCGAGCTGGCCGGTCTGCGGAACATCGTTCGCGAACTAGAAGTTGATGATCCAACCAAGGTAACGGCAGTTGCTCGTATGCCAACCTTGATGGATCAAGTTGTGTTTGATGTCTACATTCCGCCGCCAAGCGAGACGGTGCCTGCCACCGTCTTGTGTGTGGCGCTCGAAGGAATCCTGGAGCGAACTGATCCGACGCCGGTTTTTCCTGATGAAATAATCAGCGTAGATATGGCGCCGGGACGGCACGTGATCGAACTGCGTCATGATCACGCCGATGCGAGAGTCATAGACAGCCAAACTCACATTCAAATTGTGCTTAATGGTGACATTGTCATCAACGAAGCTCGGCCACAGAGTTGGAGCACGGGCAACTCGTATAGCGCCAGCATGGGTGTCCGTCAGTGCGTCGTTTCGGACCCGAGCGAGCGTTTAGAGTTCATGCGGCGCCGGATGGCAGCCGAGATGTCGCCTGGATCTTGGCGCAGTGTGGACGGCAACGAGCCTGCCAACGGCATTCTGATTTGGACCGAGCCGAAGTGATCAAGCTGTGTCTTTCGATCTTAACAATGCTAAGACTGCTCTGTTTGAACGAACGCTACTTGAACGATGCATCGGGTTCTACACCCGAGATCGACTGGAAGCCGCGAATTCTTGCTCGCGGTGCTAGGCCCTGGGCGTCGATTGGTTTGTCCAAAATGTAAGTTCCGACGTTGCCCGCTTGGTCAGTCGCGTCAAGCCGCAAGTAGAACTGGCGTGGCAATTGAGGGTCGGCGGGCCAAACATAGTCACCGTCATTAGCAAGGCCGGCTGCGATCGTAGTCCAAGGGCCGTCGATGCTTGGGCCGAATGACAGGGCGACCGGACGGGCCATCAAGTTCGGATCGCTGCATTCGTAAAGGATCACCAAGGCGCCGATGCGATCGCCTTCGCCGTACCGTGCGCCCGTGATTCGGACTTCGGGGGCTTGCTTATCAACGACGACGACGATGTCTGGCGATTCACCGGGCAACGGCCGCGGACTAGCCAAGCCATTGTTGCCGACGACAACAATGCGATAACCAAAGACGCCTTCTTCGCGAGTTTCGATATCGAACGGGCTGGTTCGGTCGGGGTCGCTACCCCACAGTTTCCACGAACGGCCTTCGTCAACGCTGCCGTACAGTTCGATTGCTTCAACGCCTTGGCTGCCGACGGCTTCGAGTTCGTACGCCAAGCTAAAACGCAGCCCATCGCTGTATCGAACCGGCACACGGGAAGCCAGCGACTTTGCCGATGTTGTCGGCGACTCTGGTGTTCGCGACTGGAGTGAGTTTGGGCGAGCGCTGCGGTAATCGGTTGTTTTGGGTGCGAGACTCGGTTTAGGAGCCGGTGTGTCGACGCGGCGCGGTGGCAGCGCACTCTTTTCCGACATCGGCCGCAGCGCTTCGGACAGAGTTCGCTCGGGAAGCGGCGCGGGGATCGATTCCGGTGTGACCGAGGGCGTTTTGGTTTTCAAAGCGTCCGCTTGGCCTGCCGGTGCTGGGATCGACTCTGGTGCACTCGGGTTCGTCGGTGACGTTAGCCCAAGTCCGTTGCTGATCTGTTCGAGTGACGCCGGCGGCGGCAATGCACTTTGGCTTTGCTTAGGGGCGGGCAACGCATAGATCGACGGTGCATCGAACGGGACCGCGGTTGCGTGCGGAGTTGGCAGTGATTCGATGCCGGCTTGCTGTTTTGGCGCAGGAAAATTGAATAGACCATCCGTCATGCTGGCCGGTTCCGGTGGCGGAATCAGTTCAGGAGCTGTCTGTGACGGAAGAGTGCCGAAGCCTTGGGAGACTTGATCTTGGGGCGATGCAGGGAATGCTGCACCACGAAAGTTCCCAAAGTTACGTTGATTCGGCAAAGCGACGGCGGGTGCATAGCCATGGGCAGTCGCATGCTGTTGGTTTTGTTGGCTCTGGTTCCGCTGATTCAGGGCGCGTTGATGGCGGTCCAAGGCGATCACCGGACCCGATGCGGTTTGAGCATCCGTCACATCCGATTCGCTTAAGCGGAACGGTGTCTGCCGAGCATCAATGCCGCCGCCGGGGCGCATCGCATATCGATTTTCCGGCGGTGCTTCGGCAATGCGTGGCAGCAGGACCAGTTTGTTTGCTGCGTTTTGGTTTCCTGCACCATCGGTGACGATCAGCTGCAAAGACAACTGTTGCCAGTCTTCGTTGGGCTTGAAACTCATCCGTCCGTCCGTCGGCAGTCCGGTGATATCCACGTCTTGCCAAGTTCGCACCGACTCGGTGACATATCGAAGCTGCATCGACTTCAGCGGTGTGGCATCTTGGATGACCAATTGAATATCGATTCGGCCATCCCCGTCCGCTTCTGCCAAGACTTCGCAGTATGGTTTCGATGTGTCGACAAAGACTTTCAATTGAGGCGAAACCGTGCTGGCCAATTGCGTCATGCTGGATTGGTTGGTCGTTCGCGTGGCGAACCAAAATTCGCCGTCTTGATCAGCAGTGAATTCGAATTGGCGAGCGTCCGCTTCGGTAGGCCGTTTCGATTCGATCAATTTCCACGGATCCGAGGGACCGCGGCTAACGAATAGCTGGACTTCGACGGTGGCCGGTCCGCTGGAGTCGACGGTGTAGGGGATCGTGAAAGTCCGCGAACCCAGCACGAAGCTGTCGTGGCTGGGAGCCTGCGAGGCGGAGTTTTCGTCAACAAGCTGCGAATTCTGCTGAGTAACCGAGCCGCTCACCTCGACAGCCCACCCGGTGTGGATCATCGTGGTCGGTTGGCAGCAGGCTGCGGCCAGGACGGCAATCAGCTTCGCTTTCTTGGCGATTTGCATCTTGTCGGCCATGCCCCGTGTAAGAAACACTGTGTTGATACGATTCGTTGAAAACTTGGCCCGCTGTCTTTCGCTGATTGCGAAATGACACTCGCTTGATGCGAATTCGGGTCGGCGGGATTGTCATTGGGCACAATCCCTCTATCTCGGATTCGACAATTCGACCACCATTTCTTGAAGAAAAAGATCTTTAAGGAATCCTCCCTTTCTTTTGCAGAATTCATGACCGCCAACGTTTACCACTACGACGTCATCGTGATCGGCGCCGGACATGCCGGAACAGAAGCTGCTGCTGCTGCGGCTCGCTTGGGGGCCAAGACGGCTCTGCTTACCACCAATCTGGACACCGTCGGGCAGATGTCGTGCAACCCAGCGATCGGCGGAGTCGCGAAGGGGCAAATTGTCCGCGAGGTCGACGCGATGGGCGGCCTGATGGGCGAAGCAATCGATGCCACCGGGATCCAGTTTCGGATGCTGAATTTGCGCAAAGGCCCTGCCATGCATAGCCCGCGTGCGCAAGCCGATAAGCGCGCATATCAATCTCACATCAAGTTGCGAATCGAATCTCAAGACAACTTGGACCTGCGTCAGGAAACCGTCGAAGATTTGATCACCGAATCGGTCGACGGCCGGACTCGCATTGTTGGCATCAAGGTCCGTGGCGATGCGGTCTACCGAGCCGGCGCGGTGGTGTTGACCACCGGCACATTCTTGCAAGCGATCATGCACACCGGTACCTCGCAAACGGCTGGTGGCAGAGGAGGAGAGGGGACCACGTCAGGAATCAGTGGCGCGCTGGATCGCCTGAACTTCGAAGTCGACCGTTTCAAGACTGGCACGCCGCCGCGAATCAACGCGCGAACGATTGATTATTCCAAACTCGATGAACAGCCCGGCGACGTTGACCCTCAGCCGTTCTCGTTCTTGACGGGTAAGTTGAACGTCGAACAAGTGTCGTGTCACATCACTTACACCAACGATGCCGTTCACGAATTGATCCGTGCAAATTTGGATCGCGCGCCGATGTACAGCGGCCAAATCAATTCACGCGGTCCGCGCTATTGTCCATCGATCGAAGACAAAGTCGTACGGTTTGCCGACAAATCCCAGCACCAATTGTTTTTGGAGCCCGAGGGTCATGATACGCAAGAAGTCTACGTCAACGGGATCTCGACCAGTCTTCCGCGAGACGTTCAGGACCAGATGTTTCGCATGATTGTGGGACTCGAGAACGCTTCGATCATGCGCTACGGCTATGCCGTCGAGTACGATTTTTGTCCGCCGACTCAGCTATGGCCGCACTTGGAAGCCAAGACCGTCGATCGATTGTTCTTTGCTGGGCAAATCAACGGCACAACCGGTTACGAAGAAGCCGCCGGTCAAGGTTTGATTGCCGGAGCAAACGCGGCGCTGACGGTGGCGGGAAAGCCGACGTGGGTGCCGACTCGCGATCAAGCCTATATCGGCGTGTTGGTGGACGATCTGGTCACCGCGGGAACGGACGAGCCGTATCGAATGTTTACCAGTCGCGCCGAGTACCGGTTGCTGTTGCGACAAGACAATGCCGACCGGCGACTGACCGCAGACGCAGACAAGCTTGGTTTGATCACCGCACATCGCCGCGACACGTTCGCAGACAAGCTGTTGCAAATCGATAAAGCGATTGCGATCTTGAAAGAGGCGCGAATCGAACGTACGGCAGGCGACGTTTACTTGCGACGCCCCGAAATTGACTGGCCGGCGATCTGTGCATTGATTCCCGAACTCAACTCAATTGATCCGTTCGCTGCCGAGCAGGTTTTGCATGACGTGAAGTACGCCGGGTACATCAACCGTCAAAAAATGGATGTCGAAAAACAGCATCGGCTGGCTGGCAAAAAGATTCCACCCTCGTTTGATTACCAAAAAATTTCGTCGCTGCGAAACGAAGCACGCGAGAAGTTGTCGAAGGTGCGCCCGTTGTCGCTGGACCAAGCCAAGCGAATTAGCGGCATCACGCCGGCCGACATCGCGCTGGTGATGGCGCACTTGGACCATTGAATTTGCTGGGCTTGAGTTTTCTGGGCGTTGGCGGGCAGGGGGGCAAGCAAAATAAAAAATCTTTTGCGTAGTTCGCGGTGTTTGCGGTAAGTCCAATGTTTTCGGCGACTTACGGCGTAGAAATCGACCTTGACCCGCTGGGCTGAATCGATAGAATTCGGCGATGAGGCAAGCTTGGCAAGGCAGAGAGGCTCGGAGCTTCTTGTCGCCTGCGTTCTTCACGTAGTCTGCTGTGTCCCGCGTAAGCAATTGCGGGGGCATGGAAGTAAGGAGAAGAGCGGCAAGCTTGCTAGATGAGGGCTCGCGGTGAATGGATGGTCTGATTTGGACGCACAGGATGCGTTGACCCCCATCCCATCGGTTGTCCGCTTCGGTTAGGCGATCGGATTCTGGCATACGGTGCAAGAATCATGAGAGACGGATCGAAGCCAAGATTCATTCTGAAAAACGGCTAGTCATGCAGGGAGGATGGTTTCTGCCATGACCACTAAAACGGTCTTCACGACAGGCGAAGCGGCCAAGATTTGTAAAGTCAGCCAACAGACGATCATACGTTGTTTCGACAACGGATCGTTGAAGGGCTTTCGTGTCCCCGGAAGTAAGTTCCGTCGGATTCCTCGCGAACAGCTTTATCTGTTCATGAGGGACAACGGCATTCCCACGGATGCACTCGAAAACGGCAAGAAGAAATTGTTGATCGTCGACGATGACCAAGACTTGGTCGACTTGATGAAAGACGGATTCGAACGCGACGGGCGATTCGAAATTCGCACAGCGAACAACGGCTTTGATGCCGGTATGGGCGTGAAAGAATTTCGGCCTGACCTGGTCGTGCTTGACGTCATGCTTCCCGACATCAACGGCAAGGAAGTTTGTCAACGCGTTCGCAACGATCCCACAATGGACATGGTCAAGATTCTGTGCATTTCGGGGATGGTCGAACATAGCAAGGTCGATGCCCTGCGAGTTGCCGGCGCGAATGATTTCATGCAAAAACCGTTCTCGATTGACGACTTGGTCAGCCGGGCTTGTGATTTGCTTGAAATCGATCGAGGCGTGGTCAACTGATCATCGCGGTAAAGTCTTCGTCGCCACAGAAATATTGATAGGACGAGCCCGATGGGTTTGTTGCCCTGTTTGCGACGCGGTTCGGACCGCTGGTGGTTGCCGCGAAGCGGCGATGTTACCGATGTGATCGGCCGGATCTTGCTGCGACATCGTCGCGGCTCCGGTGCATCGCATGGTGGGCCGCGTGATGGCGTTGATCGCGCGGTGGCGAATACGGATGTGGTGTTCCGTTCACGCGTGGCACACGCCATTGCGGCCGACCCACCGCTGTTAATCTTCACTGCACTCGGTTGGCCTGACGAGCAGGCCGACCCGAGCGATCTGGCTGATTGGTTGATCGATCATGCTACATCGCGTTTTGCGAGCGGCGATGCTTTCATGGGCGCGCCCCAGATCACGGCTGCTTTGCAGACGCAGTGGCGAAGACTGAGATCGCACTTTCAAACCCTGCCCATTGATCGTTGGATGGACGACGCGGCCCTGTGGTTGGAATTGGCCGGACCAAAGGTGTCCCAAACGTGGCAGCAGCAGTGGCCAAGTGTGGTGTCGCACTCTAGCGGTGCAGTGGTTGCCGAACCGACGACGACCGATGATTTGCTGGCTCAGTTGGCGCGGACGATGCAGCAGGCCCAGTCATACGAGGAATCGTTTGATCGAGTGCTTCGAAAAAGCAAACTTGGGGCGATCAAACAACTGGCTTACGGGCTCAGTCACGAGATCAACAATCCGCTAGCGAATATCTCGACTCGCGCTCAACAATTGCAGCGAGGCGAGACTGATCCGGGACGCGTGGCAACCTTGCAGCGGATCGTCGACCAGGTCTACCGGGCTCACGAGATGATTTCGGATCTGATGTTTTATGCCAATCCGCCATCAGCAATCCGGTCACGATGTGATCTGAATCAAGTGCTCGGTCGGGTGGCGGATTCGTTCCGCGACGAAGCAACGCGTCAATCCATCCGGCTGGAAGTTTCGACGCCGGATGAGCCCACCGAAGTCGTGGTGGACGAAAACATGATGGTTGAGGCAACTGCGGCATTAGTCCGAAACGCAATCGATGCAGTGGGCTGCCAAGGCACGGTTGTCATTTCGTTGGTGCGTGAATCGGGCCGGATCATGATCCACGTCGCCGACAGTGGCCCCGGTTTATCCGACAATGCTAGGAAGCACGCATTTGATCCGTATTTTAGCGGTCGTGAAGCAGGTCGAGGATTAGGACTGGGGCTTTGCCGTGCTTACCGTGTTGCCCGTCTTCACCTGGGCGACGTTACACTGGCGGGCGGCCCGATTGGATGCGTGGCAACGATCACGCTGAACGATTTTTCAGTTTAAGAAGAAATCGGCCATCGCTGGATCACTCGGAAATCCACACGGACAAATTTTGTTGAACTTCTTAATGCGAGTCGGTTGTGAGTGATCCGTTCTTTTTGCTGCTGTTGTTCGGCATTCCTGCGATCAGTGGTCTGGTGTCGCGGCAAATGCGAAAGCGATTCGTTCAGTTTTCGAGCGACCCGATGCCTTTGACGGGACAGCAAGCGGCCGAGCGGATGTTGTTTGAAAACGGGATCACCGATGTTCAAGTCATTTCGACACCAGGGAAACTGACCGACCACTACGATCCGCGCAACAAGACGGTGAACCTAAGCCAGGTGGTTTTCTCGCAGTCCAACGTAGCTGCCGTTGCCGTCGCCACGCACGAGTGCGGGCACGCGGTGCAAGATGCGACGGGATACGCGATGTTGTCGCTGCGTTCCAAGATGGTGCCAATGCTGAAGGTCAGCAACATCGCCTTGCCGGTATTGGCGTTTGGCGGCGCCGCGGTTTCGCAAATGGCGGGCAACCATGGGACCGCGATTTTGTGTTTCTTTGCTCTCGGTTTGCCCGCCTTATTCAGCCTGATCACGTTGCCCGTCGAGTTCAACGCCAGTCGCCGTGCGCTCAACTGGCTCGAAGAGGTCGGCATTGCCAAAGACGATCAATACCTTTCAGCCCGTAAGGCTTTGTTTTGGGCCGCGATGACTTACGTGGTGGCCGCACTCGGCGCGATCATCCAAGCCTTGTACTTCGCAAAAATCTTCCTCGGCCGCGGCCGCCACTAGAACCAAAACTGGGTGTGAGGCGAAAGCTTGGGGGGAGGAAGTGCGGGCCAGATCACGGCTGAACTAGCGGCATCTTCATGTCGAATAGTTCTTGAAAGAACAATTGCATTGCCAGCCATGATCGGTGATCCGCCTGTTGGTTGTAGGCGGCGCCTTTGGAGTTGTCGTTGCCGGCCATGGGCTGAGTGAACGAGTGGACGGCGCCGGAATAGCTGTCCATTTGCCAGTTGACGTTGGCCGAATTGAGTTCGGCGATGAAAGCTTCGATGTCCGCGCTAGGGACAAACGGGTCATCGGCACCGTGGCAAACCAGGATTTTGGCGGTGATGCTCTTGCCGTCTTCGGGGCTGGGCGAATCGAGCCCGCCGTGAAAGCTAACCACACCGGCGAGATCGGCACCGCTGCGGGCCAGTTCTAAGACTCCTGTGCCACCAAAACAGTACCCGATCGATGCGACTCGATTGGCATCAACGTTGTCGCGATCAACCAGTTGAGCGAGTCCCAGGTTCAGTCGCCGACGATAGAGATCGCGATCCTGTTTGAATTTGCCTGCCATCGCACCGGCTTCCCCTGGGTTGGCTGGACGAACGCCTTGTCCGTAAATGTCGAGCGCGAACGCGACCAAGCCGAGATCGGCCAATTGTTTGCAGCGACCCTTTTCGTAATCCGTCAGCCCCATCCACTGGTGAACGACTAACACACCGGGGGCCTTGCCGTTGACCTTTTCGGAATCCCAGGCGGCAAATCCTTCGAGCGTGATGTCGCCATCCTGGTAGACGACCGTTTCAGTTTGGATTTCGGCTAACACTTCGTTGCTGGGTAGAAAAATGCAGGCGAGAACGAGCGTCGACGCGACGAGCAAGAATCGGGACACGGTGCGTTGCATGGGGGCCTCGCTAAGAAAATGGGACTGGTTTGGGTTCGTGTTTTGCGAACCGCTCGGCTTTGCATTGTAGGCGGTCGCGAGCTGGTGACGAGTGACGGTCGAGCGTTGGGTTTTTAGAGATTGTCAGCTTCCGTTCTGCATCGCATTGCTTTGCAAGCCGCGAGTTTGTTCGATTTGGTCTGCCCGCTGGTCGTTGAGGCGTGGATGACCGATAATTTCGAGCCACAGCTCACTGACGTTACCCCAATCATTGATCAACATGCTTGATTCGGCACTCGAAATCCTTCGACTCCAATCCGCTGGCGAAGCGACGGCGGTTGAGATCGCTGGCGCCGCTTTGGACGCGATCGAAGCGTCACAACCAACCATCAACGCTTTCACGCATGTGGACCGCGAAACGGCGCTAGCGGCGGCGGCGGTCGTCGATGCGAAACGCGCCGCGGGTGGAAAATTGGGCTCCTTGGCAGGTGTTCCCGTGGCGGTGAAGGATGTGCTTTGTACTCGCGACATGCCGACAACATGTTCGTCAAAGATGCTGAAAGATTTTCGTCCGCCTTATGATGCCGGTGTGGTCGAGCGATTGCGAGCCGCCGATGCAGTGATCGTCGGCAAGACAAACATGGACGAGTTCGCGATGGGCGCTAGCACCGAAAGCAGTGCGTTTGGCGTGACTCGGAATCCTTGGGACACGACTCGCATTCCGGGTGGCAGCAGCGGTGGCGCGGCGGCCTGTGTGGCTGCTGGAACGGTGCCGCTTTCGCTTGGTACCGATACGGGCGGATCGATTCGCCAGCCGGCCGCGATGTGCGGCGTCACAGGACTTAAACCCACCTATGGCCGCGTCAGCCGATACGGTTTGATCGCGTTCGCCAGTAGTCTGGATCAAGTCGGCCCAATCGCTTGGTCAGTGCCCGACGTCGCGCTGATGTTGCAGGCGATCGCAGGTTACGACCATCGTGATTCGACGTCGCTGAATATCGACATTTCGCACTACACCGACGTGCTCAGTTCTAGCGATTTGCGTGGTTTGAAGATTGGCATCTTGCGCGACTCGATGGATCGCGACGGCGTCGAAGACTCCGTTCGCAAAGCAACGATGGACGCGGCGGGAGTGTTTGAATCGATCGGCGCCGAAATCGTTGAGATCGATTTGCCGCATACGGATTACTGGGTGCCGACGTATTACGTGATCGCACCGAGTGAGGCGAGCAGCAACTTGTCGCGGTACGACGGAGCTCATTACGGTCACCGGTCAACCGATTCGTCAAACAGCGACAAGCTTGGTCCGTTGGTGACGAGTTACTGCCGCAGTCGGGCCGAAGGGTTCGGTGATGAGGTCAAGCGGCGAATCATGGTCGGCACGTATGCGCTGAGCGAAGGTTATGCGGACCAGTACTACAGTCAGGCGTTGAAGGTGCGACGATTGATCAAAGGCGACTATGACGCCGCGTTTAGCCAAGTCGATTTGTTGCTTGGCCCGGTGACACCGACGCCGGCGTTTCCGCTGGGGTCAAAAATCGATGATCCGATTCAGATGTACTTGTGTGATTTGTTCACCGTCGGTGCGAACTTGGCCGGTGTGCCTGCGATTTCGTTGCCCGCGGGAGTGGACGCGTCGGGATTGCCGGTCGCGATCCAACTGCAAGCACCGGTGCTGGAAGAGTCGCGTTTGTTGTTTGCTGGTGCGGCTTTCCAAACGGCAACGGATCATCACAAGCGACGACCGAAGTGATTGCTCGTTGATCGCGGCGGTTGCGAATCGCCGCGGAGACTGCGGTATCACATGAAGTCGGCTAATCAAGAACCAATAGATCGAATATGACACTCAACAACGGCTATCCCACAACGACCGTGATCGGCTTGGAAGTTCACGTCCAACTGAAGACCGACACAAAACTGTTCTGTGGCTGCAGTACCGAATTCGGAGCCCCACCTAATACTCAGGTTTGCCCTGTGTGCCTGGGGTTCCCCGGCGCCTTGCCGGTGATGAACGACGCTGCGATTGAGTTGTCGATTCGTGCAGGCTTGGCAATCGATTGTTCGATCCCGCCGATGACGAAGTGGGATCGCAAACAGTATTTCTATCCCGATTCGCCCAAGGGATATCAGATCAGCCAGTTCGATCTGCCTATCTGTGCCGACGGTTTCCTTGAAATCCCGGATCCTGCTAACCCCGACAGGACACGTCGACTTGGAATTATTCGCGCCCACTTGGAAGAAGACGCCGGCAAGAGCATGCACGACGAAGCAGCCGGCCGTAGTGACACCCGCATTGACCTAAATCGCTGTGGCACGCCATTGTTGGAAATCGTTAGCCAGCCCGACATGCGCAGCAGTGCTGAAGCGAAAGCGTATTTGTTAGAGCTGAAGTTGCGGATGACTCACTTGGGAATTTCGGACTGCGAGATGCAGCAAGGTTCGCTGCGAGTCGATGCGAACGTGAACTTGCACATCGACGTTGACGGTAAGAAAATCGCGACGCCGATTGTCGAGGTCAAAAACATGAACTCGTTTCGCGCTGTCGAGCGAGCGATCGAGTACGAGATCGATCGGCAATACGATCTGTGGGAAGAAACCGGCAAGACCATCGACGACGAATCCAAAACGACTCGCGGATGGGACGACGGCGCGGGCACGACCTTCTTGCAGCGTGAAAAGGAAGAGTCCGCAGACTATCGGTATTTTCCCGATCCCGACTTGTTGCCAATCCGTTTGCCGATCGAGCGGATCGAAGCAGCCAAAGCATCACTGGGCGAACTGCCTGGCGCGCTTCGGACGCGTTTGGAAAGCCAGTATGGGATCAAACCCTACGATGCGGATGTGATCGTCAATCAAGGGCCTGAGTTGATCGCTTACTTTGAAGAAGCGGCAAGCGTTTCCGGCGACGGTAAGCGTACCAGTGCTTGGATTCAACAGGATGTGATGCGGACGATGAAAGATCGTGGCATCGGGATCGGCGATTTTCCCGTCGCCGCAGGTCTGCTGGGCGGGCTGTTGAAACGGGTCGCTGGCGGTGAGTTGGATACGGCTCGTGCGCGAGACGTTCTGGCTCACATGGTCGAAAACGGCACGTCGGTCGATGCGGCTGTTTCAGCGTTGGGGATTGAATCGGTTGACGGTGGCGAACTTGAATCGCTTTGCAAAGAATTGTTAGCCGCAAACCCGCAAGTCGCCGAAGACTTCAATGCAGGTAAACAACAGGCCGTTGGTTCGTTGATCGGCCAAGCCAAGAAAAAAAATCCTAACGCCAATCCACAGCAAGTTCGGGAAACGTTGATCCGAATGTTGCAAGAATCAGCCGGAAACGCTTAAGACGAATCTCGCCATGACCCAGGAAATGCCTCGACGCGATTTCGGATTCATCGCGATCGTTGCGTTGGTTGCGGTCACCGCGGCGTGGATCTTGCTGATGCCCTGGGTTCCGGCAATCGCATCGGCAACCCTGCATCGATTCCATTTGCGATCATCGTCCTTTGTCGTTTGGGCTGCTCAGTTTCCCATCCCCTCGATGTACAATTTTGCCAATCGGTTTGAAATGACCGATGTGCCACCTGGGTTGATCGATCCAATTTTGTTGGATCCTATGGATGGCGAAACGGATAAGCGATACGTCAACCATTTTCCGTTTCGATGGCTGACATTTTCGAACGCACGCCATCGATATTTAAGAGGCGGTAGGGATTGCTGGCTGACGATCGATTCATCGTACCGCGGTCAGACGCTTCAGACTCGCGTGCATGCCAAGCCCGACGCAAATGTGCCCGGTGGCTTCGTCGTGATTCGTCTGCCAGAGGAATCGTCGCGATGAATGAGGCGTTGCCAGGGGATGCATCGGAGCCGATCAGTCTGGAGTCAGTTGCGCCAGAGAAGATCCAGTTTGATCGCGTAGTCCTAGTTCACCGAATGGTGCAGATCGGCATGTTCGTGGGGCTGGTTTGGAAGTGGAATTTCTTTGTCGAGTCCGCCAAGGTTTATCAAGCGATACCACTTGCCGATGATTTCTTTCCCGCATTTTTTCAGTCAGCAGCCGTAGTCATTGTCGCTTTCGTGGCCGCGATCGCTTCGTTGGCGTTGAACGCGGTAACGGCAAGTCGTCCGCTGCAAGTGGCGTGCAGCGCGGTCACGTTCCTGGCCAGCACTGTCTTGTGTGTTCATCAAGGCAGTTACAACGACATGACGTTTGTGACGACTTGGTGGACCTCGCTGTGGTCGCTGTGGTTTGTGTGGCACATGGCTGACACGGATCAGGTTTGCGTTCTGAGTCGAGGGGCACTGCTGAGCCGATTGATCGTTTCGGTGATTTTGCTCGGCGGTGGTGTTGGCAAGTGGACCGGCGAGTACTGGTCGGGCGAAGTGTTTTTCGACATCTACTTTCGCGATCGCAACTTTTGGGTATTCAACTTGCTTCGTGAAAACTTTGATTATGAAACGTTGCACGAAATGGCAAAGTGGTACAGCCGGAAAGTGGTGATCGTTGAAACGGTGGCCGGGTTGGGGCTGTGGTTGTTGCCGGCGCGCTGGGCGGCGACTGTGGCTGTGTTGCTGTTGATGTCGATTGCCCTGTTTTCAAACTTCCTGTTGTTTTCAGTGCTGACCAGTTTGATTGGGCTGGCGGCCGTTGGCTTTTTTGTCACCAAGCAAAAGTAAGGCGGTATATCGCGGTTCGACATACCGACCACTTGCTGATACTACAGGACGCCTTTGGTGCTGGGGACCGCACCGCCGCTTCTTGGGTCGTCTTCGGCAGCCATGCGAATTGCTCGGGCGATCGACTTGAAGACACACTCGGCGATGTGGTGTCCGTTGCGACCGTGGTGCAAAATGACGTGTAGGTTGCAGTTTGCGTTGGCGGCAAACGATTGCCAAAAGTGTTCGACCAGTTCGCTGTCGAAGACGCCAATTTTTGATGCGGCGATCGGCGCGTGATATTCGAATGCGTAGCGGCCGCCAAGGTCGACGGCAGCCGTGACGAGGCACTCGTCCATCGGCAACGTGAAGTGGCCATAGCGTTTGATCCCTGCGCGGTTTCCGAGTGCTTTGTTGATCGCTTGTCCCAGCGCGATGCCGATATCTTCGGCGGTGTGGTGATCGTCGACGTGCAAGTCGCCCTTGGCATCGACGTCCAGGTCGATCATCGCGTGCTTGGCCAACAGGTCGAGCATGTGGTCAAGGAAGCCAATGCCAGATTCACGTTTACCCGCGCCATTGCCGTCCAGGTTGATGGAAAGTTTGATGTCTGTTTCGCCGGTCTTTCGGCTGATCGATGCGGTGCGTGTCATGACTTGAGGGCTCTTTCGATGGTCGAGAGGCAGGTGTCGATTTGTTCGTCGGTGCCGACGGAAATCCGCAAGCCGTCGCCCCAATCCGGAAACTGCATGTATCGAATCAGGATCTGATTCTGTTTTAGGTATTCGTAGATCGCTTTGTGGTTGCTCGATGGATGTTGGCACCAAACGAAGTTCGCGTGCGATGGCGTGACGTCAAAGCCCATCGCCGTCAAACGTGTTTGCATCGCAGCGCGGGTTGCGTTCATCTTTGTCTTGATATTGGCAAGCCAGTCTTTGCATCCCATCGCGGCGGTCGCGGCGGCGATCGAAATGGCGTCGCAGTTGTAGCTGTCTTTGATCTTTGTCAATTCCGCGACAACATGCGGTTGAGCGACGAGGAATCCGAAACGCAGACCGGCTAGTCCATAAGACTTGCTAAGCGTTCGGGTGACGAAGACTCGTTCGTTTTGTTTGACCAGGTCCAAACAGTTGGTTTCGGCAAAGTCGGCGTAGGCTTCGTCGACCACCAAAGGACAAGTCAATGAATCGGAGATCTTTTTGACTTCGCTTGGCGGAACAATTGTGCCGGAGGGGCTGTTGGGATTGGGCAGCAGTACCAAACGCAGGTCGTCGCTGTTGTTGCCGAATGCGGCCGGCAATTTCCAGCCGTCTTCGAAGGGCGTTTGTTCCCAGCTTGCGCCTTGGATGTCGGCCAAGGTGCGATAGAGAATATAGCTGGGGTAGGGCAGACGCAGTTTTTGTCCTTCGCCGACGAAGCCGCGGACCAGCAACGTCAGGATCTCATCGCTGCCATTGCCTGCCAAGATCCATTCCGGGCCCGGAATGCCGAGGGCTTCGGCGGCGGCTTGGCGGAACGAGTTTGCCATCGGGTCGGGATAGCGATTTAGCGGGCCGGTCGCCGCTTGGCGGATTGCTTCGACGACCGCGGGCGGTGGCGGGTAGGGATTTTCGTTGGTGTTCAGCTTGATGCCTGACCCGGGCGGTGGTTGTTCGCCCGGCGCGTACGGCAACATCTGGGAAAGGGCAGGGCGGAACAGGTTGTCGAGAGTCACGGGCGTCGAAGGCTCAGGAGGTCGAGGGTTCAGCAGAATATGAACATAGGGAGGGTGGCGAGAAACGATTCTACTCGCGAATCGTGACGCTGCGGGCGTGGGCGGTTAGCCCTTCTTTTTCAGCAAGCCGGACAACATCGGGTGCAATTTGGTTCAGGGCTGCCGGAGTGAATTCGGTGATGCTGCCACTGCGCAGGAAACTGTTGCTGGACAATCCGGCCGCCCAAGTGCAGGTGCCGCCGGTGGGCAACACGTGGCTGGGGCCGGCCGCATAATCGCCAATCGCGACCGGTGTGTGGTGGCCCAGGAACGCGGCGCCGGCGTTCTTGATCTTAGCCATCATCTGGTCCGGTGCCGATGTTTCGATGTTCAAGTGTTCGGGCGCGAATTGGTCCGTCAACGCACAGGCGTGTGCTTCGTCGCGAACCAGGATCAATGCCCCAAAGGCTTCCAGCGAATCGACGGTCAGTTCGCTGCGCTGCAGCAGGGCAACTTGTTTTTCTAATTCAGCGGCGACGGCTTCGATCAGCGGTTCGTGCCAGGTGATCAGGATGGCCGAACCGGGCGAGTGTTCGGCTTGGGCCAGCAAGTCGGCGGCGATGTAGTCGGCTCGGGCTGTGTCGTCAGCGATCACGATCACTTCGCTCGGTCCGGCGAACGAGTCGATGTCGACCGTGCCGAAAACGTGCTTCTTGGCTAGGGCTACGAACAGGTTGCCGGGGCCAACGATCTTGTCGACGGCGGGAATCACGTCGCATCCGTATGCCATCGCCGCAACGGCTTGGGCACCGCCGCATCGATAGACTTCGGTGATGCCAAGTTCATGGCACGTCGCCAGCATGTCGACGTTGTACGAACCAAAGGGCGTGGGCGGCGCAACCACTGCAATCTCTTTTACGCCGGCCACTTGCGCGGGCACCGCCGTCATCAGTACGGTCGACGGGTAGGCCGCCGCGCCGCCGGGTACACAAACACCGACGCGGCGCAGGGGAACGTATCGCTGGGTCAGCTTGACGCCGGGCTTGGGGGTGATCGTGACGTCGGTGTGCAGAATCGCTGATTGGAACGTCGTGATGTTGTCACGAATTCGGCCGATGGTTTCGATCAGCTTTGGATCTGCGGCTTCATGTGCCGCGGCCAAGTCGTCCGCCGGGACTCGCAGTTGGTCGGCGGTTAGGTTGGCTTTGTCTAGTGACGTGCTGTAACGGAGCAGGGCAGGGGTGCCGTTGCGGCGGACGTCATCGCAAATCGTTTGAACGACTTCGGCGGGGGTCAGCGGTTTGCCGAAGACTTCTTCGGTCAGTGCTCGGCCGCGGGGGCTGACCACGTTGCCCTGGGGGCTCAGTTTGTCTCGCAGTTGCTGCAAGATCTCGGCCGATCCGGATCGTGCGTCGACGCGTTGGATGCTGAAAGTCATCGAGGCTGGTGATTGAAAGGGATAGGCTAGTGGACTGCGAAAACTTGGCTTTTGGTTGGCGTTTTACCTTAGCTGGCCCGCAAGGGTTTGAGTCGTGCATGGGGGATTGCTGACTCAAGTCCTGGCAGACCAAGCTACGGACTAACCCGAAAATCAAGCTGACATGGGATGCTAGCGGGTGAAGAGGCAAACACGGCTGTCGGATAGAATAGTAGAAGACTTGCCAATTGGTTACCGCAGGAAAATTTGGACCCCCAATGATCGACCTCCGCAGCGACACCGTGACCAAGCCCACACCCGCGATGCGTCAGGCGATCGCCAACGCCGTTGTCGGTGATGCCGTGATTGACGTCGATCCAACGGTCGACCGTCTTGAAAAGATGACCGCGGAATTGCTAGGCAAGGAAGCAGCCGTTTTCATGCCTAGTGGATCGATGACCAATCAGGTAGCGATTCGGTTGCATTGTGATCGCGGCAGCGAGTTTCTTTGCGAAGCCGATTGTCACGTTTATCACTACGAACAAGCCGCGTTTGCTCAGTTGTCCGGATTGGTCGCGCATGTTGTCGCTGGTTCCGGCGGAGTGTTGCACGTCGACCAACTTCGTCCTCTGATCCGGCCTCTCAACGATCACTTTGTTCGCACGCGGTTGGTCTGTTTGGAAAATACGCATAATCGCTGGGGCGGTCGCGTACAGCCCCATCAGAACGTAGTTGAAATCTGTCAGTGGGCGTCTGAATACGGGCTGCGAAGCCACATGGACGGAGCCCGTTTGTGGAACGCAGCGGCGGCGACTGGGGTCAGCGTAGAAGAATTATCTCGGCCGTTCGACAGCGTCAGTGTTTGCTTCAGCAAGGGCTTGGGAGCACCGGTCGGTTCGGCACTAGCGGGGTCGGCCGATTTTGTCGCCGAGGCCCGTCGGACTCGAAAACTGTTCGGTGGTGCGATGCGTCAGGCCGGGATGATCGCGGCCGGGGCGGTCTATGCGATCGAGCATCACCGGGATCGGTTGGTCGAGGATCACTTGGCGGCGACCAAGCTTTCCGATGCATGCCGTCAATGCGCGCCGCTGTCGATTCGGGGTGATCGAGTGGACACAAATATTGTGATTGTCGAGATCAATCCGATCTGGGGCACCGCCGAGGGGATGCTTGCGCAGTTGAACCAGGCCGGTATCGACTGTTTCGCGATCGGGCCACAGTCGATTCGATTCGTGACTCATTTGGACGTCAGCGAATCGCAGATCCACGAAGCTTGCGAAATCATCAAGAGAATTGCGGGTTAGGGATGGTCAGCTGGAGCTAGGTGCGACAATTGGTAGCGTTTGCGTCCCCGAGAGTTTCGCGGTTCAATCTGAGTTGACACTATTTTCCCGTACTTACGCGAACTCTCATTTCATGTGGCGATTGTTTTTCTTGTTGTGGTTCGCAGGCGTTTTTGTCGGTTGCGATCATCCCGTGGTTTCGTTTGCCCCAAACGAGGTGTTTTCGTTGACGTTGGCTAAGTCTCGGTCGGTTGTGACCGATGCGGCTAAAGCCGATGCTGCGGCAGTGACCGAAGAGTTGTTTGGGACTCCGGATGTTCCGCGGGTTCCACCGTCCGCGGCTGCTGTCATTTCGCTGGACCGGTTGGTTCGAGCGGCGGGGCCGGTTTCGAGCGAGAAAGACGGCACGCACTTGGGGCTGTATCGCGAGCACTGCGTGACTTGCCATGGTGTCAGCGGTGGTGGAGCGGGGCCGGCGAGTTTGTACCAAAAGCCGCATCCACGGAATTTTCGCCATGGCGTGTTCAAGTGGAAATCGACCGAGCGATCGGCCAAACCGACGCGTGATGACCTGCGATCGATCGTCCAGCACGGTGCTCCGGGATCGGCAATGCCTTCGTTTGCTGCGGTCGAGCCGGACGATATCGATGCACTTGTCGACTACGTGATGTACTTGTCGCTGCGTGGTGAATTCGAGCGACGATCCATGGCGGCCGCGATCGACGACTTGGGCTATGGAGAATCGGAAAACGGAGAAGAAGAGCAAGTCGCGGCCGATTTGCGTTTGGCGGCCAGCGGCGAAACCGACGGCGCAGAGGTTGTGGCAGAAGTGCTCGACCGAGTCGTCGGTGATTGGATCGCAGCGCCCGAACAAGTGGTCGCCGTGACGGATCCTGATTCGCTCGGCGGGGAATCTCTGGCCGAATCAATCGCTCGTGGTAACGAAATTTTTCACGGCAAGATCGCCAATTGCGTGGGCTGTCATGGTCCGGGCGGCAACGGCGAAGCGGTGCTGGTGGACTTTGACGACTGGGGCAAAGAGTACTCGACGCGACTGGGGCTGACGCCGAGCGACCGAGACGACATGCGTCCGTTTCGCAAAGCCGGTGCGTTGCCACCGCGACCAGCCGAGCCGCGAAATCTGACTCAGGGCGTTTACCGAGGCGGTGGCGACGGAGCGACTTTGTATCGCCGGATCCGTGAAGGGATCGCCGGGACTCCGATGCCAGGCATCGAATTGGTCGCCGAAGAAGACGGTCGGGGGCTGACCAGCGATCAGGTTTGGGATCTGGTTCGTTACCTACAATCTCTTGATCCGGATGGGCCAAGTACATGATCGCGAAAGACACAGCCAGGCGAATCGGAGCGGTCACGGGACTGGTTTTGGGTTGGGCATTGATGCGATTTCTCGGTTACTCGGGAGTCATGCCGGCAGCTATTTTTGGTGCCAGCTTCTGTGTCGTCGGCGCGATAGCCGGCGAGCAATGGCACGGTAGAAAACGACTATGACAAACACACTTTCCACCACCGAAATTTCACCCGCACGCTGGCTTCATCGGCTGTGCGTGTTGGCTGTTTGTTTGGTCTGGCCGCTGATTTGGGTGGGCGGGTTAGTGACGACTTACGACGCCGGCATGGCGGTTCCCGATTGGCCGGGGACGTACGGATACAATCTCTTTCTGTATCCCTACAAGACTTGGTTGTTGGGACCGTTCGACCTGTTCATCGAACACGGGCATCGTCTGCTCGGTGCGGTTGTCGGCTTCGTCGCGATCGGAATCGTGATCGCCGCGTTTGTCACCGAGCCTCGCCGATGGGTGCGATGGCTGAGTGTCGGGTTGTTGGTGATGGTGATTGCCCAGGGATTGCTGGGCGGCATGCGAGTCGTGCTGGGCGACCGGACGCTGGCGATGGTGCACGGCTGTTTTGGACCCGCGTTTTTCGCTGTTTGTGTGGTCGCGGCGGTGGTAACCAGCAATTTTTGGTGGCGGCAGCACGATGTCTTGGCGGCGAATTTGCCGAAAATCGGTCGCGGCATCCTGGCCGTTGGTTTTTGCCTGATCGGACTCAGCTATCTGCAGTTGGTGCTGGGGGCTCAATTGCGTCACGTGCAACCTACGATGAGGCCTGGCATTTTTGCCATGATCATCATGATGCACGTGATGACGGCGTTCATTTTGTGGGCGGTGACCGCGGGATCATGGTTGCGGTTGCGGCGGTGCGGCGATTTGACGCTCTCGCGTCCTGCGGCGGGATTGGTAGGATTAGTTGCCGTGCAGATCGCGCTGGGCATTGGTACTTGGGTCGTGAACTACGGTTGGCCTTCGATTTTAGAGTGGGTGCCAGGCTCAGCGGACTTTTTGATTCGCGCCAAAGGCTTCACTGACTCGATCATCGTGACTGCTCACGTGGCAACCGGATCGCTGATTTTGGCAGTTTCTGCGATGCTGACCGCACGGCTTTGGCGAGAACGATCGAGGCGGCGTGATTCGTCGAATGACGTTTCCGTCACATTGAATGAACCCCAACCTAATAAGTTCCAGTTAGCGGCGTCCTTCGATTCCGTGCCCAACACCGTCGATACCTAGGACCGGCTTTTCTGACATGGCGACTGATCTCTTGACGGCCGAAAATCCAGCGACGGCACCGATTCGCGTCAGTTTGGCGGATGAGTCACCCGAGTCTCGTTTAGCTGATTCGAACTCAGATGGGGCAGGGCAGGGGAGTGTCGAAGTTTTGGATCAATCAAAAGCTGGCGACGAAAACGCTGACCGGGCCGCCGGCAAAACTCGGGCGTCGTCCACGCCGTCTGTTTTTCGTGATTATGTCGAGCTAACCAAGCCACGTATCGTTACCATGATTTTGGTGACGACGACCGCGACCGCCATCATCGGGGCCGCTGGACTGTTTTCGATCGTCGATTGGTTGTGGTTGATGATCGGCACGGCCGCAGTATCCGGCAGTGCCGGCGCCGCGAACCAGGTCTGGGAACGCGTGATCGACTGTAACATGACACGGACAGCCAATCGTCCGCTGCCAGCAAGCCGAGTGGCTTTGTTACCCGCTGTCTTCTATACCGCGATTCTTGGCGTCGGCGGATCGGCGCTGCTGTGGTCGATGTTTGGTGCCGAACCTGCGCTAGCGGGGATCGCGACTTGGCTGTTGTATGTTGTCGTTTACACGCCGATGAAAACTCGCACGGCATGGAACACCACCGTCGGCGCTATCGCGGGCGCTTTGCCTGTTTTGATCGGTTACACAGCGATGGGTGGTTCGGTTTCCGATGCAAGTGGTTGGCTGTTGTTTGGTGTATTGGCCACATGGCAGTACCCGCACTTCATGGCGATCGCTTGGATGTATCGCCATCAGTACGATGCCGCTGGTTTCAAGATGACCACGACGGTCGAGCCGACCGGACGCAGTGCCGGCTGGCAAAGCATCATCGGCTCGTTGGCGCTGATCGCCTGTGGCGTGGCTCTGTGTTTCATCAATGGCTTTTCATGGTTTGCCATTCCGGCGGCAATCGGAGTTTTGGCTGCGACGGTGCCAATGTTGAATGCGTCGATTCGGTTTGCAAAATCGCCCGATGATGGTCGCGCACGCAAGTTGCTGCGGTCATCGTTGTTAGTGCTGCCGGCGGTGCTGTTGATCGTTACTCTTCGCGTGTTCTGGTAGTCGTTGATGCCAGTCTGTATCGCTGAAAATCTCCACCATTCATACGGTGATCAAGTCGCGCTCGGTGGAGTCGACTTGTCGGCGGATGCCGGTGAAGTGGTCTCGCTGCTTGGTCCCAACGGCAGCGGTAAAACGACTTTGTTTCGTTTGCTTTGCACGTTGCTGCCAATTCAGCAAGGGACGGTCACGATCGGTGGCTATGACGCCAGTTCGAACGCGCTGGCCGTTCGAGGTCAAATCGGAATCGTGTTCCAGTCACCCAGCTTGGATAAGAAGTTGACGGTTGACGAGAATATCGCTTGCCAAGCGGCGTTGTACGGAATTCGCGGTGCCGAACTGACCCAGCGACGTGACGAGTTGTTGTCTCTGCTTGAGTTAACCGATCGGCGGGGCGATTATTGCGAGTCGCTTTCCGGTGGCCTGAAACGTCGTGTCGAGCTAGCCAAGGGCATGCTGCATCGTCCGAAGTTGTTGCTGCTGGACGAGCCAAGCACGGGCTTGGATCCGTCCGCGAGATTGAATCTTTGGAGCACGATTCGGCGGATGGCAGATGACGGCATGGCGGTACTGATGACGACGCATTTGTTAGAAGAAGCGGACAAGTCGGATCGCGTTGCGATCATGGCCGACGGGAAAAAAATTGCCGAAGGTTCGCCGCATGCGTTGCGCAGCGAGATGGGTGGCGGGTTGGTGACGATCGAGACATCGTGCGAAGCCGAAGTCGAAGAAATCTTGCGCCGCGATATGGGGTTGGACGTCCAGACGTTGCCTCGTCAAGTTCGGTTGCACACCGATGCGCCGGCGCCGCTAGTGGCAGCGTTGCTGCAGCGGTTAGGCGACAAAGCCGAGTCCATCACGATCGGCAAGCCGAGTTTGGAAGACGTGTTTGTGGCCAAGACGGGACAGACGTTCTCGTAGCCCATCGCCAATCTCCGGTTGGTCTCCGGTCCGTCACTTTCGCAAGCTGAATATGAACGACAACACAACAACAATGGCCGATGGTGCGGGTGCCGCTTGGATGCTGGCTCGCCGAGAATGGGTTCGCTTTTTTCGCCAGCGAAATCGAGTTACCGCGGCGATCCTGCAACCGTTGTTGTTTTGGTTGCTGTTCGGTACCGGGTTAAAGGGCGCGTTTTCGGGTTCTGGCGAGCTCGATTTCATGCAGTTCTTTTTGCCGGGCACGCTTGGGTTGATCGTGTTGTTTACCGCCATTTTCGCGACGATCTCGGTGATCGAAGATCGCCGCGAAGGCTTCATGCAGTCCGTATTGGTCGCACCGGTCGGGCGATTGCCAGTGCTGGTCGGCAAGGTGCTCGGTGGCGCGGCGATCGCTTGGGTCCAGGCGGCCGTTTTCTTGGCGCTGGTCTATGTCATTAGCACGGTTTCGTTCAGTTCGTCGGTGGTGCCGATTTTGATATTGTTGGCGGTAATTGCGGTGGCCATGTGCTCGCTGGGGATGATCGTGGCGTGGCCGATGGAAAGCACGCAGGGGTTCCATGCGATCATGATGTTGGGGTTAATGCCGATGTGGTTGCTGAGCGGTTCGTTCTTCCCGATCCCAGTCTTGGATGCTGGTGCGAGTTGGGGGCAATGGGTTTTGGGCGGTATCATGAGGGCAAACCCGCTGAGTTATTCGATGGTCGAGCTACGTCGTTTGATGTACCCGCAGATCGATTTTGCTGCCGTAGGTTTTGCTCCGTCGTCGTCGGTTTGTTGGATCGTATCGATCGCGATGGCGGTGGTGGCAACACTGATCGCGTGGTACCTGATGCGAGGCAGTCGCAAGGTCGACGTGATTGTTTAGAGGAAAATGAAAATGAAAACACTGATAAACATTGCGATGATTCTGTTGGTCGGCGTCGGCCTAGGTTTGGCGATTCGGGTGTTGCGCAAACCGGTCGCAACGGGGTCAGGGCCTGGTCCGAATGATGTTGTCTACACCAATGACGGCCCGTCGGCGCTGGACCCAAGCGAGATCGAAAGTGCGACTTTGTCGAAGCCGCCCGAGGACGAAGAGTGGCTTAGTCGGTTCGAGTTGACCGAGCGGAGCGGCAAGACGGTCAAGAGTGAAGACCTAGCCGGCCAGCCTTATGTCGTCAGCTTCTTCTTCAGCACGTGCCCCAGCATTTGCGTCAAGCAGAACCAGATCATCAAAGAACTGCAGGACGAATTCGAAGGGCAGGGCGTTCGCTTCATTGCGATCTCGGTCGACCCTGAAACCGACACGCCCGAGAAGCTTCGCGAGTATGCGGCTCGGTTCGGTGCTGACGAGAATCAGTGGTTGTTCATGACGGGCGACCTGACGTACATCCGCCGAATCGGTGGCGAGATTTTCCAGCAACCGGTCAACAAGCAATTTCATACCGAGCGATTCGTTTTGGTTGACCCCCAAGGGGCGATCGAGGGCTTTTACAACTGGCCCGAAAAGCGTCAACTGGCTGCCATGAAAGATAAGATTCGCGAAATGATGAAAGCTCAGGAATCCGCATGAATTGGCAGTTTCTGGCCGACAATCTTCCTCACGTGACCGCTTCCCTCAACGCGACCGCTGCGGTCTTGTTGGCGATCGGTTTGGTGAACATCAAGCGAGGCCGGGCGCGAGTTCACAAGAAGTACATGCTGGCGGCGTTTGCGGTCAGTGCGTTGTTTCTGGTGTTGTACTTGTTCCATAAGGTCGCCTTGTTCCAGGCAACTGGCGAACCCAACCGGCGATTTCCAACCGATCCGGCGATCGCCTCGGATGCCGCCCGGTACACGTACTTCGGGATTTTGGGGACTCACTTGGTCCTAGCGATCGCGGTGCCTTTTCTGGCCGTCCGGGCGATTTATCTGGCCAAGGCCGGGCGAATCCTGGCGCACAAGAAACTGGTCCGTTTCGCCTTCCCAATCTGGATGTACGTGTCAATCACGGGTGTGATGGTGTACGCCATGCTGTATCACCTGTACGCGGTTTAGGTCGCGGTAATTGGTCTGCCTGTCGGGGGGCTTTGGTGTCCGATTGGGGCGTTCTTCGGGGCGGCTAGGGCTTCGTTGACCTGCGTTTCGCGAAAAGAACGGCAGCCATTTACAAAACCGGGGCTGTTTGCGTAGACTACCGGGCTTCGATTTCCTCGTTATTGCCCGTATTTCTCGCTTTCGAGCCGATTCTTCGTGTTTGAATCCCTATCCGACGGTCTGCAATCCGCCTTCAAGAGCTTGTCCGGCAAGGGCAAGTTGACCGAAGGCAATATGCGCGACGGGCTGGAGATCGTGAAACGGTCGATGTTGGAAGCTGACGTCAGCTACAGCGTCGTCGAGGATTTTATGGCTCAGGTGTCCGAACGGGCGCTGGGCAAACGAGTGCTTCTGAGTCTTCGGCCGCACGAAGAGCTGGTCAATATCGTTCACAGCGAGTTGATCTCGATCCTGGGGCCAGTTGACCCGTCGCTGCACCTGAAAAAAGACGGCCCGACGATCATTATGCTTTGCGGCCTTCAAGGTAGCGGCAAAACGACGACCTGTGGCAAGCTATCGCAGTTGCTCAAAGAAGAAGACATCAAGCCGTTGTTGGTCGCGGCTGACCTGCAGCGTCCGGCCGCGATCGATCAACTGCACGTGATCGGCGATCAGTTGGGCGTGCCGGTTTTCAGCGATAAGGGCAACCAAGATCCTGTCGCGGTCTGCAAAGCAGGCGTCGCCAAGGCGATCAAAGACGGCAATCGAGTCGTGATCTTGGATACCGCCGGTCGGTTGGCGATCGACGAAACGTTGATGGCCGAACTCAAACGCATCGACAAAAAGGTCTCGCCCGACCAGGTCTACTTGGTCGTTGACGGCATGACCGGCCAAGACGCAGTCAACAGTGCGGGGGCTTTTAACGAGGCGCTCGAACTCGACGGCGTCATCATGACCAAGCTGGACGGTGACGCTCGTGGCGGCGCGTTGTTGTCGGTCAAGCAAGTCACCGGTGTGCCGATCAAGTTCATTGGAACGGGCGAGCACTTTGATGCTCTCGAGCCATTCCGTCCCGAAGGTATGGCGGGCCGAATTCTGCAGATGGGCGACATGGTCGCTGCTGCTCGTGAAGCTCACCGAATCGTCGATGAAAAAGAACGCGAAGAGTTGGAAGCCAAAATGGCGTCCGGCGACTTCACGCTTGACGATTTCAAAAACATGATGCAAAAGGTCGCCAAGCCAGGCATCATGGGACGGATGATGGGCTTGATGCCCGGCATGGGACAATTTAAAGATGTCCTGGAAAGCGAAGAAGCGTCCAAGGGCATTAACCAAACCATCGGCGCGATCAACGCTATGACGATGGAAGAGCGTCGTAATCCCAAGCTGATCGACACTCACCGTCGCAACCGGATCGCTAAGGGTGCCGGTGTGCAGACGACCGTCATATCGCAATTGATCAAACAGTTCGATGTCATGAAGCCGATGATGCAGGGCATGGCCGGCGGAGGCATGGGCGATCGGATGAAGATGATGCAGCAATTGCAGGCCGGTGGAATGGGTGACCCGTCCATGGGCGGCATGAAGTTGAAAAAGAGTACCGGCAAGAGGCTCAGTGCGAACGATCGTGCTCAGCAAAAGAAGGAACGTGACAAGTTGAAACGCCGGATGAAACGCAAAAAATAGAACAAGTCGCCTCGCGTCTCCGGCTGATTTCTCTGGGGATTGCGACGGGCGATGCAGAGTGTCGCGGCCGTCGTTGCCGCGAGTGAAGATTGAAGTGAAGAGAAAAGCTTAGATGAACAAAAGTGCCAGTCGTACTGGCACCGACCCGGTGTCCGAAAACGTTTTCGGTTCCAGGAAGTCTGACTAGTCGTCGAAACTCGTTTCCCTTTAGGAACAAACTACTTATGGCAGTTCGAATTCGAATGAAGAAAATGGGACGTACTCACCGTCCCTTCTATCGCGTCGTTGCGATGGATCAACGTAGCCCTCGTGACGGTCGCGTCATTGAAGAGCTGGGAACCTATGACCCGATGTGTCCTGAAACGGATGCTCGCGTCAACCTAAAAGGCGAACGAGTCGATTACTGGTTAAGCGTCGGTGCCCAACCGACCGACAAGGTCGGCGTGCTGATCAAGAAGTACGGCACCGAAGGCACTCACTTGGAAGCTCAAAAGGCTGCCATGGAACGCCTCGGCAAACGCAAGCAATACACTCCGGCACCGCCCGAACCGGCCAAGCCGAAGAAAGAAGAGCCCAAAGCTGAAGCTGCACCTGAAGCACCAGCCGAAGAAGCCGCTGCTGCTGAAGCTGCACCTGCGGAAGAAACAGCGTCCGAATAGTCGATTTGTAAACGTTTGAAAGAGAACCATGCGATTCGATATCGTCACGCTCTTTCCGGCGTTGTTCGAGGGCTACCTCGGCGAAGGGCTTCTTAACAAAGCGATTAAGAACGAGCTCGTCGATATCCATCGGCACGACCTGCGAGATTTTGCACCCGATTCTGTTCACCGGCCGGTTGATGACAAACCGTTCGGTGGCGGCCCTGGGATGTTGATCCAAGTCGAGCCGACGGTGAAGTGTGTCGAAGCGGTCCAAGCGATGTCACCGATGCCAGCAAGGAAAATCTTGCTGACGCCTGGCGGCAAGCGGTTTGACCAACGAATGGCCGAAGAATTTGCGACTGACCAGCGGTTGATCCTGCTGTGTGGCCGCTACGAAGGATTCGACCAACGCGTGACAGACATTTGGCAGCCTGAGGAGATCAGCATCGGCGACTTTGTCCTTAACGGCGGCGAAGTAGCGGCGATGGTGATCATCGAAGCGGTGATTCGGTTGATACCCGGCGTGCTGGGCGACCAACAAAGTAACATTGACGACTCTTTCAGCCAGGGAAACCGGTTGCTTGAGTTTCCACAATACACGCGACCGAGAGAGTTTCGGGGCCATACCGTGCCCGACGTCCTGACGGGCGGCGACCACGGAGCCATCGCCAAGTGGCGAGCGGAACAAAGCCGGTTGCGAACCCAAGCTCGACGCAGCGACTTGCTGGTCGAGAGCGAAAACGACATTAAAAACCCTAACGCGTGAGCCTGATAATATGTCCAAAGCCATTATGGACCTGGTCGAAAAGACCTCGTTGAAAGAAGACGCGCCTCAGTTTGAAATCGGTGACACGGTCGACGTGCACTTGAAGATTCTTGAAGGCAACAAAGAGCGAATCCAAGTTTTCACCGGTGTTGTCATCGGACGCAGCGGAACTGGTTCGCGAGAAATGTTTGCGGTTCGCCGCATCGTTGCCGGTGAAGGTGTGGAACGTAAATTCCCCGTTCACAGCCCGCGAATCGACAAGATCGAAGTCAAGCGAAGCGGCGTTGTCCGACGTGCGAAGCTGTACTTCTTGCGTGGCCGGGTTGGTAAGGCCGTTCGTCTGAAAGAACGTCGCCGCAGCTAAAGCGAAGTGCTGTCAGTTCACTGCCCACACAACAAACGACGTGTCCTTTATCATGAGAACGCGTCGTTTTTTTACGCACCGAAAGGGCCGTCTGCTATGCACTGGCTTGTCAAGCGAGTTCGTGATCGGTACGTCGAAATCCGTTTCGGTGCGATCGACCAGACCGCTTCGGTAGGCAAACGCGGCGAGCAGGCGGCCGCCCGGCTACTGCGTCAGAAGGGGTTGGTCGTGGTGGCCGAAAGTGAATCGGACAGGGGTGGCGAGATCGACTTGATCGCGATTGACCGCAAGAAGAAAACGATCGTCTTTGTCGAAGTTAAAACGCATTCAACGACCAAACCTGGGCATCCTGCCGAGCGTGTCGACGCAGAAAAGCAGGGCAGGGTATCGCGAGCGGCGCTGCGGTATCTGAAACGCAAGAAACTGCTAGGCGTCACCGCTCGATTCGATGTCATCGCGGTTTGGTGGCATGGTGATGGGCAGTCGCCCAATAAGATCGAGCACTACGAATCTGCGTTCGAAGTCGCCGGTGAATTCCAAATGTTCTAGCTTGCGTTGGGCTAGTAGTCCGCCGCAGCTAAAATTTCTGGAACGGTTCGTAGCGACAGTCGTCAAGACTTTCGGCGGTCTCCACACAGGCCAAAACTTTTGGCGACATTCTTAATCCTTCTTATATTGACACCGTCGACTGGGTAGGGCTGACCAGCGTTCAATGCTTTGGAATGTGAATCGCTTCGAGACTCTAGAGTGACTTGCAAAACAGAATGGTCGTCGATTTGGGCGTTCGATTGGACGCGTAGCATACAATTTGTTTTCCTGGAGATGTGGTATGTTGATGCGTTGTGTTTTGACGATTGGTGTCTCGCTTTTTATGACTTTGTCGTTGATCGCGGATGAAGCTGCTGAAGCGGAGAAAAAGGAGGCGATCGTCTATGATGGGCTCGCGGATTTGATCTTGCTCCGTGACAGCGTGCTAAGTCGGTATGCATTGATGGTGACCGGTGAAACGACGACGCTAAGTGCAGAATCCGTCAATCGCCCGCCCATCGCGATCAATCGCATCTACAAACTGCACGCGGGCAACAAGGCCAAAAATTTTAACTACCGTGCGCATGGCAAGGTGATGGGGCCCGGGTCGTCCAACCGCAGTTTCGAGTTCCAGTACTGGGTCGAGTTCTTTCAGTGCGGCGAAAAGCTGAAAGGTCGCGCTGGTTCCGCTGACACCCACGGTTACTCTCAGAGAGAAAAAGGACAGACGGTTGCACGATTCATTGGTGAGAATCGACTCTCATTCGTGAGCTTCGACCCATTTGACGATTTGGTTCTGCATGCAATGTTTTTACAGAACGAAATGCTACAGCGAGGATGGATCGAAAAGGTTTACTTGCAGGAAAGCAAGTTTTTGTCGGCCGAAGAGGTAACGCAGGGTGACATTGTGAGTAAATGGCATTGGAGGCAGCACACATTGGCATTTGACATTGAACTGACACAATCAAAGGCATACGGCTACATGCCAACGCAGGTGAAGTACACGAGCACAAACCCAAATATGCCCGATCGATTTGGTGAGACCAACATTAAGTGGAAAAAGAATCTGAAGCTCAGTGAATGGTTGCCGCACGTTGTCAAGGCAGCCGCCGGCAGTTCACGCGGAGGTGCGGAAGTGCATCACCATTGGGTGTTCGATTGGCGTGTCGGTGATGAGCTAGACGATAAGTTTTTTGATTGCGAGTCGACCGACTTTCGTCTGCAATTCTCGCCGCTTTACGACTTTTACTTTGACACCCACGCGCAACCGGGCGGCTTGTTTACCGGTACACCCTGGAGGACTCCCGAGGAGTTGCAGCCAACCAATGGACTTGGCAAAGGGCAGACACGCAAAAATTGAATGGAGTGTCCAGGAAATGGCCATTGGATAGGTTTTCTAATCGAGGCAAGGAAGGAAGGGGCTGCGTCTAGTCCTACCAGGCCAAGACTCTTGGCGAGTTTTACTACCCGAAAGCCCGACTGCAATGGAATCGCTAGGTTGCTGGATCCGTCATGCCGTTTTCGGCGAACCCTTTCGCACGTAGCAGGCAAGCGTCGCAGTGACCGCATGGGCTGCCTCCGCTGCCCGGGTCATAACACGAAAGCGTGTTTGCGTAATCGACGCCCAGTGCGACGCCCGTTTGAATGATTTGGCCTTTCGTTAAATCGATCAGCGGTGTGTGAATGGTCAAGCGGCGAGGGTTTTCCATCGACGCTTTGGTTGCCAAGTTGGCCATCGTCTCGTAGGCGGCGATGAATTCGGGACGGCAGTCAGGATAGCCGCTGTAGTCGAGTGCGTTGACGCCGATGAAGATGTCACGTGACTGGATTGTTTCGGCAAACGCCAGCGCCAGCGACAAGAAGACCGTGTTCCGCGCCGGCACATAAGTGACCGGAATGCTGCTGCCCATTTCTGCGATCGAGTCTGCTTTGGGGACCGGAATTTTGGCGTCGGTCAGCGCCGATCCGCCGAACTGGGCGAGGTCGATATCGACGATCCGGTGCGAGGCGGCTTGTAGGTTGCTGGCTAAACGAACCGCGCGATCGAGTTCGTAATCATGTCGTTGGCCATATCGAAAGCTGATCGCGTGGGGCGTGAATCCCTTGTCGCGTGCGATCGCGAGGCAGGTGGCGCTGTCCAGGCCGCCCGAAAGCAGGACGACGGCGGGAAGGGGGTGGTTCATTCGCTTTCCTTGATTCGTCAGGTGCTAGCTTTGCTTTTTCCACAACTTGCGACCGATCGACGGCGTGTAGTTTGTCCAGTTTCCGTCACCCGAAACATCGGTTTGGATCGCTGCGGTGTAAGACCATAATTTTGCATCCAGGTTATCGATGTGATGTAGCGTGACGGATTCCAGCATCACTGGAAGCTTGGGGCTTCCGAATTCAATTTGCCCATGATGGCTGACGACCATGTGTTCCAAGTGCAAACGCAGTTCGGCAGGAAACGCTTCGCCGTTCTTTTCGAAGTCAGCGATTTTTTCGCCGAGCATTTGAACACCGATCACGATGTGGCCGACCAGTTGCCCGCGATCGGTGTACGAGATCTCGCCGTCACAGGATAGTTCTTCGATTTTGCCCAGGTCATGCAGGAACGCGCCGAACGTCAGCAGGTCGGCGTCCAGTTGGGGGTACCGCGGCCCGACCAATTGGCAAAGCTCCATCATGTCGACGGTGTGTCGCAGCAGGCCGCCGGGGAACGCGTGGTGATTGGATACTGCGGCGGCAGCTTTTTTGAATCGAGCGACGAAGTTTTCGTCAGCCAAGTAGACTTCGGCAAGTTGCCGTAGTGGTGCGTTTCGCAATCCCCGAAGGATTTCGCCGAGCCGCGTCATCAATCGGTCCGATTCGTTGGCGTCGAATCGTTCAAAATCGTCCACGTCGACCTCTGATTCGTCGATCGATTCGATATCGGTCACAATCAGTTGCAATGCGCCATTGTGGATTTGCGTTCGGCCGTGGCAATGCACATAGCCGCCGCGCTGGAACGATTCGAACATCGTTTCGTCAACGTTCCACATCATCGCTGCGATCACTCCCGACTTATCGGAAAGACGCATCAAGATGTACTTTCCGCCTTGGCGATTGACTCTTAGTTGTTTGTCGGCGGCCCGGAAGACTTGGTCGATCTGTTGACCATCGGTCAGGTCGGCAACGGGGGTACGATTCACGGGATCGGCTCGGCGGTGCGTGGGGGTCGGGGGGCGGTTTTGGCATGGTGCGGTTGCAGGCCCGGTGCCAAAGGATGGCGGCAAAGTCCGTAGGTTGGCAATCCCCGGACCACCAGATGGGGTCGCGTCGATGTCGGTTAACCGGTCGGTGAGTCCGATATTTGCGGGATAGTTAATGTGTACAGCGTTGAATCTAGGGCGATCAGTGTTTAGGTTTGCATGAAATATGAGTACCGAAAAACCTGCCTACGAATTCCTGGATCCCCCGTCACGCGCGGGCGAACTTGGTCGGTTGGGCCCGTACCGAATTGTCGGGGTGCTGGGCAAAGGCGGAATGGGTGAGGTGTTTCGGGCTACGGACGGGCGGCTGAAACGAACCGTCGCCGTGAAGATGATGAACAAGAAGTTCGCTGGCACCACGGGCAGCCGCAAACGGTTCGTCGAAGAAGCTCGGTCGATGGCCGCAGTTCATCACGATAACGTTGCCACCATTTTCGAAGTCGGCGTCCATCGCGGCATGCCATTTTTGGCGATGGAGTTATTGAAAGGGCAATCGCTTTTCGAGAAAATCAAAGCGGACAAATCAGCGGGCCAGCGGTTCGACTACGTGGACGCGATTCGTATCGCGCGAGAGGTCGCGATGGGGTTGGGTGCCGCGCATGCCTGCGGCATTTATCACCGCGATATCAAGCCTGCCAACATTTGGTTGGAAGAGCCCAGTGGACGCGCCAAAATATTGGACTTTGGGTTAGCGGTCGCTGGAACCGATCGTTTAACACCTCGCGGCAGCGTCGTCGGCAGTCCCGGATACTTGTCGCCTGAACAGGCTCGCAATGAACCGGTCGACGACCGGACTGATTTGTACTCGCTCGGCGTCATGCTTTATCAGATGTTAAGCGGAACCCTGCCGCTGAGATCCGACACGATGACAGGTCAACTGATCGCCATCATCTGTCAGGATTTTGTGCCGCTGGCGACGGTCGCGCCGCAGACACCGGCTCCGCTGTGTGAATTGATCGAGCGGCTGTTGTCAAAGGAAGCTCGAGATCGTCCGAGTTCGGCGACCCAGTTGGTCAAGCTGATCGATGATTGTGAACAACGCTGTTCGGCCGAGCACCAAGCCGCGATGCAAATTGTGGTCGGGCCAACCACCGCCGGCAAAGCTAAAGCAACCGACTCGTCGGTCTCTCGAACTCGTGTCGATGTGACGTCTAAGGTTCGCTTGATTCCTTGGTGGGCTTATTCCATTGCGGGACTGCTAGTGCTCGCGATCATGGTGGCTTGGGTTGCGAGTCCCAATCGCATCGCAAGTGTACCGAATCCGGTCGATTCGACGTCCAACCGTTCCGACGTGAGTCGTCGTCGTGTCGATGCTGTTCCGGTCAAGCAGGCGGTGATCACCGCAGCGTCGCTGGCGTCACTTGAACTTTCGCCGGTGAACGCCAGCTCCTTGCAGGTGACTGGCGGTGAGGCCGCGCGATTTAAAATGCGTTTGATTAATCGAGCCAGCGGAGATGCTGACGATCCTCGGCAGCTAAACGCCGGTGCGGATGTGGTGGCCCAGTTGGTGACCTATCTGGTGCCGGCGGATGGTAAGCGGTTGAAAGCACCTGTCTTTCCTCGCAAATTTTCCGCCAGTTCGCTTCCCCAGCCTGGGGAATCTGATGAGTTCGAAATTCAGATTCTGACTGATCGAATAGCACCGACTCAGTACAAAATTGTTTTTGAATTGCAAACGCCGGGCGGTACCGTGGTTGGGCAATCCAATTCGAATTTGGCGGTCGAAGAGAATTTGATGACCAGCGAACTGCTGGGCTACCAGACGTTACGAACGGCGGATGGTCGTGGAGCCGATACCTATGTCAGCAGCACGTCAGACGAATCGTTTGGCGATCGACATATCGTTCAAGGGTTTCAGGGGCCGGATGGTAGCATCATGGTTCAAGAACACATCTATTTGCGATTCGATTTGGCAAAGTGCAAGTTCGACCGCAAAGAGATTGATCGGGTGATTCTATTGTTGACTGTCGCGCAGCATGGAGAGGTCGATGCGGAAAATAAATTTGTAGCTTATGGAATAGTCCAGGGCTTGGACTCTGGATGGACCGAGTCTGGGCCAGGGTATTTGACTTGGAGCCAGTCACCGTTGCGTGAAGGAGTCGAAAGCCAGACTCTTCTGGGGGCGGTGCAGTTCATGAACCGAGATAACCGTTTGAAAGACCAGGCGGATCAGATCAGAATATCGGGAACCGCTTTTGACGATTTCCTAAGGACGTCACGCGATGACCGAGTCACGATTGCTTTGGTTCGTCAAAGCCGGTCGTCTAAACGCACCTACTTTCGATCGAAAGAAGGACGACCGTCCGAGTCACCGGGGCTGGCGATTCGACAGCGGCAATGATGCAATGACAGTGACGGGATGAATGAGGTGGCCACAACGACCGCCTGTTCCACCGCTTTTCGAAGCCGTCTGGCTTCACACTTGACCGATCCGGCGGGTTAAACTTATCCAAATGGCTGACCTGACTTCTTCTGCAACCGGACGCACAAGTTCGATCAACTTGGTGCGATCATCGCACCCTTGGACGCAAGCGGATAGCGCGGCTGGTTTTGTGCTTCGCTATCTATCGCCGATGCGCCGTCAGCTGACTGCGATTTTAGGGTCGAGCGATCTGGCGGATGAATCACTGAAATTGCTTCTAGGTCATTTGGTGTCGGTGGGTTTCGGCGAACACAAACGAGGCCGGCTGCGAGATTTCTTGTTGCGAGGCATCCGTTCGGCGGCCAAGTCGGCGGTTGCAGAGTTGCCCGAAGGCAGTCGACCGACGTTAGATCTGGAAAGCATCACGCTGGAATCAAAGCAGTGGCTGACGTACTGGCGCGAAGGTTTGCTCGAACGGGCCTGGCGATCGCTCGAACGCCAGGAACACACCAGCCCTGAATCGCCGGTCTACACGGTGCTGCACGGCGCGACGAAAAGTACCCCTGCGACGCCCGCGATGTTGGTTCTGCAAATTGCGTCCGAATCGGGGTTGAAAATCGACGAGGCAACGGTGCAGAAGACATTGGCCGAAGCCAGGACCTTGTTCGCTCAATTGATCGCTGACGAGGTTGCCGAAACTTTGGAAGCGCCGACCAGCGAAGACGTTAAACGCGAGATCGCCCTGTTGGGGCTTGGGAAAGCTTTCTCAGGCATCGCGGTCTAGGCCGCCTGCCGCAGGCGTTCTGTAGCTCGGCGTTTCCGGAGTCTGTCCTTGCCTAGCAACCCTGTGGCCTGGAAAGTCTGGCCCGATCGGACGACAATGGTATGGCGGAATCCTTGGTAATCAAGCAGCTTCGCATCAGCATGTTGTCGTTTTGGAAACGGCAAAATTGGATCGCTGATCCCCGCCTTTGAACTCACTGGCGATTCTAAAACGCCAACGGAGACTTTCTGTATGTTCCAACTTCACCTCGACGCAGGTATCGCACGTTTCATTTTCGGATGCTTGGTCGCATTCACGCTGACTGTCGCAGGGCAGGGCAGGGCGGCCGTCTCGTCAGCACAGGACGCCGAGGTGCTGGATGTGGAAATCGTGGAAGTCGATGCCGCAGAAACGACTCCGCTTGATGAGAACGGGCACTTGGTTCAATTTGGACGCGACATCGCACCGCTGTTGGTAAAGCACTGCTTGGAATGTCACGGTCCCGACGATGCAAAGAACGACTTTCGAGTCGACGATCGCGATATGATGATGGACTACCTTGAACCGGACGACGCCGATTCCAGCACGCTTTACGTCGACTATCTGACGACTGATGACGAAGACATGTTGATGCCGCCGCGTTCTCATGGCGGTCCACTGTCAGCGGGCGAGTTGGCGCTCGTCAAAGTATGGATCAACGAGGGTGCCGATTGGCCCGAAGACTTCGCAATTGACGGTTCTAGAGTCGCTGTTTTGTTGGACGTAGACGTGGACGTTGCACAGGCGCCAAAGAGTTTGCTCGAGCGAGTTTGGGCCGCACAGGGTTTCTTGCACCCCGCGACCGTTCACTTTCCGATTGCGCTGTTGATGTTCGGTGCCGGTTTCGTGGTTTTGGGATGGAAGTGGCCATCGCTAGGAACTCAGATTCCGTTAGCGTGTTTGTTGTTCGGCGCAGTGTCAGCGGTTGGTGCAACCTTGATGGGATGGTCCTTCGCCACCGAGCAAGGCTATGGATCGTGGAATCGATTTGATGCCGAGATGATGGACCGAGAAATTTTCTGGCACCGTTGGAGCGGCGTGATCGTTTCGATTCTGTCGGTCGGATTTGCGATCGTGGCGCTTTTGTCGTTGCGTGGCGACCGTCCGAAAATGAACTTTGTTTGGAAGTTCGGCTTGTTGGTTTGCGCTGCAATTTCGGGTTTAGTGGGTCATCAAGGTGGTGAAATGAGCTACGGCGAAGACTTCTATCCCAAGATGTTTCGAACGCTGTTGGGGACCGAGAAAGTTGACGTCGATTCAGTTGATGTTGAAGTTGTTGACATTGAAGTCGTCGCACCACAAGAAGACACCGGAGAATAAAGAACGCTGAACTCAAATAGTGAACGCCAGCATTTCCCAATTCTCAATTCCAACTCTCTCAATTCCAACTCTCCATTCACAATCTTATCCCCAGCTCTTCTTATGCCGTCCAAATCATCTACTGGTAAGAAACGTAGCCAAAAGCGAGCTCCCAAAGAATTGCCCGCCGATCGTTTCATCAATCGAGAATTGAGTTGGTTGGAATTCAATGAACGGGTTCTGGATCAGGCCGCCGATTCGTCGCTGCCGTTGTTAGAACGAGCCAAGTTCTTGGCTATCACAAGCTCGAACTTGGACGAGTTTATGATGGTCCGGGTCGGTTCTTTGAAGATGCAGTATCATCGTAATTCGATGGTTTGCGATCCGTCGGGAATGACGGTTGCTGAGCAGTTGCAGGCCGTCGCCAGCCGTTGCAAGTCCATTGTCAATCGCCAATACCAGGTGTTGCGAGAAACGTTGGAGCCACGATTGGCAGACGCCGACATTCATCGCGTAGATTTAAATTCATGTAGCGACCGTTGCAGTGAAGCTGCCGACGCTCGATTCCAAAGTGATGTCTTTGCAGTGCTTTCACCGCAAGCGATTTTTGCCGAGCGACCGTTCCCGCTGTTGCAAGGGTTAGGGCTGCATGTCTGCGCGTCGCTTAAGTCGGATCCGAAAGCGTCGACGCGACTAAGGCCCCAGTCACAGGACAGCATTGCCTCGGGGGCGCCAACGTCGGCTGACGAAGAGTTGGGATTGGATTTTGTGGTCATTCCGCTGGGGCGAACGCTGCCTCGGATGATGCCGATGCCTAGTGATCGCGGCCACGCTTACGTGTTGCTTGAGGAATTAGTTAAGCATTATATCGACGACTTCTTTCCCGGTCGCGAGGTCCAAGAGTGTATCTCGTTCCGGTTGACTCGAAATGCGGACGTCGAATTGCGAGAAGACTCGGCCGCCGACTTGATGGTTGGGATGGAGGACGTTCTTGAAAGTCGTCGACTATCACGACCGGTGCGGATGGAGTACACCGCTGGCGCAAGCGACTCGATGTTGGCTTTCTTGTCTGAGAAGATGGAGCTTCGCGGAGACGACTTGTTCGCGATCGACGGCCCACTCGACTTGACATACCTGTTCACGCTTCATGGCTTGGAAGGGTTCGATGCACTGCGAGACGAAGCTTGGTTGGCGCAGGGGTCCCCCAACATTGATCCTGCCGAATCGATGTTCACAACGATCGCAGCAGGCGATCTGTTGATGATTCACCCGTACGAGAAATTCGATCCGGTCGTTCGGCTGATTGAAGAGGCGGCCAACGATCCGGATGTGCTGGCGATCAAGCAGGTGTTGTACCGGACCAGCCGCAACAGCCCCATCGTTGCAGCACTGATGCGCGCGGCTGAACACGGTAAGTACGTTTCAGTGATTGTGGAATTGAAAGCCCGGTTCGACGAAGCCCGAAACATCGAATGGGCACGCGAGATGGAACAGGCAGGGGTGCAAGTGATCTATGGCATACGGGGCCTGAAAACGCACGCCAAAGTATGCATCATTGTTCGTCGCGAGCCGCAAGGGATCGTGCGATACATGCACTTTGGGACCGGAAATTACAACGAAGTCACTGCCAATTTGTATGGTGACGTGTCATTGTTGACGTGCAATGAAGAGCTGGGCATTGATGCAACTTCGTTCTTTAACTGTGTGACCGGTGCGAGCCAGCCTCAGCAGTTACAACATCTGGCGTCGGCCCCCATGACCCTGCGTAGCCGTTTGATTGAACTAATCGAAAGCGAAACGCTGCGTGCTCAATCCGGTCAGCGAGGCGAAATTATCGCGAAGCTCAACGCGTTGGTTGATACACAAATCATTGATTCGCTGTATCGAGCCAGCCAAGCCGGCGTGAAAATTTTGCTGAATATTCGAGGTGTCTGCTGTTTGAAACCGGGCGTAAAAGGGCTGAGCGATTCGATCAAGGTGGTTTCGATCGTTGACCGTTATTTGGAACACGCGCGAGTAATCATGTTTCGTCACGGGGGCGATCACGAACTGTACATCAGTAGTGCCGACTGGATGCCTCGCAACTTGGATCGACGTGTCGAGTTGTTGGTGCCCGTTGATGATGAAGATTGTCGAAAGAAGCTACAGGAAATGCTGGGGACCTATTTCAAGGACACGACTAATGTATGGGTCATGCAGTCCAACGGTGCTTACAAACGTACCGAGCCTGGTGATGAAAAGTTTCGATCGCAAAAGGTGCTTTACGATCGTGCTTGCAAGACGATGAAAGCGATTCGGCAGAGCCGCCTGACTCGGTTCGAAACTCACGAACCGAACCGAGTGGAATAAATTTAGAGCGAATTTCGCCACCAATTACAGAATCGCACCCGCGCGATACTTTGCCGCATTGGGATGTTGCTTGACGATCGATTCAATCTTGGCAACGACGGTCGCGACTTGTGCGGGCGCGTTGCCGACAAATTCGGCGGGGGCACCAATCGCAGCTGTCAGCGTCGCATGATCCATTGGGATTCTTGCGTCAGCTGCCAATCGATCGATCAAGTCGTTTTCGTCGCCGCCTTGTTCTCGCATTGCTAACGCTGCAGCGACGGCATGTTCTTTGATGGCTTCGTGTGCCGTTTCGCGGCCGACACCTGCCTTGATTGCCGCAACCAGAATCTTGGTGGTCGCCAGAAACGGCAAGTAGCGTTTCATTTCTCGACCAATCACGGCGGGGTAGACGCCGAAATCGACCAGCACGGTTAGGAACGTTTCCATTTGCCCATCGATCGCCAAGAACGCATCTGGAATGGCAACGCGGCGGACCACACTGCAACTGACATCACCTTCGTTCCATTGGTCACCGATCAATCCGCCGACCATCGCTACGTAGCCGCGAAGAATCACTGAAAAACCATCGATTCGTTCAGCCGAACGTGCATTCATTTTGTGCGGCATCGCGGACGAGCCAACTTGGCCGGGCTTGAATCCTTCGGTAGCCAGTTCGGCTCCCGCCATCAATCGCAGTGTGCGTGCGAAGTTGGCGGGGCCTGATGAAAGCTGAGCCAGCGATGTGACAACATCGAAATCCAGTGATCGGGGATAGACCTGTCCGACGGAATCAAAGTAGCTGCCGAATTCCAACCGTTTGGCGATGCGCTGGTCAAGCGATGCGAGTTTCGATGCGTCGCCTTCAAACAGGTCTAGCATGTCTTGTTGGGTTCCGACGGGGCCCTTGATGCCACGCAGCGGATACCGGGCCAGCAAGTCTTCGATGCGTCCCAAGCCGGCCAGAAGTTCTTCGCCGATCGACGCAATTCGCTTGCCGATCGTGGTGACTTGCGCGGGTACGTTGTGGCTGCGACCGGCGATTGCCAGTTCAGCAAAATCGGCTGCTCGTTCAGCCACCAAGCCTAGAGCAGCAATTGTGCGATCGCGGACCAACAATAACGCGGTGCGGATCTGCAGTTGCTCGACATTCTCGGTCAAGTCGCGAGACGTCATTCCTTTGTGGATGTGTTCATGCCCGGCTAGCGCGTTGAATTCTTCGATGCGAGCTTTTACATCGTGCTTGGTGACCCGTTCGCGAGCGTCGATGGATTCTAGGTCGACGTTTTCGATCACCGCGCGATAAGCATCGATGACGCCTGGCGGGATCGGAACGCCCAAATCGGACTGAGCTTCCATGACCGAGATCCAAAACTCTCGCTCCAGAACGACTTTTCCGGCCGGAGACCAAATTTTGACCATCGCCTCGCTGGCGTAACGAGAGGCGAGCACATTGGGAAGATTGACCGACACGTGGGGGGGTCCTGTGGATCGAGAATGCGGAGAATTAGGGGGGAATGGCCAAAACGTGGGTTCCTGACCGCGATCAGCGATCGAGAACGGGAATGTAACCGACAAAATGCAGTCGGCGAAATGTACTCGAAGTCGCCGCTTTGGGCCAAAGCCGCCGTTTCGGCAACAAAACGAGTTCGATAACATACGGGTCGATCCGATCGTTCCCGAGGGTGCGATCGAATCGACACATATTATCTAAAGCACCGGAATTTGAATGTTCACCCTGATTGGTTTTTCGCTTGGCCGTTCCGTCGGCAAGGCGGCTTTTTTTTCACTTCACTCGATCGCTGTCGTTTTGATTGCTGGGCTGACCGCTACGTCGCCACTGATCTTTTTGAACGCTGTTGTCGGCCAAGAAACTGCTTCTGAAAAGGCTGCTCCGGCTGGTGGTGGCAATAACGCAGTTGCCTATCAACCGGCGATCGAGTTGTTGCCAGAAACCGTCGCGGGGTTGGTTCGCGTTCCCGACTTGCCAAAATTTTGCACCGCTTGGAAATCCACCAACGCGGGCCAATTGATTGAGCATCCGTCGATGAAGCCGTTCGTCGATGCTCAACGTGAGCGCGCGAAAGATTATCTGCAATCACTTGACAACAAAATCGGATTGAAGCTTGAAGATCTTTACGAGATTGGTTCGGGTGAAGCTGTGTTTGCGTGGTTGCCATTCGAGAATGACAAGCGACGCCCGTTCGCTGTTTGTGTCGTTGCCGATATTCGCGGACGCAAGGCGAAGGCGGATGAAGTGATGGCGACGCTGGATACCGACCTGAAAGCCGGTGGTTGGATTCGCACCGATGCCCAGCACCTTGGAGAGACTGTTCGGATTTACAACACCAAGCCCAAACCAGGGCAATTGAAAGTTGAGCAGATTGCGATCACGCTCAACGACTCGCGTTTGATCACAGCAGATCGGGATTCGGTCGTCACGGATTTACTCGATGCGATCGCCGGTTCGCCAAAGGGGCCGTCGATCAGTGAGGCGGAAGACTTTCGCACGGTGCTTACTCATTCGGCACGTGCGATCCGCGGTCCGGCAACTACCAACGGTGGAATTGTCGCGCTTGAATGGTTTGCCCGCCCGTTTCAAATGGGACGCATTGTTCGCGAGTCGCTGGACATTGATCGCGGCAATCAAGTCGACATTTTGAAGCTGTTGCAGAACCAAGGTTTCGAAGCGATCAAGGGTGTCGGCGGAATCGCCATCATGGCCGGTGATCCTTTCGATATTCTGCACAAAGGTTTTGTGTGGGCACCAGGCGTCACGGGCAAGCCTGACAAATACGAAATGGCAGCACGAATGCTGCAGTTTCCCAATGAGCCTGCCAAGCCTTTGCCGACTTGGATCGGTGACGATGTGGCAACCGTAAATCGCTTGAACGTCAAAATCGAAGAAGCGTTTTGGGCTGCCGAATCGCTGGTCAACGAAGCATTCGGCGACGCCATCTTTCGCGACATCATCGATGGCATTCGTGAAGACGAAGACGGGCCGCAAATCGATATTGAAAAGAACGTGCTACCAAACCTCGACAATCACGTTTTGCTGATTACTGATAACACGTTGCCGGCTGATGTTAATTCAGACCGAATGTTGGTCGCGATTCGCGTTGCTGATGCCGCTGCAATCAAGGTGGCGATTCGTAAAGCGATGGAAGTCGAACCCGATGCCAGCCAAATGGATGCGTTGCCGGGTGTCGAAATTTGGCGTGTGCAACGCGGTGAGGGTACAGACGACTTTGATGCCGAATTGTTCGGTGACTTGGCAATCGAAGAAGAGGAAGAAACCGACGAGCCACCGCCTTTGTTGGATCACTGGGCGATCGCGCTGGTTGAAAAAGGTCCTGGATCGGATGCGCCGTACTTGATGTTTTCAAGCCATCCGGAATTTTTGGTGGAAACGGCCAAGCGAATTCAGCAGGGCACTCCCGGCGGATTCGGTAGCCAGCCACGTGTGATTGCGATTTCGGATGCGATGAAGCAGTTACAGGCTGGTCCGGTTGCACTGGACCGATTCGTCCGCACCAAGTTGTCGCTGCGAGTGAAATACCAATTGCTGCGTCAGAACCGATTGAAAGAAAGCGATACGTTGATTGCATCGCTGGTTCGACGTGCGTTCGAAGACGCGGAAAGCGATGAACCTAATTTGATGGATGCCACCAAATTGCCGGCCCTCAGCGAGATCGAGCATCTGTTGCCCGAGGCCGCCAGCTACATCAATACGACGGAAGATGGCTGGGAAATGACCAGCTTCTTTTTGAAGTAGAAGTCCACGTCCGGTGAATCAGGTTTTCGGTTCGACTGTGTTTCAATGGTTCCGAAAACCTAGTCGGCTGTTTCGCTGTGTTTGAAACGCAGGTGTTGGAAAGCTGGGGTTACTCGCCTTGGACAGCTTTGCGGACGGCGGGCAGGACTCGGTTTTGGACTTCTTCCAGAGTGCCTTCGACGAAGGCGCCGGCTGCTGCTCTGTGACCGCCGCCACCGAACAACTGGGCAACTTCGTTGCTGTCCATTTCGCATCGGCTGCGGAAGCTGAGTTTGAACCCGCCCTTGAGCTGTTCGACAAAGATCACGGCAGCTTGAGCGCCTTGCACAGCCAGCGTCAAGTTGATGGCGTCTTCGGTGTCGTTGGGCATTGCGCCGCACGCTGCAAAGTCTTCTTTCTTGACGTAGGTGTGCATCAGTTTGCCATCCAGTTCAGCTTCGGTGCGCGACAATATCGTGCCACGCAGTTTTAATCGGCCGATTGTGTCGCGTTCATACAAGTCGCCATAGATTTCGCTGGGCACGACACCCGCATCGATCAGCCGCCCGATCACGCGGTACGTTTCTGCGGTCACACTTGGAAAGCGAAACCATCCGGTATCGGTTGCAATTGCGGCGAACAAAGGCATGCCCATCGAGCGAGTGATTGGCACGCCCAACGCGTCGGCAGCCTGTACGACCAAGTGGCCGGTCGCTTCGGCTTGGTAGTCCTTGTACATCGTCGCGTTCAGCGCGTCTTCGCCGATGTGATGGTCCAATACGATCTTGTCGCACGATGCCGCTCGGATGACGTCGCCCATATCGCCAAGCTGTGCCCATGCGCTGGTGTCCATGATCATAATGCAATCGCACGAGATGTCTTCGGGCTCGACGTGATCGCCGAGTACTTCGATGGCTTCAGCGGGGTCCAGGAAGTTCAGTGCCGCTGGGGTGCGGTGAGCGTTGATGATGCGGACCGTTTTTCCGATCGTTCGCAGCACTTCGGCCATTCCAAGTTCGCTGCCAAGTGCATCGCAGTCGGGACGAATATGGCTGACTAAAACGAAGGATTGGTAATGGCTGATCTGTTGAGTGAACGCTTTCCAGTTGACGCTCATGAAATTCTGATCCTGGTTGGGCTACTGAAAGCGGCGGGGTGATTGGGGTGAGTGTTAGCGTGGGGCTAGTTGGTCGCGAATGGTTTGGATGTCTCGCCCGAGTTGCTCAGCGAGTTGTTGGGCCGAATCAAACTTCGTGATACCTCGCACGTGGATGGCAAAATCAACCTGCAGTGTATGGTCATACAGGTCGCCATCGTAATCGATCACGTGCACCTCGACCTTCACGTCACCGTCTTCGTTGAAAGTGGGGTTGGGGCCAATGTGGATTGCCGCGCGATACCGTTGGTCGCCAGTTTGAACTCGGCCGCCGTAAACGCCGACTGCTGGTATCACGGTGTCGATGGATTCCAAGTTTGCCGTTGGAAATCCAATCGTTCGGCCGCGGCGTGATCCGCTGACCACTCGGCCGCTAATTCGGTAATCTGTACCAAGCAATTGATTCGCGGTTGCCAAATCACCTTGGGCTAGGCAATTGCGGATCCGAGTACTGCTGATCATTTCGCCGGCCATGGTCGTTGGCAGTGCGATTTGCAGTTCGACTTGATCGGCTTGGCACATTTGCCCGAGTGCGGCGATGTCGCCCTCTCGGCCACGTCCAAAAAAGAAATTTGGCCCCTCAATGACGGCCTTGGCGTCAAGCGTTTGGCGAATTAGAGATTCGTAGAACTGCTGGGCGGTCAATTTCAGTAATCCGCCCCTGGTGTCACAAATCACCAGAGCATCGACGCCGAGATCGGTCATCAGTTCGGCTCGCCGTTTCAGCGAAGCCAGCTTCGGCGGGGCTTTGTCTGGCCTCAGAATCTCTGCTGGATGCGGGGCCAGCGCGATGGCGACGGCGGGGCCGCCAACACGATCGGCTGCACGGCGCAGTTGTTTCAACAGGGCAGCGTGGCCGCGGTGGACTCCGTCAAAGTTGCCGATCGAGACGGCTCCTCCGCGAAGATGCGCCAGCCGAGCCTGGTCGTTGGCATCGGTGACGTTGGCGAGCGGAACGATTTTCGTCACGAGAAGGGCAAATTGCAGTGAAGGGCAGGGGAGTGTGGCCGGCGAGTCCTGGCCCGCACAAATTATGCGCCGTCAACCGGAAAGCTTCTAGCCTGCGCATCCACAACCGCTTGCGGCAAGCACTGCAATATCTCTAGTGCAGTCAATCCGGCTTGCCCGGTCAACTTGGCCGCCAAATCGCCCGCCCGCCCATGAATCCAGACCGCAAGTCGGGCTGCGTCCCACGGCGAAAGCCCTTGGCCCAGCAAAGATGTGACCACGCCCGTCAATACGTCGCCCGATCCGGCCGTCGCCATGCCGGGGTTGCCCGTCGAATTGGTGTAACGTTGGCCGAGCCCGACCACGACCGTTGGTCCTCCTTTGACGACGATCACCGCGCCTGTTTGATCGGACAGTTTCTCCGCTGCATTGATTTGATCTGTCCGGTGTTTGGCCGGTACGCCGACCAGTCGCTGGAGTTCACCTGGATGAGGTGTTAGCACAAGCGGTCCGGTATGGTCAGCAGTTGCCGACGACGCCCAGGCCAGTTCGGCCAACACGTTGATCGCATCGGCATCTAGCACTCGCGGCAGCCCCGATGCGGCGATCAATCGCTCGACGATCCGCACGGATCCGGCGCCGGTCGTCATTCCAGGGCCTGCGCCGACCGCATCGACCTTTGCGAGTCGCGTCGCAACCGACGTTGATGCCTCCACTGAAAACGTGCCCTTGTCGTCGTCGGGCAACGGGATCGTCATCAAGCAAGGATGGAAGGCTGCTACCGTTTCTAAGCACCGATTGGGGACCGCTGCGGTGACGAGGCCAGATCCTGTCTTCAGTGTCGCCACCGACGACAGTGAGATTGAACCACTCATGCCACGCGAACCGCCAATGAGCAGCACGCGGCCAAACGTGCCTTTGTGCGCATCTTGGGTGCGCTCAGGTATCTGAACCGGAGGGCGAGACTGTGTTGGCATGAAGGAGTCCGTTTGTAGGCTGACAAAGATCTAGCTTGCTTGACAGGTATCAGGTGTTACTTGACGTAACTGTGAAACGACCATGCCGGCCAGATAACCGCCTTTGAATCCGGCGTCGATGTTGACCACCGCAACGTTCGCGGCGCAGGCGGACAGCATTCCCAGCAGCGGCGTCAGCCCGCCCAGCGATGCGCCGTAGCCGACGCTGGTTGGGACCGCAAAAATGGGAACCGCCAAATGCCCGGCCACGACGGACGGCAGAGCTCCCTCCATGCCGGCCACCACCACAACGGCGGACGCTTCTCGAAGTTTTGGCACCGCCGCGATCAGTCGCTGGGGGCCGGCCACGCCAATGTCGTCAAACCGAGAAACGGGGACTCCCATCCACTCAATGGTCTCGATCGCTTCTTCGGCGACCGGTGCATCGGTGCTGCCCGCGGTGACGACGGCGACATGCAGACCGTTGGGGGATGGCTGCAGACCAGACACAATCGGAGCACTGCTGACGCGTAGCGTTCGGGCGACGGGGTTGTGTCGAGCGTGTGTAAACCGATGGGTCGCTGCAACGGCGGTCTGCGGATCGATTCGCGTCACCAACGAGTCTTGCCCAGCCTCTAATTGCGTTTCGATCAGCCTTGCGACTAGGTCAGCGGATTTCCCGGGCCCGTAGATCACTTCGCCGAATCCGCAGCGGGCCTTGCGGCCGAGGTCCACCGTTGCGCCGTCAATCTCTGTCATGGACGTTCCATCCGCCGCATCAGTCGCTGTTTCAGGGACTGCCAACAAGCCGATTTGATGGACCAAATCAGTCGCCGTGGCGCGTCCTGCGATGACCTCGGAAAGCAGGCAAAGCAGGGCAGAGGGGATTCCGTTTTGCTCAGGCATGGGCGAAACGCTCGCGAAAGGTTACAAAATTCATCTCTATGGCTTCCTTTGTCAACTTCGTCATCTAACAGTTTTTGCGGACATCATCGTAATGAAAAAGTGTGTACTGGCTTACTCCGGCGGCTTGGATACTTCCGTGATTCTCGGTTGGCTTCAAGATCAAGGCTACGAAGTTCACGCCGTCTACGTCGACTTGGGGCAACCCTGTGAAGACCGTGCCGCGATCAAGAAGAAGGCCGAAGATGGCGGAGCTGCATCGTACCGTGCCATCGACGTTCGCGAAGAACTGTGCCGCGACTTTGCTTTTCCCGTTTTGGCGTGGCAAGCGAAGTACGAGCAGATCTACTTGCTCGGCACGTCAATCGCCCGTCCGCTGATCAGCAAGATTTGTTTACAAGTCGCTCGCGAAGTCGGCGCGACCGCGTACGCTCACGGTGCGACCGGCAAAGGAAATGACCAATGCCGATTCCAGCTGGCTGCCGAAGCCTTGGATCCCAAGGTCGAAATGATCGCTCCATGGCGCATCAAAGAATTCCGCGAAGCATTCCCCGGTCGGACCGAGTTGATCGCGTACTGCAAAGACAAGAACATTCCCGTCAAAGCGTCGACCAGCAAACCGTACAGCAGCGACGAGAACGTGCTGCACATCAGCTACGAAGCAGGGCAATTGGAAGAACTTGATATCAACGGTGTCGAGTTGGTCGATTTTGGAATGGGCGTCAGCCCGCAGGAAGCACCTGATAAGTCCGAATCGGTGTCGATCGGATTCGTTTCCGGCGTGCCAACGACGCTGAACGGCAAAAAGGTTTCGCCGCTCGAGATGGTCGAGGGGCTCAACACGATCGGAGGTCGGAATGGTGTCGGCCGTATCGACATGGTTGAAAACCGATTCGTCGGCATGAAGAGTCGTGGTGTGTACGAGTCGCCAGGTATGACGATTCTGTATAACGCGCTGATGAACGTTGAACAGTTGACGATGGATCGCGATCTGATGCACATGCGAGATCGCATGGCGCCCGAAGTTGCCGAGATGGTTTACTACGGTTTCTGGTACACGCCCAAAATGGATGCCTTGTTGGCGTTCATTAAGGAAGCGCAGAAGCCCGTCACCGGTGACGTAACGCTGAAGTTGTACAAAGGCAACATTAGCGTTGATTCGCGAACTAGCCCGAACAGCCTATACGACGCTGAGATCGCCACGATGGAAGGCGGCGGATCGTACAACCAAGACGACGCCGAAGGATTCTTGCGAATTCAGGGTCTGCCATCGCGCGTGCAGGGCACCGTCAAGCCACGTAGCTACTAAGGTTTGTAGCTACTCAGGTTTGCTGAAAATCTCGATCCCAACTTCGGTCATCTGAGGTTGCCTCGTTTCGTAGGCATCGAGCTCGAAACCATCTAACGTCTTCACCGTCGCTTTTGCGGTATTTCACTCAATTTCTGTCCGATCAGGCCGCGAGGCCGATTGGACAGGATTATTCTTCGACGTAACGGTCACCTTCTGTCTGACGCCAATTTTTTCGAAGTTGACCGAGACTCTGCCCGACCAACTTGCCCGAGCCAGTCAGCGCTAAGGGTGTGACGGGGAATACTCATTCAGGGGGTGTTTTGTGGCTGTTGTCCGTCTGTAGCGTGAATTTGAGCGGATTGTTCATTTGACGCGGCGAAACCATAGCAGTACGCTAGCGGGAAGTTGACCGGCCTTATAATCCTGTCGACCCTCCTCTTTTGCTGCTCGGCTGTTCCACCTATGACCCCATTTTATGGCGTGATCGACCTATAGGCAGCGGCATAGGAATACCCCTTTTCGGCACTTGCGTGCGTCCAAACTAAGGTGATGGTGATGTTCAGTTTCCAAACGCTGATCTCTCGAGGGCTGGCCGTCCTCTGTCTGCTTGCACTTTCTTCGTCGGTAGCATCGGCAGGGACTTTCGAAGTCGATAGTCCCATCGCTGCCAAGCTGATGAAAAGTAAAGTCTTTGCCGCGCAGTTCCTCAATCGCGCAACGTTTGGGCCTACGATGGCCGACATCGATACTTTGGCTGGCCGAATCAATCAAATCGGTATTCGTCCTGCGTGCGAAGAATGGATCGATGCTCAATTTGCGCTGCCAGCGACTGAGCACCAGCCGTTGATGATGAGCATGATCGCCAACGACGGATTCACGTCTGGCCAGAACAACGTTTGGATTCAGCGTTTTCGGCACCACGCCTGGTGGACGGCTTCGCTGCAGGCCGACGACCAATTGCGTCAGCGAGTTGCCTGGGCGCTCAGTCAGATTCTTGTCACCAGCGAAGACGGAGCCGGATTTAATGACACCGGCCTCGGTAATCTTTCGGGAGTCGGCCGCTGGGTCGGAGTCACAAATTACTACGATGTTTTGGTCAACGGTGCGTTCGGAAACTACCGCGATCTACTTCAAGATGTGACCTATCACCCGGTGATGGGGGTTTATCTCAGCCACATGCGAAATCGCAAGACGAATGGTGTTCGTTATCCAGACGAAAACTATGCTCGCGAAGTCATGCAATTGTTCTCGATCGGTCTGTATGAGCTCTACAACGACGGGCGATTGAAGACCACTCTCAGTGGCGAACTGATTCCAACGTACACGAACGAAACGATCAAAGAACTTGCTCGGGTGTTCACGGGGCTAACTTTCAAGCCGAGTGATACCAGCACAAACAATCGGGTCTTTTATTCGGGCAACGACTTTTTGTACCCCATGGAAATGGCCCAGCACGAACACGACACCGAACCCAAGACCTTGGTCAGCGGGCAAGTTGTCGATGTCGACGATGGTGACGCCGACATCGCGGCGGCGCTGGATGATTTATTTGATCACGCCAACGTCGCGCCGTTCATTTCGTATCGGTTGATTCAGCGGCTTGTTAAAAGTAATCCATCGCGAGCCTACATCCGCCGAGTCGCTCGGACGTTTGACAACAACGGGCAGGGGGTCAAAGGCGATATGAAGGCGGTTGTTAAAGCTATTTTGATCGATCCTGAAGCCTGGCGTTCGGTTCGTGTCCGAGTGCTGCGAAGTCCGAATCGAGTCGACGTTGCTACGCGTGGGACTGAGTATTCCCGATTGCGTGAGCCGGTGATTCGTTACACGTCTTTGATGCGTGGCTTAGAAGCGACAAGCGACTATGCCAATGGTTATGCGATGGTGACGCCGCGTGATTATGACTGGACACAAGAGCCCTATAAGTCGCCTAGCGTCTTTAGCTTTTTCTTGCCGGGTTTCCAACCACCGGGTGACTTGATCGGGTTCCAGCCATCGCGGCGAATTCCGAACGGGAACTTGGTAGCGCCCGAGTTCCAGCAGATGACAGCTGTAACGGCAAACCGTTTGGTCAACCGGTACATCGGCGATCTGAATCGCGGTGGGGCAAGGTTCACTGCCAGCAACGGATCCGTTTACAACATGGAATGTAATCTGACATTCAACTTGGATGCCGACCGTGCGCTGGTCAACGAAGACGATCTGACCAATAAAGGAAACTTGACCGATGCGGCTTGGGAGGCAATCCAGCGTTCCGAGGCAGCCGTTAGTAACTTAGTCACTTTGATTGACAAGTACGACCTGCTGTTCTGTTCCGGAACGATGCCGCAAGAGTTCAAAGACGAGATTGCCTACGTCGTCTTGAAAGAAACCGATTGGATGATCGGTAATGCCAATGGTACGCCAGCATGGCAAACACGAGCTGGTGAGTTTCGCGTTTTATCGACGTTGATTTCGGTGCTTACTTCGCCGTTTGCTGCGATCGAAGAATAGTGTCCCGTTCCTGATTGTTACCTAATCCAACCGACTACTTATCACTTGAGTCCTTGCGATGAAACGCTCACACATAGTTGCTAAAGACACCTCACGCCGTGACATTCTAAAGTTGGCGGGTGGCTGTGCGGCGCTTACCAACACTTCGCTCTTGTCGACGATGTTGAATCTGTCGGCGACTAACACCGCGGTCGCGCAAACATCAGGATTGTCTGGCTACAAGGCGCTCGTCTGTGTTTTCTTGTTTGGCGGAAACGATTCGTTCAATATGCTGACGCCCTTAACTTCGTCCGAGCATGCGGATTATCTGGCCGCTCGTGGTGGCGACTACACCGCTGGCAACGGTGCGCTTGGGATTCCGGCATCGGAACTCGCAGCGACCGCGATCACGGATTCGGTATCGGGACGCCAGTTCGGCATTCACCCGTCTATGCCCGAAGTCAAAACGCTGTTCGACCAAGGGAAGGCAACTTTCCTTGCCAACGTCGGCAGCCTGGTCGAGCCGACCACAATGGCTCAGTACCAATCGCGAGCGAATCTGCCGCTCGGTTTGTTCTCGCACTCGGACCTGCAACAGCACTGGATGACTTCCGTCCCTCAGTCTCGCTCACAGGTCACTGGGTGGGCGGGCCGAATGGCTGATATGATCACTGATACGGTCAATACGAATCCTGCGATTTCGATGAACATGTCGCTGGACTCGGTCAATCTTTTGCAAACCGGCGGTTCGGTGGTTCCTTATGTGGTCACCAGCAATGGTGCACAAGAGGTTGGCTGGTATGGTCCCACTTGGACGCAGGCAAAAATATTTACGACGCTGACGGACGATGTGCTTTCCCGTTCTTACGCCAACTTGATGGAGAAGACGTTTGCCAAGATGAATCGCACAGCTTTGGACGCTGCGATTTCTTTCAATGATGCCGTTGATCAAATTACAACCGTTGATCAGTTTTTCCCAACGTCGCCGTCCCGATTGCAGAGTCAATTGCGAATGATCGCCAAGTCGATCGGTGCGCACGAAAGCATCGGCCAGTCACGCCAGATTTTCTTTGTTGGCGTCGGCGGCTGGGACAATCACGATAATTTGATTGGAGCCCAAGATACCAACCTGGCGACGGTCAGCCAGGCGTTGAAAAGTTTCCAGGATTCGATTGACGAATTGAATATGACCAACGACGTGGTCACGTTCACGGCAAGTGATTTTGGCCGAACGCTTAGTAGCAACGGCAAGGGCAGTGATCACGCCTGGGGTGGAAACCAGATCGTAATGGGCGGTCCGGTCACTGGTGGGCGAATTCATGGCGACTATCCGTTGTCGCTTGCGTCAGGGAATGCTTTGGACTTGGGCCGTGGGCGTTTGCTGCCGACGACATCCGTTGATCAAATGGCCGCTGAATTGGCGATGTGGTATGGCGTTGCCAATGACAATAACATGGAACATATCCTGCCTAATATCCGAAATTTCTTCGGCGCCGGTACTTCGTATCCAATCGGATTCTTGTCGTAAGGTTGTCGCCGAATCGAGTTTCGCGACCGAGCACCCAATCTAGATTCTGAGCCGCGTGTTGATTTTGATCCGCACGGCAATGGGGGACTTGTTCAGTCAAGCAGGTCATCGGCGAGTCGTTCGCCGCCTTGCGGCGTCACTAAAGCTCTGAAAATCGCCGGATCGATTGTGTCCGGTATGAAGTGACCGCGTCCATCAGTGGTTACGACTGCCACGCCGCCGGCTGTCAATCCGCCCGGTTCGTTTCCAAAGCCACTGCCAACGTTGCCTTGCATCCGGATGATGTCGAGGTCGATCGGTTCGGTCCAAAGTGACGAGGGCGAATTGAAAACCGCTTCGGTTATCAAGATCGTTTGGGAGGGATCATCGGTGATGTCGGACGGTCCCAACGCGCCTTGGGTCGGAAACAGGGTTCCCGGGCCGGTCACTAAGAAATAGCTTGACTGTCCATAGAGTCCATTGGCAATCGCCGAGGGGTGTTGGTACACCTTCGGCATACCAAAGTCGGCCGCGTTTCGGTTGGCCGGATGGTCCCATGGCAATTGAAGATTGAAGCGGTTGTACAGTTCGTCTTCGCCGAGATAGGGCAACAACAGTACTCGCCAGGAATGCATCGGTTGTTGCTTTGCGTCGCGGATCATCGGTGGCGGATACGTTCCATGGTCTGCTGCATAAGCCGCCATCGCGGCTGCGATCTTTTCCAGGTTGCGAATGGATGCCGTTTGTTCTCGGCTGGTGGCAAGCGTCGACATCGTTTGGCCGCCAAATCGAATAGCTGCAAACAACAAGCTGCCGACGAGTAAGACGGTTACCAGCACGGCCGCCAGCCAACCGAAATTTCGTTTGGTTGGTACGTTCTGTGGCGAGGGCAGGGCAGGGGACTGGGTTGCGAATTTTGGCATTACAATCGCTGCGCCGCACGTCACGCACTGTCCAGCCAGTCCGCTGAATCGATCGTCGACCTGGGTCTTCGTATTGCATTCGGGACAGGTGAACAGAAATGGCATGATGAGGGTCCGAGTCGATTATTTTAGGCGCCGGTGGACTCCCCTTTTTTCGCGAGTCAAACACACTGGACGAACCTACCGAATGAATTTTACCAAAACGAATCAAGCAAGAGTGGTCCAATGAGAGTCGTGTTGCAGCGAGTTGCCGAGGCGATTGTGCGAGTGGATGGTGAGGTGGTTGGCCAGATCCAGCAAGGTTTGTTGGCGTTGGTAGGGGTAGGGCAGGGCGATGGCGAAGACGAGGTCCGTTGGCTGGCCGATAAGACATGTGGGCTTCGTATCTTTGAAGACCGACATGGAAAAATGAACCAGTCGGTCGAGGACATTGGCGGCGCAGTCCTAGCGGTTAGCCAATTCACATTGCTGGCAGATTGCCGAAAAGGCCGGCGACCCTCGTTCACCGATGCCGCCGATCCTCCAATCGCAAAGCGACTCTATCAACTCTATGCGGCTACGATTGCTCAGCGTGGTATCAAGGTCGAGCTAGGTGTTTTTGCTGCCGACATGAAAGTTTCGTTAGTGAACGATGGTCCCGTAACGATTGTATTGGACCGATCGCCGTTGGTTTAGTATCGCTTTCCATTCCATCGTGCAGGATCAAACAGTGGTGGTCCGGGTTGCGCGATGTATTGACGTTCCAAGTCAGTGCGAGAACGTATTCGGTCAACAATTCCGTGATCGCTCATGGCGAGATAGATCAGCAGACCCAATTGTGCGTAGATCGCGACGTTGATCATCATGTTGGGGCCAACAAACTTTAGCGCTGTTCCGAAGGATTTTTTAAGGCGAAATCCAAGTCCAATGTCAATTGCCCAGATTTCATCCATTGTCAAGTGAACGATGAATCCAAGCACGACGGCGATGGATTTGTAGACTCGAACAGATTCGCTCGGGCATGGCATGACCAAGTACGCCAACATTCCAGCGATCAGCGCAGCCGGGATGCTGTGCCACATTCCTCGGTGAACGGTATATCGTTTGAAGAACTCGACGGCGATGAATCGAATTGCCACATAGATCAGCATCGCGGCGAGCGCCATCGATTCATGGGACAGCCCAATGTCGCGGAATCGATCGATCATCAGAATCGGCGCGATCGCCGCCACGAACATGCTGGTCTCGCGAAGCGGTATGCCCGAGTCGCTATCCAGGTCGGGCAGCATTCCGCTGACCGCGCACACGCCACCGGCCAAAATTCCGCTTTCCAGCGACATGGATTGGCTGACCACGCCCCAGTAGCCGTAGGCGACTCCGACGAGCGTGCTTCCAGTAATGTGCGATTTGAAATCTGCCACTCGGGTAAGCAAGCCAGGGCAGGGGAGTGGACGGGGAACTTCCGGACTCCTACGTAGATAGTCTTTTTGTGGGACTCAACGCTAGCGCAACGTGCTGCGGATGAGTTGTCGGATTGGTATTCGATCCGATGCTGCCGATCGCTATAGTCCGACTGAGTGCCGATCGCAGATTTTTTGCTATCAACACCCTTCCCTCATTTTCGCTCATTCTCCACTGGCCTCTTGCCACGCCCCCACCGCTCTCTCCCTACCTTCATGGATGTATTTGATGGAGATCTACGACATTGTGATGTTGGTCGTTTTGATTGGCGCGATGTTGTTCGGCGCCGTCAAAGGACTTGCTTGGCAACTTGCCTCGATCGCTTCGATCTTGGGAAGCTATTTTGTGGCTTTGAAGCTGCGCGAGCCATTCGGACGATCGATCAGTGTCGAGCCGCCGTGGAACCAGTTCTTGGCGATGTTGATTCTGTTCATCGGAACGTCGCTGCTGATCTGGGTTGCGTTTCGGATGATCAGCAGTTCGATCGATCGGATGAAATTGAAGGAGTTCGACAATCACATCGGCGCTGTGTTCGGGTTGTTGAAGGGATCGCTGTACTGCACCTTGATCACGATGTTCGCTGTCACGTTGGCGGGTCAGCAAGTTCGCGAAAAAGTCGTGCAAAGCAAAAGCGGGATTTATATCGCTAAAGTTCTTGACCAAAGCCAATCTGTGATCCCGCCGGAAATCCACGAAGTGATCGGTCCGTACCTGGATCGATTCGAGCAGCAATTCCACGAAGCCGAGTCAGCCCGATCGAACATCGCTAGCGGCGAAGTTCGTCCGATCGGTGGGCTCGGCCAAGCGGCCGCCGGTTTTGTCGAATCCGCCCCCTGGCAACCGCCCGCCGCAGCACCCGCTTGGAACACTCAACAGGCTCGGCAATCGATCAACGGATCATACCAACGTTGATGCGTTGGGCGGGTCTCGGTTTGCGATTGATGCACTGAATCAAGCGAGCAGAATCTGTCTGTTTGCTGATCGGTTTGGCGAATGTGTGCGGGCGCAGGCTCGGCTCAAAATTTGGCGAACAGTTGTGACGCGGCTGTTCAAAGGGCGAACACTTGGTGTTCTGGATTCGCAAATGATTGGCGTGCGAGCCGCCGTGTAGGCTCGCCATCGCCATGGGTCGGTGCAGTGGGCGGCTCGAAAAGCAAAATCACGCCAGATACGGGGAAAACCGTACCTGCAATACAACATAAGAGGCATTATCGGACGTTGCGGGGCGGTTTGGAATCGCCCGTGGATGACGCTCTTCCCAGCCGTTTGGCCGTCTGTGTTCAGACGGCTTGTTCCATGAAGACGCCGATGCGGCGGAACTTTTCGTAGCGCTCGTCGACGAGTTCTTTGTCACTCTTCTGCTCAAGTTCCGACAGTGTTCGCGACAGATAAGTTTTCAACCGTGACGCCATTTGGTGATGGTCGCGGTGGGCGCCGCCGAGTGGTTCTTCGAGCACATCGTCGACCACGCCAAGCCGCTTCAGATCGCCGCTGGTGAACCTCAAAGCCGCCGCCGCTTTGGGTGCGTGCTCGTGGCTCTTCCACAGGATTCCGGCGCACCCTTCCGGGCTGATGACGCTGTAGTAAGCGTGCTCCAAAACGGCCACTCGATCGCCCACGCCGATGCCCAGCGCGCCACCCGATCCGCCTTCGCCGATGACGACGCAAATGACCGGTGTTTTCAGTCGGCTCATCATGAACATGCTCTCGGCAATCACTTGGGCCTGGCCACGTTCTTCTGCGCCGATTCCCGGGTACGCACCGGGTGTGTCGATAAAACAGATCAGCGGCAGTTTGTACTTCTCGGCGATCCGCATTCGGATCATCGCCTTGCGGTAGCCTTCGGGATGAGCGCATCCGAAGTGGCAGGCGGCGCGTTCTTTGTATGTGCGACCTTTCTGGTGACCGAGCACCATGACCTTGAACCGATCCAGTTTGGCAAAGCCCGAAAGCATCGCGCGGTCGTCGCCGAAGTGTTTGTCGCCGTGCAATTCGACGAACTCGTCGAACGCCAAATTCAGATAGTCGCGTGTGTACGGGCGGTTCTTGTGCCGCGAAACTTGAACGGTCTGCCACGCGTTCAGCGAGCTGTACGTTTCGCGAAGCTGTTTGACCAGTTCCAAACGCAGCCCTCGCATTTCGACTTCGATTTCGTCGGTGCGATCGGTGCGTCGTTCGAGCTGCGCAATTTGTTCTTCAAGTACTGCAATGTTCGATTCAAATTCTAATCCGGGACCGCCACTCATTATCGACCCTCCGTTACTTGTTGATCTTCGTCATCATCATCGTCTTCGAGCCCGCGATCTTTTAACAGCATGTCTTCGGCGCCTTTGATGCCTGGCATGTTGTCGAAAACACTTATCTTTGGTTTTCGAGGTCGCTTGTTGAAAATTTCAATGCCTCGCAACACCTTTAAAAACTCCCACATCGACGGCGGCCGGCTATCGGGTTTTTTGGCCATCATGCTTTTGACCAAGTCCGCGAATTCTCGTGTCACATTGTCGTTATGGACGATTGGGCTTGGGATCGAGGCGGTTAGGTGTTTATTAAGCAGGTCGTTTGGTGTGTCGCCGGTGAATGGTGGTTTGCCGGTCACCAGTTCATATAGGACGCATCCAAATGAATAGATGTCGGTGCGTTCGTCGCAAACTTTGCGGCGAATCTGTTCCGGAGCCATATAACTGCGAGTGCCTTTAGCAACTTTTTCACTATGAAATAATTTGCTAAGTCCTGTTTTTTTCTTTTGTGAGATCGTGAAGTCAATCAGCTTCACAACACCTTCGCGGCTGACCAGAAAGTTATCAGGCTTGATATCAAGGTGAAGCCAATTCTTAGTGTGCATGTAGTAGAGTCCCTCGGCAGATTGCTCAACAATTTTGCCAAGCATGAAAGCAAGAGATTCTGGTCCGCGACGCAATGCTTGCTTCATGTTCAGTTCGCTGAACAGTTCAAGCACTAAGTACGTGCGGCCATTGTCCTCACGCATGTCAATCACCTTAATGATTCGCGGACTGGCCAAGTCTTTCGCGACGGTGTACTCATGTTTCAACAACGCGATTTCGGCTTTGTCGGCTTTGCTTTCACGCAGCACTTTCAAAGCGAATCGTTCTTGGGTGTTCTCGTCGATCGCTTCCCAGACTTCAGCAGTGCTGCCGCCACGGATCAAGCGGGCGAGCCGATAGGGGCCGAGAAAGTCGCGTGATTTCGACATTTGTCAGGATGCTGAGAGGAAGCGGGTTGCTGGGCGCAAATTGGCAAACGGTACGGTCTGCGTAATTCGACATGATAACGCAAGATTTCGCCACCAGGGAAGATCAGACGGGTCTTGGCGATTTGCTCGCCAGAACCTCCCCGTACAGGTGTCGAATTTCTTTGGTCATCGTTTGATGCCGAAATTGGTCGGTAAAACGCGACTGCCCTTCCCTGCCCATCCGACGCCTCATTGGTTCGTCGCCGGCAAGTTGGACCAGCGAACGGGCCAGTTGGCCCGTGTCCTGGGCTGGGATCAAGAATCCGGTCAGATCGTCGATGGTGACTTCTCTGGCCCCGTCGACGTCGTAGCTGACGATTGGCTTTCCGGCAATCAAGGCTTGCGGCAGGGCTCGAGCCAGCCCTTCGCGGTATGACGTATGGACCAGCACGTCCATGGCACCGATCAGAGACGGGACCTCAGTTGGAGGTACCAGGCCTGTGAAGACGAAGTGATGCGTTAGCCCGAGTTCGTCGATTCGCTTTTTCAAACTGGGCCGTAAAATTCCATCGCCGACCAATAGGAAGCGAACGTTGGCATTTTGGCCGACCACTTCCGCCGCTGCGGTTACCAAGTCGTCGTGCCCTTTCAGGTGAAATAGTCGAGCAATCTTGCCGATGACAACATGATGGTTTTCAAAACCCCATTTTTGACGCACGGCATCACGGTGATCGTTGGCGTGGACGAATGGTTCGACATCCATGCCGCTGTAAATGGTTTGGAATTTTTCGCGCGGCGCGACATTTGCTTTGACCATCAGGTCGGTCATTGCGTCTGCAACACTGATCATCCGGTGACAATGTTTCGCCGCCCATTTTTCACAGCGCCGAAAGAACTCTCTTGCGACCGCGGATTGATAGGGATGGAACGGAGCGCCGTGAACCGAGTGGATAACCGCAGGGACTTGTTCATCCCAAGCCACATATCGGCCAAGCATTCCACCTTTTGCGCTATGAGTATGGACAACGTCAGGTTTGAATTCGCGAATCGCTTGGCGGATCGAACGACTGGCCGCCCAGTCACGACTAGGGTGAATCGAACGCAGCAAATTGGGCAGGATTCGAACTGGTAAGTCCCCTGCTCTGCCCTGGCTAAGCAAGTCTCCTTCGGGACCAACCGAAGGACCTGTGATCAAAAGAACGTCGTCACCGTAGTCGCGAACCAAATCCAAGCAATTCAGCAGCGTGTTTTCTTGCGCGCCGCCAATGATCATTCGAGTGATGACGTGAGCGATTCGCAATGCAATGGGCTTTCAGGAAAGAATTCGATTCGATAGCGGGCTACAGAGATCGGATGCGACGAATCAGGTCGAGGGCGTTTTGTGCGTGGTCGATGCCACCGGCTTTGCGAATGAACTCGACGCATTGTTCCAGCACATCGATACCGACGGTTGCATCGGTCGACGATACCATGGCTGGACGCGCAGGCTTCGCTGTTGACTTAGCTGGTTTGGGATCGGAGGCAACTTTGGACTCCGATTTTTTCGGACCTTTTGGTCGGCCGCGGCGTTTGAGAGCGGGCTTGTCCCCGTGTTGTCTTAATTTTGACTTGACGCTCGCCACATCGCCAACCTTGATGCCGAAAGAACCAAGTGCTGTGACAATGTCTTTGTTGCGAGCTTTGGGGTTCGCCGCAATGTAGTCGCGGACTCGTTGGCTTTTGCTGATCGATGGTGCTTCATTTGCCGCTGGGGTTCGGTCATCGGCATCATCTGCACCGGTCCCTGAACTGATCACTGAAGGCTCGGTGACTTCCTTTGCCGCAGGATCGGATGGTGCGTCAGTCAGTAGATCGGGTTGCGAGTCAGACATGGGGCATCGATGAGAGGGACGCTAAAACGTGAACGTTACCGCCATGTTAATTGCTTTCTTGCGTGATCGCGACCGCTCTAGGAATTCTCTCTTTGGGCAGTTCACCCTGCCCTGCGTCGAGATCAAAGCAGATTTTTTTGAGTTGATCTAGTCGGGGCGAGATTAGACAAGGCTACCTTCTTGGGATCTAGGTTCGCTGCGTCTACAATCGCGGCATGACTGACTCTGCTGATGAACTTTCGAACCATTCGCAACTCTCCCGACTGCCCGCGCTCCCATCTGAGGAGTTGGCGATCGGCGCGTTTCCTTCAATCATGGATCCATCGGTCAAGACTTGTCTGGTGATGTCGCCTGGACGCGGTCAAGCAGCATTCGAGTTGGAACGACGTTATCCCGGCGCTCGAGTGATCAGTTGGTATGTCGATTCGCACCGATCATCAAAAGCGTCGGCGATGGCTCAGTCACAGAGCACTCGCGTCGAAATCGTTTGCAGCGCCGATTTGCCAGAGGTCGTCGTGGACCTTGTCGTTCTGCCAGTACTAAAGAACGGCGAAGCTGAGATGAACCGCGACTTGTTGCAGCAATCCTACCAGCGACTGCGCATCGGTGGGCACCTCGTTGCCGCCGTCAACTCGCCGCAGGACCAGTGGTTGCTGGCTCAGATGCAAGCGTTGTTTGCCAAGGTTCACTGCCAGCAGACCGAGGCCGGTTGGTCGTATGTGGCGAAGAAGAAGTCCGAGCTTAAGAAGGTTCGTTCGTTCGCAGCCGAAATTGAGTTTCGCGCTGATGGCCGGCTTTTGAAAACGTTCTCTCGCCCATCGATGTTTGCGCATCGATCGATCGATAACGCCGCGCGAGTCATGATGCGCGAAGTCGTTATCCCCGAAGGTGCCAATGTGCTTGAAATGGGATGCGGTAACGGCGCAGTTGCCTTAGCTGCGGCGCTGCGATCGCGAACCGGCCAAGTTTATGCGGTGGACTGCAACGCACGTTCGATTCAGTGCGTTGAATCAGCGGTCGCAGCGAACGAGATCACCAACTTAACGGCCATCTTGAATCACGATGGCGAGTTGGATGTGCTGCCGTGCGACATCGCATTACTGAACCCGCCCTACTACGGCAATTTCGCCATTTCGGAACACTTCATCCAAACCGCTTCGAATTGCCTTCGGCCCGGTGGTGATGTGTGGGTCGTTACGAAGCAAACCGACAAGTACGAGGATCAGAACTGGCCCAACTTGTACTGCGACAGCGTCAAGACCGTGCAAGGCTACGACCTGATCTGCTATCGCAAATCAGGAAATTGATTTGTCGTGCCCGAAAACGAAAAAACGGCGGCTCTTTACAGAGTCGCCGTCTTTGTTTCGATGTCGATGCTTTTGTTTGGCTAGGCGCCAAATTCTAGTCGTCGATAGCCAAGTTGTTGTTGCAATCGGTTAACGATGGAAGTGTGCATCTGGCTGACGCGTGATTCCGAAAGATCGAGCGTAGCGCCGATTTCTTTCATCGTCAATTCTTCGTAGTAATACAGAATGATGATCAACCGTTCGTTGCGATTGAGTCCCTTGGTGACCAATCGCATCAGGTCGTTCTTCTGCACGCGACGAGTTGGGTCTTCGCCCTTCTTGTCCTCTAGCACGTCGATTTCGCGAACGTCCTTATAGCTGTCCGTTTCGTACCACTTCTTGTTAAGCGATACGACGCCAACAGCGTTAGCGTCAGACTGCATTTTTTCGATCTCGGCGACCGGCAGTTCCATGTGTTCGGACAGCTCGATGACGGTCGGAGCGCGACCGTGTTTGGTTTCGAGTGCCTTCTTCGCGGCGGCCAGTTTGCTGGCTTTGCTGCGAACAAGTCGCGGTACCCAGTCCATGGTGCGAAGTTCGTCCAACATGGCACCACGAATCCGTGGGACACAGTAGGTTTCAAACTTAACACCACGTTCCATGTCGTACGCGTCGATGGCGTCCATCAAGCCGAAAATGCCGGCGCTGATAAGGTCGTCGAGTTCGACACCATCGGGGAGACGTTGCCAGATTCGTTCGCCGTTATAGCGGACCAATGGCATGTAACGCTCAACCAACCGGTTTCGGAGGTCTTCGTAGTCGTGAGCATCCTTTTCCAGCTTTTTGAATTCTTGCCAGACTTGCAGGATCTCGTCGTCGGCTGTGGCTGTCGCTGCCATCCAATCCTCCGTGAAAGTTATGTATCGCAGCGTCGTGCTGCACTTGCTCCGCAAAGACAGGCGTCTTCACCGGAGCATACCGGTCTCAAAAAAATCCGCAGTGGAGAAGTTCCAATACGGGTCGCGGTTGGGATCACTTAGCATCCTTGCCAAAGTAAATCCTTTCCGCTTCCTCATCATCATCAATCAACCTTTGCGAGCATCCGTGCCCTTCAGTCTTTCGATGAATTTGTCTTGTCGTAAACCGAATCCGTTAAACCATCTCGATACCAATCGACGCGAGCTCGAAAGTTTCGTTCAAGTGCATCGCGTATCAAGTAGTCTGCGATCCATCCGGAAACGTATCCAACGCCGGCGAAAATTATCAAAGCGACAATTGATTCGCAGGCGACTTGACCGGCCAGTTCGCCGCCGATGGCCCCTCGCAGGACCACCAAGGCCATGGCGAGAGTGCCAAGCGATACAGCAAAGCTTCGTGACACGGTTGAGTCGGTTTCGTCAGAGTCAGTTATTTAGTTTCTTGGGTGAGTTGTTCGGTCGCAAAAAGTTTTGCTAAAGCTAGTTTTGTGTTTTGCGAAACGCCTCAGTGTCAGTATCGGCGTTCTAGGGTTGGGTCATCAGTTATTCTTTTTTGTTTCTGTTAGGCCGCTTCGATTTGCGATAATGTCATTCGCGCCGGCAGCAACCGTGACAACAAGTATTCCGGTTCGGCGATGGCGATATCGTCGGGGACTTGTTGTCCGTTGGTGACGTAGCTAAGCGGTATGCCGGCGAAGCGATCGCTCGCTGCAATTGCCGACAACACGCCTGCGGTGTGCGGCGTCTCGTCAAGCTTGGTTAGAATGGCCGAGGTCGGTTGGACTGGTGCAAACCCATCAAGCGTTGATCGGATCACGCTGGCGGAGCTGTTGCTGCTAAGCACCAAGTGAGTTTCGTCGGGTTGTGCGCTGTGAAGCATGCCGACCAATTGGTCGATTCTCGCGTCGCTGCGGGGACTTCGTCCAGCAGTGTCAATCAGGACCAAGTCAACATCGCCGAGTCGGTCCAATGCCGGTTGCATCTGGCTTTCGTTTTCGACGACTTCCATCGGTAGGTCCATGATCTCGGCGTAAGCCTTTAGTTGCTGGACTGCTGCGATTCGGAATGTGTCGATCGTCAGCAAACCGACTCGCCGGCGTGCTTCGATTCGAAAACCAGCCGCCAACTTGGCGACGGTGGTGGTTTTGCCAACGCCAGTCGGTCCAACGAGAGCAACGATTCGGCGGTCGCCAGGTTGGGTCAGAATCGGGCTGCCGATTCGTAGTTCGCGTCCGATTGTCCGCTGAAGGTGTTCCATCCATGGCGTGCCCGAAACGAATTGGCCGCCCGGTGCATCGCCAAGTCCGGCTGCAAAGCTGGCGGTTGCGGTTAGCCATCGGTCTGCCGTTGAAGATCCGACACCCGCGCTGATCAGTTCCTCGCGATACGATTGCAGCGAAATTGGAAGTGACGCTGAATTTGACAAGTACCCTTCCCTGCCCCGGTCGTTTCTCGCCGCTGCGTCGCTAAAGTCGTAGGCGTGGTCGGCGATGCGAATCGGACTAGCCGAGTTGCCGTGTGATGGTGTGTTTCGCGGTGGGTGCGGATGGTTGGTCGAGGCGTGCCGCGAATCGATCGCATCGGCGGGGTTGCCTGCTTTGGCAGCGGCTGATTCGCCGTCACGCAGTCCGGCCGTGACTTCAACATAAGTGCGCCCGAGCCAGCCCATCCAACCGTCTCGCACTTGCCGCGTGTGCAGCACCGATGCGTCCGGTCCCATCTGGTGACGGATCTGTTCCAAGGCGTCTTGCAAGCTGGCTGCTCGAAAGGTGCGAATGTGCATGGAGGGAACGTCGGGAATCATGGGAAGGATTACGATTTACAGAACGTTGTTTTGTGAACGGTAGAACTGGGGTTTTGAAGCCTACAGATCTGTGATCACGCCGTGAGATTCGATTTTTGTGTCTTGGGTAATTTCGTTGTACGAAAGGACTCTTAGTCGCGGCAATGCCGACGCGGTCATTTGTCGAAGACCTGGCCGAATTTTCGGACTGACCAAAACCAACGGTGGATGACCCGCGGTTGATAGTTTCTTAATCCCTTGTTGGATCTTGTCGCAAGTCGAGTCGATCGCTGTTGGGCTCATTCGGATAAATAATCCGCGATCATTGTGTTCGATGCCTGCTGCGATACGGTCTTCCATGGCTGGGTCGAGCGCCATCACGTGCAGTTGGCCCTGTTCGTCGCGATAACGCGAACTGATCGTGCGTGCCAAGCGGTGGCGAACGTACTCGCAAAGCCAAATTGGATCTTTGGTTCGTGTGGCAAAGTCGCCAAGCGTTTCCATGATGATGCCAAGTTGACGAATGGGGACGTCTTCACGCAGCAACAGATGTAGAACTTGTTGAACATCGCTGACTTTCATCACGCCGGGGACCAGTTCGTCCACGACGGTGGGGGATGCTTCGCGTAGTTCGTCGATCAAGTGTTTGGTTGCATCTCTCGAGAGCAGTTCGTCGGCGTGGCGGCGGGCAACTTCTTGTAAATGAGTCGCTAGAACAGCTCCCGGTTCGACCGTTGTGTAACCGTAGATTGCGGCTTGTTCGCGCCGCATCGGGTCAATCCAAACCGCAGGCTCGCCAAAGGTTGGGTCGCGAGTAGGTTCGCCGTCGATCACGCCGGTGGTATGTCCGCTGTCGATTGCCAGCAGTCGATCAGGCAGTACCGACGCCCCGCCGATCGGATTCCCTTGAATGCGAATTTCGTATTCGAATTGGCCCAGTGTCATTTCGTCTCGTACGCGTACCTTTGGCAGAATGACGCCAATGTCGGTCGCAATCGCGTTTCGAACGCCGGTGATCCGTTGCATCAGGTCGCCGCCGCGGGCCGGGTCGGCAAGGCTTAGTAGGCCGAGACCGATGGAGATTTCCATAGGGTCGATCGCCAAGAAATCTTCAACGCGTTTTTCGGGCGGTACAGCTGCTGCCGTTCGTTTGGCTTCTGCGCTGGCGGCGTCGTCAACGCCTTTTTGGGCCGTTTGACGATTCATGACGACGGCCAATCCGATACAACCAATGCCAAGAGTAGCCATCGGGATCGCGGGTAGCTTGGTTACGATCAACAGCAATAAGAATCCGCCGGCAACAAACAACGCCTTAGGATTGCCGAACAACTGTTGCAGAAACTGAGTTGGTAGGCTTGCCTTCTTGGCACTTCTGGTGACTAGCAAACCGGCCGCCAACGAAATCAACAGCGCGGGCACTTGGCTGACCAGTCCGTCACCGATGGTCAGTTTTGTAAAGAGGGCGGCTGCTTCAGTGATGCTCATTCCGGCTTGCATCACACCGATGTACAGTCCACCAATCACGTTGACGACTGTGATCACGATACCGGCGACCGCGTCACCGCGTACGAATTTGCTAGCACCGTCCATGGCCCCATAGAAGTCAGCTTGGCCAGCGACTTCTTCGCGGCGTTCTTGAGCTTGTTTTTCGTCGATCAGACCGGCGTTCAAGTCGGCATCAATCGCCATTTGTCGACCGGGCATTCCGTCCAACGCGAAACGGGCTGCCACTTCGCTGATCCGAGTTGCACCCTTGGTGATCACGATGAACTGAATCAAAACAATGATGACGAAGATGATCACGCCGACCTCGATGCGATCGCCCGCGACAAATTCGCCGAATTGCTGGATCACGCCACCGGCGGCGCCCATGCCTTTGCCGTCGGCGCCGGTCAAAATCAGCCTGGTCGTCGCGACATTAAGCACCAACCGGGCGAGCGTGGTCGCTAGCAAAAGCGATGGAAAAATGCTGAATTCAAGTGGAGTTGAGATGTAGATGGTGGTCACCAACACGATCACTCCGACCGTGATATTGGCGGCCAACAGCAAGTCCATCAGTGCCGGTGGAAGCGGTACCAAGATGACGACCAAGCAACCGATGATGCCAAGTGGCAGCACCAAGTCTCGGTACTTCATCAAGAACTGCATCGTCGAATCCTTCTGGCAACGCCGAAGCCGGCAATCCCTTTGCCAGCACTACGGTTCGACGTTACAGGAAACCGCAGGTTGCGGTCCAGAGAAGTTCGCGCCGTCCAATATTCAATCGGGGGCACTGGCTTGGCGATTTGGGCAGACACGGCTGTTTGTGTTGGATGCCTGGGGTTCCAAAATCGCTTGCAATTAGCTTCCTGCTTGGCGGGCGGCGTTGTCGTGCGGGCCGTGAATCATCTGCGAAGTTTGGGTGAGTTCGTTTTCTCGGTTTTCGATGATCGGCATCAGCAGGTCGCGAATCGATCCAACCGACGGCATCTTGGTGATCGAGATTCGAATCAGTGGCAGGTCGGCCGAGCGGAGGACGTTGCGAAGGAAGTCTTCTTGTAGTCGTCCGCGGCGATTTTGGATTAGCTCTGTTTGGATGGCGCAGATCGGAACCCCAGATCGTGGCTCGATGATAAGAAAGTTGATCTGCTTTAGATTCAATCGCACAGCATCTTTAAGGTGCGCTGATGCATTTGTCAAACGAACGACATCGATGGCTCGCGTCTTGGGGCAGACAATGCCTCGTTTTCCTATGGCGGCGACCAAGCGGTGAAAAAACTCGAGTTCATCGGTCTGCAGAAACTGGTCGCGCGAGATCGTTACGCTAGGAGTCGCTGGGCCTTGCTTGCGCCCCATGAGACCACTTAGCGTTTTCGCCCAGCCTTGTTGAACCTTTGCAGGCATGCTCAGGAAACCTTCGCCGAAAGATGCGTCTTGCAACTCGAGGCGATGATACGAACGCCTCTTTCGGACTCAGGTTAGCCGCGGCGCCGGCGCTAAGATAGTCTCTCCCCGCTGCAGGTAATGATCATCAAGCCAGGGCCTCTTGGGGGCGGGGCTTGGCGGGTGCGGCTTGATCTGGGGGGAGACGAAGCACCATTGTGATTCGAGCAATTCACTGCCTGACCACTGTAGGTTTCCGTGTGCGTCCGGGACGTTATCCCGGTGCATTCCGATCAGTGATCAGGCGCTAACGCGTCGTTGTTAGGCGACCGGTGGTAGTTTTCGCAGCGAAAGCACGCCTTTGATACCTCGAAGTGACTCGAGCGTTTGATCGTCGATGTCACCGTCTAGGTCGATGATCGTGTACGCGATGTCACCGCGAGACTTGTTCAATAGGTCGGCGATATTCAATCCTGCATTGGCCAAAATTGTTGAGATTTGACCCACCATGTTAGGGACGTTTGCGTTTGCGATCGTGATCCGTGTGCCACTATTTCGTGGCATGAAAGCCTCGGGAAAGTTGACGGCATTGGTCACTGTCCCGTCCTGCAGGAAACCACTGACGCTGTCTGCCACCATCACGGCGCAATTTTCTTCAGCTTCGTTGGTCGATGCACCCAGGTGAGGAAACGAAATCACTTTGGCGTGCTTCATCAGCGCTTCGGTTGGGAAGTCAATCACATAAGCGGCTGTGTGTCCGGAGTCGAGTGACGCTAGAACCGCCTTGTCATCGCAGATTCCGCCACGTGCTAAGTTCACGATGATGCCACCCTTGGGCATCATCTTCAATCGGTCGGCATTGACGATGCCGCGAGTCGCATCGATCAGTGGCACGTGAACGGTGATGGCATCGCATTGGGAAAACAGGCTATCAAGACTGACTGCTTTTTCGACTCCGCTGGACAATTGCCAAGCGCTTTGGACCGAGATCAGCGGGTCGTAACCAACGACCTTCATGCCCAATGACAACGCAGCATTGGCGACGCGTACACCGATGGCGCCGAGTCCGATCACGCCGAGCGTCTTGGACGGCAATTCCGATCCGACAAAGTTCTTCTTGCCGGCTTCGACCGCGACCGAAACGGCTGCATCGTCGCCTTGGATTCCCGCTGCAAATTTCATCGCACCATGGATGTTGCGAGACGCCATCAGTAGGCCCGCCAGGACCAGCTCTTTGACTGCATTGGCGTTCGCGCCCGGCGCGTTAAAGACGGGGACGCCACGCTTGGTCATTTCGTCGACGGGGATGTTGTTCACCCCGGCGCCGGCGCGACCAATCGCTTTGACGGACGTTGGGATGTCCATGTCGTGCATTTTGAACGAACGCAGTAGGACGCCGTCGGGTTGACTGATTTCGGACCCGATCTCGTATTTATCACGAGGCAGACGTTGCAGACCGAGGGGCGAAATGTTGTTGAGCGTCAGGATCTTGTACATGGACAATGAAATAGCGTTGAGAGTAAATTGGAAAGGGACTTTGGCCAGGTATCGGTATCGTCCTGGCCCACATTGACCCGCATCGGTAGCGAAACTCTTGACAAGTTTTGCTACCCGGAAAAACAAGCTGACGTCGACTACTAACCATTCTTGGCTGCAAAGTCGTCCATGAAGCTTGCCAGTGCTTGGGCACCTTCAAGCGGCATCGCGTTGTAGACGCTGGCACGGATGCCTCCGACGCTGCGGTGACCCTTTAGGTTCTGCAGATTGTTTTTGCCGGCTTCGCTGACAAAAGCTTCTAACAACCCACTACTGGGCAGATTGAACGTTGCGTTCATCTTCGATCGGCAATCGACCTGAGCATGGCCCAAGTAAAACTCGGGGTACTTGTCGATGACTTGGTACAGCAAGTTTGACTTCTCGTGATTCAGCTTTTCCATCGCGGCCAAGCCACCGATGTCACTGGACAACCACTTTGCAACTTTACCCAGTACATAGATTGGGAATGTCGGGGGCGTGTTCCACATCGAGTCGTTATCGGCGTGGTTCTTGTAGTTCAGGTAACCGGGCAACTTGTCGCTGCCCATTTCCAACAGATCGCGACGGATCACGACGACGGTAACGCCAGCCGGGCCGGCGTTCTTTTGAGCACACGCGTAAATCAGGCCGTACTTGTCGATGTCCAGTGGTCGAGACAGAAAATCGCTCGAGGCGTCACTAATCAGTGGCACGCTGGTTGGACATTCGGGTTCGGATTGAAACTGAACGCCTTCGATCGTTTCGTTGCTGCAGTAATACAGGTACGCCGAATCGTCTTTGACGGTGTAATCGCCGGCCTTGGGTACTCGGTCAAAGCCTGTATCGGCAGCCGAGTAAATCGTATCGACCGTGCCTTCTTTCTTGGCTTCGCCAATCGCTTTCTTACCCCATGCACCGGTTAGCAGGTACGAAGCCGACTTGCCGCTGTCGCGAAGCAAGTTGCAGGGAATCATCGAAAACTGAAGCGCCGCGCCGCCTTGTAGCAACAGCACAGCGTAGTCGTCTGAAATGCCAAACAGCGAGCGAATCGATGCTTCGGCTTCTTCCATGATCTGGATGAAGACCTTGCCTCGGTGGCTCAGTTCCATCACCGACGCGCCGGCGCCGGGATAACACAGAAGTTCGTCTTGGATCTCCTGAAGTACCGAAACGGGCAAGGCGGCGGGGCCGGCCGAAAAATTGAAGACCCGCTCAGTGGTCGCGGTGGCACTCATGGATCGAAGTTTCCTGATTGGAAAGGTATCATGGGAAAGCACGGTGAAAAAATGATGTTCATCGTCGCTTCTGATTCCGGATTCTATGCTTCTCGCCAAGGGTGCGGAAGGTTGCGAACCGGGCGGTTCGCTGAGGAGCACCAAAATGGCCGATACCCCAGAAACCAACGATTCCAGCGACGTACGCCTAGCAATCCGATTGGCCGCCCAATTGTTGGCCGAGGCTTCAAAGCTGCAGACACCGCAGGAAAGACGCCAACAAGCCGAACTTGATCGGATGATCTGTCATAAGGCTGACAAGGCGACTCTGGTTGAGATGACGGACCAAGCCTTTCGGACTCACTCGCCGGCCCGCGTAGCGGACCAATTGACGCACCTATTGGATGTCCAAGGGATACCTCGCTTCTTTAGTCCCGTCGAACAAGCCATGTTGCTGGGGTTTCAGTCGTTTGGTGAGTACCTGCCGGGCGTTGCGGTGCCGATGGTCAAAGAAAAAATGCGGCGAGAAACCGCCAACGTGATCTTACCGGCCGAACCCGAACTTTTGACGCGTCACTTGCGGGCTCGCCAAAGTCAGGGTGTTGGCATGAACGTGAACCTGTTGGGCGAAGCGATTCTTGGCGAGGATGAGACTCGCAATCGAATGCGGCGCTGCATCGAAGCGATTCGTTTGCCCGACGTTCGATGTCTGTCTGTCAAAGTATCGACCATCGATAGCCAGATTTCGTCGATTAGCCGTCCTCATACGATCGCCAAAGTTTCTGATCGTTTGGAGACGTTGTATCGGACCGCCGATCGTGAAATCGATCCAGTTACCGGCGTGGGCAAATTCATCTACTTGGATATGGAAGAGTATCGTGATCTCTACCTGACCGCTGACATCCTTTGCGAAACGCTCGACCGACCAGGACTCGAGCAGACTCGCGCGGGCATCGCCCTGCAGGCTTACATTCCGGATTCGTACCCGGTGATGCAGCGATTGATCGGTTGGTCGCACGACCGGGTGGCCAAGGGAGGAACTCCACTGACGATCCGGTTGGTCAAAGGCGCGAACTTGGAACTCGAACGTGTCGAAGCGTCGATCGCCGGTTGTGCTCAGGCGACTTATTCCACGAAAGTGGAAACCGATGCGAATTACAAGCGGATGCTGCGTGAGCTGATTGACGCTGCCAAGGAAGGTGTTCTGCGTGTCGGGCTGGCGTCGCACAATTTGTTCGACGTTGCCCTTGGGTTGATCTGGGCCGATTCGATCAAGGACACCGATGCGATCCAAATCGAGATGCTCGAAGGGATGGCCAACCATCAGCGTCGTGCGATCAGTGAACATGCTGATAACATGTTGTTGTACGCCCCGGCGTGTCGACAAGACGAGTTCATCAACGCGATTGGCTATCTGATCCGTCGGCTGGACGAAAATACGGGACCGCAAAACTTTTTGCGACACACGTATCGGTTGAAACCCGATACGCCAGAGTTCGATTCGCTGGCATACGATTTCGAAAAATCGTATGCCATGATGACAACCGTTTCCTCGGCGCCGCGCCGAAACGTGGATCGTCACGAACCACCGCCCTGCCCTGCCCCGCTTGAATCCGGCATTTCGGAACATTGGTCGGCATACATTAACGAGCCTGATACGGACTGGGCTGTGCCAGCGAACTCCGTTTGGGCACAAGAGATTTTAGATCGCTGGATTGTTCGCTCCGGCGAAAACGCCACTGAGGTTGAACTTTGGATCGGTGATCAGAAAGTCGATCGTGACGAGTCATGTTTGCGAGAATCATTTGATCCATCACGCCCAGGTACGGTGGTTTGCCGCTACCAAGTGGCGCATCGATCGCAAGTCGAACAAGCCGTCGAGATCGCTTTGGCCGATCGCAGTGATTGGAAGTCGACGGATCTTGCCAAGCGTCATCGTGTGCTTCGTGACGTGGCACAGTTGTTGCGCCAGCGACGGGGAGATTTGATCGGCGCGATGGTTGCCGACGGTGGTAAGACGGTGCTGGAATCGGATCCCGAAGTCAGCGAAGCGATCGACTTTTGCGAGTTCTATCCGCTGACAATGTTGGACTGGGCAAATCGTGAATCGCTCACGACTAGCCCGCGCGGTGTTGTAGCCGTGATCACGCCTTGGAACTTTCCCTTGGCGATTCCCTGCGGTGGCATCGCGGCTGCGATCGCGGCGGGCAACACGGTCATCTTGAAGCCCGCGTCGGAAACCGTATTGGTCGCTTCGCAAGTTTGCCAAGCATTTTGGGACGGTGGGGTTCCTCGCGACGTGCTGCAGATGATTCCGTGCGAAGACGTTGATGCGGAAGCCGGACTGGTGGCGAATCCGAAGGTCGATACGGTAATCTTGACGGGCGGCACGTCGACGGCGAAACGCATGTTGGCCGTGCGGCCCGACTTGCACTTATTGGCGGAAACCGGTGGCAAGAACGCGACGATCGTCACTGCAATGGCGGACCGTGACTTGGCGATCAAGCACGTCATTCAATCGGCGTTTGGACATGGTGGCCAGAAATGCAGTGCGACTTCGTTGCTGTTGCTCGAAAAAGAAATCTTCGACGATCCTGCGTTTCGTGAAACGTTCGCTGATGCCGTCGAGAGCATTCCCGTTGGATCAGCTTGGGACTTGTCCACGAAGATGGGGCCGTTGATTGGTCCGCCTGGCCAGACCCTCACACGCGGCATGAAAACGCTTGAGGACGACGAGACTTGGTTGGTCGCGCCTGAACATGTGGTCGGGCAGCCAAACCTCTTTAAGCCCGGCGTCAAATGGAATTTGAACCCCGGCGGCTTCGCGCACTTGACTGAGTTGTTTGGACCGGTCCTCGGTGTGATGCCGTTTTCGCGATTGGAAGAAGCGATCGATATCGTTCGCTCGACGGGATACGGATTGACCAGCGGACTGGAAAGTTTGGACGACCGCGAAATCGAATTGTGGAAGCAATCCATTCACGCCGGCAATCTGTACATCAACCGTTCAACGACCGGCGCGATCGTGCTAAGGCAACCGTTCGGGGGCGTTGGGCTTAGCGCTTACGGCCCAGGCGTGAAAGCGGGCGGTCCGCACTATGTTCTGGCCTTGATGCGAATCGCAGACGTTGCACCGCAGGCAATGGACGCTGCTGCGATCGATGATGCGGCGGTGGATGATACTCGCGACGAATCGTATCCTTCCAGCGCCTTGCGAGATTGGTTGGCGAGTTTGTCGGCCGAGTCCTTCGACGCGAAATTTCTGCACTCGCTATCGCAGATGGTCACGGACTGTCACTGGGCGATGGAAACTGAGTTTTCGCTTAGTCACGACACTGTCCGAGTGCTCGGACAAGACAATTTGCGTCGATACCGCCCCGTGGTTGCCACTACGATTCGCGTCGAAGTCGTTGACTCGATTCGCGATGCTCTGTTCGCCGTTATCGCTGCGGTTTCGGTTGGCACGCCGGTCACGTTGTCCAGCGATCCTGGCACGCCGGATGCGTGGAGCGAATGGTTCGATGCGATTGCCGACTATGTTCCTGGTTTGATTGAACCGATCGATGAAACCGATAGCGAGCTTGCATCACGAATCGTAAGTGGTGATGTCAAACGCTTGCGAAGACTGTCTGCGATTTCGACTGGCTCTGAATCCACCGCTGTGTGCGCCGAGCACTTTGTGACCGTGATTGCCGAACCCGTGTTGGCCGAAGCTTCGATCGAATGCTTGCGATATCTCGATGAGCAATCGATCTCGCATGACTACCACCGCTATGGAAACCTTGGACGACGAGGCGAGGAAGTTCGTCGGTCAGTGTGAGGATGGTCGCCGGTTTCGAAAGCGGTACTCGGAAGGCGTCGCGTTCATGATCCGGCGGAAGCTGCGGCTAAAATGAGCATGGTCATAGAAACCGCAGTCGAGTGCAACTTTGACCACCGTCTGCGACCGCGTCAAAAGCATTTCGGCGGCATGCTCGACGCGAATTCGCATCAAATACTGCCGCGGCGAAGCCCCAAATGCGCGGCGAAAACGGCGTTCGAATTGGCTCTGTGACAGCCCGGCCATCACCGCTAGTTCGGCGGTGACCAAGTTGTCGGCGTAGTTCTGGTGCATGTGCTCGATGACTTCTGCGAACGCGGCGACGGTGCCTTGAGGCTGGCGAATCTGGTCGACTTGGCGAGAAAAGCCTGCCACGCCAATCACTCGTTTCCGTTGATCAAGCAGCGGCACCTTACTGGTCATGACCAGTCGCGGGGATCCGGCTGATTCGGGAGCACTTTCCACCCGATTGAGGATCGGTTCGCCTGACCGAAGCACCAGCAAATCATCGGCACGGTATTCGTCGGCACGCTGTTTGGGGAAGAAGTCGTGATCGGTTTTGCCGATCGCGTCGGCTTCGGTCGCCACGCCACAGTACTCGCAGCCCCGGCGGTTCAGGGCCGCAAATCGACCCTGGCGGTCTTTCACGAAAAAGGACAGTCCCGGCAAGAGGTCCAGCAAAGCGAATACCTGTTCGTGCGAGTCCAAACGCCGAAAAAAGCGATCTTTGAAGTTGGTAGTTTCCATGCGTGGATTTTACACAGGATCAGGTGCCGTTGTGCAAGATTCCACGCCGTGTTTGGACGAAGATGTGGTTTCTGAAACTCGGCGGCACCCTGCTGCTGATCAATTCAACTCATCGTGCTGACTCAATATGCGATTCAAAACCTCATTCGCGCTGGCCACTGTTTTGATGTTGGCGGCTTCGGCGCATGCTGGCGATGTCAACTTCAACCGTGACATTCGGCCGATCCTGTCGGACAAGTGCTATTACTGTCACGGACCTGACGAAACGCACCAAGAAGCTGGGCTGAGGCTGGACAATCGCGAAGCAGCGATCGATGTCATCGAGTCGGGTGAATTGATGGACCGGGTTACCAGCGACGATCCTGACGCGATGATGCCACCGCCCGAGTCAAACCTTGAGTTGACGGATGCTGATCGCGATATGCTTCGCCGGTGGATTGACGCCGGTGCACCGTATCAAGGTCACTGGGCGTTCGAACCGTTGCCCGAATCGGTGCCCATTCCCTCGGTCAAAGACAGTCACTGGAGCGACCTGCCGATCGACCAGTTTGTATTGGCGAAAGTCGAAGAAGCTGGTTTGACGCCAGCCTTGCCCGCCGATCCGCTGCGATGGTTTCGGCGTGTGACTCTGGATCTGACCGGACTGCCACCGACACTCGGGCAGATCAAGACGTTCGAAGCATCGGTCGCAAGTTCGCCTGATAGGAATCTCGACGCTGCCTACGAAAGGGTTGTCCAACGATTGCTTGATGCGCCCGCGTTCGGTGAACACATGGCGGTCGCTTGGTTGGACGCTGCTCGCTATGCCGATTCGTATGGGTATCAATCGGACAAACTGAATACCCAGTGGCCTTATCGGGACTGGGTGGTGCAGGCATACAACGACAATTTGCCGTATAACGATTTTCTGACCTGGCAGTTGGCCGGTGACCTGCTGGACAATCCCACTCGCCAGCAAAGGCTTGCCACCGCGTTCAATCGGATTCACCGACTCAACAACGAAGGCGGAGCGGTATTCGAAGAGTGGCGAATTGAAAACGTGGCTGACCGAGTGCACACCTTCGGTACGGCGGTCTTGGGATTGACGATGGAGTGCTGTCGTTGCCACGACCACAAGTACGATCCGATTCCGATGCGCGATTACTATTCGTTCTCGGCGTACTTCAATTCGATCGACGAAAGCGGCGTTTACGATCGAACCGACAAAGTGCCCTGCCCTTCGATCTTATTGCCGACACCGGACCAAGAAGCTGCGCTCACGCAAGCTCGAAACAACCTCGCCAAAGCCGAGCAAGCTTATCAAGCGGCCGTCGATGGTTCACGCGAACGGTTCACCGCTTGGAAAGCAGACGCACCTGAAACGCTTGTCATTCCTGATCTTAAACTGGCCCTTGGTTTTGACCTTAGTTTCGATAACTCGTTCAAAGAGGTCTATCATCCATCCGAGTCTGATCGGTCCTGGACAACAATGCCCGAGTTAGTCGAGGTCACCGATTCAAGTGTCGTTCGAATGGACCCCAGCGTAGCGGCCGACAAGTCCGATTCTCCTGAACCGCTATCTCGCCGAGCGATGAAGCTTGATGGCGAACGAGGCGTGACGACTCATGGGATTGAACCTTTCGACCGCTGGTTGCCAATCAGTGTTGTGGTCACGTTTCGCGAAACCAAACGCACTGGTCAGCGAAGTGTGATCGCGCACCACACTCGCGGTACCGACTGTGGGTACAACGGTTGGGATCTGACGATCGAAGACGGACACCTTGAATCGCGGATGTATCGGGTTTGGCCCGGAAACGCCATCGGCGTCCGCACGGTAGATCCCATTCCCGTGGACCAGTGGCACCAAGTGACGGCGACGTACGACGGATCTTCAGCGGCGTCGGGACTGTTGTTGTTCCTCGATGGCAAGCCGCTTGAAACAGTGGTGCTTCGGGACGAACTGAAAAAGAGCTGCAACGTGCTCGTCGATCACGGTGGCGAGTTTGTCGTCGGGCAACGTTTCCGTGCTCGTGGACTCGACGGAGGATTGATTGATGACGTTCGCGTCTATACCCGCGCGTTGACAATGTCCGAGATTTCACAATTGGTGACTGGTAAAACGAGTCTGGACGACGACGCCTACTACGCTTATTACACGACGGCGATTGACGAGGCGGCCCGCGCCGCGATGAGCAAACTGACCGACGCACGAAAGGCGTGGGTGATGGCCGAAGAAGTCATGAACGAAATTCCGATCATGCGAGAGATGCCTGAAGTTCGTTCCGCGCACGTATTGGCACGCGGTCAGTACGACGCGGTCACCAGCGACAAGACACTGGTCAATCGCCAGACATTGTCGGCGATTCCGATTCCCAACGATGGGCCAAAGGATCGTTTGGGATTGGCCCAGTGGGTGACCCATCCCAATCATCCGCTGACATCACGCGTCGCGGTGAACCGCGTTTGGGGCAACTTCTTTGCAGAGCCGCTGGTTCACACGTCCGAGAATTTTGGTTCGCAGGGCGATCTGCCAACGCATCCCGAATTGTTGGACTGGTTGGCGCGTGATTTCGTCAGTGCCGGTTGGGATGTAAAACGGCTTTGTAAGCAAATCGTGCTGTCGGCAACGTACCGTCAAGATTCGAAAACCGACGAGAAATCGATCGTGGCAGATCCCACCAATCGATTGCTCGCCCGTGGCCCCGCCTATCGATTGGCAGCCGAGCAGATCCGTGACGTAGCGTTGGCAGCATCGGGGCTCATGGACCCCGAAACAGGCGGTCCGCCGGTGTCGCCCTATCAGCCGGGCGAAGACTTGTGGAAAGAATCCAACGGAATGTCACCGCCGTACCAGCAATCGGTTGGGCAGGCGTTGTACCGTCGGTCGTTGTATTCGGTTTGGAAACGCACGGCGCCCCTGCCCAATATGTTGGCGTTCGATTCAACGACACGTGAAGTCTGCACGGTCAAGCGATCCCGAACGAACACTCCGCTGCAGGCGTTGGTGTTGCTCAATGACGTTCAGTTCGTCGAAGCGGCTCGCGTGCTGGCCGAGCAAGTGATGAAAGACGATTCGCCGGTCGAGCAAGCGTTCTTGCGTTTGGCGGGCCGCAAGCCTGATGACCGAGAAAGCGAAGTGCTGGCAGGTTTATTGAAGGACGAAGTCGCGTTCTATACGGACCATCCGGACGAGGCCAAGAAGTTGATTGACTCGGGCGATAAGGAAATCAACGAGTTCATTGATCCGGTCCAATTGGCGGCGATGACAACGGTCTGTCAAGCGATCCTGAATCTGGACGCGACGATTTGGAAACGGTGATTCCTTCACCCGCCACTGTACCGACTCCCTTGAAACAAATCAGCAACTCAAAGCATTTAACGTCACGATGAATTCACCTGATCCATTCGCTTCGAACCGTCGCGTCTTTTTCAAGAATGGGTGCACCAGTGTCGGTATCGCCGCGCTGGCGTCAATGTTGGGCAAAGATGCGGTGGCCGACGCGCCGGCCGCACCGTTGCCAAAGACTCATTTTGAACCCAAGGCGAAGCGGATCATTTATCTGTTTCAATCCGGTGGTCCGGCACAGCAGGACTTGTTTGACTACAAGCCGCTGTTGACCAAAATGCACGGCCAAGAATTACCACCCGCCGTTCGTGGCGAGCAGCGATTGACGGGGATGTCGGTCAACCAATCGTCATTGCCGCTGGCGAGTTCGAAATTCAAGTTTTCGCAGCACGGCGAGTCCGGTGCCTGGCTCAGCGATCTGTTGCCGCACCATCGCGGCATCGTTGACGATGTTTGTTTTATCAAATCGATGCACACCGAAGCGATCAACCATGATCCGGCTGTGACGATGTTCCAGACCGGTTCACAGATCGCCGGTCGACCTTCGCTGGGGTCTTGGTTGTCGTACGGTTTGGGCAGCGAGAACGAAGACTTGCCGGCGTTCATCGTATTGGTCACCGCCGGGCAAGGTGGGCAACCTCTGTACTCCCGATTGTGGGGCAACGGGTTCCTCGATTCACAGTACCAGGGCGTCCAGTTTCGTGGCGGCAGCGATCCCGTCTTGTATTTGTCAAATCCCGAAGGCATCACACCCTCGCGTCGTCGAGCTCAGCTTGATGCGATCAACTCGCTGAACCAACATCAGTTCGGCAAAGAGCTAGACGGTGAAATTGAATCGCGAATCGCACAGTATGAAATGGCGTTTCGAATGCAGTCGAGTGTGCCTGAGGTGGCTGACTTTTCGGATGAACCTGAATCGACGTTCGAACTTTATGGCGAAGACGCCCGCACACCCGGAACGTTCGCGGCGAATTGTTTGCTTGCCCGGCGATTGGCACAGCGAGATGTTCGGTTCATTCAGTTGTATCACCAGGGGTGGGACCAGCACTCCAACTTGCCGAAACAGATTGCCGGTCAGGCGAAAGAAACGGACCAAGCATCGGCGGCGCTTGTGACTGATCTGAAACGACTGGGGATGCTTGATGACACCCTGGTGATTTGGGGCGGCGAGTTTGGCCGGACGTCTTACACCCAGGGCGTGTTGAGCGCCGACAACTATGGACGCGATCACCATCCTCGATGTTTCACTTCATGGATGGCCGGTGGCGGGATCAAGCCCGGGATCACTCACGGGACGACCGACGAGTTTGGTTACAACGTCATTGAAAACGGTGTCCATGTGCACGACTTCAACGCCACCATTCTGCATTTGATGGGCATCGATCACGAACGTTTGACGTACAAGTACCAAGGCCGACGATTCCGGCTGACGGACGTTCACGGAAGCGTAATCAACGACATTCTCGCCTAATTTGAGTTTCGCAACACGAACGATCCGTCAAGGTTTTAGGATTTCGTCGGCTACTTGAGCTGCCAAGCGATTGACACTGCCGTCGCCGTCGGGATGCAGGCGATTGCTCAGCAAGACAAAAACGATTTGCTGTGCCGGGTCGATCCATAAAACGGTTCCGGTAAACCCGCCATGACCAAACGCGGCATCGGAAAACGATTCCGCTCGGTTGGACGAATAGGCGGTGCGCATGTCCCATCCCAGTCCGCGAATGCCTTTGGGGACTGCGGTAGGTTTCGTCATCTCTGCCATGGTTGCGGTGCGCAGGATGGCGGGATGATCCGGGAAGGAAAATTTTAAGAATGATTGCCCGAAACGGATCAGGTCTCCGGCGGTTGAGAATAGTCCAGCATGCCCGGCGACACCGCCCATCCGAAATGCTCGCGGGTCATGAACTTCACCGACCATCCATTGCCCGTCTCGCTGCTCTGTTGCCGCCGCTTGGGCTGCTTCCTGCTTGCCGAGTTGTTGCGATGGGTTGTATCGGGTCCGCGTCATTTTCAGAGGTGCGAAGATGTTCTGCAGAGCGAATTGATCCAGTGGCATGTCGCTGACTTCTTCCACCAACTTCCCTAGTACCTGGAATCCGACATCCGAGTATCGAAAGGTCTGACCTGGTGGCATCGTTGGCCGTAGCTGAGCGATGTTGGCCCAGTTGGCGGACTGATCGTCGCTGTAGTCCGACAGCGAGTTGTCGGCAATCAAGCCGCTCCGGTGTAATAGCAGGTCACGGACCGTGATCGTGTCTTTGCCGTGGATCGCAAATGGTGGCCAGTAAGTCGCCGCTGGTTCATCGAGTTGCACACGGTCTTGGTCCGCCAAGATCATAATCGACGTAGCGGTTGCAATCGGTTTGGTCAGTGACGCTAGGTCAAACAACGTGTCCATCGTCATTGGGCGTGGCTCGGGTTCAGTCTGGGCGTCGCCTAGAGCAACCTGGTAGATCATTTCGGAACCGAGTGTCATCGAGACGACTACGCCAGCGGTCTGGCCCGACCGAATCGCTTCCTCTAGCAATTTGGTCGCGGATGCTGAATCGGCCCAGGCGGCGGACGATGCGCACGACAAAATTGCCACTAGAAGGAATCTGCTAAACAATCTTCTAAACAATGGGTTTCCATCCTTGTTCGTATTCGCGGCCCCACAATGCGGTGGCGGCTTGATTGTCTATCGGCTTGCCATTCTTCGGATTGATATTCAGCAGTCCACCGGTGCGGTAGGCCATGTTGCCCAGGTGTGTCAGCAAAGTGCTGTCGTGCGCGACTTGGATATCGGTATTGGGCGTGCCACCATTGCGGATGCACTGGACAAACTGATCCAAGTGGGCCGTGTCCCCACCCGCGTCGGTGACCGTTTCGATCTCTTTGTTGTGATCATCGTACAGTGTGTAGCCTTGTCCGAAGACGACCAGAGTCCCTTCAGAACCATGAAAGCTGACACCAACCGACGTGTCGTGAGCTCCCATCGGCGACCAACTGAGTCCTTCCCAAGTGATGGTTTTCGATTCGGGGAAGTCGTAGGTGACCATCATCGTGTCGGGAGTTTGCTGGTCGTCTTGGTAGCGGTATTTCCCGCCACCGGCGGTGACGCGATTTGGATACGTCACCTGCATCCCCCACCGAGCGAGGTCCAGCACGTGGATGCCGTTGTTCCCCAGTTCACCGTTGCCCCAGTGCCAATGCCAGTGCCAGTTGTAGTGAACGATGTTGTCGACGTACGGGCGACGCGGGGCTGGTCCTTGCCATAGGTCCCAGTCAAGTGTTTGCGGAGCGGGCACCTGATTTCCCACCCCGACCGATGTGCGGCGATTGTTGTACCAAGTTCGTGCGTAGGAAACTTTGCCGATTCGTCCAGAGTGAACCAAGTTCATTGCTGCGATGACGGCGGGCCAACTGCGTCGCTGTGATCCCATCATGACGACGCGGTCGTGCTTGCGAGCCGCTTGGACTGCCAAGACACCTTCCTCGGGCGTTTGGCTGCATGGCTTTTCGACGTAAACGTGTTTGCCGGCGGCGCAGCCGAGAATGGTCGCCGGCGCGTGCCAGTGGTTGGGCGTGGCAACGACGATGGCATCAATGTCGGGGCGATCCAGGACGTGACGTAGATCTACGTAAGTCGTCGGTTTGCCTCCGCTCGGTTGATTGATCAACGCAGCTGTCCGCTGCAGGACATCGGAATCGACATCACAAACCGCAACGACTTCGGCGTTCGGATTGGCGTTGAAACCTTTGATTAACGCGGTGCCACGGTTATTGGCTCCGATGACTGCTAGCCGAACTTTTTGGCCGTCCAGCTTGCCTTGGTCGTCGGTCACGGGGTCCGGGGCGGATTCTGGGGATTGGGCCGAGGATGTGCCAGCAAGCATCGACGCGGTGATCGCCGCGCCGGCTTGAAGGAACAGTCGCCGCTGTTGCGAAGCAGCCGTATGCATTTGTTTCTACCCATTGAGAACAGAAGTCGATTACTGCCATCCGATGTGGCAACAGGTCGATCCGCAAAATTCAGTTTGCGATTCAATCCGTTGAACGCTTTATGTTAACTGATGTGGCGAACCGATTTGATGCGTCTGCGATCGCCTGCCAATCGGAATCGCCGGATCGGCTGCTGACCAATTCAACTGATTGAACTTTCGTGGTTGCCGCCAGGACGGCTTGTGGTATCTCAATCACCCGGCTGACATTGAGCAGCGAGATCGCGTCACGATTGGTCGTTGGCAAATCCACCAGGCTCAATTTTGCGACGTTGGGCTTCGCAAGAATGGGCGACTGAAGACTCGCGTACAGTAACCAAGCGGCAGCGGTACTGCGGCCAGTCGCGGTAACGGGGAGTCCACTGAGTTCTGGGACGTCGCCCATGGCTCCGAGACATCGGCGGATGTCCCAAATTCTCATGCCATCGGCCGTTTGCCCAAGCAGCATGAATCGTCGCAGCAGATGGTCCGCTGATCGGTCGTCGCCCGTCCACCGCGTTGATCCGACCCCGCGTGGCGCAAAGAGCAGCACCGCGGCGTCAGGATTGCTTTCGACGAGCTCGGATAACGTCGGCGTCGATCCGGTATGGCCCGCCTGGGAGTTGGCCTTTGAATCTACCGGCGGTGCAGTCGAAGCGAGCGTTTTTAAGTCGTTCTCGATCGCGGTCCAGTCTTCAGCGTGCAGCACGACCAGATGCACCGACTTGGGTTTCTCAACCGCGTCACGCGGGCGCAAAACGTAGAATGGTAAGCGATACGGTCGTTGGCTATCGAAATCGTAAACCTGACACTGGACCGAATCATTGCGCAGCGTTTCAGAGTGGGCCGTATTCAAGGGTATTGGTTGCGAGGCATCTGGCCAACCCGCGAATGTTTTTGTGTTCAGATCATTGACCCATTGTTCCGTTCGTTTTAACAGTGCTTCGTCCGTGGACGGTAGTTCGCCTGCGTCAACTTTGGGGACGAACGATTCCTGAATCGTCGTCACAGTTTGATCAGCGGGAAGTTCATCAAACACCTTCAATTCTTCGGGCGTCAAAGTCTTCTCCGCTGGAAACTGAATCAACGAGTCATCGTCTTTTAACCAGCGGTTGAACCACCGGAATGCGTGAACGCGAAGTTCCTGGGTATCGCGGTGCGGGCCTTCGGTGATCTGCAGTCCGAGCTTGTCGTCCTGGCCGTACAGGCGATAGACGTCACGAACTTGTTGATGGATCGCAAGAACACCGTCGAGCGGGAAGATCGTGTCTTTATCACTGTTGGCAATTAACAGTGGACGCGGTGCCGCCATCGCGGCGACCATCGAATAGTCCCACCGGTAAGTGTTGATCATGTACATGCAGTCGCAGTGTCCTTCCACGCACCCATCGACCACATGGTTTCGAAGCGTCGTGATACCGGCAACCGGCACGGCGACTTTGACGCGATCATCGATCCCGGTCACCCACCAAGAATACGCGCCTCCGCCGGAGCGACCGGTCACACCGAAGCGGTCGGAATCAACCTCGGGCCGAGTCTCTAAATAGTCCAAAGCCCGCACGCACGTCCACGCTTCGACTCCCGCCGGCGTGTAGCCTCGATTGTTCCACCACCACTGTTTCAACCTGTACGTTCCGTGGTGATCGCCTAGGAACTCGCCCCACTGAATCGTGTCAATGATCAAGCACGCGTAGCCGTTACGAGCGAACCAAACGCCGTGATGGTGGTAGGCGGTCTTGTTGCCGTAGCTAAGTTTGCCAGCGGCTTGCTTGGCGTGGCCACAGCCGTACAAGATTGTCGGTAACCGCGTTTCGACTTTGGCGGGAAGGTAGAAGTTGGCGGCGACGTAGAGCCCGGGTGAAGGTTGGAAGTGCAGTCGCTCGACCCGGTAGTCGCCGTGCAGCATGGAACCGACAACTTCGGCTTGCAAGGAAGTGCGAGGTGGCATGGGATCGAGCCCCAGCATGTCGCGTAGTTGCCGTTGCAGTTCAGGCCGGCCGTCCTTCCACTGCTGCAGTGTGGTGTCCGGGGGCAGCACCTGCTTTGACAGTTGTTCGGTTTGAATCTCAAAGTACTCACGAACCAGACGATCGCCTGCAAGCGTTTCACTGCCGGTTTGGTCGTCTGCCATCGAGGTCAGATTCCAGACGGCAATGAAGACGAGTCCCAACAGACTGGGGGCAATCAGTTTTCTCGATGACATGGATACCTTAACCTTTAATTTTCGTCGAATCCGAATTCTCGCATCCAATCGGCAACATCGGATTCGGATGGTGGTGCCGGTTTGATGCGATTGGGTGTTGTTGGTTGGGTCGGCGCCGGATCGACGGCCAAGCGAACATTTCCGTCAAGCAAGTCGTCGAGCCAAAGTTGCGAATCGAAGGATCGGCAACGTTTGCGTTTCGCGGCTGTCTGGACCCGAGCGTCTGACGAGACAACTGCCAATGTCTTTGGTGTCGGGTGAGCTGCGATCAGTTCTTCCAATAAGTCGTCTGCCTCGGGATACTCGATGGCGAAGACCACGTCGATATCGTTGATCGTGAATCGGTGCGGTCGATCGCGGGGTGGGTTGGCGGCATCGAAAACGACGCAGGTCCGACGCCGCGTTTCGCTATCAAGGTGCTCGGCCAATCGGTTGATCAGCAGCATCCGTTCTTGATGAAGCCAGTTTGCACCTGGGTTTCGTGGTGGGGCGGTCGGAGCCAGGACGTTGTAGCCATCAATCAGCAACCACAACGCGGGCGACACGATTTGTGCGGTCCGGGTTGGTGTGGTCCGATCCTTGGCCATTGTGAAACGCTTGATGGTTTGTGTCGTAGGGATTGGCGGCAAGGGAATTGCCGGTTCACTCGAGGGCCATCCTACACCACATCCCTAGACCACGGCGCGGCGAAAGGCTGCGACAACACGGTCGGCGATGACTCGGTTGGCAAATCGTGCGTGCATCGCATCGCCGATCGCGCGGATGGTCGGTTCGTCGACACTCAGGGACCAGTCGAGTGCTTTTTCAAAGTCGTCGACGTCCGTCAAATTGAACTCCCCTGCCCTGCCCTGGTCCGCGACGACTTCCCCGACCGACGTGTCACGGACATAGCAAGTTGGCGTGCCGACGTAATAGGCTTCCAAAGCCGGCAGTCCGAATCCTTCGATCTCGCTAGGCAGCAAGAGCGCGCGAGCCTTGCCAATCGAGGCTTGCAGATCGGCGGTTGCTTGCGGCTTGTGGCGAATCACGCCACGAAGAGTTTCAAAAAGTTCTTCGCCAGCTTGGTCGAGGTTGCCGATCAGTTCGAGCTTGGGAAGGTCGCGTCCGCGTGATTGCAATGTTTGCCAGAACGTCAGCAAACGGTTGGTGCCTTTGTGAGGCGCCGGTGACGCGAGGTGAGTGACACAGTCGTCTTTTTCGTGACGGATATGGCGAATCGATTCCCATGAACTGCCCTCGTAGGTGACTTCCATTTGCGGTTGAGGAATGTCGTAGCGGTCGCAGAACTGTTTCAATTGAGACGCAGCATGCTGGGAAATCGTCAGCACGTACGAAAGTTCTTTTAAGCTGCGCCGGGTGACACCGATCCAGTACTTGAACGCGCGCGGGCTGCGAGTTTCGGGATAGTGATCGGCATAGTGTTGTACGATCGTGTCGTGCATCGTGCCGACCGATGGTTGATGCGGATGCGAGTACTGCGACACGTAGCCCTTGGGGTAATACCAAAGGTCCACCGCGGGGCGTGCGAGCCAGGGGTGGATTGCGTCGGCCAGAACTCGTCCGATTCGTCCGTCGGTTCGAAACGGAATCGACTTGGTTTGAACTGCCGCATCGGAATGTCGATACGAACTGCGACTGATCACTTGAGTCATCTGCAGATCACGGCGCAAGGCAAACTCTTCCATCAGCGTTCGCGTCATCGACGTGATGCCTTGACTGCGGTCACGGTGCGGATTTTGATCGGCCGTGTAGATGGCCACTCGAAGCGGCTTAGACGTGCCCGGTAGATCCGGGTGATTGTTCGCAATGGTCGATGAGTTCATCGTGCCCTCGCATTGGATTGCATGGCCATTCGGATGGCGTTGACAAGTTGATCCGCCGATGCTTCGGGCGTTCTCGCGGCTCCGGTGAGTCGAGCCGTCTCGGGCATGCGTTGATAGTCCTCGTCGGGCATCGCCAGAATGCGATCAATCGCTTGGGCAAGCGATGATGGTTCTTCGGGATCGTAAACCATGCCTTCGCAGCCGTCGGTGATCAGCGTCGTGACGGCTTGGCTGTACAGGCTGCCGATGACGGGCAAGCCGGACTGTAGCGATTCGTCGACGACCAATCCCCATTCATCAGCCAGAGTTGGGAACAGCATCAAGTCGTTGTCGCGGTACTGGTCTGCGATCGCTTCGGGGCCACAGTGACCGTGCAAGAGCATCGTCAAGTTCGCCGGCAACGATGTCGCCTTCATCGATTCCATCAACGGACCATTGCCAACGACGTTCCAAACGATCGATACGTCGGGATGGGCGGTTGCCCATTGGGACAATTGCTGAAGCGCCTGAGTGACGCCCTTTCGCTCGCTCAATTGTCCAACGGTAAGCATTTTCAACGACGAACGGTCAGACTTCTGCGTGATCGGACCGCGGTAAGCTTTGTTGGGATCGGCCGCATAATTCCACGACGACATGCGATTGGGATCGGCGCCGAACGACAGCAATAATCGTTGGCAGCTTGGACCGTTGTGGGTCACCCACTGGGCGCGGCGGAGCAACCGTCGTCGCAGCCAGCCTCGCAGTCGTCCACGACCGCTTTCGCTTCGTTCCGACGCGTACACCGAGGTGATATGGACACACTTGCGATGCAGGCTCTTGTAGAGCGATGACCAAGCCGTTCGAGCACCGAGTTCTAGTGAAACGATCGCATCAGGTTTGAGCCGACGAAGTTGGCCGAGCGTATCGGTTGGGATATGAACGTAGTTGACTTCGACGTATCCGCCCGGATGCTTAGGATGGCGGGTGATGGTCCACGTCTTTTGAACGCGAACGTCTAAGTCGCCCCACTCCGTCTGCCAGTCGCGGTTGGATTCCATCGCGACCGACGACAGGATCGTGAACTTGCCGACTCGAGCAGCGATTTGTTGGCAAACCGCGATCAGGTTAGGCGCAACAAAGTTGACCAGAAACACGACGTGAGCGTCTTCGACGGCGGTTGATGGGGCGGGTTTCATGTTGAATTATTCGTGACGCTGAACATCTGAATACACGATGCTAGTCAACCAGATCAGACAAACAACCTGGCCCGCCAAGGCTGCCATGGCGACGGCGAGAGTTCCATAGGTACTAAATAGTGCCCAAGTGGACACTATCATGACCGCGATTGCCAGAAACCGAGCTCGGATCGGCGCCAGTGGTCGCCCTCGCCCCTTCAGATAGCTGTCCAGGCCCTGCAGCACGCCCTTGATTGCCGATGCCGGGGCCAGCCACATGGCAAACTTAATCGCCGGTTCGAAGTCTTCGCCGTAAAATAGCCGCACCATTGGCCCGATCAACAACATGAAAGCGATCGTGCTGATGGTTTGAATGGCCAGCGATGATCCCAAAATTCGGTGGATGTCACGGGTTTTCAGACGGCCTTCCTTGCTGGCACCGGCGTTGAAGAGGAACAGGCCCAGCGTATTGGGGATCACCGTCAACGGGTAAACCGCCGGCACCATCGCGGCATAGAAGCCTTGCTGGATCAGCGGTGCGAGCCATAAAACAAGCAGCAGATCGAGTCGCTCGAACAGGTCCGTCACCAGCATCGAGTACCCGTAGGGCCGACTTTCGCGGGTCAACACTGGCACGCTCGGTTCGCTTGCCCCCGTGAATGGGCGTGGCACGCCGGCTAAGCACGCGATCATCGAAATCACCGACGCAGCGACGAACAACCAAGCGGCTGTCATCACATCGATCGGCATCATCAAGGCCGTGATCAGCAACAGCATCGGGAACGAGGCCGCGGCGATCAGCCGGCGGATGTTGTACTTGCCAAACTCGCCACGGCCACGGTCGACTGCCGTCATGATCAGCATCGCGTGTTGGCCCAGGATGCTGAGCGAACACAGGATCGCGACAGGAATCAGAAACCGTTTGTCGGCTGGCAATGCGACTAGGTTCAATCCCACGGCAATCAGCGATGTGACGGTGCCGGTCGTGATGCCCAGCCAAAGTGCGGCTCGGCGAAGTTTGAAAGGGTCGCCAATTTGTCCCTCGCTGGCCTGTTTGTCTTCGGCCGCACGGCGACAGATCACTTCCAGCCCGCCAAACAGTCCTACGTACAACAGCATCTGGACGTAAAGTACCGCTGCGGCATATTCGCCGCGGCCGACCGGGCCCAGCAACCGGGCCAGCAGGATGCCTTGGCCGAGCTGGAGACCGACGATGGCGAATGCGAATCCGACGGTCGAAATGAACTGCAGTGCTTTGCGTTTCTTGCCGCTGGCGGATTTAGCCGACTCTGCCGCCGACTCGCCCGCTGGGGCGGCATCGCCCGTGGGCGTATCCGCGCTCGCGCCGTCCGATGCAGTCGCCTGCGGAGGCGTCGAATCGGGATGGTTGGCAGAAGTGGTCATGAGGGGCGAGTATAGTCGCGCCCTAAAAGTCTTCTAAACCCGGCATCCAAAAATCGGCAACTTCGTCAGTCGATTGTCTGGATCACGCGTACATCCGGTTTAGCGGAAAAATGATAGGCCTTCCAAGCGACCAGCCCAACGATGGCTGCGGCGAGAATCCAAGCCGCAGTTAACTTGATCGCGTCGGGTTCGTAGGGAAGGGTGAACCGAGCGGCCAAGTTCCAGTTTCGTTTCGTTCTGGGCTGCGGCCTATCGGGCCGCGACGGCTTGGGCTGCGACGACTTGGGCTGCGATGACTTGGGCTGCGTGGTCGCACCACTGTTGAACGAAGCGGCAAGCGAGGATGCGTCAACATCGTTATACGGTGCAATATCGTCGCTACTGTCTTCGACCATCGTGTCATCAAATTGGGTGTCGTCAAATTGGCGGTCTCGCAGGTTCTCTGCTGCAATCGCCTCGGCATTCTCGGTCCGAATTCGGTCGTACCGTGCTTCACGATCTTGATTGTCTTCGGTTTCAAGGAATCCGGCGATGTCAAATGATTCCCAAGCCGCTCCATTGACGATCGACGGAGAATTCGGCTGAGATTCGGGTGGGGCGATGGAGGTCATGCGGTCGCTGGGTTGAGCGGTGAGTTTGGTCGGAAGTGCCTCGATGCGAGGAGGCTTGATTTGTGCTGTGGTTAGCTTCGCAGCGGTAATGCGATTGTTGATCGCTGGTCTGGGGGGCCGTTGAGCAGTCAGGCCCACGCGAAATTCAATTTTGCCGCATCGGACCCGATCGCCCTCAAAAAGCAAACGCCACGTTTTCGGTTCGATTTTCTCATCGTTCACCCGGGTACCGCTGGTGCTGTTCAGATCCATCAATTGCACTGATTTATCTTGGCATTGGAGCAAGCAGTGTCGTCGGCTGACTGACCGTGTCTTGGGGCGGATCTGACAATCTGCATGTCGGCCGATCATATAAAAACCCGTCATCAACGGAGCCTCTAAACCAGCCAAGCTGCCCGTTTGGAGGATCAGTCGTGCGCAAGCCGTTTCGAGTACTGCCGAGCGAATCAAGGATTTTTCCTTTGGTGTGCTAGGGTTGCTGCAGAATGATGACGGAACCGTCTTTTCCACCTTCGGTCACTTTGATTTTGGGCACTGCCTGAGGCAATGGACGTGACATGGAAATGAACCCGAGTCCGATCACCGCAACCAGCGCGATCATCGCAAACGCTAGTCCGACGCCTAGCAATACTTGCTGGTTGTTCGAGGCACTGCCGTTTGAAGTTGGTGAATTTCGTTCGCCCGCCACTGACTTGGGTTTGATGGGACCGGCATTTGCTATTGCGACGGGTTTGCTCATCACAACGCTGGCCATATCGACCGGCGGCAGATCGCCAAAATCAAATACGGATTCATCAGCAACGATTTCGACCTCGCCATCGGACGAAAGCGAGCTGTCGTCGATGGTGGCTTGATAAGTCATTTCATCGATGGCCGTGTCGCTGGCCGGCGCCACATGGCGAAGCGGATGATTATTCGAATCTGTTCCAAGTCCGCCGAATCGCTTCAACTGCGAGATCAACTCGACTGCCGACTTGGGGCGGTCCTCGGGGCGTTTCGCCATCATCCGCATCAACAGTTCGGCGACTCCGGCGGGGCAATCGGGGCGCCGCTGCCGAACGTCAGGGACGGCGGCGGTTTGATGCTTGGCCAATCGCTGTGCGACCGTCGTACCATCAAAGGGGGCACGTCCGGTCAATAAGAAATAGAGCGAACACCCTAGCGAATAAATGTCAGCTCGTGCGTCGACCGATTGACTGTTGATGGCTTGTTCAGGTGCAACAAAATCAGCGGTGCCCATCAGCCGTCGGCTCTCGTCTTCGCCGTCGGTCCAGCCAATGCGAGCTAGTCCTAGATCGCTGACTTTTAAAACACCGTCGGTCCGCAACATCAAGTTGGACGGTTTGATGTCGCGGTGAATGATGCCTCGCTCGTGCGCGTGAGCCAGGCCGGCAGCCGCTTGCGTTAGTGCGTCCATTGCTTCGGCGACCGACATCTTTCCATCTCGCGCGACGGCTTGGTGCAGGTCGATGCCATCGACGTACTCCATCACGATGTAAAGCTTGCCGCTGGCTTGTGAAAAATCGTAAGCACGAACAATGTTGGGATGGTCAAGCTGCGCGCAAGCTTTCGCTTCGTCTTGAAAACGTTTGATGCGTCGCGCGTCTCCAGACGCTTCGGGGGGCAAAATCTTCAGCGCCATCAACCGCTTCATCACGTGGTGTTCGCCCAGATACACGACGCCCATGCCTCCGCGACCGAGTGGACGCAGCAGACGGTAGCTGCCCAAGTAAAAGCCTTTGCTTTTGCCCGACAAAAGTTTGGTCGCTTGCCATTGGGTTAGGATCCCGGCACCGACTAAGCCGCCGGCCAGTCGTTCGGGCGAGAACACTAGACTCTCAGCCATCAGTGACACGACGACCTTTTTCAGGTCGCTAACTTCGACCAAGCCAGCCGCCAACGAACGTTTCACGAACGAACGAGTCGCCTCGTCCAAGACCGGTTGAGGTGGGACTGGTTGAGTCGTCGTAGCGCTGTTGATCGAGGTTCCCGTTTGCATTTCCAATCTTCATTGATAGAAGTCCAGCGACATGTCATCGGACCGTCGCATAGCATACGCATCCATCGCCACTGGATTCCGTGAATATTGAATGAACACTTTGTAAGTGGTTCTTCACATTGGCGAGGTTGTCCATTGAGCCGATAGAACGGACCTGAATTCGCCATAAGCGACCGCGAGAAGCTCAAGAAATTTTGTCGTTGAGTGGCGAGTTTTCTCTGTCGGGATGCAGCAGACAATTGCCGGTGCAACGATTGTGAAGAAACCGTGTGAATTTCTCGACCATGAAATTCGACGGCTGTGTATCGTCGAACGAGCGTTACAGGTCGTTGTCGGTTGGGTAGTCGACTCGGATCATGAACAGTCCGTGTGCCGGTGCGGTTTGTGCGGCTTGTCGGCGGTCCTTGGCTGCGATGACTTGGTCGATCCAGCTTGGGGCGTGTTGGCCTAGGCCGACCGAGACTAATGATCCGACGATGTTGCGGACCATGTTGTAGAGAAATCCATCGGCTTCGACTTCGATGGCGATGTGAGCGCGCTGGTCCGTGGTGGTGGGCTGGATGATGATGTCACAGGCGCGGACGTCTCGAGTGGTGGTTTTGCGAACAGAACCGGCACCTTGGAAGCTCGCGAAATCGGCTTTACCAACAATCCTCGCAGCCGCGTCGCGCATCGCGTCCAGGTCAAGTTGGGCGTGGTGGTGCCAGCGGTATCGGTGGTCAAATGCATCTCGCATACCGCCGATCTGCAGTTGGTATCGGTAGCGTTTGCCGATAGCGTCGCGGATCGGGTGAAAGTCATCGGGGGCTTCGACCGCATCGAGCACCGAAACCGTATCGGGTAGGCGGACGTTGATGGCTCGGATCAATGTCTTGGCCGGGTGACGCCAGTTCGGGATTCGAACGCAAGCGACTTGGGCCAGCGCGTGAACGCCGGCGTCGGTGCGCCCACTGCCCATGACGATGGCGTCTTGGCCGGTCACTTTCCTGACCGCGCGCTGCATGGCGCCTTGGATCGTGCGTTTGTTGGTATTGGTTTGAACCTGCCAACCCGCGAAATCGGTACCGTCATAGGCGACGGTTAGTTTGAAGGTACCGGGCACAAGTCAAATCGTATGGGTGGTGGTTCGCCGATGGCGGAAGTCGGCAAGACATTCGGCGATGGCTGTCCGGAGAACGTCGAAAGTCTTGAAGGCTTTCGCTACGAACTCTTCTCGATCTTTGAGCTGCGATGCAACTAAGCGTTAGCCGCGTTTCGAACCAGCAGTTCGGCGATTTGGATGGCGTTGGTGGCAGCACCTTTCCGCAGGTTGTCGCTGACGCACCAGAATGCGATCCCGTTGGGGCCGCTGATGTCGTGACGAATACGCCCAACGAACACGTCGTCTTTGCCATCACAATCACGAGGCATCGGATACTGTTTGGCCGCCAAGTCGTCGACCACGGTGATGCCTTCGGCGCCGCGGAACAACTCGGTGGCTTCCATGGCCGTTAGCGGCCGCTCAGTTTCGACAAGGATCGACTCGCTATGTCCGATCATCACGGGAACACGCACGCAAGTCGGGCAGACTTGGATACTGTCGTCACCAAGAATTTTGCGAGTCTCGTACACCATCTTCATTTCTTCGCTGGTGTAGCCATCTTGCTTTTCGGATCCGATCTGCGGGATTAGGTTGAAAGCGATCGGGTGCGCAAACGTTTTCGGCGGATGAGTCTGTCCGGCAAGCGAACGACGAACGCTGTCGCGGAGTTCTTCGTTGCCCGCAATGCCCGCGCCGCTAGTTGCCTGATAGGTGCTGACGACGACGCGTTTGACGACGGCGGCTTTGTGCAGGGGTGCCAGCGCGACGACCATTTGTGTGGTGCTGCAGTTGGGGCTGGCGATGATGCCCGAGTGGTGTTTGACCGCTTCGGGATTGACTTCCGGAACGACAAGGGGGACCGACGGATCCATTCGCCAATACGCACTTTCGTCGACCACGACTGCGCCCGCATCAACAGCCCACTGAGCGAACTCGGCGGATACTTCGTCTGGCGTGCTAGCGATTACCAGGTCAACGCCTTTGAATGCACTGGGTTCTAGCAACTCGACTTTGATCGTTTCGTCGCCGACGCGGATCTCAGTGCCGACTGACCGCTGAGAAGCCAGCAATTTTAGTCGCTTGTAGGGAAACTGTCGTTGGACGAGTTGATCAAGGACGATTCGTCCGACGGCGCCAGTCGCGCCGACCAAAGCAATGGTTTCGTACACAGTGGAGAAATAAGTATTGGGTGATAGGTACTAGATATTTGAAACAAGGTTTGCAGGCGAGCAGCCTGCACTGCGATATCGTTTGCAATGGTGGTTGCGACAGTCGTTGTTTGCTTACTTCATTTCTTTGATGGCGTCGGGCAAGCTCGGGTCGACAAGACCGTAGCCACCGCGGCCACCGAGCACTCGCGACTCGATGTCGCTGAGGACATCTTCGGCGACAGCTTCGTGGAAGTTGACAATCTTTTCGTCACTAAGCGGTCGATAGCTGCGGAACAATCGAAAGCCGACGCCTCGCGCTGGGTCACTTGTGAACCACCATGGGCTGCGGGGAAAGTTGGGGTCGTCTGTTTTCCACTCTTCGTCATCGCTGACCAATCGAGCTGCGCTGCGAAGATTTTCGGGATCACCTTCCCAGCTGCCGCCACGCACGACGACACCCGATGCGGTTTCGCCCCACTTCACCACGTCGGTGGCATTGATGGGTTCTTTGGCTTTGTATTCGTCGTAATTTTCAGTGTGCGCGTTGGCGGTCAACTCGGCGACGTTGCCGTGCATGTCGTACAAGCCGAAGGCGTTTGGTTTCTTGGTTCCAACGGGCAATTGGCCCTCGTCAGCGTTGTCGTAGTACCAGGCATATTCGTCGATGTCGTCGGCGCTATCACCCCAGCTAAATGCAGTCGTTGATCCAGCACGTGCGGCGTATTCCCATTCGGCTTCGGTCGGCAAACGGTATTGTGACCCGGTGACGCGGGTCAGCCACTTGGTGAACTGCTGTGCCGCGTACTGGGTCATCGTGACAGCGGCCTGTTCGGGTTCTTCGCCGTATTCGAATGTATAGCTGGGCTCGTACAGTTCGGTGGGTGCGGTAATCGCGTCGATCTTGTTGGATTCGTCGACAATTCGTTTTCCGGACGACTCGAATTCTTTAAAAATGGCGTATAAACGCATGAATTCTTTGTATTGACCCCAAGTCGTTTCGGTTTTGGCAACCCACATCGGGTCAACCACGACTTGGACTTGCGGGCCTTCGTCGTCACCGCGATCGGCTTCGCTGTCGGGGCTGCCCATCAGAAACTTGCCGCCGGGGACGGGGACCATGTCGATCGTCACGTCGGTGCCTGGGATCTTGGTCGTGTACGGAACCATATAGCCGCTGTCGACTTTGACCGATGGGCCTTCGCTGGGCTCGGTCGCAGAGATCCCAAGCTGGGCTGAATCAGTCGCAGCGGGTTTGGCAGGTGCTTCGGCGTTAGCCCCGACGATGGTCACGGCCGTTGCGGCGAAAGCCACGGCAAAGCGGTGACAAAGAAACGATGAAAGCAGGTCAAGCGGACGCATGTCGCAGTACTCGGTCGAAAGGTTAAACAAGTTGATCTAGCTGGGGGTGGGCAGATTTGCGACTCAAAACGGCGATTTGGTCGCGTTTCAGATGGCGTTGCTAAGTATACGCCGGGATGGAATCGCTTTCGACGCCTGTACGAGGCGTCTGGCTGGCTCGTCGCGACATTTCGATCGCCGGATAAAGCAGAACCACGAACCACCAAATCGTTGACGGTGATGCGAAAGTGTCCAGCACCGTGTCTTCAAAAATGCCGGAAACAAGCACATACGTTGAAATGGAACGGACGATCGGCAGCGGACTCGGGACGCCGTAAAACAAGTTCCAGCCCAGCAGGATCAGAATCAGTAGCCCGGCGATCAGCCCACCAGAAAAGCAAACGTGCAGCAACAGGTTGTGGGTGTGCAGTGAGAAGTCGGCCATCAATTTAGGCGTGCTGTTGAGTCCCCAGCCCGTCAATGGTCGCTCGCGGATCAAACGGATCGCTTCGCCCCAGATTTCGGTTCGGCCGGTTGCCGAGGTCAGCTCGTCGATCTCGCCAGTTTTTGTCACCATTGAGGTGACCGAGTCACCGCGGATCATCTTCTCGCTCAGCAATTCAACGCCGATAAACCCTATCGAGAGTACCAAGACGGCGGAAAGCGAAATCAGGATCCCGGCACGGCTGAAAAGACGGTCGATCATCAAGACCGCTGCTGCCATGAAACCAGCCGCAAATCCACTGCGGCTGTACGCGGCTGCCATCGTTAGCAATGAAATTCCAATGATCGCGAGCAAAACCAGTCGAGACCATCCGGAAACGGCCTGCCGTGCCTTCGAAGCAAGTTGGCCCGATGCCGTATTGGCGTTGTGTTCGCCTAGTCCTCGCAGCATTGCCAGTGACAGCAGGCTGGATAAGACGCCCGTTCTTGCGATGGCATTCGGGTGGCCAAGGCCGCCCATTCGATTGACAAAAGTTTGGTTTCCAAGTTCCTCTTCGAACACGCCTACCGCGGGCCAGAACAAGTACATGCCCCAGTTGACGATTAGGTTTGTCACCATTCCGATCAGGCATGCGATCATCAAACGGCGAAGACCCAAGATCGAAATTGCGGTCGGAACAAAGCACAGATAGGCAACATTGATTATCGCCGCTGCGCGAGAAATCGTCGCCGTCTCCTCGTACGCAACCACCGAAGTCGCTAAGAAAACCGCGGCTAAGGCGACAAGAAAGATGCCAGGCAGTGTCATTAAACTGCGGCGGACAGAGCGGTCGAAGATGACACCAGCGACTCCAACAATTCCGCAAATTCCAGCAATCGCAAGCTTGACCATGACGGGCCAATCGACGCTTAAGTGGTCATCGTCTGCATCAAAATAGGCGTTGATGTCGACCGTGTTGAAAAAAGCCGCTATGGCGACCATCAGGAAGCAGGCTGCGGGAAGTCCCGCGACCGCGGCAATCCGTGAAGTACCGCTGATGGTTCGGTCGTTGGCCAAGGGGTGCGAGCTCGATGAGTTCAGAAGGGGCGCCGGAGCATCCATTAAATGTCGCCGAAAATTTACGAGATTCGTAAAACGCAGGACGATTCGATTTTTTGTCCTGCGGCACCCATGTTAATCGGTGAATTGACCGACGCTGCCCCCGTTTCCAGCTGAGAGGATTCCAGAGGTCCAGAATCCCTGTATCTAAAGATGTCAGTTTCTAAAGGCGGAATCCTAGGGAGCAAACGATTCCGGTCGGACGCCCAGAACCACCTTGATGTCCTTGGGTTGGCCGCTGCGTTGAATCTGCAATTCGATCTGCTCACCCGATGCGGCCTGGCCGATCAACTGCATCAGGTGGTTTTTGTCCCGAGCCATCGCGTTATCAACGGACAAAATGATGTCACCAGCCAATAAGCCGGCTCGACCGGCTGGTGAATCGAGTGTCGGGATCTGGGTTACCTGTGCTCCACGCATGCGAGCGTTGTCACCGACAAGTTCGTCATCGGGTACTTCGGCCAAGATGACGCCAAGAAATCCTCGCTCGACTTTGCCATGCGCTCGCAAACGTTCGTAGACCTGTTTGACGACATTGCTGGGGATCGAAAAACTGACGCCCTGATAGGTGTCACCGACGATGGCCGTGTTGATTCCGACAAGCGTCCCTCGCGCATCAACCAACGGGCCGCCACTGTTGCCCGGATTGACCGCCACGTCGCTTTGCATGAAGTCTTGGTACTGAGTACTGGCGCGGACCATGCGGTGCTTGCCGCTAAGGATTCCAAAGGTCACCGTTCGGTCCAATCCGAACGGACTGCCTACGGCCCAGACCGGCGATCCCACGTTGCAGCGATCGCTGTTTCCCCACGGAATCGGGATCAGCCCGTCGCAGTTGACTTTCAAAAGTGCCAAGTCGGTTAGCGCGTCGGTGCCTAAGACAACCGCTGATACTCGCCGCCCATCGCTGAGGGTAACGCGGATGTCCTCGCCGTCGGCGATCACATGGCGATTGGTCAGTAAGTAGCCTTCTGCATCGACGACGACACCACTGCCTTGGTCCGATGCCGGCGCGGCGCGGTTGGATAACAACGCCGTGATGCTGGCTTCGTTGATCGGTTCGCGGCGCTGCACGTCAATATGGACAACGCTCGGGCCAACGGCCGAATTGACCATTTGGTAGGCGTCGCTCAGTGTGTCAAGCGAAACGTTGCGAAGTCCCTCCGTTCCTGTTTCGTGTTCTGCTCGCATCTCGCCGCGACGCCACGCGTACCGAGTCTCTTCGACGATCTGAGGCACGATGAACCGAGCGGCCAGCAGAATGATGGACATCGTGGCAAGCAGGATCAGACTTTGCGTTAGCGGATCTGGGCGACGTAACCGACGCTTGGTGGTCGTTTTCTTGCGAGATCCTTGAGTCGAAGAATCGACTCTCAATGTTTCGACGGTTCGCGGCGGCGGTGGTGGGATCAGTCGCTGGCTGTTGACGCTATCGAAACGTTGCAGCGTGATTGCATAGGTTGCCGGCGCTTCGGTTTGGATGGCCGACTTGTCGCGACTGGACGTTGAGGTCAACGCAGGCATTGCTGCGGTTGAGTTTTCGGCAATTGGCTGAGTTGCCGATCCTTTGGGGGGGGCAATGTTCGGCTTGGGCCGCGGATCCTGAATCGGGCTCTCGCTAGACGCTTGTTTCGGCATGTCGGTATCGATCGGCGTTGGATCCTCGAGCATGATCTTTGGCGACTCTGTCGGGTAGTGACCGGGAAACGTCGAGCAGGCGACCGATCCATTGTAGCGCAGCGCCAACTGAAAGGGTTAGGATTTTTCGACTCATTTGGGGCGTCGTTGGGGTTCTGTCCCGTCACAATCGCCCCGCCCTGCCCCGATTTTCGTTTTTACCGAGGCTTGATGCCGATGATTGGGGCCAACCAAGCGACTATCTTATCGGGTGCCCGTCGACACAACCTGCGTCGATTGGCGTACGATCCATTGCTAGCTTCCCACTCTAATTCCACTCGACGCTGATAGCCTGCTGCCATGTCTGACTCTGCCCGCGATTCGATTTACGAAGCGATTGCGTCGATTCGACTAATCGATCCTCACACACACATCAATCCTCATGCAGCGGGATCAACGACGCTCGCGGATTTGTTGGGATATCACTATTACACGGAACTGGCCCATTCGGCTGGTATGCCCAAAGACCAGATCGAAGAGTCGGGTATTGGGCCGCGTGAATTGGTTCGCCGATTGGTCGAAAATCTGTTGCCTCTCGAGAACACTGCCCAGTATCGCTGGTTGGTCGAAATCTGTCGGATGTTCTTTGGCTTTGACGGCGATCGTATTGATGCGTCGAATTGGGAATCGCTTTACGACAGCGCCGAGTCCCAGATGGCATCCGCCGAGTGGCCGCAAATCGTGCTGGACCAAAGTAACGTCGAAGCTGTCTTCTTGACGAATGATTTCGATGACGATTTGGCCGGATTCGACACAGACACTTACATCCCGTGCCTGCGAACCGACGACTTGGTCTTTCACTTGTCCAAGCCCGAAGTCCGCGCGCGGTTGGCCGCTTGCACGGGAATCGAATTGGATGGATCGCTAGCATCGCTGCGAGCATCACTGCGTCAACGCTTTCAACACTTTGTCAGTCGTGGTGCACGAGCCTGCGCGATTTCGCTGCCCCCAACTTTCTCGCCCGCACCGGTCGGTGATGGCCGGGCAACGTCGGCGCTCGACGCGGTTTTACGCCGAGGCGTGTTAGCGGATGATTCCCACAAGCAAGCACTTTCTCGCCGCGTCTTCTGGACGATCACTGAGCTCTGCGATGAATTTGGTTTGCCATTCGATTTAATGATCGGGGTGAACCGCGGGGTTTATGAGGGTGGCGTTTTTCAAGGTCAAGATTTATACGACAGTCGCGTGTCCTTGATCCAGTACCGCGAACTGTTCAATGCGTTTCCGAAAGTGAAGTTCCCGATTTCGGTATTGGCGAGTGTCACGAATCAAGAACTGGTCAGTTATGCGTGGATCTTCCCGAACGTGATCACCAATGGGCATTGGTGGTACAGCAATACTCCGTCCTTCATTGCCCGTGATGCCGCCGCAAGACTTGAGGCGGTCCCGCAAACCAAACAAATCGGTTACTACAGCGACGCTTACAAGCTTGAATTTGTGTGGCCGAAGTTTGATATGTACCGACATGTGTTGTCGGACATTTTGGCGGATCACTTTGTTGGCAAATGTCGATGGAGCGAAGAGCGGGCGATCGAGCTAGGCCGCCGAGTTCTGCGTGGCAACGTCGACGACATTTTCCCACGTCCGTCCGGTGTGGTGGAAACTGACGATGATCTGAGTCGAGTCGATCCGTTAGCGGACACTTGGGCAGAAGAAGGTTCAGGACCGGATTTGATCGGCGCGATGAATTCTGAGGAGGTTTCGTCCAGTTGGGACGCGACAACCGCCGGAGCCACGGCCGCAGGAATGGCAGGCGGGATCGCTGCGACAGCGGGGGCGCTCGGCCGCGATGATGAAGCCGATGCCGACGATTTGGTCATCGAAGAGGTGTCGGGTGACGAACTGACCAGCGGAGAATTTAATAACGAATCAGACGCGTTCGATTCGAATTTAATCGAATCCGGTGTTGAAGAAATGTCTGATTCGGATACGGTCTCGATGAGTGATGACACCGTTTCGTTTGAGGACGCAACCGATGTGTCCGACGTCAATGTCGATGAACTTGATGCTGAATTTGACGATCAATTAAGCGAACCGGCGGCCAGTGACAGCGATAATGACGTCGTCAAGTTCGAAACGGTTTCGGTCACCGATGACACGGTTCGGATCGAGGTCTCGCAAGACGAGCTTGGGCTGGATCCTTCGCCAAACGACGATGAAATCAAGTCCACCGAATTGGCTGATGTTGAATTGACGGATCGGTCCGTGGAAAGAGCTCAAGCCCTCGATGTCGATTCGATTTCGGATCAGCTTGATTCGGAACCACTCGATCTCGAGGCTATGCTTGGTGATGAAGCTAGTGATTCTGGTGATGGAACCCCCAGAATCCATATGATGCGCGGCGAAGAATCGTTCGAGACGGACGAAGATTCTTTGCAGTTGACGCCCGATCCTGTGACAGGCGAGTTGACGTTTCAAATCGACAACGGTGGCGGCGATGATCTAGTGCTTGCACCGGAGATCGGCGATTCCGACAACCACCAAGACAATGATCGTGCTGACGAGTCGGACGCTGGGGAAGACCTCGATGCCACGTTGGAAATCGGCGACGAAGAGGGCCAAGTCGATTTTGGAAACCTCTTCGACGACGATGATGCCGAAGAAGGTGACAGCGATGGTGAACCAAGAACCGCGAAAGAGTAAACGCAGTAGCCTTGGATTCTTCCAAACGCGTTATTGCTCGCGTGGAAGAATCCAAGTTTCCAGTCGATTGCTCGGCAAGCTTTAGCTCTTGGGGCGATCAGCGATGATTCGGTTGATCGCGTTTAGCATCGCCAGGATCGTGCTTTCGACCGTATCCGTGCTGGACCCGACGCCTCGGTAAGTGCGGCCCTTGTGGTCGACTTCGAGGTTGACTTCGCCAATCGCATCGCTGCCAAGCGTGGCACTGCGTACGCGAAAGTCTTTGCAGACAACGTCGACGCCCGTGATCTTTTCCACCGCCCAAAACGCTGCGTCGATTGGTCCGTCGCCCTGCTCGACTTTTTCACTGAATTGTTCGTCGCCGTTGCTAAGAGTCAATTCGACTTGCGGTCCCCTGCCCTTTCCGCTGCTGACGACATAGTCGACAAGACTCCATTGCTCCTCAACGCTGCCGCTGATTTGTTGCTGGACCAAGGCAACGATGTCGCCGTCGTACATCTCTTTCTTTTTGTCGGCCAGAACTTTGAACTGTTCGAACACGATGTTGAGTTGTTCGGCGGTCAACGTGTAACCGAGCGTCTTGGCGCGATCGGCCAAAGCTGCTCGGCCGCTGTGTTTGCCCAACACCAAGTCGGTTTTGGAAAAACCAACTTCTTCGGGGGACATGATTTCGTAGGTGCTGCGTTCCTTCAGCATTCCGTCTTGATGAATCCCCGATTCGTGCGCGAACGCGTTACGACCAACGATGGCTTTGTTGCGTTGCACCTGGATGCCGGTGGTTTTGCTGACCAGGCGGCTTGCCGGAACGAGTCGCGTGCTGTCGATACGCGTCGTGCAATTGAAAAAGTCTTTGCGAGTCTTCATCGCCATTACGACTTCTTCCAGTGCCGCGTTGCCCGCTCGCTCGCCGATCCCGTTGATCGTGCATTCGATTTGGCCAGCACCGGCGGCAACGGCAGCCATGCTGTTGGCGACCGCCATCCCCAGGTCATCGTGACAGTGAGTGCTCAGCACGGCTTTGTCCATATTGGGTACCCGATTTCGCAGCATTGTGAAGCGATCGAAAATTTCACTTGGTGTCGCGTAGCCAACGGTGTCGGGCACGTTGATCGTGGTCGCGCCCGCATCAATGGCGGCTTCGACGACTCGGCACAAGAAGTCGTGCTCGGTGCGGCAGGCGTCTTCGGGTGAAAATTCCACATCGTCACAGTAGGCCTTGGCACGTTTGACGCCGGCAACCGCTCGCTCGACGATTTCATCCGTCGACATCCGCAGTTTGAATTCGCGGTGAATGGCACTGGTCGCCAAGAAGACGTGGATCCGCGAGTTGCGGGCACCCTTGACCGCTTCCCATGCCGCGTCGATGTCTTTGTCGCTGCAACGAGCCAGCCCACAAACGGTCGATTGGTGAATCGTTGACGCAATCGCTTTGACGGCTTCGAAGTCACCCGGTGATGCGATCGGAAACCCGGCTTCGATGATGTCAACACCCATGGATTCCAAGAGTTGTGCGACCTCAAGCTTCTCGGCCAAGTTCATGCTCGCGCCCGGCGACTGCTCGCCATCGCGCAGGGTCGTATCAAAGATACGAATCATGCGTGGTTCTTGATTGCCCGATGCAGGTGCATCACTTTCGGTGGTCGTCGTAGTTTGCGACATCGCTGTGAGAAACCTTCGAGAGATTTACAGGGAGAGAAACGATTGGAAATGGAAGCACAAAAAAACCCGAGTCGCTCGGAGCGACTCGGGTCAGTGTCTTTTTTTGGTGGACCAATCTCTGGTCCGGACAAACCCTCATCACCCGCCGATTCGGCGTCGCAATAGTAGCAGTGATAGGAGGAGGGATTGGTTGTGCATGGCCGTATCGTAGCCACGGCCGAGTTGGCGGGCAACCCACATCTTTGGTTGCCGCCCACTGGGCCAGCCCCGCGCAAGTCAGTAGGCCATGCCAACACAGGTTTGTAAGCCGCAAAAGCTGTTAGCCACACGGGATTTTGCGTACGCCTTGCGTGAGCGTTGCGTGCGGTGTATAGTGAGGGCGTTCTGGGAGTTTGCTCCTTAAATCAAATCACTGCACGGGAAAACACATGCCTTACTTAATGATCAATCTTGATGACGTCGGCGACTGCCAGCGCGGACTTCGCCAGCTAAGCGGACGACTTCGCCGCGCCGGAGTCGATCCCCTGCCCGAAGGGCCTGGTGGAGGTGGCGGCGGTTGCCGGCCTGGCAACGGTGGCCATCGCCAGCGAGGTCAGCAAGACGACGAAAAAGAGAAGGACGGACCGGCCGGGCTGCCGCTGAAACAGAAGCTCAATCGAATCAGCAAGCGCGGTGTCTGGCGATTCATATCGGGCATCGCGAGTCTGGATCAAACGCCACGGTCGTTGGCCGAGTTCGATCAAGCTCTTTCGTTGCCGCCGAACAAGATGCGCTCGACGAAAGCGATTTTCGCCAAACTCGAAAACCGCTTCGATATCCGATTCTTGAAGCTTGCCGAAGACGCGGGCGACGACGATTCGGGCAACCCGCGTTACATCATGCCACCGCGCATCCGAAAAGTCGTCCGCGAAATCGTAGGCTAGTTCGAGCGTTTAAGTTGGACGCCTAGTCCGCTAGTGACTGACGAGTGACGAACGGGCCGCTCGACTGATTGATGGCGGTGTTCTTACGCCGCCGTTGCTTTCGGGATTTCTTTGCCTTGCAGCTGGTAGACATACCGCAGGACTTCGGCGACGGCTTGGTACTGTTCGGTCGGCACGACCTGCCCGACATCGACCGTCTTGTACAGAACCTGAGCTAGTGGTTTGCGTTCCACCACGGGGATGCCGTTTTCTAACGCGATGCGGCGGATCTTTTGGGCCAAGACTCCGGCTCCTTTGGCCAGCACGATCGGGGCCGGCATCGTGGTTGGATCGTATTTGATTGCGATGGCAAGTTCGGTTGGGTTGCTGACGACGACGTCGGCTTTGGGGACTTCTGATTCAGCGCGTTGCATCATCATTTGTCGTTGGACTTGGCGACGTCGCTGGGCGAACTGCGGATCGCCTTCGGATTCCTTCATTTCATCGCGGACCTCTTGGTCCGTCATCATCATGTCTTGTTCTTGCTTCCACCATTGGAACGCGTATTCAAGAATCGCCAGCACGAACAAGGCGGCGCCGATCCAAACGCAGATTCCGATGATCGTTCGGAACAGCACTTTGACGATCTGCGGCACACTCAGTTGGGCAAGATGGAATATGGGATCGCGATAGCTCAGGAGTGCGGCGTAGGCGACTGCTGCGATGATCAGTAGCTTGAAGATGCCGAACCCGAGCCTCGCGACGCCCTGCAGCGACAGGATTCGTTTCGCACCCGACAGCGGGCTAATGTTGCTAAGTTTCGGTTCGATCTTTGCCGTTGAAAATACCAGCCCGGTTTGAACCACATTCACCAGCACGCCGGCGACAAACATCGCCAGCAACATCGGCACCGCGGCAATCGCTAATCGTGCTGATCCCGACAGCAACCAATGCGCAGCGTCATTGGTGCCCAGCGCTCCCATTCTTGGTGTTGAAAGAGCATGGGCCATCGCATCGGCTAAGTTTTGGGCGGCTGGTTCACCGAATACCCAAAGTGCACCCAATGCGGCCAGCAGCATCCCGGCCGAGGTCAGATCCTGGCTCTTTGCGATCTGACCTTGCTCGCGAGAATCTCGCCGCTTCTTCTCTGACGCTGAATGCTTCTTGTCTCCACTGCTTTCCGACATGGTTTAGCTCACCAGAGGTTTCCAAGTCGGGTCGCAGTATCGGCCAGTTCTTCTTGGAAAATCAAACCGGCCGAGCCGATCGTGATCGCCAAGACAACAAGCATCGCCAGTGCGTTGATGCTAAGACCGATTGCCAAGACATTGATCTGGGGCAAGGTGCGACTGATCAAGCCAGTCACTAAGTTTGCCAGCAACAGTGCCGTGATGACCGGAGCAGCCACGCGGATGCCGGCTACCATTCCGGACGTCAATTGGTCGACGATCAGCGTCATCATTGATTCGTCAAACGTCACGTCGCCTGCTGGCAACGCTTTGAAGCTGTCTAACAGCACGTTCAAAATAATTCGGTGTCCGCCGACACAAAGCAGTACCGCGGTGACCATCATGCCGACCATACGAGCAATCGCTGGCATGTTGCTTCGCGTGGACGGGTCGATTGCGTCACCAAGTTGCATGCCGCCGGTGCTGGTGATCGCTTCGCCGCCCAATTGCAAACCGGTGATGATCAATTGAACCGTCGCACCAATCAGCAGCCCGATCATGCCCTCGCGCGCGACCGCGATCACCAAATCGATCAAATTGTCCATGTTAGGTAGCGAATCCGACGGTGTGACCGCAGCGACGGTCGGCAGCATCAGCATCGTCATCGTCAGCGCCAAAAAAACGCGAACGCGATTTGGGACTCCGGTGCCGATTGCCGGCATCGACATCAACAGCGTGCTAAGTCGAGTTAGCACGAGCATGCCCAGTACCAAGTGATCGATCAGCCACTGAGCCAAGATGGTGGAATTGGATGCGTCAGCAACGGGTTCCATCAATGCATTCCTGCGTTCTCAAACACGTGCCGAGTGAACTCGACCAACCGCGTCAACAGCCAAGGCAAGCACGCCACCAAAGCGGCCGCCATCGCCAAAACCTTGGGGACAAAAGCCACTGTTTGGTCTTGGACTTGGGTCAGCGCTTGCATCAAACCGACCGCCAAACCAGCCGCCATGCCCACCAACAGCATCGGCATCGCAATCACGACGGCGGCCATCATCGCGGAACGGCAAAGATCAATCGCGGCGGGAGCATCCATGAGAGTTGGTCTTAGTAGGTAACAGGTAACAGGTAACAGGTAACAGGTAACAGGTAACAGGTAACAGGTAACAGGTAACAGGTAACAGGTAACAGGTAACAGGTAACAGGTAACAGGTAACAGGTAACAGGTAACAGGTAACAGGTGGTAGGTAACAGGTGGTAGGTGGTAGGTGGCGTTGTATCGTCCTCTCACCCGTCACCTGTTTCCTACTCTCATCCAAAGCTGTCCATCAACATTTTGACGACTAGGTGCCAGCCATCGACTAGAACGAACAGCAGCAGCTTGAACGGCAGCGAGATCACTTGCGGCGGCAGCATCAGCATGCCCATCGAGATCGTGACACTGGCGACAACCAGGTCAACGATCAGGAACGGCAAGTAGATTTGGAATCCCATCAAGAACGATGTCTTCAGTTCGCTCAGGATGTAGGCCGGCAACAACACGCGAATCGGGACTTCTTCATAGCCGGTGGGCAGTTCAGCTTCGGAGTCCATGTAGCCATAAAACAGCAACACGTCGTCTTGGTTGCCAGCCATGTCGATCTGACGTGACATGAATTCGCGAATCGGAAGCGCGCCTGCCTCGTACGCTTCTTCCAGCGTCATTGGTGTATCGGGATCGGTGTAAGGTTTGACGGCCGTTTCGTAGACCTGGGTCCACACCGGCGTCATCACGAATAAGGTCATGAACAACGCAATGCTGGTCATCACTTGGCTAGGCGGCAGCGATTGCAAACCGATCGCTTGGCGCAGTAGTCCCAGCACGATGATGATGCGCACATAGCAGGTCGTCATCAACAGGATCGCCGGCGCCATGCTGATCACGGTCAACAACAATAGCACTTGCAGGCTGCTGGCCATGCCTTCGGGGCTGGTCCATTTTTCGGGACCGCCGGCCAACATGTCCAGCGTGTTGGCTGGCACGGTGACCGGCGATCGCGAGATAATCGTAGGTGCGTCGGAACTGGGCTGTGTGTCTTGACTGGATCGCGTGTCTTGTCCGCGCAGCGACTGACTGCTGGTAAACAGCAGTGTAAAAAGTATCGCTATTCGGCAGAACTGAAACAAAACCACGTCGCTCCGTCGACAAAGAAAATGTCTGTGGCTGGAGCTTAGGAAAATCGTGGTCGTCGATGGAAGGGCAACCGTCGGCCGAAGGCGACGTGCACTTGAGCGAAAATCTTGGCTAAGCCTAGATTTTTAAGACAGTATTTTCATGACAGCATCGTGTAGCCGTCCGTTTGTGCCCACTCCGTCACCGCCGCGGCAGGTTTCGATTCCTGCCCAGTCCGTAAATTTCCCGCCCGCTTCGAGGATGATCGGCAGGATCGCGGCCACGTCCCAAGCATTGCAAATCGGGTCCACCATGATGTCCGCACGTCCGGTCGCGACCATCAGATAGCCGTAGCCGTCGCCCCAGGAACGAGTCAACCATGATGCTTTTTCGAGATTCAAATACGCGTCGGCGGCACCGCGGTTGGCGAACGAGTCGACTTGGCTGACCACAAAAACGGCTTCGGCGATGTCTGCTTTTTTTGAAACGGCGGCTCGGTTCCAGTCGTCGGCTTCGCTGTTTTTGAACCAACTGCCCTGCCCTGTCGCGGCCACAATGATCTCGCCGGTGGCCGGGATGAAGATCACGCCGCCCAGCGGCTTGCCGTCCCATTCCAAGGCAAGCAGCGTTGAATAAAGCGGCACGCCGCATACAAACGACTTGGTGCCATCGATGGGATCGACGACCCATCGATAGCGGCTGGTGCCCGTCTGTTCGGCGAACTCTTCACCTTGCACCGTGTCGGTTGGGAATTTTGCCGTGATCAGCTTGCGAACCAATTGTTCGGCTTCGCGGTCCGCGATCGTGACCGGCGACTCGTCGGATTTGGCGTCAATGACCAAGCTGTCGCTGCGAAAGTACTTCAGCGTGTGTTTGCCGGCGGCCGTTGCGACCTCGGTCATCGCGGAAAGTCGGCCTTCGTGCTCGGTGTTCCAAGTATCAGGATGCTGGGTCATGTTGAACGCTGTCGGGTGAGTCGTTTGTTGGTGCGTTTGTTTCTTCGTTGCCAGGAAAGAACGATTGATACAGCAACATGCCTGCGCCGACCACCAACAGCGAATCAGCGATGTTGAAATTCGGCCATGGGCTGAACAAGGGAACGCCGTCGATTTGGAACAAAATCCAGTCTCGGACGCCGCTTTGCCACTGCTCGGGGTAGCCCACCTGCCACCAAATCCCCAGCCGATCGTACAGGTTGCCAATGATGCCGCCGGTGACCATCCCCAGTGCGGTGGTCAGCCAAATCGACTGGGCGGCTCGGAACCAGAACAGCCAAATCAAGATCCCGATGCCGGCAACGATTGAAAAAGCGGCGAAAAACAAACCTTTTCCGGCGCCCAGCCCAAATACGGCGCCGATATTGACTGCGGTCTCGATTCCTAACACACCATCGATGATCCACCACGGATCACTTTGGCCCGGCAGCCCCCGCCACGCAAAAATTGCCGATTTCGTCCATAAATCAGCCACTGAACCCAGCAGGGCCAGCGAAAGAAACAGGACGACGCGAGATAGGGGAAAAGCGGGAGTCAAAGCGGTTTCTCGCTCGAAGTTTGTTGCTAGAGAGTTCATAGTCGTGCCACGTTAGAAACACGCCGCTCGATTGCCCAGACCGATTTAGGTTTCTCGCAGGGCGATTCTAGAGTTGTTTTGGATTTTAGGAGGCTGGCCTGTCGAGGTGTTTTTTCAGTGATACTCGCCCTGACGCGGTCGTCGCGACATCCATGGCATTTGAACGCACGTATCTTCCACTCCCAACTCCGCACTTCTCTTTCGCATCGCCCTTTGCCTGATCGGCGGTGGCGAACATAATGGGGGAGTCTCCGTCAATTTCCAGGATTTTCAAATGTCGTCTGTCGCTGAGCCCCAAACTGATACCGCAAGCCAAACGGTTTACTTTCGCTGTGTTTCTGGCTGCACGGGAAAATTCTCGATTTACGATGTGATTTATACCTGTCCGACCTGTGGCAGTTTGTTGGAAGTGCATCACGAACGCGAACCGCTGCAAAAGAAGAACGCCTATCAGTGGCAACAGCTTTTTGATTCGCGCGCCAGTGTCAGCAGTTGGCCCTATGGCAGCGGCGTGTGGGGAATGCGTGAATGGGTGATTCCATCGCTGGCCGACGAGAACGTTGTCAGCATGTTCGAAGGCAACACGAACCTGTTTTGGGCCGAGCGACTTGGCAAGCAATTGGGCGTGCCCGATTTGTGGATCAAGCTTTGTGGCAACAGCCACACCGGCAGCTTCAAAGATTTGGGTATGACAGTGCTGGTCAGCGTCGTCAAGCAAATGATGGCTCGCGGCAGCAGCGTCAAAGCGGTCGCGTGCGCTAGCACCGGTGACACTAGCGCAGCGCTGTCTGCGTATGCTGCGTACGCTGGAATTCCGGCAATCATCTTTTTGCCGGCCGGCAAAGTTAGCACCGCCCAGTTGATCCAGCCGGTCGCCAACGGTGCCCACGTCCTGGCACTCGATACGGACTTCGACGGCTGCATGAAGATCGTCCAAGAGGTCACCAAAGACAACTCGATTTACCTCGCCAACTCGATGAACAGTCTTCGCATCGAAGGGCAGAAAACGGTGGGAATCGAGATCGTTCGTCAATTCGAATGGGAAGTCCCAGACTGGATCGTGATCCCGGTCGGCAACCTCGGCAACATCAGCGCCTTGCACAAAGGGTTTCAGTTGATGATGGACTTGGGGCTGATCAACCGGATGCCACGACTGGTTGCCGCGCAAGCCGAACGCGCCAACCCATTCTATCAGTCCTACAAAAACGGTTTCAAAGATAAGGTCAGCGTGACAGCCAGTGATACGTTGGCCAACGCGATCCGAATCGGTGATCCGATCAGCTATGTCAAAGCCGTCAAGGCGGTCGAGGAAACCGATGGGATCGTCGAACAAGCAAGCGAAAACGAGCTGGCTGCGGCTGCGGCGCACGCTGACTTGACGGGTATGTTCACGTGCCCGCACACAGGCGTTGCTTTGGCGGTATTGGCTAAACTGATCAAACGCGGCGTGATCAAGTCGTCGGACAAAACGGTCGTGATCAGCACCGCGCATGGTTTGAAGTTCACGGACTTCAAGGTCGGCTATCACGAGTCCTCGCTCGAAGGCGTGACCAGTGAATTCGCCAATCCGGCGACTCATCTGCCCGCTGACGCGTCGGCCGTCAAAGACGAAATCGCCAAGCGGTTGAATCTGTAGGCGGTCGTTTTCTGCTGATTTGCGCTAGCCGAATGCTGCTCGGCATATCCGGTTCAATGTCCTAGACTATTCGCTGCTGAAAATCTTTTACACCGCAGCGAATAGGTAGTAACTGGTCATGGGAAAAGGACGCCCGTCTCGCGTCGATTTGCAATCGCTTCTTTTGGAAATGCAGAAGGCTGGGATCCCGCTTCGGTCGGGTGCAGCTAATCTTCTTGGCGCTGACCTTTCCGACGACGCCCTGCCTGGCGTCAGCAAGCGTTCTCGGGTCAGCGAGCTGACTGATGCTTTTTCGACGCTGCAGCGGATGTACCCTCCGTAGCTTGCCAAACAAGCAAAGAACAAAGCACTTCGGTTCGGAATCGACAAGGTCTATCGCGACGGCTCGATCGAAGGCTAAGCGACGGCCGGGGCGCAGCGATTCGATATTTTCGCTGACGGGACGTTGGGCTCTCCGCCGGCCGGTTGCTGGTGCAGCGATTCCGAGGGCGAGGGGCCCTGTGTTCATGGCTATGGTTTTGTTTCTTACTTGGTCACGCAGTTAAAGCAGCAAGGGACGGAACTGCGCAAGCGTATCGAAAACCAGGACATCGACGAAGGAGAGCTGGACCTAAAACGCTTTGCGCCGGACCGATCAAAGCTTGCGCTGCGGGAAATCGACAGAATGTTGGCCAGTAATTTGGTGGTCACGGACGAAGTTGATGCCGGTTTGCCTGAACTGTCCCAGATCAAAGAGCAACGGATCTGTTGGGACGTTATTTTCCATGACGACTACATCCATTTGCGGCCCGTCTTGCAGCAGCGAAAGAAACGTGGCGGCGGTTTTACCAAAGGCCGCGCGATTTCGCTGGAAAAGCTGCGAAATAACTCGTCGTTGCCGCTTTCGCCGATCGATCAAAGAGTCGTTCAGCATATTGAATTGGATTCCGATCGATACTATTACTCGCGGTCCGAATACACGATTGACGAGTTCGCGGCGCTGGTCGAATTGGTTGGCGCTGACAATGTTGTGGCGGATGGCGTTTCGATCGAAGTGAAGCGGCGACCGTTAGTGCTGGCGATCATCCAGAGAGACGCTTTCTGTGATTTTCGGATCGCCGACGAACAGGGCAACTGCAAGGAAGAGTTGCCAATGGTGGTCAATCAAGAATCGCTGGCGGCGTTGGATCTGCCCAACCAGATCGTCTACATCTCTCAGTCCGGCGAACAAGTGATTGGTATTGTGAAGCGACTGGTCAGTATGCCCCCGATTTCGGTTGAACATCGAGCCGGATTGATTGCCAAAGCACGCGAGTTGCAGAAAGTGGTGACGATTCGTTTAGACGAAGCCGACGGTGGGCCAGTTGTCGCCGAGTCAGCGCCACTTGCCGTTTTGCTGCGCAGTCGCACCGACGGTGCGCTTGATTTGGCGATTCGAATTCGCGATGCGGGCGGCACACTGCGCCGGCCCGGCATTGAGCCGACGATTCGTTCAGCGACTCGCGATGGCAAGCCCATTCAAATCCAGCGGTTGCTCGATGATGAATTGCGCCGCGGCCACGCAGCCGTTCGCTCACTCGGCGTTTCCGTCGATCGCGAAAATTGGTTTGGCAGCATCGCTGATTTTCGCGCCGGGTTGTCGTTGCTTGAAAAGTTGCAGTCAGGCGATAACGAGATCGAAGTGCTGTGGGATCAATCCAGCGCCCAGCCGATCTCAGTGCTGGGCAATTTGACCAGCAAGAATGTTCGCGTCGACATCAGCAGCAAACGGAATTGGTTCGGCGTCACCGGCGAGTGCAATTTCGGCGGCAAAACGATGCCGCTGAAAGCGTTGCTCGATGGGCTGGCGACCAGTGACAACGACGAAGTGTCGGGTGACTACTTGAAGGTCGGCGAGAGCCAGTGGGCACGCGTTTCGCAGCAACTTCGTGAGCGATTGAAAAAGCTTCGCGATGCAACGAACTCGGATCGGTCGTCCCTGCGGCTCGACGCGACCGCGGCGCCGGCCATTCGCGATTTGATGGACGGTGATTTCGAAGTCAACGCGGCCAAGGCTTGGCAGAAATGCCTGGACCGACTTAGCCGAGCCGAAAAGCTGCAGCCCGAGTTGCCGGCGAGCCTGGATGCGACTCTGCGCGACTACCAAATCGAGGGTTACAACTGGCTGCGTCGTTTGGCTGAGTGGGGTGTTGGTGGAATCCTGGCCGACGACATGGGGCTGGGGAAAACGCTGCAAACATTGGCGGTGTTGTTGGATCGATCTGCCGATGGGCCATCGCTGGTCATCGCGCCAACATCGGTCGGGTTCAACTGGGTTCGTGAAGCCGAGCGGTTCACGCCAAGTTTGAATGTGCACCTGTACCGCGAAACCGAACGTGGCGAGTTTCTGCCGTCGGTCGGACCCGGCGACTTGGTCATCTGTAGTTACGGATTGGCGCTGCGAGACCAGAAGGCGCTTGCCGATGTGAAATGGAGCACCGTCGTGCTGGATGAAGCGCAGGCGATCAAGAACAGCAACAGCAAGACGTCGAAAGCAATCGCGACCCTGAATGCAGACTGGTTCGTGGCACTGACCGGTACGCCGGTTGAAAACCACTTGGGCGAATTGTGGAGTCTGTTTCATGTGGTATCGCCCGGCGTCTTTGGCGGTTGGGAACAGTTTCGAAAACGCTTTGCCGCGCCGATCGAAAAGCAAAACAACGAAGACGCTCGATTGTCACTCGCCAACCGCTTGAAGCCATTCGTGCTGCGTCGGACCAAGAAAGAAGTGTTGACGGAATTACCGCCTCGCACGGAAATGAACCTGTACGTCGAGCTAAGCCCCGCCGAACGGGCCGAGTACGAGAACGTACGGTTGGCGGCGCTTGGCGAAATTGAACAGCTTGAATCGTTGCCGGACATCAAAGATCAACGCTTCAAGATTTTGGCGATGCTGACCCGTTTGCGACAAATTTCTTGTCACGTTGGACTGGTCAACAAAGACTGGACCGATTCGTCAGCAAAATTGGATCAGCTTTGCGAGACGCTTGTAAGCCTAAAAGAAGAAGGTCACCGCGCACTGATCTTTAGCCAGTTCACCCAGCACTTGGCGTTGATCCGTGCGGCACTGGACGCGAAAGAATTCAGCTACGAGTACCTGGACGGATCGACGCCCGCGAAGTTGCGTCAAGAAGCAGTTGACCGATTTCAAAACGGAACCGCGGACGCGTTTCTGATTTCGCTAAAGGCGGGCGGCACCGGTCTAAATCTGACCGCTGCTGACTACGTCATCCACATGGATCCGTGGTGGAACCCCGCCGTCGAAGACCAAGCGACCGACCGCGCTCACCGGATGGGACAAGACAAGCCAGTGATGGTTTACCGGATTGTCGCGCGAGGGACGATTGAAGAGGAGATTTTGGCACTGCATGAAACCAAGCGAGATCTCGTTGCTGGTGTGATGGAAGGGACTGAATCAGCGGCGAAATTGTCCAATGACGACTTGATCCGAATGTTGCGGCAATAGGTACTGGCAATAGCCCTTCGGAACGGCCCACCGCCCTGCCCTGCTCAAGCCGGCGAAACCGTTGTAAATTTGTCGGTATGAGCAAACAAATTCAACTCGCCGTTCACGGCGCCGCTGGTCGAATGGGACGCCGCGTGGTGGCGCTTGCCGCCGAAGATAAAGACATCCAAGTCACTGCCGCGATCGATCACGCCGATAACGGCTTGATCGGGCAAGACGCAGGGCTCGTCGCGGGTATCGCTGCGCTGAACGTCTTGCTGACGCCCGAATGGCCGAATTACGCCAGCGTGATGATCGATTTCTCGTTGCCCATTGCCGTCGATGCCTGTGTCGCTAAATGCGTCACGGCCAAGATGCCGCTTGTGATCGCAACGACGGGGCTGCATGATTCGCAAAAAGAGGCGATCGCCGCCGCCGCAAAACTGATCCCGATCGTCTGGGCACCCAGCATGTCGACGGCGGTCAACTTGACGATGAAGGTGACCCAGCAAATCACCGAAACGTTGAAGAACGTGGCGGGCGGAGTCGACATCGAAATCATCGAACGGCACCATCGTTTCAAAGCCGATGCACCAAGCGGAACGGCGCTGCGATTCGGTGAACTGATCGCCGAAAAGATGGACGGCGACGTCAAGCACGTTCACGGACGCGAAGGCGAAACCGGGCAACGGACACGAAACGAAATCGGCTATCACGCGGTGCGAGTCGGCGACAATCCCGGTGAGCACACCATCGTCTTCGGCATGCTGGGCGAGCGAATCGAGATCAACGTCGCAGCCAGCAATCGCGACTGCTACGCATCCGGCGCGATCGCCGCAGCCAAGTTCCTGCAAGGTAAACCGGCCGGCCTGTACAGCATGTTCGACGTGCTTGGCTTGTCGTAAACGCAAGTGCAAGTGGCCCCACGATTCCGTTTGCGGGATGTTTTGTTTTTCCCACGAACTGCTTTGCAGTCCGTGTCCCGCGAGGCAACCGTTTCCAATCTGCGCTTTCACATAGAAGTGCGTGCAATTCGGGATAGTTTCGAACGATCGAGATGACACGTTGACGGTGTTTGGCAAACGATGTCAAGCGGTCGATCGAGTAGTAGTGAAAGAAGCTCATGTCGATGCGATGATTGTCGATCACGTAGGGAACGCCGTCTTGATCACCGCAATCGCCAGCGCCATTTGTTCCTCATAGTAGCGATCGGCTCCCAGCAAATTGCGCGGGGATGTCCGATTCGTTGTTGAAACTGTTGGTGGTCTCTCCGGTGAAAACGTTGGTGAGTGAAGTTGGATTTGCAGCAAGCTCGCCCCTCCTGACTTTGCCGTAGGCGAAGTTAGGAGGGGCGAAGGTGGTTTTGCTCGGGATTGGCGGGTGGTCGTGGGATGGGATGGGATGGGTGGTGGTGAGGATGTTTGGCTGGGACCACGATGTGCCACGGTCCGACATTCGATCGATCAATACCTCAGCACGAAACAACTCGGATCCCTGAAAGCGTCTTGGGATGAGGCAGCGGTTTGGCGTGGGATGCGGCAGTTTGCTGAATCGATCCAAACGATCCCCTGGTTTCGCTATGAAGATTTCTTGGCGGCGCCGGATCGGACGCTCGCTGGAATCTGTGATGCGTTGTCGGTGACTTACGATCCAGCGTGGAAGGATCGATGGACTGGCTATGACCGGATCACCGGTGACTCGGTCAAGAGTCAGCCGCAGACGATCGGGCCACGAAAACGTAAGCCCTTGCCGCCTGGATTTTGGCTGCCGCTCGGCGGCAACGAAGATTTTCTCGCCACGCTGGATCTGCTCGGATATCCGACGCCGGAACCACTGCGGCAGAGTTCGCATGCAGTCGGGACATCGGACAACACAGTCGGTCCAAAAAAGCCGGTGTGGTTGTCAGCGAACTGGGATGAAGAGGCCGCGCGGTGGCGACGGGCTTGCGATGATGATCGGTCAGACTTGGCGGCACATTTACGGCTGGCCGAAGCCCTGGGATGGATCGGTCAAACGGACGAGGCCGCCGAATCGCTGAAGCACATTGCCAAACGCTGCGACAGTTTTCCCGTAGAAGGCCAATTGCGTGTTGCCTTTGGTCTGCGAGACACTGGAACGGGCCGAGCGAAAGTTCGAGGCGATCGAGTTTCGTCGTCGGCTCGCCGGGCTTGCCCCGACGAACCAGATCAACCTGTTTCAGTTGTCCGTGCTGCTGGCCGGGGTCGGCGAGGTGGACGAGTCGCTGGCGTATTGTCGGCGGCTGTTGGAAATCAACCGCCATCACTTGGCTGCGGCTGCGAATTTCTTGCTGTACATGAACTATTCCGACCGCTACTCGGCTGCGGAAATTTCAAACGAACGCTTTCGGTTGGGGATGCGATTCACCGAGCGACCGGAGAAGATCCCGCGCCGATTGCGGCAACCAGGCGAACGCATTTGCATCGGGTACTTGGGCAGCGATTTTTACACGCATCCGGTCGGCGAGATCGTGTTGCCGATCCTGGAAAGCCACGACCGATCGCAATTTGATGTGACGGTGTATCACGACGGGTCGCACCGGTGCAGGCTTCGTTTTTGGGTCACCCCAATACATCGGCCTTGCAAACGATTGACTATCATTTGACCGATCGATTCGCCGACCCACCGGGTTTGACCGAGCATCTTTACGGCGAACAATTGGTGTGGCTGGACCACGCGATCTTGGCATGGCGGCCGTATAGAATCGCCAGCGAAATCTCGGTCGATGATCGCGATGGTCCGGTGCTGGGCGTCTTCAACAATATCGCCAAGATTTCGCCGATGGCGCTAAAAACCTATGCGTTAATCATTCGCCGCGTGCCAGACGCGAAGTTGATTTTGAAGTACGGTGATCGCTACAGCGTTACCCAACTGCAGGATCGATACCGACGGGAATTTGCGGCCGAGGGTGTGCTTCCTCATCGACTCGATTTTCGCACGCAAACCGAATCGCTCCGGCAGCACTTGCGAACGATGATGTCCTGTGATTTGGCGCTCGATGCGTTTCCCTATCAAGGGACGATGACGTCCTTTGAGTGTTTGTCCGTGGGAACTCCGGTCGTCTCGTGTTGTGGCGACTATTACGCGCATCGAGCCACGTCGGCGATGATGATGCGAATGGGGCTGCATCAAATTGGTGGCAAGTGATCCGGCGGAATACGCCGAAATCGCGGTCCAGCTTTTGTGCGACCTTGATTCGCTGAGATCGCTGCGCACGGTGGTTCAAGATCGGTTCTACACAGGACCGCTCACCGATCCGCAGGGCCTGACGAGTGAACTGGAATCCCGGATGCGGTCGTGGGTTACTGATCAGCAGATGTAGCCGCAGGGTGTGCTATGTTTTCGTCAAGGAACTGCTTTGCAGTTCGTATCCCGCGAACGGAGGCGCGGGTCCACACTCCGTTCGCAGGGTGTGCGATGTCTTTCTCACGAGCTGTTTTGCCGTTCGGTTGCCGCGAGCGTCGTCTGGGGAGTTGCGGTAAGGTATCGTTGATGCGGTTCGGTAAATCTTGAAGGTGGGTGTATGGCGAAGTGCGACGAGGGTTATTTGTGCGATGTTTGTCGTGGTGATGTTGCGTCGATTGTCGATAGCGATTTGTACCTGCGTTATGTCATCGGCGAGCTTGATCCCGAGGTGCTGCACACGCGGCCCGAACGCCACATTCGCTGCAATCCTGTGCTGGCCCAGTTCATCGATCATTCGCGTTTCGAAGCGGTCGCGGTCGAAGGTGACTTTGCCAAAGCGAACTTGGACGCCGGCTACCGTGACGCTCGGACGGTTTTGGTCACACGTGGATACGAGCGGTTGCTGGAAATCGCGGCGACCGAGGGCGACCGGGATGTGACGATGTACCCGCTGCCCGAAGCGATCGCGAAGTATCGATCGGGCTAATCTGCTAGACTCTCGCGACCCGAATCCGTCCGATGCCCCGTGGTACAGAGAGCCCGTTGACGTGTCCAGCAAAATTTTGCAACGTGGTTTCCTGAGTCTGTTGACGGCTCAGTTCTTTGGGGCGATGAATGACAATGTCCTGAAAGGGATTTTGACGTTCATGGTGATCGATGGTGCCTGGGCCGGACAGCTTGGTGCCGGTGGCCAGGGCATCGTCGGGATCTGCTTTACGATCCCGTTCATTTTGCTTTCGGGATATGGCGGTCAGCTTGCCGATCGCTTTTCGAAACGTGACGTCACACTGTGGGTGAAAATTGCCGAGATCCCGATTGCGATCATTGCCGCCGTTGGATTCTTCACGGGCAATTTGTGGGTCACGTTGTTGTCGTTGATCGCCCTGACTTGCCAGAGTTCGTTCTTTGGGCCAGCCAAGTATGGGATGATTCCCGAATTGGTTGATGATGGCGATCTTAGCCGAGCCAATGGAACGATCAACATGATGACCAACGTTGCGGTCATTGTGGGAACGCTGGTGGCCGGCGCGGTTAGCGATCGATACTCGCCTCAAGCCGGTGCCGCGGGGATCGCCTGGCTGCCCGGGGCGGCGCTGACTTTGATTGCCGTCGGTGGCTGGATCGCGGCGATTTTCATGCCGCGGTTGCCGGTTGGTGATCGCAAGCTCAAATGGGATTGGAATCCAGTTTCAACTTATGTGATGACGGTCCGTGAGATGGCCGAGTCGCGATTGTTGATGGTGATGATGGCCTGGGGCTACTTCTACTTGCTAGCTGGGCTGGCGCTGTTCATTGTGCCAGAGTACACCGTGGTGCTTGGTATCAATCGAGCTGAAGCCAGTGCGTTGATGGGCGTGTTGGGCGTTGCGATCGGTGTTGGTTGTGCGGTGGCCGGATTGATTTCGGGCCACAAGATTCAGCCGCGATTGATTCCCATTGGCGCGGGCGGGTTGATCGTCTTTTTTACGTTGTTGGGAGCAGTTCCAACTTCGAAAATGCCTGGCGCCAGTATGCTTGATGTTGCTACCAGCATGACGTCGTTTCTGATTTTTGGTGCTGGGTTCTTTTCTGGGTTCTACATCGTTCCCCTGCAAGCACTGCTGCAGTACTTGTCGCCGGACGACGAACGAGGTCGATTCTTGGGAACGGCGAACGCAGTCTCGTTCACTTTCATGACCGTGGCCGCACTATTGTACTGGGCCATCCGTCCAGGCTTTGGTGATCGACCGCAGCACATCTTTTATATCTGCGCGATTTTGATGGCAGTGGGCGCCGCATTCTTTTTGTGGCGATTGCGTGGAACCGGACTTGTCGTCGGAAGTGACGGGGTGGAACCGCCAAGCAAAGCCTAGGGCTTCATCAGTGATCCATTTTCACGGTAGCGATCGTCGTCAGACTTTCGACGTGTTTCACGTTTGTCGAGACTCTTGCCGAGTCTCGCTACCTTGAATCAAAACGCTTTGGACGGCGTCGTTACTTGGCTTCTACAGTTACTTGGCTTCCACAACGGGAGCTTCGACGACTGGCATTCCAACCAGTTTCTTGTCCTTCGCCAATTGCCGAATTTCTTCGGTAATCTTCATCGAGCAGTACTTCGGTCCGCACATGCTGCAGAAGTGGGCGCTCTTGAAGGTTTCTTGTGGCAACGTTTCGTCGTGATAACGACGAGCGGTTTCTGGATCAAGTGACAAGCGGAATTGCTCGTTCCAGTCGAATGCGAAGCGTGCTTTGGATAGCGCGTCATCGCGATCTTGTGCTCCCTTGCGGCCGCGGGCGACGTCAGCCGCGTGAGCAGCGATCTTGTAGGCGATCACGCCTTGCTTGACGTCTTCTTCGTTAGGCAAGCCGAGGTGTTCTTTCGGCGTCACATAGCACAACATCGCTGCACCGTGCATGCCAGCGTTGGCCGCGCCAATGCAACTGGTGATGTGATCATAGCCCGGTGCAATGTCCGTAACCAATGGACCCAAGACATAGAACGGAGCACCGTCACAAACTTCGATTTGCTTTTCGATGTTCATTTGGATCTGGTTCAACGGAATGTGTCCCGGCCCTTCGACCATGACCTGAGTTCCGTTGGCTTGGCCGCGCTTGGTTAGTTCACCCAACACGTCAAGTTCGGCAAACTGAGCTGCGTCCGATGCATCGGCGATTGAACCGGGACGCAGTCCGTCACCGAGCGACCAAGTCACATCGTATTGACGGAAGATATCGCACAGATCATCGAATGCCGTGTACAGCGGGTTCTGTTTGTTGTGAACCATCATCCACTTCGAAATCAACGAACCACCACGGCTAACGATGCCTGTGACGCGGTTGATGCTTAGGTGCAAGTGTTCCAGCTTGACGCCTGCATGAACCGTCATGTAGTCGACACCTTGCTTGGCTTGATGCTCGCACATGTCCAAGAAGTGTTGAGCGGTCATGTCCTCGATGTTGCCACCGAGTTCTTCGAGCATCTGGTAGATCGGTACGGTTCCGATCGGCACGGGGCTCTTTTCGATGATTTGGCGACGGATCTCGTCGATGTCCTTGCCGGTCGACAAGTCCATGACGGTATCGGCGCCAAAGTGGACTGCCGTGTGCAGCTTCTCAAGCTCTTCGCCTGGATTGCTGGTCACGGCGCTGTTGCCAATGTTGGCGTTGATCTTGCACTTTGCAGCGATGCCGATCGCCATCGGTTCAAGCGATCCGGCCGCGTGGACTTTGTTGGCCGGGATGACCATTCGGCCAGCGGCGATTTCGTCACGGATCAGCTCGACGGCCAAGTCTTCTCGCTTGGCGACATATTCCATTTCCGGCGTGATTTCACCCGCGCGGGCAGCCTGCAGTTGTGTTTGACTCATCTCGTTATTTGCTCCTACGCATCGATCGGGTGGGAATACACTTTATACGCTGCCGGCCGACAATCGCGTAGGCCTGGACATCTCTGGGAACAATTGACACGGTGAATACGACAGGTTCTGGGCGGCGTCGGATCACAGCTTTTTCAGATATTCAAGCACCGCTTGCTTGTCGGTCTCGGACAGCAAGTCTGGATAATTGTGGCCGGAGCCGCTCTTTCCGAATCGACGCGTGTCAAAATAGCTGCGGCGGATCGCTACATCCGGCTCGTTTAGCGGCATTTTCTCGGCCAGTTCGATATGAAAGCCCACTTTTTCGGCATCCATCGCCTGGTCGGTTCGTCGCCAAACGGTTGGCCGGTCGGTGGGGTGCAGCACGTGCCATAGCGTCGGCACGCTGCCGTTGTGGAAGTACGGGGGGCTAGCCCAAATTCCATCCAGCGGCGGAGCAACGTAGCCGTCGGGATCGACCACGGTGGAATGCTCGTCGGGTTCACCCGCATGAGCAAACCAACTGTTGGCGTACTTTTGCCGGCCGGTCGTCGACAGTGCGTGTAAGCGAACAGGATCGGTGCCAATTTCGTCGATCGAAATTCGCCGATTGGGATAGCTTGGGTTGTCGCCGTAAGTGCCGTGACACTCGGCGCAGGTTTCGTTGAACAGTACCCTGCCCTGCTCTGCCAGACTCTCGTCAATCACACCCGTGAACGGGGGCGGTGTCAGCGACGAAAGGTAGGCTTTGACATCTTTGAACTCGTCTTCGTGATCCCTAAAAAACGCTGGCCCGTTCTCGGGGATCAATGCAAACTGCATCAAGGCGCGGTGACCCTTTTCGGCAAACCCATCGATGTAGAGGTAGGGACGCTTCTTGAAGTGCCACCACGGCGGCGCATCCATGTCATGGTGAGTGAACGATTCGAGAGGTGTTGAAATCAAGTTCAGATCGGCGTCGCGACTGCTCATCAATCCCATCCCAAACACGACCGCGTTGGTGGTGCCGTTGGTCGTCCCGAGAGGGATCACGAGCGAGCCCAAGTCCATCCGCGAAAACGGTTTGCCGAGTTTGAATTTCGTCGACCGAATTTCTTCGGTCAGCGTTTGCAGCGCGAATCGATTGTTCGGGGCACCCGGTGTTGGCACGCCATAGACGTCGCCGCCATGACAGGCAAAGCAGTTCATCGTCCAAGTCCCGGTCGCTTCGTCGACGACATATTGCAGCGGTTTGCCCGAATCGTCGCCCGGCCGAACGGTTAAACCATAGCGATCAAATGCCATTTTCCACCGTTCATCTGGCGATGCCTGGGCCGCGGCCTTACGCAGCGGTTCGGGCCAAGATTGCCAGCTGTTTTCGAATACCTCTTGCGTGAAGTCGCTGGAAAGCAGCGGCAACTCTGTCAGTGTTCGGTAGCCACGCGAAGCCTCATCATCACGTGAAGTCTCGTCATCCGCTCGCGCTGGCGGCAAAGCAAGCAGACAATTCATCACTGCGGCTAAGGCGACCAGTTGAAAGGCATGCGAGTGCTGCAACTTCATAGAAACGATCGCTGGGAACGAGGTGAGATTTATCTCTAGGATAGACCGCTATCAATCATTAGCAGGCAACCGAATGACTGATACGCCCCCGAAGCCATGGATTTCGGCTTTTGGGAAAACTGATTCGTCGATGCGTGCCATAGGGCGGCGAGTGATGATAAGTACTGATTTGTCCGGGGTGACCGTGATTTTACCCAGGTCTGGGCCGATGGCTTCAACGTCTTGGCGGATCTCGTACGGTCCCATGATGGGATAGCTGAGGTACTGTTTGACTTGGTAGCTTGCCGCTGAAATTTCGATCGTTCGTGCTTCGATGAGGCCGGCGTCCAACAGGATCCGATCATCGGGCATCGCGTTGTCGTTCACCCAATCGACCGCCCCACGCCAATCTTCGCCGCGTGCGACAATCACGCTGCGAGGTGATCGGACCAAGCTGGTCATCGTGCCCTGTTGCCACGTCAATCCCGAGATCATCACGGCGGCGACTAGCCAGTTTGAGCCTCGGATGAACGCCGGCACGGAAGCAACTGCGCCGCCCATGCCAACCGCAAGCATTGGCAGGACTGCAATGAAATATCGCCGATGCCAAATCGGCATCACGCCCGACCATGACACGGTCCAGTATGCGGTCGTTAACGCGGCGGCAAGCAAGATGATCGCAAGGGTGATGCGGTCTCGCTGGGCCGCCTTTAGGTTCCGTTTTACCACTGTTTTTCGATCGAGGCCGGTGCCGATTTGCCACCGATAGACAGCGCCGGCGACAGTCAGTCCGGCCGGTGCGATTGACAGCCAAAACCAATCCCAGGCTTGCCAAATTTGCCATGGATCGTTCGCTGTGCCGAATGACGCCCATGCATCGCGGCGATGCCAGGATTCATCCAACGTGACCTTCCAGATCGCCCAAAACGATGCGATCGCAATCGCGGCCAAGGCAATTGATTTGCCGTCGACTTCGGTCATCGATCCGCGGTCACGCCACCCCCAAACCAAGCAAACGATCGCGGGCAACCATGCCAGCACCCCCAGACTCGTCGGTTGGCACGCCATCGCAAGGAGTACTGAAATCACCAGGCAAAGCCATTTCGGCCAGTCTTCCTCACGGGACGCGGTCGTCGCCAATCGAACAAAGCAAACGGTTGCCAGGGACGAAAACAGGATCACCATCGCAAATGGCCGCAGTTCGGTGCCAAAAAACAACGCGTTCGACTCCAATGCAAGCGTTAGTCCTGCGGCGGTGCCAGCCGCAACCTGTCCCGTCCAACGTCCGACTCCAACGCACAGAACTCCAGCGCCCATCGCAACGGCAATCACGCTGCTAAGCCGCAGTGCAAACTCTGATTCACCGACCAGTTGTTTCCATGCCCAAAGCCCAGCAAAGTAAACCGGCGATTGATTGCCTGCGCTCGCCCGAGGCATCACATCGGCAAACGATTCCCAGACGCACCAAGCCGAGTGCAGTTCGTCGACCCAGAAACTTTCATACAGGGAGGACAGTCGAACAACCACCGCGATCGTCATCACGACGATCGTGACAATGAACAAGCCGATCGAATGAGCTCGCGTTGATTGCATCAGATCACCAATCTCATCAGATCACGAGTTTTAATCAGACTAGTGGAGTGAAATCGAAAAAGTCGAACAGGAAACGCCAGCCAGGGATCACCAAGCAATCGAAACAAAAAAAGGCCAGGACGGATCCTGGCCTTTCATCAAGAATTCGATTCAAGATTGATTAGTTTGATTTCAGTGCCTCAGCGGGAATCACGACTGTGCCCATGTCGTTCTCGCCTGCCTTGACGGTGGTTTCGAACCGGCTTCGCTTCCATTCTTCTTTCTTGCCGTTGATTGTTACGTCGCTGATTGATCCTGACTCGTGATACGCTCGGAAGACCAGTTCAGTGCCAACAGGAAGTCCCTTGATGACCATTTCGCCGTCGGCGTTGCTGACCGCGGCAAATGGGTGTTCAAGTACAACGACAAACGACTTCATCCAAGGGTGAATGTTGCAATCGACGGGGATCGGTGCAGGTTCGTCCTTCTCAAGCTCAACCATTTTCGATTGGCCTGATGGGATTGTGAAGTTCTGTTGCTTGTTGTTAAAGAATCCCAGATTTGCATTGTGTCCAACGGCATCCGGGTTGGTCACTTCAAGCGTGTCGCCGACTTGTGCGACAACAATGTGTGGCTCGAAGCGACAGTTTTCGTTGGCCAGTGTGTGTGTGTTCTTGGCTGGTTCAAAGTCTGGCAGTTTCGTCCCGCCTCGGCCGGTGTAAACGTAAACGACAACGTTCTTAATGCCTTTATTGTCCGGGTTAACAATCAATCGCTCGTCGATCAGCGGATTTCGGCCACAGAACTCGACATCCTTGTTGACGTCGATCGCTTCTGCTTTCGGAGGGGTTCCGCCATATTCGAAGCGAATTTTCAGATCGCCAGTTTCTTCGGCATTTACTTGGCTGCCGACAAACGGAGCTGCAGCAACGGCAACAGAAAAAACAATGTGACGTAGAGTCGAAATCTTCAAAACTAACTCTCCTAGAGAGAACGTGCATTCAGGGTGTTTTGGGGAGCGGCCGCCAACTCGATTGCCAGACGCATTCACTGAATTCTCGCTTAAAAACCAGTCTAGGCAACCCTATCGCCATTTCTGTGACAGGTAGTCGGCCGCGTCAACGGTCAAATTGAGTGGTGAACTTGTGTGATTAAATCAGTCGTTGGCTAGAAGCCGAGTGAAAATGCGGTGACGTGGCAAGTCGGGGAAACGCCGCCGTCACCGCACATTCTAAACTAGTCGCGGGCGAAGAATGTGCCACTCCAGGGGTGGGAAACATGGGCGGATGGCAGAAATTCATTCTTCGGCAAGTCGCCTTATTCTAGCTGTTAACGGCGGGGTGTCTACCGTTAATTGCTGGCAAACGGGCCGTGACAGCCGGTCGCAGGACGTCCGTCACAGGATTCAATCGACCGCTGTTTGCGTTCGCTGTACCCGCGTAAATTGCTGCTTGGTAATTTTGGGGCCGGTTTTGTCGATATGATTCCATTGGATACGATTCCATTTGGACACGCAGGCCGGCTAGTCCTCGCAGACTCGGGTTCGATGATGAAGGTTTTGGTAGTCGGTGGCGGTGGTCGTGAACACGCACTTGCGTGGAAACTAGGGCAATCGCCGCGCGTCGAACAGGTTTTTGTTGCCCCAGGAAACGCCGGCACGGCTCTGGATGCGACGAATGTTCCGATCGCGGTCACCGATAAGCCAGCCCTCATTCAGTTTGCCAAAGAAAATTCCATTGGCTTAGTGGTTGTCGGCCCGGAGATTCCCTTGGTTGATGGGCTTGTCGACGACATGGAGGAAGCCGGTCTGAAAGTGTTTGGCCCATCGAAGGCGGCCGCCGAGTTGGAAGGCAGCAAAGTGTTCTGCAAGAACCTGTTGCACACCGCCAATATTCCGACGGCGACGTATCTGACGTTTCGAAGCGCTGAACAAGCATCACGTCACATCTGGGAACGCTACTGTGATCCCGATGAACCGGTGCGTGTCGTCGTCAAGGCCGATGGGTTGGCCGCTGGCAAGGGCGTGATCGTTTGCGGTACTCGTAACGAAGCTCTCGATGCAATCGATCGGATCGCTTCGCAACGTGAGTTTGGTGATGCCGGCAAAGAGTTAATCATCGAAGAGCGGTTGACCGGTCCCGAGGTCAGCGTATTAGCGATCACCGATGGCGAAACGATTGTCACGCTGCCCCCGGCGCAAGATCACAAGCCCGCCTACGATGGCGATACAGGTCCAAACACCGGAGGCATGGGAGCCTATTGTCCGGCACCGGTTCTTGACGATGAAATGATGGCGCGCATCGAGTCCGATGTCTTAGTGCCAATCGTTCATGCAATGAAGCGAGCTCGTCGACCGTTCAAGGGCGTGCTTTATGCTGGCTTGATGTTGACGCCTGGTGGGCCGAAGGTGTTGGAGTTCAACGTGCGATTCGGCGATCCCGAATGCCAACCGCTGTTGATGCGATTGAAAACAGATTTGGCTGACGTGCTTGAAGCCGCCGTCGATGGACGCTTGGGGGAAATCGAACCGCTCGAGTGGGATCCTCGCCCGAGCATCTGTGTGGTCATGGCCAGCGAAGGCTATCCAGGCGACTATGCCAAAGGTCGCGAGATCAAGGGCTTGGAAGCAGCCGATGCGATCGAGGACGTGAAGGTCTTTCACGCCGGAACCAAATTAGTCGACGGCAAAGTCACCAACGACGGCGGCCGCGTGTTGGGCGTGACAGCAATGGGCGACACGATTGCAAAAGCGAAATTGCAGGCCTATCGCGGTGTGAAAGAAATTCGCTGGCAAGGCGCTTGGTGTCGCAAAGACATCAGCGACAAGGCAAGATAGACGCGGCTTTGCCGTCGCGATCAGACTCGCTTGACGGACAGGATTCGGCGATGGTGGTCGAGGTCTTTGATGAATCGTTCGTCGCCGAAGTGTTCACTGTCCTGTGAAATTTTCAAGCATGCGTCAGCGATCATCGGGCTTAGCTCGATGATCAACCGGCCGCCGACTTGCATGCGGGCTGGTACCTCGTTGAAAATTCGCTCGATCACTTCGGTGCCGGTCGGGCCGGATACCAACGCCGTTTTGGGTTCAAAGTCGCGCACCGTTGGTGACAGTTCGTCGTACTCGGCGTCGCTAACATAGGGTGGATTGGTGCAGATGATGTCGAACAGTTCAGGTGTTTGGACCGCTGCTAATAGATCGCTTTCGATAAAGCGAACTCGGTCAGCAACTTTATGTTGTTCAGCGTTCCAGGCTGCGATTTTCAGTGCCGCGGTACTCTGGTCGACTGCGGTGATTTCGCAGTTCTTCAGCGTCTTGGCAACCGACACGGCGATCGCGCCGCTGCCGGTTCCAATGTCAGCGATTTGAAGGGGGCGGTCGGTGATCGTGCTTGCTTTGGCGATGTCGAGTGCTTCGATCACCAAGTGTTCGGTTTCAGGTCGAGGAATCAAGGTGCTGTCGTCGATGCGAAACCGCAGCGAATAAAATTCGCGGTATCCGACGAGCTGGGCAACCGGACTGCCTTCGCCGCGGCGACGAACCAATTCCCGAAACGCGACTCGCTGTTCCTCTTCGGGTTCTTCACCAAACGCCGTGTACAGTTCGATGCGGCTGCATCCGCGGGCATGGGCAAGTAGAACCTCAGCGTCGAGTCGAGGTGATTCGCTGCCCTTGCGTTTGAAGAAGTCCGTCGTCCATTCCAGCAGCCGTAGCACGGTCCACGGATCTTGTTGACTGGTGGACATGGTGATGTTCTTTCGTGAAGTAGGCCCGCGAGACTTGCCGGGCTGGATGAGAACCGAAGAGATTTGCCACTAGCGTGACGGTCGCGGCATTGTTGCGCCGGGGGCTATTTCGCTGGAAACTAAATCGCCCGAGGTTGGGCGAGCTTATGCCTCGATCATGTCGCCGCGCAGTTGGTCGCGATCGAATTCGATGAGCGCCGCGGTAACCGCGGACAGGTCGCCGGCAACGATTTGGTCCAACTTGTAAAGGGTTAAGTTGATGCGGTGGTCGGTAAGACGGTTTTGCGGATAGTTGTAGGTCCGAATCCGCTGGCTGCGGTCGCCTGAACCGGTCAATCCCTTTCGGGTTTCGGACATCTTGGCATCTTCTTCTTCGCGTTTCTTTTCGTAGATCCGCGCCTTCAGCACTCGCAGCGCTTTGGCCAAGTTCTTGTGTTGGCTCTTTTCGTCTTGGCACTGGACTACGATTCCGGTTTCGTGGTGTGTCAACCGAATCGCGCTTTCGGTTTTGTTGACGTGCTGTCCACCGGGGCCCGACGCACAGAACTTGTCGATTCGGTAGTCTTCCGATTTCACGTTGACTTCGATGTCTTCCGGTTCGGGCAGCACGGCAACCGTCGCGGCCGAAGTGTGGACTCGGCCCTGCGTTTCTGTTTCTGGAACTCGCTGGACGCGATGGCCGCCCGATTCGTACTGCAGATCACGGAAGACGCTTTCGCCTTCGAGCGACATCACGATTTCTTTGAACCCGCCCATTTCAGTCGCGTTCATGTCCATGATCTCGGTTTTCCATTTTCGAGATTCAGCGTATCGACGGTACATCTCGAACAAGTCGCGAGCGAACAGGGCAGCTTCGTCACCGCCGGTTCCCGCGCGGATTTCCATCACGCAGCGCGTTCGGTGCGAGTCTTCGCCGCCGACGGTCAACGACAGCAGTTCTTCCCAAAGCTCTTCTCGTTCCGTCTTTAGGCTGGCCATTTCGGTTTCAGCCATTTCGCGTTCTTCAACGTCTTCAGCAACCTCGACCAATTCCTTGCACTCGCGGATTTCGTCGGTCAAACGTTTGAATTCACGGTACTTCCCGGCCACTTTGGCCAAGCCGCCATGCTCGCGAGCAACAGCACTGAAACGAACGCCATCGGCCTGGATTTCAGGCTGAGCCATTTCGTCTTCGAGTTGCTTGAATCGCGCGAGTTTTTCTTCGAGCGTGTCGCGAATAGTGCCGCTCATGCGGGGCGTCTTTGCTTTTAGGGAGTTGCTTGTCGTAACGCTGGCTTGATCGCGTCGGCTTGCTCGGCTTTTGGGGAAGCCAGCGCCTTCCGTCGGGCGTTAAACGATGGTCTACGGGTCAGGAAACAGCAGCCGTGTGGTTAAGAAAACAGCCGCATCGGTTCATCGGGAACCGAGCGGCTGATCAGAAAATTAGCAATTGGAAAAGCTACTTCTTCTTTCCCTTTTTCGATGCCAAGCTGCCGTAGGTGCCAGCAGCAAACTTCTTTTGGAACTTGTCGATTCGACCTGCGGTGTCAACAAACTTCAGTTTGCCGGTGTAGAACGGGTGGCATTCGCTGCAGATGTCAATCCGAAGTTCCGGTTTAACACTGCGCGTGCTGAACGTGTTTCCACAACCGCAGGTGACTGCGGTGTCTTGATAATTAGGGTGGATGCCGTCTTTCATGGCTGATTCTTCATTTGGGGGGGTTGGCGGTTCTGGCTTGGTACAGTTCCGCATGGCCCCGAAGTGTACGTTAGGAGGGGCCTTGTGTTCAAGTGCGGCAATGCAGGTCGTTTTTTGACGATCAGGGCGTTGTTTGCCGCAGTTCTGAATGGATTTCGCCGATGACCGAATGCCGATCGCTAAATATCGAGCTGATCCGGCTACTTTACGATCCGCCAACACCGGTGGATTCGTTTGTTGCGAAAGTCTTCGGGGACCGTTTGATTGCTGATTTCGTGAGCTTCGCTGACGTAGATCGATTGTCGGTCGAATTTAAATTGCCGGAAATTGTTGCTGAAGTACATCACGCCGCCATCCGGCATTAACTTTAAAATGCCGTGCAGCAGGTCCATCGCGTCGTCCTGGACCGTCCAGTCGTCGTCCATTCGCTTGCTGTTGGAAAACGTCGGCGGGTCGACCACCACCAGGTCGTAGTGGGGTCCCGGTGAGTGATTGGTTACGAATTCGCGTGCGTCGGCGGCGATGAAGCGGTGGTCGTCGCCATCAAAACCGTTGCGGTTCATGTTCGCTTTCGCCCACTGAAGATAGTTCTTTGACAAATCCACCGATGCCGTCTTGGTCGCACCGCCGGCTGCCGCATAGACGGTGAACGAACCGGTATAGCAGAACAGGTTCAAGAACGACTTGCCCGGAGCAGCCTCTCGGATCATCGAACGAGTGTTTCGGTGATCAAGGAACAGTCCCGTGTCGACGTAGTCTCGCAGGTTGACCAGAAACTTCAGGCCGCCTTCGGTGACTTCCATGCGATGTTCGGATTGGTCGACTTTCTCGTGCTGCGTCTTTCCTCGTTGGCGACTGCGACGTTTGAAGAAGACTTTGTCCGGATCGACATCCAATGTCGCTGCGGCGGTCGAGGCCATCAGGTCGAGCCATTCTTCGTGCTCGTCATCGTCGCGATCGTGCGGTCTTTCGTATTCCGTGATGTGCAGGCAGTCGTCGTAGCGGTCAATCACCAACGGAATTTCGGGAATGTCTCGTTCATAGATCCGAAAGCATGTGATGCCGCGTTTTGTCGGCCATTTGCGAAAGTGCTTAGCTCGCTTGCCAAGCCGCGCAGCGAACTCGGTTGTTTGTCGGATTGTTTTATCGTTCATTGTCTTTCTTTTTCCAGCGATCAACGATCGCCGTGTCGATGACCAACTGGCTTAAGTGATAAACCAGCATCGGCACGACGCTGACACCACAATCAATCGCGATCTGCAGTCCTACCATCAATGTCTTTTGGCTGCCGCCGATCCCAACCGCGATCTGGCGGTCTCGGTCGATCCCCATGCCGCGCGACGCCACGATGCCGATCGCAAACGCCGTCGTGTGAATCGCCGCTGCGGCCAGGCACAAGATCACTAGCGTCGGCCAGTTCAGTGATTCGCCGCCGTCCAAGTCGACTGTTTGCCGGCTTGCGATGGCGCCAAAGACTACCATCACCAAGATCCCGCATTGGCCCAGAAGCGACAATCGTGGCTTGTTTCGGTCCGCCCACCCGGCCGCGCCCATGCCACGCATCGTCTGGGCGATCACCAGAGGCAACGCGACCAGGATTGATAGCTTCAAGATTTGATCGGTTGCCGAGATATTGCTGACGCGGCTTAGAACCATGGTCAAACCGATCGGCACGACCGCAATGCAGGCCAGATTCGTCACCACGGTCGTCATCATTGTCACCGAATCATCGCCGCCCGCCCGCCGCGTCCAAACTGATGCCGATGCCAACGTGCAGGGAATCAGCGCCGCCACGAACAGCCCGCCGAACACTCCTGCCGGCAAGAACCACTGAGACGGCAATGCTAGCAAAGGCACGACGAACACATTGATCAAAATTGCTAGCAAGGCGGCCGTGGGTTTCGCAATGCTTTCACGAACGGTGTCTGCCGCCAGCGTGACGCCCATCGCCCACATCACGACAAAGACAACCCCGTCCCGTAGCAGCGGAATTTGCGTGATCGGAGCTAACCACGATTCAGCGAAGTAGCCGGCCCCAAAGCAGAGCCCGATCGAGATCAAGAACCAGTGATTTTTAGCGTTTGCCCACATGCCGTGCTTCTTCCTAAACGACCTATCGGTGACACAGACCGTAATCGTAAGATCGCGGCATAGAATTCTAGCGGAGAACGTCGGCAAGCTAGCATAGCTGATGCTCTCGCGTGACCAGTCGCAACGACGTGCAGGAAAGGAATCCGGCCGTGCATGAACGGACGCAACGAGCGATGGCTCGATTGATGTTCGTTGGCTGCTGCGCGGTCCCGACGATGGTGACGATGGTCATCGTGATCATGATGGCGACGCCCTGGTACGCAAATCGGCTGAAATCACGTTTCGAGTCCGAGCTCGCTCGCGATACTGGGCTATTGGTCGAGATCGGAACACTCGTTCGCACCTCGCCGTCGATGATCCGTTTGGACGAACTGCGATTGCTGGACCCTGAAACGGGCGAAGAAGTGGCCTTTGTTCGGCAGCTTGATTGGGTCACTCGCGACGACTCGGTTTCCGTGCTGCTGCGTCAACCGAAGCTGCATTCGCGCACCATCGCCGCCGCGTGGCGGTTGGTTCACGACCGATTCTTGTGTCGCCCCGAACACACGGGGTTGCCGATTCGATTCGCCGCCAACGACTTGACGATCGCCGATGGTGCTAGCGGCGGCATGACGCTGACCGATGTGGACGCCTGGATCGAGCCGGAATCGGACGCGGTCAGCGCCAGCATCCAGTGCATGCTGGCATCCTCTCGTTCAAGCACTCCGATCGATATCAGCTTTCGCCGAGATCGCGGTAACGAAACGCCAACGACCGACTGGACGCTTGATACTCACGACAACGCCCTGCCCTGCACCGCTTTGGCAAAGTACTTGCCGGGACCGATCGGCAACCTCGGCGACGACGCGACGTTCACTGGATCGCTGCGCTGGCAAGTGAAACGTGATCGCTTCGCGGCTGACCAGTGGTGGATGGACATGGTGGGATCGCTGGACAACATCTCGCTGGACCGAGTCTTTGAAAGACAGCCTCATCGTTTGACGGGGAATGGTTCGGTTCGGTTGGAACGATGCCGCATCGATCCTTTCATTCAAAGCATGGATGTGTCGGGCACGTTGTTGGTCAGTGATGGCCAGATCGGTCGCTCGTTACTGGCGTCGGCGAGTCAGAATCTGGGGTTCGAACTCGTTCCGCTTCCCGACGGAGTCGAAGACCTAGCGTACGACCGGATCGCGATGCGATTCTCGCTCAATGACACGCAGTTGAAACTCAACGGGATCTGTCACACCGAAGTCGGCTACACCAGTTTTCCGGCCGGCATCGTGCTGCATTCGGGTGGCTATGCTTTGGTCCGTTCCGGGCAACAAACGTTGCCGGCGATTGCGTTGATGTCGGTGTTGGCACCGTCGCACAGTGTCACGGTGCCGCTTTCGAGTCAGAACGCGGGACTGTTGCCGTACTTGATCCCGCCAAGTCGCCCACTGCCGTTGGACCCCGACGCGATGCGAGCAAGGATCCAAACGGCAAGAGAATGGTCCGGCGGCGAAGTCACGTCGCAGCCTTACTGATCGGGCGTCGTGCGAGCTCTTTAGCTTCCGGCGGTTGGTTTGCCGAATCGCAAACCCATCAAGCGGAATGCTCCGTCAGCGACCATGAAGAAGAGCTGGATGCCGACAAACAGGCTTAGCCACATCAGCACGCCGGACGTGAATCCGTAGCTGTGAAGTCCGATGCCAAGTTCGTTGGTGCCGAACCAGCTCCATGCCGTCACGATGTTGCCACCGATCGCCAGCACCGAAAATCCACGAGCGCTGACCATTCCGTCCCAGCGGGCGTGCAGCATCAACGCATTCCAGATCACGATCAGCAGCGCGCCGTTTTCCTTCGGGTCCCAGCCCCAGAATCTGCCCCAGCTATCGTCGGCCCAAAGACCGCCCAGGACCGTTCCCACAAAACTGAACAGGATGCCGAAGCAAGCCGCGCCATAACAACAGCGATACAAGTCTCGCATTACTTTGCCGTCTCGGCCAAGCCATCCGGCGATCAGATAGCCAACACCAAGCGTCCCCGCAACAAGCGTCGCAACATAACCCAGCGTGACGCTGATCACGTGCGTGGCCAACCAGAACTGAGTATCCAAAACCGCTTGCAGTACGGGCATCGTGTCACCCGAGTTGAGGCCGTAGGCGACCAACAGCGTCATCACGCCGGCCGCAGCCGACAAGATGTTTCCGATCCCGTACTTGAAGATTCGTTCAACGACCAAGCCAAACAATACCGCAGCCCATCCGATGAATACCGCCGACGAATACAGGTTGATGACCGGCGCACGGCCGGTGATCGAAATACGGCAAATCAGGGCGACTGTGTGGATCGCCATCGCCAAGGCAAGCGTTCCCCAAACCGCCTGACGCAGTCGTGGCAGATCGACCAAAAAGTAAATCAGTCCCATCACCAAAGTGATCAGGTATAGCATCATCGCCACACCGGTCGGCCAATTCGATTGCATCCAACGTTCCAGTGAAACCATGCTCGGTTTGTAGCCTGGAATCGGGTAAGACATGACGGCGTTGAGCTCTGCATCGACTGAGGCATTGAACTTTGCCGGATCGTCGCTGCCGTAGGCCTGGATGATTTGGCTGAAGGATTCGATGCCCGGGTTGCCTTTGTCGGAATCCGGAACGTTGCCGCCGGCAACTTCACGGAAGTGGTCAAAGAACGCAGGTGCGAACGGGGACCATTGGGGCTGGTCATCCGAAGCCGTGATGTCTTCCTGTGAAGGGGCGACGATAGCGGGCGCTGACATGTTTTTCATTGCGTCGAGTCGTCGCTGCAATTGACGCAGCATCACCATTTGACGGTCCGATTCAGTCGCATCCGGAAAGACCTTCTTAAATTCTTCCATTGGGATGTTGTCCGGCACCGGCAATCGGAACGCAGCGGCCGTCAATGTGTACTGCCGTGTTCGGCGGTCCAGTTCGACCAGCTTCTTTTCTTTGAATGTCATCTCCGATGCATCCTTTTGAGCGGCCGCCTCGACGATCACGCTGGCTCGATCAAAATGTTCTAGCAGCTCGTTTAGCGAATACAGTTTGCTTTCGCGGCGTTCGAGTTCGAGTTCGCTGCGGACTTCGTCCGAATCGATTCGGAACATCGGCAGGAACCGCATTTCAGGCTTGTCGATCGCGACTTCCATCAACCACTGGATCGCCGACAATTTGCGCCCTTCGACTCGGCCCTTGATGCCTGAGGGGGCCGTGTCCAATGGCAGTGATTCTTTATTGCTGATTGCTTTGAGTGTTTGCCGTGCGTAAGCGTCCAGCGGCATCACTCGGCCACCAAACTGGACCGGCATTTTACCGGCAGTGTAAAAGTCGAAACTTTGCATTCGTGCCGCTGGCCGGGCCGTGTTCATGACGGCGGTCCAAGGGACGAGCGCCATCATCGCCAGCACACCGAATCCAGTGACGGTGGCGTACACGGGCCACTGGGCCGGTCGTTTGCCAGCGAACGCAGCAAGTTCTTCGCGTTCGACACGGGTCTCGCGTTCGCGGCGTTTAAGGAATCGTGTTAGCGTGCCCAAGAAGTGAGCCAACATGCCAAGTGCCGTGATGCTGCAGGCGACGTAGGGGATCAACCAACCCGAATTTCGGACGACCTGGATGCTGGTGACCTCTTGGCCGCTAGGCAGGGTGTCAAAACTAGATTGGTAGAACGTTTCGCCGCGGTAACGAAGCGGGTTATTCATCCAGATCCGTTCGTTGCGGTCTTCGCCGGTATCGTCTGCAATGATACGAACGAACGACGAGTAATCGCGTGGCGTCTGGGTGCCGCTGTAGTTGGTGCGCCGGAAATCGACCAGGTGGACCCAGTACGGTTTAACTTCGCGATGAAACTGAAGCCCGATGTTGTACGTTTTGTCGCCGACCTCGACCGAGTCGTAAAAATTCTTGGACGAACCGCCACGCGATAGCATTTCGCGATTCGATAGCAGCTGGCTGACCAGGTGTTTGCCCAAAGATTCGCCAGTTTGCTTATCGAGCAATTCGATGTACGCCGACGACACGTTCATCGCCGCATCCACACCGCCCGATTTGGGACGCTCGGCAGCGCCCGTTTCCAGCCCCAGTCCTGTATTGGCGATGTTGTCGGCCGGGACTTCGGTGAGCGTCGAGTTGGGATAGAACGCAATGACTTTTAGATCGACGGGCAGCGAATCGTCCGAGATCTTTGCGTCGGAATCCACCGCGGCTTGCAACCGAGTTCCGGGAATCGCCGTGACGATGTCTTCTTTTTCTAGAGACTCAGTGAATGTCAATTCGACTTGATCCAGATTGACGAACGAGTTGGTTGTCTCGCCTTCGATCAAGCTGAGTCGTTGCTCAGTTTGGCGGTCGCCGAACACAAACTGGCCGACCATTAGCAGTCCGACACCGATGTGCAACAGCACGTTGCCACCCTGTTTGCCGAACACCATTTGGCATCCCATCAACAGGATCACGCCGGCGCCGAGCCCTTTGGTAAGTTGCCAAACGATTCGCAAGCCGGGCTCGCCGATGCGAAATCCGCTGAAAAGCGAATACGCGACAACGCTAAGAATGCTGGCGGCGACGACATACAGCAGCGGTTTGATAGTCGAATTGTTGACCTTGGTCGCCGTGTACCCGATGCCAATACCAAGCAACGTGATGGCCGACAGTAAGCCTGCCCATAACTTGTCGTATCCCAACCACTCGGGCGGCGTGCCTTGCAATCCATCACTGTCGTGACCGGCCAGGATCACCACCGCGGCAACGGCACAGCCAGCCAAAATTACTGCAATTCCGCTGATCAGTTTGCTGCCCGATGCGTGAATTTTGAAACGAGTGATTTTTGCTGCGATCAAGTTGATCATCAACAGCACGCCGATCAAGGCACCGCCGGTGAATGGGATTACACCGGGAATCGGTTTATCGTGTGCCAAAAAGGCCTGTGGAAAAAAGTCGTCGATGTGAAGTGGCGCGATCCACGACAGGAAGTACCGCTGTTTGACTTCCAACATGTTCATTTCGTCCTGGGCCAATGTGCCGACTAGGACCAAAATCAATGAACAAGCAAACAGGAAAACCGTCAGCTTGAGTGAACCAGCCGTTTGCAGCAGTTTCCAACCGAAACTGTCGACGGCCTTGGTGCGATCATGAGCTTGGACATCTGAAGCGATGGTAGCCATCGTTGGGTCTCTTTGAGAACGTTAAGGTTCAGGATGCGGGCATCGATCTGCGGGGGCAGATCGTGACTCGATAGGCGGGGCAGGAATCTTGCGATCAAAGCTTGCAACCTAAGTTTACAGGTTTAGCTTCATCGATTCCAAAAAAGCTGTGATTGCTTCGGACTCACTTGTCACTGTCTTGGCCGGTCCGGTCATCTTGATGAACAGACTCATGCCACCATCAAGCGGCACGATGGTGGCATCAATGGCTTGACCGGCCGAGTCGTCGCTGGTTAACAGGTACCGCTGTCCCGGTCGACCATCGATATTGACTTGGGTTGCATCGGCGAGAATTTGGTCGACGACGTCGTCGGGAGCGTTACCGTCACGAACTTGCCCTAACCAACGAGCCACGTTGCCACGCAAATCACCACCGGCTGGGATCACCGTGATTTCAGCTGCCGCGTCTTCGGGACCGACGTTGAATGCAGCCATCCGCATCGAACTCATCCGGCCATCTCGCCAACCTTCCGGGCGGTCAAACTGAATACGTTCGTCCGGCTCGATTGGTGCGGCATCAGCAGCAGGTTCTTGCGGCGCGGTCATCGCAGGGGGCGTTTCGCCACCGGCAAACGGCGCGCTACCTGCGGCGAAGGGGGCACTGCCTGCGGCAAACGGTGCGTTGCCACCAGCGAACGGCGGTGTCATCGGTGCACCACCGCCACCTTTACCAGTGATGTCGACCCACACGGATTTGCCATCCGCCGAGGCGACGTTGATCTCATCGCCCTCAGCCCATTTTTCCGTCGATTCATCAAGCGACAACTGTTTGCGCCAACGGTTGACGTTCATCGTAACCATCGCGTCATAGTCGTCGAGTCGCCCGAGCTGCGAGACGCTGATGTCGAGTTGTTTACCGGGCGTGTCGACGTCTATCGACGCGAACCGCATCGGTTTGTCGCCACCTTTTTTCCAGCCGTCGGGAAGTTCAGAGATGACAGGCGATCCGTCGTCGAACTTGATGTTCTCGACGAAGCTGCGAAAAGGCTTTTCGATTGATGTCACGGCCGATTCGGGGCCGGTAACTTTGAAAAACCAGACTTGGTCACCGCTGGGCACCATCGCCGCCAGCATCCGGTCTTGCTCGGCAAGTAGCTGGCTGGGGACCGTTTTCGATACCCGATAGGTGGTGATCGGTTCAGTCTTTTGGCAACCGAGCGTAAGACCTGCGATCAGGCAACATGCGAGTGTACGAACGGATAGCGATTGAAATTGCGATTGGTGCGCCGACATATCGACCTAGAAGCGAAGCAGCCATCGGTGGCTTAGCGGGAGTGGCATGGCAGGAGCAGGAATTCATTTCTGTTTCCCTACCGCCCAAGCTTAACGCACGCCGCAAGCTTCACGTACCCGTCAAATTGACGCGTTGGTTTGGATCGCCGCGTTAAGGCTAGCCTGATTTGTAAGCTAAAAGCCGGCACTGCGACGGTTGTCGTTCGTCCGCCGTTACTGACCCCAGCCCATCAGGCCCACCAACGAATCGGTTAGCGAGCTTACCGGTGCACTGGTTTCAGTGTACGTCCACATGTTTCGCACCAAGTCGGTCATCAGCATGCCGCCAAGACCCAGGACCAACAAAACCAGCATCAACGTGACGCACTGCAGCAGCGTGAACGGCACTTCATAGCCGCCCATTCCCACGGCGCCCATCGCGACCGGCGCGGATGACTCGTCGATTTCGACCATCCCGTCTTCTTCGTCGACCGCAAACGCCGCTTCTTCGCCACCATCAGCGGCGCCAAAAACGTCTCCGCCAAGCGGATCGGCATCGCCAAATCCGGCGTCGTCAAACTCAACCGCTTCGGCAACTTCGCCCGATTCTTCGACGTCGATGACCTGCGATCCACTTTCCATGTCCGCATCCAGGCCGATGCCGGATGGCGACAATTGGAATTCTTCGTCAGCTTGAAAGTCGACCATCGACCCGCTGCCGCCGCCACTTCCACTGCTGCCGCTGCCGTCGGAAAGCTCAGCGCCCAAGTCGAGTGCCGAAATGCTGCTGCCGGCCAGATCAAGCGGTTCGCTTTCTAGCGACAGGCCGCTGTCCGATGGGCTCATCAAGTTGATTCCGCTGTCACCGGCAACCGAAATATCGCTGCCAGCACTGCTGATCACCAGATCGTCGTCATCATCCGCAATCACCAGATCGTCGTCATCGTCCAGGGCATCGTCGATGCCTGAAACATCGCTGTCCGAGAATGCGTCGGCACCAATGCTGCTGCCCAGTCCCGACGACATCAATAAGTTTTCGCTGTCACCGGAAATCAGACCGCTGCCGGATTGTTCGGCACTCAACAGATCCAGTTCGCTCAACACGTCGACACCGCGTGAGCCCATCGATCCAACGTTGCTGTTATCGTCAGAAGGGTTCAGGTCGTTCATCAATTCAAGACTGCTGGCGCCTGCCGAAGCGAGTCCGCTTCCTGCGTCGCCGAGCACGTCCATCGCGCTGTCATCATCATCACTGCCTAAGACGAGTTCACCGCTGTCTTCGTCATCATCGTCAAATGACAATCCGCTTCCATTATCGCCAGCTTCGGGGCGAAGGGCGTCGGGGTGTGAATCGGCGATTTCGCGAAGCTCTTCGTCGGTGACCGGGCCGGTGCTGCCTGCATTGGGTTCGATTGCAAGATCCAGCTGAGCTGAATCGTGCAGGATCGCCGAGCCATCGAGTTGCAGATCGGCCGAATCGATTTCTAGCAGGTTGCCGCCAGCGCTTTCCATCATCAGATCGCTGTCGCTAGCGACGATGGCCACGTCGCTGCCTTCGCCTTCGCTTGGGACCAAATTGACGTCGCTGCCGCCGGACTCGCCTGAATCGCCGCCGATGCCAAGGTCACTGCCTTCATCGAACGAGATTCCGCTGCCGCCGCCGGACGACAGATCGGCTAGGTCGTCCTGGAGCTGTTCGATGGCGTTTTCCGGAAATTTCCAGCTCGAGCCATCGCGGAAACCACGAACTTTGCCTTGGCTACGAAGTTCTACCAAGCGTTCGGTTGAAATCCCGAGCTTTTGGGCAGCTTCCTCAAGTGACAGATAGTCGGCCATCGGATTTTTGGCTCCGCGATTGGGCAAGTTGGATAAGTGCGTGTGGATAGGCAAGCGGTGCTAGGATAATAGCATCGCCAGCAACAGCAACTTCTCCCAACGGTACGGCGCTATTTTTATTAGCGTCGACCCATCTGACGAATTTCTTCAGGCAGAGGTGAAGTAGCGTTCAATTGCAGTGAAAAATCAGCATCAATGGGACGGCTGCTGACCAGCCGGATTTTTCCGGACCTATCGATATGATACACGGCCATCCATGATTTATCGGTATGAACTAGCGTAATTGTCTGAGTTCCCGAGCCGTCAGAACTGGAAAATCCGATCATGTCGCCCGCGACGCCCATCTGTGGTATCCCGCTAGCGGTGGATAGGAACGTTCGAACATCGCCATCGGTCGGCGTTTCAATGTTTGGCGTTTCAGGGCTTGCGAAAGCGCCGGGGGCCGTGCCAGGGACCTGGTTTTGCCCGGTCGAAGCACTGGCTGCCGCTAGCAAGAGAGCTGCCGCGAAGATCAATGAAGTCAGTTTGACGCCGTGATTTGCCATCTTTTTCTCGGTAAATCTCGTTCGAGGGACAGGTTCGGACGCTCCCAGGCGACGAATCGCCGCCACCAGCGATTCCGCCAGCAAAAATTCAGACGATCTATCGCTTCGCCCAGACGAATTGGTACCTGTCGTCAGCCTGCGGCCGCAAGACGGATGGAGAATCTTGACGATTAGGTAAAGACGTCTGGTTGCAACGGCCGATCTGGATATTGGGACTATGCCGCCAACGCATGCCTTGGCGGCTCCGTCGAGCACCGCGACGCGCTCCCACCGAAAACACGACTACGACCCGAGGGTTGAAAATTGACTGATCACGGCAACGCGTTATCGCAAGACTCGGCACGCTTTCAACCGGTTGGCAACAAGCCCAAGCCGGCCAGTGATCCATCATCACGATTGACTTCGTCGGCAACTAAATCGGTTGCGGTCCTGCCCGTGATCGCCAACGCGCCGGTGGCGGGAAATTCGATGCTGGCGACGGTGTTGGGCGCAGGCATGTCCGTGGGTTTCTACGGATTGTTGATCGGTGCCATGAAATTTGGGCCAACCCAGTCCTTCACTGGCCCGCTAGAACGTTATTTTTTGGGCCACCCGGTCGCGGTCGCGGCGACCATTCTGTTCTGTTTTGCCGCCGCGATTTTAATCACCAAGACCATGGGGGTGATGGCCGAGAGCGGTCATCTGGATCGAATTCGTGATTCGGATTTGCTGCCTGCGGATGTCGGTCAATCCAGTAGCCCTGCGGAGGCCTGGATGGACGAGAACGACGCCGGGCATGTTGCCCGAAATTGGTTAAGCGAACTGGCAAGTCTGCCTGAGACAACTCGCGATAGCCACCTGGTGATTCGACTGCGTGAAGTGCTGACGCGGCAATCCCAACGTGGTTCAAAGAACTTGGCCGACGATTTGCGAGAACTGGCCGGACGCGATGCCGACGGTGCTCACGATTCCCTGGGCTTGGTACGCATCATTGTTTGGGCAATTCCGATGTTGGGGTTCTTGGGAACCGTGATCGGGATCACGCAAACGCTTGGCGGACTTGACTTTAGCAGCGGAACCGCGGCAGTGGATAACCTGAAAAGTGGTTTGTACGTCGCTTTCGATACCACGGCGATGGGTTTGGTGCTTTCGGTCGTTGCGATCTTTTTGCAGTTTCCGGTCGAGCGCAGTGAACAGCGAATGCTGGCCGCGGTCGATGCTCGTGTTGGCAACTTGGTTTCATCGACCTTGCCAAGCGATGAAGCGTCTGACAATCAAACGGTGTTGATCGCCGAGCTTTGCCGAGGCGTTCAAGCGGCCGTTGCCGAGTCGTTGTCGAACCAAGCCACGCTGTGGCGAAGCACAATCGATTCGGCTCAGTCGCAGTGGCAGGACGTTCATGAAAAGAACAACGCCACGATCGCCGATGCATTCGAACTGACGCTTGCACCGGCGCTGCTGAAACATGCTGGCGCGGTTGCCGATTCGTCAGTGATCGCTAGCGATCGGTTGGCAGATCAGTGTGGCCGTTGGGAACGATCGATTGAATCGGCCCAGGCTTTGTTGGACCAATCGGTTCGTCAAAGTAGCGAACAAATCAATTCGCAAACAAAGTTGCTCAACGAAACTCTTGATGACGTTTGCGAAACGCTCTCGACCCAGCAGCAAACTCTGGCGGGGCACTATGCGTCGATCAATCAAACTCACGAAGCGATCGGTCGATTGACCGAGGCCACGGTTTCGTTGCAGCATCAGATGGCAAACCCCAACAACGAAGCTAACGAAGCCATGGCCGATGCCATGCGCATTCTGGCTCGGGCGGTCGATACGCTGACTACGCGGATGGCGACGGATGCTTCGTCCGCGAAGACGACTCCCACAAGGCGTGCAGCATGAGTCGGCGAAAACGCGCCAACTTGTCGCCTTCGCTTTTTCCATTCTTAGCTGTGCTTGTTTGCACGCTAGGAACTTTGATCTTGTTGTTGGCACTCGTTTCGCAAGATGCGACCGATAACGCAAAGCGCCAGGCCGATGCTAAGCGTGCCAAAGCCGCTGTCACACCGGTTGCCAAATTCGAAGTGGATTCGGATCCGAAACCACCGCGTTTAGAAGCTGCTGCGGTTGCGCAGATGGTCGACGAAGAAGACTTTCGCGTCAGCCAGTTGGTCGCCTTTCGTGATAAGCAAACCGCGGATCTTGAAGATCGTCGTGACAAACTTGCTCACATTGAAAACCATATCACGCGATTACGCGCTGAACTGAAACAGCTAAGCGACGAAGTCGATCGCGCGGTCAGCGATGACCCGATCGCGGACGTCGATGAAAACGAGTTGACGCGATATCAAAAACAGATTGACGACAAAAAACAGGAAATCGAAGAGCTCAAAGCTGGCTCGGGTGGCAAGACGCCGCGCGTCGTGATCGTGCCGCACAAGGGGCCCAACGGCACCGATCGCCGACCGATCTATTTGGAATGTGTAGATGATGGGCTAACGATTTGGCCCGAAGGAACTCGCATCACGGCATCTCAGTTGGCTGACTCGGACTCGTCGGCAAACCCGCTCAATGCGGCGCTTCGTGTCGTTCGTCACCATGCAATGCAGACCTATGGCGATACCACGTCGCCCTACCCTTTGCTGGTGGTGCGTCCGGGCGGTATCGAGACTTATGGGCTGGCCCGTAACGCGATGGAAGACTGGGACGACCAATTCGGATACGAACTGGTGCCTGATGAAGTGAAGTTGGCGTATGCCAAACCCGATTCAAACTTGAAACGCGAGCTGGAAGACACGATTGCTCGCGAAGTCCGCAAAAAATCAACGATGATGGCGACAGGACGCGGATACGGTGTTGGCGGCAGCGGTAGCGGTGGGGCCGGTTACGGCAGTGGTCCAAAGTCGCGGCCGCGAATTTTGTCGGCTGCGTCGCTCGATCGCGATGGTCGTTCCAATGGTTTTCATACCGATCGCGGCAGCGAAGACTACGGCTCGTCGTCCTATGGACGGTCACCCTACGTTAGCAGTTCCGCCATTCGTGGCGCCGATGGCCAGCTCGCTCGATCGAGTGGTGCTAGTCGTTACACCGGAGCCAGTAGCCACCTCGGAACAGGTTCCGGGGTGCAAGCCAATTCTGCTGGGATCGATCCGCAGACCGAGCAGCGCTGGGCAGACGATATGAAGGTGGCTGCCAGTGAAATGAAGTCGGGCGGTTTCGCAGGCGACGGTAGCTTTGCAAGGGGCGTTGGTGGTTCAATGTCGGACCCCTTAAATGCACTCGGGGCTGGAACGTCCGGTGGCTCAGGATCGCTTGGCGGTACGGATCAGAGTACAGGCGAAGAAGGTGGCGAAGATGCTGAGCAAATGGATCAAGCGGGCTCCAAGTCAGCTCAGGGCTTGACCGCTGCGGGATCAAAGCCGGGCGCGTTTGATCTTTCCGGACCAGCAAACGGCAGCCGCGTAGATGGAAAAGGCAACAGCACCCGCGGTGTCGATGCCGACGGTGCGCCTCTGGCTGGGGCAAGCCGTCAGTCCGGTTCAGCCACTTCGCGAATGTCAGCCGGCAGCACCGGTACCGGCGGAAATCAAAGTTCGGGTTCGGCTTCACAAAGTCCCGGATCGCAAAGTTCACGATCGCAAGCTGGTACGGCATCCTCGTCTTTGTCGGATTCAAATCAACAAGGCACGCCGTCGCCCTCATTTCAAAAAGACCTGTCGCCCAAACAAGATCGTGATCTTGTTCGTCGGCAGGGACGCGACTGGGCACTGCCAAGCGAAGTCGCGGGGGCACAAGGAAACGCGATCGTTCGTACGATGCGGGTCCAGTGTTATGACGACCACTTTGTGTTGCTGTCGACTCGAGGCAGTGCGACCGAAATGTTTGGTTTTTTAAGTGGTGACGTCGAGCGAGCAACGTTGGAATTGGCGACGTCGGTTCGAGATCAAGTCGAGCGTTGGGGCGCCGCACTTCCGGGTGGGCGGTGGCAACCACGTTTGGATGTCGAAGTCATGCCAGGTGCTGAATCTCGTTTCAACCAGTTGCGTTCATTGATGGACGGCAGCGGCGTCGAAGTGCTTGGGAGGCAATCACAATGATCGGGAATCGGCGAAATCGCACAACCATTGAACTAGGGCACGATTCGTTCTTGGACATTGTTGCCAACTTGGTCGGCATTTTGATCATCTTGGTCGTGATCTTGGGATCACAGTCGACCGCCGTGATCGAAGAAATCCAAGAACAGTCACAGGAAAAGTTAGCGATCGATAGCGAATCGTTGAACGACGAAGGCCTGCTGGACGAATCTCACTGGGCCAGCGAATCGCAGTTGTCTCGGTTGGCTCAGCAAGCGATGCGCGCCGCCGCGGCGCAGTCGGAATCCAATCGTTTAGAGCAACTGGTCAAGATGCATGATGCCGAGCTCGATTCGAAGGTCCAGCAACGCGCGATGTTGATGGACTTGCTGGCCGAAGCAAAATTGACATGGGACGAAAAGAAGAAGTCGCTCGACCAAAGCAAGATGCTGGCGGCGACTCATCGAACCCAGATCGAGAAAGCAAAAACTGAACTTCAGCAGCTTGAGGGTGAACGCGAGCGTTTGCAGGACCAACCTGAAACGGTCGTCAAGGTCGAGCACTTGCCAACCCCGATGGCGAAGACCGTCTTCGGAGACGAAATCCACTTGCGTTTGAAGGGAAATCTACTGTCGGTGGTTCCGGTGGATCGCTTGGTTGATGAGATCAAAGTTGATTTTGAACGGGCCGCAGTCGGTTCGCGCGAAGGGCAACTCGACGGCGCGGTGGGGCCAGTTCGCGGCTATGTCGCTCGCTACGTGATCGACAAAAATCGGGCGATGGTCAACAACGGCGGCAGGGCTCAGATGGCTACGCGAGTCCAGTTGGTTGGCATGACGTTGGAACCGCTAGCCGAACCGCACGGACAGGAGATCGGAAAGGTTCTCAGCGGCAGTAGCGAACTGGATATCGAACTTGCTGGACGCGATCCAAGAAGCACAACGATTACCGTCTGGGTCTATCCGGACAGCTTTGGTGCTTTCCGAGGTTTGAAGGAGCGTCTGTACGCGAAAGGATTCGCCACCGCAGCAAGACCGCTGCCGATGGATCGACCGATCAGCGGCAGTCCATCGGGCTCTCGTTCGAGTGCCCAGTAGGCCGATCGACGCTGCAATCAGCGTCACGATAAAAATACGTCTTGGTTAACCCTCGGACGGTTTAACCGCCTGGATTTGTTCCTTGGCCCACGCCGCCGCGCCTAGCACGCCTGCGTCGTCGCCCAATTTTGCTGCGACGACTTCAAAGCGATCTTTGTAGACGCTCATCACGTTTGCTTTGGCCGTTTTCTTGACGGTGTCAACGATCAGGCTCTCCATGGCTTCGACGAGTCCACCGCCCAAAATGATTTTGTCAGGCGCCAGGATGTGGACGATATTGACGACGGCTAAACCGATCGTCTCGGCGGCGCCCTCCACCAGTTTCTTGATCGACTTATCGCCATTTTCGATCGCATCAGCGATCGCACCACTACGGATTTCGGTCAGATCCGTTCCCGTTTTTTTTGCCAAGTAGGGAGCATCGCCGCGGAACGCAGCTTTGGCGGCCTCGGCTGCGATCGTTAAGCGGCTTGATTCGGATTCGACCGTGCCCGACATCGTAATGCCGCTTGCGCGATTGCTACTGCTGATGCGGGTGTGGCCGATCTCCATGCAGCTAATGCCGGCACCCTGCAGAATCTTGCCTTCGTACACACAACCGCCACCGACGCCCGTGCCAGGGAAAATGCCAACGACACAGCGAGATCCTTTTCCGGATCCGAACTGGTATTCGCCGAAAACACCCGCGTCAACGTCGTTCAGAACGACCACAGGACAGCCGAATTCTTTCTTCAGCAAGCTGCCGATTTCGACGTCATCCCAGCCCAGATTGGGAGTGGTCAAGATGGAGCCCTTCTTCAAATCGATCGGTCCGGGACAGCCAATTCCGATGCCTGCCAAGTTGGCTTTGTCGAGTTTGTTTTCTTCGAGAAGCCGAGTGATCGTCGACACGATCCGCTGGGCACCACTATCGGATGTATCACGGCCACGAGTCTTTCGGCGTCGGCGACCGAGTTCCTTCCACTGGTCGTCATAGGCAATTGCCAGCATCTTCGTGCCGCCTAAGTCGAATCCGATCCAAATGTTTTTTTCGTTATCGGCCATCAGGCAGCGATCCAGGTAATGAAGGGGAAGGTCGGCCGGGGTATGGTCATTTACCCACAGGCGGCACGCCAATCAGTCACAATGGTAGTGGTTTTTTGAGAGAAGACCGTAACTTTGGTCGGTCTTCAACCCGCCTATCCGTTTCCAATCTGGTCTCGCTCGAAAAAAAAGCGACTCATTGTGAAATAATCGTAGCTGGTTGCGCATCTATTAACCGTAACGACTCAGTGATGAGTGAATTGCCCGCCAAAAAATCCCCCTCCGATCGTACCGACCTGCAATCTCAGGATGAAAATTCTGTGGCGGCCTCGCGCATGCACAAGCCTGCCGATGACTCGGGTTGTGATTTGACGGGTGATCAGTTGCGCGAGTTGTTCGAACAATCGTCACCGGGACTGCGCCGATTTTTGATGGGGCGTTTGCCAGACCCCTCGGATGTCGATGATTGTTTGCAAGCGGTTTACGTCTTGTTGATCCAGCACGGAGGGGGCGTCGCCGCAGCAACCCGAACGGCTTGGCTGTTTCGGGTGGCGGCGAATGAATCGGCCAGGATCTGGCGCACCAAGTCGTCCACCACAAAAATGCTGCTCGGCCAAGACGCGAAAGAAGCGGTCGACGATGACCCTGCCCTGCCCATCATTCGAGACGAAACACGACAAGCCGTCCAAGAAGCAATCGACCGACTGCCACCCGCCAATCAAGAGATCGTGCGACTTCGCATCCATGAAAACCTGACGTTCGAACAGATCGCTAAACAATTGAGCATTCCACTGGGAACGGCACTGACTCGGATGAGACGTTCGTTGATCCAACTGCGAAGTGACCTTGATTCCACCGAACTAGATTCGACCGACTGAGATTCCAACGACCGATTCAATTTGTCAAATGCTATGAACTCTAACGATCCACCAAACCCGTCCATTAATCCGTGCGACGAGCACGGTTTTGCTTCGCAGTGCGGTCTTTATTTGCTAGGTGAATTGGCCGGCGATGATCGCGAAACATTCGAATTGCAATTGGCCACATCACCGGATCTGGCTGACAAGTTGGTGCGGCAAGCTGATCTGTTGCTGGCGATTGCTGATGTGCGCGGCGATCTTTCTCGGCCGGTTCGTTTACCTGATCAGTCCGTTGCACCGGTGACTTTGCGTGGGGCTTGGATTTCGGTCTTCATAGCTGTCGCGGCTTGTTTTGTGTTGGCGGTCACGGGAATCCAATTGCGAGACTCGTCTTCGACCGAGGACGTTCTGATCGCACAAGCTTGGGCCGATAGCATTTCGGGTCGCCAAGCAACCGATTCGGATCTCAATTTCGCGGACCTCAGCCTGATTGATTCTGTTTTGGATCCTGCCGACGAAAGTGGTGCGGACGTCAGTCTTAGCGGCGAGTCATCGTTCGATTGGATGTGCGTCGCTGTCGCTGCGGGATCGTCATCGCCCGGGCAAGCTCACATGTCGGAGTCTAACGATGAAAGCTAGTCCGTCCCGTCGAGTCCCTTACGGGTTTGTCGTCATTCGGCGGGCAACCTGGTTGTCGCTGATGTTGGTCGCGACAACGGTGACCGCGATCGAGCCCACCAAGTCGATCGGCCCGTTGGCCGCAAACGGCCCACAGCTCGATCGGACGTTGCCGACCGATGCGAATCAGCTTGCGGGCGAATCGGAAGCAGCCGTGTTGCTGTTGGTTCAGTCACACTTGCCACAGCTCGCCGGCATGTTAGACCGTTTGCGTGACGCCAATCCACGACAATACGAGCGTGCCATCCGCGATTTGTCGCGTTGGGTCAAACGCTTGGAATCGGCAAAGAAGCGTGACTCAAAACTGCATGGAATCGAAGTTGATTTGTTGAAAGCAGAAACGAATGTGGATTTGTTGAGTGCAAAGTTGAAAGTGCGCGACGACGCATCGGATCGCAACTTGCTTCGGGATGCGGTCGACCAACTCCATCAAGCCAAGACGGCTCGTGTTCGTTACGACGTTCAACTTGCTGCCGACCGATTGGATAGGGCCAAGCAGCAGCTTCAATCTGCTAATCAAAAACTTAAGATGCTCGAAGACTCGACCGAAGCGGATCGACAGCATGCCTATGTGGGTTTGTTGCGAAAATCCGGACGTCGACCCTAAGTCACAAACTCGCCGAATCGTTCCCCTATATTTGCCGACGAAACGAATTTCCCAATGACAATTATGCCATTCAAAAAATTGCGATTCAGTCTATCGTCTGTAACCATCGCGGCCGGCGTGCTGCTTTCGTCATCGGCGATTGCAATCGAGCCGGCGCCATCGCCCGCCAACGCTCGGGTCGAACCGACCACGGTTCCTGGCACAAAAGTGGTGGAGCCGCTAAGTAGCAGGTTCGCCGGTCCATCCGTGACCGAGAGTCCTGACTTTCAAAAGCATGTGGTGCCATTATTAGGACGGCTGGGCTGTAACGGTCGTGCTTGTCACGGTTCGTTTCAAGGTCGAGGTGGTTTTCAGTTGTCGTTGTTTGGTTACGACTTCAAAGCAGACCACGACGCGCTGCTCGATGACGCAACCGGTCGAGTTGATCTTGCGGACATCGATGAAAGCTTGATGCTGGCCAAGCCACTGGACGCGGACATTCACGAAGGCGGAAAACGATTCGAAGAAGACAGCTGGCAGCATCATGTGCTTCGTCGCTGGGTTGAATCAGGTGCAAAGTATCTCGACGCCGAACCACAGACGCTGACCAAATTGGAAGTCATTCCTTCGGAAGTACGCTTCGCTAGCGACGATGAATCAATCCAAGTACGAGCGATCGCACACTGGGAAGATGGGTCAAAAGAAGACGTGACCGAGCTTTGTCGATTCAGTACCAACGATGACGCAATTGCTGACATTGACGAGAACGGAACGCTGAAGTCTGGCCAAACTGGCGACACCCACTTCGTCGTCTACTACGACAACGCAGTCGTGCCGATTCCAGTGATGCGGTCGATCGGCCCAGTACCAAGCTTGCCTACGGTTTACGAACATCCGATCGATCAATGGGTCGCGACTAAGTTAGACAAGTTGGGGATCAAGGCATCGGGCATCTGCACGGACGAAGAATTCATTCGCCGCGTCTCGCTGGATATCACTGGCATTCTGCCGTCGGCCGATTCGGTTCGTGAATTCTTGGCTGATCCGTCGCCGGATAAGCGAAGCATGTTGATCGATGAATTGATTGACTCGCCCGGCTATGCCGCATGGTGGGCCACACGGCTTTCGGATTGGACGGGCAACAGTGACGAACAACTCACCAACACGTTGCCGATTCGCGATGTGGCTAGCAAGTTGTGGTACGAATGGTTGCGCAAGCGACTCGACGAAAATGTTTCGTACGACGAGATCATCGAAGGGATCGTGACGGCTAACAGTCGCCAGCCTGGTGAAGATTATCAGCAGTACTGCGATTCGATGACCAAGGCATGCGCCCCAGGCGGTGAGGCGTTGTTCGCCGAGCGTGACGGGATGCCAATGTACTGGGCACGACGTAACTTTCAAAAACCCGAAGAACGCGCCATCGGATTTGCTTACTCGTTCTTAGGAGTCCGGATCGAGTGCGCCCAATGTCACAAGCATCCCTTTGACCAATGGTCCAAAGACGACTTTGAACAGTTCTCGAAATTGTTTACGCCGATTCGAATGAATCAAAACCTTGTAGCTGCCGACGCCAAGAAGGTTCGTGAAGAGATGTTGGCGGCCATCACCGGTGGTAAGAAAATCGACAATGGAAAGCTGCGGAAAGAAATTTACATCGCTGCACGAGATGGGAAAACGGTTCCGTTCGGTGAGTTGGTGGTGAACACCCGAGCGATTCCTGATAAAGCCAAGAAGGCTCGCGCCAAAGGTAAGGGAAGCAAATCGCCAGCGGCGAACCTGGCAAGTGGAAAGATTTTGGGCCAACCCGACCAGGTTTTGCTGGATAAAGATCCTCGCGACCCGTTGATGGCTTGGTTGCGAGCACCCGAAAACCCATACTTTGCAAAAGCGATTGTTAACCGAGTCTGGAGTAACTATTTCGGAATTGGAATCGTTGATCCGTCGGACGACATGAACTTGGCGAACCCGCCTAGCAACGCTCCGCTGCTGGATGGATTGGCTAAGCAGTTCATCGAGCATGAATTTGACTTGCATTGGCTGCACCGCACGATTGCGACCAGCGAAACTTATCAGCGAAGCTCAGCCGTCAATTCGACGAACGTTCGCGACCAATCGAATTTCTCGCGACATGTGCCACGGCGATTACCAGCCGAAGTGGTCTACGATGCAGTGGTGTTGGCGACCGGATCGGATAAGCAAGCCGAACAGTTGCGCAGCGAATTGGATGATATGGCCATTGCCGACGGCAAACCTAAATTGCGAAATCGCCAAGATTTTGCGTTGGAAGTGTTTGGCCAGTCGAATCGTGAATCCAACTGTGACTGCGACCGTAGTGATTCGCCAAGTCTGCTGCAGTCGATCTATTTGCGGAATGATTCCGACATGTACAAACGATTGGCTGCGAAAGACGGCTGGGTCAATCAGGCGTGCGGCAAACTAGGCGTGGCTGGACCTCGCGAGAGTGAAGACTTGCAAGAGCTGGCGATCAAACGACGTGCCAGTCAAATGCAGCAGCAATTGATAGCGAAGGTGAAGCTGTTCAACAAGCAACCAGAAGCGAAACGAGAAAAGTTGCATCGTCAAATCGTCGGCGAGCACAAACGCGTTTCCACGAAGATGGGGCAATACAACATCAAAGTCCCTACCCTGGATCAATTGATCAAGAATCCCAACTCGTGGGCGTCGCTCGAGAACGCCGTTGAATCGACTGGTCAACCGTCGATCACAATGGACCAGTTGGTCGAAGAAGCTTACTTGCGATCTCTCAGTCGCTTTCCCGATTCTGAAGAGTCCGATATTTCAGTTGCGTTTATCAAAGATTCGAAGTCGCCGTCTGACGGTTTGCAATCGTTGCTTTGGGCGCTTGTGAATACAAAAGAGTTCATCATCACTCACTAGCGATTGCGACGTTACCCGCTCCGCCCTGCCCTGCCCTTCCCTGTTTTGAGATTATTCCTATGAAGTTCAATCGCACCTGTGACGGAATCAGCCGACGTGACATGCTCCACGCGGGCACACTATCGCTTGGCGGTCTGTCGCTTAGCGGCTATATGAAATTGGCTGACGCCGGCCAGATCACTCCCGGCCGAGCGACTCGGGCAATCTTCATTGAACTTCCGGGTGGGCCGTCTCACTTGGATACGTTCGACATGAAGCCGAACGCACCAAGCGAATTTCGCGGATCTTTCAACCCGATCAAAACCAACGTCCCTGGAATTGAAATTTCTGAACACTTGCCGAAACTGGCCAAGTGCGCGGACAAGTTTGCTATCCTGCGAGGGGTCAGTCATACGTTGGCAGCGCACCGCTTGGGCCAAGAGTACGTCAATACGGGCAGCAAGCCGATTCCGTCGCTTGAGTATCCGAGCTTTGGTGCTGTGCTTGCCAAAGAACAGCCGAGTGCACCGGAGATTCCCAGTCAAGTCGCAATCCCCAAAGGATCGCAAGGGCCAGGGTTTCTTGGAATTCGCTACGCTGCATTGGAAACCAATTCGACACCAAATTTTGGCCAACCCTATTCGGTGCGTGGCATTTCGTTGCCAGGCGGAATTGGCGTCGACGAAGTGAAACGCCGTCAAACGTTGCTGCAGAAATTGGATCGGCGTTTTGCCGATCTCGAAAAAGACGATCAGTTGCTCGATGGCTTGGATCGATTTGGTGAACAAGCCTACGCGATGATCACTTCACCGCTTGCACGCCAAGCGTTTGACATCAGTAAGGAACCGGAAAGCTTTGCCAGTCAGTTCGGTGAGTCCTCGTTCGGCCAAAGCTGCTTGCTGGCGCTGCGGTTGGTGGAGTCGGGGGTCCGTATGGTCAGTCTGCAACTTGGTGGTTGGGACACGCACACGGATAACTGGACGAAACTGAAAGACAACAACCTGCCCAAGCTGGATGAAGGTTTGGCCGGTCTACTGGTCGGGTTGGAACAGCGTGGCATGCTGGAATCCACTGCGATCTACGTGACGGGTGAATTCGGACGGACGCCCAAGATCAATAGTCGCAGTGCCGAAGGTGGACGAGATCACTATCCGCGTTGCATGTTCATGTTGATGGCCGGTGGTGGCGTGCGTGGTGGACAGGTGATCGGTGAAAGCGATGACACGGCTGCCGGACCACGCCACGAAGCGATCACGCCCGACGATGTCGCGGCCAGCTTCTATCACAACCTTGGCATTGATCACACGCTGGAATATGACAGCAGCACGGGGCGTCCAATCACCTTGGTTCGCAACGGCAGCGTCATCAACCAACTGTTCGCTTAGCGGTTTTCGTTGATCAGGCGAGTCGACTGATGATCAGCGGCGGTAAAACGGTTTAGAATAAAAGAACTGAACCGCCCTGCCCCGCTGATCTCTGTTGACCGATGCTGAAAAACGACTCAAAATGTACCCTTCGTCGTGACGCCGTAATCGTTGGTGCTGGCCCGATCGGAATCGAGACGGCCGTTGCATTCCAGGCGGCAATGATCGACTTTCAGATCGTCGAAGCCGGCTCAATCGGGCATACCGTGTCGTGGTGGGCGCCGCAGACGCGGTGGTTCAGCAGCAATGATCGAATTTCGATCGCCGGAGTTCCGCTGTGTACGATCGACCAAGCCAAGGCAAGTCGCGAAGAGTATCTAAATTATCTGCGCTCGGTCGTCGATCAATTCGGCGTAGCAATCAGTACGTTCACTCGCGTCTCGACCATCAAGCCATCCCCAGACGGCAACGAATGGATGGTCGGTTTGGTTTCCGGACATGCCGAGGCTGGCGGACCAGTCCAACAATACATTCTGACGCCGCACGTGATCTTGGCGACCGGCGGCACCGACCACCCGAATCTTTTGGGCGTTCCCGGCGAAGACTTGCCGTTGGTTGATGGGTATTTGCGAGAGACTCATCGGTATCACGGCCGGAGAGTGCTGATCGTCGGCGGGCGAAACAGTGCGGTCGAAGCAGCAATTCGGCTGCACCGGGCCGGAGCAAAAGTAACGCTCAGCTATCATCGTGAATCATTTCCATCGGACAGCATCAAGTATTGGTTAAGACCAGAAATCGATGGCCTGATTCGCAGCGGTGCCGTGGAAGCGATTTTCGATTCAAAAGTCGTTGAAATCATGCCAGGCCAAGTCAAGCTTTGCCAAGTCGCACCGGGCCAACCAGATCGCATGATCGATGTTGTGGTCGATGATGTACTGACACTGATTGGATATCGACAAGACAAAACACTGTTCAATCAGCTAGGGATTCCGCTGGACAGCGACGCGGGTCGACCAGTTTTTAATCCTGAAACGATGGAAACACCGGTTGCAGGAATTTACGTCGCCGGGACAGCCGTCGGTGGCACGCAAAGCAGCAAGTACCAGATCTTCTTGGAAAACTGTCATGATCATCCGGCAAAGATTGCCCGTCATATCGCCAGTCAAGAACATGGGGTGAGTAACGGCAGCGCGTCAAGCCAAGCCGAAAAGTCAGAAGCGGCTGCATCGCTGGCATGCCAAATTGAAATCAGCCCCGAGAGCTGAATGTTGAAGTACGCAAACCTTTGATGTGAACGGCGTACGCCCTGCCCTGGTCTCTATCGTTACCAGATCGCTCATGCCCGGCCTTCCCGGCCGGACTTATGTGCTTTACGCATGTGTTGAGCCCCAGGCGACCGTGCCCTGTGTGACGACGTAGCCGGCACGCATGCTTGGATTTCGCAAAGGGTCAGAAAATGGACCGGACGAAATGCCCTTCAATCGCGTACTGTTATGCTCTTCCGATGTCGATGTCGGGCATCCGCAACATTTGTCGCTCTTAAGAGAACTGCCTGTTCCTTCTTTCTTTCTGACTTGCTGATACTACGAAGACTTGCCTGATGAATCACGACGACATCTCATGGGACAAGGCATCGGATACGGAATGGAACGGCGAACTCGAGATGGATCGTCTGTGTGACCGGTTCGAGCAGGTTTGGAAAGAATCACCCAGCTCGCCACCCCGTCTTGCCGAGTTCGTGCGGATGTCAAGCGAAATGCAGCGGGAAACGCTCGCCCGTGAACTGATTCAAATCGATTGCGACTATCGCCAGAGGCATCACTGTGAACTCACAGAAGATGTTTACGAGCGTCAAATGCAACCGCTCGGTCTGGATCTGAGCGAACCGCAGGCCACCCAGGCTGAGATGTCGACGCTCGATTCGGGGCATCCCGATGGGAACTGTTTGCTGCCCAAGCGAGGCGCGCGAGTTCGCTACTTTGGTGACGATGAAATCGTCAGCGAGATTGCTCGCGGCGGCACGGGCGTTGTCTACCGGGCTCGCCAGATCAGTCTCAACCGCGAGATCGCGCTGAAGATGATTCTAAGCGGCAATATCGCGGAGGATGATCAAATTCGTCGCTTCCAAATCGAAGCGGAATCCGCTGCCGGCTTAGACCACCCCGGTATCGTGCCCATTTACGACATCGGCAACTTCGATGACCAGCACTATTTCTGATGAAGTTGATCGAGGGTGAATCGCTTAGCGAAGTCGGTGACAACATCGGCCAAGATCAGTCACGCATCATCGAGATGGTCGCCAAGACCGCGTCGGCAGTCCACCACGCTCACCAACGCGGCATTCTGCATCGCGACCTCAAGCCGGCCAACGTTCTGATTGATGCGGACGGAGATCCGGTGGTGACGGATTTTGGACTCGCTCGCAGTACCGAACACGATCACGGTATCACGCAAACCGGCGCAGTGATGGGCACGCCGGGATTCATGTCGCTCGAGCAAGCCACCGGTGGCAGCGTTACCACAGCGACGGATAACGGACACGGTTCCTGATAGGGCTGGAGCGTTACGACGACGCCATCCTTTCGGCGCGTCAGACGCTGGAAGACTCTAGTGATTTTCTGCGATCGCTGGTCTATGCGGCGAAAGGCGATCGGACCAGGTTCGACTCGGCTTACCAAAGGTGTTTGACCCGATCGGCAACGTATGCACACGACGACTTTGTCAACGCAATCGAAGTGCCCCAGGAATGGCTTTTCAATCTGCCTGCCCCTGCGGCGGACGAAATGCCGAGCGAGTTTTCGTTGTAGAACGAAGTCCGGCGAGTTGTTTTCTTGTTGAAGGCACCTCGCCCGTTCATTGCCGGTATCGTCAGCAAGGCGTCACGGTCAATTGGCGAAGCTGTCTTTCAAATGGAGCGGAATCAGATGGCGCCGGATGAGAACGGCTACGTCTTCCAATGCAATGAAAACGTCGTCATCGTTGCGAGTCAGAAATGCAAGTACTTCATTCAATCAAGCAGCAAACCGTATCTTCATGATGTGAACCTTCTGGTGAAAGAACCGGGTGCCAACGGTGAGCTTGCCAAACGGATCAGCGATCATTCGGCTTGGATTGCGATCGACATCTACCAGTGGCCCCAGAACACCGAACAAGCCGAAACGGTGTCAATCCCTCGGAAAGCATCGCAGCGGCTGGTCGAGTATGCCAAAGAGTTGGTCGGTGATTTCGCGACGGTCGCGATCCACAGCGACAACCAGACATTTGTACCATGCGATTAAGCCTTTTTTGATGCATTGGCAAGCGAGAGTCCGATCGACGCGTTCGAGCTGCCGGATTCCGTGGATCGCTAAGTGCCGATGTTCTTTGCTAATTCAATCGTAGCAGGAGTCGCCAGACTTCTATGCAACTCTGGAAAACTGAACGTTGGCGTGTCCGGCTACGATTAACGCAAGGTCCTGTCACGTTCGAGAATCATATTGCTTTTTACACTGTCCCCTTTTTTCACTCATGACTGAGCCGGAACTAGATAATCCGAAGCAGCTTGTTGCGAGCTACTTCGCGGAAGACACGGAGTCCGTCGCCAGGAATCTGCTCGGCGCCCTTTTGCTAAGGCGAATCAACGAGCAATGGATTGGTGGCCGGATTGTCGAGACCGAAGCGTACCTGCACGAACATGATCTCGCCAGTCACAGTGCTCGAGGCAAGGGCAATTCAAATGCGGCCATGTTTGCTGAACCAGGGACGATCTACGTTTACCCGATTCACGCCAAGGTTTGTTTCAACGTTGTAACCCAGCCAGAAAACGTAGGTGCCGCGGTGCTTGTTCGGGCACTGGAGCCGATCTGGGGCATCGATGTTATGGAAACTCACCGTGGTCTGACAACGCCGACTCGACTGACCAGCGGCCCAGCTATGCTGTGCCAAGCACTGGCAATCGATCGCAGCTTCAACGGACGTCACTTCACCGATGAACCACGCTTGATGCTTTGCCAGAACCACGTAAGTACCGAGTTCGATATTGTCGCGTCACCCCGTATCGGGATTAGCAAAAGCGTCGACCTGCCACTCCGCTTTTTTATCAAAGACAATCGTTTTGTGAGCCGACGCAAGTAGCCTGATTTTTGAATAATCAATCTAACGAACTCGTCTTCGCTCATCATCCAAATTGCTTGGCCGCCGGAGATTGCAATAGATGACATCGCAGGAGACTTGCGGAAAGCCGTCGCAGAGGCGTTGGCAGCGAAGGACGCAAAGCTGATCAAAGACCTAGGAACTTAAGCAATCTCTTCAGCCAAAACAGCGATTGCAGACCCGAGTTGCCCCCTGCCCTGTTCATCTTTACAAGATAAAACGCTGATTTACCGACTTTGGATGCAACGAGTCGCTGTCCCGTTAAGGACTCGTGACTGCATTCACTACCCGAAAACTGAGCCGACATAGTCCACTAGCTTGCGATGTGAGGACGACCAAGTAAGTGGCAGTCGCGTCGATCCAAAAATTTAGAAGCGGCTGCATCGCTAGTACGCCAAACGGAATTCAGACCCGAGAGCTGAAGATTGCGACTTTAGAGAAAATTGCAAAAAAGAACACCGAGTTTTCCCATTCAGGGAACGTGTTATTTTTGAGTAGTCAGCGCAAAAAAGAAGGGCCATGGTGAAGCCCTCCCTGCCTCACCATGGCCCATCAATGCTGGAACGATGGCACCGATCGTTCCACCCTCCCAATCCATGGTACTGATCAAATCGGCAAATCGGCCTGATGATCTGAAACCGAATTGATTAGGAGGGTAGGATTTTTTAGGGAAGCCACCGTTGGGGACGAGAGTCCACCTGAGAGATGGTTAGCGATCGCAGCCGCTGTCACAGCTGTTGCTGCCGCGGCAAGAGTCGCAACCCCTGCAGCTTGGGCCATCGCAGCTCGGACCGTTGCAGGCGGGTAGAAGTTGTCCGCAGCCTTGGCGTTGCTTGAAGCAATCGCAGGTGCCGTTAACGTGTTTCTGACCAAACCCGCACTTTTGCTGGTATCCGTCCCAAACATGCGTGTTGCACTTGCTGGTTCGGAAGTACTGAAGCAGCGTCGATGAGGGCAAGCAAGGTGCGACGTGCGGCGTGCAATCACTGACGGAGTCGCAGACGCCCGACGCGCATCCATGGTTTCCGTGGATGGCCGTCGCCAGAGGTCCAGAGTGTGAACCATGGTGTCCAAACCCTACCGATTGGGCTGAGACTGACGTTTGCGACGATTCTAAATCTTGAAGTGCGAACGCAGCGTTCAGGTCGATCGCGTCGGTTGCGTGCGGTGCGACAGCGATGGGGGCTTGTAGTGAAACCTTGGCCGGGACTTCTGCAAAGCTTGGCATTGCGAAGCTTTGGGGAACAGGCACCAGCTTATCGACGGCGTTGAAGACTTCGGTTGTTTCGACGGCAGCGGATTCGAGCTGCGTCGGCGCTGAAAGCGTTAAGGCTTCGTCGATATCGAAAGCCGAGGCATTGTTGGATTGGTTTTGAACGACACGGGCCGAAGGCGGTGCGTCGCCGAAGCTGAGGTCGGCTAGAAGTGCGCTGAAATCGTTTTTGGCAAAAGCTTGGGGAGCCAAAACGTTCGCGACGACGATCGCAATTGAGAGTGCGGAGATTCGCATGAGAGGACTTCCTTGTGCAAGTTGGGTTGAGAGGATCTGTTGGATCCCAACCGTGCCCATCTTTTGGTTTCCTTGCCGACTCAATTCAGTCGAATTCGATATTTTCGAGTCCGATTGGTTTTTGTTCAGCGCTAACCATCAAGTGGGTTATCGCGTGACAGGAATCCCGAAGTAGGTGGCAAGTCAAAGCTTGCGGCACGGGGGTGGCAGGATCCGTCGAGCGATGGTGGTTGATGAACCACCAAAGCTTTGCCGCGCCGCAAGTACCCTGCAAGCAAACTTGGCTTTCTTTTTCTTGTTTCGCCACACAGCTTTGATCAAAACCGAAACGATGCGAACCATTTCGCTAGTCGTTAAATCTTGCCGAACTTGCCGGAACATCGTCAGCGCTGCATTCATGCGCCCAACGTAATCGGAACGACTGCGCATTCGAAGGACACAGTGAAATTCTTAGCTTACCGCGTCCAAGAGAGCGGCACGTATTTCGGTTTGCCGGTAAGTGTCTGTCAACTTGGACCCGTCGGCTTCGGTGACATAGAACACGTCTGCAACTTGGTCCAAGTGCGTATCGATCTTTGCGAAGGATAGTACAAGACGTTTTTCTGCGAGCGCCGACGCGATTCGGTAAAGCAAGCCGACTTCGTCGTACGCAAAAAAAGAAAGGATTGTGTAGCGGTCGACAGTATCGTTGTCAAAGACAACTTTCTTTGGCAGTACCTTGACCTTTTTCGGTTCCACCGATGTATTGGGTTTCCATCGCGACCGATAGGGCGGCAGCGGCGCGGTCGGATCGTCCAGTAGATGACAGAGTTGTTTGCGCACTTCGGCCGTGCGATGTTCGGGAACATCGCCGTCTGGATATTCGGGGTCGATCACCCAAAAGTGGTCCCAGGCAAAGTCCCCGACCATTTCAATCTGTGCTCTCAAAATCGTTAGCCCGCTGGTCGACAGGGCGCCGGTGGCTCGGGCGAACGTACCGATCGAATGTTTGTCCTCGCGGCGGATAACCGTATAACGCAGCGCTTTGATGCTGGCGTCAAAGCGACACATCGTGATCGTTTTCGTATCTCGATCGGGTTGATTGACGATGACCATGATCTCGCTGGCAAGATCGTCTGGTTCGCATCGGCTAAGCAGTGATAAAGGAACCTGTTCCAGCAGTTCGAACGCTTGCGCCGGCGCCTTAGCGGCGTTCAGTTCACTCTGCACACGTCCTCGCGTTGATTCAATCTCTGGATCATTCGGGCTACCCGGCAGGTCACCCGAATCAAAGTATCGGCGAGTTCGTTTATAGAGGTCTTCGATCAAGTTTAGCTTCCAATCGGTCGCCACGCCTGGGCCTACGGCGATCAGGTCAGCGACCGAATGGACGACAAGCAATTCCAAACGGCGGATCGAACCGACTTCGGCAGCAAACGCCAATACGATTTCGGGATCGCTAAGATCGTGTCGAAACGCGGTGACGTTGACGGCCAAGTGCTTAAGCACAAGCCATTCCAGCGTCTCGGCCGTTGTCGGATCTAGCATCAAGCGAGCGGCAGTGTCGCGTGCGATCCGCGCGCCGACAATGCAGTGGTCTTCTTCGTAGCCCTTGCCAATGTCGTGAATCAACAGCGCCAGGTGTAGCAATCGTTTGTCATCGATCCGTCGATAGCGACGCCCCATTCCGTCCGGGGAATCTTGCATGTTAGTCGCCGCTTCGATGGCGAGCAGACTGTGCGCGTCGACGGTGTATTTGTGATACGCATTGAACTGCAACAGTCCTCGCATTCGCTTGAATTCAGGGATCAGTTGTTCGATGATCCGCAGTTCGTGAAGCCGGCTAAGCAACGGCGCTAGTTGACCTGGCCGGCTAAGTAGCGACAGAAACGCATCGATCGTTTCGGCATCCGGCGGAGTCGGTGTCCGATCCTGCATCGCTAACCGGATCGCTTGCCAAGTAGGATGAGCAATGCGACGGCAATGTTGATTGGCCAAACTCATCAGCATCAACACGTCGGGCAAGTTGGCTGCGAACGATTCGAGTGCTTGTTCGCGGACCCAAATGTGAGTTGGCCCCATGCGAATTTTGTCGTCGATCGAACGCGAAAAAACTCGTTCAAAGATCCGGTGAATCAGCGGACGGCTTTGGGCGTCTTCGGAAAAATAGGACGCTGCGTAGCGAACGTTGCGAGTTTGATCGAAATAGTCCTGCATGAACTGTTCGACGGGCAGCACGCCATCGGTACCGGTGTAGCCCCATTGATCAGCGATTTCCATCTGAGTCGGCCGATCCAGCACGTCTTGGCTTTTGCCTTCGCGAAAATGCAATTCATTGCGCAGTCGCAGCATGAATCGGTACGCTTGACGGACTTTGCGATAATCTTCTTCCGGCAACGCGCCAAGTTTCAACAGTCGGTCAAGATCGGTTTCACCGTAGCGGGCGAAACCGATCCAACGGATCAATTGGATGTCTCGCAGCGAGCCACGCGATCGTTTGACGTTGGGACGCAACAGATAATTTGTTTCGCCCCACTTTGTCCGTTCTTCACGTCGAGCCGCAATGATATCGCTGATGATACTTTTGCTGCGCTGCATCGCGCCGTGTCGAAACGCGTCAAAGTATTTCTTGTACAACTGCAGGCTGCCCGCCAGCAAACGAGACTCGGCAAGCGAAGAGTAAATGATGGGGTCGGCCCACGACATGCTGCAGGCTTCAGGAGCAGTTCGAATGGAAAGCCCCGGCTGGATTCCCGAGTCACCCAGATCGCGAGTCAACACACCGGAGATGATCGTCGCCAAGCTTTCTGATTTTGGTGTTGTCAGCAGCATCAGGTCGGCGTCGGAGTAAGGCGCTAAATCGCGTCGCCCGAAACCTCCGTGGGCAACCAGACACAATCCGCTCAATCGATCGTCGGTCGCGTATTCACGAATCGCTTCGTTGAAGATGTCCAGCACGACATCGTCGTAAAGGTCGGCAAGCAGTGTTGATACCTGAGTGCCGGGTGATCCGCTGCGGTGTTGTTGAAAGGCCTTCTCGCGACCTTCACGCAGCACTTCGCGACTTCGCAGAACGATCGGTCGCATTGACATGGTTGGCATTTAGCAACGCAGCGTGATCAAGAGTAGGCAACTCGCCTGCGCGAGCGCATCGTATTAATTACGGATCAACGACCCTCGCCTTGTGCCGCCACCAGAGCTAGTCCTAGAGCGCGTCTTCGCCCCGTTCGCCGGTGCGAATTCGGATCGAGTCCTCGAGATTGGTGACGAAAATTTTTCCGTCGCCAATTTGCCCGGTCTGTGCTGTTTGCAGAATCGTGTCGATGACGGTTTGCAGATTTTCGTCGGCGCAGATGACTTCGATTTTCACCTTGGGCACGAAGTCGATTGCGTACTCAGTGCCGCGATAGATTTCCGTGTGCCCTTTTTGGCGACCAAAGCCACGAACTTCGCTGACCGTCATGCCATGGATGCCCTGGTCCGTCAGGGCGTTTTTGACGTCTTCAAGCTTGAAGTGACGGACAATGGCTTCGACTTTCTTCACGATCGTACCTCGGTCGGTGGCTATAGATCTGCTGTTCTTACAGTGTTCGGCTGTTTTTACAGTGTTTGGTAGAGCAAGCGTCATTGTACACTCGCAATCGGGTTGATCTAGCGGGCTAAATCGGATGCTAGGTTGGCCGAATCCACTGTACCTCGGTGATCCCAGCGTTGTGATTGACTGTCCGAGTCAAAACAAACAGTAAATCACTTAGTCGGTTCAGATATACAATCAGTTCCTCGGACACTTGGGTCTCGTGATGACGAACCAGCGTCACGACTCGCCGTTCGGCTCGCCGACAGATCGATCTGGCTAGGTGCAGCGCGACCGATCCGGGATGGCCAGCCGGCAGGATGAAGTGTTTCAGTTCTGGAAGATTTCTCTCATGCTCGTCAATCCAGCGTTCTAGCCGTTCAACGTGTGACGTGGTGATGATCCGCATTTCGTGATCGTCGGGCTCGGGGGTCGCTAATTCGGCGCCGATCGAGAACAGTTCGTGTTGGATTTGATCGAGCTGAGCATCGATCGCGGTTCCTACCCCAGCCGCACGAGCCATACCGATCGCCGAATTCAGTTCGTCAACCGTTCCGTAGGATTCGATTCGATCGTCATCTTTTGAAACTCGCGGACCACCAAACAGGCCAGTGCTGCCGGTATCGCCGGTGCGGGTGTAAATTTTCATTGAAGCCCATCAAAATAGTGGAGGTGGCTGATTGAGTTTGTTGTAAACGACTGTTCCGGTTCGACAAGCCGTCGCAGTGCTACCTATCCGAAAACGCCTATCCGAAAGGGTGCGTCATGAAGAAAGTACCAGGTCAGACTGTCAAGGCTGCCGGGATCCTGTTGATTTCCGGCGAAGGGACGCCGGCGCACTTTTTGCTGATGCGTCATCGTGATCGATGGGATTTGCCCAAAGGTCACTGCGAAGACGGTGAAACATTCGTCGAAACTGCGCTGCGTGAGACCGAAGAAGAGACTGGCATTCCGCAATCAGCCATTTCGTTGGATCCCGACTTTCAGTTCGACTTGAAGTACCAGGTCACCTACAAAAATTATGGCGACCTGCCGTTCGAAAAGCATGTTCGGTATTTCATCGGTTTTGTTCGTGATCAGCCAGCGTTAACGTTGACGGAACACGAATCGGCCCAGTGGTGGGCTTGGGATCCACCGAACGCCCCTATCCAATCGGAAACGATCGACCCATTGATCTTGGCGGCTCAACAGCATTTGTCGTGAATCCGCCGATCCTGTTTTGACTGCGTTTTGATCACGTGCTGATTCGGTTCGGGCATGGCGAACCGCCGGTTACGGCTAGTAGGTAGCTTTCAATATTTCAATATTGATTCGGCTGGTCGCATTAAGGAATGGGATGAACGCGTTGTATTCGTTCCCACCGGAAAGATTTGAGGTCGCCAACATCAGGCGGTCCACCGGTGCCAATCCTTCGGCTGTCGCGTCCAAGGGAATCCATTGGTCGTCGATGTAGGCCAGAGTCCACATGTGGTAGGTCATTCGATCCGGCGGACTGTTGGCGTACTTCAAACCGATCGCAACACGCGCAGGAATTTTCCGCGATCGCAGCATTGCCGCCAACAAGATCGCCCGTCCTGTGCTGTCGCCGAGACCTTGATTGAACACTTCACTTGCCTTGACCAATCCACCGGGTCTATCGCGATCCGCGATCGACGTGCCAACGGCTCGAGCCAGTTCGATGGCGGTTTCTCGCGGTGTCAATTCACGTGTTCCTAACGTCGCCGTCGCGTAACGCGCGACCAAGGATGCATTGGAATCGACGAATGCGTTCGGTGCAGAGTCCTCGGGCACCGGCGTCAATTCGAATGCGACGAAACCATTCGTTGCTGATTCGGGTTTCTGGCTTATCAAGATTTGCGCAGTCCCGTCATCGAGGGCGCGAACCAGTTGGCCGGGCATCGGTTCGATGCGGGCGGTCTTTTGTTCTTTCGCGGCTTGCGAGGTCGCAGTCACTCTCAGGGCAATTCGCGTCGCCTCGGATGGGCGTTCAATGGATCCCGTCACTGGGATGGCCGTAACTTCATTTTGGTTGACGATGGCCGACTTGACGGTCGATTCATCCGTTCGGTAGGAATTCAAATTAATTCCCTCTGAAAACATTCGGACGATTTCACCATCGGCTTTGGTCCAAATCGTTGAATAGGACGCCAGTTGGCCATCGACTTGAACTTCGTAGTTGATTTCCGTCAATTCTGCCAAAGTCTGATCGGAAAGCGGTATCGAAGCGGTTCCGCTGCAACGTAGCCGTGCCGTTGCAATTTGAAATTGACCCGGCAACAACAGACGTAAATTCCTAGTCTCACCTTTTCTGGTCATTGGTTTGGTGCGTAATGACTGTTCAATGGCGACAAGTCCACGGTCTCGCGGCGACCAGGCGATTGATCGATTGGTTTTAGCAGTGCCACGAACCGATTCGATCTTTAGCTGCGAACCGTCGACGGTGCCTGAAGTGCGAGTAACGATGGGGCCGACGTGAAGTTCGCTTTCAAATCGCAGCAATTTGCCGTCGGGAGTCTCGAAGCTGGTTTGGATCATCCGCTGCAGCGTTCGTGACTTTCCTTGATTGACGTAAAGGTGGTTATCCGTTCGGTAACGAACTTCGCCTTCATCAGTCCCTTCGGCTGTAAGGTGGTTGTAGCCAACGGGTTGCCCATCGATTGTATACAAATCCCAGGTTTCCCAGTCATCACTGAAGGTTCCCATCGGCAACTCGTAGTTTTCCGATTGGGCATCAACCGACAGTGCTCCGCCTTCAGACAACGACTGGCCATTGGCCGATTCGTTCGCCAAGTGTGCCACGTCTGCAGGAACTAGCGGCGGCCGCTTGGGAATGTCGCAACCGAATATCAGGACGACGGTTCCCAACACGAAAAGGTAACCGCCGAAGAATTGACGACATTTGTGGGTGGCGATGGCTGAAGTTCGAAAGTCAGCAAAGTTGAATCGAGTCACAGTGTGTCGCTGTCGTTTTAGAAACAGCGATCTTTCGAATGCGAGTAAGCGTGAATCAAAGAATCGGGCAGCACCTGATTATAACTACGAAAGTGCAAGATCGAATGGACAACAATGATGCAAAAACACACCCAGGTATGGTGTTTACGCATCCCATCGAGGACGCCTGATTGCAACGACGGTAACGATTGAATCAGTCGTTATCAATAAGTCAGGGTGGGTTAGCCGCGTTAGGTATCGTTTGCACAGTTCCTGAATCTCTCGCGACAAAGTTGACCTAGTTTTTTTGTAGATGTTCGACCGTCAGGTTGATCGGACCGACAAATTCGGTCCAACCTACAAATTCCCAGGCAACGAGACCGAACCATCATGGGCTTTCTAAAACGTATCCTTCGAGGCGGCGCCACCGAAGAAGCACAGCGCAACGTTTCAGATGGAAGTTTTGAAACACTCACCGACGAAGAGCTGCAGGCTCACATGGGCATTCGAACTTACGGAGTGTTCGAATTGACCGATGCGATTCGTCCTTCGTACGACCTTCGTATCGTGCCTCGTCAGGGCTTTCGCCACGACGAATACGTCGATGACGCAAGTGGAACGCGGACGCCAGTGATCATGGCGTCGGCATCACGCGATCGATTGATCGATCTGTTCTTGGAACTGATCGAACCTCTCGGCGAAGTCGTTGACGTTGTGCTGGAAACCAGCCACCGCGCCGGCGGCGGACACGACGATCTGTATCGTGAACACATTGACATGCCCGTGTTGAAAAGCATCTTGCTTGAATTCGAAGACTTGCTTCTTAACGATGGTTGCACCGGCATTGCCGTGATCAATCCGTCGAAACGACAAGAGGTCCAGTTGGACGAACACAAGTTGTTGATCGCGTACGGTGATCCGCTGAAGTCGTTTGAATCGGTATTGATCGCAGGCGACGTGTACCCCGAAGAAGACATTCGCTTCATCACCGAAGCCGAACACGTCCACAGCAGCAGCGAAAAGATGTACGACCAATTCAATGTGCTGAAGAATCGTCTTGGAATGGACGGCGAAGATTGTGAAGCTTCGGCTTGGTGATCGGTCCGTTCATTGCGATTGAATTGGCGTTAACCCACCTGCAGTGACGCGATTGTCACCGCACTCGGGGACACGTTTCGCACCAGAGCATCGCCAAGGTACAATCCGGCCTTACTTGGTTCTTAGTCGCTGGTGTGTTTGTTTTATGATTTTGGTTATCAGTTCTTCGCTACATCCGGATAGTCGCAGCCGAATTCTTGCTCGCGCATCGATCGATCGACTTGCCGAGATTGGTGAATCTGCTGAATTGTTTGATTTGGCGGTGACATCGCTTCCGGCCTGTGATGGAGCATCGGCCTATGGCGATGCCAATGTGCAAGAACTCTCAAAGCGAATTCATACTGCCGATTGCATTTTAATCGCTGCGCCGGTCTACAACTACGACGTCAACGCGGCGATCAAGAACGCGGTCGAGTTGACGGGGAAAGCTTGGACGGACAAAGTCGTTGGCTTGATGCTGGCCGCCGGCGGTCAGGGCAGCTATATGTCGGCCATGGGATTGGCAAACAGTCTAATGCTTGACTTCCGCTGCGTGATTGTGCCACGATTTATCTACGCCACGGGCGAATCATTCGAAGGCAATCAATTGGCGGATGACTCTATTCAGAATCGTGTCAATCAATTGGTTGAAGAGTCGGTTCGAATGTCCAAAGCCTTGGCCTAGCTCTTGTCCGAATCCTTGGACTGATATAGCTGATTGGCCATGATCATGGATTCAACAGCCGCCGGGACTCGGTAGCGAATGCTCTTTCTATCGGCGATGCGATGTCGCAGGTCGCTACTGCTAATTTCGATCACAGGCATCACGATGACATGGTCATGCGATCTTGTGATCGGCACGGAAGCGGTCTTTTCCGCTGGCTCTTTTGACGCGGCAAATGGTTCCAACACGTCAAAGTTGATCGGCGGATCGCCGCCCCGCTGGACCACGGCCAAGTTGATCAATCCAAGCAGTCTGGCTGGTTCGTGCCAGCGGTTGAACGAGGCCAGTGAGTCGCTGCCAATGATCAGAAAGAACTCGTCCAAGCGGTTTTCTGCTTGGATCTCAGCGATCGTGTCGACCGTATAACTGACGTCGCCACGCCGGATTTCGCGATCATCGACGACGAAATGCGGATTGCCAGAAATCGCCAGGCGTACCATCTGAACGCGGTGTTCATTGCTTGCGACCGGACCGCTTGGTTTTAGCGGTGACGTTGCCGCCGGCATCCACCGTATCTCATCCAGCGACAACGATTCTCGCGCCGATTCTGCGATCCAAAGGTGGCCGAGGTGCACGGGATCGAAAGAGCCACCAAAAATTCCAATTCGTTTGCTCAAGCGACCAGTCCTGGGTTGTATCGGGTCATTTCTGCTGTTTCAAAAACACCGGTTTCGATAGCGTCAGTGCCGACGATGTCGGATTCTGCGGTTCATTTGCGAGCTTGGTTTGGCGAAGACGCAGAATTCGCATCTCGACGACGCCATTCTACTTGATTGGCGAATCTTAGGTTTCCAACCGTCGGTTTCAAACCGTTGACCAACCGTGTCAACCGTCCGGCTGATACTGCAATAAAAGTGGCAACGTTCAAAGTCTGGGAATATTTACTATGTTGACGGATCACACCTCGCTCCCTCATCACCCCTTGCCTGTCCCGATGTCCGGTCCGGTTTCCGACGAATACGACGTACCTGACGATCGCAAAGACGATGCGTTGAAGGCCGATTCGTTGCAGGGTGAACTGTTCGAGACCGCCCCACCGCCTTGGGAATTGGCGGTCCAGGATGATGTGGCGACTGCCCGAGTCGTTTTCAGCGAGGCTCCGCACGGCCCCTACGACTACCGCATTCCCGACGAGATGCGAGAATCTTTGGAAGCCGGCATGCGGGTCAAAGTGCCACTGGGCCGCCGCAAGAAAATGACAACGGGATGGTGCATCGAGTGCAAGCTGGGCTCGTCCGCGTCGCGAAGTTTGAAAGACATCGACCAAATCGTTGACCACGCTCCACTGTGCGATCCGCCGTTGGTGCGGTTGGTGTTGTGGATGAGCCACTACTATCAAGCACCCGCCGGGCAGGTCTTTGACGCTTTGATTCCGTCAAGTGTTCGTAGCGGCGCGGGAACTCGCGAGCGGACGTATTACACGCCCAACGCAAAGCTGATCGATGACGCACTGATCGAAGGTCTGCCACAGAAACAGCAAATCGCGCTGCGGTTTTTGATTGCCGCGGGGCGGCCGATGACGTCGTCGCAATTGATGGTCGAGGCTGCTTGCACGTCGGCGCCGATCAAAGCACTTGAAAAGAAAGAACTGCTACGCACCGAGACTCGTCGAGAAATGGCGACCGCGGCGCCGATGCGTTGGAATCTCGGCGATGGTGAAAAAGAAAAAAGTCATTCGCTAACCGACGATCAGAGCAACGCGCTTGACCGAATCGTTGCGGCGGTCGATTCAGAGGTCGGCAAGACTCTGTTGCTGCATGGTGTGACGGGAAGCGGGAAAACAGAAGTCTACATTCGCGCGATCGAGCATTTGGTCAAGTTTGGACGAAGTGCGATCGTGTTGGTGCCCGAGATCAGTTTGACGCCGCAGACTCGCGGGCGATTCGAACGTCGTTTCAAATCGGTGGCTGTTCTGCATAGTCAGATGACGCCCGCTGAACGCCACTTTCAATGGCAACGTATTCGCAGTGGTGATGTTCAAGTCGTCGTCGGGCCGCGCAGCGCCGTGTTCGCACCGCTGCCTCGGTTGGGTCTGATTATCTTGGACGAAGAACACGATGGATCATTCAAGCAAGATAGCGTTCCCCGCTATCATGCTCGCAAGGTCGCGCACGCTCGAGCAATGTTGTTGAAGATTCCGTTGGTGTTGGGCACGGCGACACCGTCAATGGAAACCTGGCACGCGTGTACGACGGGGCATGCCGAATTGGTTTCGATGCCATCTCGCGTCGGCGATCGGCCCATGCCCGACGTGCAGTTGGTCGACCTGCGAGTTCGCGATGATCGTACGTCGGGCGCGATCAGCCGGCCGCTGCATCGCGCCGTCGAAGAAACTTTGAAGGAAAAGGGCCAAGTCATTCTGCTGCTGAATCGACGCGGCTTTGCGACAACGATTCAGTGTCCATCATGCGGCCACGTCGTTGCTTGCCCTGATTGTGACATGCCTCTGACGCATCACCGGGATGGTGGGAAAGCGGTCTGCCATTATTGCGATTACACGATCGGCACTCCGCCTTGGTGCCCGGCATGTCGGTTCGATGGAATCCGCTATGGTGGGCTTGGTACTCAAAAATTGGAAGTCGAAGTCAAGGCTCGCTTTCCCGACGCCAATGTCGCCCGTATGGACAGCGACACGATGAAACGTCCCGGCAGTCACCAGCGAGTCTTGTCGGCGTTTCGCAGTGGCGAGGTCAACATCTTGTTGGGAACCCAGATGATCGCCAAAGGACTGGACTTTCCCAACGTCTTGTTGGTTGGCGTGATCAATGCCGACGGTGCCCTGCACTTCCCTGATTTTAGAGCTTCCGAACGAACGTTCCAGCTTGTCACGCAGGTGGCTGGCCGTACCGGTCGCGGAGATCGTGGCGGCCGAGTAATCGTGCAAACCTTTACACCGGAGCATCCGGCGATCCAGGCGGCGTCGACGCACGACTATGAACAGTTCGCGACAGGCGAAATGGTCAACCGTCGTAAATTCAATTATCCGCCACTCGGCAGTGTTGGCCGGATCATCATTCGTGGCGCGGTTGAAGATGTGACTGAAGCGACGGCCGAAGCATTGCTGAATCGTTTAGAAGCGGCCCGCGATAAACTTGGATTCGAAGTACGGCTGTTGGGGCCCGCACCACCGCCAATCACCAAGCTGCGTGGCAAGTATCGATTCCACATTTTGCTGCAATCGGTCGAAGCGTCTCAGTTGGGCGAAACCATTCGCCGCGCACTCGAGACGTTCACGATTCCTGAAAAGGATGACGTCCAATACGTTGTCGACATTGATCCGATGGACATGCTGTGATCGCTGGTGCGTCCTCGTTACTAAGGTGCAAGCCGCACGATCTTCCAAGTGTCACCGTTTCGCTTGTACACGATTCGGTCATGCAGACGGCTTGGTCGGCCCTGCCAAAACTCGATGGTGTTGGGGGTGACATCGTATCCGCCCCAATGTGAAGGACATGGAACGGTGTCACCTTCGTATCGAGACCGAAGGCTGTCCATTTGGTTGTTTAGCCAATCCTCACTTTCGACCACGGACGATTGGTCGCTGGCGTTGGCGCCTAACTGGCTGTCACGGGGGCGCGAGGCGAAATAGGTTTGCGAAATTTCGCGGCTGGTTTTCGTGACAGTCCCCTCGATCCGAATTTGCCGTTCCAGGTGCGGCCAAAAGAAACACAGCGAAACATTCGGATTGGCCGAGATCTGTTGGCCTTTGACAGAGTCATAATTCGTAAAAAACGCGAATTTGCCATTTTCGACTGCCTTCAAAAGCACGATTCGAGATGTCACGTTGCCGTCCAAGGACGCCGTCGAGAGCGTCATTGCATTGATTTCCATCCAATCGGGGGCCTCTTCGGCTTTGGCTTGATCGAACCAGACCGAGAACTGAACCATAGGGTCCGAATTCACGTCCTTTAAGCTGATTCCGGCCTTGGTGTAGGTCTGTCGCATATGGTGAATCGACATCGCTTGTCTTTCGAATTGGATGTTAAATCGTCTTGAAATGGGAGTGTAAAGCTGGCTGGTCGAACACTTTGGCGCGCCGCTTGCCTCGTTTGTAGGATTCAAGCCAGGGACTGCCAACCTGACAGACGTTTGTTTCCTCCGTTGAAATTCATATGAACGAATCGTTTGCCGATCATTCCTTTATGGGAAGTCTGTTACTTGCATCCTCGTTGGTCCAGGATCCGATTTATTCGGGCGGCGTTTGTTTGCTCGTGCATCAAGATGACCAGCAAGTTTATGGAGTGATGCTGAATCGACCACTCAAACCTAATTTGGGCGCGTTGATGGCGATGGTGAATAAGCCCAAGACCTCGCGTTTACCAGAGCCCAATGGGTACGATTCGGAAACTGGCGACATCTCGGACGTCGAGTCGGCGATGTCAGTTGGAATGCCTGCTGCGTTGCCGGATTCGGGAATGGTTCACTTCGGTGGCCCGCTGTCAGGACCCGTCGTCGCGTTGCACCAAGACAGTCAATTTGCCGAGGCAGAACCGGGCAGCGGGATCTATTTGGCAGCTCAAAAACAGCATCTCGAACGCCTGCTTGCCCAGCATCCGTCGAGTTGTCGGTTGATCGTTGGGCATTTGCGGTGGGATATCGACCAATTGGATACCGAATTGAACGCAGGGCTCTGGCATACAGCGCCCGCCACCGCTGAAATCGTGTTTGGGACTCCCGACGAGATGTGGCCGCGCTTGATTCGGCGGGCGACCGCACGATCTCTGGCCCGTTGGGTGGGGACGCCTGACGTGATTGGGGCAAGCGAGCTAAACTAGCGGCCCCCACCAATCCGAGATCGACAACTTCACCAAGAAGCTTTCCGTGGCACGACACGACGAAGACGACATTCCACCGAAGAAGAAATTCCGCATCCAGCGTCGTCGCTTGGGGAAGATCATTCAAATCCAGCCCGATGGAAAGTTCGGTTTCATCGATGCCGAAGACTATCGCGATGACGTTTTCTTTCACAAAGACGTCTGGGATGGGCGAACCAACCGATTCGGACGCGACGTCTTTGTACGACCCGAAATCGGAATGTGGGTCGAGTTCGAGCTGGACGATACTAAGTTCGAAGAAGAGAAAAAGCTGCGTGCCAAGGTCTGCCGCCCGACTGATCGTCCGATCGGACGTAAATTGTCGGGGCGTGATGCAACGTTCAAGATCATCACTCATCATCCCAACGCAAAACGCAAACGTCCTACGTGGCGCAAAAACGATTAACACGCGATTAATTTGACCCTAGGGATGTCCGCGACGATCGTCGCCTGATGTCCTACCTTTGGTCTATCTATTTCTAGGATTCTTCCTCGTCGTCTTTCGGTTTCTTTACCGGAAGCTTGCCACCGTTTTTCTTGGCGGCCAATACATCTTTTTCGAGATCACGTACAAGGATCGGGTTGATGTGTTTGGAAAGCAATTCTCGAGTGGTGATGAACATCTCGTCGACTTTGCGTTTCTGATTTGCATTTCGGGTGCCCAGCAATTTCAAGAACACTGCTTGCTTCTTTCCCATGTCGGTTGCGAGCGCTTCGTTGCTGGGCTGGTTACGAAGCGCTTCCATCAACTCTTCTGCTTCTTTCATTTCGCCGCGTTCTAGTCGCATGCGAATGCGTGCTTTGTACAGTTCGCGAACAGCGACCAAGTCGATGATCGCGTCTTGAACGCCACGAATGTACGCCTCGGCTTGCAACCGTAAATCATCGCCCTGCAAGTCAGCGACTGCCGTTGGGTGAAGGCCAGGAACCATCGGCAACCGAGCCAAAACGGCACCGCCGTTTTTAACATACATCAATCGCAACGGATCGTCTGTTTTCTGGATGTTCAATCGGCCGTTCCAATCGGTGCGTCCGATGAACGTCATTGCTGTGCTCTTGAGTTCCTTTTCGTAGATTTCGTATCCGATCAAGGGGAAATCAACGTCACCCTGAGCATGCAGTCGCAACAGCGTCTCGTCTTCCATCGGGCGAACTTTCAATGCCGTTCGAAACGTTCTTGCGTTCTTGCGACCTTGCAATCCACCGGCGCGACCGGCATAGAAATCCATCGAAACATTTCGGTCTTTGTATTCGGTGACCGCCAGGTAAGCCCAATCCATTGCGCCGATCATGAAAGGGTTTCCGTTGCGATCGTTCTTTCGAGTCATCGGTTGCAGAACATCGTCCACATGGATCATCGCCGGCGAGTCTTCGTCCATGATCAGGCCAGACGCTCTTAGCAACCCGACGGCTGTTTTTTGACCGGCGTCATCGATGCGTACAACTGGAGCAAACGCTTTGATCACTGCGTGTCCGACGGCTTCACCGATCGGTTGGTTGGCGGCGATCGATGAGCTAGCGATAGGTCCGAAATATCGCATCAAAGTATCGAGCTCAACCACGTCGATACGGCCAGGCATCGAATCCACGGTCGCTCGAACGATAAAAACTTTGTCGTATTGTTCGATGGTCTCGCTGACCAAACCGGCGATCGGCAGCGTAACGATTTTTGCTTCGGGATTGTCCAGGCGGACCGCCATCCCTCGCGACGCCAAAATGGCTTCGGTATTCGCATCGGCCCAAAGATCTTGGACTTTTGATGCATCACCGTCGATCGGTTTCAAGCGTTTGTCAACGCCCGCGAGCGTGCTGTCCCCACGCTGTCCACCACGTTCGATGACGCCGTCAATCTGGTTCTTGGTGCTGTAGATCGTGTTGACGAATTCACCGACGTTCGAAGCGATTCGAATTCGAACAGCGTCTTTGTGGTCTCGCTTAACCGCCAACACAGGGTCGGCTGAAGTCAGCATGTCGTAGCTCATTGCATCCATGTCTCGCGATGCAGCAGCCCGGACGGCCATCGGGGCATCCGCGATCGTGACACGCCATATCGACGAGAAATCACGATCCAAAAATTCGTGAAGCGTCGGACTGATCGCGTCCGAACTTGCGCGGGCGCTATCTGCGACAACCCAGACTAGAACGCGGTACGGTGAAAAATCCCAAGGTATTTCCGGCAGTGGCTCCGGTTTGGGGCTGGACTCCATCGATTCAGGCTGGGTTGGTTTCGTATCCGTTGTTTGTGGCTGCGAAGGCACCGATTCAGATGGCGGTGTTTCGACATCGGCTGCGAGTGCTTGCACAGGCAGCGTCGCCAGCAACGCGATCAACAAAGTCGGTAAGTTCAGATTCGAAGTCGTTTTCATTGTCCCAACCGCCAATTGCTCGCGTTTTGGTAAAGCGAAACGATATCCGTTCCCATTCCCACTAATTCCCGTCGATAAGCGTACGAGTCGACCATTTGCCAGAGTGGCAAGACGGGCAATTCGTGGTGCGCAATCGCATGCAGATCTAGCAGGCGGTCGCGAATTTCACGCCAATTTTTTGCTTCCTCTAACCGTCGCAGTCCGAGTCCAACCAACTGGTCTTCGCTCTTCGCCATTCCTTCGGGGCCGAGCACTCGGCGGGCATCGATGACCGGTTCCCAGACTGCTGCAGAAACATACACGATGTCAGCGATGTCTTCGTCGGGATTCGGGAAGGTGCGTCCAATCGGCAGTTCAACCAATTCAACGGTCAAACCCAACAGTTCCCACTGGCTACTGATCGCTTCGCAGGCGACTCGCGATAGGTTGTCGGCGGGAAAGGCCAAACGGATCGGAGTCATTTCTGGTCGCTTCTCTTTCTTGCGCGCCGCGAACGCTTCCATTTGATTGGCGTTCATTGCTAACAAAAGTTTTGCGAGTGGCGGTTCGTAGGGGCGCGGATTGATCTTTTGATCATACGCGTAGCCCAACGGGTCATTAATCTCGATACCCGCCGGAAACGGTCCCGATAGGACGCGGCACCCTTCCGAGCGAAGTCCTTCGAGCAACTCGCCATTAAGAATGTCTTCGCGATTGATTCCGTAAAGCAGAGCACGTCGAAACGTCCGTTCGCTCATGTAAGGGTGATCCGAGCATGGCACCAGCATGTGAACCGTCGGTAGTGGATACTTCACCACTTTGATGTTTTTGCTCTTGGACAGGCGGATCGCATCGGCAGGAAACAACTGGTCCAGCACATCGACTTCGCCTTGCAGCAATTTGGCGACACCATCTGCACCTGACGTCATTCGCATTTCGACGAGTTCGCGAGGTTGCGTGGGAGTCTTCGGTTCACCTCGCAGCACATAGCGAACGACATCGTCATTCTTGGCTGTCTCGTCCGGGCGATAGTCGCCGGTGGGTGAGTCTGGTTTGTCGCCGAACCAACTGCCATCGACAGGAATCTGCAGCAAGCTGATCGGCAACACATGCGGTCGCCGCAAATTGAACCCGACTTGTTGCGGGCCAACCAACTCGATTGACTGTACGGCAGCCGCCCAGGGCGCGTAATAGTCAGGATGACTCGGCTGAGCCCGTTTGGCCATCACGTCGGCCAAGAAGAAGCCGCGGATCTTGTCTAAGGGGGGCTTGATATTGTTCGGTTCGATTAGCAGGTCAAAGTGCATGCGGTCCGGGCTCATTTCGGTATCGCCGAAAATGAAATCGTATTCACCGCCCTCTGGGCCAGCGCCTTGGATTTCGAATAGCGTCCGGTACATCAAGCGTCCCGCACGTCGCGCCGCCCAGTTATCAATCCGAGTCGGTTCCAAGACCGTCGCGGTTTGCAAAACGCCGACATTGACCATCGGATAAAGGTCATGGATTTGGCGAACGAGCGTCATCCCGCCTGGAAGATCGGGTTGCAGGTAGAGCGCTTCGCGGGCCAGCTTTCGAGCCAAGCGGTAGTCTTCAGCATCGCGGGCCGTTTCCGCTTCATCGCGTTTGCCCACCGCCATTTCATAGAATTTCTGGTTCCATTTTTTGACCGCATCGAGTCGATCGTTTTGATAGTCCGTTTCAAGACGGGCAAGCATCTGCTGAGCCAGGTCAAGTTTGCCGGCATCAACGAGAATCTGCATCAATCGATCAGCCGTGCCGCTGAGCGCACGAACCACGCTGGATCTTTGGAACTCGGGTGCATAACTGCGCAACTCTTCAAGCATCGCCAGTGTCGGCGCGATCTCGCCTTTCTTGGCCCTTGAAATGGCATCTTGCCAAAGGAAGTTGCTGCGCAATTCTCGCAGCCCCTTTTGGTTAGGAAAATCCCGGATCAGGACTGACAGAAAAGGATACGCGCCGACGAAGTCGCCTTTGGCGATCCGTTCCCTTGCTTCCTTTTCAAGTTTGACTTCCCACAGATCGATTTTTTCAATGGTCGGCCACTTGGCGACCATTTCTTTGCCTTCGATCCCCAGCACTTGGAATCGCAACGTTCCAGTGGGGTTGGATGGTGGCCGACGGCCGGGGAAATCCAGCGGCAGTACTCGGGCCCATCCTCCACCTGCTTTTTCGGTGAAGTAAATGATGTCGTGCGGTTCTTCCTGCAGCAGTTCGAGACCCGGATCAGGTGGCGTTCCCGATTCGGCGTAATCGAGTCGCTGGGCGTGTGCAGGCGCAACCGCCAGAGCGGCTATGCAAAGCGTCGCGCAGAGCATTGCGATGGCGGAGCCTTGGACTCGCCGAAGACCTTGGTTCATGTCCCTCATCAATTCCATTGCCAGTGCTTATTCCGAGGGGATTTCAGTGATGTAGATGACGCCTTCAGCGCCAGGCACCAATAGACTGTTGCCGACTTTCAGTGGTGAGGCCGAGAGTGGTTGTCCCAGGTCGATCTTGCCATTTAGCTTGCCGGTCACCGGATCCAACGCAATCAGCCAACCGCTTTGTCCGGCAAGCACAATCGCATCACCCACGACTACAGGCTGGCCGACTGGGCGACCTTCGGGCAACTCGATTTGGAACTTCTCGACACCGTCGGACGAGAAGCCTCGTAGTATTCGATCCTCGGTTTCGATCAAGCACCACTTCCCTGCCGCAACGGGGCCCCAAGCGATTCGGCCATCCAGCAATGTCTTGAATGATTCATTCAAGCTGGTCAGATCGAAGCCGACCAAGAAGTCGGCGGCTGGTCCTGCCGTTGATGCGATGTAGGTGCCTTCGACTCCAGCGGCTGGGCCCAAGAACTTGTACTCGACATCTTTCGACGCAAGCTCGCGAAGCTGTTCGGCTATCCGAATGCGGTAGATCTTCTTACGACTGTCGGCGACCACAACTTGGTCGGCATCGTCTGGTAACGCGACCGGCCGGGTCCATTGGACGCTGGCGACCGGGTCGCTGGCGGGTTGGAACGGCGTGGCCATCATGGCGCCGGTTTGGATCTTGGCCAATACAGCCCGCCCGGAATCGAGCGGTAAGAATAGGCCGCCGCCGGCGACGATTCCGCCACCACTTGGTTTGCCGTCGGGCAATTGCATAGTGACCTGGCGAAGCTTTTCGGTTTCCCGACTTGGGTCGTAGACCAAATTCGATTGACCACCGGATTGGTTGACCATGACGACCCGTGTGTCATCAATTGCGATTGGATCTTCAAATCGAATACCAACCGCATTCTTTCCTGGATTTTCGATTGGTCCTTGGGTTGAACCGCTCGCCAGTGATTCGCGATCGAGTTCGAACAATGCCGCTTGGCTAGTCACAACGTGGTAGCCGCCACTGGGAGCTGCGCGAATCATCGAAACCGGCACGCCAACGTCGGTTCGCCAAATCTCTTCGCCCGTCTTCGGATTTGCAGCCGTCACTCGAATGGCTGACGTTCCGCGAAGGACTCGTGCATGGACCAGCGTATCGTCGCTGGCAAAAGGACGGCCAATGAACGTGTCCAACTCATGTAGGCTCCAATCGCGGACCACACGGCCAGTATTGATTTGCAGTTCGTAACGACCCACTCGAGTTCCCGTGATCCACATTGCGGTCCGGCCAACAGCCATTTGCGTTGCAGTGGGTTGGTCATAAAACGCAGGCAGTTTGGCCGCCACGGTGACCTGTTCTCGTTCGGCCGTTGGTTCAATGTCATAGACCATGACTTCGCCGCGGTCGGTCAACACGATCAAACGTCGTCCCTGGATGATCGGCGGAACACGAACGTTTCCGGTCACCCGGAAGGCCGGTTGCGCGATGCGCATTTTCTGGCCCGTTTCGTCAACGCGAAGCACGTGAACGTTCGCGTAATCAGTACCAGCGTTTTCGATCACAAACACGTGACCGAGCAAGGGTACCGGAGGAACGGCGATGGTGCCTTCGCGGTGGCCAATGTAGAAGCTTTCCAAGCATGAACCATCGCGAGTATTGATCAGATACAGGTTGCTGTGGTTGCCCGGCAAGTAGGCTCGGCTAACCCGTTGGTCGACACCGGGGCCGACTTCTAAGCCTTGCGGGATTTGGGTCGCCCAATTGGCATCGCCTGATTCGGAATCCAGCGAAATCAATCGGCCCGACTTGCTAGATACGAAAACGTCGTCTTTGATCGAGATTGGTTCGTAGAACGGTTCTTCGACTTGCGAACGCCACGATACTTTCCCGTTTTCGGCATCGCATCGGAAAACTTCGTTGTGGGATGCATCGCTAAGCAGCACGCCATCACCGCTGCCGATCCGAACGGGCGGCAAGTCTTTGGAATAGCCGACGAACTTGCGCCAACGCAATTTCCCTTTCTCGCCGTCGAACGCCAAGATCGACCCGCCGGCTCGCAGGTACAGCGTTTCGCCTCGCAGGTCCGGCGCGGCCTTGCCGGCCAGAGTCGTCAATACAATTTGTTTGATCGAGTCGCCTTCGGGGGCTTGAGTCACCATTTTGGGTAACTTCGACGAGGGCGCCACCAAGGTTTGTTGGATCCCACTGGCCTCGCGGATCAGGGACACCAATCGCTCGTCATTTTGCAGTTCGGGGAAATCCCGTAACAATTCGGTGCGTGTGTCGTAGGCTGCCTTCGTGTCCTTCGTTTCTAACGAGGCCTTCATCGAAGCCTCCGCTGCATCGAGTCGTTTGTTCCGGCTGATGTCGCGTTTGACGCGTTCATGAGCTTCCTCGACGCGTTTGATCTGGCCCGCTAATGTCGCCCGCATCGACGTTGGCATGTAGAGTGGATTTTCCATCAACACGAGATGCTCGTCCAGTTTCGCTAGTAAGCTCTCCTTTTCGGAAGTTTCCTTTGCCTTACCCGCCGATGTGGCCATGTTTGCAGCGATGTCGACCAGCAATGCGGCCAAGTTGCCCCGTTCCTCGTTCATGCCTTCTTCTTCGGCGATGATCGGTAACTTCTCTTTCGCTAGGTCAACGGCTTGCCACGGTTCCTGTTTGAACTGCGCTGCCTTGTACATCTCTGTCATCGTGATGCGAGTTCTGGACAGCGACGAGTACTGGTGTTCTTCGCCGAACGACTTCAGAAAACCGGTGTAAGCATCTTGGGCGCCTTGATAGTTCTGTTGGTCGTACAGTTTGTTCGCGTTGCCGATAACTTCGTCGGCGTTTTCGCGACTAAGCACGAACATGATGCCTGCACCAGTCAGGATCAGCAGCGCAATGATTCCTAGATAACCATAGATCTTGAAAGAGTCCCAAACCGATTTTTGAGGGTCTGGTTTGCGGCGAGATGAACGCGGTCGGTTGGCTGGCGGCGAGTCACCGTTGCTACCGCTTCGCCCACTGTCCGTTGCGACAGCTTCGACGGCGACGGCTTCAACAGCAACCGGTTCCGCATCATAGACGCCGGCTTCCTCGACTTCGACGACGTCCCCAAATTCTTCACCGACAACGCCCAATTCTTCCTCGGCCAGTCCGACTTCGACGACTTCATCGGATTCGTATTGGCCACTGCGCAGTTCGCCGATCAACTTGGACGCTTGAAAGTGCGTCAGTTGGCCGTTGTCGACTAACAACTTTGCGACGGCTTCGGGCGTAACCCGCGTGCCACCTTGTTCGAGTTGTTCGCGGAGGGCTTCGATGATCTCCTGGTCGAGCAACCCGAGCCGTTCGAGTCGATCGATCAATTCTTTAGCAAGCATGGAAGAAATAGGTATTAGGTTTTAGGAATTAGGCGTTAAGTATTGAGCCCGAAAGTCGGTCGCAGAAAACGTCAGTCAAATTCTTCGACTTGGGTGACTTCCAGTTCGGCATAGCCGGCGATCGTTCCGGCATCCATGGCATCGACCAAAGCGAACAGCTTTGCCGATTCATGAACTTTGATGACCAATCGCATGCCATCGTTGTTATTGCCCGCAGCTTCTTTGAGAGTTGAGATCAAGTTTTGTTTGCCGGGCGTTTCTCGTTCCCATTCCGGAGCCATCACCAAGAAGCTTCCGAATTCGTCGACTTGGACCTCGACCATGTCCAGGTCTTCGGTTTCTTCGGGTTCCGAATTCGTGCTAGGCGCGTCGGTTTGTTGGCGAGGCATCTCGATCGATTTTTGCAAACTAAACGCCGCCGTGACCATGAAGAAAATCAGCAACAAGAAGGTCACGTCGACCATCGGCGTCATGTCCATTTCTTCTTCGGGACGTTTGTTCCGAGCAAGAACCTGGTCCTCTTCGTCATCCTCGAGTCCCGAAATCGACGGGATCATCGCATCGCTGAATTGCCCTTCAGTTGACTCGGCGCGAGCTGATTCGACGTCGATATCAGCCTCGGTGCTGCGGGCGTTTTCGGTATTCGCGCCAACGATTTCGCTGGCGTCCACTGCTTCGACTTCGATCGAGTCATCCGTGTCGTCGAGGGCAACGATTGGTTCGGGCACAGGCACGACCGCGTCACAGTTTGGGCAGTGCACAGTGCGGCCTGCCATCCGATCATTGACATGATGGACGGTGCTGCACTGCGAACAAATGACTTCGATCGACATGGCGGAGAATGCGTGACAGGTTTGAGGAGGTCAGGTTTCGAAAAACCTGTGATGGACGTGGGCGGTGCTTGAGATCAGCTTTGGGTGACAACAACCACCAGCGGTTAGTTTTCTTTGACGGCGATGTAGGTTGAATCAATGTCTTCGAACGCGTCGCCGATGATCTTTTGAATGCGAGTGACTTGGCCAACTTTGACGTTCGAGTCGCCGAACAGCATCACTTGCTGCTTACTGGCGCCACTCGCTTTTTCCATTTCGCCGGTGATGTATTCGATGATTTCGGACGCCTGGGCGTCTTCGTCGCGGCTCAGTTCGGTACCGTCCATTTTGGACAGGATCACTTCATCCCCAGATCCTGGGTTGATGAAGATCACGGCCGAGTTCTTTGCAGCGATCGCAAGACCATTTTCGGCTTCCGGAATCGTTCCGATTTTTGTGGGGTCCATCGTTGAACAGACCACAAAAAAGATCAGCAGCAGAAACGTGATGTCAATCATCGGTGTGATGTCCATCTCATCGTCGTCGCGTTTCTTTCTCGGCAGCGCGAAATCGTCTTCGGCGTCGTCAACCGCATCGTCAAGGTCAGTACTCATTGGGATGCCTTAGCGATTGGGGGCTTGGACGGCGACTGCTTCGTTGGTTTGTCCGGCCGATGGACGAGACTGAGGTTTGGCCTCGAGCCCTTCGCGGAACGCTGCCATGAAACGTGCCAAACCGGCGCCGACAAGGTCTTCCATTTTCGAGATTCGAATGTTGACGCTTGCGACCAAGATCATCAACGGGATCGCAATGGCCAAACCGCAGGCGGTCGTTCGCAGTGCGATGTTGATGTCGCTAGCCAGCAGCGATGGTTCGACCGATTCAGCCGTGGCTAGCGTTTGGAACGCTCCCATCATCCCGAAAACCGTTCCGAACAATCCGATCATCGGCGCGCTCTTGATCATCGTGCTGACCCATGACAAGCGATACTCGACGTCGCTCATCACGTCCCGCTGGAAACGGTCCATGACGTAAGTACGAGCTTTCTTGTAGCCAAGTTCGCGGTGTTGGCAGGCCATTTCAGCGATTTGGGGGATGGCGCGAGTGTCGCCTTCGCAGTACTCGATGACTCCATCCAAATCGCCGGTGGTTAGCATTTGTTCGATGTCGTCCATGAAGACATCTTGTTCTTCTTCGGACTTGAATCGTTTTTGACCCACGCGAGTCCAAACGACAACGATGCAATACAGTCCCCACAGCGCGGCGGCGGCCAGTGCGAAATAGGTCGCGTTGGAGATGATCTCGAATAGAGAAATTTCGGCGAGTAGCATCAGCGGTCGGGTCCTTCGGGTGAATCTAAATCGTGAAGAGTTGGTTTGCAGCGGAAGAAACGTTATTTCTTTGGCTTGCGATATCGTTGGCTCGTGACTTCGAATTCAAAGTTGCCACCGGCGGATTTGCTTTCGAAAACGGTTTTGGCGATCTCAGTGACCGACGGGTGTCCCTTTGCCTTGGAATATTCCAGTTCGATGAAAGCCAGTTTATTCTCAAGTTCGGTCGGTATGAACTTCAGCGGCGTACGTCCTTGGGTTTGAACGCCCGCGGCATTCAAAAGTGACAAGTCAAACTGCATCAGCGGGCTTGGCGTCTTAAACATGAAGTACAGCCGTTTTTCCGATTCGGTGTCGACAATTAATCGGGCGGTTGGCTTGCTGGCTAAGTTGTTGACCGCATCCACGCCTTGTTTACTGCCGCCGATTGCGCCGAGCTCGATGTTGTAGAAATCCAACTGCTTGGCGTACGAGGGAATGTCGCGGGCGGTGAAGTTGAGTTGCCATCGTTCGAATCGAGGAATGATGTCTTCACCTTCGCCTTCGGGACCTGGCGGACGCGAGTCGCCGGCGCCCGTACCCGATGTCGTGGCCGTCGCGGCCGTGTCATTTGTGGTCAGCGACGCAGCCACACTGCTGACCGCGTCCGTGACGGCTTCGATCGTGTCTTGAAGTGTCGGTTCCAGCAGTTCTTCGACTTCTTCGGCCCCAGGTGGTTCAAAGTCGCGTTCAAAACCTTCGGCGTTGTCACCGCGACCGGCGGGATTTTCGATGATCGGAGCGATCGCGAGCGGCGCGAACGTCCAGCGACTGGTCAACCAAATCACGAACAGCATGAACACGAACACGCCGATAAACAGCATCAAAGCCATGAAAAATGACGTCAGCACGTCAAACCGGCTGATGCGAAACTTTTCTCGTTCTGCGTCACGAGTGCTGTGGTCGCTATGCGTCTGCGCGTGCGTCATTTTAGACGCGTCTTGATCGGGATCTTCAACCGAAGCCATGGCAGCAGCCCAAAAACAAAGCGAGTTAGAAAAGGAAAGATGAAAAGGGTTAACGGAAAGAGCGTCAATCGCCGCGGCTTATAGATCGTAATCCAAAAACACGAAAGTTGGGTCCACCGTTCGGTACCAGGCGCGCCACGCATCTTGGGCTTGGTCCGTTTCGGTTTCCGTCGGATCATCGGGCATCCCGAATCCTTCGAATTTGCGGCTGATGAAGCGCAAACCGTCGCGGGCGAAACGGCGAGTCGGTTTATCGGGGTCACTAAGTGCAAAGATCAACGCCGGAGCGACCCGCAGCTCGTCGCTCTTGCCCAGCAACTTGGCAGCCACCCGCCGCGCTTGCCAAGACTTGCTGCCGCGAACCAATCGTTCCAAGCGGTCCAATTGAGCGCGACGTCCTGCTGGTGTGGGGTCAAGTTCCAAGTCATCGGGCAGCGATTTGCCCTCGGTTTCACTCGTGTCGTCAGATTCCAGAATCTTCAACAAGTCCGTGACCTGCGAAGCAATGGCTTTGCCTTTGATTTGAGTCCCGTCGACGCGGATGTTGGTCGTGTCTTTGGGCAATCCATAGCCGCCTTCGAGAGTACCGGCACTCATCGAGAAGATGGTTTTTTGGGTGCTGCGAATCAGAAACAAGAGAGCGAACGCAGTGCTTTGCGCTGGTTGCGAGTGTGATCGATCTTTCCAGCCACCTTCGGGGCTTTGGTAACCGCGTAGTTGTTCAACGATCGTGTTGTACCAAGCCGGGCTTGGGTCCTTGGCTGAGCCTTGCGAAATTTCGATGAAGCTTTCGTATCGCTCGGTGGTGTAGATGATGTAGTAATACCAATCCATGCCACCGCGTTTATACGGATTTTTCGCTAACCACTGCTCTAGGAAATTGATCGATCGCTTGACCGGTTCTTGGGAAATTTTGACCTTTTGGCGTCTGTTCTGGTTTGAGTCTTCGATGAATAGCTTGATGGCCTCGGGAAGTCCGACAATGCCAGGATCATCTTGGTCTGTACCCGTGTCGCCCCACAATCGCAAAGCGTCACCGGCGATTAAAATGCTGCTGCCACCGGCTAGTCCCATTGAGTAACCGACAGACTGAGTTTGGCGGATGTTGGGACGCCCAACACCAGGGTCGACTCCCTTATAAGGCCAGGCTCCGTCAATGTCTTGGACCCGCAACAACCATTGCAAACAAGCCACAACCCGGTCGTATTCCAGCGGAATGCCGATGCGGTCGAGTGTCCAGATCGCCAACATGACGTACTGAGTTTGCGAGACGTCACCAGACTTTTCGCCGGGATAATCAAACGGGCCATTGGGCAACTGGACCGACATCAGATATTCCTGAAGTGTTTCCAGTTCAGGGCGATAGTGGACTGGGTCGACTGCGGCCAGCAGCAGGACTGCGACTGCAATTTCGTAATTTGCTGTGTGAGAGTGGCTATTTCCACCGTGCAGGTTCTTGGCGTAATTGACTGCCCATTGAATACCCCGTTTGACTACCGGATTCTCGGCATCATGGCGAACCTTGAAGTGCGCGTATCCGGTCAGTCCGGTTGTGCCGCCGTTCTCATTCGAGTTGTCGGCGGGCAACGATTCCAGGTAGCTGATCCCACCGTCAATCATCTTCTGGACAATTGGGTCCTCGGGTGTATACGCGGACGCAGATTTTGCGTTCATTCCCAAGAACGCATATGTCAAAACCATTGCCGCAACCCATCGTCGAGCGACCATGGTTGCGGGGTTTGCGGATGTTTTGATGGTGGTTGGCATGAAAATCGGTTTTGATGGGTGTAGAGGTTCGCTAAAAAGGGGCAGGCTGGTGTCGTAGTTGCTGCTCGTTCCCCTCTGTCGGGTTGCTTTGTTTGGGAAATGTGTGTGTTTTTTGATCGGAGTGTCAAGTCACTTGGCATACCGATTGACGACGCCTAGCATCATACCCTACGATCCTCATCCGTTGATTCAACCAACATTCGTGTGCAGCCGCTTTTTAGCTGTTTCGCACTCAAAGTTGGGTCTCTGCGATGGTTAGATAGCTCAGTTGGTAGAGCACGGCCCTGAAAAGGCCGGTGTCGGCGGTTCGAGCCCGCCTCTAACCACTTTTACCTCTCTTTTCAACGCGATGCTCTTCGTCGCGTTTGTGTCCAGTTTGCTGTGATTTTCCAGCAAATGGAAACGGGCCTTTCGTGCGTCGCTGCCATTGGTGTGCACTAGATTTGGCGATATTTAAGCCAAGTGGCGAACAGGAAACCAACTTTTTTTAAGTTTTTTTTGCTTGTCCGCTTCTGATGCGGCCGTAGGTGTCGCTTTGGCTCGGGTTAGGCTTTAGTTTGAGGGGAATTGGACTTTTCGAATGCCATTTCTCCCTTCAGGTCTCCATGCCCACTCTAAGTCGCCTGTCATTGCGAGCTAGTTGTCTCGCTGTACCAGTCCTCGCCGTGTTTCTGTTGCCGGCGGTCACGCTTGCCCAATCGGACTCGCCGACCGATCCCGGGGCCGACGTTGCTCAGGTATCGGAGGTCGTAGGCGATGCGTTGGAAAGCGAAGATCCCGGTTCGGTTTCCGAGCTGGAAGCTTCCGATCAATCGGAACTGCCAGTAACGCTTTCGAAACAGATCGACAACGCCTTTGGCACCTACGTCGTTGGCCCTACTGCCGCCGTGATTTTCTATGGCTTTGGATCCGAGACGTGGTTGGGCACGAAGATCCCGTTCGTGGTCGTTTGGCTGTTGTTCGGTGCCATCTTTTTGACCTTGAAAATGGGGTTCATCAACTTTCGAGCGTTTCGGCATGCGATTGATCTGACTCGCGGCGCTTACGATAACCCAGACGAGCCAGGGGAGGTCTCTCACTTTCAGGCGTTGGCCGCCGCCCTTTCGGCAACCGTCGGTTTAGGGAACATTGCCGGAGTTGCAATCGCAATCGGGACGGGTGGTCCGGGAGCGACGCTTTGGATCATCATGATTGGTTTTCTTGGCATGACGTCAAAGTTTGCTGAGTGCACCCTTGGGCAACTCTACCGAGTGACCGATACGGACGGACATGTGCTCGGTGGTCCGATGCGTTACCTGCGAACTGGTTTGGCCGACGTTGGCTATGCAGGTCTAGGTCGCATCTTGGCGGTCGTGTTCATGTTGCTTTGTATTGGTGCCAGTTTCGGCGGTGGTAATGCGTTCCAAATTGGGCAGTCGCTCGAAGCGATTCGTGGTGACATTCCCATTCTGCAAACGCATCCTGTCGTCTATGGGCTGTTGATGGCGTTCTTGGTTGGCATCGTGATCGTGGGCGGGATCAAGAGCATTGGCGCCGTTGCGGGCAAAGTCGTACCGTTCATGTGCTTGGCCTATGTCATGGCAGCGCTTTACATCTTGGCGAAAAATTATGCAGCGGTCCCCAGTGCGGTTGTCTTGATCGTGACCGAAGCGTTCACGCCTCAGGCCGCTTACGGCGGGTTCTTGGGCGTGTTGGTCATCGGGATCAAGCGGGCGGTGTTCAGCAATGAAGCCGGCGTTGGTTCGGCAGCGATTGTTCACTCGGCCGCCAAGACGGATGAGCCTGTCAGCGAAGGCATTGTTGCATTGCTTGAACCGTTCATCGATACGGTCGTGGTTTGCACAATCACCGCCTTGGTCGTTGTCGTCACCGGTGCCTACAACGCGCCTGAGTTGGGGGCCGCGATCGAAGCCGATCAAGGTGCCAAGATTACTTTGTATGCGTTTGCCAACGGTGGTCACGCATGGTTCCGTTATATCTTGTATTTTGCAGTCGTCTTGTTTGCCTATTCGACTTGCATCAGTTGGTCGTACTATGGCGAACGCTGTTGGGTCGAATTGTTTGGCGAGCGAACATCGGTGATCTACAAGTTGCTGTTTTTATTGTTCACGGTTCTCGGATCAGTTATCACGCGTGGCAACATTCTTGATTTCAGCGATCTGATGATTTTGGGGATGAGCTTTCCAAACTTGTTGGGTGTGTTCTTGCTTAGCGGCGTCGTCAAGCGGCAGCTCGATTCGTATTGGAAACGCTACAAAAGCGGCGAAATCAAGCGAGTCGATGTGCCGAAATCATGAGCCGTGTTTGCATCATCAATGTCGTCGGCCTGACGCCTCGATTGCTAGAACATGCGCCGCGAATCCGAGCGATCGGATCCGGTTCGGCGTGGCAGAGCCCGCTGCCGGCGGTGACTTGCACGTCGCAGGCAACGATGTTGACGGGGCTTGCGCCACGCGACCACGGAATCGTTGGCAACGGCTGGTACTACCGCGATACGCAGGAAATTCGGTTTTGGCAACAAGCTAATTCTCTAGTGCAGGGTCCAATGTTCTATGACGGTATCGAAACGGCGAAGATGTTTTGGTGGTTCAACCAATCATCGGGCGTAAAGTATTCGGCAACCCCGAAACCGCACTACGGATGTGACGGATCGAAGGCGTTCGACATCTTGGATCACACCGGATGCGAGCTAACGAAGAAGCTTGGGCCGTTTCCGTTCTTTTCGTTTTGGGGGCCTAACGCGGGCTTGCCCAGCAGTGACTGGATCGCCGATGCGACAGCAATTGTGATGCGGGAAAAGCGGCCAGCGTTGACGCTCGCTTACCTGCCGCATCTCGATTACGACTTCCAGCGTCTGCCCGTTCATGACCCCGCTCGGGTCGCCGAAGTTGACGCTGCGGCGGGCCGAATCATTGATGCGGCTAACGAAATTGGTGCGACGCCGATCGTCGTTTCGGAATACGGTTTGGTGCCGGTCAGTCGTCCTGTTTCCATCAATCGCGTGCTTCGTGAAGCCGGATGGCTGGGTATCCGGGGAGGCCCGTTTGGCGAGATGATGATCCCGGGCGAGTCGGCGGCTTTTGCGGTGGCCGATCATCAGTTGGCTCATGTCTACGTTCGCGACCCGGCAATGATCGGTGACGTTCGGGACCGTTTGCAGGCAACGCCTGGTGTGTCACAGGTGGTTGCGCCGGAGCAGTTGGAGCTCGACCATCCTCGCAGTGGCGAACTGATCGCGCTGGCTGAACCGGATGCTTGGTTTACCTATTATTACTGGCTCGACGATCACATGGCTCCCGACTTTGCGCGGACGGTCGATATTCATCGCAAGCCAGGGTACGACCCCTGTGAATTATTCGCGACCAGCAAGCTACGCGCGGTCGCTCGCGTGGCGCAGAAGAAACTTGGTTTTCGCTACAAAATGGACGTGATTCCGCTGGATCCTTCATTGGTCAGGGGGAGTCATGGAACGCGCCCTGACAATCCAGAGGACGGTCCTGTCGTCGTTGGTACTGGCATTTTGCCCACTAGCATGCAAGACTTCTCGGATTACGTCCGTCAGATGTTTTGACCATGGCGTTGGATTACTAGTGCTTTTGAAGGAATCGTTGCGATGGGGATGTTAAAAGAGTTTCGTGAGTTTGCGATGCGCGGTAGCGTCGTCGACTTGGCCGTTGGTGTCGTAATCGGTGCCGCATTCGGCAAGATTGTTTCGTCATTCGTCGCCAACATTGTGATGCCGCCGCTTAATTTGTTGACGGCCAAATACGGCGTTAATTTCAGCGAAATGGCGTACACAGTCAAAACGGAGTCGCCAAAGTTGTTGCCCGATGGAACGGTTGAAAAGGCAGCAGACGGTTCGCCCGTCATGGCGATGCAGGACTATCCGATTCTGAATTACGGTCCTTTCATTCAGACCGTTGTTGACTTCTTGCTGGTTGCCGCTGCCATTTTTGTGGCAGTCAAGGTGATGAATTCCGTCAAGGCTCGCTACGAAAAAAAGCAAGCCGAAGAAGTCAAAGAGCCATCCGAAGACGTCTTGCTGCTACGTGAAATTCGCGACTCGTTGAAGAAGTCGTAGGTCAGTTCGTTTAGGTCGTCGCGACTTCGGCGTTCGGAAAGTACTCGTCCACGACGTTGTAGAATTCTTCGGCGGTTGAGACTTTGGCAACGTGCGTTCGGAAAAACCGGGCGCCACGTTTGCCTTGGGCATAGCAGCACGCGTACTTGCGCATCAGTACGGTGCCTTTGTCTTCTCCGAACCGGTCAACCACCAGTTGGTAGTGGTCGATCATCACGTCGCGTTGCTGGGCGATTGTGGGTTCCGGCGGGACAGGTTCCCCTCGCAGTGCCGCTGCCGCTTGCGCAAACAGCCATGGCCGGCCAAGGCAGGCACGTGCGATCATCACGCCATCGACGTTGTAGTTCTTGAAGGCTGCGACGACTTTTTCGGCCGAGTCCAGGTCGCCGTTGCCGATCAGTGGGATGTGTTTCAGGTGGGCCTTGATCTCGCTGATCCGATCCCAGTCGGCGTTGCCGGTGAACATGTCGGCTGCGGTGCGTCCATGAACGGTCAGTGCCGCCGCGCCGGCTTCCTCAACCACGCGAGCGATCTCGTTGCAATTGATTTGGGTTCGGCTGCAACCGAGTCGAATTTTGGCGGTGACGGGCGTCGGTGTGCAGGCTTTGACCAACTGGCTGATGATGGCCGACATGCGATTGGGCTCGCGAAGCAGGTAGCTGCCGCTGTGTGCTTTTTCGGTGACTTGGCGAACGGGGCAGCCGAAATTGATGTCGACGACGCTGACCTTGTATTCCTCGGTCAGTCGGCGTCCGACTTTAGCCATCGTTTCGGGATCGTTGTCCCAGATCTGGACCGCTAGCGGACGCGGTTCGTCGGCGACGCCCCACAGTCGGTCGGGGTGTTCGGCATCGTTTTCGTCCAGCCACACAAACCCGCGAGCATTCACCATTTCGGTCGCCAGTAGGCCAGCGCCGCCAAATTGGCGAACGATGTGTCGAAACGCCGCGTTGGTGAAGCCCGCCATCGGGGCTTGCAAGATCGGCGGGTCAACGACAAGGTCGCCGATGCGAAGCGGTGGAGGTGGAAAGCTGGGCATAGGACGGAACTAGGTAGCGGTTTTCAGGTCAGCACGAAGACTGATTGTGTCTGCTAAGCCACGTTCTGCCAACTCGCTTTTCTCGGCGGCCGCTTTTTACCGGGCTTTTGCACCCGCCTTTTTGCCAAGCACCCGTTACCAAGCTTTCGACCAGCTCGCGATCACCGAGTAGTCCGTTTCCAGCTGGATGCCCTCTAGGTCTTGGGCAATGGTGGGAACGAATTCAAGGTTGAAGTAGTGGCCTGCCGCCATGATTTGCGTTCCCAAGCCGAGGTTGTACCAGTATCCGCCCCGGAAGCTTTCGACGTTTGTGGAGATCAACATGTCTGGCGTCGCCGAGTCCGCACCGTCGTAGTTCGTTCGCCACAAGTGCTCGCCACGAAGCGAGACCGACCAGTTTTCGGTAAGCAACACGCTGGTCCACGAATTGAGTCGGAACTCGTCGCTGACGCTGTACCCGCGATAGTTGCGTCCGATCGGAAGGTCTGTTTGAAACTGCACTCCGCCACTCCACCAATCACGATAGTATTTCCAGGTCATGCCCGGCCGCGCGTTGAACGTCCCGCTGCCCAGCCGCATCGGATACGGCAGCGGTTGGGATACCAGGCCGGCGGTCGGCGCCGTCGATTCGCGATAGATGTCGCCGGTCGGGACCGAGCAACCAAGGTTGAAGATAAAGTCTTGAGAATCGGTGCTGTATAGACGCAGCAAGGCGCCGATCGACGTGTCGCCAAAGCCGCTGTTGTGAGTCGTGAAGTCTCCGCCACGTCCGGCTGGGTTTCCGTCGCCGCGGATATGGTCCATCGTCAAGCTTGGCAGCATCGCCATCGTGTACAGCGTCACGTCATCGTTCAGACCGTACATGACGTGTGCCATATGCATTTCCATGGTCATTTGAGTTGGCGCGGCACCTGCGTTGGTGCGGATACCGTTGACCACAATGCCTGGCGGCGGCCCGGCCGGTCCTAGCGCGTCTTGGCCGCTGATGGAGTTCTCGCCGATGCGATTGTCTTCCATCGACATCACCATGTACTTGTACTCGACCATCCACTCACCCTTGCTGTGCAAGTGGTCACCGACAATGCCGGCGGGCGCGTGCTTGTCCGCCAAGCTCTTGCGATTGGGGTGGTCAGCACTCGCAGGGGTGCCCCAAAATAATAGGCAAGCTGCGGCAGCAGCACATCGTAGACGCATTTTTCACGCTCATCCTTGAGGCATTGAAGGTACGCTCAAGGTATCGAGCCAATGGAGGCTCAATGCGCGATCAAAATGAAACCACCGACGCAACCGTTACGGCCGGTAAATTCGGACCCGGTACTCAGGTCAGGCACTTTTTTCTCGAACGAAGCTTACGAAAAGTCGCTCAGCTCCAGCCATTTTTCTTCGCACTCGGCCAGTTCGGCGTTCAGCTTCTCGATTTCCTCATGTTGCTTCATCGCTTTTTCGGGATTCGTTTCGGTCAGCATCTTCTTCGACAGTTCTTTTTTTTCGTCGTCTAGCTTCGCGATCTTCTTTTCCAAGTTTTTGAGCTCTTTCTCGGCTTTGCGTCCGTCCTTGCCTCGTTCCCGGTGGACTTCGCCTTTGGCTTTCGGTGCTTCTGCGGCTGCCGGTGGCGGCACCTTGCCGCGTTGGCGTTCGCCTTCGTCGATTTCGTCTTCGACTGTTTTTAGGTAGCTGTCGTAATCGCCAAAGTAGGTCTTGGCGGTGCCGTCACGAACTTCGATCACGCGAGTCGCAACGCGTCCGACGAAGTGGCGATCGTGGCTGGTGAAGATAACGGTGCCCTTGTAGAGATCCATCGCTTCGGCGAGCGCCTCGACGGTTTCGACATCCAAGTGGTTGCCCGGTTCGTCCAGCACCAAGACGTTGGCAGTGCCAAGCAGCAAGCCTGCCATGCAAAGCCGAGCGCGTTCGCCCCCCGACAGGACCTTCACTTTCTTGTTGATGTGTTCGTCCCGGAACAGCAGCGCGCCAGCCATCGCCAGCAATTCTTGCCGCGTCGTGCCGGCCATGCTGTTGTATTCGAGGTTTTCGATCACTGTTTGCTTTTCGTCTAGCGACGTGTAGACGTGCTGGGCGTATGTTCCCACTTCGACCCCGTAACCCCACTTCATCAAACCGTCGACGGGGTCGAGCGAGTGAACAATCGTTCGCAGTAGTGTCGTCTTGCCTTGTCCGTTGTCACCGACGATCGCGACACGTTGGCCGTGTTCGAGTTCAAAGTTGATATTGTCAGCGATCGTGACGGCGTCGCCTTCTTTGCTGGCCGGATAGCCGATCGCTAGGTTCTCACATCGCAGGACCGTGCCGCTGCGCGGTTCTACCCGTGGCGGACGGATGTAGACGGTTGGCTCGTCTACTTCGATCTCGGTTGTTTGCAGTTTTTCGAGTTGTTTCGCCTTGCTGCGAGCTTGGCTGGCGGTCGCCGCGCTGGCGCGGTTCTTTTCGATGAACCGTTGCAATTGTTTTTGTTTGGCTTGGACGGTCGAGTTGACTCGTCGGTCGTGTTCTCGGCGTTCTTCGCGGTATTCCAAGAACCCGTCGATTTTGCCCGGGTACATCGTCAGTTTGCCGCGCGAAAGTTCCAGCGTTTGAGAACAGGTGGCTTTCAAGAATGCACGGTCGTGGCTGACAATCAACGCGGCCTGCTTGAAGCTGCGTAAAAAGTGCTCCAGCAAAATCTGGGTCCGCAAATCCAAGAAGTTGGTTGGTTCGTCCAGCATCAGCAGGTTTGGGTCGTGCAGCAGCAGCGCCGCTAATTTGACACGCGTTTGCCAACCGCCAGAGAGTTCTTTGACAGGGCCTTCAAGGTAGGCGCCTTTCAATTCGAATTGGCCGGCCACTTCGCCGCATCGCCAATCCGGCTCGCCGCTGTCACGCATCAGGAAATCGAGCGCCGATTCGCCAGCGTTGAATGGGTCATGTTGACGCAGGTACCCGATCCGCAGCGACGGATGGTGGATGACTTCGCCTTTTTCAAGTTCTTCATTCCCCAGCAGGGCTCGCAGCAGTGTCGATTTTCCGGCTCCGTTGCGGCCGATAAACCCGACCTTCACGTCATCGACCAGCGATAACTCGGCGCCATCCAGCAAAATTTGGTCGCCGTAGCGTTTGTGAGCGTCACGAACTTGGATCAAAACAGCCATGGATTCAGAAATATCGAGAACGGGTAGTGGGTGCGTGGGCGTTCCGCCCGCAAAGGCCCGGAGATAGCGGGTCTTGGGATTGCGAGCTTAGGAACGGATGGCGAACTTAGAAATATTGCGAGCTTCGAAATTGCGAGCTTAGAAATTGCGAGCTTAGAAATACCGAGCCTGGGAATAACGGGACAGGCCTGCGGGTTCCCAATGAGACGACATAAGATGATCGGACACCGAAAGTTTACAACCGGCCCTTGTTGTTGACTGCGGTCGCCGCATGAAGTCATCGGGTGATCTTTGTCGGCTAGACGCCTTAGTCGGCTGGCGAAAACACTCGCCTCGAGGGTACCCTACGTAACAACGATTCTCTAAATTGCGCCTGACTCCGCCAGACGTCAAAATTTGAAAAAATCAAGTTGTCTTTGGCGTTTCCCCTCCGACCGGCCATGTGCCGTTGCCATGAATAGCTTCAGCTTGGACTACATCGATGATCTGTACGTCAAGTACGTTCAGGATCCCTCGAGCGTTTCCGAAACTTGGCGTCAGTACTTCGAACAGTTTTTTGTCGTTGGCGGCACCACGGCCAAGCCGGCGGCGAAGCCTGCTTCGTCCGTTGGTGCAGGGCCCCAAACAGCGATGGCTGGCGCTGAAAAATCAGCTGGAAACGGGCATGTCGCGTCGCTCGTGGATTCTGCGTCACCTTCGGCGATGCGAAACGCCGAAGAAGCGATTTGGCTGTCGCGGATTCAAGACCGTGTCAATAATCTCGTTCGTGAGTACCGGGTTCGCGGACACCTGACTGCGGATTTGGATCCATTGGGCTTTGACCGTCCCGACCGACCGAACCTCAGCCCCGAGGTCTACGGGTTGTCGGACGAAGACTTGAACTTACCGTTCGAGTCGATGGCGATCGAGAATGCCGGCGGAACGATCAAAACGATTCTGAAACGGCTTCAAAACACGTACTGTCGTTCGATCGGTGCCCAGTTCATGCACATCAACCGTCGCAACATCCGCGATTGGTTGCAGCGCCGGATGGAAACGACAGAAAACCGCCTGGAACTCTCTCACGACGTCCAACGCCGAATCTATGTTCGGTTGGCCGACGCTGCAATTTTCGAAGAATTCGTACGCCGAAAGTTCGTCGGTGCCAAAACGTTCTCGCTCGAAGGTGCCGAAAGTCTGATCCCGCTGTTGGACTTAGCGCTCGAAAAAGCGGGCCAGCACAATGTCAAGGAAGTCGTCATGGGGATGGCCCACCGCGGCCGTTTGAACGTGATGGCGAATATCCTAAAAAAACGCGCGACCAACATTTTCTGGTCGTTCGATGATCCAACGCCGGAAATGAATCGCGGCGGCGGTGATGTGCGTTATCACTTGGGATACAGCAGCGATTGGAAGACTGCCGCAGGCGAGAATATCCATATCTCGTTGTGCTTTAATCCCAGCCACCTGGAATTCGTCAACACCGTTGCCCAAGGCCGCACGCGTTGCAAGCAAGACCGAACCGGTGATGTTGATCGCAAAGAAGTGATGACAATCTTGATCCATGGTGACGCGGCATTCGCTGGCGAAGGCGTGGTTCAAGAAACATTGAACCTCAGCGAATTACCGGGCTATCGCACCAACGGCACGCTGCATGTGGTCATTAATAATCAAGTCGGCTTTACAACCGAACCCTGCGATGGACGTAGCACAACGTATGCGACAGACATCGCCAAAATGCTGCAAATTCCGATCTTTCACGTCAACGGCGAAGATCCCGAAGCCGTCGCGCAAGTGGTATCGCTTGCCATGGACTTCCGCAAAGAATTCCACCGCGACGTGGTGATTGATCTGTACGCTTTCCGCCGTTGGGGACACAACGAAGGCGACGAGCCTCGTTTCACACAGCCACGCATGTACGCCGAAATTGATTCTCGTGCGACGGTTCGCGAACAGTATCTGGGGCAGTTGCTGAAGCTAGGGAAGATCACGTCGGCCGAAGCCGAACAGATTCAAAAAGAACGAACCGAGAAGCTTGAGTCTGAATTCGAAGCCACCAAGCATGAGACGTTCGTTCCCGATACGCAAACGCTTGCCGCCAACTGGTCGCAGTATTTCGGTGGTTCGGAACCGACAGAGGTGACCGATACGACGACGCCGATCGAAACGTTGTCGGAATTACTCGACAAGGTCACTCGCTTGCCGGCTGGATTTTCGGCAAACAAAAAGCTGAAGCGACCGATGGCTCAGAAGCGTGAAATGGCCAAGGGCACTTTGCCGCTCGATTGGGCCAGCGCCGAAGCGGTCGCGTTCGCAACCCTGTTAGCCAACGGTCACCCGATCCGCATGACGGGCCAAGATTGCCAGCGCGGGACGTTTAGCCAGCGGCACGCGGTTCTTCACGATACCAAAGACGGTTCGACCTACACGCCGCTGAAACACTTGTCGCCTGACCAGGCGCCGCTGGAACTCTACAACAGTCCGCTTAGCGAGGCTGGCGTTCTTGGTTTCGAGTACGGCTACTCGCTCGACAATCCCGACGGTTTGACGATCTGGGAAGCCCAGTTCGGTGACTTTTGGAATTGTGCCCAAGTGATCGTGGACCAGTTCATTGCGTCGGCCGAAGACAAGTGGAATCGGCTTAGTGGTTTGGTGATGCTGTTGCCGCACGGTTTCGAAGGGCAAGGCCCCGAGCACTGTAGTGCTCGTCCGGAACGTTTCCTAGCAATGGCTGCCGAAGACAACATTCAAGTGTGCCAGCCAACCACTCCGGCCCAGTATTATCACCTCCTTCGCCGTCAAGTGATCCGCAAATGGCGTAAGCCGCTGGTGATTTTGACTCCCAAGAGTTTGCTGCGGCATCCGCGATGTGTCAGCCCTTTGAAGGTTTTGGCCAACGGCAGTTTCAAGAAGATCTTGCGGGATCGCAAAGTTTCGCTGGCCGATTCACGTCGCTTGCTCGTTTGTACCGGCAAGGTTTATTTTGACTTGCTCGAAGCACGCGAACAACGTGGCCTAGACGACGTCGCGATCATGCGGATCGAACAGTTGTATCCGCTAAGTACCGAAGAATTGATCGCCGCGTTTGAAGGTTACCCGAAGGGCAGCGAAATCTACTGGGTTCAGGACGAGCCGACCAACATGGGCGCCTGGCCGTACTTGAAGCTGAACTTTGGTGATGACCTGCAAGGCGTCTATCCGCTGCGACGAGTCAGCCGAGTTGAATCGGCCAGCCCGAGCACCGGAAGTCTGGCGGCTCACAAGCTAGAGCAAGCCGACCTGATCAACGAAGCCTTCGAAGGCCTGTAACACGGGCCGCCCCATGTGGACCCGCGAGTCCGTCCGTGGGACGTCAGCTGCAAAGCAGCTGTAGAAGATCATGCACCTTGCGAACAGAGTTGCAGGGTCACAAAGCGTTGCCCTTTACTTGCCTTCGCGGAGGCTGTCGAAATACTGCCGAGCGTGTTCTTGTTCGGTTCGTGGCAGTGTTTGATTTTCCGAGGGGTCGCTTTCCTCGTTTAGCGTGCTTTGGATCGCCGCTTTGACGTCTTCGCGGCTAATGCCTTTGCGATTCGGGCCATCGGCAAAACCAGCGATGATTGCCTTGCCCTTTTTTACGTCGCCGCGAACCTGAGTGTCATACGTGTTTGTGTCGCCTTCTTCTTCGGGACGGTCACCGGATCCGTTTCCCTTGCCCATCCCGTTGCCTTCACCCTGGCCCTGCCCCATTCCAAACTGGCCATTGCCTTGGCAGCTTTGGCATCCGCCACCGCCACACTTTTCGCACCGCATCTGGCTCTTTGATTCCGACAACTGGTCCATCGACATTTCCAAGTCTTCCAGTTCTGACATTGCATCAGCCATGTCGCCGAGTTGGTCAGCCATCTTCTCCATCGCGTCGGCAGCCTCGCCGCCCTTGCCTTCTTTCATTGCCTTGGCCGCGTCGCTCATCGCTTGAGCCATCTTGCTCATCTGTTGCATTTGCGCGTCTTTGGACTGCATTTGATTCATTTCTTGTTGCAGTTTCGCGGCGTCGTTGCCGCGGCCTTCTTTCTTCGCTTTGTCGATTTTGTCTTGCAGCTCTTGCTTCTTCTTTTCGTGCTGCTCAGCATTCTTTTCCAGCACTTTGGCCATCTGTTCGACTTGCTTCTTGAGCTGCTCTTTTTCTTCGGAAGTTAGTTTTCCGTCGCGCATCTTGTCAGCCAGGTCTTTGACCGCCTGCTCGGCCTTTCCGAACTCGCCCTTTTCGATCGACTTGGCCACCTTTTCGCCGGGGCCCGATTCGAGACCCTTCATCTGTGACATCGCACGCCGCATTTGATCAGGTGAACCGAGTTGTTCGCGGCGTTCCTCCAGTTGTTTCTTCAAATCGTTCATCGCGATCATCGCATCTTTGCGATCCATATCCTTCTTGCCGGTGATCTTGTCGAGCTGTGACTCCATCTTCTCGTACATCTCTTTGGCTTCTTCGAGTCCGGCTGCGTCGGCTTTTCGCTTTTGTTGCTGGATGCGTTTCTTCAGTTGCGACGCCACCGTTTGCACCTGTTTGGCTTCGACCGGATCAATCGCCGCAGTACTGCTGGCGGTGGTCTTGTTGAGCGGTTCGACCAGCATCAATACCACCGCGAGAACGGGGATGATCGCCAGTGGCATCCAGCCAAGCCGGCTGGGTTTGAGCGGGAATCGGTCGGCAACTGCCAATTGGTCGGCTCGTTTCTCGGCGTCCGCGACCAAGGCGATGCCGAAGTCGGATTCCTTCGTCGCTTTGTCCAGAGCCATCGAACTGCTGACCCGTTCGCGAAGTCCGAATCGGCGGTCGACTTCGGCGGCGACTGACTGCATAGTCGGGGCGGTTGCGATCGCATAAATCCCAGCAATCACCACGGCGGCCAGCGACGCGCCACCAATCCAGCCGTAGGTCCAGGCTTGGAAATCGATTTCCAAAAACTTCAGCGCCGGAACGGCAATCGCCACTGTGGCGACAATCAGGCCAACGAAAAGCGTCATGCAGAGGGCTTTGCCGAACTTTGCCAGGACCAGACGTCGTCGGGCGGTGGAGACTTTTTGTTCGAGTCGGTTCATCGCGGCGTTCCAAAGCAGGGACTTGTTTTGCGGGCTACACTCAGTATAGAGCTCTGCTTGTCCCATATCCGAGCCTGAATTGCCGATTTTCTATCGAGATTCGAATGTTACGTCGCCCCGAACTGCCTGATCCGGACACGCAAAGTGACGCCGATGTCGTTATTTACGATGGCGATTGCAACTTTTGTCGGTCTCAGGTCCGAACGCTCAGCCGATTTGATCTGGGCGGTGGTCGATTGGCGTTCATTTCGCTGCATGACCCACGGGTCGCCGAGCGTTATCCGGATCTGACGTACGACGAGATGATGAAGCAGATGTACGTCGTCGACACTCGAGGGCGGCGTCATGGCGGATCCGAGGCCGTGAAGTACTTGTCACGGCGATTGCCGATACTGTGGCCGGCGATGCCGATCCTGCATCTGCCCGGCACGGCGCGGTTGTGGCGATGGATCTACGGCGAAATCGCCAAACGTCGCTACAAAATCGCGGGGAAGATGTCCGACTGCGACGGAGATTCGTGCAGCGTGCATTTGAAATAGCTGGGGCCAGATTGCCCCAGCACATTTGTTCCAGCACATTTGTTCCAGCGCCTGACTTTCGGGATCAGGCGAGTCCGGCCTAAGCGAACCAATCCACCGCGTTTTGGAACATCTTGAAGCCGTCGCCTCGTTCGGGCTGTACTTTTCGGCGGGTCCAAAATGGGTGCTGAGTTGCGTCGATGTGGCGTTCCGGGTGCGGCATCAGGCCAAAAACTCGACCTGTCGAGTCGCAAACGCCCGCAACGTTAGCGTCGGCTCCGTTGGGATTGATTGGGAACGGCAGCACTTCGTCGACTACCCCGCCCTGCCCTTCTCCGTCGCAGTACCGAACTGCCAGTCGACCGGCATCGCGAAGCTGTGACAGCGTGTTTTCGGTGGCCGCCACGAACTTGCCTTCGGCGTGTGCCATCGGCAAATACATCTGGTCAATGTCTTTCAAGAACACGCACGGAGTCTTGTCCACAGCCAGGTGGACCCAGCGATCTTCAAACCGGCCGTGGTTGTTCCAGGTCAACGTCGCTGCGGATTGATCTGCTTCGCCGACACCTTCGGTCAGCACTCCCAAACGCATCAAAACCTGCATTCCGTTGCAAATCCCTAGCACCAAACGATCGCCATTGCCGTGGACGAACTTGTCCACCATGTCGGACAAGTGCTGGCGAAGCCGCGTGGCCAGGATCCGGCCGGCGGCGATATCGTCGCCATAGCTGAACCCGCCCGGGACACAAAGAATCTGGTATCGATCCTTCAGAGCCGGGTTTTCGATCAATCGATTGACGTGGACACGTTCGACTTCGGCACCTGCCTGTTCGAAGGCGAACGCAGTTTCCTCGTCACAATTGGTGCCGGGAGCGCGAAGAACCAAAACACGGGGCGACGGCATGACGGTGTCACGGGGCGAGGGGAGATGGACAGTTTCCGCGAGTTTAGACGTCCGTGCAAAACTTGAGAACCATATCAAAGCTTGATCTGTAACCGGCCGTGCAGTCCGTCCCACCCCACAATCGTGCCCCGGCCCCGCCAAAGACCCCGCCCGGATTGCTCAAATTCGTCGCCCAAATGGTGCGGAACGTACAAAACCAGCGGCAAAGAAGGTTCAGAATAGCGGGCCCAAACGGCGAATCCATCCTTGTAAACGTGCGGATCGTCGTCTCCGGCGTACAGCAGACGTCGCTCGACCTCGGCCTCGATATCGAAGCTCATCCCGGTAACCGCTTCGGCCAGCATCTCGACTTGTTGCCGGTCGTCACGAACTGCCATCAAGTGACGAGCCGTTTCAGCAAACGTGATTTCGCCCTCGTTGGCTGCGGATGCAGTCGCTGCGGTTTGCGTCGGCCCCGGCGTTTCAGTTTTGACTGTGCTGGGCGATGTAACGGAGTCTCGGTTGCGTTTTTCCGATGGCATTACGGTGATCGGCAATTCCTTGGTCCAGTCCGGCCAGCGAGGAATGTCGATTCGCAGATTCGTACTCCAGATCAATTCGTTGTGGTTTAGCGAAACAGTCACTGCGGCATCGGCAGGCAAAGTGATTTCGATTGGAAACCGGTTCGCTTGTCCGCCCGTCAACGTGGTTGTCTCGGTCAACGTTTTGGGGTCTTCATAGAAGACATGGACGTGAGTCTTTTGGTTGCTGCCACTGCCGCTGATGCATTGTTCGCGACCGCGCAATTCGGCTGTGATGCCGTTGATGGAAACGTTTTTGCGAGGTCGAACGACGATCTCGCCTGTCACGGTTTCACCTGGGCGGCACGTCGATGACGCCAGTTCGCATTCCACTTCGCCAAGTACCCATTTTGGCATGACATGCTTGACGATCCAGAGCACCAGCAATCCGATGGGCACCAGCAAGAAGATCAAGCCGAAGACGCCGAAGTTTCTCGCCACCGCCGAGCCGATCACCACAAAGATTACCCCGATGAAAAGACCGATGATCTGCATCAGTTTGCCATTCACCACAAGCGTTTTTTTCGCTGCTGTTGCGCCCAAATCGTTTGTCGGTCGCATCACAAAGCTGGCCGATGCTTTGGGGTCAAATGCCCAAGGAACCTTCACGCGTGCCTCGACCGAGTGATCGATGTTCAGGTGGAAACCGTGGTAGGTCGGCGGCCAGTTGGCGACCGGCAACTCAAATCGATATTCGTTGTTTTCGCCTGCCTGCCATTGTCCTTCGAATAACGTGATCGATCCCGCTTGGCCGGTGGCAACATTGCCTCGGCCGTGCGTCTTCCAGACTGATTTCACTTCTAGCGATTTGCAGTTAACGTCGGCATTAGTGCGTGCTCGCACGACGCCGGTGATCTTGCTGCCGCCATCGATGATCGCGTTCGGGTGGTCTAGTTCAATCGACAAATCGCACTTCGACATCGCTCATCACTTGGGTTTGGATTTGTTGGTAAAGGAAACCTTCGATACCGCGTAGATCGCTACCAAATCGGCGGTGCAACACTTCGGCGTCTTCTGCTGAAATCAGCTTCGCCAATCCGTCGTCACTCATCGAGGCTTCGATGCGAGTGTTCAGAACGCGACGGATATGCGTCGCATTGTTATGGTCGCCGATCCGCTCGGTGTGAACCTGGTAGCCGTGTCGGTTAAGCGGCCCAGTCAGATCCTTGTGAGTCGCGATGACTAGCGAAACACCGCTGCTGAAAATGCAGTGGCGGATCTTTCGCGGCAATCGCTGCGCCTCGTCAATCATCACCGGGTTGCCGGTGGGAATTGCCGGGATCGTCCCATTCTCGGGAAGATAAACATAAGCCGACTCGGCATGTCGATCAGCGATCGCCAACATCCGTGTCGTCTTTCCACGTCCGCAGTCGCCGATGAATTGAACTGCACTGTGCGGTCGACCGATCAGCGAATCCCATTGGTCGCCATCGACGATCGCCAAACGCGTCCGCTCTTCCCGTGTCAGTTCGCCAAAGGGGTTGCGAACCAGGTGGTGCCGTTCCCACCGATGAGGATCAATCGACGGTGGCCAGGTCGGGTGTTCGGATTTCGTCATCAGTTTCCTAAACTGCAGCCGATGTGGCCGTAGTGCGAGCGTCGCTTTGGCGTCACACTATGATGAGCGACCGACATTCGACCTTGCAACCTATTCGATATGACAAATCTGTGAACCAAACTCCCCAATCACCGTCCGCCCTGCGATGGATCAAGCTTTGCGCGCCTGTCGTGCTAGTTTTGATTGGGGTTTCGCTGGTGGCAAACGGATTTGATTCGGCAAGGCTGGAAGGGATGGTTACGGATTTGGGCCGTGCCGCGCCGATCGTGTTCGTCGTGATGGCAGTTGTGTTGATGTCGGTGATGGTCCCGAAAACCGTGATGTCGGTTGCCGCCGGAGCGATGTTTGGCACCGTGATGGGCAGCGGGCTGATGCTCCTTATCGCCGTGGTGGCCGCCTCGATCAATTTTTTCATAGGGCGATGGTGGCTGGCCGATACGATTGATCGGCGGATCAAAGCGGAATCACAAACTGGCGAGATTCTGCAACTGGCTCGATCGATGGCAGGTGAAGCCGGGTTTGGTTTCCATTTTCTGCTGCGACTGACCCCCGTGCCCACGATGGTGATCAGTTACCTGATGGGTGCCTGTGGTGGTCGGTACTGGCCGTTCCTGGCAGCGGCTGCGGCTGGCGTCATCCCGCAAACGTTGTGGGTTCACAGTGGCAGTGCTGTGACGATGGTCGGCGATTCGCAAAGTGACCAGTTACGATGGTTTAGTATCGCACTGTCGGTCATTGGCGCGATCGCAGTCAGCGTCATCGTGCCACGCCGCGCAGTTCAGCGACTTAAACAAACACGCCAAGATCAACTAGGAATTATCGATTGAACGAAAGTGAATTCCGGGCCGATGTTGCTGCGATCAGGAAGACGCGTCCAGCCGTTTATGAATCCGCGATAGATTGGTGGGTTGGATTGTTGCTGGTGATGGCTCCGTTGATTTCCGGCGTGCTGGGCGTTTATGCCTGGTGGATGGGCCAGCCCGGTGATGCGGCGGTTCTGTTTGTGGCTGGTGCATTTGTAACCGCGATCACTGCTGCTTTTACTGTTCCTTGCCGCTACACGATTTTGGACGACGCCGTTTCGATCCGCTGTGGACTGATCTGCTATCAAGTTCCGCTTTCGGACATCGTGTCGGTTGAGCGAACCGCGTCACTCAAAAGCGGACCCTCGCTATCACTCAAACGAGTCGCCATCAAAACGTCAAAGAAAACCATCATCGTTTCGCCCAAAGACCAAGACGCCTTTATCGCCGACCTGAGCTAAAAACGTAGCACAGGCCGCCACCTAGCTTTCTTTGCGAAACACGTATTCGTTGCATCCCCAGCCGCTGCCGACGGTTTTCAGGTTCTGTAGCGTAAAGCCGCGGCGGGCCAAGGGCACGATGGCGTCCTCGGGTTTTGCCACTTCGAACGGCATGCCGCCGATCCAGTCGACCCAGTCGTGCCATGCCGACATGCCACGGTCTTTCTTCTTTGCACGCCAATCTGAAAACGGCAGCGGGTTTCGAAACTGAGCCAGTCTTGCTAACGCAAATTTCATTTCATACAGCCCGGCGATGATCATGACCCACAATGGGCGGATCCGCTTGGGAAGCCGGTGATACATTGTTTTGATCTGCAACCATCGGCGACTGGGACCGCCTTGGTCGTTGTACAACGCGATGAAGAACAGTCCGCCATCGTCGACTCGCTGTGACGCCAACTCGATCGCACGATTCATTGCGCCGGTGTGGTGCAGCACACCCCAACTGTAAACGACATCGAACGGGCCAAGCTCGGACATGGTCGCTTCGTCCAAGACCGATCCCTGCGACACCGTCCACTCGCCGTCGCCAAAGAATCGTCGTTTTAACTCGTCTGTGCAGGCTACTGAATCGGTGTCGTAGTCAAGCGAGACAACTGCCGCTCCCATTTGGTAGGCCGCCAATGAAAACAAGCCGCTGCCGCAGCCGATGTCTAAGAACCGACAGCCCTCCAGCGAATCGACGTCTAGCATTTCACCGAGCGAGCGGACGGCTTCGTCGATGCGTTCTTGATCAAGCGTCTGCAAAAACGCTTGCCAGTTTTCGCCAAACGCGAACCGAGTTTCTTCGTCAGTCGGGTGAGCGATGGTCGGATGAGCGATAGTCATAAGGCGATAGATAAAAGGCGTTCAGTGCTTGCCAATTCGAAACTCGCGTTTGCCCATCATAGTCTGTGTTGCATACATCAGTTGCCGTCGCGAAACGAGGTTGCGTATAACAGAGTCGCCCCCCTGCCCTGCCCTCGCCTCTTTTTCGAGAATCACCTTATGGCCTCAGCGACTCCCCGACGACGTTTTCTAAAGACTGCCGCCCTCGCGACCGTTTGTGCGCCAGCGATTTTCACAGCCAAACGTTCAGCCGCCCAAGATGTGATCGGCGATGGCGATTTCAAGTACAGGTGCGAACACTTGTTTCCTCAGTTGCCCGATCGCTACACCTGGCAAATCACGCACAATGTCGCTGTCGATCCCGACAATAATCTGTACGTAATCCACGAAGGTGATGCCACCAAGACGGATCACCCATCAATCTTCGTATTTGATTCAGCCGGTAAGTTCATCCGAGCCTTCGGACAGCAGTTCCAAGGTGGCGGGCACGGATTGGAAGTCCGGGTGGAGGACGGAACACCGTTTCTGTATGTGACCGGATATCAACAAGTCAAATCGATCGCCAAGTTGACTCTGCAAGGCGAAACGATTTGGCAGCACTATGCGCCGATGAAGTCGGGTGTCTACGCAGCAGGCGAAGCCAGCAGTCCAGAAAAAATCTGGGGCCGCGATCGATTCATGCCCACCAACTTTGCTTTTTTGCCAGACAACGGGTTCTTGTTGGCCGATGGTTATGGTTCGTTCTACATCCACCGCTACGATTCCGATGGCAACTGGGTGTCGTGTTTCGGCGGTGAAGGCGATGGTCAGGGAACGTTCAAAACGCCGCACGGAATTTGGATCGATAATCGCAAAGGTGGCGACTCTGAAATTGTCGTTGCCGACCGCGCGAACAACACTCTGCAGTGCTTCACGATGGACGGTGGCTACAAGAAAACGGTTTCCGGTTTCGGCTTACCTGCCAACATGGATACCAACGACAAGTTGATGGTGGTGCCAGAGTTGGTGGCTCGTGTGTCGTTGCTCGATCGTGATCACAACACGGTTGCGACCATTGGTGACGACCGAGAAAGAGTCTTAGCCGACAAAAAAGAGAACAACGGGTTTGTGATCCGCACCGACGAAAGCAAGTGGCAGCAAGGCAAGTTCGTTCACCCCCACGATGCTTGTTTTGACAAGGAAGACAACCTGTACGTCGCCGAATGGGTCGCCACGGGACGAGTCACCAAGCTGACCAGAGTCTAAAGGAAATCGGTTTGGGCCTTGCTCGTCGACCTTAGCTGAACGGCGACAGTCGCCCACGCATCAGGATCAACAATCCGGCAAAGGTAAGTCCGATACCAGACATCAATTGCCATGTCACGGGTTCGGCAAACAGCACGACACCTGCCATCGCCGCCATCGCGACTTGCGAGGCGTTGATCAGATTGACGGCGACGACTGGCAGTGCTTTCAATGCGTATGACAATGCGACAAACGCCAGGAAATTGAATAGCCCACCGGCACCCATCACTACCCACTGGTTCGATTCAAGCATCGCAATCGGTTCCGTTCCATGCTGGATCAGTGTGAACGACCACAACGCGACCGTTCCCACGGCGCCGCTTAAGAACATTGTCAGCGGTGCGGATACGCCGTCGTTCATCGTTTTTCGCATCACGACACCGAATAGTGCGTAGGCTGCGCCCGAGGCTGCTGCGCTAAGTCCGCCCACCCACATCGGAAGTTCCGATGAAGCTTGTTGCACTTTCGGTGTTGATGATGGAAGCGACAAAACGATCGCGGCGATGATCAACGTCACCATGGAAACAACCGTAGCCGTGCGAACGGGTTCGCCCAAAACGATCCGTCCCAGCATCGCACCGCCGATCAGCAGCACGCCCAGCGTGATCGGCACCGCAGCGGCCAAGCCGATAACACCCAACGCAATTTGAAAAGCTGCGTTGCCGACAAACTGGCCCATCAGCGCCACTAGCATGAACTGCGGAATCATGCGGCGGTTCGTGGCGATCGGGTGTCCTTGAATGAACATCCACGCAATCACCGGACCTAGGAACAGCACCGTTGGTCCTGCTTTGACAGCGGACACCAAGAACGGATCAATGCTTACGCTTTGCCGCAGGGCGATGTTAGAAACCGTGTACAAGACCGCCGCAGCCATTCCGCATGCCGCGCCCCACCACAACTTGATTGGCGGTGGGTGGGACAATGGCGGCGTTTTCGGCCGGGTTGGCTCGAGCGTCTTCGGGCTCTGATAAGGCGAGGGATCGGGAATGCTCACTCGGTCAGCGCTTCGATCCAGGTTGACTCGTTAATGTTTTCGCCTGCCGGAGCCGAAACGATCACCGTGATATTGTCTTCGCCACCGGCATCATTGGCCAATTTGATCAAACTCTGGCAAGCTTGGCTGGGATCCTGGCTTTCGTTGACGATATTTGCCAATTGGTTGGGTTTGACGTACCGGTGCAGACCATCGCTGCAAAGGACGATTTTGTCGCCGGCTTCCAAATCGACCCGCCTTACTTCCGCGATCAGACCTCCGTCCGAGCGACCACCCAGCACATTCCAAAGCACGTTGCTCCAGCGACTGGACGCTTCGTCTTCTGGTTTCAGTCCGCCTGCTTCGACCAATTGATGTGCCAGAGTGTGGTCGGTTGTCAGCACGTCGGCTTGGCCGTCGCGGATCAAGTAACAACGGCTATCACCGGCATGGACGACATAGAGACGAGGCCAAATCAGATAGGCCATCGTCAAAGTCGTGCCCATGCCGCGCTGGTCCACGTGCTGGGCCGATTCTGACAAGATGTGAGCGTGGGCCTCTTTTAGCAACTCTTGCAGGTTGGTGACGAATTCGCTTTCGCGTTCTTCTTCGCCGTGAAAATGCCAATGAATGCTGCTAAGCAATCGCTGGACCAAGTGCTCGATCGCTAGCCGGCTGGCCTGATCGCCCGCTGCGTGGCCGCCCATTCCATCGGCCACCAGCATCACTTCGCCTTGCGCGATACCGTAAAGCCGCTGATCAAAAGACATGCTTGTCGCAGAAACTCGCATCGATTTATTCAGCTGGGCAATCAGGAACTGGTCCTGATTCGTCTTTCGAACACGGCCCTGGTCGGTCATCCCGCAGGCGTTGACCACGTCGTCGCCTGCCAAAGAATGGTCGCTCTCGCGATAAAAATCGTTGTCCAAAACACTTCTTTCGCGTCGGTTGGGTGCCCGCAGAATGAATTTGCCGCCGACCGATTCTCGCCCCATCCAGGCCGTGGGGCAAGCGTCTTGAATGTTGGCGATTCTCACAGCTTGATAAATATCGGCCATTGGCATGATCAAAATGATCGATTGTTGGCCCCGGATCATGGCGACGGAAAGTGCGGCTTCATGCCGCGATTCACGCTCATTTACTTTTGAAGCATTGTTGACCGCACCCCCCGCGACTATTAATAGAGACGTAGAATCTCAACTGCCTTTGCCCACCTCAATTTCATGGTCCAGCCTCGTTCGGCGTTTCTCCTCGGAGAGCGGCTTCTTGTCGTCCAAGCGGCGCAGTCGCTCCTCACGCGTGGTGTCCGAGTCGCCGGTCTCGCATCGTCCAACCCACAAGTGCTGCGATGGGCATCTGATCAGGCAATTCCCTGTGTTGATATGGGGACCAGTGTCGATGTCGGAACCAGTGCTGACACCGGAAATGCTAACGACGGGCTCATCGCTGCCGTGCAAGCGGCCGGACCAATCGACTATGTGATCAGCGTCACGTATTTGCAGATGATTCCCGCCGCGGTGATTGCTGCGGCTGATCGAATTGCGATCAACTTTCACGATTCAATGTTGCCGCGTTATGCCGGGCTAAACGTCACCAGTTGGGCGGTCGCCGCGAGCGAAACATCACACGGAATCACTTGGCACCAACTGACGGACAAGCCGGATACGGGGGACGTGTTGTTGCAGGTTCCTGTCACGATTGCTGGTGACGAAACCGCGCTGACGCTCAACACCAAGTGCTTCGAAGCCGCGACCGAATCGATGGACGCGATGATTGATCGATTGCTTGACGACGACTTCGTGCCATCGCCCCAAGATCTTTCGGCGAGAACTTATTTTGGCAGACATCGACGACCTTCGGTCGCAGGCTGGATCGATCACCGAAATTCGGCCGACGTTTGTGCTGCTCGGGTGCGTTCACTTGACTTCGGCAAGCAATTTGAAAATCCACTTGCGACCGCAAAAATTCGCATCAACGATTCTTGGTTTGTTGTCGGCCGATGCGAACTCGCGGCCACCAAGTCAGCCGAAGAGGCTGGCACGATCGTCCGCGTCGCGGACCAAGTGGTTTGGGTTGCGACCTCGACCCACGACATCGGACTGAGCAATCTGGCCGATCTCGCGGGGGCACCGCTGTCACGCGAATTTTGGGACCGTACGTTTCGAGTCGGCACAAAGCTGGACCAGATTCCAGAATCCCTAGCCACCGAAATCGACGCAGCCTATCAATCCGCCGCTAAACAAGAATCGACTTGGATATCGCGACTAAGAAACGTTCGGCCGCTGATGATCGGTGATGCGAATAGCGCCAGACTTCAAACGGTTGCTGCCTATAAAACGGTTTCGGTCGAGTTGCCGGAACACGCCACCGCGGAAAGTGTCATTGCCATTTTTGCGATGTGCTTGGGGAAGATTACCGGTCAAACCGATTTTGATCTCAGCCTCGTTACGTCGCAGTATCATGCAAACGCTGTCGTAAATTCGTTGTTTGCTTCTCTGGTTCCTCTGTCAATTTCCCTCGACCGTTCGAAGTCGGTTAATGACAACACGGCGTTGATTCGTGATCGAATCGTCAAGGCATCCCAGCACGGGCGATACCTTCGCGATCTTGGACTGCGTTTTCCATCGCTTTCGCAAGCTACCGCCAATCCATCGATCACGACACGGATCGTTGATCAGATGGGTGAACGGATGCCAAACGGATCAAAGATAGATTTGCAAGTCAGTCGTGATGGTTCACGAGCGGTGATCGGGTTCGATGCGAGTCGATTGGATGATTCGAGCGTCGGATGGTTGAATCAGGCGGGCGACTTCATTCGGCGTGCTCTCGATAAGCCGGCGACGAATCTTGGTCGTTTGTCATTGTCGTCAGCGAAAAGTCTCGCTGTGATTGAACATCGCAACCAAACACATCGCGACTACGATCGCCAAGCAACGATCGATGGTGAATTCTCTGCTCAAGTCGCTAAGACACCCGGTGCCGTAGCGCTCGTGTGCGGTGACTTGCAATGGACGTACGCCGGACTAGAAAATCGAGTCAAGCAGATTGCCGCTGCCCTTCAAACTCGTGAAGTGTGCCATGGTGATCGAGTTGGAATCGCCACCTCAAGAAGTCTTGACATGGTCGCTGCTCTGTTGGCGGTGATGAAAGTCGGCGCGACGTACGTTCCGCTTGATTTGGAATTTCCGGCTTCGCGAATCGAGTTCATGATTTCCGACGCTGATCTGCGGTGTATTGTGGTGGACTCGGCGAGCGTCACTCGTTTACCTGCATCGGATACACCCTTGTTTGATGTTGATTCGGTCAGTGCCGATGGAAACGTCGCGGATCTTTCTGTTGGTGCTGCGTCGGATCTTGCCTATGTCATTTACACATCGGGTTCGACGGGACTGCCCAAGGGCGTCATGGTCTCGCATCGTAACGTGATGAATTTTTTTGCGGGCATGGACGACGTGATTCCAGATGCGACGTCGGAATCTAGTTCTTCAAAAACTTGGTTGGCTGTCACCAGCTTGTCGTTCGATATTTCAGTGTTGGAGTTGTTGTGGACCGTTTGCCGCGGGTTCAAAGTGATTTTGCACGACACGCCTTCGCGAATCGCGTCCGCTGATCGGCACCGTGCGCTTTCCAGCCAAGTGAAGTTCGGTCTGTTTTACTTTTCGAGCAGCGCCAGTCTGAATCACGCCGAGTCGCCCAGCGACTCGTATCGGTTGCTGCTTGAAGGCGCTAAGTTTGCGGATGTGAACGGCTTTTCATCCGTCTGGACTCCTGAGCGTCACTTCCACGATTTTGGTGGGCTGTATCCGAATCCCGCGGTGACCGGCGCTGCCGTTGCTGCAATCACGACGAAGGTCGCGATCCGGTCTGGCAGTGTGGTGCTGCCGCTTCATCATCCGGCACGAGTGGCCGAAGAATGGTCGATGGTAGACCGTTTGTCGGGCGGCCGCGTTGGCGTTTCGTTTGCCTCGGGTTGGCAGCCTAATGACTTTGTCTTGGCGCCGGCAAACTATGCCAATGCAAAGAAGGTGATGTTCGAGAACCTTGAAACGGTTCGCAAACTGTGGCGAGGCGAAACGGTCGAAATGATCGGGCCGGATGATGCGCCCGTTTCCGTTCAAACCTATCCGCGGCCGATCCAAAAAGAGCTACCGGTTTGGATCACAACGGCTGGCAATGAGGACACGTTTCGGCAAGCCGGCAAAAGCGGCTGCAACGTGTTGACGCACTTGCTTGGGCAAACCACTGACGAACTGGCGATCAAGATCAAGGCTTATCGCGAGTCCCGCGCAGCGGCCGGACACGTTGGTCCCGGCGAAGTCTCCGTCATGGTGCACACGTTTGTGGGTGACGATACGGACAAGGTCAAACAGATCGTTCGCGGTCCGATGATCGAATACTTGCGAACCTCGGCAAGTTTGGTCCGTGGGTTTTCCCACACCTGGGCGGCGTTCAAAAAACGCAGCGACGGTACCACCGCAGGCGCGTTGGATTTGGATTCTTTGTCGGACGACGACATGGATGACCTGCTGGCGTTTTCGTTTGAACGGTACTTTGAAACGAGTGGCCTGTTTGGTACGCCCGAGAAGTGTCAGACACTGGTTCGCAAACTTCAGGAAGCCGGCACGACGGAAATCGCGTGTTTGATCGATTTTGGTGTCAGTGCCGATGAATCGCTGGCCGCACTGCATCCGTTGAACGACTTGAAAGACTTGGTCAACGAGCAAGCGTCCGAGGTCGCAACTGCGACGATCCAGCAGTTGGTCGACTTGCACGACGTCACTCACTTCCAGTGCACCCCATCGATGGCGCAGATGTTGATTGAGGACGATGCATCGGCAACCGCGATTCGCTCGATTCCGAATGTCTTGCTGGGCGGCGAGGCCCTGCCCGCTCAATTGGCGACTCGTTTGACGAGTGATTCGCCGGTTGCTTTGATCAATGTTTACGGACCCACCGAAACCACTGTTTGGTCCACGTCCACAAAGATTGGACCGGGCGAGATTCAGTCCGTGTCGATCGGTCGGCCGATCGCCAATACGTTCATCTATCTGCTTGATGAGCAAGGAAATCACGTGCCGGACGGTGCGGCCGGCAACCTTTGGATCGGTGGCGATGGAGTGGTTCCGGGATACTGGAATCGCGATGAACTGACTCGAGAAAAGTTCCAGGCGGATCCCTTCGTCAGCGACCCAGACGCGCGGATGTATCACACCGGTGACTTTGCGAAATGGACGGCCTCGGGCGATTTGGAATTCCTTGGCCGTTCGGATCATCAAGTTAAAATTCGTGGCCACCGGATCGAACTTGGAGATATTGAAAACGCGATCGACGCGGTTTCGTCCATTCGTCAGTCGGTTGTGATTCCCAAGCAATCGAGTTCTTCCGAGCAAACGTTAGTGGCGTTCGTGGTGGTTCATAACGGTGTCGAAGGTTCGCCTGACTTCATCCGGTCGCTGCGATTGGAGCTTCGCCAATCGTTGCCGGCTCACATGTTGCCGGTGCACTTTGTCGTCGTTGATGCGTTCCCATTAACACCTAACGGCAAAGTGGACCGAAAGGTGCTCAGCACGTTGCCGGTTGGCGATTCTGCAAAGCAAAGCGAGTTATCACGGGCGCCAGTGGTCACTGCTCGCGCGTCTTCGCCCGACGCATCGGAAACTCAAAAGCAGATCACCTCGCTTTGGAAAGAAGTTTTGCAGCTTGACACGATCGAATTGAACGACAACTTCTTTGACTTGGGTGGTCATTCACTCTTAGCGGTTCGAATGCACCGACAGCTTCGCGATCAGTTGGGTGTCACGGTGGCGATCACGGATCTGTTCCGTTACCCGACCGTTCAGACGCTGGCGGCGCACATAGATTCGCTACGGACAAACGCGAGTGAAGCCGAAACGGACAGTGTGACGCCGATTGCATCCCAGTCATCGGCATCACAAACACCGGCGACCCAGTCGGTCGGCCAGTCCAGAGCTATGCGTCGCCGCGAAATGATGCAGCGGCGTGGCGGGATTAGCCAGCATCCGCAGGGAGCAAACTGATGCTCGAAAGGGGCCACGAGGCAACATCGGACGCAGTTTCCGATCCCATTCCCGAAGGTGCGATCGCAGTGGTCGGCATGGGATTACGTTTCGCCGGCGCTGTGACGCCGGCACAGTTCTGGGACAATCTTCGCCAGGGCGTGCGATCGATTCGTGATTATTCGGTCGATGAGTTGATGGCCGCCGGTGTTGATGCTGATCAGCTCGACGATTCGAGCTATGTCCGGTCAGGGGCGCCGATCACAGGCTTCGATTTGTTTGATGCTGAGTTCTTTGGGTTCAGTCCCAAAGAGGCGGCGATCATGGACCCACAGCATCGCAAGTTCTTGGAATGTTGTTGGGAAGCACTCGAGGACAGCACGCATCCGCCCGCTAAGTTCGATGGCCCGATTGGCGTTTTTGGCGGTTGTGGGATGAACAGCTATTTCATCTTCAACCTGCTTCGCAATCCTGCGGTGCGTGACTCGGTCGGCATGTTCTTGCTGCGTCATACTGGCAACGACAAGGACTTTCTAACGACACGAGTCTCGTATTGTTTCGATTTGAAAGGCCCCAGCGTCAGCGTGCAAACCGCTTGTTCTACCTCGCTTGTGGCAATCCACTCAGCCGCGCAAAGTTTGCTGGCCGGTGAATGTGATATGGCGATCGCTGGTGGCACGACCATCGAATTGCCACATGGGCAAGGATACGAATTCACGCCCGGCGAGATTCTGTCGCCCGATGGACATTGCCGCGCTTTCGACGATCGATCCGAAGGAACCGTGTTCGGCAGTGGGAGTGGTGCGGTGGTGCTGCGCCGGTTGGAGGATGCGATTGCTGACGGTGACCGAATCTACAGCGTGATTCGTGGATCGGCGGTCAACAACGATGGTGCATCCAAGGCAGGCTATTTAGCGCCCAGCATCGATCAGCAAGCCGCGGTTGCTGCCGAAGCGATGGCGATTGCCAATGTCACGGCCGACACGATCGGCTTCGTCGCTGCCCACGGGACTGGGACGCCGATCGGTGATCCGATCGAAGTTGCGGCGCTGACTCAGGCGTTCCGCGAAACGTCTGGAAAAACCCAAACTTGTGTTCTCGGTTCGATCAAGCCGAATATCGGGCACACAGATACGGCCGCCGGCGTTGCCAGTTTCATCGCAGCATCGCTTGCAATTCATCACGGTGAAATTCCGCCCAGTGTCGATTTTCGAGAGCCAAATTCGGCCATCGATTTCGATTCAAGTCCCTTCGTCGTTTCCAGTGTCGCAAGAAATTGGGATCCGAGCCAAGCCGTTCGCCGCGCGATGGTTCATTCGCTGGGCGTGGGCGGAACGAACGCAAACGTCATTCTGGAGTCACCGCCTAGGCGAGTGGTGCTGGGACGTAAAAGTGTGACGCCGCAAATTTTGACAATCTCTGCGAAGTCGGCTGAATCGCTTGATGAACAAGTGATTCGATTAGCCGATTTCATCGAAGAGTCGGCTGATCTATCGCTTTCCGATGTCGCCTACACGTTGCGAGTCGGTCGCGATGACTTTGCCTATCGTCGCGTTGTGGTCGCTCGCGATCGTGCCGAAGCCGCTGCGCGATTGCGCGGTGACGAACTCGGTTATCAATCGACGGTCAAGTCAAACCCCAAGTCATCGTCGGCGACGTTTCTGTTCCCCGGTGGCGGTGCACAGTATCTGGGAATGGGCAAAGGGCTGTACGATCACGAACCAGTTTTTCGTAGTGTTATCGATCTGGGTTGTGAAACGCTGAAGCCGTTGATTGGCTGTGATCTTCGTGAGCTTGTATTTGCCGATTCGGACGCAAGTCAACAGTTTGAACGCCCCAGCATCCAGTTGCCGGCGATTTTTCTGTGGGAAGTCGCGATCGCAAAACTGTGGATCGCGTCCGGGGTGCAGCCCACAGCGATGCTCGGTCATAGCATGGGCGAAAATACGGCCGCCTACATGGCTGGCGTGATGTCATTCGACGATGCGTTGCAGTTAATCGTACTTCGCGGACAGTTGCTTGAAAAGGTTCCGCCTAGCGGGATGATGACGGTCGATAGGGCGTCAGAGCAAGTTGCCGATCATCTTTGCGGCGAAGTTGATATTGCGGTAATCAACGGACCCTCAATGTGTGTTGTTTCTGGCGCCGACGAAGCAATGGCTCGTTTTGCGGTGCGGATGAAAGCGATTGGCGTCGAAACCAAACGGATTCCGATTCGCATCGCTGCCCATTCACGATTGCTCGATGATGTGCTCCCCGAATTCCGATCGTTCTTGCAAAGCATCTCCCTGCATGCTCCGGCGATTCCGTTTGTATCGAATCGCACTGGCACTTGGATCACCGATGACGAAGCGACTTCGCCCGAATACTGGTGCGAGCAATTGCGTCGAACGGTTCGGTTCTCTTCCTGCATTGAAACGTTAGCCCAGAACGAGTCTCGCGTCCTGTTGGAAGCCGGTCCTGGGAAGGTGCTGTCGGCAATCGTCAAGCAGCATCCGGCTGTTCACGCCAGTCGGACGGTGCTTTCGTCGCTGCGACATCCCGATCAAAACGTCGCCGACGAAGACTACTTCTTAGCGACACTCGGGAGCCTCTGGGCAGCCGGTTTCCCGGTCGACTTGACGAACCGAATGGCGGAGCAGTTGCCCAGTCGAATTATGTTGCCGACGTACGCGTTCGAACAAGATCGATATTGGGTGGATGCGACCGAAGACCCGGACGCAGCCAAAGTCGTGAAAAAGCCTTCGCTGACTCGCCGTGATAATCTGCAGCATTGGTTCTCGGTTCCGTCTTGGGAATCCTTCAATGCACAAGCAGACTCATTGAATGTCGATTCGGCATCCAAATGGCTTGTGTTTGTTGATGACGCCGGCGTTGGTGACGCTGCGGTCGAGATACTGCGGGCGGCTTCGGCACAGGTCACCACGGTTCATGTCGCAGATGTTTTCCAGCGGACTACGGCGTCACGCTACGGCATCGTTCCTGAATTGGGCGCGAGTGAGTACCGCAGTCTGATTGATTCGTTGGCCGACGATGATCGCTTGCCCGATCACGTTTTGTTCATGTGGCCCGTCACTGCTGATCAGAGTTTTCGTCCGGGATCAACGTTCCTGATGCGGACGTTCGAAGAAGGCCTGTATGGGCTTACTTACTTGATCGCGGCGCTGGCGGATCGATTGGGTGATGTGTCGTGCCGAATCACGTTGACGACTTGTGGTGCACAGTCAGTCCATGGCGAAACGGTTGCCCATCCCGAAAAGGCAACGGCACTCGGACCCATCGAAGTTGCCGCACGCGAATACCCAAATTTGAAAACGTTGGCGATCGATGTTGATCTTGGCGGTCACGTGCGCGTTGATCTCGCTGAAGCATCCAAGGCTGTGATTGCGCAGACGTTGTTGCCTCATGATTCAGGATCGCAAGTGTTGGCGATCCGCAACGGAAATACGTATCGCCGGATCTTGATGGATTCGTCGGCTGGGGATGATCGGGGCACCGAAAATTTGATTCGGCAACGTGGCACGTATTTGATTACCGGTGGGCTGGGTGGCATCGGCTTGCAGATGGCTGCGATGCTGGCTCGCAAGAACGCTAATTTGGTTCTAATTAGTCGCCGCGGATTGGATGAATCCGACGGCAAACGCACTCGCCAAGTCGAAACGCTGCGGAACGCGGGGGCTTGCGTCATGGTCTGCGCCGCTGACGTTGCCGATCAGTGGCAAATGGATTCAACCGTCGAACAAGCGATCAAGCAATTTGGAAAGATCGATGGTGTTCTGCATGCGGCTGGTGAAATAGACGACCAACTGATCGCTACTTTGTCGAGTGATTCGATCGAGCGAGTATTGTCGGCGAAGGTTCACGGGACGCGAGTTCTGCAATCAATCTTTCGAGAATCGAATCTTGATTTCTTCCTCGTGTGTGCATCAACGAGTACATTTTTGACGCCCGCCGGGCAAACGGCTTATGTCGCGGCGAACCATTTCCTTAACGCGTTTACTCATTCGAATCCGTTTCCCGAATCCAATACGCATGTCATCGCGATCAATTGGGGTGTGTGGAAGTCGGTTGGCATGGGAGCTGGCGTCCACCGAAAGCTAATCGGCGCAACCGACGGAGATTTCGTTCGTCGTGAACCGTCTGCCGATTCCTTGTTCGAACACATTTCAGTCGATGAATCCAACGGTGTCGTTCGCTATCACACCACTCGGCAGGCAATCGGCGATTGGGAACTGAATGAACACCGAACGCCTAACGGTGACGCGGTCATTCCTGGCACTGCCTACATCCAATGGATGGTCGCGGCTGCGAGTGAGTCGCTAGGTCACTGCTCATTCCGTCTTTGCAACGTCGCGTTCGTTGCGCCATGCATCGTGGCTGACCAAGAACTCGCGGAACTGCGAGTTTGTTGGTTGCCATCAACGGATTCGCGATCGCAGCTTGGTTCGATCGAAGTTCAAAGTCGTCTTCGCGATGACCAAGTTTGGCTGACTCATTCAATCGCGGAAGTCGAAGCAGTTGCCGATTCTAGGACCGTAACCCTCGACTCGCTGGTTGGTCCACCGAGCGAGACGATACCTCGTTCGATCGCAAACACGACACGCCAGTGCGAATTGCTAAACTTTGGGCCTCGCTGGAATTCGTATCGAACAATCCAGTATTTTGGCGATTGCGCGACTGCCGAACTCGAATTGCCAGCGGAATTTGCCAGTGATTTAAACGACCACGCATTGCATCCGGCGCTGCTGGACATGGCGACGGGATTTGGTTTACCGCTGGTTTCCGATTACAACCAATCGTCGTCGTTGTATGTGCCGGTTGGCTATGGATCCGTTCGTGTTTTGCGACCGATGCCGGCGGTGGTTCGGTCGACGATTCGACTTGCCAGCAATCGAACCGGCGTGGGCAGCGACATCGCCTTTGACATCACGATTCAAGATGAGCAGGGGCACGTGGTCGCCGAGATCCAGCGGCTGCAGATGCGAGCGGTTGATGCGAGCCGTTTTGGTTCGCCGGTCGTACGCCAGCGTCAAACAACCAACAAACCGGTTCTCTCGGACAGCCAAAAACTGTTTGCAGAAGTCTATCGATTAGGCATCTCACCCCAGGAAGGTAGTCAAGCGATCGAGCGTATTGTCGAGAATGCAAGCGACGGGTGCGTTTACGTATCGCCAGTGGACTTGTCCGATCTTCGTTCGCGTTTTGACGAATTGGATCAACCCAAGCAAGATTCTGGATTCAAGTTCGCACGTCCGCGATCGGCCGAAGCTTTGAAATTACCGACCACGCCGACTGAAAAATGGCTGGCCCAGTTGTGGCAAGACTTGCTGGGGATCGAAGACATTGGCGTCAACGATAGTTTTCTAGATTTGGGCGGTCATTCGTTGTTGGCGGTGCGGTTCTTTAGCCGGCTGCGAACGCAGCGAGGTGTCGACTTGCCGTTGTCCACGCTGTTCGATTCGCCCACGATCGGCAAGCTGGCGGTTCTGATCGATGGCGATCAGGATTCATCTGATGCAAAATCAGATGCGGCAATTGCGACAACTCCGGCGTATCGTTTTGTTGTTCCGTTGCACGTTCCGGCGGCAACAGAGAAACCGCCATTGTTTATCGTCGGCGGCATGTTTGGAAATGTGCTGAATCTTCGCTACTTGGCGAAAAGACTCGGTGACGATCAACCGGTCTACGGAATCCAAGCCAAGGGTTTGATTGGCGATGATGCGCCTCATCGCACATTTGCTGACATGGCGCGTGATTACTTGCATGAAGTGCGTCTGATCCAACCCGAGGGACCGTACTTCATCGGGGGGTTCTCAGGCGGCGGTGTTTCAGCTTACGAGATGGCTCAGCAATTGACGGCCGCTGGCCAAGAAGTTGCGTTCGTGGCGCTGCTCGATACGCCAGCCGTTCATCACATGAAATTGACTTGGATCGACAAAGCTAAGATTCACTTTGATCAAATTCGCGGGCGCCGATTCGGTTACTTCGCTCAGTTGCTTCGTGATCGTAAAGATTGGAGCGATCGTCAATCCGAAACCGACCGACGACGCAGCCGTCATGCATCCGCTGAAGCCACCCACGACGGTGTTGAGTTTCGATCTTCGGTGATTGGTGACGCGTTCATGGACGCCCACGCGTGTTACCAAACGTTGCCTTATGACGGTGTCGTGCATCTGTTTCGTCCGCCGCTTGCGATCGCGCATGACTTGCCAGGTTCACGACGAATTAACAGCGATCGTCAATTCATGGATGAAATGAATCACTGGCAACCGTGGGTCCGCGGTGGCATCAAATTGTTCGAGGTCGCTGGTGACCACGACTCGATGGTCCTTGAACCGCACGTGCGAACGCTCGCATCAATGATGAAACGCCAACTCGAACTTGCCCAATCAGCTGCGAAAAACGTGTTGGCTCCTGCGTCGAATTTTGACTTAGCTCACTCTTCCCACTCTCATCAACCCGAGTTGGTTTAGGGGCCAAAATGATTGTTGCACTGGATCACATTGCGATCGCGGTTCCATCGCTCGATAAAGCGATTGAGCGTTTCGTACGTGACTTGGGACTGAGTTGCGAAAGCACAGACGAAGTGGCTGATCAGTCCGTCGCGCTGGCGATGTTTCCGTTGCCTTCGACAAAAATTGAGTTACTGCAAGCGACCGCGGATGAATCTGCGATCGGAAAATTTGTTCGCAAACGTGGTGGCGGCATTCATCACCTTTGTTTTCTATCCGATGACTTGGACAACGATATCGCTCGGTTAAGGAGCCGTGGGTACCAGTTCCTAAGCGACCATCCCTTCATCGGTGCGGGCGGACATCGCGTCATTTTTATCCATCCCGATTCCTTCGACGGTGTACTGATCGAACTGGCAAGTCTTGGTGATTGACGACAACCAATCTTGGTTGCAATCGGTGCCTGATTAGCCCCTCGCCCTACCCTGCTCTGTCCTTCCTAGCCCTGCCCCGCCCTTCCTGCTTCACCACATGATGACTCGCAAAACCAACCATTCCATACGTTCGGTTCGTCCTATTCGACGATTTTCGTTGCGGTCTGCAGCGGCCAACGAAACGCAAATTGGCGAAGCCACGGGACACAGTCGTTCCGACGGAATCTTGATCAAGCCGGTCTATACCCGCAACGATTTGAAGCACGTCGATCATCTCGGTTCGTTGCCTGGCGAAGAGCCATACGTTCGTGGTCCCTATGCGACGATGTATTCCGAACGACCTTGGACGATTCGCCAGTACGCGGGACTGGCAACCGCGGTCGATTCGAATGCGTTCTATCGAAAGTTGCTTGCAACTGGCGCCCAGGGGATCTCGGTCGCCTTCGACTTGCCGACTCAGCGAGGCTATGACAGTGATCATGCTTTGGCGCTCGGCGATGTCGGAAAGGCGGGCGTCGCGATCGACTGTGTGGAAGACATGGTCGCACTCTTTCACGGAATTCCGCTGGACGAAGTTTCGGTGTCGATGACGATCAATGGTGCCGTGCTGCCGGTCCTCGCCGCCTTTGTCGTGGCCGCGGAACGTCAAGGCGTTAGCCCCGCACAACTGAAGGGAACGATTCAGAATGACATTTTGAAAGAGTTCTTGATTCGCAACACGTACATCTATCCGCCCTCGCCGTCGATGCGGATCGTCCGAGACGTAATGCAATACTGCCACATCGAAGCCCCTTCGGTCAATTCGATTTCGGTGTCCGGCTATCACATGCACGAAGCCGGCGCAGGGGCCGCTTTGGAACTGGCGTATACACTGGCCAATGGCCGCGAGTACCTGAGAAACGCGATCGCCGCAGGGCTGGACGTCGATCAATGCGCGCTGCGTATGTCGTTCTTTTTCGGCATCGGTATCGATTTCTATACCGAGATCGCAAAGCTGCGAGCCTCGCGAATCATTTGGAACCGCATCGTCAACGAGTTCGGTCCCAAGAATCCGAAGTCGAAGATCTTGCGGATGCACTGTCAAACATCAGGCTGGTCTTTGACGCAGCAGGACCCGATGAACAACATCGTCCGCACATCGATCGAAGCGATGGCCGGCGTTTTTGGAGGAACCCAGTCGATGCACACCAATTCGTTTGACGAAGCCACCTGCTTGCCCTCCGACACCGCCGCACGAATCGCACGCAACACCCAGTTGATTCTGCAAGAGGAAACCGGCATCACTCAGGTGGTCGATCCTTGGGGTGGATCGTACTTCATGGAAAGCCTGACTCAGCAGTTGGTTGACCGAGCCAATGGACTGATGGATGAAGTGGAAAGCTTTGGTGGGATGGCGAAAGCGATCGAGTTGGGGTTGCCGAAACTTCGAATTGAAGAGGCGGCTGCGGCTGAGCAAGCACGAGTCGATCGTGGTGAACGTGTCATCGTTGGTGTCAACAAACACACCACACCGGATTCCACCGTCGCCGAAACTGTCGTCGTTGACGGTGAATCGGTTGAGCAACAGCAGCAAGCCAGACTGCGAGAACTTCGCAGTCGACGTGATCAACAAGCCGTTGAACATTCGCTGGCGGCGATCACTGATGCCGCGCGGTCGAGTGACGTCAACTTGGTTCCGTTAGCAATTCAAGCGATGCGAAACGGTGCAACGGTCGGCGAAGTTTCGATGGCTTTGGAAATGGTTTGGGGACGGCATCAAGACGAATCGATTCTGGTTTCCGGCGTCTATCAGTCGAAACGCCGTGAAGATGACCAGTGGAGAGCATTGTCGCAGCGAGTCGTGTCGTTTACTGATTCGTACGAGCGACCGCCAAGAATCTTGATTTGTAAACTGGGTCAGGATGGACACGATCGTGGTCAGCGAGTTGTGGCATCGGCACTGGCGGATTTGGGGTTCGAAGTGGTGCTGGCGCCGTTGTTCACCACGCCCGACGACGTTGCCCGATTGGTTGACCAAAGCGGTGTCGATGTTGTCGGCATTTCAACGTTAGCGGCAGGCCATCAAACGCTATTGCCCCAATTGATGCACCAGCTTTCCAAAGCGGGAATCAAGATCCCCGTCGTGGTTGGCGGGGTCATCCCCGATGCCGAACGAGAATCGCTAGAACAATTGGGTGTTGGGCAAATCTACGGTCCGGCAACACCGATCGACGTGATCGCAAGTGATTTGATCACGCTTGCGGAACAACATCGGACGCAAGGTTAGATCCGCGATACGTATTGGCCACTGAGCCGGCGAATCAAACGGCGCATCTCCAACACACTGATCACAGCAATGACGCTGTGCGTCGGTAGCTGGCTGCGCTGGATGACTTGGTCGATCGGAGTGCTTTCGGTTTCGATCGCATTCAAGACCGCACGTTCCAGTTCGTTGAGTTGCAGTTCTGCTGCGTTACGGACTTCGTGTCCATCGGATGTTTGTACTGGAGCACGCATTGGGCCAAGTTCTTCTAGAATGTCGTCGACATTCTGGATCAATTTGGCGCCGTCGCGAATCAATTGGTTGCACCCGCGAGAGACGCGGCTGGTGATCGGGCCAGGGACCGCCAAGACCTCGCGGTTTTGTTCCATGGCGATCCGGGCGGTGATCAAGGCGCCCGAGCGATCGGGGGCTTCGATGACAAGCGTCGCGAGCGACAGTCCGGCAATGATTCGGTTTCGCTGAGGGAACATACCGGCGCGAGGTTTCGCGTACGGCGGACACTCGCTGATCACGGCTCCGTCGGCTGCCACCGCTTTGGCAAGACCTTCGTGTTCTCGTGGATAGATATGATCGTGACCACTACCCAAAACCGCAATCGTTCGGCCGCCGCCAGCGAGGGCGCCTTCGTGAGCCGCGGCGTCGATCCCGCGTGCCAGGCCGCTGATGACCGTCACACCTGCACGAGCGAGCGAGTAGGCCAAGTGCTCGGCTTGTTTCAATCCATAAGTGGTTGCGTGCCGTGTGCCCACGATTGCGACGGCGAGTTCATCATCGGCAACTAGATCGCCCTGAACAAACAGAATCGGCGGCGCGTCGGGCAGATCCGCCAGGGATCGTGGATAGGCGGTGGTGGTTCCGACAACTGACGTTTGGGATTCCGAGTCTTGGCAAATGATGTCGACGTGATTGCGGTGGCACCATCTTGCGATCGATTCCACATCAACCAGTTGGTTGGCAGATCGAATTGATTGGATCAGTTTTTGTCCAACACCATGAATCGAAGCCAGTTGATCGTCGGAAGCCGCCAGCACGGCTGCAGGATCGCCAAACGCCTCTAGCAACAGAGACATCGTCCGAGGCCCTATTCCTGGCAACATCGCCAACCGAAGCGAATCGGCCGTGAGCTGTGAAATCGCTGACTTATCAAATGCAGCATGCGACTTGTCAGTGGCTGTCGAATGTTCCATCGGGCCGATCCCTCGAGCGTTCGTCATCAATCGAAACCCTGAGTCTAACGGTTCGCGGTAAGGGTTAACAACTATTCGGCAGGGGCTTAATGACATCTGAACCGAAAGTTGGACGATGAAGACTCCATCGTTAGCCGATTGGATCTAATCGACTGCGCCAAGTCGGTCGAGGATCAATTGCCAAACGGGATTTGGTTTGCCGGCGGGCAAACGAGCGATCATTTCGCTATGCGCCAGCGGAACCAGGACCGTGTCGGCAACGCCAGGAATCATGCCGCTCGATACAGCGACCACTCCATCGCCCTTTCCTTCGATCAACTCGTCACAGTCGTTCAAAAGAGGCAAGATTCGCGGTCGGATCAGCCGCGTAAAACTTTCCGCTTGGTCAAGTTGCCGGATTGCCGACCGCAGTTCTCGTGATTCTTCGGCGTTGATAGGGCAATGGGTGCCAACGATCGCGGTGTAGCGAACATTATTTTGCCGAGGCCGCCCGTTCATGGTTTCTAGCATCTTCGACCCGGGTTCTAAGTCCCGGACGCCTGGACTTGATGGCAGATGAAGCAACAGATTGACCAAGTCCCGGCCTTCCAACGTTCCGTCTGCCAACAAATTGATCAGTGGCGGCATTGTCGCCCAGTTCGATCCCAAGTGTGGTGATGCCACCGTGATCAGTGTTGTGATCCGTTGATTGGGTAACGCAGGATTTTCAGTCCATTCACGAGCAACCAAGCCACCCATCGAATGCCCGATCAAGGCAAGTCTCGGTTTTACTCTGGCGTTTCTAAAAAGCGTCTCGCATTTGTTCGAAATCAAATTGGCTGATTCAACGATCGACCGCCGGTCGTCATAAGAAACAGTAGCTGTTGCGTAACCCGCTTGACGCAGTTCATTTCGCAGGGCACCAAAAATTTCGGGATTGCTTTTTAAACCGTGCAAGCAGATTGCCAGTGGTTTGTTCGCCGTTCGCAATGCCCAGTCCTCGTCGATGTTAATCGTGACATTGGCAAGTCGCTGAGTTCCAAGCGCTCCCAGTTTGGTCGCTGAATCACTCTCGGGAATCTTGACGCGAAGCTTGATCGATCGATTGCCATCGGCATCGCTCGTCATCGCAATCGAGCCACGCTGGCCCAGCACTAAGTTCGCACCCAGCAACATCAACATCACACTGTCGTCGGCAAGGTTGATCTCACCGTCGGGAAACATTGAACGTACCGATTCCTTGTCCAACCGAATCGACTCGGCCATCGCCTCCGAAACATCGCTCCACCGAACTCGTCCATTCTGCGACGGTACGACCATTTCCAGCCATCCGGCGTCACCGATCGTGGTCGGCGGTTGCGCACACCCAACCGTTGGATTGGTCGCGTTGGTGAAGACGCACATCAATCCGAACAACAGGATCCCAAAATGTCGGCGAACTGAAACGTTCGTCGAAGGCATCGCTGCGAAGAGTGCAGCCCAAAAGAATCGCATCGTAAACTCGCTGGAAATAGGAAGGCGACGAAGACAAGCTTGCCAAGGTCAAGTGGCTCGAATCATACCACTGACGTCAAAAGGCAACGTCGCCGAGGCCAACGAAAGAAACGGGTTTCCAATCCGTCGTGTTCAATCAAACGGAAGCTAAGAGTTACCGTCTGCGACTACAGAATCTTTTTTCGAGTCGATGCGACGCCAGGCAACGACCGTGATTGGAAGATAGGCAAGGCAACAGAGCCACTCGATCGTGGTTAGTTGGTTGTATCGGCGATGCCCCGTCACGAATGCGTCGCGGTTGGTAATCTCCATGGTTTCAATGTTGATGATCGCGTCCAGATGTCCATGCACCACGAACAACCCAATCAGCACGCCCCCAAGCACTGTGGCGCATCCGGCGAGCGCGTATCCGTACTTTGGGGATTGACGCATCACAACGACGCAATTGCACGCCATCAAAACGACCGTCACCGCGCCTAAGACGTTCAGCACTGACGTCACTCGCTGAGTAATCAGTCCGCCATCCATTGGGTCGTTTAGAACATCGTGCGATATCCGAACGACGAAACCGGTGTAAAAGGTGAGTCCGCCCCAGTACAGAGAGTAAGAAAGCAATAGCAGAACTCGCAAAACCCAAGTCATGATTTTAATCGTCCACTACGCTGCTCTAAATGCGTTTTCGCCGCGTGCTCGCTCACTCTTTTCTCGCGATCAGGAGCTGCCCAATCGATCAGTGATCCTCGCAATCGCAATTCGTGACCAGACCTCAAATGACGCTGATTCTAGTTTCGCATCATCCAGGCTTTTTTGACAGCTCGCCCAGACTTCATCGTTCAAAATGTTGTCAGCGAAATTCTGTCCTGCCCACGTTAAAGCCAAGTTGGTCACGCCAAAGCGGTCTTTTCGAGGTCCAGTGTCAACGCCGGACATCATTTCACTTTGAACCAACAACGCAATGTGATAGCCGAAAACATCGTTTTCGGAATCGGAGATCAGCGATTGCACTTCGCCAGCCCCTGGTCGACCCTCGTGACTGCGAACCGCAAGCACAATTCTCCGAATCAAATTCATATCGCGTTTCATTGCGTTTGCTCGTTAGACGTTGGTTTTTGTTGTGTCGTTTTCGCGCAGTGGAATAAGCGGCTTATCAGTCACCGTCGGACCATGGTCGCCGCTTCGATATATTCCAATCGGCAACGCGCAGCGGCATTGCGCAGGCGATCATACCACTGCCGAACCATTTCGCGACCGACCGATCAAAGTGCCATCGCAATGGCCACCAAAAGGTCTGTCGCTCTGTTTGGATCGCCGAAGACAAGAAGGACGACATCAGTTGGGACGTGACCGCCCTGTTCGGTCATGCCCGCTATTCCCTTCGGACCAAGTACCGGTAGGTACCCCGTCGTGATCGGTATCCGCTACCGGCATTAGCCTCACTTCACGCCAGGTACATCTCTCGTACATACGGCATCGGTGAGGATCCTCGCTTGGCTATCGCTTTCTCGGTGGCTGGATATAGGAGTCCGGTGCGTACCTCTGGCTTGCTCCTCGCTTCCACACGCTCTCGTCCGTGTCGTCGTAAAACTGGCGTGTTTCCTGGAATCTTGCCTGCATCGCTTTTAGTTTTGCTGCGTGATTGGTGTCGGTGGCGAGGTTGGTCATTTCCTGCGGATCATTCTTGAGGTCGAACAGTTCCCAGCGGCTTGCTTTCTCTGCCTCGTTTCGTGGGTTGTCGAAGTACAGCAGCTTGAAATCGTTCGTGCGAATCGCGCTATGTTGAGCGACGCCGTGCCCGCCGTCGATGTAGCGATAGTAGATCGTGTCTCGCCACTGATCCGGTGTCGTCCCGCCTTGAGTTAGCAGTGGCATCAGGCTAATTCCGTGAACATCCCAGTCGGTTGGGATTCCAGCGGCTTCGAGTAGCGTCGGCGCGTAATCAATGTTTTGAACCATCGCGGCGCAGCGAGATCCCGCTTTTACCTTTCCGGGCCAGCGAACGATCAGAGGCATCTTTAGCGATTCCTCGTACGCCCAACGTTTGTCAAACCAACCATGTTCGCCAAGGTAGAATCCCTGGTCGGCGCAGTAGACGACGATCGTATTGTCGCTCAGTCCAGCCTTGTCTAATTCCGCAAGGACACGTCCCACGTTTCGGTCGACGCCCGCAACACAGCGAAGGTAGTTCTTCATGTACCGCTGATACTTCCAACGCACAAGTTCTTTGCCCGTCGGTGGATTGGCAAGAAAGGCTTCGTTTTCTTTCGCAAAAGCTGCCAGGTAAGCCTTTTTCTGCTCGGGTGTAAAACGATTGATGACGTTCTGGTCCTTCTCGGTCTCGAACAGCATTAGGTCAGATGCCATCCTCATGTGGCCATCAATACCCATCGCGTGTGAGGCCGCCGCGACACGTCCTTCGTATTGATCAAACAGCGTCGGCGGTTCGGGGAACTCAATGTCACGGTACAGTTCGAGTTCGCGCAGGCTTGGTTTCCAGTTCCGGTGAGGCGCTTTGTGCTGAACCATCAATGCAAACGGCTTGGAGGTGTCTCGACGCTCGAGCCAATCGAGTGCTAGATCCGTGACCACATCAGTCGAGTGGCCTTCGATGCGGCGGCTTTCGCCGTCCGAGAAAAAGAAGTCGGGGTTGTAGTAGCTGCCCTGCCCGCTCAAAACTGCCCACTCGTCGAAACCCGTCGGCTTCGTTTTCATGTGCCACTTGCCAAAGATCGCAGTCGTGTAGCCGCCGTTGTGAAGCGCCTTTGGCCATGTCGGCCGCTGCGGATCAAGGGCGCCGGAAAGATTGACAATGCCGTTTTTGTGACTGTGCAGTCCCGTCATCACGGTGCATCGCGATGGAGTGCAGATGCTATTCCCGCAGAAACTGTTTTCGAAAAGCATGCCCTCTTTCGCCAAGCGATCGATGTTTGGCGTCGGCGGCAAGTCGAGTCCGTACTGGTATGCCGAGATCGCTTGCGTGGTTAAGTCGTCGCTGAAAAAGAAGACGATATTGGGACGCTCGTGCGCCGTCAGTTCAGACGATCTCGCCTCCGTCAGCAGGAATGGTAAGGCGAAAACCGCCAGCAAACGGAAAGACAGAAACGATGAACTCTGCATAACTTTGGTCTCTTAGTTGGAGTGCCGCTTCAATGGCGGCCGGCGGGAGATGACTACGGTTGCCGATTGGGCGAATCACAATGCGTACCACTTTGATGGCGTACACGAGCTCGGGTACATCGCTTTGCTTAGGGTTACTCTTCTAATTCCCAAACGGGACCTTCGGCGACGATTTCCCGGTGCAAATTGATCAGCTCGGTTCGCATTCGCCCGAGTCGCTCGAGCTCGGATGCCGAAAGGTCGTTCGTCTGCTGCTGGTCGGACTTCAGGTTGTATAACTCAAAACGATCAAGCCGTGCCGTTTTGATCATTGGCATGTCGGGTTTGGTCAATGCATGCGAATGTTGCTGGATGGGATCGTTCAAATATCCCAGGATGACCCAGTCACCTCGCCGCATCGCTGCCGCGGGAGCCACGCGATAGAAAAACCACATCAAGGGTGTCACTCGCACCAGCGGCTGACCCGACAGGATCGGCAACCAACTGGTCCCGTCAAGTTTGCGATCGTTTGGCTTGGCAGCGCCGGCGATCTCGCAAATCGTCGGTAACAAATCCAGGTGGCTGACCGGATCATCGCACTGCGATCCCGGTTCGACTTTGCCTGGCCATCTCAGGATCCCCGGTTCCCGTTGCCCACCTTCGTACACCAGCGACTTCTGGCCGCGAAGCCCCTGGTTTGACCAGGGATTCATTCCGCCGTTATCACTGGTCAGGAAGACAAACGTGTCCTTCGCGCGATCAAGTTCGTCGAGCTTCTTCAACAACTGGCCAACGGCGAGGTCAACATTTTCAATGTTGGCGTAATACGTCGCTTGTTTCTGGTTCAATTGCGGGTAGAGCTTTTTGTACTTCTCGATTAGTTCTGGCGGCGAAGCGATCTTGTTGTGTGGCTCGTGGAACCAAACGCATGAAAAGAATGGTTGGTCGCCGGGCAGCGAAGCGAGCCACCGGTTTGCTTCATCGGTAACGATTTGGCACGAGTAACCATCGACCTTACCGATCGCTTTCCCATTTCGCACAAAGTTAATTGGATCGCGATGTGACGGTAAAGCGTTGTTGTCGGTGCCCAGTGAATAGTCGAAACCTTGATCGGCCGGTTGTGGCTGGTCAGAGTCCAGTTTTGAAACGTGCCATTTTCCGAAGTGCCCGGTCGCGTAGCCGTGTGGTTTCAATACTTCCGCGATCGTGATTTCTTCGTCGGGCAAGTGCATTGGATGGTTCGCCGGAATGTAGCTGTACATTCCGACCCGGGTAGGCATTCGGCCCGTCAACATCCCGACTCGCGAAGGAGAGCAGTTGGGCGCCGCTGCGTGGCAGTCCGTGAACGTCATCCCTTGCGCTGCTAATGCATCGATATTCGGTGTTTGAATTTCGCTTCCAAAGCAACCAAAATCCGTCCAGCCCGAATCATCAAGCATCACCAGCAAGATGTTGGGTTTCCCTTCACCTCGTGCTGCTGCGCAAGCCATCGAAACGAAACAGAAAGCGACGCATAGGCGTATCAGGTGCAGTCGGATCATCATCCACAATCTTCCAAATGATTCAAGTTTAAGCTGAGATTATAGACGGTCAGAGGTCGGCAAACTTGAATGAGCGAGTTGGCTTTCCCTCTACCAATAACTCGTCGGAAACCGGTGCGAGATCGACTGCATTCGATTCTGTGGTGCACGAGAGGCCGCTCACCGGTTGATAGTTGGTGTCGAGCGTGTCACGATTTACATGGACAAACGCTACGCAAACTGTGACGGGGCATCATGCTTGCTCGACTGAAGACGTTCACGCTGCTCGGGATTGAAGCGATGCCCGTGGATGTCGAGGTCGACATTTCGCCGGCCGCGATGCCCAAGACAATTCTGGTCGGTCTTCCCGATGCAGCGGTAAAAGAGTCGACGCACCGTGTCGAACGCGCGATCGTCAACAGCGGTTTCGTTCGTCCGCAAGATCGGATCGTCATCAATTTGGCGCCTGGTGATTTACCCAAGCAAGCTGCGTCGTTCGATTTGCCGGTGGCGTTGGGCGTGTTGGCAGGCAGCGGACAGTTGTCGGCCGAGCGGCTTGAGGACTACGCAATCATCGGCGAACTTGCGCTCGAAGGTCAAACGCGGCCGGTCAAGGGAGTGTTGTCGATCGCGATCGAAGCGGCGAAGGACAAGAAGCTGCGCGGCATCGTGGTGCCAGCCGAAAATGCAGGCGAAGCCGCTGTCGTCGAAGGGCTCGACGTGATCGCGGTAGAAACACTCGCGCAAGCGGTCGCCTTCTTTGGCGGTGCCATCGAAATCGACCCGGCGCCAAGTCGACTGGAACAATTGTTCGAACAGTTCAGTGCCTACGACGTCGACTTCGGTGACGTCCGCGGACAAGAATCTGCCAAGCGCGCGATGACCCTCGCCGCAGCGGGCCGGCATAATTTGTTGATGGTGGGGCCGCCCGGCAGCGGGAAAACGATGCTGGCCAAGCGGATGCCGACGATTCTGCCACAACTGTCTGCACCGGAGTCGATTGAGACGACTCGGATCTACAGTGCGTTGGGGCAATTGCCGGCCGGTCAGCCGCTTATGGCGCGGCGTCCGTTTCGTAGTCCTCACCATACGATCAGTGACGCTGGGTTGGTCGGTGGTGGCAGTCCACCGGCGCCGGGCGAAATCAGCAAGGCTCACAATGGCATTTTGTTTTTGGACGAACTGCCCGAGTTCAATCGCAAGACGCTCGAGGTGATGCGGCAACCGCTCGAAGACGGCGTCGTCACGATCAGTCGTGCGCTGCGTAGCAGTACTTTCCCGAGTGACTTTATGTTGATTGCGGCAGCCAACCCGTGTCCTTGTGGCTACCGCAGCGACCCGCGGCGCAGTTGCAATTGCACGCCGCCGCAGATTGAAAAATACATGGGTAAGATTTCGGGACCGCTGCTTGATCGAATTGACATTCACATCGAAGTACCGGCTGTTCCGTTCGAAGATCTGTCGACGTCGACGAGTGACGGAACGACGAGCGAGCAGATGCGGGCGGATGTGGTTGCCGCGCGCGGGCCTCAACAGGAACGATTCAAGGTCGGTCCCGTTCGCTACAACGCGCTGATGACTAGCCGCCAGGTTCGCAAGTACTGCGAACTGAACAAGACCTGCCAAATGATGCTTCGTCATAGCGTCGAAGAAATGGGGCTGTCCGCCCGAGCCCACGACAAGATCCTGCGAATCGCCCGGACGGTCGCCGACGTGGCGGGCGACGAAAAGATCGAAGAAATGCACCTCGCCGAAGCCATCGGCTATCGAAGTCTGGACCGCGACTTGTGGACGTGATGGTTACAGCAAAATTTCGAACATGGCGCGGATCGTTACGGCGTCGTCAGTGCCGAGTACCGCTACGCCGGCGGCGTTTCGCTCGATCGCCGCGATCCGCGAAATGTACATGGCGCCGGTCGTGAATCCGACGACGCGTCCGTTGATCATCCCGCGAGTCGTGAAGCTGATGTCAGCGGTACCCGAGGTGCGGCTGATTTCATCGAATCGTGAACCGGCGATTGATCCGCCCGTGAACGTGTAATCGGCATCCATATCGTAGAAGCCGAAGGTGAGATCAAGGTTGCTTGCTCGGTCAAGGACGTAGCCTTCCCAGCCGACGAACGCTTTGCCACCGACAAAGTCCGAATCGAGGGATTCTTTGAACAGTCGGTCACCGGAATATTCAAGTTTGAAATCTTGGTCGAACGCCATGTAGCTGAACCCGCAACCGGCCGACAATCCGCCGACCCGCGTTTGCCATGTATCACGCAGAGCGAAATCGAATCCGTAGTGATCAACGTCTGCATCAAGGTGGCTTCGACCGCTCGTTAACGCACTGCTTGCGCCGGTGATCGGGTTGGGCACATCAAGATCGGTCGGGCCCTTGTTCGAGTTGGCTCGCGCCAGTCCATAGAAGGCTTTCGTTTCAACGCTGGTGCGAGTCCAGAGGAATCGTCGAACTGCTTTGAGTTCCCACAGGGCACCAAGCGTGTCGCCATCGTCGCGGTATGCCGAGCCACCATCCGCATCTTCGCCGATCGTGTATTCTGGCAGCATCGCACCCCAGAACGCTTTGCCGAATGTCAAATCAAACGGGCGATCGGAAGTTGTGCTTTGCGCACTTGTGTTTGCTGAGAACGCGAAGCCGATGGTGATCGCAACGATCAAGGAAAGGTGACGCATAGAAATAGCCAATGAGTTCAACTGAAACAGAAAGGGCGGGAGGTGCATTTCTGATATCGAGCGTCGGGATCCTTGGCAGCGATGCGGTGTCCGACGATTGCGCCAAACTGACGCGGATTCGTGGCGAACATATTTGTTGATCTGAAATCACAAATTAATCGGATCGGTCCGGTCAGATTGACCAATCGGGTTCGGCAAACTTTGCGGGTGATTGTGGCGACCAGGAATTGTATTGATGCGACTAAGTTGATTGACCGTCAAACTTGTCATCAGGCCGATGCGATGCAGCGAGCGTCCTGGTTGCGGGCGTTGTTGACATGACGATCGACCGCGCGAAACGACAGGCTGTCGTCGGGTGCCGGGGCCATCCAGGACTGTAACGTGTCGAGGTCACAAAAAGTTGGATCGAGCCAACGTTCGTAGTTGGCCCGTTCCAGAATGACTGGCATCCGGTCATGTAATTTTGACATCGTGTTGTTCGCCGCGGTCGTTAAAATCGTGCAGGAATAAAGAGGCGACTTGTCGGCGGGAATCTTCGTGTTGGTTTCCCATAATCCGGCCATCGCAAAGGTTGCGGGGACGCCGTCGGGAGCCGATTTTTGCTCTATCAGGTAGGGCTGTTTTCCATCCTCCATTTTCTTCCATTCATAGTAGCCGTCAGCGAGGACCAGGCACCGCTGGCGCGAAAAGGCTTGGCGAAAGGAAGGCTTTGATGCCGCCGTTTCGCTGCGTGCGTTGATCATGCGATTACCCACCGAAAGCTCTTTGGCCCAGGGTGGCAGCAGTCCCCACCGCAACCAGCGGCCCTGGAAGACCGGTGCCGCGGTCGGTTGCCTCGTTGATTGCTTCGTTGGGTGTTCCGGCGACTGATCCGTCACCCCTGTCATCACGCAAGCGAGCATCTGGGTTGGGGCGACGTTATACCGGGGGGGGAATTGCTGGATGTCGAATTGCTGGCTGCCGAAGTCTTGGGGATCGATCGACGGCAAGAATTGCTGGCACCAACGGGTCGGCGGGGTGCGAAGAGTCAGGCGACCACACACGGGATTTGCTCCGAAATATCATCAAAGTTAGTTGTTGGTGCCATCCTAGCGTGGTGTCGCGACCGTGGCTGCAACCTAGTTTGCCGGCTGTTCCGCCGCGCCACCTTCGTGAAATCTGGCTGGGGCGTTAGAATTTTTTGGCCTTGGTAGCCGGAATCGACTGGCCGCCGCGTTGAAATTGCGTTTTGCATCACTCCACCGCCTTTCCCAGCGGCCCAATTCTTTGAACTTTCCGCTTCTCTTCCGTGCGCTCGGATCGATTTGTTTGTTGATCGGTGGATCGATGAGCTTCAGTTTGCCGTTTGCGTTTCCGGCGCTTGCTAAGCGAACTTATTTGCCGGCCGCGGATGGGTTCGAGGTCGCCGGTGCTCGCGGGCTGTTGCTGAGCATGACGATATGCATGCTCTTGGGTGTGCTGCTTCGGATGATCGGTCGCCGGCATCGGGGTGGCCAGCTGTTTCAAAAAGAAGCCATGGCCGTCGTCGGGCTCAGTTGGCTGTTGGCAACGATCTTGGGCGCGCTGCCGTTTTATTTGTCCGGGACATGCATCAGCGCAGGGCAACCGATCACGTTCATCGAAGCGATGTTTGAATCACAGTCCGGGTTCAGCACGACCGGTGCGACGGTGTTGACGGATTTGGATTCACCTGGACTAGTGCCGCACTGCATTTTGTTCTGGCGATCTTGGACTCACTTCCTTGGCGGTCTGGGAATCGTCGTTTTGTTCGTCGCAATTCTTGGGCAAGGGTCGGCCGGCAAAGCGATGATGCGGGCCGAGATGCCGGGGCCCACCAAAGAAGGCAGCATGCCGCGGATGCAAGCGACGGCATGGGCCTTTGCCGCGATCTATGTCGGCTTGAACGTGATTTTAACGTTCGTCTATGTCATCGAAGGCATGTCGTGGTTTGATGGACTGTGTCATGCGTTTGGGACGATGGCGACGGGTGGTTTCAGCACTTACAACGCTAGTCACGGACAGTTCAACAGCAGCGTGATCGACTTCACGACGATCTTGTTCATGATCTTGGCGGGCACGAATTTTACGTTGCTTTACCTTTCGCTATTGGACAGTCCCAAGCGACTGTTTCGTGACGTTGAATTCCGGACCTTCATCGGCATCATCACATTAGTGACCGGCGGAGTGATTTTCTTTGGAATGCGATCCGGTGATGCAGGTTTTGATACGTTCTTTGATGCACTGCGGAACGGAATGTTCCAGGTCGTGTCAGTCTTGACGACAACCGGATACGGAACCGCTGACTTTGATCACTGGAATAACTTTGGCCGCGGTATTTTGTTGCTGTTGATGTTTGTGGGCGGATGTGCCGGCAGTACTGGTGGTGGCATGAAAGTGATCCGCCACATTTTGTTCTACAAAATCTTGCGTCAAGAAATCGAAAAGTCGCATCGGCCTCGCGTGATTCGTTTTATTCGCATCGGTGGCACGGCGGTCGACGATCCGAACTTGGCCAATGGGATCGTGGTCTACTTTTCCATGATCCTGGCAATTTTCGTTTTTTCATGGTTGTTGTTGATCACCTTTGAACCTAGTAGTACGTGGGGCGTGACCGAGGCGGCGACGGCGGGGCAAGTCGAAACAAGTGGTGACGCGATCGAAAAACAGGTGAGGCGCAACACGTTGGATGAAAAGTTGCTTGATTCGGCAAGCGCCGTTGCGGCAACACTCAATAACATCGGCCCGGGCTTTGGCGTGGTTGGCCCAACAAAAAATTACGCAGGGTTCAGCCAGGGCGCTAAATTGTTGTTTGTGTGGTTGATGATGTTGGGGCGAGTGGAAGTTTTTAGCGTTTTAGTACTGATTTTCCCATCATTTTGGCGCCGTATTTGATCCCTTTTCGTGCCTAGATTGAACACGGCTACAATACGAACGGCCCGTTCTTTTCAAAGTGTGGGCGCCGCGAACCGGATGATCGGATGCCTCAGATGTACACGAAAAACTTGAATGCCTTCTCACTCAATACTTTGTCGCTCGCCATTGCGTGCGTCCTTTCCGTGCTGTCGATCGGCATGCTGGCGTCGCCTTTGACCGCGCAGGTGTTCAAACGCGAAAAGGACGAGAAGCGAACGGCGGTCATCATCGAGCTGCATGAGGATTTGAACCCGCTGAGCGGTGCGATCTTGTCACGCAAGTTCAAAGAAGCGGTTGATTCCGGCGCAGATGTTGTGATTTTTGACATCAACAGCCCGGGCGGTCGCGTCGACGTGACGTTCGAATTGATGGACATGTTGTTGGAAGCCGACAACGTGGAAACCGTAGCCATGATCGAACGCGATGCGATCAGCGGTGCGGCTCTGTTTGCGTTGGCGTGCGACAAGATCATCATGAAGCCGGGGGCTCGCTTGGGCGATGCCGGCGTGATCGTGCTGGGGATAAGTGGCGAGTTTCGATATGCCGAAGCAAAGAGCCGCAGCATGGTCGCCCAGAAGGCACGTGATACGGCTGCCGCGACAGGCCGACCACCAGTGCTGGCCGAGAAGATGACGGACAAAGACATGGTGGTTTTTTCGGCCACGGAAAAGGAAACTGGCGAGCAACAGTACTTTTCGGACAAGGAATGGGACGCCTTTGAGGACAGCGAAAAATGGGAACGGGGCAAGCCGATTCGCGAAGGCGGCAAAGAAATGTTCTTCATCGCCAACGGTCGCCGACTTGTTGAATTGGGCGTGGCCGACCAAACGTTCGACAGCCGAGACCAATTGGGCGAAATACTGGACGTCGCCGAACCCATCGAAACGCTTGGACCGACCTGGGCCGAGCGAATTGCAAGGTTTCTGAACACGGGTTGGATGACGTTCTTTTTGATCGCGGTCGGTTTGCTTGCTCTGGTGGTGGAACTCAGCGCGCCGGGGATTAGCGCGGGTGGGTTGATGTCGTTGTTGTGTTTTGGGCTGTTCTTCTGGAGCCGGTTTGCGGCGGGTACGTCTGGATGGTTGGAAGTCATGTTGTTCGCATTGGGGATTGTCTTCATTGCGTGCGAGTTGTTTGTGATTCCCGGTTTTGGGATCGCTGGGTTGGCCGGGATCGGTTTGCTATTAGGGTCGCTCGTGATGGCGTCGCGGCGTGTGTTGATTCCTGAAAATGCACAGCAGTGGGACGGCCTCGGCAGCGACGTGTTGACGGTGATGGGGGCGTTCGGTGCGTTCTTGGTGGGGCTGTTTTTACTGTCTCACTACATCGGCGATATTCCGGGGCTGAGTCGATTGACATTGCAGCCACCCGTGTTGGCTGGCGCTGGCGGAATGGCCGGTGGAATGACGGACGAGGCGCCGATGGATTCGATGTTGCCCGGGTGGCAGCGTGTCAGCGTTGGCGACGTAGGGCGGACGGTATCACCGCTGCGTCCAAGCGGTCGTATTCAGGTAGGCGACATTACGGTGGATGTGGCGACCGAAGGTGATTTCGTCGACAGTGGCACCGAAGTGACCGTGATTGGCAAGCAAGGTGCCCGAGTGCTGGTTCGTCCCACTGTCGTGTGAGGCAGCGACTACAGGTATGACACAGGGCCGATTATGCGGGTTGCAACCGTTGCATCGGTACTTGAATTGCTAGCAATTCGGGTTGACGGGGTTTTGCTGGCAGTGCGGTTGGGAAGTTGCCGAACGTATCGATGGTGCCGGCGAGGGTTTCGCGGGTCCGTCGTATCCGCATGTCCCAGCGATTTTGATCCGTGTCTTCGACATCCCTTACCCCTACTCGATCTCGCGGCGCGTTCAAGGATCGGGTGTTTTGGGCGGTTGAGTTCATCGGCGCCCAGTTCCTCGGGCGTTGTGCGACGCTGGCGTCAATCCTGGCCATTTTGTGGGCGACGGCGATATTGGCAATCCGGCCGACCTCATGGACTCGTCCGGTCCGCCAGGTGCTCGCACGGCAGTTGATGTTCACGTGCGTCGACGCTGCATTCGTGGGCGTCCGATTCGGAGCCGCCGTTGGTGTGTTGATCATTGTACAGGCCGCGCTTTGGATCGACGCGCTCGGGATTACCACTGACATCATCATGCCCATACTTTGGAAAGCAATTGTCCGCGAGCTAGCGCCACTACTGGCCTGTTTGGTGGTGATCGGGCGCAGCGGAATCGCGATCTCGACTGAACTTGCGACGATGGTCGTGGGTGGCGAGGTTGAGGTCTTGGATGCACAGGGAATCGATCCGATGACTTGTTTGGTCATGCCGCGAATCATCAGTGTTGTGGTCAGTGTGTTTTGTTTGGCAATCATCATCGCGACGTCGATGGTGGTCACTGGCTATGCGATCGGATGGGGAATGGATGCCATACGCGACTCTTGGTCAACGTTCCTGGATGGGATCGTCAGCCAATTCAACTCGTTGGATCTATTGTTCTTTGTTCCCAAGACCATCATTGCGGGTGCGTTTGCCGGCGCGATTTGCTGCATTGATGGATTGAATGTTCGCGGCACGATGACAGACGTGCCGCGAGTTTCCAGTCGCAGTGGTATCCGGGCACTGACGGCCGTGTTTGCAGTGTCGGCCGTGCTGTCGGTGCTGATTTACGGTCGCCTACTCGTTTTTAAGATCATGTAGGCGATGGAACCCAATAATCTTCCAGCCGTTTTAGAGCTTCGCAATGTCTCGTTCGAAGGCAACGCAAAACGCTCGCTCGTCCTTGCCGACGTCAGCCTGACGCTTCGTCAGGGTGAATTACTGATGGTGCATTTGGACCGATCCCAAAGCGCGCGAGACATCGCTTCGATGATCCAAGGACTCCAACAACCGAGGTTCGGCGAAGTTCTGTTTCAGGAATCTGATTGGAAAGGGAGCGACTTTGAACGCCACTTCAAAATGCGCAGTAAGATCGGACGCGTGTTCGATGATCAGGCGTGGCTTGCAAACTTGAACATGACCGAGAACGTGATGTTAGCCAGCGAACACCATGGTCGCGATCTCAACGAAGTTCGTGCCGAAGTGACCGAATTGTCCGAACAGCTTTCGCTTGACCCACCATCTTGGGAACGGCCTGCCTTTGTCGATTCCACGCGTTTGCAAATGTACCAGTGGGTCCGTGCCATGATCGGCAATCCATCGCTGTTGCTTTTGGAGCGGCCGATGAAGGCAGTCCCACCGTTGTGGTTGCCAAAGTTGGTGGCCGCCGTCAACCGACTTCGCCAGCGTGGGGCGGCGGTGTTGTGGTTCGCGGGCAATTCGTCCGAAGCGAGCGCCGAACTGATCCCGCCGGTTGCTCATTTTCGACTGGTGTCGGCATCGTTACAGCCGATTGCGGATCTTAGTCTTGCAGGTCCGGAGGCAACGTTATGAACCAGCCTTTTCGTTTGCGATACACCAACCAAATTGTCGGCGCCTTCCTATTGGTGCTGTTGCTGTTTTTGATTCTGCTTGCGTTATTGTTGCTGAGAGCGAGTGACTATTTCGCGGAGAAAAAATCATACTGGTTCGAAATTGGCCAAGAAGAAGTCCAGGATCTGCATCCTGGAATCGAAGTGGTAATTCTGGGGCAGCGAGCGGGTCAAGTTAGCGGCATCGATTACGTCAACGGCAGCGATCGTGTACGCGTCAATTTAGAAATCGACGCGAACCGAGGTGATCAGATCTTCGATAACTCGGTCATTGTTCCGGCACGTAAGTATGGCGTGGGCACGCCAGTGCTGAACATTCGCCGGGGATCAGGCCCCGAGACTTCGCCGGTTCCGTTGCCCGATGGCAGTCGCATCGCGACGTTCCGTAGCGAAGATGATCGGATCGAACGCATGGCGCGCGAAGTTGAAACCGTTAGCGATTCGGTACGCTTGATTCAACAACGAATGATGCCGACATTGGATTCGATTGAAACGACCTCGGATCACTTGAACGAGTCATTTGATAGTTCGGTGAATCCATCCTTTGACCAGGCTCGCGTGGCGTCGGAGTCGTTCTTGAAGAGCAACGAGCAACTGCGTCCGGAAGCATCTGAAACATTGCGTGTGATCCGCGAAGCGACGACCGAGTTGCAGTCGCAGGTTGGTGTGTTGACTGCAAAAATTGAAAAGTTGCTCGACGATGATTTGAAGTCGACGCTTGCCGATGTTCGTCAATCAAGCGACGACATTAGTTCAGCCGCCAAGACGGCCAACACGACCACGGTCGAAGTGGGCGACGATGTTGCCGACACGATGGCGACGCTAAAGCAGGCCGCAGAACAAGTCGCCCAGTTGGCCGAAGAAACTCGCGCGATTGTGCGAATCGTTCGACGCGAAGCTGATGACTTGCCCGGCACGACCGCTCGCGTCAACGATACCGTTAGCGAGACGCAGGACTTGGTTGGTGAGATTCGCGATCATTGGTTGCTGCGTCGATCAAGCAACCGGGCATCGTCGAGTGAACAGATTTCGCCATCGACGGTGCGGGGAGGCTTCGCACGATGATTGTACGGTTTAGTTTCGGATTCGTTTTCTTGACGTTGCTGGTGGTCAGCGGATGTCGCAGTTCGTCGGTTGGTGAAGTTGCTAAAGACACTCGTGTTCGGCGATTGGCGGACGACGGTCGCGAGTTGTTTGCCGAAGGTGATGTTGAAGCGGCAATCAAGAAGTACCAATCGGCTGTGCTGCGAGCATGGGCGATGGACGACCCCACTGAATCGGGCAACGGGGCGTATAACTTGGCTGCTTGCATGGTGACCGACGGCGACAACGGGGTCGCCCGCGATTGGTTGGCTGATGCGCGTGCAGAGCTAACACGTGGCGGCGAATCGATCGGTAACGTTTGGTTATTAGAGTCGCGCATCGCGATCGATGATGGGCGTTTCGCTGCTGCGGCGCGTTATCTGGATGCCAGTGCGTGTGCGACGCCGCCCTGCGCGGTTGGCGATTCGACGTGTGAATGTCCGACCTCTGAGGGCTGCAAGCGATGTCCACTCGATTGCGTACCCTGTGTCGGGCGTCGTTTGGAAGCAAAACGTGCCGAGGAAGATTGCCGCGATGGTTTCACCGCTCAGATCCATCTGACGCGGGCTCGGTTGGCAGCCGAGCAGTTTGATTTGGCGGCCGCCGGCAAGCACTTTCAGTGTGCTTGTGAACTGATAAGCGATGTTTGTTCGTACGAACTGCATGCAGAATTGCAAAACGTCGCGGCGCTGATTCACGTGGCCAAAGAAGAGTACCTGCAGGCGGCCTGGCATTTTGATCGCGAAGCAAAGTATCTGCGGATGGCGGGTAATTTCCGTGAAGTGCCCGGCGCATTGGAGTTGGCGGCGGCCGCGTATCAGCAAGCCGGAATGCCAAGGGAGGCGGCTGATCGGCTGAACCGAGTCGCACGTGTCTGGGTTGGGCGTGGTGATGCCAAGAAGGCATGGGAGTTCGTTCGGGCGGCAAGCGATGCGGTTGATGCTTGCGCGATCGACGACGAGGACTCGATTCGCATTCGATTGTCACTAGTCGCACGGCAAATCGAACGGATGTTAAAGGCCGACGCGTACGCAACTTCTCACTAGCTAACGTTGATCTCGTCGATCTGTTCATTCAGCGTCAACGTGTCGTAGATGTAGCCGATGCCAAACAGTCCGCCGGTTAGCAGGTAGATGACGCCCGTGACGATCTTGCCCATGTAGAAACGGTGAACACCGAACAGGCCAAGGAATGTGTGCAGCACCCAGGTCAGGGTGTAGTCCACTTCGCCGGGATGGAATCGGCGGTTGGCTTCGTCAGCCATCGAGGGAATCAGGAATAGGTCAACGATCCAGCCGACCAAGAAAAGGCCGCCCGTAAAGAACCACAAGATTCCCGTCAACGGTTTCCCAAAGTAGAACCGGTGAGCGCCGACAAATCCCAGAATCCAAAATAAGTATCCAACGAGGGCTGGATGAGTCGGCGCGGTTTCAGAGGACATCGACGTGTGTCGGTGGTTAATGGGTTGCTGGTTGGTGAAGGATGGTTGAAATGAAGCGGTAGGCATCGTGATTTCCAAGAATCGGGCAAACGCACTGTCTTGGATTCGTCGCGGCAACCGAAATCTTGGGGCGACAGTGAAAAAGTTCTGGGCGTCAAGACTTTGTCGTCGCTTCGGGGCCGCTAGCCTACCGGTGCCGAGCTCGGCGCGTTAACGTGGACAAAAAGCCACTTCTGTCCTCAGGTTGTAGACACCCATGCAGTACGCCGAACTGCACTGCAAAAGCAATTTTACGTTTCTCGAGGGTGCGTCGCATCCCGACGAATTGGTCGAGCGGGCAGCCGATCTTGGCTACCACGCGATCGCCCTGACCGACCGAGCTTCCTTGGCTGGCGTCGTGCGTGGCTGGACGCCGGCCAAAGAACGCGGCATCAAGTACATCGTCGGTTCGGAATTGCACTTGGCCGATGCACCGCCGATGGTCGTTTGGCCAACCGACCGCCAGGCCTACGGGCGGCTGTGTCGTTTGATTTCTCGTGGGCGCTTGCGAGCGGAAAAAGGTGAGTGTGAACTGCGATTCGCGGATCTTGCCGAACTCAGTGACGGGATCATCGCCGCGGTGGTGCCAAGTGTTGAACAAGTCGTTGCAGCAGAGAACGGCAAGCCGACCAAATTGGCTCGGTTTTTGCGAACGAAATTTCGCGACACGTTTGGCGACCGCGGCTATGTCTTTTGCGAACTGCATCGCGGCGTCGACGACGGGCTGTACGTTCAACGGCTTCAGCGATTGGCGATCGGTTGTGATGTCCCCTTGGTGGCCGGTGGTGACGTTCACTATCACACGCCGGCGAGAATGCTAATGCACGACTTGGTTGCCGCCATTCGCCGAGGCACGACGATCGACGCGGTTGCCAGCGAGCGGTTCGCCAACAGCCAACGTTGCTTGCGAACACTCGACGAAATCAAACTTCTTTACCGTGATGTGCCCGACGCGATCGCCCGGACGATCGAGATTGCCGATCGATGCACGTTCACGTTGGCCGATCTGCGATACGAATACCCCGCCGAACTTGCGCCGTCGGGAATGAGTCAGATGGAGCATCTGCGACGTTTGACTTGGGAGGGTGCCAAGCAGCGATGGCCCAGTGGGGTACCCGACAAAGTGCTGGATCAGCTTCGTCATGAGGTTCGACTGATCCAAGAATTGAATTACGAAGCGTATTTTTTGACCGTTTGGGACATGGTCCGGTTTGCTCGGTCACGCGGGATCTTGTGCCAGGGTCGCGGTTCGGCCGCCAATTCGGCTGTCTGCTATTGCTTGGGTGTGACCAGTGTTGACCCCAGTCAAACGGACCTGTTGTTCGAACGCTTTGTCAGTCGAGAACGTGATGAAGCCCCCGATATTGACGTCGATTTCGAACACCAACGACGCGAAGAAGTGATCCAGTATTTGTACGAAAAGTACGGTCGCGATCGAGCCGGCATGACTGCGGTCGTGACGACGTATCGGACTCGCAGCGCGGTCCGCGAAGTCGGAAAGTCGCTGGGGGTTTCGGCCGATGCAATCGACGCGATTTCAAAACTTGGTCAAAGCGGTCAAGAGTTCGAACAGCGCTGCGAGTCGGCCGGTTTGGATACGACCAGCGAAACGGGTAAGCGATTTGTTTACTTGGTCAAAATGTTGAAAGGGTTCCCTCGACACTTATCCCAGCATACTGGCGGAATGGTGATGACGGCGGGCAACCTTTGCGAGCTATGCCCGGTTGAAAACGCATCGATGCCCGGTCGCACGGTGATCCAGTGGAACAAGGACGATTTGGACGAGCTTGGCGTCTTGAAGGTCGATGTGTTGGCGCTGGGGATGTTGTCAGCCATCCGCCGGTGCTTTGAATTGGTCGAAAAGCATCATGGCGACGCGTTGTCCCTGTCGAATATTCCGCCGGATGATGTGGCGACGTACGACATGATTTGTTTGGCCGATACGACGGGCGTTTTTCAAATCGAAAGCCGAGCTCAGATGAGCATGCTGCCACGACTTCGCCCGCGTTGCTATTACGACTTGGTGATCGAAGTTGCGATCGTTCGCCCCGGACCGATTCAGGGAAACATGGTTCATCCGTTCCTGCAGGCTCGCCAGGATCCGTCGATGGTGGTGTATCCCAACGACGCGATTCGTGGAGTGTTGGAAAAGACGATGGGCGTGCCGATTTTTCAAGAACAGGCGATGCGATTGGCGGTCGTTGCGGCGGGGTTTACGCCGGGCGAAGCGGACCAGTTGCGGCGTGCGATGGCAGCATGGCGACGGCCAGGAGTGATCGATACGTTTCGCATCAAGTTGTTGGCGGGCATGAAAGACAGCGGGTTAACGGCTGAGTTTGCCGAACATGTCTTCAATCAAATTCGGGGCTTCGGCGAATATGGTTTTCCTGAATCGCACGCGGCCAGTTTTGCGTTGTTGGTGTACGCATCGTGTTATTTGAAGTGTCACTATCCTGCGGCTTTTTGTGTATCGCTGTTGAATAGCCAGCCGATGGGGTTTTATGCGCCGGCTCAATTGATTGCCGATGCGATCAAACATGGTGTTCGCGTTCGAGCCGTCGACGTCAATCACAGCGATTGGGATTCGACGTTGGAACCGGATCGGAACCGGCCTGGTCCATCGATTCGGCTAGGGCTGCGGACGATCAGTGGTCTGGCCGAATTGTCCGGTCGTGATTTGGTAGACGAGCGTGTTCGCGGCGGCGTTTTTCGAAGCATGGATGAATTGGTGCGACGAACCAAGGCCGGCAAGGGGCTGTTGAAACGGCTTGCCGATGCTGATGCGATGCGATCACTGGCAACGGATCGACGTGCGGCAGTTTGGCAATCGCTGGGTCAAGAGAACAGTCCCGGTGGTACACCGTTGTTTGATGAGATTGACGACCAAGACGATGCACCGGAGGGGTTGGTGCCGATGTCGCCACAGGAAGAAGTGTTTGCTGACTATCAAACAACGGGGCTGAGTTTGAAGGCGCACCCGATCTCGTTTGCGCGCAATCAGCTGCAGTCGCTCGGGTGTGTTTGTGCCGGTGACCTGGCCAGCCTTCGCGACGGGCGCGCGGTTCGAGTCGCAGGATTGGTATTGCTGCGACAGCAGCCGTCGACCGCTAAGGGGATCGTTTTCGTGACACTTGAAGACGAAACCGGATCGATCAATCTTGTGTTGTTTCAGGCTGTCTGGCAACGGTTTTTCCGCATTGCCAAGACTAGCAATTCCTGGCTCGTCGACGGGAAATTGGAAAACCGGAAAGGCGTGATCCACGTGATTGTAGGACGACTGATCGATCTGAACGACGAGGTAGATTTCGGCACCGATGATGATGGCCAGAAGATGCCACGTTCCAGAGACTTTCGGTAGCCAACCGCGACACCGCGGCCTCCGGTTCGGTGGAAGGCCGAATGTTTGAGAGCTGGCGTCGGGCTACATTTGTTTCAGCGACTTCATGCTTTGCTTGATGCTTGCCAATGGGTTTGGCGATTGGTCCTGTTCGACGTGGCAATGGGCTACGCCCGCTTTACCGGCGGCTTCAATGATCGCTTCGATGTTGATGACACCGTTGCCGATTTCCTTGAACGCTTCTTTGGGAATCCCGCCGTAGTTAGGGACTTCGACCGAGGCATCAAGATCCTTCAAGTGCAATTGCGAGACACGATTGCCGAGCTTGCCGATCAGTTCGACAGGATTCTTGCCGCCGACGACGACCCAAAACACGTCGACTTCGAACTTCATGTCTGGAGAAAATTCATCGATCATCACGTCATAGCCGCTCATACCACCTTCGCGTGGTTCGAATTCGAACGCGTGATTGTGGTAGGACAATTGGATGCCGGCCGACTTCGCTTTTTCGGCTGCTTGGTTGCAGTTTTGACAAACCCGCTTGTAGTCATCTAACGATGTTCGAAATTGATCGGGTAGGTAAGGGATCACCAAGTGCTTCAGCCCAACGTCGGAAGCCTTTTCCAAGACGGTCTCAAAGTACTCGTCGTCGCCAGCATCGTTGTTGACGATCGAGTCGCTGTTGAAGTGCGACGAGTTGATGGCGAGTCCAAAGTCTCTCGCAGCTTCGATCATCGGGGCGGCGTTGGGGAATCCGTACGGTTCAACTTGCTTGTAACCGGCGTCGGCAACGGCTTTGACGGTCGCGCGGACGTCTTCGTTGATTTCGTTTCGCAGCGTGTAAAGTTGGATGCCGATGTTTTGTCGGTACGCGTTGTCTTTATCCAGCGCGAGCAGCAAACGGGGAGCGGAAACCAACGTAGCGCCAGCACCAACAGCACCAAGAAATTGACGACGTTTCATATTCAGGTTCGATTTTTGTGTGAAGAGAAAAGTTGGAAGTAAAAACTAGTATACATGCGACTCTACGATCAGACTTACTCGGCCAAGACTCATGCCATCAAAGCAATATTTAACTAGGGAAGCTGGCTGTGAGTGAATCATCGCCCGAGCCCGCAGGCTCACACCAACGGCGAAAGGAGCAATCGATTTTGATCGCCGTCATCGTGATACCGGTCTTGTTAGGGCTGGTCATCAACGGTTGGCAATTTGTGATCGCGATCTAGTTGTTCGAAACGTTGGTAGCGATGACAATCTGGCCGCTGCCACTGTTGCTGTCGTTGGTGAAGCACATGACTGTTGCGTCAGCCCTGCTAGTCGTTTGGCTCTATCCCATGACGAATCGATCGTTGCGTTGGATGGACCCCTTGGCAGATGGCTCATCTGGCTGGGTTTTACGGCCGGCCAACGGAGTGGTTTGTTGCCTACTTTCCAGTCCCCATCATCCTGAACTTTTGGCCGTTGTTATTCGCTGTCGGCAGCATCGCGTGGTGGGACAAACACGGTGGTTGGATTGTTTCGGTATCGATCGTCTTCGTTGTGATGTTCATCGCACAGTTCACACAGACAATCATTTGCCGGGCCACGTTTGAATTCTCAATGCCGCTCGGCATTGGTAGCCTATTGATGGCTGCGACCATGTCCGCGATTCCGGTCTTAATCGTTATTGCCGTGTTTCAACAACGTGAATACCAGTTTGCTCGATTGCGTCGCTGATAATCGCTTGCTTTCCCCATTCCGAGAATGCACGGGGACGAAACCGGACCCAAGTCATTACAGAATTGATTCGGCGACCAAGCGTTCGCGTTTGATTTGGATGATGTCGACGTGCCACTGGCCAACGTCTTCACCGTCAATCAGGTATTGCATCATGAACTGGACGACTTGCTCGCTGCCGGGCGCTTTCCAGTTGACGATGGCGCGATCGATACCAAATTGATGATAGATCTCGATCGGAGTTGCAAGTTTCCACTCGGCGTCGGGGCCCTGCCTGATGATTTCAGTATGGGCGGCGTTGTTTTGAAACTCTTCCATTGGGGAACCTTCGCCTCCTCCACCGCCTTGTCCGTCGGCCTGTCTTTCGGCGTATTCCTTTTCTTGGTTTTCATAAAACTCTTTCAGCGGCATCGACTCGCTGAATCGATTGTTGAAGCTCTTGCTCAATTCAATTGGCAGCTCCTTGTGACCATTGGCGACCAAACTGATGTACTCACGCGAGTAGTATTTGGCTTGGGTTCCGAGCGTGTTTTTTTTCATCGACACTATGCCGAAGCCGCAGATGCCAAAGCCGATCGCCAAGATGATTCCAATCTGGGCGGGCATGCGTCCGGCTGGCACAGGGCCGCTTGATGGACGCAATGCAATCAGGCCCATGAAAATCGCCAGTGCTGGGACCACCAACGCGGGAAGGCCAAGTAGCGCAACCGGACTGATCAATCCGAGGATCAGGCAGACGTATCCAGAAAAACGCAGCGGCGCCATTAGCTCGGACTCGTCATAGCCCGTCTCGGCGTGCATCTGCGGCACCTGTCCCATCGGGCTGAGTGTTTCGGACGAATTAGATGCCGAGGGAGTGTTTTCGGGCTTTGAGTCGGTGGTCGAATCCGAGGTCATGGGTACGTCAAAACCGAATCGAGGGAGATGGGGGATGGGCTGTCGGTTCGATCGACATGCCGCCTGTAGCGGTTTGCTACGCACGATCGGCCGGAAAGGTTTGGTGCGGACGTCAGAAGTCGGAGGCCGAATTTGTCCGCAATGACGGACCAGTGCGAAATTGGCGGCGATTATCCAGCTATTTGATTCTTGTTGCTACGACTCGGCGAGGTGCAGCAACATGCAATCGGCGATCTTGCCCGCCTAGGCGGCGCGGCGGATTGGGGTGTGGTCGAGCGATTTCGGCGGTGTCGTTACCTTGGTCGATCGTCTGCTGCCGAGTGATTCGCAGATCCACTGGGCTGCACGCTTGGAGGCTCCGGATCGAGCGTGCACGGCTCGCAGTTTGTCCAATTGTCGCAGGATCGATTGGTAGTAGAATTCGTCACCGATCATGGCATCGATCGATGCGGTCAGAAACTCGATAGCCGGTTCTTCGGATCCGACGGAAACCATTTCGGGGAAGATCGCTCGGTCGCTCATCAGATTCGGCAGCGTCAACGACTTGGTTTTCACTAGCAATCGTCCGACCGTGTACAGGAATCGGCCGACACGATAGACGACAGTCGCGGGAGTCCGTCGGGCCATCAGTTCCAAGGAAACACTGCCGCTGACCATCATCGCACAGCGGGCAACCTCGATCACTTCGCTGGTTCGCTGAACAAAAAACTCGATCGGCAATTCAGCATCGGCGGCCGCCATTTGGTCCCGGCACCACAGGCATTGTCGATCGCGGTACGACGCGACCATAAACTTGGCCGTTGGATGCTTGGCGTGCAGGCGTCGGATCGATTCCAACATCATCGGCCAGTTGCGGTGGACTTCGTGGTCACGAGATCCCGGCAGCACCGCGACCAGCGGCGCACCGGTTTGTTCAATCGCTTGCAGGCGATTGACGACGCGCGAGTCCAATTGAGTGTGCTCGACCGCATCAAAGAACGGGTGCCCGACATAGGTCGATGGGATGCCGGCGCCGCCAAAGTAGGTTTCTTCGATCGGAAGCACGGCCAGTACATGATCGACGGTGCGTTTCATTTTTCTCGTCCGCCATCCGCCCCAAGCCCACAATTGTGGCGGACAGTAATAGTAGACCGGAATGCCGTACCGCTTGGCTCGTTTAGCGATGTGCCAATTGAATCCGGGAAAGTCGACCAGCACAACGGCATCGACATCACCGGTTTGGAAAACTTCTTCGGCTTGATCGGCGAAGGCAAAGAACTGGCGAAGCTTGGGCAGGACTTCGAGTAATCCCACGACCGCGTGCTGGGTCAGGTCCAAGTCGACGCTGCAGCCCGCGTCTTTCATCGACTGTCCGCCGAAACCGCGGATCTGGATCGATGGATCGGTGTTACGGATCGCTTGGATCAGTCGCCCAGCGTGCTGGTCACCGCTGGGTTCGCCGACGGAAAAGAAGATGGTTTTGGGCATGACAGACGGTCAGTCCGAGTTCGCGTGGAAATTACGAGACTTCGTCGTCTATCGGTAATAGAAATCGGGATCAGACGTCAACGCCGAGTGGGGAATCGGTGACAGTCGACAGGGAACAGCATCAATGGGTAATTGATAGCATTGCCTGTTTGGGGCTCTGATGGAGCAAAAAAAAACGACCCGCCAAGGTTTCCCTCGGCAGGTCGTTTTGCGGTCACGTCTGATAGGTATCAGTGGGACTTCACTTCGCTTTATCAGCGGGTGAAGACGGCACTGGCCTGAACGACGCGACGCTTTTGAGTCACGCTAGCACTTGGATCAACGATCGGTGCTGGTGGCATAGGAGCGGCTTCGATGTGTTGATGAGTTTCAACAGGTGCCGAGTAGTTGATGCTGCTGCCTGAGCAACCGCATGACGGTGCTGCAGGAGCCGAGCAGCTGCTGCAACCGCTGTCGCAGCCACAGCCAGCCTTGCTACGCAAGTTGCCGAACAGTTTGCTGATCAGGCTGCCGTGACCGGTTCCGCAAGACGATCCGCAACCGCTGTCGCAAGATGCGATTTCGCATCCGCAAGTCGGATCTTCGCAGCCCATGTCACAACCAGCGTCACATCCGCAGCCGGTGCTGCTGAACATCTTCGACAGCAATCCGCCGCAACGCTTCTTCGATCCGCAACCGCATCCGCTGTCGCAAGATGGAATGGCTTCGCAACCACAAGGAGCTGCGACTTCGCAACCGCAAGCTGGTTCCGAGCATCCGCAGCTGTTGCCGCCGAGTTTGGACAGCAATCCGCAGCCCGAGCTGCCGCAACCGCAGGCGTCAGCACCGCAGGTTGGTTCTGCTGAGCAACCGCAAGCAGGTGCTTCGCAACCGCAGGCTGGTTCCGAGCAACCGCAGTTATTGCCGCCGAGCTTGGCTAGCAAACCACAGCCAGCTTTTCCGCAACCGCAGGCGTCAGCACCACAGGTAGGTTCAGCCGAGCAACCGCAAGCCGGAGCTTCCATTGCACATCCGCAAGCAGGTGCTTCGCATCCACACGCAGGTTCTGAGCAACCGCAGTCGTTGCCGCGGAGCTTTGATAGCAATCCGCAACCGCCGAGGCAGCTAGTTGATCCGCATCCACCGCAAGCGGCTTCGGCGCCACAAGCTGGTTCTGCGTTGCAACCGCAAGACGACGCCGTCTCACAGCCGCATGATGGGGCTTCGCAGCCGGTGTCGCAACAGCTAGTGGCACTGCCACAGCCCTTGATACCGAGCATACGATCCAGAAGGTCAAAGCCAAAGCTCTGAGTGCACAGCGTGCAGCCAAGAACCATGGTCAAAGTCATGATAGTCCGCTTCATTGGAGCCACGTCTCCCTAATCTCAATCTTTGTGCGATCGATATTCGCAGCCGTCGAATTTCGCTGAGAGAATTTGGTTCAAAGTCACCTTAGAACTGGGCGGAGGCATGTTCGACGGACGAAGTCGCCGTCGGACAGGTCTCGAGTTTCCCAAGCGAACACTCGCAAGCCGGGTGCGGACACCCGGCCCGTCGACTTCGCTCTGTTCGCCATATTCTCTGGTTACTTTGGCCTAAGAGCCCCATGCTCCGCGTGATTGACAGCGGGTTTTGGGGCAGCCTCTTTGCGTTTTTCTGGTGCTACAAGACGACGACATCCAATGTCATCGCCTTTCTGGGTCAGTCGCAAACAGCAGGTTCGTCGACCACGAGTCGGCGTTGTGTTGTTTGCGGGTCACTAAGCGTATCGACGTTGAGCGGGCGTCTAATCAGTGTTCTGGGGGATTTTCGGGCTGTTGCTAAGCTTTGCGGCCTGGGCGAAAATAGCCAAATATTCGTCGTCTGATCATTCCAACGATCGTGCGCGTGGCGAATTCGTTGCGACCGGTATAAACTGCTTCCATCAGGCCAAATGTGGTGATCTCGCACCTCTTGTGAGGGGTTCGCTGTTTTGGCGTACCAATCGAAGGAAAATTGATCGTTTGAACGCTGGCCAACCTGATCCGAAAACGAGACCTGAATCGAGTCAGGAAAAGGACTCAGCGTTGGGAGCTGGAATTGAACACGAAGCAAAGTTTGCTGAACTGAATTTTGCAAAACCTAAGACTGGCAGATTTACGGGGGCCAGTGCTGAGGTTGTTGATTTGACGCGTTTGCCACCAACACCCTGCCCTTGTGGGATTGCTCGTCGAGCGTTTGCTGATCGAGATGAGTTTCCCGGAACCGTTCATTTAACCCAAATCACAAAAGACGCTCGCCAGCACTACCATCGCGAGCACACCGAGGTTTATGTCGTCCTTTCTTGTCAGCCTAATGCTTGCATTGAACTGGATGGCGTCGCCACTGCGGTCAAGCCGCAAACTGCCGTGCTGATCCCACCCGGTGTCCGCCACCGTGCCTGCGGTGAAATGACCGTGATGATCGTATGCACTCCGAATTTTGATCCCGCCGACGAGTTTTTTGACTGAGTTGACTTATCTGACCGAGCATTCGCTCGCCATTTGAAGAATGCGACTTCCAAAACTGAACTCGACACATCGCCCCTCCCCCCGACTCCATCCGTCTCAACAGAACCAAAACTATGAAACTGAGTCCACGGAATATTTTTCCCGCAACCGCTCTGCAAATGCAGAGAACAGTACGAATCGTTGGTCTATTCGCACTGTCGGTTTTGTGGATTTCTGCGTCACCGAAGTTTGCATCGGCGGATTGGCCTTATTGGCGAGGGCCACAGTTTGACGGCACCGCGGTGGCAAGTGGATTGCCGGACGATTGGGATCCCGATGGCGGTGAAGGCAGCAATGTGATCTGGAGCCGCGACGATATCGGCGGCCCTTGTACGCCCGTTGTCATGAACCATCGGCTCTACACGATTCAGCGTGCCGATGCCGGCACACCTCGCGAAGCCGAACGAGTCGTCTGTTTGGACGCTAAGACGGGCGAAACGATTTGGGAGAATCGCTACAACGTTTGGCTGTCGGACGTTCCAGCGGAACGTATCGGTTGGTCCAGCGTCGTCGCCGATCCGGATTCGGGCAACATCTATGCGCTCGGTTCCTGCGACATTTTCATGTGCATCAACGGTGAAACCGGCGAAACGGTTTGGAGCATCCCGCTGCATGAGCAATACGGAATGTTGTCGACCTACGGGGGACGCACCAACTTTCCCGTCGTTCACGAAGACTTGGTCATCATCAGCGGAATCATCATCAACTGGGGCGAGAAGGCTAAGCCAAATCACCGACTGCTGGCGATGGATAAATTGACCGGCGAGTTGCGTTGGTTCAGCGGCACGCGAGACTTGCCATACGACACGACTTATTCGGCACCTAGCATTGTTACCGTCGACGGCCAACGACAATTGGTGATCGGTGGCGGTGACGGAGCGATTTGGGGTTTCCAGCCACGCACTGGCAAACCGCTATGGCATTACGATCTTTCGATGCGAGGCATCTTCGCTACTCCGTTGGTCGTCGGCAATAAAGTCTTCGCCAGTCACAGCGAAGAAAACGTCTCGCCTAGCAACAATGTCATGGGCGGAGTCGTCGGACTGGAAATCACCGGTACGGGCGACAATACCAAGGTCAAAGAGCTTTGGAAGCAATTGGAAGTCGTTTCCGGTTACAGCGAACCTGTCATGATCGGAAACCGACTTTATCTGGTCGACGATCGTTGCAAGATGTGGATCTTCGATGCTGAAACGGGCGAGGCTATCGTTGAACAAGAATCGTTTGTCGGCAGTCGCCAGCGGGCTGCACTGTTGCATGCCGATGGCAAAATTTATGTCCTAACCGAAAACGGTCGCTGGGCCACGGTGAAGCCAACCGAAGACGGATTCGAAGTGCTCAACAAAGGCCGTGTCCGAGGCGTCGGCTTCGCCGGATCGCCGATAGTGTCTGACGGACGGCTGTACTTCCCAAGTTCGAAAACGCTTTACTGCGTCGGTACCGAGAACGGCAAACAAGAGTCGGTCACGATGTCCGAGTCGATGGGGGCCGAGACACCGGTGTCGGAAAACACAAGCGTGGCATGGGTTCAGTTGGTACCAACCGAATCATTGGTCAAGCCTGGCGAATCGGTCGAGTTGAAAGTCAACTACTTCAATTCGCTCGGCCAAGCGGTCCAAAACACAAATGGCGATGTGACGTTCAGTGTCGAGGGGCCTGGATCGATCAGCGGGACAACGTTCACCGCATCCTCGGATGCGTCCCACACTGGCGCGGTGATCACTGCCAAAGTCGGTGACGTCACCGGCGAAGCACGGGTGCGAATCGTTCCACCACTGCCGTGGAAGTTCACTTTCGACGGCCTGCAGGATCCTCCGTTGTCATGGGTTGGGGCTCGTTATCGACACATCATCAAGGAAGTCGACGGTTCGCCAGCGCTAACAAAAATCACGACGATTCCCAAAGGCGCACGCAGCCGTGCTTGGATGGGGCCAAGTGATTTGGCGGAATACACCATTGCCGCCGATGCGATGGGCAAACGAATGAGTGATCAGTTGCCCGACATCGGGCTGACCAACCACGGTTATGTTTTGGATTTGATGGGCGAGAGTCAACAACTGCAAATTCGAACCTGGTCGGCTCAACTGCGAATGGCTGAAACGATCGATTTCCCGTGGAAGGAAAACACGTGGTATCGGATGAAGTTCCGAGCAGACATCGAAAGCGAACCGCCGGCCGCGGTCGCAGTGTTGCGAGGAAAGGTATGGCCAAAGGATGAACCGGAGCCCAAGGAATGGACGATCACCGCTCGCGACGAATCGCCGAACTTGAACGCCAGCCCAGGTCTGTACGGCAACGCGAAAGTCGCTGAGCTGTACCTCGATAACATCGAAGTTTCGGCGAATACGGACCAGCCTTAGGGCAAACCGAGGCCAAGCAATGTCTTGGCAGACGCGATTCAAATTCTTCCCAGGCTTCGTCCTGGTTTAAAACCAAAACAACCTTCTAAATTTCAAGTCGAAACCAAGACATGTTTAAAAAAGAAATCTGGACCTGGACGTCATTGCTTTGCGCGTCATTGCTCGGCAGCGCCACTACGGTCGCACTAAGTGGATGTACGCCTACCCCGCCAGTCAACGTTGACACGTCAACCACCATCGATAGTCCGGTCGACAGCAACGTCACCGGCGGTGCCCCATCGGCAGCAGTGGAAACGCCGATGCCGGCGGATGAGTCTGTGTCAAAGGCGAAAACGGAAGCCCAGCCAGGCACTGAGCCAGCGGTTAAGTTGGTTGCGGCACCGGCGGCCGATGTTGCTCTCACCGCATCACCTGATGCGGTTCGCAAATCCGGTGGCGACTGGCCACAGTGGGGCGGAACCAGCGAACGTAATAACACGCCCGGCGTGACTGGATTACCCGAGGAATGGAATATCGGCAAGTTCGATCGCCGTACCGGTGACTGGGACAGCAGCAAGGCCAAGAACATTCGTTGGTACGCGAACTTGGGCAGCCAAACGTACGGTAACCCCGTGGTCGCTGGCGGACATGTCTATGTTGGCACCAACAACGGTGCGGGTCACATCAAGCGTTACCCATCGGAAGTCGACCTGGGATGCTTGTTGGCATTCAACGAAAAAGATGGCGAGTTTTTGTGGCAACACAGCAGCGAAAAGTTGATCACTGGCCGCGTCCATGACTGGCCGTTGCAAGGTGTTTGCTGTGCGCCGCTTGTTGAGGGCGACCGCTTGTGGTTCGTGACCAACCGCGGCGAAGTTCGCTGCTTGGACACCAAGGGATTCTACGACGGCGAAGATGATGGTCCGGTCACCAACGAACCTGCTAACGTCGCCGAGATCATGAACGCGGGTCCGGCGGCGAAAGCTCACGCAGACACGCTGGCGGCACTTGCCGAAGGTAAATTGTCAGACGCCGCAAAAGCTAAGCTGGCTGAAGCTGACGAGCCGCTTGACGGCGACGTCGTGGTCACGACGGTTACCGATGGCAAAGTCTGGAAGGCGACCGGCAACTTTGGCGGCGTCGATCGCGATATCACGATCAAGCAAATTGGCCCACGAATCATGTTCGTCAAAGCACTGGGGGTCGACGACAAACGTGACGCCGACGTGGTTTGGGTGTTTGACATGATGGGGCCCGAAATGGGCGTCAGCCAGCACAACATGTGTGCCTGCAGCGTGACCAGCTATGGTGACTTGCTGTTCGTCAACACATCCAACGGTTTGGACGAATCGCACATCAACTTGCCAGCACCTGACGCGCCGAGCTTCATTTGCATGGACAAGAACACCGGCGAAGTGATCTGGACCGATTCATCGCCGGGACGAAATATTTTGCACGGCCAATGGTCTAGCCCCGCAGTTGCCGAACTGGGCGGCGTTCCTCAAGCATTGTTCTGTGGCGGCGACGGAATCCTGTACAGCTTTGCTGCCAATCGTGGCAAAGACGGCAAGCCAGAATTGCTTTGGAAGTTCGACTGCAACCCCAAGACCACCGTTTGGAAATTGGGCGGCGAAGGGACTCGCAACAACTTGATCGCAACACCAGTGGCCTACGATGGATTGGTTTACATTGCGGTCGGGCAAGACCCCGAACACGGCGAAGGCGAGGGCCACTTCTGGTGCATCGATCCTACCAAGCGAGGTGATACGTCACCAACTTTGGCGATGAAGTTGGAAGACGGCAAACGAGTGCCGATCGAACATCGACGCATTCAAGCGGTAGAACCTGAAAAGGGCGAGGTCGAAGTCGATAACCCAAACTCGGCCGTTGTGTGGCACTACTCGATGTTCGATTCCAATAAGGATGACGAAATCGACTTCGAAGAAGAAATGCACCGTTCGATCGGTACCTGTGCGATCAAAGACAATGTTCTTTACGTTGCCGACTTCTCTGGATTGGTGCACTGCTTGGATGCCAAAGGCACCAAAGACGGCAAGCCGGTCGTTCACTTCACCTATGACATGCTGGCCCAGAGTTGGGGCAGTCCGTTGATCGCTGACGGGCGAGTCTTCATCGGTGATGAAGACGGCGACGTTGCGATTTTCGAATTCGGCGCTGAGAACAATGAGCCGATGGACGAGATTAACATGGGCAGCAGCGTGTACAGCACACCGGTCGCCGCCAATGAATCGATTTTCATCAGCACCAAAGACAAGTTGTTCTCGATCGGTGAGACTGAGTAACTCTTTTGCTTTGAGATTCCGCCACGAATTTCACGCGACTGAAGAATTGAAGTCGTTTCAATTCTTCAGTCGTAAGTGAGTTTGTGGTAGAGAGATTTCTAATCCGACGCTCGTTCCCCCTGTTTCGATAAATATGTCAAAAACGCTCTTGGACTGCGGCAATTGTGGTCCCGACTTCAACTCGATTCGTCAAATGGTGACGTCGAACTTCAATGCTTCCGTGGTACAGTCACACGGCACCGAAGACACTTTGGCAATGCTTCGCGAGCGAACGATTGATTTGGTCACGGTGAACCGGAAACTTGATCGTGATTACACCGACGGGATGGAGGTCATCAAAGCGATTAAGGCGGATCCCGAACTGGAGTCCGTGCCCGTGATGTTGGTGACCAATTATGAGGAACACCAAGACGACGCGGTCAAGCAAGGTTGCGTTCGTGGCTTCGGGAAGTTGTCGATCGGCGATGATGCCACGCAAGCTTTGCTGGAACCGTACTTGGGCCAGCGGAAGAAGAAGTGACTGGCGCAATTGGCGGCAGCGGGTTGCTTGTTGTTGCGATCGCGTTCGGACTCGCCGCCGGAGCGTTGGTCGGGATCCAGCCTAGCGTCAATGGGCAGTTGGGGAGGTATGCCGTTCACCCTTTACAGGCGTCCTTGGTCTCGTTTGCTAGCGGCACAGCGATTTTGTTGGTGATGACCGTAGTCGGAGGAGTCTTTCCGCCTCGTTTTAATGTTTCGCTATTGGCGATGCCGTGGTGGGTTTGGTGTGGCGGAGCGATGGGCGTGTTCATGGTGACAAGTTCATTGATTCTGGTGCCTCGAATTGGCTCGCTGCCATGGTTTGCCGCAATCATGACCGGGCAAGTCGTCGCGGCCGTGTTGCTGGACCATTTTGGATGGCTGGGCAATCATCGAGCCGCTGCATCGCCGACCCGTTTGGCCGGAGCCGCATTGTTGCTAGCCGGATTAGCACTAATCGTGTACGCGAAAAGATCTGAACAGCAGGCGATCGACCGCGAAATGGTCAAAGCCGAGGTGAAAGCTCGCTGAACCGAGTGCTTTGATCAAGCCATCCCTACCTCTGGACGATTCGTCCCCCGGCACGGAATACCTCGCAAACCGGTTCTTAGCATGGTTGAGGCATTTTTTCAGACACTCTATTTTAGTGTCTCCCCTGGATTATCCTCTGTTGATTGTTTCGCCTGATGATGAAATACCGCCAGCTCGATCGGATCACCTCGCTGACGCCTGGCAAGGTTTTGACCGCCGAGCGGACGTTGCGAGCGGAAGAGCAGTATTTGGAAGATCATTTTCCGCGTTTTCCTGTCATGCCAGGCGTGATGATGCTGGAAGCCTTGCACCAGGCTGCCATTTGGTTGATTCGAGTGAGCGAGGACTTCAAAACCCCACTGGTACTGCTGCGGGAAGCCAAAGGCGTCAAGTTTGGTGACTTCCTGGCACCGGGCGAAACACTGACAATTACGGCAGAAATCCTAAAAGAAGACGGAAATCGGGTGACTGTGAAGGCAAACGCCATGAAGGGCGACCGAGTCACCGTGACCGCCCGTTTGGTGCTAGAAAAGTGCCACAGTAACGATCCGGAACGCCTCGGAACGGACGAGGACGTGCGAAAGCAGGCCGAAACGCAATTCCGTGAACTGTTCGGCGATGTTACTCTTTCCGCTTGAAGCCAGCCGCTTCAATCGGGAGGCCACTACGTCGGCGACCCTAAAACGCAAACCTTAAATCAATTTACCCGAGACAAATTTCTACAAAGGATTTCCGATGGCCCAGTCGCAAGAAGATATTTTCGAGAAGGTTCAAGCCGCTTTGGTTGATGCTCTGGGCGTTGATGACGACGAAGTAAATCGCGACGCGACTTTGGTCGGTGACCTGGGTGCTGAATCGATCGATTTCTTGGACATCGTTTTCAAGCTCGAAAAAGCGTTCGACATTACGATTCCTCGCGAAGAATTGTCGCCCGAAGACATTTTGACCAATAGCCAGTATGTCCAAGACGGTGTCGTCACCGGCGACGGAATGGCCGAACTGAAGCGTCGGATGCCGTGGGCGAACTTGGCCGAGTTCGAAAAGAACCCGCGCGTGCAAGACTTCGGCAACCTGTTGACCGTTGGCGATCTTTGCAACTACGTCGGCAGCAAGGTCGGCGAGTAATCGCCCGTCTCGCTTAGCCCCCACCAGGATTTCAGATGCGTTGGTTTTGGGTCGATCGATTTACCGAGTTCGTTAGCGGTTCTCATGCCCACGGGATCAAGAATATCTCGTTGGCTGAAGAAGTCGTTGACGAATACTATCCCGGTTACGCGATGTTACCACCAACGCTGATCATCGAAGGCATGGCCCAATTGGGCGGTATTCTGGTGGCCGAGCATTTCAAGTTCGAAAAGCGAGTGGTGTTGGCCAAAGTCGGTCGGGCTGAATTTTTCGAGCCTGCCCGGGCGGGCGACCAATTGACCTATCAGGTCAATCTTGACGCGGTTCAAGATCACGGTGCAACGGTCACCAGCGCTAGTTTCTGTGATGGCAAACCGCAGGCTGAAATCGACCTGATGTTCGCGTTCCTGGAAGAAGGCGACAATCGGTTTACCGACGGGCCGCTGTTCGCACCCGGTGATTTGGAAGGCATGCTGCGGATGATGAATTTCTTTCATGTCGCCGTGGATGCTTTTGGCAAACCGGTTCCGATTTACCAGAATCTATAGCTGCGCTCGAATTCGAGGTGTCAAATCTCGCTGGTGCTAGTCACTTTTAAGTTGCGTTTTTGTTTCCTGCTCTTTCTCCCTTCTCGCAAAGTAAGTCCATGCGTCGTCGCGTCGTCGTTACCGGAATCGGCATGATCAACCCGATGGGGCACGACGCCCAAACTGTATGGTCGGGACTGAAAGAGGGAAAAAGCGGCGTTGCCAGAACCACTCTGTTCGACGCAACGGGCTTTCCGACCCAGATCAGTGCCGAGGTCAAAGACTGGGACATCACGGACTGTGGTGAGCCCGCCGAATTGTGGGTCAACCGCGGTCGTCACACCAAGTTCGCCGTCGGAGCTGCCAAGCAAGCAATCGCGGACAGCGGCGTGATGGATTCGATCAAGGATCGTGTCCGCTTCGGCATCTACTTGGGCAGCGGCGAAGGCAACCAAGACTTTGCCACCTTCAGCAAGATGATGGCGGCCGCACTGCAAAGTGGTAGCTACGAGGCGTCGAAGTTCATTGCCGCGGGTTTGGAACTGCTGAACCCCGAAAAAGAACTCGAGCAAGAACCCAACATGCCGGCCGCCCACCTGGCAACGATGTTCGGCGCGCAAGGCCCTAATCTGAATTGCTTGACCGCTTGTGCGGCGTCCAGCCAAGCGGTTGGCGAAGCGACCGAAATCATTCGCCGAGGCGATGCCGATGTGATGTTAGCCGGTGGCACGCACAGCATGATTCACCCGTTCGGTGTGACGGGGTTCAACCTGTTGACGGCGCTGTCGGAAAGCAATGACGAGCCAACCAAGGCGAGTCGCCCGTTCGACCGACTTCGTAATGGCTTTGTTCTTGGCGAAGGCTCGGCAATGGTCGTGCTGGAAGAGTTGGAAGCCGCCCAGGCACGTGGCGCGACGATCTATGGCGAAGTTGCTGGATATGGGACTACCGCCGACGCGTACCGAATCACAGACATTCCGCCCGATGGTCACGGCGGTATCGCAGCAATGCGAATGGCGATCAAAGACGCAGGGATCACGCCGTCGGAAATTGACTATGTCAACGCACACGGAACCAGCACGACGGTGAACGACAAAGTTGAATCGTTGGCGTGCCGCGAAGTTTTTGGCGCGGGCGCTGCCAATACTCCTGTCAGCAGCACGAAGAGCATGATGGGGCACTTGATCGCAGCAGCTGGCGTTACCGAAATGATCGTTTGCTTGCTGGCGATCCGAGATTCGGTGTTGCCACCAACGATCAACTACGAAAATCCGGATCCGCTTTGTGATTTGGACTACGTGCCCAACGTTGCACGTGAAGCCTCAGTCAAATACGCCCTGAATAATAGCTTCGGTTTCGGAGGCCAGAATGTCTCGCTGTGTCTGAGCCGTTTCGAAGGTTAAGTGAAATCCAATCATGAGCTTCTATACCGACGCTGAACTGGCCGCTTTCCTCGACGAAGCCCTTCCCGCGAATCGGTCATCCATGTTGGAACAGGATCTTCGCAGCGATACTGAGCTGCGGAATCGTTTGATCGAAGTGCGCGGTCGCGAAGCCGCCGGTTTGCACACGATCGGCGGGATTTGGCGTCGCTCGCGATTGTCGTGCCCGACGCGGGACGAGATGGGCCAGCATCTGCTTGGCGCCCTCGAAGCTGATCATTCGGGTTATATTCGGTTTCATGTCGAAACCGTCGGTTGCCGTTACTGCGCCGCCAATCTGGCGGACCTGCAAGCGGCGGCAACACCGGATGACCAACCCCATCGTCGCCGAACTCGGTACTTTCAAACCAGTGCCGGCTATTTAAAGTCGAAGCAGTAGCCCTCGTCGGCTGTTGATTGGGAAGTTCTGAGGCGGCGGCACGTCGATGGGAAGTCGCTGCTTGTCGATCCGGGTACACTCTTGGGGTGTACTTCGTCGTCCGCTTTCTTTGGTGATTCTATGACACCGATCGATTTGATTTTTTGTTCGCGCCGCTTTTCGCTAGCGATTGCCGCAGCAGCTCTGTTGTTTGATGGGATGCCGGCAATATCGGCTTCTCCCCTGTCTGTCGAAGATGCTCTCGCAGCGGTCTCGTCCGTATCGCCCGATGCGGCGGGGTTAAGTAAAGCAACTACGGCCGTTACTTCGCTGCGGCAATTGCCCGCTGATCGCTTGCCAGATTTGCTCGACGCGATGGCTGGCGCCGATCCGGTGTCGCGTAACTGGATCCGCGGGCTAGCGTTTGATATCAAGCGAAGAACGTCGCTGTCGCCAACTGACATGCTAGAAGACTATGCGATGGACCGTTCGAAGAACATGTTTGGACGTGGTCTTGCCATGGAAATGTTTCAATTGGATGCACCGGAGCCAGCGGCCCAACGCATCGGCCAATGCCTGGACGATCCGAGTTTGCCGCTGCGAGAAATGGCAGTCGCACAAGTGCTTGGTCGTGCTGAACAAGCCAAACAAGACGGTGACGAAGCGGTCGCCAAAAAACTGTATCGCCAGGCACTCGTTTCGGCTCGCCAGCCAAGGCAACTCGAAGGTGCTGTGGCCGCGCTGAAGGGCCTTGGCGAAACAGCCAGCATCGCGGAAGCGTTTGCGATGATCAAACATTGGAAAACAATCGGCCCCTTCGATAACGTCGGTGGTGTCGGTTTCGATACCGCGTACTCGGTCGAAAAAGATTATGTGAGAACGGCCGCTATCAATTTCAACCCAGCGGCCGATGGAAAAGAAGGCGAAGTGAGTTGGCAGGACATTAAAGCGGACGGCGACACCGGCAATGTCGATTTGGCGACGGCGTTCGACAAAGAGAAAGGTGCGGTAGCTTATGTCTACACAACGTTTAATTCACCGGCCGCGCAAACCGCCCAGGCTCGTCTCGGGTCGATCGCTGCGAACAAAGTTTGGATCAACGGGGACGAATTGATCGCCAACAAGATTTATCACTCAGGTACTGCGCTGGACCAATACATCGCTCAGGTGGAATTGAAGGCGGGCGAGAACACGATCTTGATCAAGAACTGTCAAAACGAACAAACCGAAGGCTGGGCACAGGAATGGGAATTCCAGTTTCGCTTGACCGACCTCAACGGAAAGGGACTCACCAGTGGTAACTAAACAGCAACGCCATATGGCGATTAAGCAACGACGTCTCGCGACGATTCTGTTCTCTGTCGCTGCAGCGGCAACTGTTTCGTTCACTTCCGCACAGTCGATGGGCGACGACTGGTTGGCCTTTCGAGGTGATGGAAGCGGTGGCGTTTCGGCTGGCCCTGCAAAATTGGACGCTAGCGAAAACGGTAACTTGGCTTGGCGAGCCGACATGCCCGGCAAGAGCGTTGCCGGGCCGATCGTAGTTGATGGTCAAGTCATCACGACCAGTTCGGCGGGGCCGGACGGTGAGAAGATCTTCGTGACCGCGCTAGATTTGAAGTCCGGAATCAAAACATGGGAACAATCCTTTGACGCGACCGGACGACCTTTTTGTCATTCGTCGAGTGCCAATGCGGCACCGACTCCGGCGAGTGACGGAAAACGAATCGTCGCGTTCTTCAGTAGCAACGATTTGGTTTGCTTAAATACAGCGGGCGACCTGATGTGGTATCGCGGACTTGGGTTCGAATATCCCAAGGCAGGCAATGACGTCGGCATGGCCTCATCGCCAATCATTGCCGGTGACGTGGTGGTGGTTCAGGTCGAATCCAAGGGTGACTCATTCGCCGCGGGCATCGACTTGGAATCTGGGGTCACGCGTTGGCGGATCGATCGGCCACAAAGCTCGAACTGGTCATCGCCACTGTTGATTAGCCGAGGTGACGGCAGCCAAGAAGTGGTCATGCAAAGCGGCGAAAGTGTATTGGCGGTTCATCCAGGGACCGGTGTAACGAGCTGGGAGATCGAAGAGGGGCGAGCTACCATCCCGTCGCCGACGTCGAGCGGTGGATTGTTGATGTTGCCGGGCAATGATTTGTTGGTGCTCGATCTGGTCGGCAGCGATTCGGTTCAAAGCGAAAAAGAAGAGGGGGCAGACAAAACCTCACCCATTGAAGCATGGCGTAGCAGCAAGTTCAGTCCTAAGAACGCATCCGTTGTCGCCTACGAAGACCGCGTCTATGCACTGAAGGGATCGGTTTTGGTTGGTGGCACGCTTCGTGATGGCGAAATGCGCTGGCAAGAACGGCTCGGTTCGATCGGCAGCGGATGGGCGACTCCAGTCGTCGCCGGCAATCGGATCTATGCGTTCGATCAATCCGGAAACGGTGTCGTTGTAGAAGACCAAGGCGAGTCCGCCGAAGTGATTAGCGAAGTCACGCTCGACGACGGTGTCTTAGGTTCACCCGCAATCGCCGACGGACGCTTGATCATCCGCGCCAAAGAAACGGTTTACTGTTTCGAGTGAATGGGGAAACGCCTCAGGCTTACTTTAAGATTGGCTTCGCATTGGTGGTCGCGACCCGGGCTCCCTGGGTTGGTTTGCTCGGCAAGTCGATCAGCAAACGCATCATTTCTTCGGCTGCACCTGTGGCAACCGATCGGATGGTGTCACGGTTGGTTTCGTCACCGAATTCATACGTGATTGCGGTGACGCCAAGCGTCTGGGCGACCCAGGCTTTGCTAGTGGCACGGTGTACGTTGTGGTCTGCGACCTGATTGACTTCGTACTTGGGAAACCGACCTTGGATCGCGCCGAGCCAATCTTGGGTGAAGTCCTTGGGGAACAGATTTGACTTGCGAGGTGTTGTGTAAAAAACGTCGTCGAACGTGCTGTGGAAATCGATGAACAGGCACAGACGTTGTTCGTCACGATCGTTGTCTTCAAGCGTGCGGTACTTGACCAACTGATCCATCACGGCTCGCGTTTCCGGTTGGCTAAAGTGAGACCAGTCACGATTCAGATCGACTCCGTTTGCATTGCATCGCCAATGACCGTGCGCGACACCATCGGGATTGACCATGGGCACAACGACGGTCGAGTAGCGATCGCGAAACTGTTTGCCAAGTTCACTCTTGCCTGCGATCGCATCGACAAAATGCATCATGCCGATTGCGCCAGATACTTCCGGCGGATGTTGTCGAGCAATGATGAAGACATAGTCGGGGCGTTTGGATTCGGTGATGTCCAAGCGATGCAGGGGGCGGCCTTGGACCGATTTGCCGATGACGCTGCGGCTAACATGTGGCTGTTCGCTTAGATGGTCTGCCCACACATCCAGCGTTTCGCTGTCGAGCAGTTCTTGGCCCGCAACCCAAATAGGTTTTCCGTCTAATGGAATCCGCATTTCGACTTCCTTGCCGACCGGATGCCTGCGAGTGACGAGGTGCGCAGCGGTTTCCCAAGTCCGACCATCACGGCTTATCTTGGGATCATACCGGTGGGTTCCACCGACATAGCTCAATCGAATGGTCACATCGTGAGTGTTCGACAATTCCGCGGCGGTCGATTCGATTCGAAACGCGTACCACGCACTATCATTGATCTGATTGCGTTCTGGCTCGATCGTGATCGCGAACTCATCATCGCTGATTTGATCACAGCGGTTCATTCGCCCACCCGCGAATTCGCTCGTGATCAAGATATCGTTTTTTTGAGAAACGAACGTCGTACCGCTCGATTGGGCAATCGATTCAAATGAGTACTTGCTGTGAGGGTCCGCCGTTGCCGGTGACGACTGCAAAAGGCAGAAACTGAATGACAACAGCAACGCGGCAATTGGGATCGCGCGTACGGTTGGCGCGCGTAAAACCGACCGGTCATCGATAGGTGAGGTCATCAGAGCATGAATGGCGAAGGGACCGAGAGCCGCAATCATCACTTGCCGTTGGAAACGACGGTGCAGGAAGCGACTCGGGCAGGCTTAGGAGGGACTCTTGGTGAGCAAATCCCTTGTACTGAACCCGCGTCACTGAAATCAAGGTGAATCCGGACGCGATTGTTGTTTGTCGTTCGCGTGTCGTTGACATTCCGGTTTCACGCCGCTTGGTATAGCATTCGTTCCAAGCGATCGAGAGTCGTCACCATTTGGTTCCATTCTGCTACCACTTCAATCGTCGGCATCGTGACACCGTCGGCACGATCAAAGCCACGTTCACTGACGTTGACCTGCGACGCCAATACCGTGAAACCTTGCTGATTGGCTTTGTCGGTCTTGCTGGCCGCGGTTTGGTCCATGTCGTCGGCAACCGGCAAAACTTGTTGCATCGTTTGGTGGACGGCCCACAGGGCTGCCTTGCGGCTTGATTCGGCTTGAACGATGGTGCGGACGGTACCAGATTGAACGTAGAATTTAGCCATGATTGTGATCCGACGATGTTGGAGGTTAAGGTTGTTTGCAATTCGGCAAAGGTCCTTTGCCGGCGGTACCAATATCATCGCCCAGGGATGTGACAAGTCTGGTCCGTCATCCGTTCGCCGGATTACTGCATCCGCTGGCCCGGTCGGCAGGCCGGCCGGTGAATGTTAATTTGTGCCGTCTGTCAGCGGTCATTTATCGTTCCATTCCCTGAATCCTTACCCCCGATTGGCCCCGGTATGAAACTGATCCATCACGGCGCTCAGCATGGTGTGACGGGATCGTGCCACCAGTTGTTTTGGGAAAAGAACCAAAGCGTGCTAGTCGACTGTGGGATCTTTCAAGGTGACGACGCGGCGAAACACCCAAACCCGGAAATCGAGTTTTCGATCGAGGGCGTCGTTGGCATGTTGCTGACTCACGTTCACGCCGACCATGTTGGACGATTGCCATATTTGATCGCCGCGGGATTCGAGCAACCGATTTATTGCAGCATTCCAACCGCTCGCTTATTGCCACTCGTGATGGCGGACTCATTAAAGATTGGATTCACGCGCTCGCGAAATCTGATCAAGCGATTCCAAAGCAAAATCCAACAACTGATACGTCCGCTGCCTTATAACGCTTGGCACGATGTGCCAGGCGGAATCAAAATCCGACTACGCACAGCCGGTCACGTGCTTGGATCAACTTTGTTTGAAGTTGATTTGCCCGACGGCAAGCGAGTGGTGTTCTCAGGTGACTTGGGGACTGGGAACGATCCGCTGTTGCGTGATCCGGTCTGTCCCGAACGTGCCGATTTATTGATTTTGGAAAGTACCTACGGCGACCGGCTGCACCCGTCGACCGCTGATCGGCAACACACGCTGGAAACGATCCTGCGGCGCACACTTGATGACAAAGGAGTTACGATCATCCCGGCGTTTAGCCTGGGGCGTACACAATCCATTCTGTACGAAATGAACGCGATCTTCGAACGCATTCAATCGACTGAAGGAAGATCGTTGATGAAACAAGTCGATGTGATCGTTGACTCACCCTTGGCATCGCGTTTCACCGAACTCTATCGTGACATGAAAGAGTTTTGGGGGATCGAAGCGAAGGCAAAATTAGAAACGGATGACCAGCCACTTGTTTTTGAAAACTTGACGACGGTTGGCGATCATCGCGAGCACCGTGATACCGTCAATTACCTAGCTGATCGTAGACTGCCGGCAATCGTGATCGCGGGCAGTGGGATGTGCACGGGGGGGCGAGTCGTCAACTACTTGAAACGCTTTATCGGTGATCCAACCACGGATATCGTGTTCGTCGGATATCAAGCCGGTGGCACGCCCGGCAATATTATCAGCCGCGGCAGCCAATGGGTTCGGCTCAATGGGCGACGCTTCGATGTGGCTGCGAAAGTGCATCAGATCCATGGCTATTCGGCACATGCCGATCAAGCCGACTTGCTTCGTTTTGTCGAAACGATGCCCAGTCCCCCTGAACAAATTCGGCTGGTCCACGGCGAGTATCAACCCAAACAGGTGTTTGCCGAAGAACTCACTGAACGAGGTTTTAATGTCATCTGATTCAGACAAATCCTGTACTCGATCGATCGCTTAATCGTCTAATGGAATCTCAAGAAAAACTCGACGTCGCGATCATTGGCGGCGGATTGGCTGGGCTGACTTGTGCAGTTCTTTTAGCCGATGCTGGACGCCGCGTGACGGTGTTGGAAGCAACGGACCGGCTCGGTGGTCGTCTGCGAACTGACGTCGTTGACGGATTCACGATGAACCATGGACTTCAATCGATGCTGACCGCTTATCCGGCATGCCAGCGAATGTTGGACTACGACGCGCTGCGGTTGCGGTTCTTTGAACCCAGTCTGTTGATTCGTCAACAAGGAAGGTTTCGTGTTCTAAGCGATCCCTTGCAACGGCCCAGCCAAGCGATTGCGACGGTGCTGAATCCGGTTGGCAGTCTGTCGGAAAAGCTGTCGATCGCTAAGCTCCGGCGCCAGGCTCGTTCTGGCACACTGGATGAGCTTTACCATCGTAACGACCAACCGACGATCGATTTTTTACAGCAGGCTGGTTTTTCGCAGTCCATGATCGACGAGTTTTTTAGGCCGTTTCTCGGTGGTATCTTTCTAGACGAATCACTTACTCAATCGAGTCGATTGTTCGAGTTCGTATTTCGTATGTTTGCCCAAGGCAAGGTCGCTGTACCGGCCGACGGCATGGCGGCGATCCCGCGTCAACTTGCCGATCGATTGCCACGCGGATCCGTCCGGTTGCAACAAAGTGTGACCCGAGTCGATAGCGATTGCTTGCACCTGAGCAGCGGAGAGATCCTTTGGGCTGAACAGATCGTCGTCGCGACCGAAAGCACTGCCGCTGCTCGATTGCTGGGGACGGCGAAGATTGCGACGCAGTGGAATCAAACCACCACGCTGTATTTCGCAGCGGACAAGTCCCCCGATCAACGGAAGCAGTTGATGTTGCGTGGGGACGACACGGGACCGGTACAGACGGTCGCGGTGATGTCCGATGTGGCGCCCGAGTATTCGGCGACTGGAAAAGCCTTGATCTCGATCAGTCTTGGTCCGCTGGGGCCTGAACTGGATCGAAACGACTTGGAGCAGCTCGATCACTGCGTTCGGAAACAGCTAGTGGGTTGGTTCGGCGAGACTGTTAAAAACTGGGATCGTCTAGCGGTTTATCAAGTTCCGTACGCCCTACCCCGTCGAGCGCTTGAACCGGTCATGCGATCGATTCAAGCGTCGGATTATGACGGCCCGGCAGGCATGCTGGTTTGCGGCGACCACTGCGAAACGCCAAGCATCCAGGGTGCGATGAATAGCGGTATCCGGGTGGCCGATGCAATCCTCGGCAAAGCCTAGTTGTTGAAACTGCCGCCGAAGTTGTAAGACCCCGAGATCGGCAGGACGCCGTAGAGTCCTTCGGTGAAGACTTGTCGAACGAAGTTGTCGAACAATCGAATCGGGCTGCTAGGCAGGATGATTACGTCACCGTCACGCACCCAGATTTCGTCGCAAGGATGAGCTTCGCGGCCAAGAATGGCTCCGCGAAGATCTAAGGTCGTCGAGATCAGTTCCCAGTTGTCGCCGCGGCGGAAGACAACCACTTGGCGAAGGTTGGCACCGGTACGGTGACCGCCAGCCATTGCAATGGCACCCAGTACCGTTGTTGGCGTGTTGTTCATGTCGTAACGGCCAGGTTGGCCGACTTCGCCCAAGACGAACACGTTGTGAGCGGCTTGTGAGATCAGCGATGGTTCGACTTCCAAGCCGCCCACTGCATCGTCATAGCGAAGATTAATTTCACGCTTCAATTCGTCCAACGTCAAACCTTGGGCTTGAACGCTGCCAACCTTAGGCAAACGAATTTCGCCTGATGGTGTCAACGTTTGTTGAATTTGTTGAGGATCGAATCCACCCGCACCGCTGATCGCTTCGCGAACTTGACGAGCAGCGGTTCCTGTATTGACCGGTGTCACATCGATGGAAGGCTCTGGATAAAACTCAACGTACTTGTCTTCCAACACTTCGCGAAGTTGGTCGATCGTTTGTCCGGCGGCGTGAACCTGGCCGATCAAACGCAGCGTGATCGTTCCGTCGGGTTGAATCTTCAAGCCCTTCTCGAGCGTTCCGCGAGTCAGGTCTTCATCGGCCTCGGCTTCGATCAACAGTTCGTCGCCGACCACCAATCGATACGGGCCATCGGTAGCCATCGGAGCGACCATGAAGGTCAGTTGCAGTGTGTCGCCCGTCCGCAAGCGATATTCGGGTAGGCGGTGGGTGCGGGCGGGACCAGCGTACTCGCCAGGTCCAACGATGTTGAACGGCGCGTCATAGGGACATTGCCAGCACTGGTGTCCCGCGGGGCATGGTCCAACGCCGAGTTTCATTCCCAAGCCGCCGATCATTGTGCCGTCGGTGCGATCAACGCATTTTAGGCATTGGCCACATCCGCACTGGCTTGAAATGATCGGTCCCGATGAAACGGGCAAAGACGCCACGGTGTATTCGGCAGCCGTTGGATAGTACGGTGCCGACGGGATTGGTTCCTCGGCCTTCTTGGTTTTACCGAGCTTGATTTCCGGATCCTCGAGAGCTGATTTCGGCGCTTTCGGAACCGATTCATTTTCCACGGCTCGCACTACTGCTGAACTAGCCATCATCAGGCAAGTCAGCATCAAAGACCAAGCTATTCGGTTGGAAGTCATTGCCATCACGGTCACTCGCAGTTTCAAGACGCGAAGATTCGGTCCATCAGGAAGGAACTTAAACACGATTGGATTTCGTCACGATTGACGATGCACGGTGCATCGCTATCGCCGCCCAAACGGAAACAAAGAACGGGTAGAGACACGCGTTTCGGTTTTTGCCGGACGTGTCGGGTTGACCTCGGGTGAGGCGGTTTGTGTTGTTGGCGGCGTCGGTTGGATTGCCGCCGGATTCGGACGATAACTCGCCGCGAATGCATCCGGTGCAAGTGTCTTTACCGGAATGCCACTAGGCAGTGTCGGATCTTGCAACGCTGCCAAACACTTTTGGGAAGCATTGGCATCACCCATGCGACGCGATGCTTCCAGCAATCTGTTGTAGCCTTCTCGCGATGGTCGCAGCTGGACGCTTTGTGTCAGTGCCCAAGCTGCTTGCGGCACGAGGCCTTGTTCCAACAGCGTGATGCCAAGTTCGCGGTGGGCGACGGCGCTAGTAGGTGCAATCTCAATCGCTGCTCGCTGTAACGTCATGGCGACCTCACCAGCGTGTGATTCATTGCCGTCGTGCAACTGCTTTTCGATAATGCCTAGCATCACCAGTGCATCGCAAGCGTCGTTTGAACTACCCGTGGCGGCCACCAAGTTGTCCTTGGCAATGCTTAGGTAAGCTTCCGTCGCCCGCATCGCCGAAACGCTGCTAAGGTCGCGGCTCTTCAGCACTTCGGTTTCGTGAACGGAGACCATTCGCTCTAACACGCGAGTGTCGACCAATCCAAATCGTCCAGAGAAGTCATTGGATTCACGAATCGCATCAAGTGCCGTATCGAGGTGCTTCGCATGGTGATTGCTGCCTTCGAGCGCGTCTTGCATGTTGACTGCCATCCGCAGCGATTCGGTTGCATGCTTGCGAGCTGAGTGGGTTGCGCTGCGATTGAGGCTTTCCTTGGCATCCTGAAGCGATTGGTGGGCCATCTCACGCAGTCGATTGGCGTGCGCCAATGCGGTTGGCGATGGTGTCGGTAACGCTTGATTGGCGGGGATCAACGGCGGTGGAATCAGTGCGTCGCTCGCCAGCGAATGGCTTGCCGATTCCGGTATCACAGCTTTGCCAGTTGATTGGGCTACTGTTTGAGGCTGCTGAAGCTGGTTTGCACCGCCCATGTTTGAAACGTCTGTGTTCGGAACGTCTGTGTTCGGAACGTCAGTCAAAGGTTCAAAGTTCCGTTTCGCGAACTCTGCATCCAATTCGGCGCGTCGTTCAGCCGTTTCGGCCTCTAGCAGTTCCAACATGGTTGGGCCTGGCAACTCGATCGGATTCGCAAACGCGACAGGATGCGATGGCATGCGCTGGGGCTTAGCTGGAACAGCTTCGGCCTTGTGGGTTTCAGTGCTCGACTCGGTGGACTGCAATTTTTTAGCAATCGCAGCACCTTCGTTCGTCGTCTTGCGTTCAGCCTTGGCTGGGGCGGTCACTGGATCTGCTTTGGCAACCACTTGAGGCTCTACTGCCGAAGCAACTTGGCGACTGGTGATGGTGGGTTGTGTTGGCGAAGGTTGCTCCCTTGGCTTTGAGACTTCGGCCAACTTCGGAACTTGGATCAGATTGTTTTTTCGACGCAGCAGTTCCGCTAGGCTATTCGGATGGGCATTCTTGGCGACATCGGCCGACGTCTCTCGAGTGTCATCGTCCTGATCAGTTTGCGATTGGTTGGCTGGTTGTGTGAGCTGACTCACCGGCCTTGGCATCGAACGGGCAATTGGGGAATTGGCTGGAACAATTTCGCCTTTAGGTGACGAGATCGCCTCACTGTGGCTCTCGTCCGCAATCGTGCTCTCGTGAACGACTGGCAACGAAAGTGCAGATGGCGCTACAGCAGATGGCGTTGCGGTTTGCGGTGTTGCGGCTTGCGGTGTTGACGGGACGAGCGGCGACGTGTCGCCAAAGCCCTGTGCCAATAGGCTGCGCAGTGATGTCTCGGACTTCGTGGCTGGATGGTCCGCGACGGTAAATGTCGCCGAGCACGAGCAAATCAGTGTGGCGATCGCGATCCGCTTCGTCATGCCAGCCTTGCTTAGTCCACGATTGGCCCAGCAATGAATGGTCGAGCGGAAATAGCGGCTTGTTTCTTCCATGAACTTGCCTGTCCCGTATCTGAATGATGCCTCAAGCGATCACGTCCTTATGATCTGCCTTTGGACATCCACTGATCCAGATCGACGTACCGCGTCACTTTTGGTGACGCAATGTACGAGCACAAGCAAGGGATCCCTCTGGTGAGGTTTCAAATCCGACAAAAACCAACAATGCGTTTAAACGCATAGATCCGTGATAAACCCGGCGACCCGGATAGTAGGCAAAGTCGCGGTCGTCAAAGTTTGCCCGACCGATTTTATTGTATCTCTCCGGCGTCAAAGTTTACCGACAGCCTACAGTTCGCGAATGCGCACATCTCTCCACTTCACCGTCATGGTTGGGCTTTCCTTTGGAACCGAGTGCACTTGCAGTCCGATGAAACCCTCTTGAAACGATTCGGGATCACGGATGTCTGCGATCGCCCGCCCATTGATCCAAGTTTGCAGGCGATCGCCGTTGGCCCGGATCACGTACCGATTCCATTCACCGTTGACGAAAGCGTCATCAATGGGGCGGTCTTTCGAGATCCATTGTCGGTTCGTGCCTTCACTGTAGATGTACCCACTGTCGCCTGGCGATTTTTCGATTTCCACTTGTGGTCCATGAACCCGCCCGTCCTTAAACTCGGCGGTGCTTCGTGAACGGATTTGAACGCCACTGTTTAAATCGACGTCGTCGAAGACCTCGAATGTCAGCTCGAAATTGCTGTACGTTTTGTTGGTGCACAGAAACGAATTCGGACTTCCTTCGGCGGTCTTTCCTACAATCGCACCCTCTTCGACACGGTACGTCGCGGTTCCGTTTTTTGTGGACCAACCGGTTAGGCTCGTTCCATCAAACAGCGAAACCCATCCGTCACTCTTGATGTCGGGCATGGATTCGGAATTCGAAGCCGTGGCATCAACCGGGGCACGGACAGCCGCTTCGTCCATCGATAAAGTTTTTTGGTCGACGGGCGGTAGGGTTACCGAACCAGTCGACGCCCACTCGGTCCCACGCTGCAAGGTGACTTGGAATGCGACGCCCTGCATCGCGGCGACATCGTGGCCAAGTGTGGTGTGAAACACGCGTCCTTCCCCATACTGAACCGTCATCAACAGCGGTTCGTGTTCGCCCGTACCGCCCGTTTCTGTGGCGCTGAAACCCGTGGCCAAAACGTGCATGTTCAAAGCCGGACCGCGAAGTTTGCCGTACAGTTCGTCCGCCGTTTGCATGAACGAACCCGGCAATCCTCGCGTGATGGGGTGGTCGCTATCCCGAATAACCACCACAAAGGGAACCCGTTTGCCATGGGTTCCGCCGTTGCCTTTGGAGGTGTCACGAGTAAAACGCTTTAGGTCTTCTTTCCATCGCACGTAAGGCCCATTCGATTCGTTGCGTCCACCCCAACCGCCCAGTCCGATCATCTGGTTGTAACCATCCCATTTCGGGAACGAGTTGTCTGCCGCATGCACGCTGACGAATCCCTTGCCGCTAGCGACAAAACTTTCGAATGCTTTCTGAGTTGATTCATTCCAGGGGTCACCGTTGTAATTCGAAACGACGACATCGTATTTTGAAAAGTCAGGTGAAAAACTTTCCATGTCGCCACCCTTTGCCGGCGACGTCACCACGTCGACTTCGAAACGCCCGCAGGCTTCAAGTGTCTGTTTGATGATCGGCGAAGTCTCTTGCCACTTGTGATTGTTTTGGCCGTCAATCAATAGGACTGAGATTTTCGATCCTGGCTTTGATCCCGGATCAGCCGCATCGACCGAAGGTGAGATCGCGATGAAGACAAATAAGAACAGCAAAGTCGTCCGAGCTAGCAAGTTGGCGAATCGATACATGGGGCAACCAATTCGAGGAAAGGAGTAAAAGAGGTTCAGACGAGTCTAGCAGCATGGTAGTGACGATCATACGTCAAGCGATGATGTCGTGGACCACGTTTCCGTGGACATCGGTCAAGCGGAAATCGCGACCTGCGTATCGGTACGTCAAGCGAGTGTGGTCAAACCCAAGCAGGTGCAAGATGGTCGCGTGCAAGTCATGAACATGAACGCGATTTTCGACCGCTTTCAATCCAACTTCGTCGGTTGATCCATACGTCATCCCGCCGCGAACGCCGCCGCCGGCCATCCACATCGTGAATCCATCGCTGTGGTGATCGCGGCCGGGACTGGCGGTGACGGGCAATTGAACCGTTGGGGTTCGTCCCATCTCGCCGCCCCAGATCACAAGCGTATCTTCGAGCAATCCTTGTTGTTCCAAGTCTTGCAAAAGCGCAGCGATCGGTTGATCACATTCGGTTGCTAGACGCGGATGGTTTTTTTCGATCGCGGCATGCGAGTCCCAAGGTTGTCCCGCGCCGTGGTAGACCTGGACGTAGCGAACACCACGTTGGCTTAAACGTCTGGCGATCAGCATTTGTCGGCCTTGTAACGAGTCCCCATACATTTCTTGGATGTGTTTGGGTTCATCCGAAATGTCGAACGCTTCGTGAGCCTCGTCTTGCATCCGAAACGCCAACTCCAACGACTCGATGCGAGTTGCCAATTGAGGATCGTCATCACGACGGTCAATATGGAACTTGTTCAGTTGACGGACCAGGTCGAGTTGCCGTTGTTGTTGATCATGAACAAGAAATTTGTTCTCAATGTTCGCGATCAATTCATCAGGGTCGGTGTACTTGGTGTCGACGTGCGTGCCTTGGTAGATGCCCGGCAGAAAAGCGTTTCGCCAATTCGCAGTCGCCGCGGTCGGTAACCCGCTGGGGCACATGACGACATATCCGGGCAGGCTTTGGTTTTCGGTGCCCAGCCCGTATAACGCCCATGAACCAACACTTGGTCGCGGCCGAACGATGTCACCGCAGTTCATCATCATCAAACCGGGTTCATGGTTCGGCACGTCCGTGACCATCGAACGTATCACGCACATCTTGTCGACATGTTTGGCGATGTTAGGGAACAGTTCGCTAACTTCGGTTCCAGACTGGCCATGTTTGGCGAACTTGAATTTTGACGGATGTGCGACTCCGCCCAGTCGCTTGTCGCGCGCAAGTTCGGTGCTCAGCGTTTTACCCGCCAACTTCTCTAAAGCCGGTTTTGGATCAAACGTATCGATTTGGCTCGGGCCACCGTTGGCGAACAAATGTATGACACGCTTCGCACTTGCGGCAAAGTGTGGCAGACGCGGGCTAAGCGAAGTTCCGCCTGCGACATCCGTCGCGATCGCGGAAGAAGAGTTTGCTTGGTCGGCCTTGACTTCGTCGGCCATCATCCCGGCAAGCGCCAACATGCCGAGCCCCATTCCGCTGTGCGACAGCATCTGCCGCCGGTTCGTCATCCGGGCGTGGATTTCGTTGTTCATCGTCGATCAGTCCAGATAGAGAAATTCGTTCGTCAGCATTAACGCTTGAGCCAGTTGGGCAAGCGGGTCAAGCGGCGGCGGAGGTGGCGACTGAAAACCATTGACCGAATTCCATCGCTGCTTTTTAAGTTCGCCATCAATGCCTTCAACGGTGGCGTCCCATGCGAAAGAGTCGGCTCGTGTTGTGGCGCCGGGACCGACCACGAAATCGATGGCATCGCCTCGTTTGACGGCCAACCGGCCAACTTTGGTTTCCTTGCTGCTTTGTTGCACCTTAAACGTTTCTGTCACATCGGTGCTGCGAATCATTGCAATGATGCCATCGCTGCCTTCGCGGGCGTGTTTGAGCGTGCCCGTGATTCGGACAACGCCTTCGCCCGGTGCGATCCAGCGGCGAACTGCACAAAACTCCTCGTTGATGCCTGGATGGCCACCGGCCATGGTCAAGCGAAGGTGTTTGAACTGGGGATCCGGGAATTCTTCGCTCGTTTGATAGACTTGCCCCGTCCAGTGTGGAAGTGGCGTGAACGTATCGGCGTCCAGCGGTCCATACCCGTATCGCCAAGTTGACGTGTTACTGCCGCTACTTGTCGCGTCGCCGCTAGTCACATCGTTGGCCATCCGAACAAACTGACTCGATGCCGAAGCTTCCTCTGGCGACGGTTCTCGGCCCAGCACGCGGCGATAGACCGCTGCGATGTCACGACTGGTATCGTTGGCCGCATCACGATGTCTTAAATCGCCTGAAATTTTTCGGCAGAGCTGTGCGACGAACGGATGGTTCATCGCAAAGAGAGCTTGCTGGGGAATGGTCGTTTCCGCACGTGACGCCGCCGACGCTGTGGGCGAGGCAAAGTCAAACGTCCGCAGCATTGGATCTAATTCGATTCGGTCGACGTAAGCATAAACTGACCGGCGGTTTGAATAGGGAACCTCGCTCAGCTTGACCGATCGGCCACCCAGTGTTAGGTCAAGCGAACCAGCGACCGCCAACATTGAATCTCGCATCGCCTCGAAATCCAATCGTCGGCGGTTCTGTCGCCAAAGCATCCGATTGCTCGGGTCGGCAAGCAATCCGTCGTCATGAACGGCTGAACTCTGACGATAGGTGTCGCTAGTCACAATCGTATGATGCAACCACTTCATCGACCAATCGTTTTGCATGAATTCTCGCGCTAACCAATCCAGCAATTCGGGATGACTTGGTGGGTCGCTTCGGAGTCCGAAATCGTCGAGTGACATTGCCAATCCAGTGCCGAAGTAACGTGACCAGATTCGGTTAACGGCTACTCGGGCGGTCAATGGATTGTCAGGGGCAACGATTGCTTCAGCCAATTCGCGGCGGCCGCTGCCGTCCTTGAACGGTTTGCGTTGGTCTCCGGCGATCAATCGCAGAAACTGTCTGGGCACCCGGTCGCCGCGGCGATTCGGTTCGCCTCGCAACATCACGAACGGCGTGATCGGCTTTTCCAAGTCGACCAATGTCATGGCTTTGGGCGGGGCACCCGGATGAGTTGCTTCGACTTCAGTGATGGCCTTTTCACGGTCGCCAAGATCTTTGCGTCCTTTGCCTAGCAAACGCGAAGCCGCAACAACTTGGTCGACGTCAAGATCCAGCCAACCGGTCGGCCCGAACAGCACCTTTCGGATCGCCGTATCAGCATCGTCTAGTTTCGCATTTGATTTCGCTTTGGTTCGTGATTCTTTGACCCATGCATTGATGACCGAATCGAAAACGTCTCGGTAGATCACCACCAAATCTGTCCTCGACTTGGGCGGGCTTTGTTTCAGAGCTGCGGCGATGCGCGGATTCAGATTCTGGTTGCTCGTCCAATTCGCAATCAACGTATCACGTTTGGCTAAAAAGTCTTTGTCTGAAACTGATAGCCCGTCAAACCAGGGGCCCAGCACTGAATCGTCAGACAACGACTTGTCGGTCAGCGTTCGAGCGAGCTTGTTGTTCAGCGGTGTCATCGCCGTTTCGACCACTTTCAATTTGCTGACCGTACCACGGATGTCCGACTTTTTTTGGATCGTCATGATGTCGAACCCGTCCATGTAAATGGCGAAGTCTTTCTTCAGGGCAGCTTCCGCTGTTCGCTTGAGCCCCTGTTTGTAGTCTTCCAGTTCCGCTTGTTTGACGGACAACTGATCGCGAAATTCAGCTTCGATTTTCGGCGGTATGTTTTTTCCCGGAATCACGGGAAAACTATCGGGAACCTGCGTGCTGGCGAACACGCCGTAAAGTGAATAGAAGTCTTCTGTCGGAATCGGATCGTACTTGTGATCGTGACACCGGGCGCAACTGACCGTGATCCCCATCAGGCCTCGACAAACCACGTCGATTTTGTCAGCAATCTGTTCCAGTTTGTTGTTTCGAAACTGCGGTCCGACGGTCAATAAGCCTAGGCCTGCTAAGTCAGGGGATGAAGGATCGTCGGTGTACGAATCCGCTGCGATCTGTTGACGTACGAAATCATCGTAGGGTTTGTCGCTGTTGAGGCTGTCGATCACATAGTCGCGGTATGTGTAGGCGTAGGGATAGCGGAGTTCGGCTTGGGCCTGCCAATCACGGGTGTCACCGTATCTTGCAAGGTCTAGCCAATATCTAGCCCACCGTTCGCCGTGATGTTCACTCGACAACAGCGTAGTCGCAAGTTCATCAAGCACTTCTTTGTCGGCCCGTTGGTCGTGCTCCAGTGCATCGAGTTGTTCGTGTGTCGGCGGCAGCCCGATCAGATCAAAGTACATCCGCCGCGCCAAAACCGTGCGTTCGGCGGGCGAGTTTGGTTTCAGGTTTTCGGTTTTTAAACGGGCTGTGATGAAGGCGTCGATGGGATTCGTGTTCAATCCATTGCTGTCGCCGGGCGGTGAAACTTTGGCGATTGGCTGAAACGCCCAGTGCCGAAGCGCCGCTTTTCCGATCGCCACTTGATCGCCCAAGGGAATTTGGTCTCCGGATTCGGTTTCCGCGAACGATTCGACCGACGTCCAAGGCATCCCCAGACGTACCCACTTTTTTAAGATGTTGATCTCGTCATTATCAAGTGGTTCATCGGGCGGCATTCGCTCGAAATTTTCGTCGCCAGAAATCACTTTCACGATCAACGAGTCTTCGATGTTCCGCGCGATGGCAGCAGGGCCACTGATTCCGCCTTGCAAGATCAATTCTCGCGAATCAAGTCTCAGATCGGATTCCTGAAGCTTTTCGCTGTGACACTCCATGCACTTTTCGACCAACAGGGGACGAACTTGGTTTTCGAAGAATTCTTCGCGAGGTGTCAGGCCGTCCGCGTACATGGACGCGCAGGTGATGATGGCAAGCAGGCAGGCAGCGGCAGATCGACGGTGGCTCATGCGGGCAGGCTCTTGGGTGGGGATCGAGGCGGGAACTCTATGTTAACCTGCCGTGCTCGCTTCGTTGCATACCAGTTTTGTGGTGATTGCGTCTCGGCGAGGTAAAATTTGGCTTCAGTTCGTGAAAATCGCCCGACTGACCCCTTTTCGAACACACTGTTAATATGTCGGCCGTGAACGTGCACTCACGAAGTTGTCATGAAACAAGGAACGATGCTTGATGCCCGAATTTCAACGCGCCCCCTACCCTACAACCCGAATGCGCCGCATCCGTCGGCATGATTGGGCTCGCCGTATGGTTGCCGAGAATGCGCTGACAGCGGCCGATTTGATCTGGCCCTGGTTTGTGTTCGACGGAAATGGTCGACAAAGAGTCGATTCGCTGCCGGGTGTTGATCGGTTAGGCGCTGACCAGATCGCACGCCAGGCCGTGATGGCGTGTGAGCTTGGCATTCCGGCCATAGCTGTGTTTCCAGCGACCGATTCAAAATTGAAGACCGAAGATGCACGGGAAGCCACCAATGCCGACAATTTGGTTTGCCGCACGGTTCGCGCGATCAAGGCCGAAGTCGGTGACTCGCTTGGTGTGATCTGCGACGTCGCGTTAGATCCCTACAGCAGCCATGGGCACGATGGTCTTGTAGTGGGTGACTATGTCGTCAACGATGAAACGGTCGAAGTGCTATGCCAACAGTCGATCGTCCAAGCCAATGCCGGTTGCGATATCATTGCGCCAAGCGACATGATGGACGGTCGCATTGGCGCGATCCGCACAGCGCTTGATGGTGCTGGCAAGTCCGACGTGCAGATCATGTCGTACGCGGCCAAGTATGCCAGCGCGTTTTATGGTCCGTTCCGCGATGCGGTGGGTTCGTCCGGAAACTTGGCCGGCGGCAGTAAGAAAACGTATCAACAGTCACCGACTCAGTCCGACGAAGCGCTTCACGAAGTCGCATTGGATTTGGCCGAAGGCGCTGACAGTGTGATGGTCAAACCGGGGATGCCGTATCTGGATATCGTTCACCGCGTCAAATCAACATTTGCAGTGCCTACCTTTGCTTATCAGGTCAGTGGCGAGTACGCGATGATCTGCGCTGCAGCGCAGAACGGTTGGCTGAATCGATCGCAGGTCATGATCGAAAGCTTGATGGGATTCAAGCGAGCGGGCGCTGATGGTGTGTTGACGTACTTTGCGGCAGATGCCGCCAAGCTTCTTAAGGCGGATGGTTGATTCGATGAGTGACGATTCAGTGATGCAGGGCCTGGCCAAACTTGCCGACGAAAAAATCAAATGGCACTGGGAACCGACGATGATCGCCGGCCAGGAATCTCGTTTGGCGGTAGCATCGGATCCCGATGGAATGCTAATCGAAGCCTGCGAGCGACAGGATGCCGGTGAAGAAGGTGTGATTGATCCGTTTTGGGCCGCAACCTGGCGCGCCGCATCGGGATTAGATCATTACCTCGAGCGTATCGATCTCAGCGGCATGCGAGTCTTGGAACTCGGTTGTGGAACGGGACACGCCGGTTTGGCCGCTGCAATGCGCGGCGCCAACGTTGTCTTGACCGACGGAGTAAACGATCCGTTGATGTTGGTCCGGATGAGCACGCTTGCGGTGGCTGATCGCTGCCGTGTCGAGCGACTGAGGTTCGGGTTGGATCGGCTTGACGATCCGAAGTTTCCGCTGATTTTGGGCAGCGATGTGACTTACCTGCGTGCTCTATGGCCGGAACTGGATCAGTGTTTGCGAGATCACTTGGCCGACGGTGGCGAGGTTCTGTTGAGTGATCCGTTTCGTTTCATCGCCAACGAGTTCCGCGATTGGATTCAAGGTCAAGGTTGGGACTATACCGAGCACAAAATTGAATTGGCTGACGACCCAGAGCACCCGATTCGAGTGATGCAGCTGCGTTTGGCCGACTAACGGCCAAGCCTTGTATCGACTTGCTGGCATTTATGATTCTCGTTGCGCATGCCGACAACCTGCAATGCCTACGCTTCAATCGTCACAACGACGTTCTTAAACGCAGGCGTCTTGCTGGACGGGTCAACTTTCCGCGATACCAACACATTGGATTCGGGGTAGTACATCAACGCATTGCCGGGACGTATTTCTTCGTATCCTCGCGCTAGGATGTTTTTCATCGATCCGGTGTCGCTCTTTACTGTGACACGTTGATCATGTTGCAGTCCCAGTCGCGTCAAGTCATCCGGATGCATCAGGATAATGTCTCGACGATCTTGGTTCCGATACAGATCTTCTTCTTCGTAAACGACAGTGTTGAATTGGCCTTCGCTGCGAACCGTCATCATGCGAAGTTCGGTCTCATCACGGCCCTTCAATTCGGGCAGCGAGTGGACGTGCATGATCGCGCGGCCATCGTCGGTTCCGAATTTCATTTGATGGAAAGTCCGTCCTTCGACTTGAAACTCTTGCTTTGTCTTGTCGATCTCGGTGATCTTTTCGTAACCCGGCACTACCGCACCGATCCAGTCGCGAATCGTCGTCGGTTTCTTCATCGCATCCCAATCGATGCCTTTGGTGTTCGGCACCAAACGCTCGCCGATTTCCGCGATGACTTCGATTTCGCTGCGCGGGCCAGGCAACCGCCGTGGTCCCCCGTCACTTAGCCGGATGTAATTGAACATCGACTCTTGGGTCGTCGGTTCGGGTTCTTCGTCGCGAGCTAGCACTGGCAATACGATTGTATCGGCGGCAAGTCCGCATGCGTGTCCTGTGTTCATCGTCGTGTTCAGCATCACGTTCATTTCTAAATTCGACAACGCTTTTTCCGCGAACGTCGAATCCGGGTTTGAACCGTACAGGTTGCCTCCCAAGCAGAACCCGGCCTTGATCTCGCCCAGGTGAGCCGATTCCATGCACTGCAGTGTGTCTTTACCGACCGTCGTTGGTAGGTCCACGCCAAACTTTGATTGCAGTGATTCGAAAATCTTGTCTTTCAGTTTTGGTGTCACGCCGACACTGCCAATGCCTTGCACATTGCTGTGCCCGCGAATTGGCATCAGACCGCAACCTGGCCGTCCGACCATGCCGCGGCACATTGCCAAGTTAGCGATTGCTTGCACGTTTTCGACGCCGTTGTCGTGGTGCGTGATTCCCATCGTCCACGAAAATACGACGTGTTTTGACGCCGAATAGACCTGGGCAATTTCTTCGATTTCGCTGCGTGGCACGCCCGACTTGGCTTCGATTTCCTCCCACGACAACGTATCAACTGCAATCGCCCATTCTTCGCTGCCATTGCAATGATCACGCAGGAACGCTTCGTCCATCGTGCCCATTTTCTTGACGGCTTTGGCAATCCCCCACAATAGCGCCAGATCGCCGCCGATGTGCGGTTGGTAATAGTGGCTAGCAATCTTGGTGCCCAGCATCAATGAAACCGGATCGCTGGGGACGCGAAACCGAACCAAGCCAGTTTCTCGCACCGGATTGATCACGACCACTTTGCCGCCGCGACGCCGAATCTGCATCAGCGTTGTCATCAACCGCGGGTGATTGCTGGCCGGATTGCCACCGATCAAGAACACGCAATCCGATTTTTCCAAATCAGCCAGTTCAAGCGTCGCGGTGCCGCTGCCGACGCTTGACTGCAACCCAACGCCGCTGGCTTGGTGGCAGTAATAGCTGCAATTGTTGACGTTGTTCGTGCCGTAAACTCGCGCCATCAATTGAAGCAGGAACCCAGCCTCGTTGCTGCTGCGGCCGCTGAAATACCAAAAGGATTCATCCGGCGTCAGCGATTTGAACTTTTCCGCGATTGCATCGAATGCTGCTTGCCAAGTGATCACTTCAAAGTGTGTGCGGCCCTGTCGATACCGGATCGGATGAATCAACCGACCAAGCCGTTCTAATTGGTAGGGTGTCATCTGCTGCAGTTGAGCGACGGACGTTTTCTTCCAAAAATTGGGGTCGATACCAGGTTGCATGTCGGCGGCCATCGCCTGCATGCTCTTCTTGCACACCTCAGGGAAATGTCCGGCCTCGTTGACCATGCCGCCCTTTTGGCCGCCCATTCCCAACGCGCAAGTTTTGCACGAGTTTCGAGACCGAAGCGCTTTGTAGAGTTTCCAGACTCCCCCGACTTCTTTTCCCTTCTTGAAGGTATAGAGAATCGCACGAAATCCACCGCCGCTGCCAACTTTCACGTGTTCACTGCCTTTCCGCTAGGTGTTGATTCCCCGTCATTCTAGTCGATGTGGTTTATCTGCAACCGGCGTCGGAATCATTTTCAACCGACGTGCGTTTGGCGGCCTCGCTTCATGACGCTAAGGCTTTGACGCTGAAAGAAACTCGCTCAGAATCGTTATGTTCTTGCTAAATGTTTCGCTCGACAGGTATGGCTCGCCGCTGGGCAACTTGAGCTGCCCCACCATTCGCGAACCGTCGGAGATGTCGACCCAGCGATCCGATTCGTCCAGTGAATCGGCGATCAACGACGCCTGCTTTGACAGCGACTTCAGCGATGTCTGAGACTTAATCGACTTGCCTGCTTCAGTGCGGTCCAGTGCTTTGCGAATTTGCGGAAGTTTCGAACTGACTTTCCATCCATAATGCCCCGGCAAGTCATCGTCTTGGTAGGTCAACGAGTACACGTCGCCGGAACGTTTCATGTACAACGGCCGGTTAGATTCCAATTCGTAATACCTTGCCAAACGGCCGTCGGAAAGCAGAGACCGCTGAAGCCACTTCAGTGCCGGCTCGATCGGTGCAAGGTACTTCGTTTCATCCGTCAATTCCGAAATCAGTATCAATGCGAAGAGAGTAGACTGAGTCTCGCTGCTCGTTATCGCTGGCGGTTCGAATTTGCGAGCCCAAGCCGGCTTCATCTGTGGCGTGTATTGCTGGGCGTAACCAGGTTGGGGCTCGGGCATTTGGGCCAGTAACAGGAAATCGCCTAGTCGGCGCAGCGAATCCAAAAACCGAGGGTCTTTGTAAACGCGATAGGCTTCGCCTAGTGTCTCGGCGACATCGCGAGCCAAGTTGTCATTGAGTGTGCTTAAGTACCAATACTCTTTGATGCGGTGTTCGGTGCGCCAATCGTATTCGGGGTAACTTGCTTTTAGATTTTCTGGCGGCTTGGTGCCGGTCGTCATTGGCCATGCTTGAGGGAACCCGCCATTGGCGAACTGGGCACCTAGCAATGCATTGAGCGCGAATATGACGGATTCGTGAATCGCTTCGTTCGCAAATCCGGTCGCCTCGTCCAGCTTCGCCAGGAATTGAATTGCCGATTGGCTCTTTCCATCATCGAGTGTCGAATAGTTCTTGCCACGACCGTGGCCATTGCGATAGTCGGCGACCTGAGTGCCTCGCGGGTCAAAGTCGATTGCACTGGTCCAACCACCTGACTTTAATTGTCCGTGCCGAAGCGCATTCCCAGCATCAAGGGCTGCCTGCAAATAGAACGGATCGCCCGTTGCGTGATAGGCGGCCAAGTAGGCCATCCCAACTGTCGGTGTACCCGGCGGCTGGACCCAGATTTGGTCCTTCGTTGCCGCCCCCTCGCCCGAGCGCATCGTTAAATCGAGCGAGTAATGATAGACATAGCCGCCGTGCGAAGCGACTTGCTGGTGAAAGTAAGTCGACGCACGATGCATGGCATCGAGCACATGTTGACGATTATCGCCATCCGCGTTTGCGATGGCTGAAAGTGACATCCAACACAGGAAGGTTGGGATTGAAGTCGTCATCCACAATCGAATTCGCCCAAGCATCGTTAGCTACCTATTTTTTGTTCTTCAAGCTTGCTTCGCGTCGCTTGCGAAAATCGGCAGAGATCGCGATTGCCTTTTGACGATCTGCTTCATCGTAGTCCCAAAACTCTTGGACTACGGCTTCTGTCTTGGGATAGTGCGAGCCGTCATCGCCGACATGCTTGCGAAGCGCGGCAAACTGTGATTTCAATTCGTCGCGAATCGTCGTGTAAGCGGCATCATCGTAGACGTTGTTGAGTTCCTCGGGATCTTTAATCATGTCGTAGAGTTCCCACGCCGGCGGCGTCTGGTCGCCTCCTGCGTAGTCGCATCCGTAGAAAAAAATCAGCTTGTGAGTCTTCGTTCGAATCGCCATTTCACCAGGATTGTCGTGGTGGGCCATGTGCATCCAATACCGATAGTACGTCGCCTGTTTCCAATCAGCCGGTTCCTTGCCGGTTTCGCAGATCGAACGAAACGACTGGCCTTGTACCGATGCTGGAATTTCGGCCCCGGCAAAATCCATCATCATCGCAGGGAAGTCGACGTTCTCGATGATCGCGTCGCTGCGAATTCCAGCCGGGATGGCTTTTGGGTAACGAACAATGAATGGCATCCGCTCGGACGGATCATAGGCCCAACGTTTGTCTTGGAAATCCTTTTCGCCCAACCAGAATCCTTGATCGCCGGTATAAACGATCAGCGTGTTGTCGAACAAGTTTGCGGACTTCAAGTAGTCGAACAATCGCTTTAAATTTTCATCAACGCCTTTGACGCAGCGAAGGTACTTTTTCAAGTATGCCTGATAAGCCAAGTGCTTGATCTGATCGTCCGACAGGTTCGGGTCTTTAAAGTCCCACTTGAATTCCTTGGGAAACTGTTTGGGCAAGTCTTCCGCATAAGACCGTCGCAAGTTTCTGCGGCCAATTGATGTTCCAATGTGCCGGGTCAATTCGTCGTTATAGCCTCGCGTCGCAATCGACCCCCAAGTTTCCGGCCGTTCCCACAGCGACTTGGGTTCGGGAATCTCGACATCGGCCAAGTAGCTGTCGTAGCGTGGGTTGCTTTCGAAATAGTCGTGCGGCGCCTTGTAGTGGTGCGACATAAAGAACGGCTTGCTGGGATCACGTTTGTTCTTCAGCCAATCCAACGCCGCATCCGTGATCACGTCCGTCGAATGCGAGCCGGGATACGCGACCGTGTTCTTAGGCCACGCCTTGTCGCCTTGGATACGAAACTCGGTGTCAAAATACTTGCCCTGGCCTGGCAGTACCTTGTAGTAATCGTAGTTCGGTTCTTCCTTCAAATGCCATTTGCCGATCATGGCCGTTTGGTAGCCCGCTTCGCGCATTGCGATCGGCAACGTTTGGTCTGGCCCCTTGATTTGGCCGTTCAAGTCAAAGACGCCGTTGATGTGATCGTACTGGCCCGTGATGATGCAGGCCCGTGACGGAGTGCAAATCGCATTGGTGCAAAATGCGTTGTCAAAGCAAATCCCGTCGGCCGCTAGGGTGTCGATGGTCGGGGTCGGGTCGAGTTCCTTCAACAAGGTCGCGTAGGCGCCGACGGCCTGAGCTGTGTGGTCATCGGACATGATGAACAGGATGTTGGGACGGTCGTTGTCACGCGACTGCTCAGCTTGGGCAGGCGACGATGCAGCGATCATCCAAACAACCAAGGGCAGCAAAAGGATTCTGCAATTCATAGCGGGGCGGGGTTAAAGGGCGATCGGTCTTAGTGCAGAAACCGATTCTACACCGGTCTCTCTACGAATACAGCGATTGGCCGGTAAGGTTGTCTGAATCGTACGTTCAGTTCGACTCACGAGCTTGGTCGGCAATCAAAAATGCGATCTCCATTGCTTGTTCGTAATTCAATCTCGGGTCCACATTGCTCTCGTACGCTCGTGCCAGGTCTCGACTGCCAAGCCCGCCTGAACCGCCGATGCACTCAGTCACTTCATTGCCCGTCAGTTCCAGGTGAATCCCGCCAACCACGGTCCCCTGTTCGGCGTGAATCGCAAACGACTGTCGGACTTCGTCCAGGATCTGATCAAAGTGCCTTGTTTTGATGCCTTCGTCGGTCGTGATCGTGTTGCCGTGCATGGGATCGACGGACCACAAGACCGGATGCTTCGCGGCGACCACGGCATCGATCAACGTGGGTAAGCAGTGGGCGATCTTGCTGGTGCCAAAACGACAAATCAAAGTCAACCGGCCGGCCTCGCGAGACGGGTTCAGCGCGTCCAGTAATTTGCACAATTCCTGAGGCGTCATGCTCGGTCCGACTTTGATACCAATCGGATTTCGGATCCCGCGGCAATACTCGATATGAGCTCCATCGATCGCCCGAGTGCGATCGCCAATCCACGGATAATGCGTGCCCAAGTTGTACCAACCGTCGCCTGCGATCGCTCGCCGCGTCAGCGCTTGCTCATACGGTAACAGCAGTGCTTCGTGCGACGTGTAAAAATCAACTCGCGACAAGTCGGATCGCGATACACCGCCGATCACCCCAAGCAGATCCAGCGAATCGCTGATGCCGTGGACCATCCGGTGATACTGACTTGATCGAGACGATTGCGTCACGAAATCCAGTTCCCAATTTTCGGGATGCTTGATGTCGGCAAATCCGCCCTCGGTCAAAGCTCGCAAGTAGTTCAGCGTCTGAGCTGAACGGTTGAAGGCTCCGATCAAATTGCTTGGCTGGGGACAGCGATCGTCCGCCGTGAAAGGACTTCGATTGACACAGTCCCCGCGATACGACGGCAAGCTAACGCCGTCGCGAGTCTCCAGGTCGCTGGACCGCGGCTTGGCGTACTGGCCTGCGATGCGTCCAACTCGGATTACGGGCTTGCGCATCCCGTACACCAGCACCAGGCTCATCTGCAGCAAGACCTTCAACTTCATTTCGATTGGGTCAGCCTGGCAAGCGTCGAAGCTTTCACTGCAATCGCCTCCCTGCAGCAAGAACGCATCGCCTACCGCCGCAGAAGCCAACTGAGACTTCAGCCGTTCGATTTCCCAGCTCGTGACCAACGGAGGGCGGGTCGCCAGTTCATCGATCACACGACCGAGTTCGTCTTGGTCTGCATACACCGGTTGCTGTAGCGCCGTTTTGTTCCGCCAGGACGATGGCTGCCATTCGCTCATAAAAGATTTCGTGCAAAGTGTGTGCCTCATCAAAACGCCACCCGCTAAATCCGCAGTTAATCATTGCGTCGCGGGTTAGGCCGGCGCCATTCCCATTGCTCGCCGCCAAGCACTGAGTTGACCGATATGCAACAGTAGGTGACCGCCGACATAGAAGCAGTCAGCCGCACCCACCGTCGGAAACTTCGCACGCATCACTTCGTCCGGAAGCTGGGCAGTGAACAGCTCGTCCGGCGCCGTCATCAACGCCGCCGACACAGCCCGATAGCCACTTAGGAAACGCTCGACCAATTCATCCTTGCCAGGGTAGATCGTGCCATCAGGGTCGTCGGCACAAGTCGCATTCTTCGAGAACAAATTTTGGTAGGCTGCACTCGGTTCGAAAGCCGATGCGTCCTGTTTTAAGTCGTGCAAAACCTTGGACGCGTAAAGACTGAGGTGTCCGCATACGAATGCCGGGTGGTTGGAAACGATGGCCTGGCCGCCAGGCCGGGCGAAGCGTCCAAAGTCGCTCGCAGCGATCCCCGACAACAGGCGTTCTGCATTGGCCAAACCAAGGTTGGCGGACGCAGCAAACATAGGTCCGATTGTTGACATCAAAAATCCTTTGCGTTCAAACAGGTGCTCTGCAGTCATTCAAATGGCTGATTGTAACAATTCGGCTACGAATAGAGAGTCCACTGATATGCCTGCCGGCAATTCCGAACGCCTTCAAGTGTCACATTGACGATCACTCGACACAGAGATCAGTAACCAAATCGGAGGCTGATCTCAAATTCAGTGGTTCGCCACGATTGAGTACCGGGAAGTTCCTCAGCGAAAACGAGTTCCGCAGGTGTGTTCAGGTAGTTGCACCGGAGATCGTTCGTGAGGGAGCCGTCTCTAGCGAAGATTGGCAATCAACACGCTCGACGCAACCTCACTGGGCATAGCGAACAAATGTGCCAGTTGAGTAAATTCGGCGTGCTCGTAAACCGACTCTCACACCACGATCGAATCCGGCTTCAACTCTTTTTCGGTTGAGAAAACATGATGTCCACTGATCCCTGGGGGATTCCGGTGGATCCTCACCCGCCACCTAATTTGAGTTAGATTCCGGGATTTCATCAGTCTATTTCTCCGCCGACGGGATAGCGTCGCATTCAAACAACTAGCAATTCCCCCGCGCCATCCTTCCCGGGCCGATAATCCCGGACGCAAAAATCCGCTGTTCGTAAACGAAATTGTGCCCAAGGATGCTAAAAACAACGGGAATTAGCGTTGTCAGCCACCAGCCCCCCCCACTCAACCAGTCGTCTCCGTTTTGGCCTCTAGAACCCTAATCGAAAGAACGCTAAACTATCGGAACAAAAGCACCCGTGGCACAATTGGATAGCGCATCGGTCTTCGGAACCGAGGGTTGCAGGTTCGAATCCTGCCGGGTGTACTCTTCACGATCTGCGGAATTGGCCCTACCGGCCAGTTCGCAGGTTGAGAGTCCTTCTTCGGCCAAGCTGGCCGGTCAATAAACGCCGTGTTTGGGCGTTTTTCAGATTCCGGTGATTTGCCCCGGACCTCTTCTCCGAAATTAGCTGCCCCGAATCCGCATGAGCCAGCGTCCGTCCGGGCGGTTTTTTCTTTGCGAACTATCGCGTTCTCTGTTCACAAAGTGGCTGCTTGTTACCACGCCGTTTGCTTCCGACCCGCCGAATCAGACGGTTCATGTTTGGCTTGGGTTAACAGCTTGAGAGTCCTTGATCGCTCGCCACATTTTGCGTTGCTGTTTCCAGTCGAGCGTCTTGGCGATGGGCCGGATGTCGGCTTCTTTGATTGGGTCGCGGCCGTTGACGGTGTTGGGCAGGGACAAGATTCAACAGAAGCACCGAAAAACTGAGTCAAATCGGCGGATCGGCGCAATAGTCTCGATGCCGATCGTTACTGATTGGTAATGTGATTCAGGAAAGATTGCCGAGTTCAGGCCGCGCGGCAATACGACCGAAGTAGCCCGCCAAGTCGCTCGCTCGTTCCGATCTCGGTATTCATGTGCGGTGGATGGGCCATTGGCACGATCAACTGGTTGCCCAGTCGCGGGTGATATAATGCGCCGTGTGATAATGCTTACTCGACAAACATACGCAACATTTTGAATCATTCTGGCAATTGAGGTTGACACCCGAGACGGCCATGATCGATCGCTCACGTGGGTGCAAAGGTCAGGATCGGATAGTGCCTGCAGGGTCTCGAACTCTTTGCGAGCGTGCTTCAGTCGAGAGTCGGTTAGTGAAGTGGAGAGTACTTGAATATGATTTGGCAATTGAGCAAACAACTCTGCATAGCGGTTGCGATGTTGGCGGTTATCGTCCCGTGCAATACGGTGCGGTCGGATGACCTGAAACTCATTCCCGAAGCATGGGATGCTTCGTTGGCGGGCGATGAAGTGATTAAAGGTCTCGTGAAGGTGACGGGGCCGGAAGTGAAAGGTGCCCACGATGCTGAGTTCGTGTGCGTCGGCGATCGTGCTTATATCGTCGCCGAGGTCAATGACACGCGGGCGGGAGAAAACTCTGCGTGGCCGGAGATCTACTGCACATTGTCTATCGTCAACCTGAAAACGCTCAAGCTCGAAGATGTCATTCCTTTCGCCCGCAGCGAACAGAAGTTTGAGAACGAAACACTTCCTGTGGGAGCCTGCTTCGTTCCCCGTGTTTTGCAGAAAGATGAGCAGTCACTGCGGTGCTACTTCGCCAGCGAGCAACCGGGCAAGCGTCAGGCTCAAACATGGTTTCGCGATTTCGATCTGATGACGCGAAAGTTTGAAGCGTCGATCCACAAGGCCAAGCTGAAGACATCAGCAGGCATCGTCGACATGCAGCCTCGCTTCTTCCACGACGATGCAGCGGCACGCGGGTTCAAGAAACCGGCAAAGGATTTTGGCCTGTATCTGTTCGACTCATTCAAGGACTTCGACGGGCAGAAGTACATCGCTCTGAACAACTTCCCCGGCCAGCAGAATGCACTGGCAATGGTTCATGACGATCTGGCGACGTTCGAGGTCCTCGGCCACTACAACGAACCGCAGTCGGCCGCGCTGAGCGAATCGGCAGTCAACCGTTTGCCGGATGGGACATGGATGGCCATCTGCCGCAATGATCGCGGTAATTATCACTTCACGACCAGTTCTGAAGGCAAGTCGTGGAGCGTGGGAAGAGAACTTCCTGTCGTTCCGAATGGTGCCAACTCGAAGCCCACCTTCGACAAGTTCGGCGACACCTACTACCTCGGCTGGCAAGAAGCGACGAAGATCCATGGAGCGAACCGCAGCGTATTCAACGTGGAGATCTCTCGCGATGGAAAGAACTGGCAACGCAAGTATCGCTTTGAGACTCCCAAGTCTTTTCAATACCCAACGTTCCATGAGCACAACGGCGCGATCTGGCTGACCGTCACGCAGGGAGACAAAGACGCAAGCCGCAAAGAACGCATCATGTTCGGCAAGCTGGAAGAGGTCGGACAGTTTGAGTCGCAGAGCGGTCACGCTCGCATCGAATGGCCCGCACTTGCCGCGGAACCGGCGGTGATGAAGGTTGGTGTGACTCTATTCACCGATCGTGGTTATCGGCTCACAGAAGCGCCGGACTTCCTGATCGGTCGTTCGTTTCTGCGCACAGGCATCGAAGGGTACGAACTTGTCTGCACAAAGCCGGGCGAACTCTTCCTCATGACGCTCAGCAAGCCGCATGAATCCAATCGCGGTGACGCGTTGCGAAAACTAGAATTCGAGCAGATCGATACTCCCGTGTTTCAGTTGTTCCCCGGTGAAATCAATCGCGTTTCGACGTGGCATCGGCAACTCAAGCCGGGCGACCGGATTGCGATGAGGAAACTCGCCTTCCCGGTTCTGGGTGAGGGGCTCGAGGTGAAGCTCGTGCAAACACAAGTTCGAAAGCAAGAGACTGCGGAGGAAACAGCGGCTCGAATCGCGGCGATGGAAAAAGTGGCGGACCACGCCCTCGTGCCACCGGTGTTGAACACATCGCCGCTGCCCGAGTACGACTACGAGATGTTGGATTACGGCATGACGATCGGGATCGAACGGACACCCAGTGGTCGATTATGGGCCTGCTGGGTTGCGGGTGGTGACAGTCCGGCAGCCTACTTTGTGCTGGCCACGTCCGACGACGACGGTCAGACTTGGTCGAAGCCGCGATTGGTCTTGGACTCGCATTCAAAGGACCTGCCGCGTGAACGCAGCATCCTGGTGGGGAATCTGTGGACAGATCCCCTGGGAAGGCTGTGGTTGATCTTCGATCAATCGATGGACATGTTCGACGGTCGCGCCGGAGTCTGGGCGACGCTTTGTGAGAACCCGGACGCTGATGAGCCAGCTTGGTCCACTCCCCGCCGCATCTGGCACGGCGTGACGCTAAACAAGCCAACTGTTCTGTCGACGGGCGAGTGGATGCTGCCGATCTCGTTGGACCAGCGGGGCGGTTTCGGGCCGTTCAAAGGATGCTTCCCTGAGCTGGATCCGATGCGAGGTGCGAACGTGTTTGTGTCCAGTGATGAAGGAACGACCTGGGAGCGTCGAGGCATGGTCACCTTTCCGAATCCCGACTGGCACGAGCACATGGTTGTCGAGCGGCGGGGCGGTTCGTTGTGGATGTTGGCTCGGACTGCGAAAGGAATCATGGAATCGATTTCGACCGATGGTGGACGTACGTGGAGCGAGGCGAACGAGCCGCAAGGCATTCGTCAGCCGAACGCGCGTTTCCATGTGCGGCGACTGCTGTCCGGACGCTTGCTGTTGGTCAAACACGGTAATCGCATCGACGCGCATCAAGGGCGAGTGCAACTCAGTGCCTGGCTTTCCAATGACGACGGCAAGACATGGCAAGGTGGACTTGTTCTGGACGAACGCGAAGGCATTTCTTATCCCGACGGTTTTCAATCGCCCGATGGCACGATCTACATCTCGTACGATCGCAACCGTGCTACCGACGGTGAAATCCTGCTGGCTCGATTCACGGAGGACGACATTCTGGCGAGAGAACTGAAGGGTTCGAAATCAAAACGAAAGATTCTGATCAGTCGGCCGCTCGCCTGCTTTGCGAAGCCTGAATCGGCTTTTACACCGATCTTTGACGGCAAGACCTTCGACGGTTGGGAACAGTCCGGGAACTGGGTTATCGATCACGGCGCGTTCTACCGAAAGTCACGCGGCGGTAACCTGACCTATACCGCGACCGCGGTGCCGGATGACTTTGAATTGCGGTTTGACTGGAAGGTCTCCGCAGGCTGCAACAGCGGAGTTTACTATCGTCCGGGGCAGGTCGAGTATCAGGTGCTCGACAACGTCGGCAGTCCCTACGGCGAGAATGCACGACAAGCCGCCGCTTCACTCTTCTTCTGCATGGCACCGTCCAAAGACGCCACGCAGCCTATGGGAAGTTGGAACACGGCGAGGATTATCTGCCAGGGAAGTGTGATCGAACATTGGCTCAACGGCGAACGCGTGTTGTCCTTTGATTACGCTGATCCGAAGTGGCAGTGGTACATTCAGTTGCTCGCAGCGCGTGGTGGCGACCTGACTGGACGCAAGGGACAACTCTGGTTGCAGGACCACGGTCAGGACGTTTGGTTTCGAAACCTGCGTTGGCGAGAAATCCCCCAAGACGAAGTCATTGTGGCCGAACCTTACTTTGAACCGATGCCTGTGACCGGCCAGGCTCTGGCGAAGGAAGAAGCAAGGGTAAAGGCAATGCTGGAAGCCAAAGAGAAGGCAGCGAAACAATAAATAATCTTCCGTATGTGCAAAGAAGAGCAACAATGTTTTTTGCAGCAGGTTGTGTAGCGCAAGCGACTGAAGATTGCTGCGTAACAACGTTAGGCAAGAAGGTCATTGCGGGACAATCCCCTTATTCGAATGCCGGGTTGCACGCGCTTCGTTTCGCCAGGTCCAGCTCTCTTCTAGCGAGTGTCTGTGTGCGGTTGTCCGTCGAAACGGTCGTCTGATTTTTGATTGATATGTTGCGCAAAATTCTATTTATTGATCGGTCATGCCGATGCGCGTTTTGCTGATTGCCACGTCGTCGATGTAAACGTGGTAGTCGGACTTGGCGGTCCAGGTGCCGCCGTAGTAGAGGTTCAGCCAGACGGTTTCGATTTTGAGGTTATCCACGTCCCGCATCCGCACGTCGCTTTTCTCGAAGACTAGCCGATCATCGACCCAGGCTCGCAGAACCCCGTCGTTTTTCCCAGGCGTGTTCAGTCGTGCTTGCTGTTCGATGCAATACCAACGGTTGTTTTCCAGTCCGTCAAAGCCGCCGCGATCCCACACCCAGTTGTCGCCATACTTGCCCTTCATATCGGCATGGTAACAGTAGAAACCAACAGGCGTATGGCTGTCCTTCTGTCCGTCGAACAATCCCCGCGCGGACCATCCGTCTTGACCGTTGACCGGTCGCCCTCCCCAACCCGCCCGGCCATACGTGCCACCAATCCCTGGCAGCTTACCGCCGCGTTCCGGTTTCCAGTCATCGGCGAACCTAATGTAATAGCGAAAGAAAATCTCTTCCGGCTCAGAGCCTGTTCGCTTTTTAAACTGAAATTCCAGACTCACACCGTAGTGTCCGTCTTCGTCGACTCGAATGCGGAGAGCCTTGCCATTGTGAGGTTCGAATTTTCGGGAGGGGTCGGATTCGACCGTATCGGTGTGCGGATCTCGCTGTTTAACGGCCCACTCGGACCACCAAGTGTCGGATTCAAAGTCGCAATGAAACAACCCATCGGGCGACTGCGCGAAGGCATTGAGTGAAAAAATCGACAGCCCAGCGATCGAAAGTGCGGTCAACGTCAGCAGATGAATGACTTGTTTCATAAATTTCTCGTGAAATGATCGACAGGAAACGTTCCAACCCAATTGCTCATTCAAGAACACCCGAACAAGAACACCCGGAGCTTGTCATCAATGGTTTATTCGGCCATGTAACCCACTGATTGTCTTTGTCTTGAATGCTCGCAGACCCCGATGAACTTCGCTCGGCAACTGACATCTCCCTGGCGATGATCTCATGAAACTCGGGTTTGGCACACGTTGAGCTTCCTAAGTCGCCGCTTGCAGAGCTGCAAAAGTTAAGCGACGATGCCAAGAGGAACAAGCGGGGAAATTGGCTTAGAGAGTGCCGATCCATTCTAGGTTGAAGCGTGCACAGGCGATGCTGTCGGCTTTTTCGTAAAGACACAGCACCGTCCCATCGGGCAGCACAGCGAGGTCGGAGTAGGCTGCTTTTCCGGGATCGAGCACTTTGTTGATAGGCCAGGTCTTTCCATCGTCGCGGCTGAGTTTGATACACAGGTTCTCACGCTTGCCACGCCCAGCAGGTTTTTCGTTTCCGTCTTTATCGAGCGGAAGCGAGTGCGGATTAGAGAAGATCAACGTGCCGGGCTGTGACGGATGCGCCACCATGCCAGCCATGCAAACGGGTTCCCAGAGTTGGTCATGAAAGACGGGCTTGCTCCATCCAGTGGCACCATCGGAACTGATCGTGATGAGCTTGCGATTTGGTTTCGAGACACTGCGGGTGACCAGCATGACACTGTCGTCGGACAAGGTCGCCAGCATGGTCTCGTTCGGGTTATTGAAGTCGCCTTCGTTTGGCACAGCCAGTTTGCCCGGCTGCCATGTCCGGCCGTGGTCGTCGCTGAAGATCGTCGCGGCAGCGGAAGGCGAATGATCACCCGCGTTGCCATAAGCCAACCAGATTGGCACCACGAGGCGACCGCTGCTGAGCTGAATGCCGTGCCCAGGGCCAGTGGCGATGACCTTCCAGTCATAGTGTTTTCTGAAGGGTTCAAACGTCGCCGTGATGTCGACTGGGACGCTCCAAGTGAGACCGTCGTCGGTGCTGCGCATCGAATAGCAGCGGGCATAGTTGATGCAATACAGGAACTCAATCGCGCCAGTCTGGCGATCAACGATGGCGACTGGATTGTTCACGGTTTGTTCACGCTCACCATCTTCCTTCTTGTGGAAATTACCTTGCAACCGATCACCGATGTGTGCGATGTGTTTGGCAGGTTCCCAGGTTCTGCCGCCATCGAGTGAGCGTCGTAGATGGATTTCAATTTCACCCCAATCGGAGCTGTTGTTCCGGCGAGCCTCGCAATAAGCCAGTACTGTTCCTTTGGGAGTCACGACGATGCCGGGAATGCGATAGCGAGCAACGCCATTGAATCCAGGCGGAAAAACATCGCTTGTTTCTCGCAGCGGTTCGGCGGCAGAAGATACCGAAAACATAGACAGGCAAAGGATCGCGATAAAAGTTTTCATAGAGAGGATTCAGATTAGTGTCAGTATGCATTTGATTGTTTCTGTCGCCCCTGATTTTGTCGTCATTGTCTTGGCGCGGACACAATCGGAATCATTGATTTAAAGAACGTCGCTACCTGCTCACCAAGAAATTCATTTCCCGGCCCGGTGAAGTGTACATCACTGGGATTTTGCAATTCGGCTAACCGTGGCGTGATTGCAGTGAAGAGATCATCCATAATGACTGAGTGTCGTTGCATCACTTCAGCGGCTGCTGCGTTGCGTTCAACGATCGACTCAGCGGTGTACTTGTCCGCGACGTCGGGTATCGGTGTTGTGCTGGCCCAAACCAGCTTTGCACCAGTCTGCTGCATTCGTTCGACAAGTTGTTCAAGCCGATTCGTGTAATCCGCCAGCGGTGTCGCTCTATCGTGGATTCCAAAATTGAAGTGGATGACATCCCACTTATTATCGCCTAGCCATACGTCAATCTTTTTCAAACCGGTGGACGTTGAGCCGCAGTTGGCGGGAGCGCGATGCACGTTGGCAATTCCTGCCAGCTTTTTTCTTACTGTTTGCGTATAGGCGCGTGAGACCGAATCGCCAATGAGAAGGACTCGGGGCAATACGGGATCGTCTTCGACGAAGTCCCAGGCGTTGGGTTTCCCGGCAACCTTCTCACGCTTATGAATCGGCAGATAGAAGCTGCCAAGTTCCGCCTGCAGTGTTTTCTCCCACGCCTGCTGGGCGGGCGTCAGCTTTGCCACCCAAGCTTGATACTTCTGGTCCAGTTCCGCTTCTTCGCGAGCCTTCATCGCAGCTGCTTCGTTAACGTTGGTCGGCTCCGTTGGCGAAAGCGAGCCTTCGTCGGTACGCAATTGATCGATCGGGATGACGGCCAGTTCGGCGCTGTTATTGTTCCAAAGCTCGCGGCCGGTGCCGATGCGGGCCGACTTGTCGCCGCTGTTTGAGTAGCCGACGTAGAGCTTTCCGTCGTGCTCGATTGCATACGGATAAGAGAGCGCGGCTTTTGGATGCGACTCGCCGGGGCCATCGGTGAATTCAGCATGGCGAATGACGAAGACTTTGCTGAACAAGGTCTCGCCTGATCTGCTGACAGCGATGGTCAAGGGCGAACGTCGCTTGCCGCTGTCCGCTGTGGTGGTGCAGACGAGATAACGCTGACCGGTGCTCAACGTACCAGCGATTGGTTTGCTGGTGGTCATCGGCAGATTGCTGGGACGCATCTCACTCCAGGTGCGACCGTAGTCTTCGCTGGTTGCAACAAGAGCTTCCGCTTTATCGCCGTAGCGAGAAATGTTTGTGATCTGTTTGTCGCTGACGATGACAGTGGATTCGCCCCACATCTTCTTGAGGTTCTTGGATTGCGGGATGGGCACCAAATCCCACTTGGTGAAATCATCGGCATGGCTGATGGCAACGATGGCCGGGTTGCTGTCACCGACCTTGAGCCCGGCCATGATCCAGTTGCCGTCGTCCATCTTTTGAGGTTCCTGCATGGGCCAGAAACCGTCTTCGATGACAGTGCCTTTCGGCTGCCATTGAGCGCTGGCCTCATCGAGAAGATAAGCCCGTGTATGAACGCCGCTCATCGTACCGGTGTAGGCTCCCTGAAAAGCCCAGAGTGTTCCGTTGTGCGAAAGAAATGCGCCATGACTCACGCCGATTGGGCCTTTGCCTTTGTCGATCGTGCTCACTTTGCTCCATCTCTCGCCTTCATCTTCGCTTACGCAAAACCTGGCTTCCTCCGTGTCGGTGTTCTCGCCGCCCTGGTTGTGACCAAACGATGAGTAGAGCCGCCCCTTGTGAAAACAAATTGCCGCACCATGCAGGAATCGATAACCGTCGCTTTCAAACTCGTAAGGCTTGATCACCGAGAAACGCACATCCTTAAGTACTGGTATTTCGGCTGTCTTGAGCAAAGACGCACGCTTGTCCCAGAGTGTTGCGGGCTCATCAGCGTGCAGCGTGGCGAACCGCGAGAGGAGCAGGGAAGCAAGTAGCATGAAGGTGGGGTTCATCGCGTGGCAGCTTTCATTGGTCTGTTAGAGCGTTATTCCAGAAGCCTCGGAAGACCTGCAGCGGATCAGCAGTCTTGGGGTCAGTGCCTTTGGGGGCAGACTTCCATTGCCAGTAGTCTTTGAACAAGGCGGCGGGATCGGGTGCGGTGCGGGTACTCCAGTATGCTCGGTCCTGCGCAACGATGTGGGCTCGCGATTGCCGCCAGTCGGCGTTTACGTCGTTGAACCAGGCATCGTGTTTCGCGGCAAGCGACTTCACGATCTCGGGGTGCTGGGCGGCCAGATTGTGCTGCTCGGCGGGATCAGCGTCGAGATCGTAGAGGCGTGGCGGGGGTTGCGGTGCGGTGGTGGGCGGGTCGAGTTGCCGGTCAAGCGGCATCTCCCAATGTGGCGTCACGACGCCTCGCAGATAGGAGGGATTGTCGCGACCACTGTCTTTCTTGAGCGATGCGTCATGGCCGGGCCAATACAGTTTCCACCGGCTATCGCGAATGGACGCGTTAACGTGCGGCACGGGGGCGTAGCGGTTGCGTTGGAACGAAAGGAAACGCCCGGCCACTGCGGGTGCTGGCTTTCCTTCGAGCAACGGCATCAGATTCATCCCGTCAAAAGGTTTAGCACCGGCCGGCGCAGACTCTCCGGTGAGGCTGTAAAGTGTCGGCAGCCAATCGCAACCATGCACCGCAGTGGACTCGACTCGTCCGCTTGGGATATGTCTTGGCCAGGCGACAATGGCAGGCACTCGGATGCCTCCCTCTAATACCGACTCCTTCTGGCCAGAGAAGACACCGTTGAATCGCATCTGCGAACCGAGTTCCGCGGCGGGTCTGAGCACTGGGCCGTTGTCGCTGGTGAAAACGATCAGCGTGTTTTCCCACACGCCCTCGTCCTTCAGCGTCTGAAACACTCGTGCTAGGCCCATGTCCATTGCCTCGATCATCGCATAAGTAATCGCCACAGCTTTGGCGACGTTCTTGCCTAAACGTTTCTCGTACTTCTGCACGAGCGCCTCGGGAGCCTGCAGCGGACTGTGTGGTGCATGATGCGCGAGCCACAACGCGAATGGTCTTGTCTTTTGCTGGCGAATAAACGTGATAGCTTCGTCGTTGAGTGCATTTGAGAGATATCGCCCATCGTGCTGCACGGCATCGTCGTTGCGGAGCAGATTCCATTTCCAGTAATCCTGCCCGCCGTTGGGAAATCCGAAGAACAGATCAAACCCGCGCCGGCGCGGCAGATAGTCGTCAGAATACGCGCCGTTGTGCCACTTGCCGATGAGCGCCGTCGCGTAGCCCGCGTGACGGAAGTAGTCACCGAAGGTTTTCTCGGACAAATCAAGCCGGTCGAGTCCGCGATTACTGGGCACATCCACAGCGCCGGTGCGATGATTGAAACGCCCTGTCAGAAACCCCGCGCGGGCCGGCGCGCACAACGCTGATGGTGAGTAATGATCAGTGAATCGAACTCCCGCCTTCGCCAGCCCATCGATCGTGGGTGTGTCGATTACAGGATTGCCATAGCAGCGAAGATCGCCCCAACCAAGATCATCGGCGATGATGAACAGGACATTGGGTTTCGCTGCCTTAACAGATTGCAACGCGGTGAGCGGGAGCAGCAGGAGGACGAGGATGAGGATGAGGACCGCTTGTTTGTTCATTCGGATTTTTTTCTGGCATCATCGAGGAAATTGAATTCTATTGACCATTCTGCCGCGTCCGTCGGACAGAAACGGAATGCTAAGATTTACATTTGATATGACGATTCGTGCGAAACTGCAGACCATTTTGTTCGAGTGGATGTGACTCGTGATCGAATCACCTTTTCTTTGCGCCCGCAAATGCAGCTCGAATCCAGTCGCCGCGGGTTGTGCTGTTATTGGACTCCGGCAGGCCGTGTTGGCGAGCCAGTTGATTCCAGCGAGTCTTAAGTTCCTCATCCAGTGGCTGGTCGAGCTTGATGGAGTGGCCAGGAAACGCTTCGTAATACTGACTAACGATATGCTTGCCTCGCGCGCCTGGTTTTTTCGGAGCGGGCTCGATTCCATGCAAGCCGCCAAGGCTGCCCCACCATTGCACGGGGATAAAGTCTGGGTGGCTCGGAGGCACGTCGCTCACGTGGATCGTTGCTCCGCCGCTCGACCAAACACGGCGTTTTAATGCTTCGACATCGACCTCCTGCACAGAGACGCTCTCAGCCAGCGCCATGTCGGCTGCAAACCCAGCAGCGCCTCCAAGCGACATCCAGATTGGTTCGAGTCGCAGAGCGCAGAAACCGACATGGCTTGCGCTGCAGGCTGTCGGAACCAGCAAATTGCGAATCTTCTTCGGCACCAGCACGCCAAAGGGAATTTGATAGGGAGCAACGCCCTTGTAGAATTCGCCCGTGTGTCGTCCGCCGATAGGTGGTCCTTCGTGGCCTGTGCCGTGGCAGTTGTGACTGTATTCTCCGACCGCGATGGCGTCGAGATGCAACCGGGCACGGGCGTCGTTGGGGGCGTATTCGGTGTCGGCTTCGGTGTAGACTCGCAAGCCCACCATGCGGCGACCTTCTCGAACGTAGATTTGCGGTGGGATGTGGCCGGTGTCCGCAAACTCATCGCGGCATAGACCCCACGTCGCGGCTTCCTTTCGAAATGCCTCAGGCAGTTCGGGATCGGTCTGGACGAAATGGATCAGGCCGAGCTGCCAGTCGAGATGCTTCTTCTCTATCAAGCGGCGGGTGGCGAGGTTGCCCTCGGGATACTCGTGATGTTGACCTGGCAGCGAAAGACGAACGAGTCCCTGTGAGACATCGTTGATGTCGTGCTTGCCGTTAGGCATCACCGGAAGATGTGCCTTGAGTATGAAGCGACGGCCGGGATAGCCGAAGGCAGCGTCAAACTGCCCGGCTTTCACCAGAGGAATGATCGCCGCATAGTCCTCTCGGTTGTAATTGTCGGGGACAGGAATAGGTGCGTGATTCGTCGGGTTCTGAGTCATGCATAGACGGAAGTTGTAACCCTGCAGTTCGGCGTCGGCAGCTTCCGGCGCGAGCGTTTCTGAATACTCTGACTTCGCCTCGCGGCCCACGCGGTACGGAATCTTCGCTGCTGCCAGCAGGTCGCCTTCGTAAGTGGCATCGATGACCAGCCGCGGCTTGACCGTGACTTTCTTTGAATCCGGAAGCACAAAATGCAGAGCGGTGATGGTCGAGTTCTCAACGTCAACTTCGACCAGACGGTGGTTGGTTAGGACTGTGATTGTCGGCCGTTCGGCGAGCATCTGTTGAAAGATCAGCAGGTTGACTGAAGGCTCACCATGGGTTCCCTGCCAGCTGTCTTGGACTTGCGCAGAGTCTTCACCATAAGTAGCCTGGTAGTGCTTTAGGACTCGCTGACTAAACAGCAGAAAAGGCCCGTTGAGTGCTTCGAAGCTATGGAAATCCGAATGCGAGAGGCCGTGTGTCATCATGCCACCGATTCGCCCCGTGGGCTCGACCAGCCAAATGCTTCGGTCGCCTTCAGCAGCATTCAGTGCCGCGGCAATGCCCGCGGGCGTGGCACCGCACACGACAATGTCTGGTGAATCCAAGGACCGATCGGCGGCTCGCAACACAGCCAGCGGCGCGAGCATCAGGGCCGCAACAAGCGTTAGGAGTAAGGTGCTTGTATCTCTCATGTCGTCTCTCATGGTTAAGCGAATCTTAATGCATTTGCCAGTCCGTTCTTGGTCGTGGCCATTAGGTCATCTCATTCAAATTGCCAGTGCTGCTGCCGAAGGACTCTGTTTCAACGCCAAGGTACTGCAGCATCGTGACGAACAGGTTGCACAGTGGTTTGTTGCGATCGCTCCGGAAGGCGAGGTGCTGGCCATGCTTGAGTCCGCCGCCAGCGAGCAGAATCGGCAGGTTGTTATTGTCGTGGGTGTTGGCGTCCCCCATGTTGCTACCGAACAGGATCATCGTGCGGTCCAGCAACCGGTCTTCCCCTTCACGAGTTTCGGCAAGCTGTCCGAACAGCTTGTGGAGCAGCGTCATCTGCTGATGATCGGCGTCGATGAGTTGTTGGACCTTCGATTCTGACTGACCATGATGACTGAGATTGTGGTAGCCATCGGTTGTGTTCTGATCGGGATGCAGTTTGAACACGGGAGTCGCAAAGGCATCGACCATCAGCGTGACGATCCGCGTGGAATCCGATTCCAGCGCCAGCCGCCCCATCGACAGCATCAGGTCAAACTTCTCGAAGAACAACTTCTGGTCGCGAATGTCGTCCGGTGGTTGCTGATCAGTTATCGGTTTCGGGCGCAGTTCCCACTGGCGAGCTGTTTGCAGTCGCTCTTCGATTTCGCGGACGGACGTCAGGTACTGGTCGAGCCGTGATTGATCGTCGCGACCGAGATTGCTGCGGAACTGCCGCGTATCATCCAGCAACGTATCGAGAATGCTGCCGCGTTCGTCGAGTTTATGGAGCTGGTGTTTTACAGCAGCCTGATCGCCCTGGATGAACATCTTGCGAAACAGAGCAGACGCACTGTCTTCGGCGGGCAGCAGCACACCGTCTCGCGTCCAGGAAAGACTGCGATTCGCCTTGTCGATGTTCACGCCGAGATTGAGCGTCGGGAACCGCGTCACGGGTCCCAGGCGTTCGGCGGCGAATTGATCGAGCGAGATTGTATTGCGAAAGCCACTCTTGGTCGGGCCACGGGCTGCCGTGAGAAAGCAGTTCTCTGTGCTGTGACCACCGTCGACATCGGGGTGTGAGAGGCCACTGATCACCGTGAAGTCGTCGCGGAACTCGGCAAGAGCCTGCAGGTACGGTGAGAGTTCGTAATCACGCCCGGGTGTTTCCGGAAAGAACTGTTGCGGCAGGACCCCGAGGTTGTTCGAGATCAACAGCATTCGCCGCGGAAGTTCTGCATCCGGTTGCTTTGCTGATACTGAACGCAGGCTGTCCAGAAACGGTAGCGCAAGCGTGACTCCCGCACCGCGAAGAAACTGACGGCGATTGATTTGATAGCGGCCTATCATCGGCTGCCTTCCTTTCCGAGAAAGATCCTGCTCTGCACCAATGCATGGACGAGATCACGAACGCGATATCCATCTGCTTCGCAGGCATCGAGCATTGATTCGATCTCCTCGCGATCTGAGAACCGGACCGGAGTTCCGGTCGCATAAAGCGTGAACTGGTGCAGAAGATTGCGGGCCAGTTGACGTGGATTGCCTGCAAGGATGGCCTTCAGTTCGTGAATGTCCTGAAAGCGGCGACCATCCAGCAAACGGCCGCTGGCATCGACCGTGTCAGCAAGTGCGTAGGCGAAATCGTGGCCGGCGCGGTCTATCCCGGAGATGCGTTCTCCCGCTTCGAGTCCGCGATAACGTGTTCGCCAGCCGCCCAGGACATCGAAGTTTTCCAATGCCAAACCAACGGGATCGAACCGCGCATGGCAGCCAGCACACGATTCCGATTTCGTATGCAGAGCCAACAACTCACGAATCGTCTTCGCGCCACGAATGTCCGGCTCGACAGCGGGGACGCTCGCTGGCGGAGGCGGGGGTGGCTGGCCGATCAAACGCTCCATGATCCACGCGCCGCGGATGACCGGCGACGTCGATGTGCCGTTGGCGGTCACTTTCGAAATGGCCGCCTGCGTCAACAGACCGCCGTAGGGACTGTCATCGGGTAACACGACCTTTTGCATTTTGGACCCGCTGAGCGGTTTCAAACAGTAATGCCGCGCAAGACGATCGTTGGCGTAAACAAAGTCGGCATCGACTAGAACACTCGCTGGGAGATTGTCGCGAATCATCGCCGTGAAGAAGGTGCGAGTTTCGCGCTCCATCGACTCGATCAGGTACTCATCAAAGCGGTACTCGGGATGCAGACGAATATCCGGTTCGTCGCGTCGCATGTTGCGCAGGTCGAGCCAGTAGTCGGTAAAAGCATCAACGAACCGATCGAAGCCGGGACTATTGATCAGCCGATCGGTCTCACGGCGAAGTGTGTCAGCATCGCGGAGCTTTCCCGCGCCGGCCAGTTCCATCAACGCCGGGTCCGGCCGCGTGTTCGTTAGGAAATGCGATAGTCGTGAGGCAATGGCATATTGATCGAGATTGCCAGTCGCTGGATCAGCAGGTTCTCGCAGATAAAGGAAGTGGCTGGAACAGAGAAACGCCTTGTAACCGGCGAGCATCGCCTCAGGGAACGGGCTCCCCTGCTCGAGTCGCTTGAGAATGAGTTGCTCGAACCGGAGCAGTGCTTCTTCCGGTACAGGCATGCGAGCAGCGATCTCTACGAAGCGCCGAAGTAGACGCCGCGAGTCTTCTTGCGGGTTGGTGGATTGAATGTCCGCTCCAAAATCATCAAACAAGACGTGGTGTGACGGCGGCGGCCATGTCTCCGGCGGGAGCGGACCTTCGACTTCCAGCCATTGAAAGGCAACCCCCGGTTGGCCACCATCGGGAAACGGCGGATAACGATACGTCGGCGGGCCACCGTTGACGTTACGTGCCAGCGGAACTGGCAGACCTAACAGGCTGTACTCGAACGTCTCTGTTGGAAGTAAGCGAATGGTCGTCTCATAAACGGCGGGCTCGGGCTGAATGTCGATGATTCCACCCGTTGCCCGAATATCGCCAGAGACATCCGGGCCAGACGGCTTTCGCGCGCGAAACGTCATCGGCACCGGATCGGTTGCCGGTTTGAGCTGATACCCTTCGGTCTGCAAGACGGCCCGCGCCGAAAAGCGGACCCGGTATTCGCCCGGGAGTTTCGCAACGAATCCACGCGGATATCCGAAATAGGGCCAGTGAGCCGACCGGAACAACGCCAGTTCCAGTGCGGGATCGTCTTTAAGATTGTCGAGTTCTGTCGTATCAACCGCCTTGTTGTCCTTCGCAAAGAACATCGCTTCGCGTTCACCAAAGGTGCTGGTGGCCGAAAAAAGCTGCGTCCCCGCCGCGTGATACCTGGTGACCGGTGGCGGCTCCGGTCCGCCCGCCACCGCCTGTCGCAGCGCCGCGTCGGCGGCATCGAGGTTGGCAGCCAACTGCACGCGGGACATGTCGAGTGCCGCGGCAGTCTTGTTGAACCGATGGGCAACGCGATCTTCCGGCAGCATGTCACGAATATCGAGCAGCGGCAGTTTCAGCACGTCCCGCAAATTCTGTTCGTATTCGTCACGGTTGAGCCGTCGCAACGGACCGCGACCGTTTGCAAGAACATCCTCACGATCCGCTTTCCCGATAACGTCGTGCAGTGTCTTCACCAGTGACTGTCGATCACCATCTGAGAGACTTGAATCATCAGGCGGCATCTCACCCGATTTGACTCGATCATGAATCAGAATCCAACGCTCGCGAAGTCGTCGGTCAGCCAGATCAAACGTCAGTGATGTGAGGTCCAGTCCAGCTTCTGCCGAGTCGCCGTCATGACAGTCGACGCAGGTCTTCCGGATGAGTTCACCAATTGGCTTGGGGATTTCCGACGCGTTTGACTTCGATGCGCAGATGCAAAACAGCAAGCACACTCCGTTAAACAAGGAGACCTTCAAGTGGCCGCGGGATGCCGAGCTGCTCACGCCAGTATCTCCTTGATGACGTGACCATGCACGTCTGTCAGGCGACGCTCGAAGCCATTGTGGTAGTAGGTGAGTTGCTTGTGGTTCAGACCTAACAGATGCAGAATCGTGGCGTGGAAATCGTAGACGGTGCTGATGTTTTCGGCGGCTTTGTAACCGAACTCATCGGTCGCCCCGTAAGTGAACGGTGCTTTCACGCCAGCTCCCATCATCCATGCCGTGAATCCGTCTGGATTGTGATCGCGTCCGCTGGCTCCCTTTTGAAATGTCGGCATGCGACCGAACTCGGTCATCCAAACGACCAACGTATCCTTCAACAACCCACGCCGCTTCATGTCTCGAAGCAGAGCCGCGCAAGGTTGATCCAGCACCGGGCCATGTTTGCTGTACTGTTCTTGAAGCGATTTGTGTCCGTCCCAGTTACTGACGCCTTCGCCACCAGTCTGATAGGCGCCATTGAACAGTTGCACAAAACGGACGCCGTTTTCAATCAACCGCCGCGCGAGGATACAGTTCTTCGCAAACTGTGCCTTCAAGGTGTTCTGCGAATCGTCCGCTCCGTATTCGCGCAAAATACTCTGCGGTTCGCTCGACAAGTCGGTGACTTCGGGAACGCTCAACTGCATCCGCGCGGCGAGTTGATAACTGGAAATTCTCGCCGCTAGTTCGCTGTCGCCCGGAAATTGTTCGAGATGACGCTGGTTCATGCGTTCCAGAAAACTTCGCGTCGCTCGATCAGTTTTTGCGCTGACACCCGGCGGAATGTCGAGGTTGTCTAGCGGTTTGAGGGCGCTGAACTCGGTTCCCTGAAAGGCTGCGGGCAGAAAACCCGGTCCCCAATTATTGACGCTCGACTGCGGCGTGCCACGTGGATCGGCAATCGCGACGTAAGCCGGCAGGTTTTCGTTCTCGGTTCCCAATGCCCATGTCGCCCACGCGCCCATGCTGGGGAAACCATCGAGCGTATAACCGGTCGACATGAAGTTTTCGCCCGGCCCATGCGTGTTGGTCTTTCCGGTCAACGAATGGATGAAACACATGTCATCGGCGAGTTCCGCAAGTTGCGGCACAAGTTCCGAAATCATCTTGCCGGATTCGCCACGCGGTTTGAATTCCCACGGACTCTTCGTCAGCATGCCTTGTTCGCCCTGAAATGTCACCAGCGACTCGGCGCCCGGCATGGGCTGGCCATGGCGTTTGATCAGTTCGGGCTTATAGTCGAACGTGTCGATCTGGCTGCACGCACCCGCGCAAAAGATCACCAGCACATTCTTCGCCGCCGCAGGATGATGCGTGTCACGAGCAGCGAACGGTTTCGCGGGATCGATCTTCGGACGAATCGGTGCAGTGTCGGCAAGCAACCGTTGCTGATCCAGCAAACTCGCCAGCGCGATGCTGCTGAGTCCCGTCGTCGCCTGAGTCAGAAAGTGTCGTCGATTCAGAAATGGAGTCATGGTGGGTTTCTTGATTGATTCGTTTAATGCGAAGCCGAAGGCGTCGAACGGTTGTGAATTGTCGCCTTCGGCTAGCCGTTAAACGGCCACTACGGAATGAACACGAATTCATTCGCATTCAGCATCGCGCGGGTGAACTGCTGGATGCCTTCTTGTTGAATGAACGCTTCGCTATCGGCCAGTTCTTCGTCTGTCGGATCTCGCTGAAAACACAACTGCCAGGCTCGTATGATCTGCTCCGGCCGTGTATCGGATTCCTTTTCCAATCGCCGCGCAAACAGTTCGGCTTGTTGCATCACGAATTCGCTATTAAGCAGATTCAGTGCCTGCAGCGGTGTGGTCGAGCGACTTCGTTTCGGCACCACCATGCTCGCATCGGGGCAATCGAAGGCGCCGAACACCTGCTCACGTTCCTGTCGCACTTTCGTCATGTATATCATCCGTCGCCAATCGGCTGGGCCAAACGTTTTCTTCGCGTGATAGTGACGCACATTCTCCATCTCCACTTCAAACGGACTGAACCCCAGACCACCAGCATTTTTGAGGTCAAGCACTCCGGTTACGGCGAGGATGGAATCGCGAATCGCTTCCGCCTCCAAACGTCGAGGCGGGAATCGCCACAGTAGACGCGATGTCGCATCGACTCGCACGGCATCCGCATTCGGTCGATTGCTTTGACGCCATGTGTCAGAATTCAAAATCAGTCGATGAATATGTTTCAACGACCAATCGTGAGCCATCAGTTCGCTGGCCATCCAGTCGAGCAGCTCCGGGTCACTCGGCGGTGTTCCGTTGAGTCCGAAGTCGCTGGGCGTGTCGACGATACCGGTGCCGAAGTGGAACTGCCACAACCGATTGACGATCACGCGTGCCGTTAACGGATTGTCCTTGCTGGCAACCCAATTCGCCAACGCCAGTCGACGGTCACGCTCGGGCGCGTCGGACGACAGATTCAGCGATGTGAAGACTTCGATCGCATTCGGAGCAACCTGCTCGCGCTTCGCATCTCGTTCGCCGCGATACAAACGATGCGTGGGACCGGGTTGTGAAAACGTGCCGGCATAAACGAGTGTCGAACCTTCGAGTTCCTTTTTCTCGTCGCGAGCTGTCTGCAACCGCTTCAACCACGTCTCACCCTGCACCGCTTCCGCATCCGGAAACTTCGCGAACTGATACTCTGGCTCGGAAGGCTTGCTACCCGAGTAAGCTGTTCGATCAGCCGATGACGCTAACAATTCCCATTGGCCCGCTTCCACAGCGGATTCGATGTGGTAATCGATCGGCAACCGGTCGGCAAAATGTCCGTCACGATCGCGGCCCCAGACGACGCGGTCGATGATGGCCGGTGCGGCGAGTTCAATTTGGACCCAGCCGCCTTTCGCAGAATCGACAATCCAACTGCGATCATTGCCGTGACGTCCATCGTTGATGTGCAACAGTTTATGTTTTGGATGCACGAAGTCGCCGGACGATGTCGCTTTGGCACCGCAGTCAGCCAGAGCAACGTTACTTCCTTCAGCGTAAACTTCCAACTCATCAATACAGCCTGCGCCGCCAGTGGTTTTCTGAATCGTGAAGCGAATGAAGCGTGCTTTTCGTTTCTCGAAGACCTCTTCGTTCTGCTTGGCGTTGACGGACGGACGTAGTTTCGATTCATCTTCGGCCATGAATTTCTTCAGCCGGTCATTCAGTTCTGCGATCTCCGCATCCAGCGTCGCGATCTGCTGTTTGGTTTCCGGCGATGGCGGCAGCGAGCGATCACCGTGCTCGACGCCGGCGAACACGGCTTGCATCGAGTAGTAATCGCGCTGGCTGATGGGATCGAATTTGTGATTGTGGCAACGCGCGCAGCCAGTCGTCAGTCCCAAAAACGCTGTGCCGGTGGTGTTGATCATGTCGTCGAGCTCGTTCATTCGCTGAGCCTGTCGCAGTTTCGGGTCGGAACCTTTGACTTGATCGACGGGACCGGCCACTAGGAACCCTGTAGCGACGTCCGCTCCCAGCGCATCACCGGCGATCTGCTGGCGAACGAATTCGTTGTAGGGTTTGTCGTCGTTCAGCGACTGGATGACCCAATCGCGATACTGCCACGCCGTCGGTCGCTCGCGATTCATTTCATAGCCATGCGTCTCCCCGAACCGTACCAGGTCCAGCCAGTACGTCGCCCAACGTTCACCGTAATGCGAACTGGCAAGAACACGTTCAACAAGCGTTTGCCAAGCATCGTCACTATCATCCGTCACGAATGTCTCGACCTGCTGCGGTGATGGCGGAATGCCAAGCATCACGAGATACAACCGTCGAATCAAAACACGTCGTTCCGCAGCGGGCGATTGCGTTAAATCGTTGTCTGTCAACTTGTCGTGAACGAACTTGTCGATACCACTTGCTTGGGAACGCTTTACCGGCTGGAACGCCCAGTGCGAAAGATCGACTTTCCTTTTTGCTGGTCCGTAGCTTTCCGGAGTCGTTGCTCCGTCGGCGATCCATTGTTCGACTAAATCTATTTCGCCTTTCGATAATGATTCATCCGGCGGCATTTCCTTGCCGGTTTCTTTGTGCCGAATCAACTTCAGCAGAAAACTCTCGTCTGGTTTTCCTGGCACCACGGCAGGCTCGCCCGAGTTCCCACCGGAAAGCATGTCTGCCAAGCGATCAAGTCGGAACAGACTCTCTTGTTCATCCGGTCCATGACAATCGATGCAATGAGCCTGAATGATTGGTTCGATGTCTTGCGTGAAGTCAACTGCTTGCACTTCACAAGCCAAGATGACTGCGAAGAGCAAGGCAGACAAACGCTGATTTGACATTCTTCTTTTCATGTTCATGTTTCTCGCAGAATCTCTCTGATCACATGTCCATGAACGTCTGTCAAGCGGCGCTCAATCCCGTTGTGATAAAACGTCAAACGCGTGTGATCGACGCCCAGCAGGTGAAGTGCTGTTGCGTGGAGATCGTAGCTGTAGGCCGGCGACTGGACGGCCTTGAACCCGAGTTCATCTGTGGCTCCGTAGCCGGATCCACCTCGAATGCCACCGCCGGCGAGCCATGCGGTGAATGCTCCGGCGTTATGGTCACGGCCTTTGCCCTGGCCGCCTTGAGCACCGGGCTGACGACCGAATTCGGTCGTGCAAATCACCAGTGTTTCGTCGAGCATTCCCTGCTGCTTCAAATCGTTCAACAGTGCCGACGCTCCCGTATCCAGCACCGCGCCCCAGTATCCGTGATCGCGAACAACATCTTCGTGGCTGTCCCAGTTCGGGCGTATCTTTTTCGCCGTGGTGTTTTCCGCACCGCAATAAATCTGTACGAACCGCACACCGCGCTGAACCAATCGCCGAGCCAACAGACATTGCCGACCAAACGAACCAGTCTCGGGATGGTCGATATCGTAGAGCTGTTGTGTTGCTGCTGTCTCGTTACTCAGGTCGGTGACTTCGGGCGCGCTCAGCTGCAATCGGGCGGCCATCTCATACGCCTTGATTCGCGCGTCGAGTTCGCTGTTGGCGGTGCGAGATTCGATGTGCATACGGTTGAGCTGCTCAAGAAACGCAAGTCCCGCACGATCCGCTTCAGGATTCGCTGCTGCGAAGTCTCTTGGTGGGAACAGATCAGTGATCGGTCGAGTCGGATTCGATGTATCGAGCGTCGTCGCCTGATGTTCCGCTGGTAGGAAGCCGGCGCCCCAGTTGATGATTCCTCCCGGCGGTAACCCACGTGGATCGGGCAGCACAACAAAGGCTGGCAGGTCATCCGCTTCGCTGCCCAGCCCATAAGTCACCCACGAACCCATGCTCGGAAAACCGGGCAAAGCGAAACCGGTGTTCATCATGAAGCATGCCGGACCATGCAGCGCTGTTTTGCTGTGCATCGAATAGATGAACGCCATATCGTCAACGCACGTTGCCAACTTCGGAAACAGATCACTGATCCACAGCCCCGATTCGCCGTGCTGTCGGAATTTCCAGTGGCTGCCCTGACAGTTACCTGGCTTCGACGCGAAAAACTGTAGCGTGCCATCGGGATCAAACGGCTTCCCGGTGCGTTTTTCAAGTTCTGGTTTGTAGTCAAACGTATCGACCTGGCTCATGCCACCGGGACAGAAGATCTGAATCACACGCTTTGCCTTCGGCGCATGATGCAACTCAGCTCGCCCTTCCCCAGCCAGCATCGCCGTCAGCGCAAGCCCACCGAGTCCACCGCCAGCGGACTGAAGAAAATCTCTTCGTGAAAAACTGATGCTCATTTCTCAATCCACATAAATAAACTCATTCGAGTTAAGTAGTGATCTGCATAGGCCAAACAATCCTTGCTGATGCACAAAGTCGGTCGCAAGGATCAATTCACTTTCTGTTGGCTGCCTTCCGAAAGCTATTTCAAAGGCTCGTGTAATTTGATCCCGTTTGTGCAATCCGGCATCGCTTTCGACGCGTTCGGCCAGGTATCTCGCCTGCTTCAGCATGAAGTCGTTGTTATAGAGAGCCAACGATTGCAGTGGCGTGGTCGTTGTCATTCGGCTGGCCGTCAGGTTCGCTGGATCAGGACAATCAAGCGTCGTGAGAAACCGGTTCGGCGTGGTGCGTACGATGTAACGATAGATGCTCCGTCGCCACAGTTCCGGTTTGTCAGCGGTGATGTAGGTGTAAATCGGGGCATAGGCTTCTTGATACTGAAAGTCCTCGAAACCAGGACCGCCACGCTCGGGGTTCAGCTTGCCACTGACGAACAGCACCGCGTCACGAATCGACTCGGCTTCCAGTCGCCGTGGGTTTTGACGCCAGAGTAATCGGTTGTCCGCGTCGATCTGTCGGGCAGATTCAGCGCTCGCTCCGTCATCGACGTAACTCGACTGTTGGTACGTTTCGCTGTTCAAAATCAATCGATGTATTTCTTTGAGCGACCAGTTGCGCTCTGCGAGTTCTTCCGCCAGCCAGTCAAGCAATTCCGGATGCGATGGCCGACCGCCGCCGAATCCAAAATCGCTGGGCGTATCGACCAATCCCTTGCCGAAATGCCAGTGCCACAGACGATTCACGATCACCCGGCGCGTCAGCGGATTGTCGGGATGAGTGATCCAGCGAGCCAGTGCGGCGCGGCGTTCGCCTGCGCTCGATTCGAGTGTTCCCAGATTCGGAGTCAACATCGCCAGCGAACCGAGTGCCGCGGGGCGAAGCGCTTCACCGATCGGCGATTCGGGATCACCTCGCGTCAACAGCCTTACTTCCGGCACGTCGGATTCGGCAACGACGCCGTAGAACTTTGGTGTTGGCCCGAGAATCTCAAGCTTCGCGTCGATCTCTATTCGCTGCCTGCGAAGTTCAGTAAGTCGCTGGCGATCGTCGACGGTGAGATTCGCTGGCGCAGAGAGCCTCACCGCGGGATCGCCAAAGCCGATTTGATCCATGCTGAAACCGTTTCCGCCATCGGTCACAACCAGTGTCAAAAATCGTGACGACGGAGGCAGATCAATTTCGATATTCTGCAACCCATCATCACGAGTTAGTTTCGAAAAATGTGTAGTTTGTTTTCCGTCAACGAACACCCATGCGTCTGCGTGGTGTCCGCCGACGGCACCGAAGTAACCGAGTTTTGCGGTGAATAGAAGCGAGTCACGCGGGTTTGTGTCTTGCCCCACGAGTGCGCCGCGTATCGCGGCGACATCAAAGGTGATTCCCGCGTTGGCATGCAGTCCCAGCAAACTGTGTCCGTCTTTGGTGAAGTCAATGCCGCCTAGTTCTGGAGAATGCTGACTCGCAACCGGCCCGTTGCGGATCATGTCCCACGCGTCACCGGACGTTTTCGGTAGACCAGTGATGGTTATTCCCGTTGAGCTGACTGGGATCTCGGCCTTGCCGTCTTCGCCATCTGGAATGAACACGCCGTCGATGAATTCGAAATCGGACGGCGAGAATCGATTCGTCTCAACATTGCCGAGTTTCCCAGAGTCACGGGTTTGAACTTTGGCGTTGCGAGGATCAAGAGCGTTGCGATAGGTACCGCTGCCGAGCCCACTGCCGCCGCCAACGATGTCCGCGAGATTCAGCCCGTCGCCTTCAAGCAGTCCAGCCTCGAAGTCGATCTTGTTTCGACGGGCAATTAGCAACTCCCTCCTTTCTTCGTATTGCTTCAGTGCTGTGTCACTCACAACACGATCGTCTCGCCGCACACCGGCGAACACGGCTTGCAGCTGGAAATACTCCTGCTGCGAAATCGGATCGAGTTTATGATCGTGACAGCGCGCACAATTAACGGTCATCGCCATCGTGGCCGTCATGACCTGCGTCGTCATGTCATCCAGATCGAGCGACCTTGCCGACCGACGCAGTAAAGGACTTTTCGTTTCCACTTGCCCGACAAAGTCCCACGGTCCGGCCGCGAGAAAACCGGTCGCGATCACGGCTTGCTCGTCACTGGGCCATAACACATCGCCAGCGATCTGTTCTTGCAAGAAGCGGTCGTACGGTTTGTCTTCATTCAAAGCGCGGATCACATAGTCGCGATACCGCCACGCGTTGTCCCGCCGTTTGTCGCGTTCAAATCCATGCGTGTCGGCGTAGTGTGCGATGTCCAGCCAGTGCTGCGCAAATCGTTCGCCGTAGTGGGGAGAGTCTAACATTCGGTCGACAAGCTTTTCATATGCCTGTGGATCCGCATCGGTCACAAACGCATCAACGGATTCCGGCGCCGGCGGCAGTCCATGCAGATCAAATGACAGACGCCGGATCAATGTTCGACGATCTGTCTTCGGACTGAATGTGAGACCGTGTTGGCTGAGTCTTTCGTGAATAAAGTCGTCGATGGTTGTAGCCTGACTCTCCGAGTCGGGGCTGCTTGAACTCAACTCCGAGTGTCGAGCTACTTCCAACGGCTGCAGCGACCACCACGACACATCAGCCTTTGCTTTCTCTTCGATGACAACGTCGTCGGGCCAATTCGCACCCTGATTGATCCATTGACGTAGCAGGGCCACTTCTTCGTCTGGCAGCGGATTTGCTTCCTGCGGCATCGCGGGCGGCTCACCATCCTGCGATGTCACCAGATCGATCAGAAAGCTGCCATCCGCATCACTGGCGACGACATAGTCGTTCGACTTCAAATCGTCGAGTGTCGCCAGCGATACGTCGCCCTTGCTGCTGTCCGGCGAGTGGCATCGCACGCAATGCTGCGCAATGATCGGCGCAATCTGCTTGCCGAAATCAATCGACTTATCAGCCGCCTTCGCGGAGCAGCCCAGCGCTATCAGCCACAAACAACTCAACGAAATGAAGCAGTTGCGGATAATCGCATTGCAGTTCCGCAGTCGATTGAGCCCGAGGTAGAGCGCGGCGACCCAGCAGTGAAGTTTGAGTTGTGTCATCGTTCGATTTCGCTGGGTCAGTATTTTGGGAAGATCGCAGGAGTCGGGAATCGATCTTCGGGGTCGTTTTCAAGAAGGTATTCCTCGCGAGGGACTTGCATCTTTGGCCAGCTTTCCGGGCGGACACGAACGACTCTTCCGGGTCGAATGCCTTCGATGATCAAGTCCGTCTCAAACTGGATTTGGATACCACTGCTGCCGAGCGGAATTTCTCCGGTTGACTTGGTGACGTCAAGGATTTTGCCACTGGATGCGACGTGGGATGGACCGTAGTGTCCGGCTGTGTGCTTCAAAGTGTTCTCGGCACCATTCATTTGTGCACCGACGCCTTTCTGGAAGTCGTTGTAGAGAGAGGAGTCCATCCCGCCGAAGAGCGTCGCGGTGACGGTCGCGTGGCCGAACTTGCCATACTCAACGGCATCAATCCAGGCTGGCATCCAACGGCTGCGGATGAAGGCTTTGTGCGTCTCGGTCTGAAAATGGGCCGCGTTCTGGATGGCGTCTTCGTTCAGCCAGATGTCGGAGATGTGAAATTGCGTGAAAGCGCCACTCAGCCCATCGCCTGGTGCAGGCTTCCAGGTGATCCCGAGTAGGACGGCCTGCCCATCGAGCTGTTTCTTCCCGCTAGCGGGCCATGCTTTTTCGGCGACCAGGTCTGCGATTCTGATTCGCTCGCGATCACGCCAGATGCGAGTGGCGGCATCGAAGGTCAATTCTTTCCCTTCAAAGTTGCCGTCGCCACCGGTCTTTGGCCCGCGACTAGCGATGATCTTTCCCGCGTTGTTTTTCAGTTCCACTTCTTGAAGCCTCCACACCAATCCCTCGTGCAGGCAGTGACTGGACTCGTCTTCTAGGAGCAGCACATGGTTCTCGGCTGGCGCCGTACCGGTGCCACGATAATGCCCCGCGTCTTTCCTTTTGTTGTCTACCGGCAACACCGGTACGGCGGAAATCTTTGGGGCAGGCGGGAGAAAGGCACGAACGTGCATCACGGTACCGAGCGGGATGTCGCGTAGATCTGCCGGAGCGCCGTGATAGCGGATGACACCGTAGGGAAGCATAGCGAAGGGCTGCGGGTCGTTTCGGTAAAACTTGCCCGTCCCTTGAACGCGGATGCTGCCGCGTCGGTTGGCATGATCCACGAAGACCAGTTCGCCTCGGTAGGAATGCGCCTTTTCCAAAGGCGGAAATTTCCCGGCCTCGGGGCGGAACGGTTCGTCTGCGGCTGCGGCAGATCCAATCAAGGTAACACTGACGCAGAGTGCAAGACGAAACATAGAGGTTGCCGTTTTTCGTGAGGGCATATCTGGTAGTGGCCAGTCTGAGAGCGTGTGGTCGTTGAGGATCACGTTGTTGTGGGCGAACGTAGGACGGACTTCCTGTCCGTCCTGCATTTAGTTGGCGAAAAGCGATCCGTTAGATTTCGATCACTCTGTTGCTATCACCAAAAGTATCAGTCTCCACACCCATGCGTTGGGCCATCGTCAGCAAAAGGTTGCTCATGTGAGCGTCCGGGTTCGCGGGGCGACTGCAGAGTCCGTAGTGTTCGCCGGGCTTCTCGAGTTGGTATCCGTTGAAGTGCCCTTGATTGAAGTCGAGATGGCTGCCGTGCTTCAGGCCAAGGTCCGAACCACCGGCGAAGACGAGAGGAAGGTTGGCGTTACCGTGGCTATGCCCATAGGACATGCCGCTGCCAAACAGAGCCATCGTCGAACCAAGCAGCGGCCGGCCATTGACGTCCTTCGTCTCCTCGAGGCGCGAGAGAAAGTAGCCGAACTGCTCAATGGCGAACGTGTCGTAGTTGGTGAGCTTCTCCATGTAGCCTTCATCACCGCCGTGGTGACTGAGTTGATGGCGGGACTCGGTGATGCCAATTTCCGGAATGGCAAAGGCGTCTCCTTCGCCGCCCAGGCTAAAGGTAGCAACTCGGGTGACGTCCGTTTGAAAGGCGAGCACCATGAGGTCATAGACGGTTCGGAAATAGTCGCCCGCTTGAGTCTTTGGGATGTCGCGGTTGGTGCGTTTGCGATCGGCATCGGAGATCTCAGGCAGCGGCGTATCGAGCCACGTATCGGCCCGTCGCGCGCGGATCTCCGCCTCACGAACCGAAGTAAGGTATTGGTCGAGTCGTCCTTTGTCGGCCGCTCCCATCTTTTGCTCGAGCCGACGCACTTCCGCGAGGTTATCATCGAGAACGCTGGCTTTAAGACGCAAAGCTCTTCGCTGGGCAGCGATGCCGCCTTTCGGTTCCACGAACATGGATGCGAATATTTCACTGCAACGACGCATCGCAGGAAGCTGCACGCCGTCCGCGGTCCAGGCGAGGGAGCCCTGCGTCAGGGCAATCTCCATGGAAGGGTAGCGGGTATGCGGCGCGGTGACTTCGGCCATCTTCTGATCCACGGAGATGGAATTGCGGGCCGAAGGGCCGATCGTTCCGCCGGTCAGCCAGATGTCGATGCAGTTGTGATGATGCCCGAGGCTTCCCGGATGATGTAAACCGCTGACAGGAGTGATGACCTGACGATACTTTTCCAATGGCTTAAGTGACCGGGAAAATTGGTAATCCTTGCCCGGTGTCGTGACCTGATAGTTTAGTGAATGGACGCCATTGGCGAGATAGATGAAGGCGCTGCGCCGAGGCGAGGCGCTTTCCGATTCCGCCGCGCGCAGCGGAATCATGCATTCCAAAAATGGTAGCGAGATGCAAGTGCCCATCGCGCGCAGGGCGTGTCGGCGGTCGATCAACCACGATTGGGAAAGGAAGTGACTCATTGGGAGTTTCCTGGGTTCGTTTAATTCGGTGTGTGTGCTGTTAAGGTAAGTCTAAGTCGTGCATCGGCTGGGTAACGCGATGCGTAAGCAAGGAATTGAATGGTGATGTCCCTTGCGTGCGTATCGTTCACCGCCTGAGCAAATAGGACATAGTCGACGTGAAGCTGCTAATTGGTTTTCGCATTGCGATCGATCGGCAACAGTTGCAGAGCGTCTAGAATCACAAATCCATCCGTGCTCGTGTTCGTGATTTGTATAACGGTTTCGGTGTTCGCTTCGAGTTCGAGCGTGTCGATTGGACGAAAGTGTTTGCCGCTTGGGTGTGGGACGGTCTGATCAACCAAGATGTCTTGACGGTGAGATGCATAAGAAACCGTAACGGGGACATTCTTCGCTCGGGTCTGGTGAGCCGAGTAAGCCATGAGCAACTGATAGCGACCGGACTTCGGTACTTTGAATCGAAAGGTCGCGCTGGCTTTGCCATCGCCCTTTGCTGTTGAACCTTTTTCTCCGCTGAAGACGTATCCACTTTCGATGTACGGTTTGAAATTCGTAGATCGAGACCAGTTGCCTGACAGCTTCGCTTGCGTATCGTCGAGTACAATTCCCGAAAGGGACTTCGCGGCAATGGAGCCGTCCACCGTCGGCAAGTCGGACACGTCCGGCAGCTCCAGAGCCTGGTTTTGAACCAGAAGTCGCGCGCGCAATTTCGTGTACTCGAGTTCCTGCACTGCCACGTTGTCTTTTGCTGCCAGTGCCGCTGCAACGCCAGCGCCTTGGCCAATCACCATCCACGCGCCTTCGATCCTCAACGACGAAATTCCGACGTGCGTGCATGACAGCGCGACCGGCACTAGCAAGTTGTCGCACTGCTCAGGCTTCGGCAGGATCGCGCGGTAGGGCACATGGTAGGCGTATCCCTGACCCGGGATTCTCCGCACAGGGAAGATCGTCCCCTCGTTCATGACTCCACCGTCTTTCAACGCGACTCGCTGGACGTCGTGTGAGTCGATCGGGAACGACGAGATGGCGATGGGGTCATCTTTGCGTGGCTCCTTTAGGATGTCCTTTTGGCTGATGACATACATGCCCTGCATGCGACGCGATTCTCGAACGTAGAGCGCAGGAGAGAAGTGGCCATAGCTCGCAAACTCGTCTTTGCACAGACCGAGTTCCGCATATTTGTTGCGTATGCCCTCGGGCACGGCCGGGTCGGTCGTCAGGAAGTGGATGAACTCAAGCGTGTACTGCTTGTGTGCTTCCCATATCTGCTTCCGGCCTGCTTCGTCAGCTGAATGCCAGTTGTTCCCGCCACCGACTAACCCGATCGAGAACTGTCCACCGATCGAATTGTTGCCATCGAGTTTGTTTCCCGGCAGTGGGTAGAGGTCAAAACCAATGCGTTTCTCTCCCGCCTTCAATGCGCGACGCACGACTTGAAACCGTGACGGGGCGTAGTTTGCTGGCTTTGGTATCGGGACGCGATTCTTCGGGTCCATGGTCAGGCAAAGTCGAAAGCTGTACGTCATGACTCGGCTATCACCTTCCCGCTCGGCACCCGCATCCTCGGTGGTGACTAGTGGCAACGATACTCCAGTTTCATTGAATCCGCTGATGTTCATTTTTTTCTTGGGATACTGCTTGCCCGCCAGCGACTCGTCGTACTCGTCCCGCCCTTCGCGCCCGATCACCCAATCGACTCCCGCCGCTGCCATCAGGTCGCCTTCGTATGTGCCATCAACAAAAGCTCTGGCGGTAAACGTGCCGTTCTTGGTGACAATCGAAGTGATCCGCGGACCATCCTTTGTGACCGATTCGAGATAGCGTTTGGTCAACACAATGACCCCGGCTTCTTCAAGCATTTTCATCGTCACACGCATCGCGACATGTGGTTCGAAAGTCCACCGCGACTGGTCCTTTTTCGACGGGTTGTATGGTGCCCTCAGCCCACGATCGGTGTAGTCTCTAACCACGCGCATGTGCCACTCGTCGAAGAGTCCCATCAAGGTGCTTCGGACCATCTGGTTTGAGTCGCAGTGGCTGAGCCCTCCTGTATTCATCGCGCCAACATGATCGGTTGGCTCCAGCAGAATGACCGACGCGCCTTCACGAGCAGCAGCGATCGCGGCACAAAAGCCGCCGGGTGTCGAACCATAGACGATGACGTCTGTCGAATGGGTTTCCGTGGATGGTGATCGATCGTCCTGGGCGCTCACTTCACCACTTAGAAGACCCATGAAACAAATCGCGATTTTGAACCAAGTATTCATAGAATTCTAAATTTCATTTCCTGAAAGGCAGTTAGCGTTTTCGAATCAATTCCGACAAGGCCACCGCACGCACGATGTCTTTGACTCGGTAATCGTTCTTCTTCGCTTCTTCTTCAATCGTCATGAGATCGCCTTCGTCATCCACGGTCAGCACGCGGCGGAGGGCGTAGGTGCAAAGGTGTTCGATGAAGGCTCGCGCGACCTTGTCGCGGTCTTCGAGCAGAAGTTGTTTAAATTGGACAGAATCGGTGAACGAACGTCCGTCGGCCATCAATCCGGAGGCATCCACCATCGGATCCTCACCCACACCCGTTGGAACTCGCTCGTGGGTGCGCCACTGACCGATGGCATCGTATTGGTCGAAGGCCAGTCCCAGCGGATCGATGTTGCGATGGCAGGCGGCACAACTCGCGTTCTTCGCGTGTGCTTCAATTCGTTGGCGGATCGTGATCTTGGTTCCCTTGGGGGGAATGGGCTCGATCGGATCCACATTGGCCGGAGGTGATGGTGGAGAGCTGTTGAAGATCGATTCACTCACCCATACGCCGCGATGCACCGGGCGGTGTCGGGTTCCGTCCGAAGTCAGCCCGAGCACCGCGCCCATCGTGAGCAGACCGCCGCGATGGTCCTCGGGCTTGAGCGAGACGCGTTGGAAGCCGCCCGTTCTGGGTTCGGGCAATCCGTAGAAATCGCAGAGCCGAGCGTTGGCCATGGTCCAGTCGGAATCGAGGAAGCTATCGATGGGCAGGTTGTTCGCGAGCATCTCGCGGAAGTACTCAACCGGCTCAGCCCTCGTACTCGTCTCGAGCCAGTCGTCATAGCCGGGGTAGAGCTTTTTGTCCGGCGGAAACATGCCCACGCGGTGCAGCTGCAGCCACTGCCGCGCGAAGTCGTCGATGAATCGGTTGACCCTGCTGTCCATCAACATCCGGTCCACCTGTTGCGCCAGTACGACGGACATCTTGTCTGTTCGGGGAGCGTCGGACTGAAGGTCCGTCGTACATAGGGAGCCGTTGCGAGCAGCTAAGAGAAGACCGTTGTCGGGCATCGAACTCCAAAGGAAATACGATAGCCGCGAGGCGAGTTCCGAGTCCGTGAGACGTTCGCGAGCGACTGGATCGCCCTCGACCAGATAGATAAAGTTTCGGGACGTCAGTACGCCCTGCAGCGCGATCCGATAGGCATCGGTCGCCTTTTCGCCCGCCTCGCGTTCGATCCGGTAAGTTTCCAGATAGTCCTCCAGCTCTTCCTGCTCTACCGGCCGCCGCCAGGCGCGCTGGGCGAAGCGTTGCAGATGCTCCGCAACCACTTTCGCAGTCGCGTCATCGGGCGGCAGCACATCATTGCGCCGTGACTTCTCCGCTTCTGTTACTAGCGGCCCTTCCCACTCGATCCAATCGAGCAGCACTGTCGAGAAGATGCCGTTCCCGTCGCCGTCGAACATCTGGGGAGCGTTGGGGTTCAGGAGCGCGGTCTCGCTGCTGTGCGTGAAGACATAGCCGCCTCGGCTGGTGAGCGCGTTGCGGAAGGCGGCGCCGCTTCTTCTGTCCACAACATCGGTGACCACCACGCTGAAATCTAGAGACGCCGGCATCTCAAGAAATACGTCGAACTCATAAACCTGCGGACTGTCCTCGGGTGCTCTAATGTCGAATTCAACGAGGCCATCAACGGTCTCCTCACTGGTTTGCTTGCCGATACTCAGGTGGGCCGGCTGGCCGCCGGGCGGGCGAATTCCGCTGGCCTGAAGGCGGAGCTTGTAAAGTCCGCTGTGTTCCGGACCGGTCTTTCCAAACCAGTTGGACGAAAGCGCGTTTTGGACCCGACCGGGGAAGAGGAGGTAACGAAGCGGTCGCTTGATGCCGAATCGGTCCAACGCCTCCTGTTGACTCTTCCCACCACCATATCGCAACTCTGCTGCTGTCTTGCGGACTTTGTGAGTCTTACTGGCAGCGGCAGGAAACGCGCGGTCGAGCACGATGTCCGCCGCGTGGTAATAGCGATCGACATGCGATGGCGAGAGCGAAAGCTGCGACCCGATACGTTCATAACCGTGCCACAGCGTGTCCTCGTTTAGCTCCCCCGGCTTGGCCGGATCGTAGCGCACGCCGAGCAGATCGTAGACCGTGTTCTGGTATTCCTTCCGGCTCAAGCGGTAGTGTGCCACAGCGGGTCGAACTGCCATGCGGGCTGCCCGCCCTTCTTGGAGCCGAGAGTTGAGATTCATCACGAACGCCGCGATCTCGTCCTGAGTTGGTTGCGGCTCATCTTCAGGCGGCATCTCGCCACTGTTGACCTTATCAAGCGTCTCAGCCCAGTGGTGAGTGTCCACTGCCGCTTTGAAATCGTGCGACAGCCGGTCGATTCGCATGTCGCCTTCTTCTCTATCGGCTCCATGACAGCGGACACAGTTTTTCGTTAAAAACGCCTCAAACGATTCCGCAGCAGACACGGATACCACCGGGGAAACGAACGCCAAAACAACGAAACATAAACGCGACATAGGGAACACGTCAGTCGTGGCGAAGGAGTGCGAAAGATGTGGCTTCACTTTGGCGAAACTCCAGCGGCGACTCGAGAAGATTGAATCATTCACGTCAAAATGTCCTTGATTACATGTCCATGGACGTCGGTCAGGCGACGATCGATGCCGTCATGCCGAACGGTCAACCGCGTGTGGTCAATGCCGAGCAAGTGCAAAATGGTGGCGTGAATGTCGTAGACCTGAGTCGGACTGCTTCGATCAAGCGGTTTGTAGCCCCACTGATCTGACTCACCATGGGTCACGCCTCCCTTGATGCCACCGCCTGAGATCCAATTGGTAAACACATACGGATTGTGGTCGCGCCCCTTGCTTCCTTGAGTACTTGGCATGCGGCCAAATTCGGTGGTCCACAGGACAATCGTCTCGTCCAGCAGGCCGCTTTGCTTCAGGTCCTTCAGCAGCGCCGCGGTCCCGACAGCCATTCCTCGCGCCAGAGGACCGTGATCGCGCTGGATATCTTCATGCGAGTCCCAGTTGCGCCGCGGAAAACCGTTGTCGTTGCCAGACCAAATTTGTACGAATCGCACACCTCGTTCAAGCAATCTTCGAGCGATCAGGCACTTACGACCAAAGTACTCTGCTTCTTCAGCATGGTTGATTTGGTTGGGATAGGTAGCGCCAGGTCGATCAAGTCCATACATTTTCATGACATGCTTCGGTTCGCCGGAAATGTTCAAAGCTTCCGGGGCGGAAAGCTGCATGCGAGCTGCCAATTCATAAGAACGGATTCGTGCGTCGAGTCGTGAATCGGATTCGCGTTGCTGTTGATAACGCCGGTTCATACGGTTTAATAGATTGAGCCCGTCGCGGTCTCCCGCTTTGGTCACGTAATCTGCGTGAGGCAGCAGATCCTCGATTGGATTGTCACGCTGAGGAAAGATCGCTGTGCCTTGCGAGCTGGCTGGCAAAAACGCTGATCCCCAATTCTTCGGACCGTTGCTCGCAAAACCGCGATGGTCGGGCAAGACGACGAACGTCGGCAGGTCCTCGTTGATCGAACCCAACGCGTAACTGATCCACGAGCCCATGCCGGGAAAGCCGGGGCGTTGGAATCCGGTTGCTTGCAGATAGGTTGCTTGGGAATGCACACCGGTCTTGCCGACCATGTTATGCACAAACGCGATGTCATCGATACAAGAACCGAGCGGCGCGACGACCTCGCTGATCATCTTTCCCGACTCGCCGTGCCGAGAAAACTTGAAGGGTGATTTCATCCATGGACCAAGTCCGTTCTGAAACGCCTCTACGTGTTCACCGAAATCGGAATCTTCGCCGTGATGCTTTTCCAGCATCGGTTTGTGATCCCACAGGTCGATATGGCTGGCGGCTCCCGCCATGAACAATTGCACCACTCGTTTTGCTTTCGGCGGATGGTGCAAAACACTCACCACGCCATCGGATGATGCTTGAGAATCTTCCTGCAGCATCGTCGCAAGCGCGAGGCTGCCGAATCCGGCGCCGCCGCTCAATAGAAAGTCACGTCGATTTTGCATGGGGTGATTCCTTTGCTGGACCGTTCAGTCCGAAAACACAAATTCACTCAGGTTAAACAGAACGCGACACAAATTCGGCAGTCCATGAGAACGAGCGTAGTCGACGAGTTCCGCCTGCTCTGTTTCGCTGGCAGGGCGTTGCAGGGCCAGTTGCACCGCGTGCTGAACCTGGGTTTCCAGGTCGCCGGCTTCTTGTTCGATGCGTGATGCAAACAGCCGGGCCAGTTCCAGGTTAAATGTGCTGTTAAGCAGCGAGAGCGCTTGGAGCGACGTTAGCGTTTCGTTGCGTCGGGGCGTACTTTGCGACGAATCGGCGCAATCGAGCGTGGTCATCCAAGGATCGGGCTGAGAACGCACGATGAATCGGTAAATGCTACGGCGATGTGAAGCAGGGTCATTGGGATCGAATTTGTGATACTCGTAATGTGGCGAGTGTGTCGTCTTCTCCAGCGCAAACAGATAAAAGCCGGGGCCGCCCATCTTCAGATCCAGTGCACCACTGACGGCCAGAATCGAATCTCGGATTTCTTCCGCCTCCAAGCGGCGGCGATTGGCTCGCCACAGGTATTGATTACCTGCATCAATTTCCGCGTTCGCAGTGATGTGTTGCGATGACTGCTGGTAAACATTACTGGTGACGATCAATCGGTGCAGCGACTTCATCGACTCACCCGAGTCGCGGAACTCAACCGCCAGCCAATCCAGCAGCTCGGGATGAGTCGGCTTGGCCCCCATCCGACCAAAGTCGTTCGGCGTTTCGACGATTCCACGCCCGAAATGATATTGCCAGATCCGATTCACAATCGATCGCCATACCAACGGGTGATCTCTGCCGGTCAGCCAACGCGCCAGCGCCGCGCGACGCTGATCATCTTTGAGTCCCGCGTCCAACTGGAACTTGTCGGACTCATGAAGCGGCACGACGCCGGGTATAGAGGGATCGCCGGGCTGTTGGATGTTGCCACGATGGAGCACGTGGATCACGCGCGGCTTGCCCTTGGTGGGCTTGAAATTGCCTTGAGCTTGGAAGTTTGTTGCGGCCGCGTAGACCATCTTTCCCTTTGGCAATTTGCTCAGACGGTCCTGTGTGTCTTTGATTTCCTTTCGAATCTGATCGTCCCGCTGACTTCGCTCGGGCGTCAGGATCGATGCCATGATCTCGTCGCGCTCATTGATTTCCGCAGCGAGCTGTTGCTGCCGCTGCGGATCGCCACCTTGAGCCCAAAATCCATCCGTCAGGTTCTGGCGTGCCCACCGCACCGGCGCTTCAATCGAATCGCCTGACGCGACCTTGGCCCCCAATGCGACATTGGTGCCGTCAGCTTGCAGAACCTGCAGCTCGGCGAGCGCCATGATGAAGACCCCTTTACGATCGGCTAGCCGGGTCGCCGTGATGCGAACGTTACGAATCGTCTGGTCGACATCCGCAATTTTCACGGCGGACAATCCCGGGTTGGGAAAGTCGGATTCCGTTTGGTCCAGAACGGTCTTCCAATCACCGTCCAGTAACACTTCGACACGAAAACGAACGGGGAATCCAAAGCCTGCGCCAATACTTCCGAAATCATCATGGCACGGGCGCAGCACAATCTTTGAAACTTCAAGCCCTTTTCCGAGATCGACCTCCACCCACTTTTCGACATCTTGCTGTTTTGCGATGCCGGTGTGATAGCCGAACTGCGGTTCTTTGACGACTTTGATTTTCGCCAGGGACTCTGCAATCTGTTTCTTGAGTTCAGCCAGCCTGGGGCCGCCTAATTCAGTGATTTCCTCAGCAGACTCTTTCTCTTGTTTCCGCAACTCTGCCAGCCGAGTATCCAGCTCGATACGTTGCTGGTCGATCTCAGGATCCAGATCGTAGGTGCGATCGGCACGGTCGATGGCAGCAAACAGCGATTGCAGTCCGTAGTAATGTTCCTGTGTGATCGGATCGAACTTGTGATTGTGGCAGCGGGCACACTGAATGGTCACACTGCAGAATGTGTTCAGCGTGTTGGACACCATGTCGTCACGGTCGAGATTGCGAGCCACCTTGCCATCAAGTTTTGTTTCCGGAACTTCCACGTGCCCGATGTGATCCCACGGTCCGGCGGCGATGAAACCGAGTCCCAGAATTCCGTCCGGCTGCCCCGGAAACAAAACGTCTCCGGCAATCTGCTCTTGCACGAACTGCGAGTAAGGTTTGTCGTCGTTGAATGATCGAATCACATAATCACGATAGGGCCATGCATTGCTGCGTAGCTTGTCCTTGTCATAGCCATGAGTATCGGCGTACTTGACAATATCCAACCAGTGACGCCCCCACCGTTCGCCGTAGTGTTTCGACTGAAGCAGGCGATCGACTAGTTTTTCAAAAGCCTGGGGATCCTTATCGTGGACAAACCGATCGACCTGCTCGGGAGTCGGTGGAAGTCCGATCAGGTCATAGGTCACTCGGCGAATCAACGTGCGGCGATCGGTCGGCTCGGAAGGAGTAAGCCCCTTCTGATTCAACTCACTTAGAATGAACTTGTCGATGGTCGACTTTGCCCAGAAATGGCTGATCTGCGGAACTGGCGGGCGGATCAATGGCTGGTAAGACCACCAATCAAAGTTGTCGACGTTCGACTCTTGAAGCGTCAATCCTTGCGGCCATTTCGCTCCCTGGTCGACCCACTGCTTAAGTAATGCCACTTCACTTTCTGCCAGTGGCTTTGCGTCTTTCGGCATCGCGGGCGGTTCACCGTCGGTCCCGGTGACAAGCTCGATCAGGTAGCTACCGGCAGCATCTCCAGCCGTCACGTACTCGTTCGCAGCGAGATCGGCGATCGTCGCCAACGAGATGTCACCTTCCCTGTTCCCCGGCGAATGGCAGCCTATGCAATGCTGAGCAAATATCGGTGCGATGTCTGTTACAAAATCGACTGCTCGCGCTTCGCACGCCGAAAAAACAGCAAGTGAAAAGGCGAGTAGACGTCGGGCGTGGGGGGATTGGCTTGGTCGTGTTCGTTTCATCTTTCCCGTTCTCAAAAGACATCGCCCTACCAGTATGCCCTCAATTACTTGTGCATGCACGGTAATCGCTGCTGTTGTGGTAGAAGTACCGCACGAAACGAGACAGTGGAAAAGACCTGTGCTGGCGTCCCCTACGGTTTGACAGCCACGCTTGGTGTAGAATGGCAGTCCCGCCTGTTATGAACTGCCCACCTTAAACCCTGCCTTTCTGGGTACTCGCCCATGCTGAATCCTCTCTATGGATTGGACCGTCGAGGTTTGCTTTGCGCCGCTGCTGCGGGCGTCGCTGGATCGATGCTGCCGAAAGGTATCTCATTGGCGGGCGATCCCATGTCCGACAAGCCGGTCGGATTTGGTAAGGCCAAGTCGGTGCTGATCGTGCTGCTTAGTGGTGGTCCGAGCCAACTTGACACGCTCGATCCAAAGCCTGACGCGCCGGCGGAAGTGCGCGGTGAGTTCTCGCCGATCTCGACGACGATTCCCGGTGTTCAGGTCTGCGAACACTTGCCAAAGCTCGCACAACAGACCGATCGCTGGGCCATCGTACGGACGCTCGCCCATCGCGAACACAATCATCTGCTGGCGACGCATGTGGCGTTGACCGGTCGTCCTACGCCGGTGCCGCGCGGTGGATCGGATTTGGATCGCGTTGAAACACGCAACGATTTTCCCAACTACGCCTCGGCCTTGGATTTCATTCGTCCGCGCACCGATGGCATGCCTTCGGGTGTTTCGCTACCGAACTATTTGATCGAAGGCCCTTTGACTTGGCCCGGTCAACACTCTGGCTTTCTAGGCGCGAAGCATGATCCGTGGCAAATCAATGGCGATCCGAACGACAAAGATTTTCGGATGCAGGCGCTCTCGATGCGCGAGGGTGTCTCAACAGGACGATTGCAATCGCGACGACAGCTGCTTGATAAATTGAATCGTGGACATAGCAGGTTGACGGGAGTCGAAACCGATTCACTCCGCGATCAACAGAACCTCGCCTACGGCTTGCTGACTTCGGGCAAGTTGACGGACGCTTTCGAGATCAATCGCGAGACCGATGCCACGCGAGATCGTTACGGTCGCAACAAATTCGGGCAATCGCTGCTATTGTCCAAACGTATGATCGAAGCTGGCGTGCCGGTCGTCCAAGCGACGATGGGAATCGTGCAGACTTGGGACACGCATACCGACAACTGGGGCAAGCTAAAGAACACGTTGTTGCCGCAGTTGGATCAAGGCTTGGCGGCGCTCACCGATGACTTGACGGCGAGCGGCTTGATGGACGAAACGCTGCTGATCGTGATGGGTGAATTCGGACGGACGCCGAAAGTTAGCACCTTGCCCGGCCAAACGATTCCCGGCCGCGACCATTGGGCTCACGCGTATTCCGGTCTGTTCGCGGGAGCCGGAATCCAAGGCGGACAAGTACTCGGCCAGACTGACGGACAAGCGGCTTACCCGGTAACAAACTCGTGGTCGCCGGCGGATATCTGCAGCACGATCTTCAATGCCCTGGGTGTCAATTCGAGTGCGACCCTTATGGATCCACTTAATCGCCCGCATCATTTGCTCAACGGCAACGTCATCTCGAATCTGTACACGGGAGCGTCAGCGTGAGCAAGCGAGTTCAAGAGTCGCAATGCAGTTGGCAACATGCGAGGCGTTCACGTCGCGACGCGTTGCAAGCGGGTGCCATTGGAATTCTTGGACTCGGCATGAATCATCTCGCTGGGTTGCGCCAGGCGACTGCGGCGGAGGGTCGTCAGCCCAGCGGCAAAGCGAGATCGTGCATCTTCATTTTTCTTTCAGGTGGATTGTCGCAGCACGATAGCTTTGACATGAAGCCGAACGCTCCCGACAACATTCGCGGTGAGTTCCAACCTCGCGCTACGAAGACTCCGGGACTGCAGATTTGCGAACACCTACCGAAACTCGCCGAGCGAAGCCAGATGTGGTCGCTTTGTCGTTCGCTAACCCACGGCTCCAACGAACACTCCGCCGCCCATCACATCATGTTGACGGGTCATTCCGAGTTGCCGGCTGGATTCAGTCCGAATAACCCGAGCCGATCCGATCGAGCGTCGATTGCTGCGGTGACGGGCTATGCGATGCGTGCGAAACAGCAAAACAATTTGCCAACAGCCGTCGTGTTGCCAGAACGACTTGTGCACAACAGCGGACGCGTGATCCCTGGGCAACACTCCGGTCCGATGGGGCCGCAACACGATCCCTGGATGATCGAAGCGTCGCCGTTCCACAACACTTCGTATGGTGCGTTTCCCGAGTACGCGTTCGATCACCAGGATCGCGGCAAGCCAGACGAACGTCTGTTTCAAGCCCCGCAACTTTCCTTGCCAGACGGACTTGGCATGCAGGCCATCAACGGTCGGCTAGCGCTGTTGGAGTCGCTTAATCGCCAGCGTGAGGACCTCGCATCGTACGCTCAAGTCGAGAACTTCGATCGCTTGCGGCAAGGAGCGGTGTCCCTGTTGACGGAATCCTCCGTGCATCAAGCACTAAACGTAACGAACGCGGACGAGAAGCATCTTGATCGTTATGGTCGCAACTCGTTTGGTTGGTCGTTGCTGATGGCGCGGCGACTGGTCGGCGCGGGAGTCAGCCTCGTGCAGGTTAATTTAGGCAACGATGAAACGTGGGACACGCACGGCAATGCGTTCCCGCACTTGAAGAACAATTTATTTCCTCCGACTGATCAAGCCGTTTCGGCTTTGCTGGATGATTTGCATTCGACGGGCGAATTGGATGAGACGCTGATCGTGATGGCCGGCGAGTTTGGGCGTACGCCACAGATCACTTTGCTTGAAAAACATTACAAATTGCCAGGCCGCGACCACTGGGGCGCCGTCCAATCGGTTTTGTTCGCCGGCGGCGGGATTCGCGGCGGCAACGTCGTTGGTAAGTCGGATGCGCGAGGTGCGTATCCCGACGAACAACCAGTCAAGCCGGAGAACTTCGCTGCAACGATCTACGACGCCTTGGGAGTCCCAGCCACCGCCGCTTGGCATGACGCACAGAATCGCCCCCACCACATTTACCACGGCGAACCCATCGCCGGTTTGAGTTAGTCGGAATCGTAGCCCAGGCTGCCAGCCTGAGAGCGTAGGCAGGCAGCGCGCACGACGACAAATTATTCCCACCGAGAACACCATGTCATTTCGTGAAACAAGCATGCCAACGGGCTGCAACGAATTTCGACGTTTCAATCGCTTGAACCGTCGGCAAGTATTGCAGGCGGGTGCGATCTCGGCGCTCGGTCTGGGCTTGGGTGATTTGGAATCGCGACTGGCGCTCGCACAAGAAAACGGACTGAGCTTGCCAGCCAAGCGTGCCAAGGCATGCATCTTCTTGTTCATGTGGGGCGGGCCAAGTCAACTGGAAACGTTCGACATGAAGCCCGATGCGCCGGCGGAAGTGCGTGGCACCTTCAACCCGATCTCAACCAAAGTTCCAGGCATTCAAATCTGCGAACACTTCACGCAGCTCGCATCGATGACGGACAAGCTCGCGATCATTCGCTCACTCACGCACGACGATCCCGCTCACTTGTCCAGCGGACATGCAACGCTCACTGGTCAGCTCGCACCGGTGCTCAAGAGCGACGCTGATCCGCCGAGCGCCAAGGACTCGCCGCACTTGGGCGCATTGGTATCGAAGCTTCGCCCCAGTACGAATGGTTTGCCGTCCTTTGTTGCCATGCCATGGAAAGCGTTTCATCCTGCCGCACCCGGCGGCGAAGCGCCTGGGCAACACGGTGGCTGGTTGGGTTCGGCCTACGACGGCATGTTGCTGGGTGGCGATCCCAATGATCCAAACTGGCACCCGCAAGGACTGTCACTACCAGCGGACATTGGGATTGGACGTTTGGAATCGCGAGTGGAATTGCTGAAGACGCTCGACGCTCAGCGTGCGAACCTGCATCGTTCGCTCGGCGCGTCATCCTATGGGAACCACCAAGCACGCGCGATGCAAATGATCGGTTCAGGCAACGTGCGTTCAGCGTTTGATTTGACTCAAGAAAGCGACGCAACGCGTGAACGTTACGGTCGCAACATTCACGGCCAATGCGTCTTGATGGCTCGGCGCTTGGTTGAACATGGCGTGCCGCTGATCTCAGTGAATTGGCACAACGACGGCAAAAACTTCTGGGACACACACGGCGACAATTTCAATCGCTTGAAGAACGACTTGATCCCACCCGCCGACCGAGCACTCGCAGCACTTTTGACGGACTTAGAAGAACGCGGCTTGCTGGACGAAACCATTGTAGCGTGGGTCGGCGAGTTTGGTCGTAAGCCACAGATTACGGCGAACAATGCGGGCCGCGAACACTGGCCGTTTTGCTACAGCGGCCTACTGGCCGGCGGCGGCATTCGGCCAGGCATGGTTTATGGCTCAAGCGACAAACACGCTGCCTACCCCGCATCCGATCCTGTCACGCCACAGGATTTCGCCACCACGATCTTGCATGCAATGGGGCTGCCAACCGAAACCGCGCTGCTCGATCGCGAAAACCGACCTCACCGAATCACCTCAGGGAGAGTCTTGCATGAACTCCTCGCCTAATGAAAACGTTCCATCGTCCTACCGAATGAAGCCCATGCGAAACCGAACTTACACGCTTTGCTTAGTGAGTCTCGCTTGGCTGTGTTTGTCGCTTCACGCCACAGCCCAAACGATCAATTCGGTGCAGCCGCGAACCTTCAAGCCGGGGCAAACGACCCAGTTGCTGATTCAAGGCACGGACTTGAACGACTCGCTGCGAATCGCATCCAGTGAAGAATCGGTGCGGTGGCAAGTCGAAAAGATCGAGCCTACTCAAGTCACCGTCGCTCTGACGCTATCCGAAGACGTGCAACTTGGCCCGATGAGTCTGTGGCTGACGACAGCGACGGGCGTAGTCAAACCCCATGTGGTCATCGTCGACGACTTAGATGCGGTGAAGGACAGCGGCAACAATCACTCGATCGAAACGGCGCAACAGCTATCCACGCGATCAACTGTCGAAGGTGTTTGCGATGCGTCGGTCAGCGATTTCTATCGAATCCATGCGACTGCGGGTGAACGGATTGCCGTCGAAGTCCACACGCAGCAGCTTCGCTCCGCAATGGACCCAGTGCTTCGCGTGCTCAATGCCGCTGGAGAGACACTGATCCAAGCTGACGACAGTTTGGTCGGTCCCGATTGCCGGTTCAGTTACCAATTCACAGAGGAAGGCGACTACTGGCTGCAGATTCAAGACAGCCGCAATGCCGCCGGTGGCGCAGCTTATCAATTGCGAATCGGTGACTTCCCAATCGTCAACCAGTGTTATCCACTCGCTGTGCGCAGTGGCGAAAAGACTTCGGTTGCCTTCTCCGGACCCGATGGAGAACGGTTGCCAGCACGCGAGATGGACGTTCCTGCCGGAGCTCCAGGCAACATGCTAGTTCGTGCCAAATTCGACGACGGACAATCTTCTAGTTGGGTACCGCTCTATTGCAGTCCGTATCCGCAATTGATTGAGGCTGCGTCAAACGACAGTCTGACATTGCCGATCGGCATCAACGGTCGTTTAGGGCAACCGCAAGAAGTCGATAACTATCTCATCCGTTGTGCCAAGGGACAAGTCATTCGCATCGCTGCGAAAACGCGCAGCCTGGGCAGTCCCACGCTATTGCAAATGCAGTTGTTCAACGCTGCCGGAGCGAAGATTGCTGAAACCAAAGTCACCGACGCTGACGAGTGGAGCTTTGATGCGACGCTGCCCGAAGATGGTGACTATCGTTTGGACGTCACCGACTTGCTGAAACGTGGCGGCGATGAGTTTGCTTACCACATCGAATGCGCTCCGTCCGGATCGTTTAGCGTTGCACTCAAAGCCGACGCAGCGACACGGGAAGCATTCATGATCGAACCCGAGCACGGCGCATGTGCTCTGGACCTGCAAATCTCGCGGTTCGGTTACGACGGTGAGATCGAACTCGCGCTGACGAACGCGGAATCAGGTTTGCGAATCGTGAATCCTCGCATTCCCGCGAAAGTCGCCGAGGCGAAAATTTACCTGACTGCAAGTGAAGCATGGAAATCCGACAGCCTGGACGTCGTGCGAATCAGTGCGACCTCCGTCGACAATCCCGAACAAAGTTGCGTCGTCAACAGTCACTCGCTGCGACGCGTCAAGGAGCCGTTTGTGCTTGCTCCTTCGACGCAAGCCGACGGCGTGATTGTACTCGCCGCTACGACGACCACCGATGCGCCGTTCACGATGGAACCAACCGCTCCGGTACAGTTCGCTCGTCCCGTTCGTTCGCACTCGGCCGCACTGACGCCCAAAAGAATCCAAGCCGAATTCAAAGCGGGCGTCGATGTGCTCTCCAGTGCGTTGCCTGCTGGTTGGAACGCGAGCACGAAAGTGGATAAGGAATCGTACACGTTAACGCTGTTGCGCAGCGACCAAGCCACGGGTGAACCCGAGCAACTGCCGTTGCTGGTCTTCGGTGAGTTCAACGGACACGGACGCATCGAAACTTATAACTTGCCGATCCAGTGGATTGATCCCGTTCGCGTCACGACAAAATTTTCGGAACCGTTTGTGCGTGGCGGACGAGTTCGCGCGGAAGTGCATCTACTGCGTGAGGGAACGGATCCGCAGCCAGTAACCATTACGTTTGCGAGCTTACCAGTCGGCATCACAGGGCCTGAGTCGCTTGTCGTCTCCGCCGATCAATCACATGCGGAATTCGATTTGCAAATCACTGCTGACGCCGCACTCGATGTTGCTCATGAGCTAACCGTCAACGCCGCCAGCAAATACGCAGGTCAGGATTTCACGGTCGCATCGACACACGCATTGCCGAAGCTGGACGATAGTCCCACGAATCTGATCGTGTACCCGAGCGAGATTGTGTTAGCAGATTCGCGTGGCAGACAGCAAATGGCGGTCACCGGAACCGACGTGCAAAATCTGCCGCGCGACTGGACTCGCCATGCACGACTCACTTCATCCAACCCACAAGTTGCCGAGGTGCGTGACGGAGTCGTTTATCCGATTGCTGATGGAGAAGCCGAAGTTGTCGTCGAAGTTGGTATGCATCGACAAGTCATCCCGGTCCGAGTTTCCAACGTCACCACGCCGCGTAAGATCGAGTTCGAGTCCGAAGTCTTGGTCGCGTTGTCCAAGCAAGGTTGCAACTCCGGTGCTTGTCATGGTTCGCCGAGCGGCAAAGGCGGGTTTCGCTTGTCGCTACGCGCCTTTGATATGAAACTCGACGAGTTGACGTTGATCCGCGAAGACTTTGGTCGTCGTACGAACTCGCTGGATGCTGAACAAAGCCTGCTGTTGCTCAAACCCTTGATGAAAGTTGCGCACGGCGGTGGCAAGCAGTTGCACAAAGACGATGCGGCTTATGCGATTTTGCGAGACTGGATTGCCAGCGGTGCGAATGCTGACCCCGCGGACACGCCACGCGTCACCAAGCTTGAGGTCTATCCGAATCAAAAACAAATATTGGCGGTCAAAGACGGCGGCCAGCAACTGGCCGTCACGGCTCACCTTGCCGATGGTCGCCGGCGTGACGTAACGCATCTGGTCGCCTACGAAACTTCCGACACGGCTGTCGCGACCGTTGATGTCAATGGCTTTGTGACCCCACATGAACGCGGTGAAGTTGCGATCTTGGTGCGGTTGCTGGAGTACATCGAATCCGTGCCGTTGATGTTTGTCGAGAACTTGGACGATTTCGAGTGGAAGTCTCTGGCGCCGAACAACTACATCGACGAACTTGTGAATGCCAAACTGCAACAACTGCAGTACTTGCCCGCAGAAACATGCAGCGACGATGAGTTCCTGCGACGGGTCAGTTTGGACCTGCTCGGAATTTTACCCACCATTGAAGAAACAACCGCGTTCTTAGCGGATACCGGCGAGCGTAAACGCGATCGGTTGGTTGACGCGCTGCTCCAGCGAGAAGAGTACGCGAAGTTCTGGTCGCTGAAGTGGGGCGACTTGCTGAGGATGACTAGCAAGTTGGTCGGCGACGAAGGAGTCTACAAATACCATCGCTGGGTCGAACAGTCGCTGCATGAAAACATGCCTTACGACCAGTTTGCCAAAGAACTGCTCACCGGTGCCGGCAGTACGCTGTCCAACCCGCCCGCGAATTTCTATCGCACCTCCACCGACATGAACGAATGTGTGGAAACCATCTCGCAAGTCTTCCTCGGTGCGAGACTGCAGTGCGCCAAATGCCACAATCATCCCTTCGAGCGCTGGACGCAAGACAATTACTATGGACTTGGCTCGTTCTTCAATCGTGTCCAACGACGCAAGACGGATCGACCCGGTGAGATGTTTGTCTACACCAGCTTTTCCGGCGACGTGACGCAGCCCAGAACCGGCCAAGTCATGGCCCCCTGGTTGCCGCAAGTCGGCAGCATCCAGTCGCCCGGCGACACCGACCGACGCCTCGCGTTCGCCGATTGGTTAGTGAATCCTGACAATCCGTATTTTGCCCGAATCGAAGCCAATCGCATTTGGAGTCAACTCTTTGCGCGAGGCATTGTCGATCCCATCGACGACTTCCGCGACTCCAATCCTCCATCGAACGCAGCCCTGTTGGACGCGCTCGCGAAGGACTTTGTCGAAAGCGGCTATGACCGAAAGCATTTGCTGCGAGTCATCTTGAACAGCCGGACTTATCAAGCGAGTTACCAAACAACGGAGTTCAACCAGGAGGACACCAAGTACTTCTCGCATCAAGAGCCTCGTTTGCTGGGAGCAGAACAATTGCTCGACGCCATCAATCGGACCCTAGCACTCGAACAGAAATTTGGCAGCCTACCCGCAGGCACGCTCGCGACCCAATTGCCAGCTCCGGATGTCGTCAAAGTTGATTTCTTGAAAGTTTTCGGCCAACCCGAACGAAGCACCGTTTGTGCGTGTGAACGAGCTGACGATTCCAATCTGGGCATGGCCATCGAGTTGTTCAACGGACCGATGATCCACGAGAAGTTGCGAGACACTAACAATCGTTTCCGCAAAGCCTTGGCAGCCGGGAAGCCAGTCGAAGAAGTCATTCGCGACATCTATTTAGCATCCGTCTGTCGCCCACCGTCCGACATCGAGCTAAAAGCCTCGCTCGAGCATTGCAGCAAGAATCCAGATCCAGTCGTGGGAGTTGAGGATGTTTGTTGGGCCTTATTCAATACCGACGAGTTTTTGTTCCAGCATTAATCGCTGGATTTTCATCGAGCCCAAATAGATCCATGAAACAAATCTACATTCTTGCTGTTTCGCTAAGCTGCTTTCTGGTCCAAGTGTCGGTCACCTCAGGCGAAGAAACTGCGACGGTCAGCTTTCGCAGTGATATTGCTCCGATTCTGCTGGACAGTTGCCTCGCTTGTCATGGTCCCAAGAAAGCAGAAGGCGGCTATCGAGTCGATACTTATAAAGAGCTGCTTAAGGCGGGTGACTCGGGCGAATTGCCGATCGCTGCTTCGCCGGATCAAGTCAACGAGTTGCTACGACGCGTGGCCTGCGACGACGAATCGGAACGCATGCCGGCTGAGAGCGAACCTCTTGCGGCGGAGCAGATTGAGTTGATCAGGAAATGGATTGCCGCCGGCGGTAAGTTCGATGGTGAGGATGCTGGCCAGTCGCTGACGCTGGTTATTCCACCAGTCAAATACGCTGACCCGCCGGAAGTCTACAGCCAAGCCATTCCAATCACGGCGACGATCTTCTCTCCTGACGGAAAGCTGATTGTTACCAGCGGCTATCACGAGTTAGTCGTCTGGAATACCGAGGACGCGAAACTCGTTCGGCGGATCAAAAATGTCGGGCAACGTGTCTTTGCGTTGGCGTTTTCATCGGACGGACAAACATTGGCCGTCGGTTGTGGCGAGCCTGGACGAAGTGGAGAGGTGCGACTTGTCGATTTCAATTCAGGTGAAATCAAAGGCGTTGTTGCGAGAACCAACGACGTCGTGTTGGACATCGCCTATCGGCCTGGGACCAATGAACTTGCTATCGCTTCGTCTGACAGCACCATCCGCATCGTCGATGTTAAGACCCTGCAGGAAATTCGGTCGATCGCGAGTCACGCGGATTGGGTCACTGCGGTAGCTTGGAGCGACGACGGCACGCGACTGGCATCGGCCAGTCGTGACAAATCGGCAAAGGTGTACGACGGAGCCACGGGTGAATTGCTTTCGAGCTATCTAGGACACGGAGCAGCGGTGCGAGGCGTATCGATTCTCGCCGACAACAAGCAGGTTGTTTCCGTTGGAGCGGACAACAAGCTGCACCGATGGAATGTCGAAGGCGCCAAGAAAGTTGCGGAAGTTGGCGTTGGTGGTGAAGGTTACAAACTGATCCGCAACGGAACCGATCTCTTCGTGCCCTGTTCCGACCACCGACTGCTGCGAATCGATCTCGCCACCAATAAGATTGCCCAAGAATACAAGGGGCACAGTGATTGGGTGCTGTCAGCATGCTACCAGCCGAACACTGCGGGTGACGACAAACGTAACTACATCGCCAGCAGCTCTTTTAGCGGAGAAATTCGCATTTGGAACATCGCCGACGCCGCAATCGTTCGCCATTGGATCGCCAAGCCGTAGCCGGCACGAGCTATCTGCCAAGATGAGAGTTGGCAAATGGATCTGCAGGATTCTGTCAGCCGTACTAAATCCTAACTACTGCTGAGCCGTTAACGAGAAGAGTATCTGCGACATGAAACGACGAATCTTTCTGGGAAGTGGTCTGGCTCTGGCGATTTGCCCGCGCGCGGGAGCTGGTATGGACGAGTCGCGGCTTGAAAGCGCTTGCAGAATTCTAGCCAATGCTGCCGAGCAAGGGGAGATTCAAGCGAGTGCCATCTACGTCCAGCAGGGCTCGGATGTCTTTTCGCGAACGTATGGCCTAGCGCGTGACACCGACGCAATGTTCTTGTTGGCGTCGATTTCAAAAACGATCTCGATTGCCGCCGTGATGAAGCTTTTCGACGATGGTCGCTTTGAGCTCGATGATCGCGTGCAGCGATACCTTCCCGAATTTCAAGGCGACGGTTGCGAGAAGATCACGATCCGCCAGTTGATGACGCATGTCTCGGGGCTTCCCGATCAACTTCCCGAGAACGCCCGACTGCGCGCGTCGCATGCTTCGCTTGCCGAGTTCGTTGCCGCGGCGGTCAAGACACCGCTGCTGTTCGAGCCCGGTAGCCGATACAGCTATTCAAGCATGGCAATTTTGCTGGCCACAGAAGTCGCCCGGCGGATTAGCGGTCGTTCGATTGCAGACTTAACGCACGAGCGGATCTTCAAGCCGCTGCGGATGACGCGTTCGGCGATGGGGCTCGGGGCGTTCAAAATCTCTGACGTCTTGATGAATCAGGTCGATTGGGCTGCTCCTGAGTCGGGCGCGGGCGATCCGTCGACGAAGTCTTGGGACTGGAACAGTCCGTACTGGAGAAAGCTTGGGGCTCCTTGGGGGACTGCGCACGGTTCGGCGGAAGATGTCGCTCGATTCCTACGCGAGTTTCTGCATTCGACCGGACGGATCCTCAAGCCTGAAACCATCAAGCTGATAATCAGCAATCAGAATTCACCGAACATTCAACCACGAGGTCTTGGGTTTGATCTCGGGCAAATCGGCAATACGCCTCACCTGAGTGATGAAACCTTCGGGCACACTGGATCAACAGGAACGATTTGCTGGGCCGACCCGTCAACGGATTCAATCTGCGTGATTCTGACGACGCTACCCTACGGAGCAGTCTTTCCCCATCCCAGGGATCTCGTCGCGACGCGAATCGCTGAGGCCTTGCAAAAATCCTGAGCGAACGGCAGATGAGTTCGCACCGACTCGCCGGCCTTCCAGGTCGGGCGAGACGCGTGATGGACAAGATGTCCGTCTTACGGCATGCCGCTTTAACGAGCAATGACTACAATGGACAGATACAAAGATGGGTGTGATGAGCTTTCAAGTGACAATGATAAAAGCACGTTTTCTCCGTGGCACACTTGCCGTGATGGTCCTGGGCGTGTTGTGGATTAGTCCCAAGACGTGCTGGGCTCAGTCCGCGGCTGAGGAGGCGTTGGCTGAGGGGAAAGCCGACTCTGAGAAGTTCTTTCGTCAACGAGTCACTCCTTTTATCAAAACGTATTGCCTGGAGTGTCACCAGAACAGTCGACCGACAGAGGCCGGCCTCAGCTTCACCCCAGCCCTGGATACTCCAGGGCATGCTGCCTTCAGTGAAAAGTGGAAGAAAGCGGCGGCCAGAGTGAAGACACACGACATGCCACCGGATGGTTTGGAGCAGCCGACCGATGAAGAACGCCAGATGTTCATGAAATGGCTGGACAAGGTCAAATACCTCAGCCCCAAAGATCCTGGAACGTTTGTTATTCGTCGTTTGACTAAAACGGAATACAGCAACACGCTGCGCGATCTATTCGGTGTCGATCCGAAGATTGCCGCTGGCTTGCCAGATGAGGTCAGTGGTGAGGGATATCTTAATTCGCTCTCACCGCTTCAACTCGAGCAGTATCTTTCAATCGCCGATGAAGTGTTAGACCAAGTTTTGGCACCCGACGATTCCCCGCCCACGCAGTTCCAACAGCGACATTTTGGCGAAGCTCCCGCGTCAAAGAATGACTCTCGGAGAGAGGCACGAAAGGTAGCCCAGTCGCTGGCGAAGAGAGCTTACCGTCGACCGCCATCCGATGGCGAGCTCAAGGTGCTCTTGGACGTCTTCGACTTGGGACAACAAAACGAACTCTCGTATCCGGCGGCCTTGCGTTTGATGCTCAAGGCAATGCTCGTTTCTCCACAGTTCCTGTTCATCACTCCGGCTGAAGAATTTGAATCCGAGGCTGAGATTGTTCCACTTGACAATTATCAACTCGCCTCGCGATTGTCGTATCTGCTGTGGGCCACGATGCCTGACGATGAGCTGATGACGCTGGCTGGCTCCGGAAAGCTACACGAGCCGACGATCCTGAAAATGCAAGTGAAACGCATGCTGGAGGATCCTCGTTCGCGAGCCCTGTTTGACGGTTTCGGTGCTCAGTGGCTTCGTGTTGGGGATTTAGACAGCAAGACATTTGATCCCGCCAAGTTCCCCGAGATGACGGGAAAAATGCGCGCGGCGATGTACGACGAAGTGCGTCTCTTTTTCGAGAGTATCGTGCGTGAGAACCAAGGTGTCGCTCGTTTTATTGATAGCGATTACACGTTCCTCAACGAGAGTCTGGCCTCCATCTATGGGCTAGGCAAAACCGTTGCTGGCGCCGAGATGCGCAAGGTCAAGCTGACCAATAAAAATCGGGGAGGGATATTGGGAATGCCTGGAGTTCTCGCGTCGACGTCCTTCCCCAACCGTACCAGTCCCGTCATTCGCGGTGTGTGGGTGCTTGAACAATTGCTCGGGGAGCATGTGCCATCTGCTCCGCCAAACGTTCCGGCATTGGAGAAACAGGACCAGCAGTCGGTTGCCAATCTAACCCTACGCGAGCGCACGGAACTGCACCGCACCGATCCGGTCTGCGCCAATTGCCATCAGTTACTCGACCCGATCGGGTTTGGTCTGGAGAATTTCGATGCCATCGGTCGCTGGCGTGATCAGGACGAAAACGGTCAGCCGATTGACGCCTCGGGTGAGCTTCCTGATGGAAGTCGTTTTTCGAGTCCGCAGGAATTAAAGGTCATGATTGCCGGACGCCTCGATGACTTTTCACGCAACCTGGTTGAGAAATTGTTAGCCTATGCCCTGTGTCGAAGGCTGGAGGGGTATGACGAAATTGTGTTGGATGATTTGATGCGGGAGCTTGCTCAGGATGGCTACCGCATGCAGACAGTGGTCACAGCGATCGTCACCAGCTACCCCTTCACGCATCGTCGAACCGAGTAGTCGGCATCCCACAAGTTGTAGCGAAATCGAAACCAACCGCGGCTCAATATAAAGGTCTTCTAATGAGTAAAAACACAACGATTGACCGTCGGTTCTGTCTGAAAGGCGTTGGGGCTGCTCTCGCCTTGCCGCTGTTGGATTCGATGGGCTGGGCGGAAGCTAGCGAGAAGAAGGCGTTCAAACCGCCGATCCGACTGGGGTTCATGTACATGCCGCATGGCGTGATCATGGATCAGTTCTGGCCCACGGATGCGGAGAGTTTCCTCACGTCGCCGCCACCGGCACTCGATTCCCTGCGGCCCGTGCTTGATCAATGTCTGATGATGAAGGGCATCTCGGGAGTTTCCAACGGTCCTTTCAAAGGCGCGCCTCACGCACTCGAACTATCGACGTGGCTCACGGCCGCGTTGCCGGACCCGGACAAGCGGGATGAGATCAGCATCTCGATCTCTGCCGATCAGATTGCTGCGGGCGCTCTGGGAGCTTTCACCACATTGCCCTCGTTGGAACTTGCAACGATGCCTCAAACGTGGAAGGAAAACCAAGCGGGGCTGAACGAGGCCTATTATTCCCACTGCAGTTTCCGCTCGCCGACCCAAGCGGTTCCTGCCGAAAGCAATCCTCGCAACGTGCTGAATCGATTGTTTCACAAGAAAATAGAAGGCAGCGGGCGGGCATCCACAGGGATGAGTCCGTTAGACCGAGACATGCTGGATTTAGTCATTGGCGGTGCACGGGATTTGCGGCGGACCTTGTCGCCGACCGACCAGCGAAAGTTGGACGAGTACCTGGACAGCGTTCGCTCAGTCGAACGACGGATTGCCGCCATCGAACTGCGTCAAAAGGAGGCCGCCATGGAACAGGCGGGCGTCCGATCCAGTCGTCGCCACGAATCGGATTCCCCGCCTATTGAGATCAAGATTCCGGAGGGAGACAAACGTAGTGAGTACATGCAGGTGATGTGCGATCTGAACGTGCTGGCATTTCAGACCGATACGACCCGCGTCTGCACCTACATAGGATCGAGCCCGAACGGCGTGTCCTACCCCGAGTTGGGATTCACGGACAAGCATCATTCGACGACTCACCACAACAATGATCCAGAGAAGGTCAGGAAGGTAGCCGCGATCACGAAGTTCAACATCGATCAGTTCGCCTACATGGTGAAAAAGATGGCCAGTTTGCGCGAGGGCGACGGTACGCTGCTAGATAACTGCATCATGATGTGGGGCTCTGGCCTTGAAAACGGCGACAGGCACACCCGAGAGAACCTGCCGTTCATCTTGGCTGGTCGCGGAGGCGGTTCGATCAACACGGGACACTTCCTGCCGGACGTGAAGGGAAATCAGGGTGACCTGCTAACCACTTTGCTTACCTGCGCCGGGATTCCGCTGGACCGACCCGTTGGGATTGCAACCAAACAAATCAAAGAGATTGCCTCTGATGCGACACCGAGGAGCTGAACACTATGAAGAATGGTTTCTTACTTAGTCTGCTGGCTTGCTTGTTCGCCGTGCCATGCTTGGTTGCAGCGGAGCCGACTCGGGTATTGATCGTGGTTGGCCCGAGTACCCATCCGCCGGGATCGCATGAAGTCGCTGCTGGGGGACGGTTGTTGCAGCATTGCCTCGAAAATATGTCCAACGTTTCGGACGTCGCAGCGGAGGTGGTGTATGAGTGGCCGAAGGATCAGTCGCGTTTGAAATCGGTCAGCACGATTGTGTTCATCGGCGATACCTTTCCGCCTCAGCGATTGCCGGAGACCGCCACGATTCTTGCGCAGCTCGATACGCTGATGGCTCGTGGATGTGGCATTGTTTGCGTGCACTACGCAACCGGCTTGATGGGTCACGATGTTGGGCAGGCGGGTGAGCATCCGCTGCTCGGTTGGCTCGGTGGTTATTTTGCAAACAAGTCTTGCCCGCATCACCAAAGCATCGCCAAAATCTATCCTTCCGCAGCGATCACGCCGGCGACTCCGGAACATCCGATCTCACGTGGTTGGAATGAATTCATGTTGCACGATGAACCCTATGTCAACAACTATTTCGGAGCCGATCAGAATCGACTGGCCTCGAATGTGACGGCCCTAGCCACATCAATGTTGCCAACGGATTCACCCAAGAATGAAACGGTTGCTTGGTGTGTCGAGCGACCCGATAGCGGTCGTGGGTTCGGGATCGTGATGCCCCATTTCTACAAGAACTGGGCGTTGGCAGATTTGCGACGGTTTATCCTCAATGGAATTGTCTGGACTGCCAAGCGTGATGTTCCCGACGGCGGAGTGCAGACAACACTGCCGGACCTCACCACATTCTCTCCGGCGGCGGTTGAGTTTTCCGAAGATCCGCGAAAATTGGCGCGGCGGATCGTTCAATCCGCGGGAGGCAACGCGAATCTACTGAGTCGGTTTGCCATCGAGGAGCGATTGAATGTCAGTGACGATCCGGCAAAACCGGGCAAGCCTCGCGAGTCTGTTTTCGATGGCCACGAGAACTGGTGGTTTCGTGGAGGCAAGGGCGACTGGAAGAAAAAGAAAGACGAACCAGCCACGGATCTCGTGTGGGCGTGGACACTGCAGGCACTCGTCGATGAAAAGTCGAAACTGAAAGTGTTGCCGGAAATCGAAGAAGCCGGGCGAACCTTGGTTGGATTGCAAGTCAGCGAGTCGATCTCGCCAGCGATGGACGTCTACTTTGAAAAGACGAACCTGCAGATCGTGCGAATCGATTGGCGAAAGGACATCAATCGATTCAGTAACTGGAGGCAACACGATGGGGCGAAGTATCCGTCCAAGTGCATCGGATATCGCAAAGCAACCGGCAAGCCTTGGTTCGTCAGTGAGATTGTCGAACTGCGTCGTCTCGACGAACTTCCCGGCGACTTGCCGTGAGCTTGCGTTGATGGATCGGTCCGATTGGCAGAGTCAGCTTAAGGATCGTGCGGCTTTTGTATTTTGAAACGAAAGAGAAACGTCGAATGCAATGTCGATTGACCTGCTGCCTGTTCGTACTGATCAGCTTGCCTTTCAGTTCATTCCTGCTGGCTCAGGAGCCAACCCGATCTACTTTGTCGACGGTAGAGAAGTTGGCGGCGTTTTTGAAACGCTTCCCCGAAAGTGATGCCGATCACGACGGGCGTCTGACGATGGATAAGTATCGTAATTTTCAGCAAGATCGCCGCAGTCGAACCGAAGCTCGTCGGCCCGTGTCGCCGCACGCCGATATTGCCTACGGCGAGCATGAGCGGCAACGTTTCGATCTGTGGCCTGTTCCTGACGCCAAAGAACCAACACCCCTGGTTATCTTCATTCATGGCGGTGGCTTTCGCGGCGGCGATAAATCGGCTGTGAGCGAGAAACAGGTCAGGCTGTTTCAGGAAGCGGGCGTTGCATTTGCTTCGATGAACTATCGACTTTCCGATGTCGGTCCTTACCCGAACATGATGCACGATGCCGCTCGCGGGCTGCAGACGATTCGGCACCGAGCGAAGGAATGGAACATCGATTCGAATCGAGTTGCCTGTTTCGGCGGATCAGCCGGAGCCGGGATCAGTTTGTGGCTTGCTTTTCATGACGATCTGGCCCAACCCAACAGCGACGATCCCGTGGCTCGTCAGTCGACTCGGATTCTCGCCGCCGCGACACTCAATGGCCAATCGACGTATGACATGCACACCTATCGCGAGTGGTTTGGTGTTCCCGACCTACCGTTCCACGATGCGTTGCCTGCGTTCCTTGGGATTGATGGTGAAATCGAACTCTTCGACAAGGTAGTGAGGCAGCGGATGAAAGACGCTTCGCCGATCACGCACCTGTCGCGAGACGATCGGGCCAGGGTTTACATGGTGTACGGTCACGGGAATACGGAAGTCACCAGGGATACGCCCCAGGGCGACTGGGTTCACCACGTGCGTCTTGGTTTGAAGTTACAGGAAGCTATGCAAGCACTCGGACTCCAGTGCATCGTCCGAGCACCGGGGATCAACGTTGAAAATGATCCCGATGGTTCGGTAGAACGGTTCTTGATTCGGCAACTGATCGAAGCGAAGTAGTTCGCCATAACCGACACGCTACCCAGACTGGAACTTGCTTCGCAAACACTCTCGCTATCGTTGCCACCGACCAAGAGATAAAATAGCGATGCGAGCGACTCGCATCTTCAATAACGATAGGCTTCAAGCAATGCAGTATTTTCGAATTGGACTTGTGAGTTTTCTCGCATTCGCTTTGCTTAGCGTTTATCTTTTCGTTGTTGCGCCGAAAACGTGGGGCACCGAACCACCGATCTCCGCCGACGCCAAACCTTTCGCCCAGGGAGAGAGCACGGCAACGAAGACTGATGCCAGCGAAACGGCAGGTTTGATCGACACGAACGATGGTGGAGTAGTGCCGACCGCCGGAAATTTCAAGCGAGCCTCCGAGTACTCGGCCAGGAACGGCGGTCGCGCAGTGCTGGTGTTGGTTGACGGCAAGACCGTCTTTGAGAAATACGCCAACGGATTTGGACCTGAAACTGCCACCCACTTGCACAGTGCCACCAAGGCATTTTGGGGACCGGTGATTGCAGCGATGATCGAAGACGGGATGGTCGAATCCTTTGACGAACTTGCCGCAAAGACTCTAACCGAATGGAATGGTCATCCGCGAAAGAGTCGGATCACGCTCCGCCACCTGCTCACCCTCAGTGCCGGGCTCGTGCAGGATGTTACGAACTTGCAGGGCCACGACCGGCCGACCCTCGCCCGGGATCTCTATCGGCACGCGATCGGAGTGCCGGTGTTGCGCGAGCCTGGCGAGGTATTCCAATATGGTCCCAGTTGCTACTACGTGTTGGGCGAGATCATGAAACGAAAGTTGGCGACGCGAAAGCAGACGCCGCTGGACTACTTGAAGCAGCGGATCCTCGATCCGATCGGTGTGGAGGTCGGCGACTGGGTACACGACGTGTCGGGCAATCCACACATCCCTAACGGCGCACACCTGACCGCGCTTGAGTGGATAAAGTACGGCCAGTGGTTGCTTCAAGACGGTGAATGGAATGGGAAACAGATCGTCAGGAAGGATTTGCTGCACGAACTCATGAAGCCAAGCGATGCGAACCCCGGACATGGATTGGCTTTGTGGTTGAACCAGCCGGGCGGGCAAGGTTCGGTGGGGGTTGCCGCGCAGAGGACGGAGCCAAGAGACAAGGCCGGTTGGATTTACTGGGACGGCTGCCCTGACCTGTTTGCCGCGCTTGGCGCGGGGAAGTGCCGTATGTATGTCATCCCCTCGCTGAAGCTGGTTGCACTTCGGCAAGGAGACAGCGATCGGGATCGGTTCGAAGACAACACCTTCCTCAGTCTGCTGCTCGCGGGTCAAGCTGCTGAGGCATCCGTGCGAGATTTCGGCGTCCCGGGTAACAAGCGCCAAGCTGTGCAAATATTCCTCCAAAGATTCGACCGAAACAGTGATGGCAAGATTGCACAAGACGAAGCCGGGCCACGACTGAAGAGCTCGTTCAATTTCCTCGATGAGAATCGCGACGGCGCACTCGATGCATCAGAACTGCAGTTGCTTCTCGATCGACAGAGTGTTGGTCCATAATGTCACCAACACGGCTCGGACAGACTTACGGGAGTCGTGTAGATGAATGGTGGCTCGTCATTCTGCAAATCGATTTATGCACGGAAAGCTTCCAGCCAGTTAAAGCCTAAGAGCAAACCCTTGAGGTTTCGCCAAGACTCATTCCTTCATCAGCAACTGGCCGTTGCGCAGATTGTCGGATTGGATGTTGGGGACGATGTCCTGTTTGTGATCACTATGCGTGGCTGGGGCTATCGCAACCAAAACGTGCAGCAATTCGAATTGCTCGGAAAAGTCGGGCCGAACGCGCTGGACTGGTTCATTCACCGAACGCTGGTTTCATCGAATTGCTACTGAAAAGCGGTGAAGAACTCGTAGGCTTCGGCCATGAAATCGCGGATTTCTTCAGGCTCTCTATGGCTCACCTCCATGTCGGTGAACAAGTCGCCGCTTGCATCGACTGACACCGCGGGCTGTTTGGAAAACAGGTCGAGCATCGGCGAAAAAAAGCACCTCGTATTGCCTCTTCGTCGCTCGACTTCAGCACAAACATTTACGAGAAAGTAGGGCGCTCGTCGAAGTCGATGTATTGGAAGCCGAACTTCGAACCAATCCTATCGACAGAGCCCTCGGGCGATAAAGAGACGCTGGAAAATTGCAACGAAGTCGATTCCATTGCGACGAGGGGATAGCCGTTCGTGTAGGGCTGCTGCCGCTGCCGGGTCGTGTATTGGTAATCGTAGATTGTCACTCTTGTAAGTTCCGTCTCAGCCGTCATGACATTCTTTATTTGTCGACTGTGACCACGATTGTAAAGAGGGAACTCACGCGGCCATTTGAGGATGGTGCCGTGATTCTTAAATTTTTATAAAGATCTGGGTCGGCGACCCAACTGGCGAATCCATTTTGAAACTGCCACTCGCCGCGTTCTGCAAGTCGCCGATCAAGCTGTGCGTCCGTAAAGTCGTCGACCAATTCTCCAGCCGCAACAGAAGAGGTGACAAAAAGCAACGGAGAGTATTGTCTTCATGGTCTGGATTGAATTCCGAAGTGGTTGAGCTGTGAAACAGCGTGATTGACTACTTCTCTCTCGGTTTTCCCAAAATCCATTTTATAACTTCTGGCGTTAAGTTCCTTTTGACCTGAATCTTGTGTTCGCCATCGGGATTGATGGTGAAACTGACATCCGCTCCAGCCTCACGTGCCATCCTAACGAAGCTTTCACCACGTTCTAACGCAACCCGTTGATCGTCCTTGTTGTGAAAACCATGATCAGTAGACCTTTCAGCGTATGGTCGTCCGGAACAGTCCCTCGGAAGCCACCTTCGATCACAATCGCTGATTTGATCAAGTCACCTTTGTCCACGGCGGTGCTGTAACAGACCCGCTGCCAGCGCTGTACCCAATGATTGTGATTTGTTTGGGATCGAAGTCGTAATTCGCCACGACGTTGCTCATAAACTTCTGGAGGTCTTCTGCGGAGAGACTGCCACTTTTTTGCCGCTTTTTGGTGTAAAGAAATAGTACGAATCTCCATTCTGAGAAAGTGCCTGTTGCCATTCAATCTCTTTCTCCGCAGGCGGGAATTCTTTGACGCCTCCGCCAGAACCATGGCAAAAGATCACCGCCGGCAATTTCGTCCCATCAGGTTTGTTGCTGACCTTTCTGAGCTGGTACCGATACGGAGACTCCAGGTGGCCGGCTTCGTCGCCTTCGTAATCCTTGCCGCCTTACGAAGATTGATCAAATCTGGGTTGCGAGACAGTGCCTAGCCTGAGAGGCGAGGAATCACGTGTTGGCGACGGCGAGTTGCGATCCTCGAGTGTTGCGAACGAATAAGAGGGGCGAGCTGTCCTGGTTAAAAGCGCAAACGAGGTATTGTGTATTGGTGCTCGCTCACACATCGGGTTAGATGAAAGATTTGAAGTCTGGCGACTTCTTTCAAACTTGGGATCACAAGAGATGAAACTTTCGGCCGTAACTCTCCCAACATCGTGCATGGCTGCAGCAGTACGCTTTTACACGCATTTAGGTTTTGCTCTGCATCGCGGCGGCGAACAGGCTTCGTTCACGACTTTTCAGGTTAGTGAGCAACACGTCAATCTTCGCCTCATTAACCCTGATGCGCCGACGCCTGTCGCATCGCTGATTATCTTCGCGGTTGACGATGTTGATGTGCTGTACCAATCGCTAGTCGACAAAGGCCTGAAACCTGAATTTGAGCCAAAGGATGCCGAGTGGGGAGAACGCTATTTTCATCTCCGCGATCCCGAAGGAAACGAATTGAGCTTTGCTCAGAGAATTCGTCGCGGATAACGGAGGTTTTCTCAAAACTCAAAGTCATGAGATTGAAACGGGGCTAGATTCTTCGGCATTTTTCCATCGAACTTGAGGCGTACTTTTTCGTCTGAACCGCAGGTCACGCGGTCTCCCGTTTTTGCGATACTGTGGTTTGTTGCTTAAAACATTTTTCACAGTCAGCACTCTCTCAGCACATTTCGAGTCGTGTCGTTTCTAGACTGCGTGGAAAGAATATCGGCGACCGTGTGATCGACAAATTGCTGAACCGAAACGGTAATTTGTTGGTTAGTGTTCATCTCTCGCTAAGTTCACTTCCAACTTGGCGACGGAGTTCGACCATGATCCGCTGCTTTTCGCTCAGGTCCGAGTTTTCAGCGGTCTGAGTTTGTGCCGCGGAGGTTCTGTTGGAGTGACTGGTTGCGGCCGATGTCGGTTCGGCGAAAGTGCTGCCTGAAAGTGCGGCTAACAGCGACAAAGCAAGTGAACGTTTCATTTTTTATCTCTAGGTTGAAATGGGGTTCCGAAACACGAAAACGGCCGATCCTAGCGAAGCTTGGCAGAAGCTTGGCAGAAGCTAGTCAGGCGTTCGATATAGGAGTCGCATACCTTGGACCAATCGGATTGTCGGCACGAACAAATTCTTGGCGATACTGCTTTCCTGGCTAGAAAATGCTGACGCCGAGCGAATTTTCCGGTCTCGGGTGAGCTCGTTGGCGTCCAACCGCTACACCAGCTGGATAGAATTTGAGCGGTCCGATCAAATGCTGGCCAGCCACGGTCGAAAACCTAAGAATCTCTTCATTAGAACCATCACCATCAAAATGTTTCCCGGTAGCTGGGCCAGGTCTTAGCTATTGTGATGGGCATCACATTCACCGCATTGTTGACTGCTCAACAATTGTCGTGTTTTGGCGCTTTGATACGGCAGACCAGCAGCAAAGTCCGCGACAGCACGGTCGCACCCGTTTGGGCGATTGACCCAAATGGCAATCAATCCACAGCAACCCGTTTTCAGTTCGTGGGTTAGCGTCGATTGACAGCAATGGGCTTCACTTGCGATGAGTTTTGGGATCCAACCTCCCAAACACACCATGCAAGGAAGCCCCCCGTGTACGATCAAACGTTTGATTCGTTTTGCGCCCGAGTCGACCACGCATGGTAATGCGGCGACCTCTACTCTGCCTCACTGATCTCGAAAGAGACGATCGAGTCAGGCTTCGGCGTAGCAACCTCTATTTTTGGTGCGGCCCGAATCTACGACACCCTCGTCACCTTGTGGGTGTTTGTGTCGCAGGTCATGAGCATTCACCACGACTGCGGATGCGCAATTGCCAAACCTATCTCTTATCGAGTCGCCAATTTTCAGCGGGCCTGCTCGGCGAAGACCGGTGCGGATTTTGTCGCTCGGATTTGCTCGTTGCATCTTTGATGCATCGCCTGGTCACCTGCGGTGGCCAAGCGATTGAAGCGACGAGCCCCGATCTGTGGCAGGGGCACCGGGCCATCACCGCCGATGAGGCAACGGTGACGATGGCTGACACTCCCCCAAAAAAACAAGCTGAGTACCCGCAACTGACCAGCCAAGCACCAGCGTGTGGGGTCCCAATCTTACGCGTCATTGTGCTCTTTGCGTTGTCGACCGGCCTTGTCCCGGAGATGGCGATGGGGCGGTACAAGGGCAGACTCGCTCATGAGGTAAGCTTGTTCCGGCAAGTCGACCAAATCATCGAAGAAGCCAAGACGCGACTACAAATCAGGTGTGGCGTAGTACTTTCGCGGATTAAGTGCCGTTGATGTCGGGTCCGTCTTCTTTGATTCGTGCTTCGGTGCGATTGCTGTAAATGACGACGGCAATGTGTCCGGGCTTCGTTTCGTCGGGCGAGTGGTTAGCGGCGATGACAAGTTTACCTTGCGCGGCAAACTTGTTTTCGAGGACTGGATCGCTAATGGTTTCCAAGCCGATGCTGAGACCTGCATTTGATACAAGCCAATCGTACTGCGCATCGGCGAGCAAATTTGCGGATGCTGGGGCGGTTCCAGGATTAGCACGCCAAGGTGGTGCGACACGGCGGCGACGAAGGAACTGTAGTGCGTATGGTAACCGAGGTTTCCGACGGGTTTGCCATTTGGATCGCCCGTGAGCCAGTCGACGTGCTTGCCAGCAAGCCAGTGATGAGTGACGTCGAGTTGTTTGAGCGCTGATTCAATGCGTTCACAGGTTAATGTTCGCCGATGGTCATCGGTTCGCCGCCGGTCACAGCAAGTTGGCTGGAAAGCAAGGCGATGATGAGAACCAATAATCACATGATGGATTTCGGCATGGGTGATCAAAGCTCTGGCGAGTTCGGTTACCGGTGGTTCGCTAGCTACGAGTAAGATGCAGATTTGTCCAGTGACATGCCAAGGGATTCAAGCCTGGATCGCAACGTTGTTCTTGTGATGCCCAGTCGTTTGGCGGCTTGAGTGAGATTGCCATCGGTATACTTTAACACTTCGGCGAAGATTTCCTTCTCGGCAATGTTAACGAGTTCACGGTGGATGTCGTTGCTTCCTGAGGCAAGTCGTTTACGGGTGAGCGCGGCAAAATCTAAGCCGGTCGTAGCCGAACTCGGTAGACTCTGGTCCGCTCCCGAATCCAAGCTTTCGCGAGTTCGGCTACCGCACTCTCGTACTGAATCCGGCAAGTAAGCAGGCACGATCACTGGGCCTGTCGCTTCAAGCAATGCGTGCTTCATTGCACTTTGAAGCTCACGAACGTTCCCGGGCCATGAGTAGCCGCTAATCACGTCGACGGCTTCAGCGGCAAAGCCGTCGATTTGTTTGTCTATTTCCTTCGCGAATCGTTTGAGGAAATAGCTCGCCAGTAGTGCGATGTCGTCGCCTCGTTCTCGTAGCGGTGGCAAATTGATCGTGTAGACGTTAAGCCGATAGAACAGATCGCTGCGGAATTCTTTGTCTTCGATCGCTTGTTCTAAGTTACGGTTCGTCGCGGCGATGATCCGGGCATTGGTGCGAATCGTTTCGGTGCCGCCAACCCGCTCGAACGTTTGATCTTGCAGGACTCGAAGAATTTTCGTCTGCATCAGCGGCGTCATGTCGCCGATTTCGTCCAAGAACAACGTGCCTTCATTGCACAGTTCGAACTTTCCGACCTTCTTGCGATCGGCTCCGGTGAACGAGCCTTTTTCGTGACCGAACAATTCACTTTCGAGCAGGTTCTCAGGGATTGCGGCGCAGTTGATGGCGAGAAACCGTCCCGCCGAACGCTCGCTGTATTGATAGATCGCTCGGGCGATGACTTCCTTGCCGGTACCGCTTTCGCCAAGGATCAAAGCAGTGACGTTCTGCCGAGCGACGCGGCCAATCGAGCGATAGACTTCCTGCATCGCTGGGCAGTTGCCGATTAGCAAATCGTTCTCGCTATCGGTAGGCACCTCGTCCAAACTCGCATCAGGCACGACAGCGCGGACTCGCGTCATACGACTGGTTTCGGCGGCGTCCTCGATTAATGGGATCAGGGTCTCTGGGTCGAGCGGTTTAAGGAGGTACTCGAACGCTCCGCGTTGCATCGCTTCGATCGCGGTCCCGGCAGTGCCGCGGCCGGTCATCAAAATGATCGGAACTTTGGGGTCGATGCGGTGCAGTTTTTCAAACGTTTCCATGCCGGACATGTCGGGAAGCCGAATGTCGCACAGCACCACGTCGGGCGTGGATTGCAAAAACGCGTCGATACCCTTTTCAGCGGTCAGACATTTCGTGACTTCATGATCAGGAAACGCCATTTCGATCGATTCTAAAATGAGCGGTTCGTCGTCGATAACGAGAAGGTTTGTCATGTTTACTTTGAGTGCAAAAAAATGCGAACCGGATACATAAGCGAGAATGCACTGGATGTGTCTCGCTTATGATTTGATTTGTTCGATGATGTTGCGGACGAGTCGTAGTAGGTGGTCGTCTGTGTAAGGTTTGGGGAGGAATCCGTCGAAGTCGGCCATCTTTCCGCCTTCTTGGCCGGGGCGACGTAGGCCGCTGCTGGCGATCACTCGTGCTTGCGCATTCATGCGACGGATCGCGTTTTTGGTTTCAAAACCATCCATTCCCGGCATCATCATATCAAGTAAGACCAAATCAATCTTTTCGCCCTGATTTTGATAGATCGCAACGCCTTCGGCGCCACTGCTTGCGATGATGACCTTGTATTGACTCGATTCGAGTGTTTCTTGAGCGGTTTCTAAAATCAGGCGTTCATCATCGACTACTAAGATTGTTTCGCCTTTGCCAATTGGCGCAGCGTCTTCGTCATCTAGCTCAGCAATCTCGGCTGACAATGTTGATGACGGCAGATAGATTGAGAACTTGGTGCCGATGTCTGGTTCGCTGTAGACAGTGATGTCGCCGTTGTACGAGCGAACAATGCCCAGTGTCGTTGCCAAACCGAGACCCGTTCCTTTGTCCTGCTCCTTGGTGGTGAAAAACGGGTCAAAAATACGGTCGATGATTTCCTTTGGGATACCGTGACCGTTGTCGGCGACGGTCAATAGCACGTGCGGTCCAGCGGTCAAGAAATCGCTGCGATCCGCCCGCGATTGATCGACGTCAAAATCTCCGATCGAAATGTCCAGCCGACCACCGTTGGGCATCGCGTCGCGAGCGTTGATTGCCAAGTTCATGATGACCTGCGAAAGCTCGGTACTATCGGCGTCAATATTGCGAAGCTTTGCAGGGATTGTGACTTGCAGGTCAATGGTTTGCTGCAACGCATGACTGAGGATTTCTTCCAACTCTGACAGTAATTCTCGCAAGTCCAGTCGTGTCCGCTCGCCATCACCACCACTCGCGAATGAAAGAAGCTTCTTAATCATTCGTCCGCCACGGTCGGCGCTCGTAATGATGTTGTCCACCAAACGCTCTGGCGTCTTGCTACCACGCTTGAGCAGTTTGGCGCTCATCACGATTGGCGTTAGGACATTGTTCAGGTCGTGCGCAATCCCACCGGTCAGTCTGCCGATACTTTCAAGTCGTTGATTACGACGTTCCTTGGCTTCATCGCGCACACGGTCAGTGATGTCGATCAAGAACAACAATTTCCCGATGGGGGTCCCCTCATTATCTCGAATCAGTGAGCGGCGTTGTTCGAGAACGTATTCCTGGCCAGCTGGCGAAACCCAGGAACTTTCACTAATCGCTAGTCCCGTTTCGATTACCTTGATGCGATCTCTTTCCCATTGCTCGGTATCGACTGCCAAGAGGTCGCGAACCGACTGGCCTGCCATTTCTCGCTCGCTGATCCCCAGCAATGTTTCGGCCGAGTCGTTGCATGAACGAACTCGACTATCAGTGTCGCAGACCAGCACGGCATCGCTGATTTGTTCAAGGATCGCAGCGTACTCACGTTGTTTTGCTTCGTTTTTCTGAACGTCGCTCATGTCGCGGAACTTAACCGTGACCAGGGTATCGGTTGCCGTAATGGTTCGGACGGAGTTTCCGGAGGCTGCGAACTCGGTGCCATCCGCCCGAATCATCAGTTCATTGTCGAACTCATAGACTTGCAGTCTGGAATGCTGAGATTGATCTGCTCGCAACCTCACAAAATCGCGACGGTTTTCAGGAACGAAATCCAACAACGACCTGCCAACTGTTTGCTTTACGTCAACTCCCAAGATGTTTGCCGCTGCTGGATTAACAAAACGGATCGTGAAATCCTGGTCACGCGTGATGATGCCTTCAAAGGCCGAGTCAACGACGGCGGCGAGTTCCGCTTGTTGGGCTAGCAGTGCCACTTCCGCCGCATCGCGTTTCTTGCGGTCGTGGTACGCAGCGAGTGCGGTGGCCAAAATCAATGCGAGTGCGATCGTGTTTCCGACGGTTATCGTGGTCCGTGACATCGATGACAAATAGCTATTCTTCGATTCGGTGTCTTTCAGTTGCATGGTTTGATTCGCTACGATCTGCCGCGAAGCCTCACGTGCGGCTTCCATTGCCGTCTTTCCACGCCCCGATTTCACCAGCTCCAATACTTCGTCGCTGACGCGAGCGGCAGGTTGAATACGCCGCAATTCGATTGTTTCGTTCAGGTGCTTGAGCTGCTTTTGAAACGACTCGCGTAGGATGCCGACACGCGAGGCGGTATCTCGTGCTCCTTCAGAAAGCGACTCCAGCTCTTTCAGCTTTTCTTCAGCTTTTTCAATGCCTGTATGAAACGGTGTTAGAAATGTTTCGTCACCGGTTAACAAATATCCTCGCTGTCCGGTCTCTGCATCCTTCATCGCAGATAGCAATTGATCGGTTGCTTCACGAATCGAATACGAGCGGGCGACCAAGCGTTCGCTTTCACGTATCGCGAGCGTATTCAAATAGGAAACGATCGCAAACGCAGCAACGGCGATGAATGCGGCAGCGATCGCATAAGGCAGCCAGTAAGTGCGGTTGAGTGTTTTCATTTATTTAGGAATTGGACTAGCCAAACGCGTGCGCGAGTGTTGAAGTTCGCTAACGCGTCGGGTTAGTAGGTGAAATTTCAGAGGATTGTATCAGTTCATCTCGCAAACGGTACGCAACCTGCAACATAGCTCGACGGTCGTTGCCTCTCCACTTACGCATTGAAAAAGGCATTGGTGTTTTCCTGGCCACATCACGACAATCCACCGAACCATTGCAACGACTCTACGAAGATGCGGTGAGTCAATGGACGGGTTGCAATTGGAAGACCGTCTTCGGTTCACGGCAGCTGAATTTGAGTGGCATCCGGGCGCGACAAGCTCAGTTGATGTCCGATTCGACCTCCGGTTCTGAATCGGCTGCTTGGCTGGAGGCGACGCAGTTTCTGGAACGGGTGGAGATTGACGCCAAGGCTGCAAAAGCTGCAGCGAGCAAGGCCGTATCACTCATTGAGTCAGGGCATCTGTCCGAAGCATTGATCGAGGCTGAGCAAGCAGTTTCGCTTGAAAGCAAGCACCGCAACGCCGTCGCTTGGAAGCCGCTGCTTGACGCCATTGCCGCAATCGCAGTGTCGATGAGCGATGCTTTGCCGAGCAGAAATTAGCCAGGGTGACCAGGATTTGTCCGCTTTTATCAATTCTAGACAATTTTTTGTGCGAGTTTTCGTTTGGCACAGTCTGTGCGTTTATCTTGCTTACCAACCCGAACCTAGAGCGAGAGCATCTCTGATTTGATCCTCGCTCACGCGTCGGTACAAGAACTCTTCCCCCACCAAGAGAAAAATTATCATGTTGGTTCTAACGCGAAGAGAAAACGAATCAATCCGCATTGGCGACGACATTTTCATCTCAGTGACTCAGATCCAAGGTAATCGAGTTCGTTTTGCGATCGAGGCTCCGAAGGAAATCCGGATCGTGCGTGGTGAGTTGCAAATGACGACGTCGGTAGCCGAAGTCCCCACGACTTTGGTCGCGTCTATCGTCGCATCGATCCAAACTTCGGCGACTGCCGTATTAAGGTGATGAACACTCTTTTTCGTCTTCCCTTTACCATGACGATGTTAATCATTTTGATCGGTGCTGGGATCTATGGTCGCAGTCACGTCGGTTTGCTCAACGAGAACGTGCATCGCACTGCGGGTTACTCGATGCGATTGATGATCGAAGGCCAGGTGCATCGTGCATTCACGTCATTGTTTTTTACAGCCGGAGGCTGGCGGTTTTATAGTTCAATTGTGATGTTCGCCGTTGCGGTCGGATATGTGGAGGGGTGTTTCGGTCCGCTGCGAGCGATCGCAACGTTTTTCGCCGTCCATCTGGCAACGCTAGCCGTGATGACCATCGGCGTCATGGTTGCCAGCGTGATCAGCGAAACGCATCGCGGTAACTTGCTTTGGTGTGTTCAGGATGTCGGTCCTTCAGCCGGTTACTACGGATGCGTAGGCTTAGCATTCGCCACAATGGCATCGCAAATGCGATGGCCACTAGTAGTTGCGATTATCGTTGTGTTGTGCTTGCGAGCCACTTGGTCCTTCATTCACTTGCCCGAAGACGGGCGAATGCTATCCGCAGACCTCGCACACCTGATCGCTTTCCCACTGGGAATCGCATCCGCTTACGCTCCGAGTTAGTACGGCACTTTTGATTTCAGCTCCGACCGCACAAAGGAATAACAATCATGACTACAACTCAAGAACGAATCGGCAAGATGATCGTGGCCCTTAAGCAAGAACGCGACGAACTTCGCGTGCGCTTGCACCTTGGTAAAGAAAATTTTAAAGACGATTGGGATGTTCTCGAAGGAAAGCTCACTCAATTGAGTGACGATTACAAACCACTCCGCGAAGCCGTCGACGAAACTACCGAGGATGTTTGGGACTCATTCAAGCTGGTTGGAAGCGAAATAAGCGACGGTTTCAAGCGGATTCGCAAGTCGCTCTAGTTTCACTCAAAACCAACCCGACGCGCCAGCAAGGACCACCAGCCGAACACCTCCGCACGTCTCGATTCGGTCGTGGCATTCATCTAACGTCGTGCAGCTTCGGCGCACCGAGAGCACTCCATAAAGAGATTGCCATTTCAGGCCTCAAGCAATTTATGTCACCCGCTATGACTGGTTTCCAAATCATCGAATGGGACAACATCGTTTGCCGTCCCCTAGGCGAGCGGATCATTCATGTCGAGAGAGACATTGGTAAGCAACTCATGTCGACTTCCGGATGGCTGGCGTTTCAGATTGGCACGGAGTTCAATATTTGACGACTTCGGTTACGGTTTTCGCATTACTTCAGCCGGCCCGACCGAAGACCTGATCACACCCAGCGAGAAGTACACCTGCATCAACTCTTCAACGCCCATGTCCATGACTTAGCCATGATCGATGGAAATGAACATATTGAAACCTATCATCGGCACCGAATGCGACTCATGTCTCCCCCTCAGCGTAAGGTATACGTAGCCCGTATCGATGTTTTGACTCGAGGCCTACAGACCTTCGGCTTCGAAGCTTCGCTCTGTCGATGGCTTAGGATGTCCAAGTTCGCTCAGGTCCAGCGTGAAATTCTTCCCGTCGGTGACATTCAAATCGGAATGATCGGTCTGCTCGTAACGCACCCCTGAAAGTTCGGTCTCATCGGGCAAAACGTAAATGATGACGTTGTCGTTCAGTGGAAGAATCCGTGTTCGCTGAGTCTTGCTTCTCACAAAAGTCCCCACCTTGTTGTCGCAAACGAATTCGTAACCGTAAGCTCTTATGCAGCTACGATCGTATCGCTGAACCGTTCCAACAAAGTGCCGCCGCGCATCCGTTGTGTATCTTGTTGGCGTAATCACCAGAATCACTTCCCTCCGATCAATAGCGGGAATTGGCTTTGGTTCGGAATCGTCATCTTCGTAATCACTCGTCATTGAACGAAACTCGTGCGTGAGGATGGACGATATTGCGATCTTTAAAACACCAAGGATCACGCGTCCTGCAAACGAAAGCAATTGCGCGAAGATTTCCCTGGTGGTAATGAAGCTTTGTAGGCTACTTATTTGGCTTTCATCATTATGGATTCATTGCTTGTCCGAGTCGACTAGCCGGATTTCACTTTAACGCAATTGCTGCACCAGTGTGCAACTCTAAATTTTACCGACTTCGCTGACGACCGGCTGTTGAATTGTGTCGATCCACGGATCGCCGATGCCGTTTCGGCTGTCGAGCGGTTCGTGGAATTCCGTTGCAACGTCGCTACCGAAAAGCTGTCCGGTTTTCTGCAGCAGTCGGGAAAATAGTCGCGTTCGGTGTCGACCTCGCTCGCGATGTGGTGAGTGACCTGACAGGGGTATGGCCCAATCCGACTCGAGGGTCAAAGCTGGCTTAACCGATCCAACTTAGACGAGCGCCGGAACCAAGTTGCTCAGTTAACCAAAATCGGACATGGTTCCGGCGGCGCGGGTTGTTTTGGCTGGCTCCTCCATCGCGAGAACTTCTTCGCGACAAAGCAAGATCAGCCGGCTGACAGTCGCCTCGTCGTATGTTCGTTTTGGCATCGTATTCGCGTCGATCTCCAAATCACTCTCGATACCCAAGGCGTCTGCCTGATACCAATTGGCTGACTTCATGGTTGCAAGTAATTCTATTTTCGATCCAATCGACCTGACATTCAACGGATCCCAGGGATGCCTGAGCCGGGGTGAGCGATTCGAGGACCTTGGTCCATTCGTAGTTGCCAGTGTTCGACGGTTTCCCACATCAGGGGAGCCAGCAAATAGGCCAACGAGAGTTACATCAAAACAAAAATTCCAGTCGCCCGAAAAACATGATGTCTTCGTTTTGAAGGTTTGATCGTCGATAGACTTGGCTGAATCATTGAGTTGGATTCGAGACGACGACCTGTTCCCGCGCGTTCGAATTCTACGAGACATCGTCAAAGCACTTGCTGCATGGAATTGCAATGAACCGCATCTACCACTCGGCGCGGTTCACCGTCGTCTGTTACATGCGCGAATCAACGAAGAGTTGAAACTTTACGTCAATACCGGAGTTCGCCTGCAGCCATCGTTGTCATGATGGAAGGAGACTGCGATTGCAACGGATCTTACTTGCGTGTGCGGTGAAAGTTCTGTTGCGAGTCGTCGCGGCGGAAAAATATCTCGGTCGTCCAGTCCATGGCGACGCGAATTTTGCGGCCGAATCCTGGCATAATGCCAAGGTAAACTGTTCGCCATAGAAACCATGCGGGCAAGCCAGTTAGGTGCAAGCCGAAGACGTTTGCAATTGCTTGACGTCCTCCCAGCGGTGCCATTGTTCCTTTGTTGCGATAATTAAACGGCTGAGTCGGTTGACCTGACAGCAATGCGGAAAGATTCTCGGCCGCCGCGCGGCCTTCGCGAAGAGCGTGTTGTGCGGTGGGGGGATACGGTTTGCCATCCGCATCGGGATTCGAGGCACAATCGCCGATGCCCCAAATGTTGTCGTGTCCTTGAATTCGCAAGTCGCGTTCGCACTCGAGATAGCCGTGTGAATTGATCGGCAAACCGCAATTTTTTAAAAGCGACGGCGGAGCGACACCGGCGGACCAGATTACGGTGTGGGAAACGATCTCTGCGCCGCTTTCGAGCGTGAACGACGTTTCGCGAACTTCCGCGATACTTTCGTTCAAGCGGATGTCGACACCATTTCGTTTCAGGATCTCGCTCGCTTTTTCCGACATTGTGTCATCGAGCGTATCTAGTATTCTGCCGGAACGTTGAATCAACATTACTCGAATATCGGTTTCGTTGACGTTGCGATAATTCCGAATTGCTTCCTTCAAGAATGCGTTGAATTCGCCTGCTGCTTCGACGCCTGTGTACCCCGCGCCGACGACTGCAAACGTCAACCAACTTTGGCGATGTTCGTGATCGGGAGCCAAGTTTGCCATTTCTAGCATCCCAATTACTCGGTCTCTTAGCGTCGTTGCGTCAGCGAGTGTCTTCAGTCCAAAAGCAAACTCTTGGACTCCCGTTATCGAGGGCATTCGAGTGACACTGCCCATCGCTACCACCAAATGGTCGTAGGAAAGCATCATTCGGTCGCCGAACTCAGGCTGGACCGTGACCAGTTGAGAATTCAAGTCAATATTTTCGACGCTGGCCATCGCAAAATTGGCTGATCGCATAAAGCCGCGTAGCGGCACCACAACGTGTCGTGGTTCAAGTGCCGACGTGGCGGCTTCGACCAACATTGGCGTGAACGCGAAATAGTTGTGTGCGTTGACCAGCGTGATTTCAACGTCGCGACCGCGGACGAGTTTTTCAAGTCGTTTGACGCAATACGCGCCCGCAAACCCGCCACCGAGGACGAGAATTCTGGTCGTTTGGTTCTTCATCAACAGATTCTATTGGAAAAATGAACGAATATCGGTCGTCGCCGCACTCTTGAGAGAGTGAATGAATCTACCAATCCGAAGCGTTAGCGAGGACACACTGGATGAAGCCTTGCAGACGCGTAGGGTTGGTGTTGGCTGGTATTCCAAGCTCTGGCCGGTCGGCTTACGACGAATCCGCTCACGCTGTCGTCCCGGAATGCGCATCTCGAAACGGCAAGAAGTGCCCGGCCAGTAATCGTTCGATCGGGATCGAACCCATTCCATTCTTCACCGCCTGTCGCAGATCGCACTTGCGAACAATGGCCACTGCCACGCCCTGACTTGAAACCAAAAATTCGTCCACCGAGTCGCTTGACAGCCAACCTAGGACGTTGCGAGCGTTCCACTGAGCACTCACCACCGGCAAGGATTGCGATGGGATCGGTGCGATCTCTCGTCCCGATGCGTCCAGTAATGTCGACTTCGCAGGCATTGGTACCTCGCCCGACGTTCGATTCGCTATCGCTAGTTCCGCACCGGCGGCCAAGAAGACGAACCCGGCAACGAAGACCAGCAGGAAGTTGCCCGTCATCAAGCCAACCAAACCCAAACCGACCGCCGCGAACCGACCAACGCCGACGGCAACGCGAGTCGCGCTCCTGTACGGCATCGCCAACGCCAACATCGCTCGCAGCACGCGACCGCCGTCCATCGGAAAAGCAGGGATCATGTTGAACACGACTAATGCAACATTGACCCAAGCGAGTTTTGACAAAAAACCGATCACGGCGACAGGCAATAGAGATGCTGTTGCTATGATCGGCAGGCCAGGGCAATCGCACGTTCAAGTGCGGTTAAATCCGGCGTAAATGCCATCCAGGACGGCGTCATCCCATCCCGCTCGCATACGTTTGCCGCGAATGTTGTCTTTCACAGTAGTGTCGCGTTGCAGAAT